>NZ_VEIU01000002.1:0-677756 GCF_007680755.1 Agrobacterium sp. DE0009
CCGTTTTAGCGCCCCTCTGGCGCTAAAACATCTTGCGAGGGATCGCTGCCCCCGCCAAGGACGGTCATATCATCTGGTTCTTCGCCGGATCAGACCGCGGTGCAGATCGTGCGGCCTTCATGGCCGCACTGATTATGACAACAAAGCTCAACGACATCGATCCGCAGGTATGGCTGGCCGACGTTCTCGCCCGCATCGCTGAACCTTTGCCGACTTTCATTCGGAATATTCGAATGGCGTTGCCGGCAAGGGCGCAAGCGCGTCTTGCTCGATCTCCTCGAAGAGCTGCCGGCGGGATTTGCCAACCCGGCGCATCGGCCGGCTATTGAGACCGTCGAGAAGCTGGCTGATCCGCACGTTGAGATCGACAAGGCTGAAGAAACGGTCGTTTCTCAGCCGCGCCAGGATCCAGCGCTCGACGATGAGAACGCTGCCTTCGACCTTGGCCTTGTCCTTCGGCCGTTTCGGACGGGTCGGCAGGATCGTCGTGTCGTAATGCTCGGCGAATGCCGCAAAAGTGGCGTTGATGGTCGGCTCGAACCACAAGGGCTTGGCAACGCCGGCCTTGAGGTTGTCGCAGACGATGGCTTTCGTCACGCCACCGAAGAAACCCAGCGCCAGCTGCTGACCCTCGATCCAGTCCGGCAACCGTTGAGTGAAGCTTGCATAGGCGAAGGTGTACAAGGAGGCTGGCAGAACCGCGACGAAAATCTGCGCCAGCCGGATTTCGCCCGTCACCGGATCGATCACCGGGACGGTTTGGCCGGCGTAGTCGGTCTGCATCGCCGCGCCGGCAGTGTGGCGATTGCGGAAGGTGGCGCTGGCGCGCTGCTCGAAAGCGGCAAACCGCTCGCAGAACCACGTGTATCCGTAACCGTTGGGTGCCGTTCGCGATATTCCTGCCACAACAGCGTCAGTGTCACGCCCTTCCGCTTCAATTCACTGGCGATCTTGCCCCAGTCGGGTTCGTGCATGTCCTGGGGCGGACGGCCGCGACGATGGAACAGGCGGCGCTGCAGAATGCCATCATCGTCCAGCCCAGGCGGTAACGGCCAGCCCGTCAGCCCGGCCTCACGCGCCCGCGGCAGGTAGGTCGAAATGGTCGTTTTGCTGATCTTCAGCCGTTCCGATATCGCACGAACCGAAAGCCCCTGTTCGTGCGTCAGTCGCAATATCGATCGAATGTCCTTCACGTCAGTAAGTCTCACCTGCTTCCGTCTCGCCATTCATCAGCCCCTCGTTCAAATCGAGGTCCAGAATGGCAAAACGGCGCGTGCGAAAGTCGATCTTTTTGCCGAAAGACTGTCCGGGATTTACCGGACTCGCTGTCCGGGAATTAGCGGAAATGCTGTCCCGGATTTAGTGAAATCGCTGGAGTGCACCCCCAGGGTGAGACAAGGAAAATCGCGGACAGTTTCCCCACACCGAGAGGAAACCGTGCATGGCCCTACGACAAAACAACATTGATGAAGACCAAAAGCTCGCGCTTCTTAAGCGCATGGAAGCCGGCGAGAATGTCAGCAAGCTGGCGAACGAGGCCAGCGTTAGCCGCCAACGGCTCTACGAGTGGCGAGATCATCTCAGGCTCTACGGCGATCTGAGTTCACGACGGCGAGGTCGACCCCCGAGCGTGGTGTCAATTGTTGACGGTGCTTCGCCATTGCAGACCGCTATGATCGCGCCTTCCCCTCAAGAACAATCGCTGACCAAGGCTAGACGCAGGGTTAGGGAATTGGAGCAGAAAATCGGCCAGCAGCAATTGGACATCGATTTTTTTCGCGAAGCCTTGCGGCACTTCGAGGAAGCTCGTCGTCGGAGCAGCGCTCCTGGCGGAACGGCGTCTTCCAAGTCATCGAAAAAATGATGGCTGATCTGCCGCAGGGCAAACTTAACATCGATAGAATGTGCTGGCTCGCCGGCGTCAGCCGCGCGAGTTATTATCGCCATTGGCTCGATTCCGCCCCTCGTAGGGCCGAGACCGGATTGCGCGATCTCATTCAAAAGCTGGTTCTGGGCAATGCTCATTATGGATATCGGCGGATCGCTGCGTTGCTGCGGCGGGAGGGATGGCAAGTCAATCACAAATGCGTTTTGCGGATCATGCGCGAGGATAATCTGCTGTGTTTGCGCTCTCGTCCATTCGTTCCGAGAACCACCCATTCGAAACATGGGTGGAGGGTTGTGCCGAACCTTGCCAAGGGAATGATCCTGAATGGCGTCGACCAGCTCTGGGTTGCCGACATCACTTTCCTGCATCTGGCTGAGGAATTTGCTTTCCTTGCTGTTGTGCTAGACGCATTCAGCCGGAAAGTGGTCGGGTGGTCACTGGACACGCATCTGAGGGCAAGCCTCGCCATCGAGGCGCTCGAGATGGCAATTACTGATCGTCAACCCGAGTTGGGCAGCTTGGTTCACCATTCCGACCGGGGAGTCCAATACGCTTGTGGGGCTTACTCGGAGCTTTTGCATCGTCACGGCATCCAGCCGAGCATGAGCCGCGTCGGAAACCCCTATGATAACGCAAAAGCGGAGAGCTTCATGAAGACCCTTAAGCAAGAGGAGGTGCAAGGTCTCGCCTATAGGGACGTAGATGATGCACGCAAGCGGATCGGCGTCTTCATCGACACTGTTTACAACACCCAGCGCCTACATTCGGCGCTCGACTATCTTACTCCCGAGGAATACGAACTGAAGCATTCTTGTCGCGCCAACATTGGAAATGCGGCATAGAAGAGGGGAAACTGTCCGCGATTTTCCTTGTCTCACCCTGGGGGTGCACTCCATCGCTGTCCGGGATTTAATGGAATCCCTGTCCGCGAATTACCGAAACCCGCAGTCATAACGTCTATTAGAGCATATTTTGCTACGGTTTTCCTGTCCTTTCAGGCGGTTGATTCACTTTGCCGCAGGCATTTACCCAACAATCTCCGGCGGCTTCACCGCCACCGAACGCACCCGTTTTCAGTCCATGCCGTCAACGAGCGCCATGAGCTGGGCATGGTTGAGCTGGACTCGGTTGTGGCCTATCCGCGGCCAGCAAAACTGCGCCTTCTCCAGCCGCTTGGCGTAAAGGCAAATCCCGGATCCATCCCACCAGACGATCTTGATCCGGTCGGCCCGTTTGGCTCGGAAGACATAAAGCGAGCCGTTGAACGGATCACTGCCAGCGTCCCGCACCAGCGACAGCAGGCTGTCCGGCCCTTTGCGGAAGTCGATGGGATGGCTGGCCGGGAAGACCTTTACACCTGCGGGGATCATGCTGAGCGAACCGCTCGGATGACACGCTGCAGATGCGCTTCTTCAACATGCCCGCCGACCCGCACGACGATACCGTCAATGTCGATTTCGACGACGGGGTCGGGGTCAGGTGCGACGCTCTGCGGATCAACTGGTGCTGCTAGTCCAGACTCATCACTGCCCAACAGTTCTCTACGCCAGCGGTAGAGTTGAGACGGCAAGATACCGATCTGCCGCGCCACTGCCGACATGTTCACATCGGGCTGACAGGCCTGCTCAACCGCTGTGACCTTGAATTCGTCGGACCAGAACCGCCGCAACTGTCGCGGCGACCCGTCGAGGCGATCGGGCACCGCCTCGATCATTCGCATCAATCCAAGGCTAGCCGCAGGTCTAGACATAGATCATCACATTCAAAGAACTCGTATGCCCGAAATACCTTACTCAGCATCAGACCCGCCAGATGGAGTACCCTTGCCGCTTACCCTCCAGCTTCTTCACTTCCGAATTGCCGACAACCGGCTCGTCAGAATCCACGGCTGCAGCACCTCCCTCGCTCAAGAGCCTGCGCCACCGATAAAGCAAATTGGGCGCGACGCCATGACGGCGAGCGGTCGAAGATACCGTCTCGCTGGGTTCGAAACTCTGCTCAATAATTGTCAGCTTTTGCGCGGTTGTCCACCGCCTGCGGCGAACATCACCCGTCAGCAGTTCAACGTGTCGATAATCGTTAGACATAAGCCTATACCCAAGCCTGTGCTTGAGCCTTTTTGCTTATGCCGCTGTACGGTCGAAATGGGGGCAGTTCACTCCCCCTCGGCAGTTCATCAGGCTAAACCAATCTGGCCGAGATGTCAGGCGAAACGGGGCACTCCACAACCTACGCTGATGCCCCGACGGTCTCGAGTTCACTTGCTGCATTGGAGAAGTCGTCTGACCTTCATTATCGATACCTCCGACCGCGAGCTTATTTTTCGGACGGCAGACGCTCGAAAATGGGGCCCGTGAGAGTTCATCAGGTCAAAATTAGTAGCCTTCTCGTCGGGCAATACGAGGTGCGCTCGACATCCTACGTCACTTTTGACTCACTTGGTGGAAAACGTAAAGTACTTATGCAGAACGTAACTCGTCGCGACCGGGCTTAGCACACCAATCACATGCGCCACCGCCTCTGGATGAAAACTGAACCCAGCGAGTGGGAACAGCCATTTGGCCAATCCAACGCTCACGAGCCAGACTTGGGCCAACGCAACGATATTCACTAAACCAAAGCGCAGATACTCCGCCTCAGGTCGACGACCTGACTCCTCGAAAACGAATAATTTCATGAGGCCATAGGCCGTTGTCATGCCGATGAGGTAGGCTATCACGATTGCAGCAGAATAGCTGGTGATTGTGGATAGCGCTGCGCGCGAAAGAACATTAACGCCAGCGGCTATACCGCCTGACAATACGAAGCGAACGAAAGGTGATGAGATCATTCCGGAAATCGATCTCATTTCGGCACGGCTTCAGCCATTGCTCTGCCAAGCCTCACGCTTTCCGCAATGCCCCGATCCTCGGGATAATAATAGGAAGTGTCGGCAATCTGAAGCCCCGAAATGGGAGTCTGAACAGGCGGCAATTTATCGTAGAAATTTGGCTCGCAAACTGGCTGCGCATAGGCGAGCCGGCCAACTTTGGCTTCGATAAGATCGTTGTCACTTACATCGGGATTTACTTTTTTAATGTATGCCAAAGCCTCATCAATAAACTGCTGGTCGCTCCAACTCCATTTGCGATTCGTCTTCGGCATGTAATACGGCACATAAACGACAGTGTCGCGCACAGGGCGAAGATTGGAAAACTCAATCAGCCCGGGTATCTCGATGGTATCATCAACGATATTGATCCAGAAATGGCGGCTGATGGACTTCTTCAGTTTGAAGAGAAGGCAAACCACGCCGATATTGCGAATATCATCGTATTTCTTTTTCGACGCTTCGGGGAGATCAGGCACTAAGCGGGAGACCAATGGCGTCGGCAGGGTGGAAATGACAGCATCGGCGGGAAAGAACCGCTCCTTCGTCCGTACGCCTGCCACCTTGCCATCCGCGCATTCTATTCGTTCGGCGGCAGCGCCGAGATGCAGGCGTCCCCCTTTTTCCGTATAGGCTTCGACAAGCGCATCGACCAAGACTTGGCTTCCACCGTCAATATATCCAAGTTCTTCCTGAAATATCGAGCGCCGGGAGTTGCCTATACGACGCACGCGCGTTGCGATCCAGGAGGCGGAAATATCGTCGGCAAGCTCGTAGAACTTCAATTCCATCAAACGCTTCCAAAGTGTGGCATACACTTCTTTGCCGGAACCCTGTTCAAGCCACTGCCGCGCAGTCGTGTGTTCAATCTTGGAGAAGTCGCGCGCTTTCGTCGTCAGGAACATTTGAAGCCCCGTCCGGAATTTTGCGATCAAGCTGAGATGCGGGAACCGTAACAGGGAGATAGGATCGCCCCAGGGATGAATTTTCCCTTTCATGAAGTAACCCATTGACGTTCCACGCCACTTCATCCGGTTGGCGATGCCGAGTTCCCGCATCAGCGCAAAGGTCGGCTCGTCGGATTTACAGACAAAATGATAAAAACGTTCGATCGACAATCCGCCAAAATCAAAATGGGCGGCCATTCCACCGGTTACCGCGTCGCTCTCGATCAAATCGACCTCGTGCCCCAAATTTACGGCGCGATGTGCTGCGGCAAGCCCCATGGCCCCCGCCCCGATCACCACAATGCGGCTCATTGGTACTGTCTCCTAAAAATCCAACACAATCTTGCTGTATGTCGGGTGCAGATAGGTCTCGGTGATTGCGTTACGCAATGGAGTGGCCTCCACCCCAAAGACCGTCGGCCAATCAATGACTGGAAATGTTTCGGGTATCGCGAGTGCCTCAAGTTGGCTCGTTGTGAAAGGTGGCTTGGAACTCAACTTTCCGTACACGAAAAGAAGCCACCAAAACAACGTGTAAGGGATATGAATGATCCGGGCCTTCGGCTTCACCGTCGTATGGATCAGATTAATCAGATCGCCATAATACACCTGCTCCAGCCCAGAAATATCGTAGGTACCTGTGGGCATTTTCTCCATGGAAGAGATGATGATCGCCGCAAAATCCCCGACATATAAAGGCTGCCTGATGAACTTGCCGTCACCAGGAATCGGGAAGACCGGCACGCGATCCATGAAGCGGCGAAGCCAACCTAGGTGCTTACGGTCAAACCAGCCGAACATCAGTGTAGGCCGCAAAATCACGTGCGGAATGTCCGTCACTGTATCGATGAACTGTTCCTGCGCCGTCTTTGATCGCGTGTAGAAATCATCGGCTTTTGAGTTCACAACCGAAGATGAGATATGCACGAAATAAGGCGTTTTGTGCTTCCGCATCGCCGCTACGATGTTTTCCGTCGCGGTAACGTTGTTCTCTATGAACTCGCGTTCGTCCAAACCACCGATCTGCGCTTGATTGAGCAGAACGACGTCGACACCCCGGAACGCCTCTTGCCATTCCCCAGGCTCGGCCAGATCAGCTTGTATGACTTCAATTTCAGGGTTCAACTGGCGCAGCAAAGCTGTGTTGCTGGGATGTTTGTCAATGCCGACGATCTTAAGCCCTTCGACACCCTTAAGGCGCGCAATTATATTTTGGCCGACCAGACCCGCAGCGCCCGTTACAAGAATCTTTCTCATTAGATCTCCATCCGATTGAAGATGCGGCTGGGGATATTGCGGATAATCAGCATGATGTAGCGCCAAAATCCGGGCGCATAAGCGATTGCCCCCCCGCGAAGCGCGCTGGCATGAACCACCGCCGCAATCTGCTCCGGTCGCGCCCAAAGAAGGCCGTTCCTGTTCATGCCCTCTGTCATTGGCGTTATCGTCGGACCAGGTTTCACCAAGACAGCACGCGGCCCTTTGTTGGCGAAACGGTGTGCAATCCCTTGCACAAGCACGGCCAGTCCAGACTTTGCTGCGCCATAAACATAGTTGGCGCGCCGCCCGCGATCTCCCGCAACCGATCCAATAACTACCAACGTGCCCCTCGCCTGACGCTCGAGCAAATCTGCAGACGCCAGGCACCAGGCGGCAGCGGAATTGAAATTTACCCTTAATATCTCTTCCGCAATTCCTGCGTCGCGCTCAGCGTCATATTGATCACCCAGAATGCCATAGGCCAGGACAATGTGATCGACTCCGCCGATCTGGTCAGCGAAAGCCCGCAGTTGACCAGCAGCGTCATGCGGTGTTGCGAGATCACAGGTAGCAATCTCGATCCGCCCTGCACCTCGGCTACTCAAGTCGGCCGACGTTTGTTCCAGACGGCCCCTATCGCGACCGACAAGCACAATGGATGCGCCTTCGGCGGCATAAATACGCGCTGTCGCCATAGCGATCGAGGAAGTGGCTCCCAAGAAAATAATTCGCAATTTCTTTCCTTTAATCCTGACTCACGCGCGTCCAAAAACCTGAACGAAAAACCGGATCGATATGTTTTGAGAAGAGACGCCAGTTCGGATAGCCTGCCTGGAATACCCTGGCCGGCATTCTTCCGTCCTTGGCAGGATAAAGCCGTCCTTCAGCTTCCATTACAATAGCATCCAGCCGATCCATCAACTTCAGCGTCGTCTCTCCCCGATTCGGAAAATCCAACGCCAGAGTTGTCCCCTCGCGCGGGAACGAAAGAAGTCCGGGCGACTGGATTGAACCGAATGTCTTAAGGACAGCAAGAAACGAGCCCTGTCCACTCGCGGCAATCGTTTTCAACATCTCATTCGTCGCGTCTTCCTGCACAGATGGGGGGACGACGGACTGGTATTGATACATGCCCCTCCTACCGTACATGCGGTTCCAGCGGCCGATCGAGTCCAGCGGATAAAAGAAAGGATAAATACCAGCCCTGCTTTTCCCGCTTTTATTGCTGCCCCGATAGAAGTAAGCGGCATTGAAGGCACGAATAGAATAGCTATTCATCGCCACAGCCGGCAAACTAACGGGCATGGTGAAGGCTGTATTGCCGCTGTCCAGCAGACGGGAACCAAGTTTTGCGTGATTTCCACGCGTAAATATTCCTCGCCCCAGCCTGTCTCCGCCAGAAAGGCAGTCAATCCAGGAGACGCTATATTCGAAATCTGCCTCGCTTTCCTCGGCAAGGTGAAAAAACTCCTTTGTATTGCCAAATGGAATGTTTTCAACGTCGATGATAGCGCTCTGGATGGGTATCACTTCCAACTCGACCCATGTTATCAGCCCTGTCAGCCCCAATCCGCCGACGGTAGCGGCGAACAGCCCGGTCGAGTCGTCCGGAGCCAACTCGATTTCTTCTCCATCGGATCGCAACAAGCCGAGGCGCCTTACCCAACGGCCTATTGTGCCGGTTCTGTGATGGTTTTTACCATGCACGTCGTTTGCGATAGCGCCGGCTATCGTTACAAAACGGGTGCCGGGGGTGACAGGTATAAAATACCCCCGATGAACAATGATCCTGAGGATGGTGTCGATGGACAAACCTGCCTCTGCACGCAGGAGCCTTGTTTCGGGATCGAAGTGAACCACCCTGTCAAGGGAAGTCATGTCGATCAACCCTCCGTTCGGGTTTAGTCCGCTATCGCCATAGGAACGACGCAGACCACACGCTAACAAGGGAATATCCAGCTTAAGAGCCTCATTCATCAATGACGGCAATTCGTCTCGCCAGGTCGGCCGCGACAGCATATGCCGGGCCCTGAGCACGCCGCCCCACGAACTAACTCCAAAAGCGGACGCAAAACGGCTCATAACGCCACCAGAAAAACAATCGCAATGGCCGCGCCGAGACCGATACTTACATTGTCCCTGATGGCGAAACTGACGGGATCGTCGTTCATCCTCCCCCTGTGAGCCAATATCCAAATACGGCCTAGCCATATCGACAACAGGACAGGAATGGCGGATAGAAATTCTGGACGCGCATAGTCATTGCCCGCCAGCATTTCCATCAGCATAAAAATAACCAGAACGACAAGCGACGCCATCGCCGCACTCACGCCGAGTGAAAGTGTGAGCGGCGCATCCCCTACCTCATAACCTCTGCTCTTAAGGCTCGCGGCGCCGCTGGTGGACGCACGAATAATCTCGGTATGGCGTTTCGCAACGGCGAGGGAAAAGAAAAAGAAAACAGCAAATGTCAGAAGCCAAGCCGGACGCGAATGCTCTAACAGAACAGCGCCCATCACCACACGTGATGTAAAGAGGAGGCCGATTATCAGCGTATCGAGCAGAGGAATACGCTTAAGCCCAAGTGAATAGGCGCCTGTGACAACAAAGTAACCCAAAAGCACTGAAGCGAATTGCAACGAAAGCAGACCTGCTGCAAGAAAGCCCGCGAAAATAAGTGCTACTGCAAGCGCGAAGCCAGATCTGAGCGACAAGCGGCCGCTGGCCATAGCTCGGCTGCGTTTCGACCAATGCTGTCGATCTGCATGCAGATCGGCAATATCGTTCAAGAGATACGTACCAGAGGTCACCGCCAGCAGACAGACAAATGCGAGAAGCGTTTCGACAATCAAAGATGCGTTTGACCATTGGTGAGCGAGAATTAGCGGAACAAAGATCAAAACGTTTTTTGTCCAGTGATGGACACGAATGGCCTTCAAAAACTCTTTTACACCGAGGGGCGCGGTGGAAAACTCGGCAATCACGGGCTTGTTCAGCTTCCTGGCCTTTGCAGCAACGACGCTACTCGCCCCAGCCAACACTATCGCATCCGCCGCATCCCAAACCGACAAATCCGCATTGCTATCGCCGACATAGATGAACCCTTCTGGAAAACGGGAGGCCAGATAGCTCGCTTTAGCAGGGCCTTTCAGGTTGCTCTGGCTGGATCCAACTGCGGATTCAAATATTCCAACCTTTGCGGCAACAACATCAACGATCGACTGGTCCGCAGCAGAACACAAATGCAGAGCGTGCCCCTCACCTGCTTTCTGGCGCAGCCAATTCACCAGATCTTCCCTGAAGGGCAAAACAAGCGAAGTGAGATCCAAGTGTTTAGCAATGGAGGCTTTAAGGACATGGCGGCCACGTGAAAGGGTTGGCAGCGCCGACAGCAGTGCGAAAGGCTTTCGGAACAATGAGAGTGCCGCAGCCTCATAAAGCGTATCCGATAAAAGAAGCGTTCCATCCAAATCAACGACGATGGGTAAAGCGGACCGGGCCTCGTCAGCTGTCGAACTCTGTCTTTCTGGTGAAAGGTTTAAACTCATAATGCCCTTGCTCTCTCGCGTCGCGTCGCTACAGCCTATACGAAAATAACCATCCGATTGCTATCCGCTCATTTGCAGAATTGGAAATGCGCCAGCAGGCCCTTTCCAAGTAACGCTGCGGGCGTGGATATGACATCGCCAACCCATAACCGACCGGTATGCAACCAGCTTGACAATTTTCGGCCCAAACGGGATAGCTCAGCGAGTTTGAAGCAGAGGCAGAAGTTTTATAATGAAAATCATCGATCAACGTCTGGTGCTAATAGCACTTGCGACACTGTGTATATCTGCCTTTTTTCGCTTTATTACTTAACTCAACAGCCGCTCGATATGTATGCGTTTTGAATAGCCCCAAGATTTGTAGACGCCTTCTTTCCTAATTTTGAGGCAAGAAGAGCATCATGAGTAAATCGAATTTCAGCGAAGAGTTTAAGCGCGACGCGGTGCGTCAGATCACGGCACGGGTCTATCCGCTTGCGGAAGTTTCGCAGCGGTTGGGTGTCAGCCAGCACTCGCTCTACGAATGGAAGAAGAAGTTTTCCTCTTCGTCTGGCAATCAGGCCAGCGACCAATCCGAAGAGATCAGGCAACTCAAAAAGGAACTGGCGCGGGTCACCGAGGAGCGCGACGTATTAAAAAAAGCGACCGCGTATTTCGCCAGGGATGCAAAGTGAAGTACGCGTTCGTTGCCCAGCATCAACAGCGCTTTTTGGGTGCGAATGATGTGCCGCCTGTTGCGCATCCATCCCAGCGGGTTTTATGCCTGGCTTCGGATGCCGTTGAGCAAGCGTGCCTGCGAGGACAAGCGACAAATCGATCTGCTCCAGACGGCTTGGGAAGAGAGCGGCAAGGTCTACGGGTATCGCAAGCTTCATGACGATCTGCTCGATCAGGGCGAGACATGCTGCCCTAACCGGGTTGCGCGTCTGACGCGAATTGCCGGGATAAAGGCTCAGATCGGCTACAAGCGCCGTCCCGGAGTTTACGGCGGCAGGCCTTCCATTCTCATCGATAACACGCTCGACAGGCAGTTCGACGTGGCGGCTCCAGACAAGGCTTGGGTCACCGACATCACCTACATCCGAACCTGCGAGGGTTTCGCCTATCTCGCGGTGGTGATCGATCTCTATTCCCGCCGCGTCATTGGCTGGTCGATGCAGAGCCGTCAGACAACGGATGTTGTGCTGCAGGCGTTGCTGATGGCTGTCTGGAGGCGAAAGTCAAAGGAAAAGGTTCTGGTGCATTCGGATCAGGGATCGCAATTCACCAGTATGGACTGGGCATCGTTCCTGAAGCATCACAATCTGGTTCATTCGATGAGCCGACGGGGCAACTGCCACGACAATGCCGTGGCTGAGAGTTTCTTCAATCTGTTGAAGCGGGAGCGGATACGCCGAAAGGTCTATCGTTCAAGAGACGAAGCCAGGCAAGACGTGTTCGACTACATCGAGATGTTCTACAACCCGAAGCGCAAACATGTCAGAAACGACATGCTGTCGCCCGTCGAGTTCGAAAAGCAGCAGAAAACCTAACCTGAGGGTGTCTACAAAACGCGGGGCGATTCAGATCGGCGTCTCCTGAGCGGGATCATATTCGTGAACTGCAACGGTCTCAGGTGGCGCGATGCGCCGAAGGAATACGGCCCCTCCAAGACGCTTTATACCCGGTGGAAACGCTGGGGTGATAAGGGCATCTTTCTCAAGATGATGGAAGGCTTGGCTGTGCCTGAAGCACCGGAGCGAAAGACTATTATGATCGACGCGACCTATCTCAAGACTCACCGTACGGTTTCCAGCCTGAGTGTAAAAAAGGGGCGCGGGCCGCCTGATTGGACGCACCAAAGGCGGCATGAACACCAAGCTTCATGCCGTAACGGATGCGATCGGTCGCCGGATCAGTTGTTTCATAACGGCAGGCCAGGTCAGCGATTATACCGGTGCTGCCGCCTTGCTTGACGAACTTCCCAAAGCCAAATGGCTACTGGCCGACCGTGGATACGATGCCAACTGGGTTCGTGACGCTTTACAGGCGAACGGATCGCGCCCTGCATTCCGGGTAGGAAGTCCCTGAACAAGACGGTCAAATACGACAAGCGCTGCTACACACAGCGCAACCCGATGAAGATCATGTTCGGGCGTCTCAAAGACTGGCGGCGTTTAGCTACGCGCAACGACAGGTGCCAATGGCCTTCTCCTTGGCCATCGCTCTCGCTGCAACCGCTATCTTTAGGCTCTGATCACCGAGGCCTGACCGTAACCTAACCAAACACGGAAGGATGATCGCGCACGGGGCCAAAGCGCTGATATTGACAGACAGAATGAGGAAGACTATTTCCTACGCACCAATGGGGGCCGCGCGTAGCTTGGAAGGGACTTTGGTCCCCCTGTATGCATGTCGTTGCCGAACTATCTTGATCCGAGTTCCGTAAATCTCCGTGCAGCGCGGATGGATGATGCAACAAGGTGAATACGAGTGACATGCTGACTAGGTGACACTACAATTACCTTTGCCATGGGGTGGTGAGCAGGTCTTGCTTCGGAACGATATTTATCTTGAATTCGCAAGGATATTGCAGTGATCGGATCATTTTTGTCGCCAGACGACAAAAAGCTGTTAACGCGGCTATTTAAGGAAAACTTCAAAAAACACGTCGGCTGGTATTCTGCGGCGATCGCGGCGATGCTCGTTGTCGCTGGCATGACATCTCTTAGCGCGTGGATAATGCGTGATATTGTCAACAGCGTCTACCTGAAACAAGGTTTCGATGTCGTCCTCGAGATTGCATTTGCAGTTGCAGCCATCTTCATAGTCAAGGGTCTTGCTACCTTTGTTCAGAGCTACTACCTCAGCAAGGCGGGAAATAGCATCGTCGCCGAGCAGCAGCGCAAAATCTACGATAGGCTCCTCAAGCAAGGCGTATCTTTTTTCCAAAATTTGCCATCTTCGGAACTTCTGGTCCGCGTGACCTACAACGCCCAAGCTGCCCGCAGCGTCATCGACACAATCGTCACGTCGTTCGTTCGCGACCTCTTCTCCCTCCTCGGCTTGATCATCGTGATGTTCGCCCAGAATTTCCTTCTGAGCGCGATTTCCATGATTATCGGTCCTTTGGCAATCTTCAGCGTTCGTCTCGTGCTGCGGCGCGTCCGAAAGATCATGGAGGCGGAACTTGCTTCATTGGGCGAAATCGTCAATGTCGTCCAGGAAACCAGCATCGGCGTGAGAGTCATCAAGGCTTTTTCCTTAGAGAAGCTGATGGCGCAACGCATGAACAAAGCGGTTTCCGATGTCGAACATCGAGCCAATGGCATAGCCAGACTGGAGGCCGCGACCAGCCCGATCATGGAAACCCTGTCTGGCCTCGCCATTGCAGTGGTAATTGCTGTCTCCGGCTACACTGTGCTCGAAAAAGGCGGTTCCCCCGGCGATCTGATGGCCTTTATCACGGCTCTTCTCCTTGCTTACGAGCCTGCCAAACGGCTTGCTCGGATGCGCGTGCAGATCGAGGGCGGGATGATAGGCGTGCGCATGATGTTTCAGGTGCTGGACGCGCCTCTAACGCTGACCGAAAAGAAGGACGCAGTCCCGCTTCCCAAAGCAAGCGGCAATGTCGAGCTTAAGAACGTCAGCTTCGAGTATGTGCCGGGCCAGCCTGTTCTTAACGACGTCAGCGTCCTATTCGAAGGCGGCAAGATGACGGCGCTGGTCGGCCCCTCTGGCAGCGGCAAGTCGACGATCATCAACCTCATGATGCGTCTTTACGATCCGCAGAACGGCTCCGTTGAAATCAACGGCATGGATCTGCGCGATGTTTCCTTTGCCAGCCTGCGCGAACACGTTTCTTATGTCGGTCAGGAAACATTCCTGTTCTCCGGAACGATCAAGCACAACATTTCCGTCGGCCGCGACAATGCGACAGAGGAAGAGATCATAGCGGCAGCAAAGGCTGCGAATGCGCATGATTTCATCATGAAGATGCAGAACGGATACAACACCAGGCTGGGCGAAAACGGCTCCGGCCTGTCTGGCGGCCAGCGACAGCGTGTGGCGATTGCTCGCGCGATGCTCCGAGACGCGGATATCCTGATTCTCGATGAAGCGACAAGTGCACTGGACTCCGAGTCCGAGGCTCTCGTGCGTGATGCCCTAGAGCGGCTAACGCTCAACAAGACATCCATCGTCA
Source organism: Agrobacterium sp. DE0009 (assembly GCF_007680755.1). Lineage (NCBI taxonomy): Bacteria > Pseudomonadati > Pseudomonadota > Alphaproteobacteria > Hyphomicrobiales > Rhizobiaceae > Agrobacterium > Agrobacterium sp. DE0009. Next base: position 14,696 of record NZ_VEIU01000002.1, read on the forward strand.
TCGCCCACCGGCTTTCCACCATCAACCGGGCCGACAAGATTGTCGTCATGGATAATGGTGAAGTGGCCGAACAGGGCAGCCGGCGTGAATTGTTGGCGAACGATGGTCTTTACAAGCGGCTCCACAGCATCCAGTTCGACGCCGACGTTGCTTGAGACCAAAATAAAATCGGGCGGCTCTGCCGCCCGAATTTGCTTTTCGGCTATCTTAAGCTTGGGTCCAAAGAGCCGAATTAGCTACCAGGCGATTTCCATGTCACTCGCAGCCCTTGCCAGAAGCGGCAATATCTCCGCCACACGCTCATCCGTAAGACGAGTCAGCGGCGCCGCCACGCTCATGGTTCCCACGACTTCTTTCCCCTGGCGAATGGCGACAGCAATTGCCCCCACTCCCTCTTCGGCTTCGCCAACTGCTCGGCCGTAACCAAGACCTGCAACGGCATCGAGTTCCTGGTTCAGCGCTTCGATGGTATTGATGGCGTTGGCAGCCTGCTGGCCGGGTTGGCCGAGCCCGGCTTCAAGGGCGATCCTCAGCGCCCTCTCCCGCTCCAGGCTCGCCAGCCATATTTTACCGTTCGCCGTCGCATAGGGTACGATGCCTGCGCTCATATCGGGTTCAAACACCAGCCCTGAGCGGCGACCGCGAGCGGAGCCGACCCAGACAAGCGTATTATTCTGCACAGCCGTCAAACGAACGAGTTCGCGGGTCCGTTCGGCGAGCGCATTCAGGATCGGCTGACGTAAATCCGAGACCTGCAGCCGCGCCAGTTGTTTCTGGCCCACCAGCGCCATACGCATGGTCAGCGCGTAGCAATCGCTCTCGGGGCTCTGCCAAGCCCAGCCATTCTCGATCAGGGACGTGAGGATGCGATGACATGCGCTCTTCGGAATATCGAGTTGATGAGCGACATCGGATAGTTTGAGCGGTTCCTCGGCCAAGGCGAGGAGCTCCAGCATGGCGATCGTTCGCTCGACGCCGCCGCTTGGTACATTGATCGTCCTGTCCATTTCATTCTCCGGTCGCATATGCGTCGCGATTTTCAATCAAAAGACAACGCTTCATCAGGAAGATGCATGCCTTTCGCGTCTTCCTCTTTGGATACGTGAAAGGTCCGTTCGTTTCAGGCATGGCGTTGCAAAATGCCGCGCGAAAGGAAAATATCGGTAATCTCCTCGGATTTCTCGATGAATTCCGGCTCCCGCCGCGCCGCCAGCCCACGCGGCCGAGGCATGTCGATATCCAATATCCTCTCTATTCTCCCAGGTCTCGGGGTCATGACGATGACGCGATCCGCAAGAAGAACCGCTTCATCGATGGAGTGTGTGATGAAGACGACCGTCATTCGATTCTTAAGCCAGAGCGCTTCCAAATCGATACGCATCTGTTCGCGTGTCAGCGCATCCAATGCCCCGAAGGGCTCATCCATCAACAACAGACGCGGTTGCAGGAGCAAAGCGCGGGCGATCGATGCGCGCTGCTTCATTCCGCCGGAAAGTTCATGCGGATACCTATCGGCGAAATCCTTCAAACCGACGGATTCGAGAAGCGCAAGTGCATGCGGCCGCAATTCTTCGCGGTTCCGCCCGGTCATTTCGGCTGGGAACAGCACATTGTCGATTATCGTTCGCCAAGCGAGAAGTACGTGATTCTGAAAAACGATGCTCATACCGGGCGGCGGTTCCTTGGAAACGTCGCCGAAAACGGAGATCTCCCCCGTGCTGGCGTGCGAAAGCCGGGAGATCAGCCGCATCATCGTCGATTTGCCGCAGCCGGATGGGCCGACAATCGCGACAAACTCCCCGTCACCAATCGTCAGGTCGAGTTTTTCCAATGCCACGACAGGCGCGTCTGCATGCCCGAAATATTTGCTGACGCCCTTTAGCAAGACGCCGGGTTCATAACCGGTCCTTTCGTTTTTCTTCTGCAACATACGTTCCTCCCGCTGCGTTTCATTCTTTCACTACCTCCGAAATAGCACTTGACGAAACATCAGTCCATATGGAACATTGTTCCAATAATATAAAATTGTCCGACAACGAGCGGGCAATTCGGGAGGAAGCATGTTTTCGAAAGTCATTGGTGCCGTCAAAGGACAGGCCCACACCGTAGGCAGCCTCGTGGGCGCAGGCATTGTCTGGGAAATCGCGGTGCGTCTCTTGAATGTTCCGGAATATATCCTGCCGGCGCCCAGCAAGGTCTTTGCGGACCTCTATAACAATGTGCCTATTGTCTTCACCGCATCGCTCTACACGCTGCAGCCCATGGTGCTCGGCTTCCTCGTGGCCGTCGTTATGGGAACGTTGCTTGCCCTGCTGGTCGTTTATTCACGTGCATTCGAGGCGATCTTTTATCCGCTGCTGGTGATCCTGCAGATCATCCCCAAGATCGCCATCGCACCGCTTTTCATCATCTGGGTCGGCTTCGGCCTGCCGTCGAAAATCCTGCTGGTCTTCCTGCTTTCCTTTTTTCCGATTGTGGTCAATTCCATCGTCGCGTTTAAGTCCATCGAACCTGACGTCTACGATCTCGCCAAGAGCTATCGCGCCGGACGACTGAAGATTTTCTGGAAGGTGGAACTGCCAGGCGCCCTGCCCTCGCTTTTTGCCGGCTTCAAGGTGGCCGCGGCACTGTCTGCGACGGCGGCCGTGGTGGCGGAATTCGTTGCCTCCGACAACGGGCTTGGATACCTGCTGCTGAACTATAACGGCAACATGAATACCAGCATGACCTTCGCCGTCATCATCGTGCTCAGCCTTCTCGGCCTTCTTCTCTACGGCATCGTGGAAATGATCGAACGCTTCGCGATCCCCTGGCACGTTTCGCAGCGCCGTGACGACTTCACTGTCGGGAAAAGCGCGACCTGAATTCGGACTTCAATTAAAAACGGGAGGATAAAATGTTCAATATTATGAAAAAAACGCTTGCGGGCGGCGCGATTGCGCTTGCCGTTGGTCTGGCAGGAATTCAGTCAGCTGCGGCTGAAGACAAGGTCACACTCCGCCTCAATTTCCTTTTGAGCGGTGTCCACACCATCTTTTATTACGGTGCAGAAAAGGGTTTCTACAAGGAGGCGGGCATCGATCTTCAGATCGGCGAAGGCCAGGGCTCGGCGCGCACGGTCCAGTCGGTCGCAACTGGTGGCGATATGTTCGGCATCGCCGATGGCGGCAGCGTCATTGCCGGCGCTTCGAAAGGCGCACCGGTCAAATCCGTGCTCGGTCTGCTTAACACCTCACCCTACGCCATGACGTTTCGCGCGGATTCCGGCGTAAAATCCATCAAGGATGTGGAGGGCAAGACGGTCGCGGCCAGCGCCGGCGAAGCTTCACTCGCCCTCCTGCCCGCTATCTGGAAAAAGAACGGCGTTGATGCGTCGAAGGTCAATATTCTGAATGTGGATGGACCCGGCAAGATCATCGCCATCATGCAGGACCGCGCCGCGGGCATTCTCGGCGGGCTTGAAAACCAGGTCGTGGTTCTCAATTCAAAGGGTCTGGAGCAGAAGGTATTTTCTTTTGCGGAGCTGGGCGTGAACACGCAGGGCCTGACGATTGTTACCAACACCAAGTTGATCGACAGCAATCAGGACCTGGTCAAGCGCTTCGTGGCGGCGTCGCTGAAATCCATAGAGGCAGCGAAAGCAGATCCTGACGCGGCAGTTGCTGCAGCCGTCAACGAAAAGCCGACCGGCGATCACAAGCTTCTGAAAGAGCAGCTGGAAGTCTCGCTCAAACTTCTGCCGTCGCCCTCTGCCCCATCTGCGCCGCTCGGCGAAATGGCCGCCGCAGACTGGCAGCAGACACTCGATCTGATGAAGGAATATCAGGACATCAAGACCGATATGTCGGCAGATGCCTTCTTCACCAACAGCCTGATAGCAAAATAACTGCAGACGCCGAGAGCCCGGCAGATCTGCCGGGCTTGATGCGGAACAATGGTTTCAAACATGTCCAAACACTATGATCTTGAAGGCCGGGTGGCGGTCGTTACAGGTGCTGCCGGCGGCTTCGGTGCCGCGATCAGCCGGAGGTTACAGGACTGCGGCGTCACAGTGGTTCACTGGGATCTGCCGACAGCTGTGAAAAGCGGTTACGTTGCCAACCTGCCGCATGCCGGCGTCGATATCACAGATGCACAAAGCATCGAAACCGCCACCAATGATCTGCAACAACGGTTCGGCAAGCTTGACATTCTCGTCAACAATGCCGGCATTGTCGGCAATGTCGCGCCCTTGTGGGAAATTCCGGTCGAGGAGTTTCGCAGGATCATCGACGTCAATCTGTTCGGGTCGTTTCTTGTCTGCCGCGCGTTGGTGCCGCTGATGATCGAAACGGCGAAAGAAAGCCATTTCGGCCGCATCGTCAACGTCGCCTCCATCCAGGCCAAGGAAGGCATGCATCAGGCAGCCGCCTACAGCGCCGCCAAGGCGGGGCTGGTGGCGATGACCAAAAGCCTCGGCAAGGAACTGGCGACAGCGGGTATTCTCGTTAACGCCATTACGCCTGCAGCCTCCATGACGGCAATGAGTGTTGATGCCCCGAGGGAACGACTGGACGATATTCTCTCCCGCATTCCCATGCGGCGTTTTCTCGACCCCGCCGAAGTCGCCAATATGGTGGCCTGGCTCTCTTCTTCCGAATGCAGCTTCTCGACCGGCGCGGTTTTCGACCTGTCCGGCGGTCGCGCAACATATTGAGGTAACCAATGTCTCTCTTGGGAAAGGCCGTCGTCGCCATCTGGAACGATATCTTGCCGGAAGGCCGCGATAATTTCATCGAATGGCACAATCGCGAACACATTCCCGAACGGGTATCGATACCAGGTTTCCTGCGCGGACGCCGTTATATCGCCGAGCAGGGAGTACCTGAGTATTTCACGCTCTATGAGGCGGCGGATGCGCAGGTGCTGGTCGGCCAGCCCTATCTTGATCGGCTGAACAATCCCACCCCCTGGACAAAGCGTTCCACCGCAGACTTTCGCAACACGACACGCGGTGTCTGCAACACCGACTATTCCCATGGGTGCGGCGACGGCGGCTTCATCGCCACTTTTCGTTTTGACGTCGCCGACAACGACAGGGCGACAATCCGATCCATGCTGACTGACGCTCTCTGCAAAACAGGCAAGCTGAACGGCATCAGCGGCGCCCATCTGTGCATTGCAGACAGTGGCGCAAGCAGCCTCGAAACCGCCGAACGCAAGGGCCGTCAAGTTGGCGTGCCCAACTGGATCATCATGACCGAAGGCGGCTCGGCCTCCTCCGTGTCCGATGCCGCAGACGACCTGGCACGAAAACTCTCAAGCGCCGACCTTGTCGGACCCGTGGAGGTCGGACTTTATCGCCTTGAATTTGCGCTTGGCGAAAATGCTCTTCAGCAATCAGCCGCATAGGAAAACAGAATGAAACTTCTTCGTTACGGTCCCATCGGCCTAGAAAAGCCGGCAGCGCTCGACGCCGAGGGCATTATCCGCGATCTTTCTTCGATCGTCACCGACATAGCCGGGACAACCCTCTCGCGCAATTCCCTTGCAAAACTGACAAAAATCGATCTTTCTTCGCTCCCGGCCGTACCATCTGATGTGCGGATCGGTCCCTGCGTCGGTTCTGTCGGCAATTTTGTGGCGGTTGGCCTCAATTACATCGACCATGCGCTGGAAACGAATACGCCGACCCCTGAAGAGCCTGTGCTTTTCAACAAACACACGTCATGCATTTCCGGCCCGAATGATCCGATCTGTCTTCTGAAGGATTCGGAAAAAACCGATTGGGAAGTCGAGATCGCCTTCGTTATCGGTGAGCCGGCCTATCATGTGCGGGAAGAGGATGCACTCTCCGTAATTGCGGGTTTCTGCGTCTGCCATGATGTCTCCGAACGCGCCTTCCAGATCGAACGCGGCGGCCAATGGACGAAAGGCAAAAGCGGACCGACATTCGGTCCTCTCGGACCATGGCTGGTGACGCCGGATGAAATCGGCGACGTGCAAAATCTCGACCTATGGCTGGACGTTAACGGCCAGCGCATGCAGACAGGCTCGACGTCCAAGATGATTTTCCCGATCGCAACGCTGGTTTCCTATATCAGCCGCTTCATGCGTCTGATGCCAGGCGATGTGATCACCACCGGCACGCCGCCCGGTGTGGGCCTCGGAATGAAACCGCCCGTCTTCCTTAAAGCCGGCGACGTGGTCGAACTCGGCATTGATGGCCTTGGCAGACAGCGCCAAATCGTGACAGCGTTCGGCGCGCGAGATTATCAGGAGACATGAGCGGAATGACGGCGATCGAAAAACTGGCGGAGCGTTTCGCAAAGGCAAGCCGGGAGGGTGATAGAATTGCTTTAGCTGAGCTGGAGGCGGAGGGCCTCGTTCCGGGCACGCTTGCAGAGGCGATGGCGGTTCAGCGAGACTTTGCAGGATATTTGGGAAAACCTATCGGCGGCTGGAAGCTGGCGATCCGCCCGGATGGCGAGGCGGTCGCGGCTCCCATGTTCGATTGCTGCCGGGTGAACGATGCCAATCTCGCTTCCTTCCCGTTAGATGGAACGGACGGAATTGAAGTCGAGATATGCTTTACGCTCGCTGCCGATATTCCCGCCGCCGCTGAAAGGCAGCTCACCAAGGCGGATATGATGCAGTATATCGACAAGGTGCATCTTGGTGTCGAGCTTCTCCGATACAGGCTGGTAGAGAAAAATCAGGTTCCGTTTCCGCTCTTTCTGGCAGATCGCCTCGCCAACCACGGTTTCGCCCTCGGGCCGGAAGTGGACAAGCGCATCGTGGATGTTTTTGCGGCTAATAGCGATGACCTGCCGCTGCTCATCGTCACCGAAGGTCCAGTGCAGATCTTCAATGCCAAGGTAAACCACCCGAATATTGATCCGTTGGCGCCGCTTCTCGCCTTCGCCAACGCCGCACTCAACACAGGACATATGCTGAGAGCAGGCCAAGTGGTGACGACGGGCAGCCTCTGCGGTGCGTTGACGAGTGCACTTTCTGGCGAGACCGGCATTATTCTGGAGTCAGTTGGTGCTTTCACATTGTCAGGTCCGAAAGATTAAGCCGCCAGCCTAACGGATACAATCACACGCGCCCGATCCGCAGCCATGAGAAGCCAACGGGCGCCGTATCCAACCGTTATCTGTTTGCGTCGTTTTATTTCACCCGCCCGTATTCACCCAGAAAATCGAGCAGCGCCCGGATGCGTGAGGGAAGCGGCGCGCGTTGGCCGACATAGACGGCATGAAACATCTCCGTTTCGCCCGTATCGAGATGATCGAGCACCGGGACCAGCTGGCCGGCGGCGATATCGTCTATCACGGTGAAAGAGGCAAGACGCACTAGCCCGACACCGGCAAGAGCAAGACGGCGAAGACCCTCGCCATCGCTTACCTGCACGCGTCCCGTTGCCGGGATCACGACGGTCTTGCCGTCGTCCCGCAACGGCCATCCGTCGACTGACCGGGCATAACCAAACCCTAGACGATTGTGATCTTCCAGATCGGTGATTGTTTGCGGCACACCGCAGCGCTCCAGATAGTCAGGGGCGGCGGCGATGATCATCCTTGTCTCGCCGAGTTTGCGGGCAACGAGGCTGGAGCTTTTCAGCGGCCCCGCCCTGACCGCGACATCCATACGCTCCGCAAGAAGATCGACCACGAGATCCGTCTGGACGATATCGAGCGTGATATTGGGATAAAGCGCGAGAAAGCGTGGCAGGATAGGCGCGAGAACATGCGTTGCATAGGATGCGCTGGTGTTGATCCGAACGCGGCCGACAGGCTGCTCGCCCAAGCTGGCGGCGCGTTCGGCCTCCTCGAGATCGGCGAGGATGCGAGTGGCCCTTTCATAGAAAGCGCAGCCCTCCGGCGTTATCTGAAGCTGCCGGGTGGACCGGATGAGCAGACGCGCGCCCAGCCGACTTTCCAACCGAGCGATGAGCTTGCTCACCGCCGAAGGCGTCATGTTCGCAGCCGCAGCCGCGCGGGAAAAGCCGCCGAGTTCAACAACCCGTACGAAGATTTCCATCTCCCCTGCCCGGTTAATCTCCAGTCGCGCCATGATGACTTCACCTCACAAGTGATAGTATTTTCGGCATTCTATTTCATTGAAGAGTAAGCGTCTATCTTCGGGGGCGTCGCAACCCACCACGGAATGGATAAGCTCAACGCGGCAACATGCCTCGCTCGCCACCATCCCGAAGCAAGAAAGCAATACCCCAATGGAATATCGCTATCTCGGCAAATCCGGACTGAAAGTGCCTGTCCTGAGTTTCGGCACCGGAACCTTTGGCGGCTCCGGCCCGCTCTTCAGCAACTGGGGCACCTCTGATGCCACGGAGGCCCGTCGCCTTGTCGATATCTGCCTCGAGGCGGGCGTCAACCTGTTCGATACGGCTGATGTCTATTCCAATGGGGCATCGGAAGAGGTACTCGGCGAGGCTCTCAAAGGTAGGCGCGATGGCGCGCTGATTTCAACCAAGACCAGCCTGCCGATGGATGGTGGGCCAAACGAGGCCGGCTCCTCCCGCTTCAGGCTGCTGCGCGCGGTGGATGATGCCTTGCGCCGTCTCCAGACCGACTATATCGATATCCTTCAACTCCACGCCTTCGACGCCTTTACGCCGATCGAGGAAGTGCTGTCGACGCTCGATACGCTCGTCCGGTCCGGCAAGGTCCGCTATACCGGCGTGTCGAATTTTTCAGGTTGGCAGATCATGAAATCGCTTGCCATCGCGGATCGATATGGCTGGCCGCGTTATGTGGTTAATCAGATCTATTATTCCCTGATCGGCCGGGATTACGAGTGGGATCTGATGCCGCTCGGCGCGGATCAGGGTCTTGGCGCAATGGTCTGGAGCCCGCTTGGCTGGGGGCGGTTGACGGGAAAAATCCGTCGCGCCGCGCCGCTGCCCGAAGGCAGCCGCCTGCATGAGACAGCCAGCTTTGGCCCGCCGGTGGATGTTGAACGTCTCTACCGCGTGATCGATGCGCTCGACGCTGTCGCGGAAGAAACCGGCAGGACGGTGCCACAGGTCGCCCTCAACTGGCTGCTCAGACGCCCGACTGTTTCCACGGTCATTGTCGGCGCGCGCAATGAGGAACAGCTTCGCCAGAACCTCGACGCCGCGGGATGGGAGCTGACATCGGCGCAGGTAGCGACGCTGGATGAAGCCAGCGAGACGACAGCGCCTTATCCGCATTTCCCGTATCAACGCCAGGAGGGCTTTGCCCGGCTTAATCCACCTGCCGTGGCACGTCAGACTATGCCGTTCTAAGGCTGGGTCAGGCCGCCTGAACGACGGGCGGCTGACAAATGCGAAGCTTTAGACGGCTTTGTTGGTGGAGCCTGCGTCCACCCGGCCCGAAAACCAGTTCGCCAGGATTGCGCCGGATATATTGTGCCAGACGCTGAAAATGGCACTCGGAACGGCAGCGAGAGGCGAGAAATAGGCCGTGGCAAGTGCCGCACCAAGCCCGGAATTCTGCATGCCCACCTCAATCGCAATGGCCTTGCGCTTGGCAAGCGACAGGCCCGTTGCCTTTGCCGCGAGGTAGCCGAGGAGATAGCCAAGGCCGTTGTGCAGCAAGACGACGGCAAAAATCATCAGGCCGGACTGCGCGATGGACGCCTTCGATCCTCCCACCACCGCCGCGACGATGAGGACGATGCCAATGACGCTGACGAGTGGCAACGCCGGTACGGCGGTTTTGACAAGGCCGGGCAGCAGCTTTTGCAGGGCGGCACCCAGCGCCAGCGGAACCAGAACGACCTTGACGATGCTGAGGAACATGGCCCAACCGTCGACGGGCAGGAACTGGCTTGCGAACAGCCAGACGAGGAATGGTGTCACCAGCGGCGCCGCGAGCGTGGTGACCGAAGTGCAGGCAACGGACAGCGCGACATCGCCCTTGGAGAGGTAAGTCATGACGTTGGAAGACGTGCCGCCCGGGCAGCAGCCGACCAGAATGACGCCAGCCGCGACTTCCGGCGGCATGGGAATGATAAGCGTCAGCAGGACGGCCAGAAGCGGCATGATGAGAAACTGGCCGAGTACGCCGATCGTCACATCGAATGGCCTTTTTACGACCTCCCTGAAATCATCGACCGAAAGTGTGAGCCCCATTCCGAACATGATGATAGACAGAAGCGTGACGATCCAGGGCGCGATTTGCTTGAAAGTGTCAGGAAAGAAAAAGCCGAGTACGGCAAATAGGATTACCCAGATGGCAAAAGTCTTCCCCACGAAAGCCGAAACGGCTGCCAGCGTCTTCATTTTCATACTCCCAAGATGATCATGAAACCCCTCTAGACTCCTGTGGTGCCCTGTCAAGGTCATTACCGCGTTGCTAGACCTCGCGGTCGAAAACGATCCCCCCGCCGCGATACCACCGTCGCCACAGGACTGCAATTTGGACGAAGGCTCATCTATCCGCTTCCCGTTGCGCCGAAGAGAGCCCAAGGGCCGCGTACACAAGGTCTCAAATGCTGGACTGCCTTTTCGTCGTGCATCCGTTAGACTGCGTCAAACATCTCCCTGAACTCCGGATCAACAAAATAGACAAGCTTCTCAGCGAAACTTGGTCGTTGCCCGGCCAGGAACAGCAATTGTCCGTGCCCCGGCAGATTGCGAACCTCATCAGGGGTGAGTAGCGGCCGGCCGGTATGCTGTTGGCTATAGGAAATCCCGGTCTTATCGGAATCGAGCGCTCTCGCCATCGTCTGGAACACGACCGTTTCCTATCCGAGCAAATCAGAGATGAGGCGGGCGCTGTGATGATCATTGACGCCAAAAACCTGCAGCACGCCGGCGTTCGACAGGAAGGTTCCGGCGCGGTGACCATATGCGGCCCGCAGCTGATGCAGCTCGCGACGCAGCCAGTCACCGAGTTGCCTGCTGAACTCTTGATCATCCGAGGTCTCCAGGTGATGCATAACGAGCGAGCCGATCAGGACCTTGCGGCGCATATCGTTGTTGCGCTCGGTTTTCGAGAGACGGGCCTTGAGGGCAGACCGTTGCGCATCCAGTTCAGCCAGGCACTGTTTTATGGTTTTCCTTGCCACGATTGTTCCTTTCGATTGCGGTCGCACCGGAACTGCCGCTGTTGACCACGGCTTCGCTCCTGGAATGCAGACCAGTTTCTACGGGGAGATCGACATAGCGATTGTAAGAGGAGGTTTGACCATAGGGTTCATAACGCTGCGGTGGCTGCTACCTGAGATCAGGATTGGTCTGCCACCGGTGAAGCTCAGTCGCTGGAATTTGCGGCTTGTCCCGCGGCCTGTTTAAGCTTTTCAATGTGCTCACGGCAGACCGTGTTGACGAGCTCGTAGAGGACTGACGTTCTTGCAGTCAGCCAGGTCAGAGCCTCCTCGGTGATTTCGTAATGGTCGGAGTAGCGGGCCTTCACATAGGCTTCGTTCAGCGTGTTGAACCACGACTGAAACCGATGGTGGTCCCGCGGCCAGGCCTCGGCGAGACGGATATCCTGCCCTTCAGCCAGGCCTCGCAAAAACTTCAGATTATGGCTCGCAGGGCTGTAGTTGGTGAGGGTCAAAAGCAGAGTGGAATAGGCCTGCTCTATGGATTGATGCAGCATGAAAGCTGCGCTCTTTGCATTGTGCTTCTGCAGGGCAAAAAGCGTGTGATCTATGAAACTGTCAACGATACCGAGGCGGCTGGCATAATGTCTTTTTGCCAGGTCATAAGCCTGTTGCCCCGTAAGGGTTTTGGGCTCGGCGAGTTCTCTGTCATCAAGTTCGTAAAGCGCAATGCCATCCCGTCGGATGTCGCTGAAGAAATATTGCCCTTCCTGCAGGAAATTGCTGATTTCGCGAGCACCATGGACAATGAGGCTCACGGGCGTCTCGATCTCCTTGTCCCACATCAGCCGGTCTGTTGTCTTGTCCCAGTATTTGGGATCGGCAAGTTCCTTGTTGCTGACGATGACGAGGATATCGAAATCCGAGCGATAGCCTTTCGACGTATGCGGTTCATCCACCCAGGTGCCACGCGCGTAAGAACCGAACAGAATGATTTTGAAAATCCGTCCATCCTTCTTGGCGTCAGACTTGGAGCGCTCGACCAGATCAGCAAACTCTTCCTGGATAATCCCGACGACGCGCGCGAGCTCGCGTTGCTTTCGTTCCGGCAAATGTTCAAGGCTGGTCTTCATGTCTGCTCCGTTTCTGACGGTATCCTGTATGGTCCATTGTAAACTTCTTTGAAACTCCGATTTTTGGCAGCCGCCAATCGATTGCCTGCGCCTGCTTCTTTTTGTCGAGCCGCGCCTGCAATATCTCCTTCCACCCGTTCGGCTCCCTTTGGCGCCTATCCCTCCTCCGGCGTGCGATTGGCCTGCACCTATCGCCCTACCCGCATTGACGCGATTGTGTCCCTATTCAAACACGAGCAATTGCCGCTTGGCGACTACTACTTTTAGTAGTCGAAATGCCTGTTCGATGTTGCTAACCTCGCCACCGGTAAACAGACAAGGGCGCACTTACGACTTGCCATGCAGTTGAGCGCTGAATTTCCCCGTTTGCGGATCGGAGATTTCGGTTGGCGATTTATCATCTCAGCACCAAACCTGTCTCGCGCTCATCCGGCCGCAGTGCTGTGGCTTCTGCCGCCTACCGGTGCGCGGTTCTCCTCACCAATCAGCGCGATGGGCTCGTGCATGATTTTACTCGGAAAGAGGGCGTGGAGCATAAAGAGATTGTGCTGCCTGAAGGTCTTTCTGCCGAGTGGGCCTTGGATCGTTCGGCTTTGTGGAATGCTGCCGAGTTCGCAGAAAAGCGAAAAGATGCCCGCGTCGCCCGCGAATTCGAAATCGCGCTTCCGCATGAGCTGTCGCCAGAGGGGCGGCTGAAGGCTGCACGCGCCTTTGCCCAGGATCTTGCAAACCGCTATGGCGCGGCCGTGGATTTTGCCATCCATTCGCCCAGTGAGCATGGTGATACCAGGAACTACCATGCGCATGTGCTGATGACGACGCGACAGGTAGGCAGAACCCGTCTTGGCGAGAAAACGTATCTCGAGCACAAGAACGCAAGGCTGCTGGCAAATGGCATGGCGACAACCGACATGCAGCTTCGCGATATCCGGCAGGCATGGGAAGGCATCGCCAACCGTCAGCTTCAGCACGAAGGTCTTGATGTTCGCATCGATCATCGATCGCATGTGGAGCGCGGTCTTGAACTGTCGCCAACCGGGCATATGGGCGTGCATGCCTCGCAGATGCAGCAGCAGGGAATGGCCGTCGAGCGCGGGAGGCTGGATGACGAGGCGGCACGGCAAAATGCCGAACTGATCCGGCAAAAACCGGAACAGGTTTTGACACTGATCAGCAACGAGAAGAGCGTGTTTGATCGGCACGATATTGCCAAAACCCTGCATCGCTATATCAACGATGACGCCCACACGTTCCGGAACGCCTTTGCCGCTGTTTTGGCGTCGCCAGCGCTCGTGAAACTCCAGGCTGAGCGCATCGATCCTGAGACAGGCGACGTTTCCAGCGCGCGCTATTCGACGCGAGAGATGATCGATCTGGAGTTTGCCATGGCGCATCGCCGTGCCGATGTGCGCGCCCTCAATGCCGCCATCCGTTCCGAACTTCAGAACAGACAAAGGCTGGAGCGCAGCCACGGGCGGAGCGCTGGCGCGAACCGTGGGGATGGTGAGGACCGTGGGAAAAGTGAGGACGGTGGAGAACTCACGTTCCAGACCAATAACGGCAAGCGCGCCTTTGCCGCCGGTGACCGGATCATCTTCCTCGAAAACAACCGCGACCTCGCTGTGAAAAACGGCATGCTTGGCACGGTCGAGCATGTCGAGCCGAATAAGATCATCGCCCGGCTCGATGGCCGAAGTGGCGACAGTGTGAGCATTCTGACGGACAGCTATCAGGCGATCGACCATGGTTATGCGACGACGATCCATAAAAACCAGGGAGCGACGGTCGATCGCGCCTTTGTGCTGGCGTCCGGGACGATGGATCGGCATCTGACCTATGTCGCCATGACCCGGCATCGCGACAGCGTGCAGCTTTACGCTGACATTAAGGAGTTCACCAAGGCGGGCCAGCTGGTTGATCAGGGCGTTGCGCCCTACGAGCATAATCCAAAATCACGCGAGAGCTATTTTGTGACACTGGAGAATGACAAGGGTGAGCGCCGCACGGTGTGGGGCGTCGATCTCAAGCGGGCCATGCGAGATGCATCGCCAGAGATCGGAGACAGGATCGAACTGCAGCATGAAGGCGCGACGCCCATCACCCTTCCGGACGGCACGCAGGCCGAGCGCAATGCATGGCGTGTCGTCAACGGCGATGAACTCGCCTACCAGAAGCTGGCAACCCGCCTGTCGCGTTCCGGCGCCAAGGAAACCACGCTGGATTACATCAGCGACTTTGCCGAGCGGCGGGGCATCGCGGAGCAGCTTGGGGTCAAAAGCGAGATTGAACTTGCTTCCGCCCGGGGTGAGCGCCAAGAAGTCGTGTCCCGCCCGGCCCATCCGGTGCGGGAGCAACAGGACCGGCCAGCAGAACGTCAGCAGGTTGAAAAGGCACGTGCCGGCGATATGGCCGGCCCTGTTCGCCGCGAAAATCCTCGCAATCCGGTCGCCGGAGATATCGATGACGGACGGCGCGACGACCGGACAGAGGACAATAAAGGTTATCGCCGCATCCGGTGTTCCGACCTCATGTCGAAAGAAAGCATCCTCCCTGCCCCCACAGAAGCTGTCGGCCAGCAATTGGCTCCGGAGACTGGCAAGCTCACTCCGTTGGTGCCAGCCATCACCCGATACCAACGCAGCATCGAAGAGGTGGCGCAGCAAAGGGCGTTGTCGGTTATCGATCAAAAATTCGATACGGTGGAATCTCTCGTGCGGCGCGTGTTCCGTGATCCGGCCGAGGTCTCAGCGAGACTGCGCACCGCGATGACCGAGAAGGAAGGCAATGGCAAGATCATGGCGAAGGCCATGGCCGAGCAGCCAGAGCGGTTCGGGGAGCTACGCGGCAAGTCAGGTCTGTTCGGAAACAGCAGGGAGCGGAAGGAGGCACTACAATATGCCGGGTCTCTCTCTCCCCATATTGGCTATGTCTTAGAAGCATGGGAGCGCCGGCTTGGCGAAGAACGTCAAAGCGAACGATGGCAGCGTGAAAAGCGTGACGTGATCGAGGTCCCCGGCCTCACCCCGCGCAGCGCCGAAATTATCAGCCAGGTGGAGAAGATGCCGGTCGAGAGGAGAAGCAAGTTCATCAAAGAGCTGCGATCGTCGCCTGAGGGGCAAGCCGCGCTCGATGAAGCCAAGCTGGTGGCCAATGCGCTCACGCGGCGGTTCGGTAGCTCTGATCCTCGCAGGTTCGCCGAGGAGCTGGAGGCACGTGCGGAGCTCGCAAAGCAGGCCGAGCAGATTCAGATGACCGCCCGTATCGTGAACCGGACGCATATGGCCGAGCTTAGTCATGACCATACGCTGAAACAGCAACTCAACCGGTCTCGCGGGCTCGGATTGAGCCGTTAGCTAGCGCTGACTGCTACATAGCATTAACTAGCTGTTGCACCGGTAGCCTCCGTCTTCTGGGCCGTGGACCCATTATGGCGGAGACTGAGACAAACAATGACTAGAACCGGTAAGTTAGGCCCATCACAGGCCCGCTCAATCGGGACTCAAAAACATAACCATCGTCTGAATAATCGACATCGAGCACCTTATAGCCTGCCGAGACGGACAATGTGTCGGTGAAGATGTAGTTGACCGTAGCCAAGGCGGACCAGGTGAGATCGGATCCCGCGCCAAAGCCGCCGATATCCACCTGCGCCTGAACGGAGAGCTTATCCGTCAAGCTGAAAAAAGCGCGCGCGCCGATGACGGGATCTATCCAGCCAAAGCTTTCCTTATGGGTGGCGGACACGCTGGCGATCAAGGGATGGGTGGCGGTCACCGCCACCTCATTGGAAATATGCCAGAAGCGAGCCCCGGCCAGCGCGTCCAGCGAAAATCCTTCTGCGTCAACGATGCGGTACCCGGCCTGCAGCGTCGCCATGAATTCCTGCGTGTCGACATCTGCATCAATTGCAGCGCCGGCCGGCAAGGTTGGTAAACCGGGAATCTGCAGTGCCGGCAGCGGCCCGGCCGCCTTGCTGTCCGTGGTATCGACATACATGATGTCGCCGGAAAGGACGAAGCGGTCATAACGGCCCCAGACGTTAAGAAACCCGCCGAAGTTGAGATCGTCCATCACGTCGGAGAAGGATTTTTCGACATGAAGCGTCGGCGCCCGCCGGAACGGCGAGATATTGCCGTTCAAACCAGTGGCCCATAGATAACCCGTGGCCTGAAACGCCCAATCGGCTCCATCAACCGTTGCGGGCGCGGCACGAACCTCATCCGCGCCTGAGGCCGCAGTTGCGGAAAAGGCCATAAAGACCGCAAAAATCGATAATTTTAGCAATGCCTTCTCCCCAACTAATTGCCCGTAGCTAAACCTATTTGACTCCCGCCAACAAGTCCGATCTTCTATCATGCGCTGTATCTTGCACCGAAAGCACCGGAGACGTTTAAATGCGCCCGAAGACCCTGCCGCTTTTCTCTGCCTTCACCGCCGCCATGTTTTCCATCACCACGCTCACCACGTCAGTTGCGGAAGCCTGCACGCGTTTCGTTTATTTGGGCGAAAATAATCAGGTAATGACGGCCCGTTCGATGGACTGGAAAACGGATGTCGGGACAAATATCTGGGTTTTCCCCCGCGGCATGGACCGTTCCGGTGAGGCCGGGCCTAACTCCATAAAATGGACCTCGAAATATGGCAGCGTCATTGCATCGGGTTACGACATTTCCACGACGGACGGCGTGAACGAGGCAGGTCTGGCGGCCAACGTTCTCTGGCTCGTTGAGTCGAGTTATCCCGTCTATGACGGGAAATCTCCGGGCTTGTCCATCGCAGCATGGGCGCAATATGTGCTCGACAATTTCGCGACCGTGGAGGAAGCGGTGCGTGCGCTCGAGAAAAACCCGTTCACTATCGTGACTGATAATGTCCCAGGCGAAGAGCGTCTGGCGACACTGCATCTATCGCTCTCCGATGGGAGCGGCGACAGTGCGATCGTTGAATATATCGATGGCAAGCAGGTCATCCATCACGGCCGCCAGTATCAGGTGATGACCAATTCGCCGACTTTCGACCATCAGTTGGCATTGAACGAATACTGGAAGCAGATTGGCGGCACCGTCATGCTGCCGGGCACGAACCGCGCGTCCGACCGTTTTGCCCGCGCATCCTTTTACGCAAACGCAATACCCAAAAGCGAAAACCCGGTCGAAGCCATCGCAAGCGTGTTCAGTGTAATCCGTAACGTCTCCGTTCCTTACGGCATCACGACACCGGACCAGCCGAACATATCCTCCACCCGCTGGCGCACGGTGATCGATCACAAGCGCAAGCTGTATTTCTTCGAATCCGCGCTGACACCGAACATTTTCTGGATCGACCTGACGAAGCTCGATCTTTCCAAAGAGACGGGTGGAGTGAAGAAACTCGACCTCGGCGCCAATCAGATCCATATCTATTCCGGCATGGCGAATGACAGCCTGAAGGAGGCTCAACCTTTCAAATTTCTGGGGCTTTGAGTTTCATCCTGGCCGCTGCGGTTCCATGGTCGCCGGAGCGTCATGAAAAGCGGTAATGCAATCTCACACAGCCCTTGTCGATTGCTGTTGCACTTATCAGAGTCGGGCTTTCCCGATAACCGGTCAGAGGAAAGAGAGGCTGGCCGGAGCCGAGCATTTCCGGGATCACATATATTTCGATCTCATCCAGCGCGCCGCGCTCCATGAAGGCCATCTGCAGCCGCCCCCCGCCGAGCATCCAGACATCGCCGTCATCGAGAGCACGCAGTTCCTCGATCAGCGAATCCAGGTTGGCGCGCACTTCCAGCGCGCCTTTCGGCTGCTCGATCGGCCGCGACGTGACGACGATGACACGGTGGCCGTCATAGGCCCACGGACCTTGCTCCCCGGCGATGAAATCATAGGTCGCCCGCCCCATGACCACGGTCCTTATCCCCTTCAGGAACAGGCGATAGTCATGCTCGCCGAGGTCCATGTCGTCATACTTGTAGAGCCAATCAAGAGACCCGTCTCCCGACACGATCAAGCCGTCGAGACTGGCAGCGATATATCCGCGAATGACCGCCATTTCATCCTCCTTGAATTATAAATGAATATACGTTTATAAATATCCTCATGCCAAGACACAAGCTTGTTTCCGATGAAGAGGTGCTTGACACCCTGCTGCCGCTGATGTTGCAGACAGGGCCTGACGGTCTGACCTTCGCTGCCGCCGCCAAAGCCAGTGGCCTCTCTGCCGCTACGCTGGTACAACGCTACGGCAACCGCGAAGACCTTGTTGAGTCTGTGCTGATGCGCGCATGGGACAACCTGCTGGCGCGGACGCGGACAGCGGACGAGGAGGAGCCGTTGACGCCGCAGGGCGCGATATCCCTGCTGATGCGGCTTATGCCGGGTGACGCTGCAGAAAGGAACGCCTGTGACGGACTCCTGCTGCTTAGAGAAGATATCCGCAATCCGAAACTCAGGGCGAAAGGTGCCCTCTGGGGCAAGATTCTCGCACAATCGCTGGGGCGTCGGGTCTCGAAAGATGAAAAAGCCGCAGCGAGCCTCGGCTGGCAGATGGCGGCCGTCTGGCAGGGCGCGCACACGTGGTGGGCGTTCACCCGCGGTGAAGACGCGGATTCGGCAATTCGAAGAGCGCTTCAGGATTGGGTGGACATGGTGGAACGGGCTGGGCGGTGAAATTCAGGGGTAATGTCGGTGTCTCAAGTCTTGACGGATCTGGCGCATTTGGCTCCCTCACGACGGGTGTTTCCATGGAGACGGCAGAAAACTGGTCGCTTGATGCAGCACTCCTTTTCAACATAGAGGGCGATCGGGAAACATCAGCAGGCGCGAAACTCGGCGTCAGCAAGAAATTCTAGGCGCAAAAGCGAGCAAACCGAAGCGCAGTCCCGTTGGCTGGCCTGCCCTCACCAGCACGGCGGCACGCCGTTGGCATGGCGTCAAAAAACCGCTTGACCTCAACAGCGATTGAGGAACTAGAAGTACGGTCACCTTGTTTTCGCAAGGCTCTTTCATGCTCTTGAGCGAACAGTTGACAAAGGAATACCCCATGGCTTTCCAGCTTCCCGACCTGCCCTATGCTCATGATGCGCTCGCCCCCGCGGGGATGTCCGAGGAGACGCTGAAGTTCCATCATGATCTTCATCACAAAGCTTATGTCGACAATCTCAACAAGGCGATATCAGGGACCGAGTGGGAAAACAGGAACCTCGAAGAGATCGTCCGAGGCACCTATGAGAAGGGTGCGGTGGCACAATCCGGCATATTTAACAACGCCTCCCAGCACTGGAACCACACTCTCTTCTGGGAAATCATGGGGCCTGAGCATCATGCGATGCCCAAGGTGCTGGAGGAGGCGCTGACACAGTCCTTCGGCTCGGTAGCATTGTTCAAACAGAATTTCGCCCTTGCCGGCGCTTCCCAGTTCGGCTCCGGCTGGGCTTGGCTGGTAGTGGATACCGATGGTTCACTGAAAATCACCCGCACTGAAAACGGGGTCAATCCACTATGTTTCGGACAGAAGGCGCTTCTTGGCTGCGATGTGTGGGAACACAGCTACTACATCGATTTCCGCAATAAGCGCCCGGCCTATATCGAGAACTTCCTCGATAAACTGGTGAACTGGCAGGCGGTTGCCGGCCGTCTCTGACCTGATTGAACCAATCTGGCCGGCGCCGCTACCTCGTGCGGCCCGTCGGCTCAGGCACAGCCGGACAGCTGCCGTCCGGCTGCCATTCCGTTCGAGCGCCCAGATGCCCTATGTCGTCACCGAAAACTGCATCGCCTGCAAATATATGGACTGTGTGGACGTCTGCCCGGTCGAATGTTTTTATGAAGGCGAGAACATGCTCGTCATCCATCCCGATCAATGTATCGACTGTGGCATTTGCGAGAGAGAGTGCCCCGCCGCAGCGATCAGGCCAGATACGCAGCCGGGACTGAACGCCTGGCTCGACCTTAACCGCCACTATTCCGGCATCTGGCCGCGCGTGCATCAAAAGAGAGCGCCGCCAGACAATGCCGATATCATGAATGGCGCGGCGGCCAAGTTTTCCATTTTTTCGAAAAATCCGGGAGCGGGCGGTTAGCCCGGCGTCGCATGTCTCATAATCTCAAGCTCATCGATGGCGGTGCGGTCAATCACGCGCATCTTCCGCTGAAAGCCTCCGCTACGCCGGCAGTCTCACCACGTGAGTTCAAGGACGCGATGAGCGCCCTCGCCTTCACCGTCGCGGTGGCCTCATCCGCCCATGGGGGTGAGCGGATCGGACGCACGATCACCTCCTTCATGCCGCTCAGCGCTGAGCCGCCGCTTCTGATGATCTCCATTGACGCCAGCAGCCGTATGGTCGACCTCATAGCCGCAAGCCGGCGGTTTTCTGTCGCCGCGCTGTCCAGGGGCCAGGAAGAGATCGCCGACGTCTTCGCGGGGAGGTAAGACCTGCCGGATCGGTTTGCGATGGGCCAGTGGGATTCCTGGCCTTCAGGAAGCCCTCGACTCGCGGGGGCGTTACTCTTCCTTTGATTGCGAGCTGGTCGACTCCGTTGATGCCGCCGACCACATCCTGTTCATTGGCGCCATCACCGAACTGATCCCGGATCTCTCACGCAAAGCGCTGCTCTGGAGCGATCGCTCCTACGCCGCCACAGAGATGAGGAGCTAACTCTATCAAGGGTTTTCCCGCGACGACCTCAGATACACAGCGACTTTCAGAAGGCTTTAACACCCCACAAAGTGGCGAGAGCCCGGCAGTCAATCATGGGATTTGCAACCTGGTGGAAGAAAGCCAGTGACGAAATACCTGACGCCGCAGATTTATGACCGAGCCTTCAGGCATATTACCGTCCGGTCGTCGCTGAACTCGTTGGACGTCGATCCCTTCACCGACGGGAATTCGTCGAGCTTGTGAAAATCCACTGCCTCGACGCGGGCAAATTCCGCCTCCCAATCGGCAACGTCCACACCGGTCGGCAATGACAGGTAACCATCGGAGAAGATTTCGAGGCTTGTGATCGTGTCCTTGGCGAGGGTGAGATCGACCAAGCCCTCCCCTATCACCTGCCCACCGTTAATCGACGCGTAACCGAGAACATGGCCCTGCCTGTTTGCATAATGTGGCTGGGCGCGAATGCCACCCATCAGGAACTCTTCGACCGCGTCCATGTCGTTTTGGAGGCCGCTTGCGACGGCGGCTGCGGCGACGACGTTTTCGGCCTCCGGCATCGTCATGATACCAGCTTTAACGGCAGCGCGAAGGCCGGAAAATATGGTAGCGCGGGTTTTTGCCTCGGCTGCATCGCCCTCCCCAAGCAACGCGAACAGCTGTTTGAAAACATGAATACGGGCTGACGTGCTAACCTTATCGATGAGTTTAGAGTGCTGCAGCACCTTGGTGCCATTGAGACGCACCCCGGAATCACCGGCCAGAAGCAGACGAAAACTGTCACCCAAATCTGCGACGATCGCGAGCGTCGTGGAGGGCGGATGGCTGGCATTGATGCGCTTTGCCTCGCACTTCAGCATGTCGCTGATGGTCTGAAACAGGGTGGCCGCCTCGTAACTTTGCAAGCTGCCTTTCACGCACATCTCGGCTACCGCGTTTGCTGCGGCAAGTGCGGCGATACGGCCGGAACTCAGCCCGTCATAATTGGCCCCGGTCGGATCGGTGGCGCCGTCGAAAACGGCCATTACCCGTCCTGGAAGAATGATTGCCACATCGTCCCCCGGCGTTGCGGCGTTCTTGTATTTCGACTGCGAAAAGCTCGCGATATTCATCTTATTAGTTTCCTTGCAGAGGGGAGCGGGCGGCGACACGTCGGTCGCCGCAGCTATTTTCTTTTCTGGAGGGTAAGAGGTCAGACGAAGGATGCTTCCTTGTCTTCCGAAAGGCGGAAGACGACGAAGACGCAGATCCCGGTACTGACCAAAAGCACGGTCGAAAGCGCGGCCGCAGTCCCAAATTCGCCGTCGATCACCTGGATGTAGATCAGGACCGGCATGGTTATCGTGCGCGCCGTATAAAGGATCAGGGTCGAAGAGAGTTCGTTGATGGCGGTGATGAAGCTCATCAGCGAACCGATGATGAGACCGGGCAGCATCAATGGCACCGTCACCGACAGAAAGGTCTTTGCAGGTGAAGCTCCAAGATTAACCGCCGCCTCCTCGATCGACGGTTTGATCTGCCTCAGGATCGATGTCGTGGATCGCACGCCGTAAGGCAGCCGGCGTATGAACACCAGAAGGATGATGATGAGCGCCGTCCCGGTGATATCGAAGGGCGGATAACGGAACGTCGTGACGTAACCGATCGCCATTACGACACCCGGAATGAGATAGGGCACCATCAACAACAGATCGAGCGAGCCGGAAACGGCGTTGTCGCGCCTAACGACGATAAAGGAGAGGAGGCCTGAGACGATCGCGATGAGCACCACTGCGGCCAGCGCGAAGGTAAAGCTATTGGCGATGGCCTGCGGGGAATCCCTCAAGATGCGAGCATAGCTGTCCAACCCGAAGCCACCGGTAAAGACGGGGCCGTTTGTCGCCAGGAAAGACGTATAGATGACCGTGAGAGAAGGCAGCATGGCAATGAACACCACCAGATAGCAGAAGCCGTGCACGATGAATGACTTCAGCGGGCGCATCGACTGTTTGACGGGTCGGTTGGTCAGGGAACTGGCGTAGCGGCGCTTGGCGAGAATGTGCCGTTGCAGAAGAAGCGCTGCCATGGAAATCCCGATCATCACCATTGAAATCGTGACGGCCATGGTCGGCGTGCCCGCCATTTCGGAGGTATATTGCGCATAGGCAATGGTCGATAGCGTTCTGATGCCCTTGCCGAGGATTGCCGGCGTTCCAAAGTCAGCGATCGAAAGCACGAAGCAGATGATCGCCCCGGTGCTGACGGCGGGAAAAACCAGGGGCAAGGTTATTTTGCGGAAGCGCTCGAAGGCTGTGCAGCCAAGGTTTTCCGCCGCATCCTCATAAGACTTGTTGATGGTGTTCAGAGCATTTTCCGTCATCAGATAGATGTACGGGAAGAACTTGAGGCTGAAGACCATGACGATGCCGGGAATTCCATAGATCGTTGGCAATGAGATGCCGGCAAAAGACAAAAGGTTGGTGACCGCACCGTTGGCGCCGAACAGCATGATCCAGGCATAAGCGCCGATAAAGGGCGGCGCGCAGAGGACCAGAACCGCAAAGGTCGCGATGAACGTGCGTCCCTTGATGCGATAACGCGACGTGCAAAATGCAAGCGGAATACCGAGCAGACACGCGCCAAGCATGCCCAGAACGCCGATCAGCAAGGTGTTCCAGAGCGCAACGGTATAAAAACGCCGTGTGAACACCTCTGCATAGTTGCTGAGACCGAAGGCCCCCGTTTTGGCGTCAAAAAAGCTGATGAAGAATACACTGAAGATCGGCAGGATCAGAAAAATTGCCAGCAGGATAACGGCGAGCGCCGTGACACTTGTCCAGAAACCCGGCAGCCGCAGGCGGAAACTACCGGGCGTTGAAGCGGCGGTCATATCTGTCATGACAAGCGCTCCCCGGTCACACCTTCACCGAACAGCTGTGTGTCGGCTGCCCGCCAGGAAAAGGTTGTCTTCTGGTTCGGCTCCAGGGCGATGATCGCTGGTGACGGCTTGGTTATTGCCTCGATCTCCTCGCCCGAAGAGAGTACGGCCGCCACATTCATTTCACGTCCGGTGAAACTGACCTGACGGATGATCACGGGCAGTTCGATGCGGTCATGATCAGAGCTTGCAGCCGGGCCGACCGAGATCGCTTCCGGACGGATCGCTGCGACGATCTTCCTTTGTGGCGAAACCGCATCCGCCTGCGGCAATGCCACGTCATTGCCGGAGATAGACGTCTTTGGGCCCGCGCGGTCGAGCGTCAGAAAATTGTTCGCGCCGACGAAAGAGGCGACGAAACGATTGGTGGGATTGTTGTAGACTTCCCATGGGGGGGCAGCCTGCTGAATGACACCGCCATACATGACGCAGACCAGATCGGACATGGCAAGCGCCTCTTCCTGATCATGGGTGACATAAACCGTGGTAATGTTCATCGCCTGCTGGATTTCACGCAGTTCTCGTCGCAAGTCCACGCGGAGTTTTGCGTCAAGGTTGGATAGCGGCTCGTCCATCAACAGAACTTTGGGGTTGATGACGAGTGCCCGCGCAAGCCCGACGCGCTGCTGCTGGCCGCCGGAGAGTTCGTGTGGCATGCGCTTGGCATAGGGAGCAAGCTGGACAATATCGAGGATCTTGCCGACGCGTTCGCGGATTTCGGTGGAGGATGCTTTTCTCTGTTTGAGACCAAAAGCGACATTGTCGAACACGGAGATGTGTGGAAAGACCGCATAGTCCTGAAAGACCATGCCGACATCGCGCTTATGGGCAGGCACATGTTCGATTGCCTGTCTTTCGATACTGATGCTTCCACTGTCCTGCCGATGGAAACCGGCGATCGTCCGCAACAGGGTCGTCTTTCCACAACCGCTTGGACCAAGAAGTGTAAAGAACGATCCTGATGGAATGGAGATATTGATGTCGGAAAGAGCAACGACATCGCGATAGCTTTTTTTGATATTGGTAATTTCAACGGCGGCCATGTGCTGCTCCATGACATGTCCAGCGCGGCACACGACCACGGCGGACAAGACAAAAATGCTGAAGTGTACGAGATAAGCACGAGGCGGCGCGCTGACGCACCGCCTCCTTACTGTTGACTTACTGGACGTCGAGAAGGATCTCGTTCCATTTCTCCATCAGCCGCGCGCGGTTGTCAGCAGCCCACTTGAAGTCATACTTTGCGTCAGGAACATCCGATAGCGGAACCAGAGCCGCATTCGCGGGAACGTCAGTACGGACCGAGCGACGGCCGGCTTTCACGACGACTTCCTGCGCTTCCTTGGAGACGATGAAGTCGATGAAGGCCTTGCCGTTTTCAGCGTTCGGCGCACCTTTGACGAGCGCCATACCGTCAGGGGCAATCGCGGTGCCTTCTTTCGGATAGACGATCTCGACAGGAGCGTTGCCTAGCTTGTACCGCAGGGCAGCATCCTCAAGGGTGATGCCGACGGCCTGCTCACCATCATTGACGAAACGCGGAACAGCGCCGGACGAGGTCGACAGGACGGAATTGCCGAGAATGCCGGTATAAATTTCCCAGCCCTTCTCTTCACTGTCGAAATCCTGCAACACCGTTGCCAGCTGGATGTAGGCGGAACCGGACTGGTCGGCTCGCGCCGACGAGATCAGGCCCTTGTATTCAGGCTTGGCAAGATCGGCCCAGGATGTCGGAACCGGCGCGCCTTTAAGCGCTTCCTTGTTGACGATAAATGCAGTCACGACAGCGGTGAAAGGAACCCAGTTTGCACTGGGGGAGAATGAGGGGTTGATCGAGGCAGCTTCAACAGGCTTGTAAGGTTCGAACAGATCGGCAGAAAAGTCGATGACGGTGCCGTCAACGCTCCAGATCACATCGCCGGCGGCCTTGCCGCTTTCCGCCTTGATACGGTTCATCAGCTCGCCCGATCCGGCTTTGACAAGCTCGACCTTGGTGCCGGTCTTTTTCTCAAACAAGGGCAGCAACTCATCCATGAGCTGCTGTGGGGCGGCCGAGTAGACCACGACAGTACCTTCCGCATGAGCAAGAGCGGCACTGGCAATGAATGCTGCGCCGGCAAAAAGGCGCGCGAAGAAAGTGCATGATTGACGCATAAGGGGCTCCGTTTTTTTGTTCCCTGACACTCGAGGCCCTGCGATATTTTCTTGCTCTTCTTGGCATCGCCGCCCGTCGTCTGCTATTTATTTTCTTTACGTAAATTAATAAGTCAAGGCGCATTTGCCGTAGATCGTCGGGAATATTTTAAAATGCTGATAAATAAAGATATTTGTGGGTACAGCGCCGTGCCTGGGCGGGCCATCTCGCTCTTAAGGAGGTGCAAAATCGCTGTACAATCGTTCAGTTTGCGCTATTCATCCGTTATTTCGTCTCGCAGGAGAATGGTGTGATCGACCTCGGCTACAATGAGCGGCGTCTGCTAGAAATCCTGCGCGGCAAGGGAGGCATGTCGCGCATCGAACTTGCGCGCGAGATGGATGTCTCCGCACCAACCCTCACCCGCCTGACGGCCAACCTGCTCGACTCTGGCCTCATCCGTGAAGCGGAGGAAGCGCGCAGTGAGGGAAAGCGGGGCAAGCCGTCCACCGCCATAGAAATCAACCCCGACGGGCTTTTCACCCTGGGAGTGTATTTCAATCCGGACGACCTAAGGGTTTGCGTCGCCGATCTCAACGGGACGATAAGGCAGGAATTCAGATCTGATCTGGAGGACTTCGGCTTCGAACACATTATGCAGATGGCAGAAAACGCTGCTCGGCACGTGCTGGAAAAGGCAAAGGTCAAAAAGAAAGACGTGCTTGGCTGCGGCATAAGCTTTCCGGGCCATTTTACGCGCGACCGCGGTCATGTCTTCCGTATCAAGCAATTCGAGAGCTGGCACGACATTGACGTCGACAAAGACTTCCAACCCTATTTCGATGTCCCCGTGTTTCACGAGAATGACGGCAATACCGTCATTCTATCGGAGCTCTATTATGGCGCGGGCCGGAGCATCCGTAACTTCGCGATGATCTGGCTGACCTATGGCATCGGCGGTGCCGTGGTGGTCCAGCGTCATCTTTATCGCGGCACGAACGGCAATGCTGGCGAATTTGGCGGCCTGTTTCCAAAATCACATCCGCGCCCCTCAGGACAGGACCTTTGCGACACGCTGGCCGCCCACGGCATGGATATCAGGCGTTTGAAGGATATTGATGAGAGCTACCGGGATCATCCCGCCTTGATCGAGTGGCTTGAACGGGCAACAGACCAGCTTCGCTTGCTGGCGCTGACCGTGGCGCGAACGATGGATCCTGGTGCCATCGTTTTTGGAGGATCGCTGCCTGACTGGATCCTCGACCATATCGTGCAGAGGATCGGATCCCTTGAGATGCTGGGCGAGGACTTTTTTGTCGAGCCACCGGAAATACGCAAATCCCTGATGAGCGACCTTCCTCACCTTGGTGCCGCCAGCATTCCCATCTACCGCGCCACAACGCCAAGCTACTACTCAGGGCGAGCGCTGAAGGGCTGGGCCTGATCAGACAACGGTTGAGCATTTTTGGATAGGTTTCCGCCCTTATATTGGTAGTTGCCGGCATCTACCTTTGTCTGAAAACCAAGAGCACCGAGCGTCAACTCAGATCGACGCTGAAATGTAATCCATGCTGCGCTTCACGGCATCAGCAACATTTCTTAGGTCGTGCACTTCCTTAGCGAACGGCTCAAAGCTGTAGGCGCCATCGTAACCTGCCTCCTCAAGCGCCTTGATCTGGGCGATGTTTTCCAACCGGTCTTCCGCGTCAACGAGAACGCGGTGAGCGTCCAGCATGTCTGCAACGGGGACGGCCCGGTCGGCGACCCCGGAAATGTGGACAAGCCCGGTGCGTTCGGGGAAGAACACCGGCTCGCCCGCAAGGTGGTGGTGGAAGGTGTCATGCACCAGCTTGTAAACGTCGCCGCCGCCGGCAGCGTCGATTGCCTTGATAGCTTCAGCCTTGGTGCGCAGCGAGGAAACCGGGAAGCCGAGCGGCTCGACAAAACCGATAAGGCCGCGGTCTTCAAGGATCGGCTTCATAGCCTCCAGCGCCGCGACAAGCTCACCGAACGACACCGCCGTGCCGTCATTGAGCGGACACATGACAAGCGCCTTGGCACCGCTTGCTTGCGCATAATCGGCCATGGCGACAGCCCGTGCAGGCAGGTCGCCCGACCAGACGTTGAAGGGATAAAGCGCGTTGATGGAGATGATCGTCACGCCGGCGTTTTCAGCCGCCGCCTTCACGGCAGCCGGCTGCACCGTGCCGACGATGTCAGGCAGGTCGCCGCGGATTTCGACTTCAGTGAGGCCGAGCGTGCGGGCGGTTGCAAAGAACTGCTCGAGGGAAAGCTTCGGCGCGGTGATGTGGTTGATGGCAAAACGCATGCAGACCTCGTCGGCGAATTGGATTTTCACCAGCGTAAAGCCCATCTTGCGACCAGTCTAGCGTCCACACATGCAAACGCCCGCGCCAACAGCGCGAGCGTATAACGACCGGCATGATCGCCCAGACTGAACGAGGATCAGACCCGTTCCAGCGCCACGGCAATACCCTGCCCGACGCCGATGCACATGGTGGCGAGCGCAAGACGTTTGCCGGTCAGCGAAAGTTCAAACGCCGCCGTGCCGGCAATGCGCGCACCGGACATGCCGAGCGGATGGCCGAGCGCGATGGCGCCGCCATTGGCATTCACCCGCGCGTCGTCATCCGCAATGCCGAGCTGCCTCAGCGTCGCAAGGCCCTGGCTGGCGAAAGCCTCGTTCAACTCGATCACATCGAGCTGCTCCTGCTTCAGCCCGAGCCGTGCCAAAAGCCTAGCGGAGGCCGGGGCCGGGCCGATGCCCATCACGCGTGGCGGCACGCCGGCGGTGGCACCGCCGAGGATACGGGCGATGGGGGTGAGACCATATTTCTTCGCTGCTTCTGCTGAAGCGACGATAAGCGAGGCCGCGCCATCATTGACGCCAGACGCATTGCCCGCCGTTACCGTCGCGCCATCGCGCTTGTTCACCGGCATCAGCTTCGCCAGCGCTTCGAGGCTTGTGGCCCGCGGATGTTCGTCCTTCGATACCACCACCGCATCGCCCTTGCGCTGCGGGATCGTGACCGAGACGATCTCCCTGTCGAGACGGCCATTGGCCTGGGCATCGGCCGCCTTCTGCTGACTGCGCACGGCAAAGGCGTCCTGATCTTCGCGCGAAACCTGATAATCGACGGCGACATTGTCGCCGGTTTCCGGCATGGAATCGACGCCATATTGCGCCTTCATCAGCGGATTGACGAAACGCCAGCCAATAGTGGTGTCGTAGATTTCGGCGTTACGGGAAAAGGCGCTTTCCGCCTTGGGCATAACGAAGGGCGCGCGGCTCATGCTTTCGACGCCGCCGGCGATCATCAGTTCAGCCTCGCCCGATTTGACGGCGCGGGCGGCTGCAATAACCGCATCCATGCCTGAGCCGCACAGCCGGTTGATCGTCGTTCCCGTCACGGAAACCGGCAGGCCGGCAAGCAGCAGCGACATGCGCGCGACGTTACGATTATCCTCGCCTGCCTGATTGGCGCAGCCGAAGATCACATCCTCGACGGCTTCCCAGTCGATGGAAGGATTGCGTTCCATCAGCGCCTTCAGCGGCACCGCGCCGAGATCGTCGGCACGGACGGAGGAAAGCGCACCGCCGAAACGGCCGATGGGCGTGCGGATATAATCGCAGATATAGGCTTCGGTCATCGGTGTTTCCTCAAAGTTCCGGTGCAACGAGATCGGCAACCGAGCCATCCACATGAAGCGGCGCGCCGGTCATGGCCTGCAATTCTTCGAAGGTCATCGCGGCCAGCTTTTCACGCAGCACGAAACGGCCATCGACCACGTCAATCACTGCATGGCTGGTATAGATGCGGGTGATGCAGCCGACGCCGGTCAGCGGGAAGGCGCATTTCTCCACCAGTTTCGGCTCACCATTCTTGGTCACATGTTCGGTGATAACGAAGACCTGCTTGGCGCCATGCACCAGATCCATGGCCCCACCGACGGCCGGCACACCCTTGGAACCGACGCGCCAATTGGCTAGATCGCCATTCTGGGCCACCTGATAGGCCCCGAGGATCGCCACATCCAGATGTCCGCCGCGCACCATGGCGAAGCTGTCCGCATGATGGAAGAAGGCCGCACCCGGCTTCAGCGTCACGGCTTTCTTGCCGGCATTGATGAGGTTCCAGTCCTCTTCGCCTTCCGGCGGCGCTTCGCCGAAATTCAGGATACCGTTTTCGGTATGGAAGATCGCCTGACGGCCGGGAGGCTGGTAGCGCGCCACCATTTCCGGAAAGCCGATACCGAGGTTGACGTAAGCGCCATCCTCGATGTCCTGCGCCGCGCGCCAGGCGATCTGGGCGTTGGAAAGCTTGATGTCTTCGCGGGTGTCGAGGGTCTGGGTCATGCGTAGGCTACTCCCGCGCGAATGAGGACTTCTTCCTGTTGCGGGTCGGGAATTTCCACGACGCCGTTCACGAAAATACCCGGCGTCACGACATGCTCCGGATCGATCTCCCCGGCGGCCACGATCTTCGAGACCTGCGCGATGGTGGTTTTCGCGGCCATGCACATCAGCGGGTTAAAATTGCGGCCTGCCTTGTTGTAGGTGAGGTTGCCATAGGTATCGCCAAGCTCGGCCTTGACGATGGCGAAATCGGCTTTCAGCCAGCGTTCCTGCACATAGGAGCGGCCGTCGAATTCCGCGATGACCTTGCCTTCAGCCAGTTCCGTGCCGAAGCCGGTGGGGGTGTAGAAGGCCGGAATGCCGGCACCGCCGGCGCGGATGCGCTCGGCAAGCGTGCCCTGCGGCACCAATTCCAGCTCGATTTCGCCGGCCAAATATCTGTCTGTAAAGGCGCGCGGATCGGAAGAGCGCGGGAAGGAGCAGATCATCTTTTTGACCATGCCGGCGTCGATCATTGCGGCGATGCCGATGCGGCCGTTGCCGGCATTGTTGTTGATGACCGTCAGGTTCTTCGGGCCCTTGTCGATCAGCGCATGGATCAGTTCGATCGGCGCGCCGGAGCCGCCGAAACCGCCGATCATGATCGTCGCACCGTCACCGATGCCGGAAAGCGCCTCTTCCGCGCTTTTGATTGTCTTGTCCATTAAAACCTCCATCCAGCCGGACGGATTGAACCCGCAAGGCTGCTTGGCCATGAGGTAAAGCCGAAATTGCCTCGACGGCAAGGATTTTGTGCGTTATATGATTTTTGTTCGTATATCGCACAAATGGAGCCTCGACATGGCCGTCAGCGAAAGAGACATGATGGGCGGTCTCGCCAAGGGATTGCGGGTGATCGAGGCTTTCAGCGCCGAGCGGCCGCGCCTGTCTATCTCCGATGCCGCCGAGATCGCCGGGCTGGACCGCGCCACCACACGCCGCTGTCTGCTCACGCTTTCGGAGCTTGGCTATGCCGCCTATGACGGCAAGTTTTTCACCGTGACGCCGAAGGTACTGCGGCTCGGCACCGGCTGCCTCGCCACGATGCCGCTGCCGAAGATCGTCCAGCCGCTCATCGACCGCCTCTCGGAGGAGATCGGCCAAAGCACGTCCGTTTCTATCCTGGACGAGACCGAAATTGTTTATGTCGCCCGCGCCGCCCAGCAGCGGGTCATGTCAATTGCATTGATGCCGGGGTCGCGCCTGCCTGCCTATTGCACCTCGATGGGCCGCGTTCTTCTCTCGGCGCAAACGCCAGAGCGGCGGCGCGACATTCTTGAAGCCTCCCGGCTGGTCGCCCGCACGGAAAAAACGATCATCGACACGGACGCTTTGCTCGGCGAAATCGAGGTGACCGGTCATCGCGGTTACGCGCTGATCGATCAGGAAGTCGAAATCGGCCTTCGCTCCATCGCCGTGCCGCTGAAAAGCGTGCGCGGCCAGACGGTCGCTGCGCTGAATGTCGGGCTCGCTGCCTCGGTCGCATCCATGGAGGATCTGGTGGAGCGTTATCTTCCCGCACTTCTTTCGGTTCAGCGGGAACTGGCGAGAATGCTAGTCTGAAACTCTTTCTTTCGCGCGGCGGTATCGCCCATTCTGTGCTGTTCGGCAAGTCGCCAGGCGCGCGGGGTCATGCCTGTCTCCCGCTTGAAGAACCGGTTGAAATAGGCGGGATCGGCAAAACCGAGACCCTGCGCGATCATCTGCACGCTCGCGACGGTGAAGATCAGTTCCTGCTGGGCGATTTCGAGCTGCCGTCTGGCGATCAATCGTTGCAGGCTGAGCCCGGATACCGTTCGCACGAGCCTATTGAGATGGGTTTCTGAAACTCCGAGTGTCTTTGCATAAAACTCCGCTTTTCGTGGTTCGCGAACATGACGGGCGATCAGCGCCAGCAATCGCTCGAAACGTTGCTCCGCAAGGCCTTCGCCGCCAGCCTCCAGCAGCGGTCGCGCCGCTCGCGCCAGCAGCGCAACAACCGTTGTAAGCTGCCCCTCGATCAGCGCATCGCGACCGATCTCGCGGCTCTCATATTCGCTGGCAATCCGCTCGAAACCAAGGCGAAGATCTTCTCCGTCAGCAAATTCGTGAAGAAGCAGAAGCATCGGCTGCTGGAAATTACGCAACAGAAGCGCCTGCGCCGATACCGGCAAGGCGCCCGGAAGCATGGTGACGATTACACCGCCGATATCGCGGGAAAAGCGAAACCCATGCTCGAAGCCCGGTGGAACGATGATCGCGACGGGCGGGCGAATAGGTTCGGTGCGACCGTCGAGGAGCGCATCCCCCTCACCGCCCCAAATGTACAAGATTTGCTGAAAGGAGGAATGCCGGTGCAGGCTGATCTCGAAGCGGTGCAGACTGCTTCTGGAAAATAGCGTCTCGCAATGAAACCTGAAATCTGGGCGTTGTTTTGCATCCTCACCATATAGCCCGTCATTCGGAGCCATCTGCATCGCTTTCCACCCCCTCCAGCATGATGGTCGGATTATGCAATTTGGCGATGGGAAAGTCCATTGAGCTTTCCGCGCCGATTGGTCAGCTTCTTGACAGGAGACAAATTCGGGAGGAATTCATGCGCACACAGGTGGTTATCATCGGGTCCGGCCCGTCAGGGCTGCTGCTTGGCCAGCTTCTGGCCCGAGCGGGCATCGAGACCGTCATTCTCGACCGCGTCAGCAAAGACTATATTCTCGGTCGCGTCCGCGCGGGTGTTCTCGAGCAGGGCACGGTTCATCTGATGGAAAAGGTGGGGGCGGATCAACGTCTGCGCCGTGAGGGGCTCCCACATGACGGTTTCTCCCTGACTTTCGATGGCCGCGATCATCGCATTGATCTTTTTGATCTTACTGGCGGCAGCCAGGTGATGGTTTACGGGCAGACGGAAGTCACCCACGATCTGATGGACGTGCGTGAAGATGCCGGTCTTCGCACAATCTATGATGCCGCCATTGTCGAACCGCATGATTTCGATGGTGGAAACCCCTATGTCACCTATCAAAAAGACGGCGTAAACCACCGGATCGATTGCGATTTCATCGCCGGCTGCGACGGTTTCCACGGTGTGAGCCGCAAATCGGTGCCTGAAGGTGCCATCAAGGAATTCGAGAAGGTCTACCCCTTCGGCTGGCTCGGCATTCTGGCCGAAGTGCCGCCAGTCAACCACGAACTCATCTATGCCAACCATCCGCGCGGTTTTGCGCTCTGCTCCATGCGCTCGCACACGCGCAGCCGGTATTACATTCAATGTTCGCTGGAGGACCGGCCGGAACACTGGAGTGACGAGCGCTACTGGGATGAAATCCGCCGTCGCCTGCCGGAAAACCATGCAGATGTCATGGTGACCGGCCCATCTTTCGAAAAATCGATCGCGCCGCTCCGATCCTTCGTCAGCGAGCCGATGCGGTTTGGACGGCTGTTTCTTGCTGGCGACGCGGCCCATATCGTACCGCCGACGGGCGCCAAGGGGCTGAACCTGGCCGCCAGCGACGTGCATTATCTGAGCGAAGCGCTGATTGAGTTCTACCGTGAGAAATCAGAAGCAGGCATCGATAACTATTCGCAAAAGGCATTGTCCCGCGTCTGGAAGGCCGTACGCTTCTCGTGGTGGATGACGACGATGATGCATCGCTTCCCCGAGACGGGGGATTTCGGCCAGCGCATCCAGGAGGCGGAACTGGATTATCTTGTCCAATCGCGCGCGGCATCGACGGCACTTGCGGAGAATTATGTGGGGCTTCCCTATTAAGGACCGCGCCACTTGCGTCGACCTCGTCCTCGAACCTGTTGTAAAGGCCGAAGATGACGTCGCGCGTGTGTTCACCCTTCAGTCCTCCCATCACGCAACTCGCCCGCCGCCTCGCGAATGGCCTGCATCAGAAGCGAGAGCGGCAGCGAGGGCTGCGTATCGGCCCTCACAGTCAGCCCCACCGGGCCGCTGGTATCGCCGGTTTCAACCGGCAGAATTTCGAGGATGCCATCCGCCACATCCGCCGCCACCACGCCCTCCGAGATGATCCAGATCGCGTCGCTGGCGCGCAGAAAGGCGCGGCCGAAGGCGTCCGACACGGTCTCGATGCGGATCGGCAGTGCCGGAACGCCGTTGGCGATCAGGAACTGCTCGACGACGGGGCCGATGACGGACTGCCGCGTCGGCATCAGCACCGGATATTTATGCAGGTGATCGAACACCGAAACACCGGGCGACAGCAGCGGGTGGCCGGCCCGCACCACGAAGCGCACCTTTTCCGAATAGAGGTGTTCAAAGGAAAAGCCCGCCATCTTCTGCGGTGCGGCCAGACGGCCGACGACGAGATCGAGATCGCCGACGCGAAGCTGCTCCAGCAAAACGGCGTTTTCGCCCGTCACGATCTTCACCGGGCTGCCGGTCTTTTCCGCCAGGAACCCCGCCATTGCCTTTGGCATGATGCGGACCGAAACCGTCGGCAGAGCACCCACCCGTACCGGAGGACCGGCGCGCGCCGCCTCCTGCGAAACCGAATCGACCGCCTGGCGCAGAGCCGTCATCGTCGCCCCGGCATGACGCAGGAAAACCTCGCCATAGCGGCTGATGCGAATGCCGCGCCCTTCCCGGTCGAACAGCGAAACGCCGAGAATCTCTTCGAGCTCGCGAATGGTCTTCGTCACCGCCGGCTGGCTGACATGCAGGATTTCTGCGGCGCGGATGACGCTTTTTTGTCGCGCAACCTCCACGAAAGTCTGCAGGTGCCGGAACTTGATACGCTGATCGACCATCGATCGTATAATCCCTAGGTTATGATTTTCATCGATAATGTCATTTTACTTAACCGGAACGGGCTTGCAATATCCTTCGCAGGAGGAGCATGCCATGCATTTTCTGCGCTGCGGCGAGACTGTGATCCATTATCGCGTCAAGGGATTGGACAGCGGCAAACCAGTCATCGCCTTCATCAACTCGCTCGGGACGGATTTCCGCATCTGGGATGCGGTCATCGAGGTGCTGGGTGACGACTATGCTTACGTCCTGCACGACAAGCGCGGCCACGGGCTTTCCGACGTCGGTCGTGCTCCCTATTCCATCGACGATCATACACGCGACCTGATTGCGCTTCTCGATCATCTTGGCGCCAAAAACGCGGTCATCTGGGGTCTGTCTGTCGGAGGGCTGATTGCGCAGGGCCTTTATGCGCGCCGGCCCGATCTCGTACGCGCATTGGTGCTCAGCAATACCGCGCATAAGATCGGCACAGCCGAAATGTGGAATGCCCGTATCGACAAGATTGCCGCCGATGGCCTTGCCTCGCTGGTGGATCCCGTCATGGAGCGCTGGTTCACGCCCGCCTTCCGCCGTAAGGACAATGCCGCCTATGCCGGTGCCCGCAACATGCTTTCCCAGCAGCCCGAGGCCGGTTACAGCGGCACCTGTGCCGCCATTCGTGACGCGGATTTCACCGAAGAGGTAGGCCGCATCGCCGTGCCGACGCTTTGTGTTGCAGGCGATCAGGACGGCTCGACCCCGCCGGAACTGGTGCAATCGCTGGCGGCGCTCATCCCCGCGAGCCGCTTCCACACCGTTGCCGGCTGCGGCCACATCCCCTGCCTTGAACAGCCGCTCGCCTACACGCAGGCAGTTAGCATTTTTCTGAAGACCTTGCCGGAGCACTGACCGATGGCGGACCATATCAACAAGAACGAACGTTTCGAACAGGGCATGAAAACCCGCCGCTCGGTGCTGGGTGACGCCCATGTCGACCGCGCGCAGACCTTGACGACGGCTTTCGACCAGCCGTTCCAGCAGCTCATCACCGAAGGGGCATGGGGCACGGTCTGGTCCGGCACCCATTTCACGAAGCGTGAGCGCTCGATCGTCACCATCGCCCTGCTGGCGGCACTGGGGCAGGATGAGGAACTTGCCATGCATGTGCGCGCCACCGTCAATACCGGCGCCACGGAAGCGGATATTCGCGAGGCGCTGATGCATGTGGCGATCTATGCCGGCGTACCCGCTGCCAACCATGCTTTCAAGATTGCCAAGCTTGCTCTGGCGGGTATGAAAGCTGATAGTTCCCCTGAGAATTACCGCGATGAGGAGGAGACGAAATGAGCAACCATCCGCCCGAAACGGGACCGTTCTTCGCACGCAACCGCGAGATTCACCCGCTGGCCTATGCGCCCGGCTACAAGACCTCGATCCTGCGCTCGCCGCAGCGGGCACTGATTTCGCTTGAGGGCACCAAAAGCGAGATCACCGGACCGGTCTTCGGCCATGGCATGCTGAACCCGCTGGATAACGACCTCATCCTCAACTATGCCCGCCCCGGCGAGATGCCGGTCGGTCCGCGTATTCTCGTGCACGGCCGGGTGCTGGACGAGCGTGGCCGCGGTGTCGATGGCGCGCTGGTGGAATTCTGGCAGGCCAATGCCGGCGGCCGTTACCGCCACAAAAAGGAAAGCTATCTCGCCGCCATCGATCCGAATTTCGGCGGCGTCGGC
Source organism: Agrobacterium sp. DE0009 (assembly GCF_007680755.1). NCBI lineage: Bacteria > Pseudomonadati > Pseudomonadota > Alphaproteobacteria > Hyphomicrobiales > Rhizobiaceae > Agrobacterium > Agrobacterium sp. DE0009. Next base: position 51,446 of record NZ_VEIU01000002.1, read on the forward strand.
CGCACCATCACGGATGAGAACGGTTATTACTGGTTCAAGACCATCCAGCCGGGCGCATATCCCTGGCCAAACGGCGTCAATGACTGGCGGCCGGCCCACATCCATTTCTCGGTCTTCGGCCATGGTTTCGCCCAGCGGCTGATTACCCAGATGTATTTTGAAGGCGATCCGCTGATCTGGAAATGTCCGATCGTCAAGACCATCCCGGATAAAGATGCCATCAAGCGGCTGATCGCGCCGCTGGACATGAATGCGACGCTGCCGATGGACATGTTGGCTTACAAGTTCGATATCGTGCTGCGCGGCCGCCGCTCCACCCTGTTCGAAAACCGCATGGAGGGCAACTAACCATGGTTCAGCCGCTCAACTATTTCCAGGAAACCGCCTCGCAGACGGCGGGCCCCTATGTGCATATCGGCTGCACACCCAATTTCGTCGGCATCGAAGGCGTGTTCGAAAAGGATCTCGGTTCCGGTCCGCTTTATACCGACAAAGCCCGGGGCGAACGCATCAGTGTGCGCGGGACGGTTTATGATGGCGCCGGAATGGCATTGAAGGATGCGCTGATCGAAATCTGGCAGGCTGATACCGACGGTTATTACAACAGCCCTAGCGAAACGCGCGGCAAGGCCGACCCGAATTTCATCGGTTGGGGCCGCTCGCCCGGAGACATGGATACCGGCGAATTCGTGTTCGAGACCATCAAACCCGGCTCCGTGCCGTTTCGCGATGGCCGGCCGATGGCGCCGCACATCACCTTCTGGATCGTTGCACGCGGCATCAATATCGGCCTGCAGACCCGCATGTATTTCCCGGAAGAACAGGAGGCGAATGCCGCCGATCCCGTTCTCGCCCGCATCGAGCAGAAAAGCCGCGTCGCCACGCTTGTCGCCAAAAAAGAGGAAGGCAACGTCTATCGTTTCGATATCCGCCTTCAGGGCGAAGGCGAAACCGTGTTTTTCGATATCTGACGCATATCGCGCACAAGTGTGCAGCGGTTTTGCGACAACGATATGCGCAAAAGGAAGCGAGCCGGACGATGAGCCTTTCCCCCTTCGAGCATCCGTTCCTGTCAGGCCTTTTCGGCGATAGCGAAATCGTCGAACTGTTCTCGGCAAGGGCTGATATCGACGCCATGGTCCGTTTCGAGACGGCTCTGTCGCAGGCGCAAGCGGATACTGCCATCATCTCCGAGGATGTGGCGGAGGCTATCGTCTCGGGGCTTTCGGACTTCGCCGCCGATATGACCGCCCTTCGTCATGGCGTCGCGAAAGACGGCGTGGTGGTGCCTGAACTTGTGCGGCAGATGCGGGCAGCCGTCGCCGGCAAGGCGGCGGACAAGGTGCATTTCGGCGCAACCAGCCAGGATGTCATCGACACCAGCCTGATGCTCCGGCTGAAGGCTGCGGTCGAAATCATCGCCGCCCGACTTGGCCACCACATTGACACCCTGGGCGACCTGGCCTCCCGCGATGGCCACAACCCCTTGACGGGTTATACCCGCATGCAGGCCGCCATCGGCATCACGGTGGCCGAGCGCGCGGCAAGCTGGATCGCGCCGCTTGAGCGCCACCTGCTCAGGCTCGAAACCTTCGCGCAGAGCGGTTTTGCCCTGCAATTCGGCGGCGCCGCCGGCACGCTCGAAAAGCTCGGCGACAATGCCGCAGCGGTGCGCGCCGATCTTGCAAAACGACTGGGCCTTGCCGACAGACAACAATGGCAGAGCCAGCGCGACGGCATCGCCGAATTCGGCAATATTCTTTCGCTCGTGACAGGCTCACTCGGCAAGTTCGGGCAGGATATCGCGCTGATGGCCGAACTCGGCACAGAGATCCGTCTCTCCGGCGGCGGCGGTTCTTCCGCCATGCCGCACAAGCAAAACCCCGTCAACGCCGAAACGCTTGTGGCGCTCGCCCGCTTCAACGCCGTGCAAATCTCCGCACTGCACCAGTCGCTCGTGCATGAACAGGAACGCTCCGGCGCCGGCTGGATGCTGGAATGGCTATCGCTTCCGCAGATGGTGACGGCAACCGGCGCTTCGCTGTTGATAGCCGATCGTCTGGCGGCGCAGATAGACCGGCTGGGGACGAGCAAAGGCTCGCCGTAACTGCTTAAGCGTACGCTTTGAGGTGAAGTTTGGACGGTGGAGTGCTGCTCTATCGCAGGCCGGACTCGCGGTAGCGACCAAGTGCAAATGCGCCACTTTAGTTATTGATAATAAACGACTTATTTGCCGATCAACAATATTTGAAAAACAGTTTCAGGACTGCTCTTTTCATCGCAACTACGACTTGACACCAAAATGAACTAACTGGTACAAACATTATTAACAAGCCCATACCCGGACGAGGAATGAGAGTTCCGGGATGAGCAGAACCGGGTGGAGGCCTTCGACGCGAAAACGTCGTCGAAGCAGTACGGACAGGAAAATGACCTGTCCGAGCCCGGATGGGTTGGAGGAAGAATGTCTTACAGTCTCGATTTTTCGGCGGTCATCGAGCGTCTGCCCGAGCTGCTTTTGGCCTGTCTCGCGACAATCGGCCTGGCGATTGCCGGCATGTCGCTTGCTACCGTCATTGGCGTTCTGGGCGTCGTCGCCCGCCGTTCTCGCTTTAAGCTGCTGCGCGGGCTCGTCATCGGTTTTGTCGAAGTCATCCGCAACACGCCGTTTCTGGTGCAGATTTTCTTCATCTTCTTCGCCCTGCCGCAGATCGGTGTCAAACTTAACCCGACCGCCACGGCGATTATTGCGCTTGCTCTGAACGGCGGTGCCTATGCGATTGAAATCATTCGAGGGGGCGTCGATTCCATTCCAAAGGGTCAGGTGGAGGCAGGCCTTGCGCTGGGTCTTCATCGCGCGCAGATCTTCCGCCATATCATCCTGAAACCGGCTCTCCGGGCCGTGTATCCCTCGCTCACAAGCCAGTTCATCATGCTGACGCTGACCACGTCGGTCTGCACCTCGATTGCTGCCTATGAACTGACCTCGGTCGCTCAGAAAATCGAGGCCGATACGTTCCGTTCCTTTGAAGTCTATTTCTCGATCACACTGCTTTATCTGATCATTTCCTCGCTGATGATGGGCATTTTCGCGCTCATCTCGCGCACGTCCTTCAGCTATCCGGTCAAGTGAGGAGAAGACCATGGCATCCATCGGCCCCAACGAACTCTTCTTCCTCATGCAGGGTCTGAAATGGACCCTCGCACTGACCATCATCGGCTTCATCGGCGGCGGCATCTTCGGTCTTTGCGTGGCGCTTGCCCGTGTGGCCGACAGGCCGGCAGTCCAGCGGGCGAGTGCCGCATTCATTGCCGTGTTCCAGGGCACGCCGCTCCTGATGCAGCTTTTCGTCGTCTATTACGGCGTGGCGCTTGCCGGCCTCAATGTGGATGCGTGGATCGCGGTCGCCATCGCCTTCACCCTTCATGCAAGCGCGTTTCTGGGTGAAATCTGGCGCGGCGGCATCCAGGCGGTTCCAAAGGGTCAAACGGAGGCGGCCAACGCGCTCGGCCTACATTATGTGTCTCGAATGAAAGACGTGGTGCTGCCGCAGGCCTTTAAGATTTCACTGCCGGCCACCATTGGTTTCCTGGTGCAGCTCATCAAGGGCACTTCGCTTGCCGCGATTGTCGGCTTCGTCGAGCTCTCGCGCGCGGGCCAGATCGTCTCCAACCAGACGTTCCGCCCCCTCACCGTCTTTGCCATCGTCGGCATCATCTATTTCCTGATCTGCTGGCCGCTTTCCCTGTGGGGCGCTGGCGTTGAAAAGCGGCTGCAGGCCGCGTCCCGCTAATCATCAAAAATCATCTCATCAGCTTTGTAAGGAGGAGCAAAAGATGAAAACCACCACTATGAAATTCTCACGTCGTGCGATGCTCGCACTCGCCGCGGCAACGGTCGCCCTGCCCTTTGTAGCGCCGGTCGATGCCTTTGCCGGCACCGTGGAAGAGGCCAAGGCCAAAGGCAAGGTCGTCATCGGCATTCAGGGCGACAATTCGCCGTGGGGCTTCGTCAATTCCAGCGGCGTTCAGGACGGTCTCGATGCTGATATCGGCAAGGCTTTCGCCGACTATCTTGGCGTGAAGGTTGAGTTCGTACCGCTCGCTGTCGCCAACCGCATTCCGGCACTACTGACCGGCAAGGTCGATGTCCTCTTCGCAACCATGGGCATGACCGCAGAACGCGCCAAGACCATCCAGTATTCCAAGCCCTATGCCGGTAACGTACTCTCCGTTTATGGTCCCAAAGACAAGAAGATTGCTGGTTACGACGATCTGACCGGCGTTGCCGTCGGCGTTCCGAAGTCGAGCGCCATGGACACGGCTATCACCGCCGGTGCAGGCTCCAAGGCCAACATTCTGCGTTTTGACGACGACGCCGCAAACATCCAGGCGCTGATTTCCGGCCAGGTTGAAGTCGTCGGCGGCAACCAGTTCTACGGTGACCGCCTGAACAAGGCTGCTGATGGAAAATACGAATCGAAGTTCGACCTGACGACGCTTTACAATGGCGCCGGCACCCGCCCGGGTGAAAAGGACTGGAATGAAACCATCAACGCCTTCCTCGACAAGATCAAGTCGGATGGCCAGCTCGCCAAGATCTACGACAAGTGGATGAAGCGCGAAGTGCCTGCATTCCCCGAAAGCCTGCCGGATATCCCGTTTACCGTGAAGTGACGCTTCACCGCGGCTGAAAGATCGAAAAATCGGGAAACCGATGCGAATCTTCAGACACAAGACGGCATCGGTCACGGCACTTGCCGTCGGATTGGCAGCCCTCCTGCCAATCCTGCCGCCTTCGGGCGAAAGTCCTTGATCACTGAAGAAGACGCCCCCTGTGCCGTCAATTGAAACTCCTGGTTAGCATGAAGGAAAGCTCCATGTCGCAATCTGCCGAACAGGCTCCGCTGATCGCCCTCGAAGGGGTTGGAAAGTGGTATGGAGCCTTCCACGCGCTGAAAAACGTCAACATGACAGTTCGCAAAGGCGAGAAGATCGTTCTCTGCGGACCGTCCGGCTCGGGAAAATCAACGCTCATCCGCTGCATCAATCACCTGGAAGAAATCCAGGAAGGCAAGATCACGGTGGAGGGCACAACGCTCTCGGATTCGAGCCGTGCCATCGATGCGGTGCGTCGCGAGGTGGGGATGGTCTTCCAGAGCTTTAATCTTTTCCCGCACAAGACCATCATGGAAAACTGTACGCTTGCCCCGATGCGGGTGAAGGGCGTCTCGAAAGCCGACGCAGAGGCGACGGCGCGCAAATATCTGGAACGCGTACGGATTCTCAATCAGGCAGACAAATACCCGGCCCAGCTGTCCGGTGGCCAGCAGCAGCGTGCGGCGATCGCGCGTGCGCTGTGCATGGAACCGAAGGCCATGCTGTTTGATGAGCCAACGTCGGCGCTCGATCCGGAAATGGTCAAAGAAGTGCTCGACACCATGATCGGTCTTGCCCGCGACGGCATGACGATGATCTGCGTGACCCATGAAATGGGTTTCGCCCGGCAGGTTGCCGATAGAGTGATCTTCATGTCGGAAGGCGAGATCATCGAAGAAGGTCCGCCGGACGAATTTTTCCGCGACCCCAAGCACCAGCGTACGCGCACGTTCCTCGGCGAAATTCTCGCACACCACTGAGGTTCGCGCGCTCTTAAGGCGGGCGGGCACCGTCCCGCCTCTCCCACACCGTCCGATGAGCGACACCTGATCATGACAGAAAAAACATCCTTCAAGGTCGGCCTAATAGGCGCCGACATCCAGCTATCGAAATCGCCTGCTCTGCATATGCGCGAGGGGACGGCCCATGGTCTCGATTATTCCTATGAGCTTGTGGATGTCGCCGCCCGCAAACTGCCGGAAACGGCGCTTCCGGAGCTTCTTTCCGAGCTCGAAGCACGCGGGTTTGCCGGCACAAACATTACCCATCCGTTCAAGCAGGCGGTCATCGCGCATCTGCACGAACTGTCGGACGATGCCCGGATGCTGGGAGCCGTCAATACGGTGGTCTTCCGCGACGGACGACGGATCGGCCACAATACGGACTGGTATGGCTTTCACGAAAGCTTTGTCCGTGGCCTGCCGGATGCGAAGCGCGATCGGGCACTGTTGGTCGGCGCAGGTGGCGCGGGGGTCGCCGTCGCACACGCGGCGCTGAAGCTCGACATTGCTCGTGTTGATATTTTTGATCGGGATATGGCAAGGGCTGAGCGCCTGGCCCAGGATCTCAACGGCCGTTTTGGTGAGGGCCGCGCCTTTGCGGTGAAGGACCCGGAAGTGTCCCTGCCCTATGCAGATGGCCTGATCCACGCAACCCCGATGGGCATGCCCGCCCACCCCGGCATGCCGGTTGACGCTGATCTCATCGAACAGCGGCATTGGGTGGCCGACATTGTCTACATGCCGCTCGTAACAGCGCTTTTGGCAACCGCGGCGCAGAAGGGTTGCCGCACCTTGCCAGGCGGCGGCATGACCGTGTTCCAGGCCGTTGGCGCCTTCCGGCTCTTCTGCGGGCGCGAGCCGGACGCCGAGCGCATGACGGCGCATTTTACCGAACTATGCATGGCGGAGGGCGTAGCATGAGCCTCTTCACGATCCTCAACGGTCCCAATCTTAACCTGCTTGGCCAGCGCCAGCCGGAAATCTATGGCTATGAAACGCTTGCCGACGTCGAAGCAAACTGCCGCGCCATCGCCGACGCTGCCGGCCACACGCTGTTTTTTGCCCAGAGCAACCGGGAATATGAGATCATCGACTGGATCCATGAAGCCCGCGGCAAGTCCGCGGGCATCGTCATCAATCCCGGCGCGTTCACACACACGTCTGTTGCAATCCTCGATGCCTTGAATACCTTCGAGGCTCCCGTCATCGAGGTGCACATCTCGAACATTCACAAGCGCGAGGCCTTCCGGCACCACTCCTATATTTCGCCCCGTGCAGAGGGCGTGATCGCTGGATTGGGGATCGAAGGATACGAGGTGGCTCTCAGCCACCTTATCAAGCGTCTTTCACGATCTTCGTGAGATGGGCGGGCGCCAGCACATAACGCAGCACCATGTCGCTGGCGTGCCGCGACAATGTCTCCTGACCGTCATCGGTAAAGAGGCTGTCGCCAAAGATAAAAGAGAAAGTCGCGGCGTTGGAAACGTTGAAAAACGACAGCGCGCTGATCTGCCAGTGCAGCTCCAGTGGATCGATGCCCTGCCGGAATACACCGCTCTTCTGGCCACGCAACAGAACGCTTTCCAGCGCATCGATGGCCGGGCGGTTGAGCTGGCGGATCGTTTCCGACGACTGCATGTGCCGACCGTGATGGATATTCTCAATCATCACCATGCGGATAAAAGCCGGATTACGCCGGTGGTGATCGAAGGTGAACCGACAGAGCTTGTCGAGTGCCGCCACGGGCTCCAGATCGTCCAGTTGCAGATCGCTTTCACCACCACGAATCTTGGAATAGGCCTCCTGCAGCACATGCTGGTAAAGGCTCTCCTTGTCGGTGAAGTAATAATAGATCATGCGCTTGGACGTGCGCGTGCGCGCGGCGATCTCATCGATCCGCGCTCCCGACAGACCGTTTTGCGAAAATTCTTCCATCGCCACGGACAGAATATCGCGCCGCACACCCTCCGGGTCCCGTTTCGCCGGGCGGGTCTCTGCTGCGCCTTTGGAAGTCGCGGTTTTCGTCATGGTCGATCAATCCACCCTTGGGCTTGCGGTTCCCGCCCACGCCCCTATTATTAACCAATCAGTACATAAGGCTGAAAAGGAAGGCAATATGGCGAGCTATGACACAGGAAGACACGGCATGCCAATGCGCACATCCATTGCAACCGTATCGATCAGTGGCGAATTCCCCGAAAAACTAGCGGCGATTGCCAAGGCGGGCTTTTCGGGCGTTGAGATTTTCGAAAACGATTTCCTGACCTACGATGCTTCGCCGCGCGAGGTGAAGGCGCTGGCCGCCGATCACGGCCTTGAGATTACCCTTTTTCAGCCCTTCCGCGACTTCGAGGGCATGCCGGAGCCGCACCGCGCTCGCGCCTTTGAGCGCGCTCAACGCAAATTCGACATCATGGGCGAACTCGGCACCGATCTGATGTTGATCTGCTCGAATGTGTCGCCGGTCTCGCTCGGCGGCATCGACCGGGCCGCCGCCGATTTCCATCAGCTGGGAGAGCTTGCCGCAAAACATGGCGTGCGCGTCGGTTACGAGGCGCTGGCCTGGGGCCGCCATATCAGCGACCACCGTGATGCCTGGGAGGTGGTGCGCCGTGCCGACCACGCCAATGTCGGTATCATTCTTGACAGTTTTCACACGCTGTCGCGCAAGATCGATCCCAATTCGATCCGTTCCATTCCCGGCGACAAGATCTTCATCGTGCAGCTGGCCGATGCGCCGCTGATCGACATGGACCTGCTCTACTGGAGCCGCCATTTCCGCAACATGCCGGGCGAAGGCGATCTACCTGTCGTGGATTTCATGCGGGCTGTGGCGGCAACCGGCTATAGCGGGCCGCTTTCGCTCGAAATCTTCAACGACCAGTTCCGTGGCGGCTCGGCCCGGCTACTTGCCGAAGATGGTCACCGCTCGCTGATCAACCTCATGGACCAGGTGCGGCGTCTCGAACCCGATATCCGCATCGACGTACCAGCGATGCCGGAACGGGTTAACACGCAGGGCGTCGAATTCGTCGAATTCACCACGGCGCCGGAGGAAAAGGCCAATCTGGAAGCGTTGCTTGCCACGCTCGGCTTTGAGAAATCGGCGCAGCACCGCAACCGCGCGGTCGATCTCCATACGCAGGGCGACATCCGCATCGTCATCAATACCAGCGATGACGGCGACAGCTTCGCCGGCGCCTCCTATTCGATCCACGGCACGAATGCCTATGCCTTCGGGTTGAAGGTCGATGATGCCCAAGCGGCACTGGCGCGGGCAGAAGCGCTGGGGGCCCCGACCTTTGCCGAACCGCGCAGATCTGGCGAAGTCGCCGTTCCCGCCATTCAGGGCGTGGGCAACGGCGTCATCTATTTCCTCGATGCTTCGCCGGCGCTCGCCTCTATCTGGGACACGGAATTCGTGCCGACACAGGGGCACAAGACGGGCAGCGATGCCGGCCTGACGCGTATCGATCATCTCGCGCAAACAACGCATTATGATGAAATGCTGACCTGGCTCCTGTTTTACACCTCGCTGTTTTCCTCCCGCCGGACACCGATGATCGATGTGGTCGATCCGGGCGGGCTGGTGCGCAGTCAGGCGATTGAAAGCGTACCCTCGCCGCATTTCCGCCTGACCATGAACGGTGCCGACAATCGCAAGACCTTCGCCGGCAAATTCCTGGCTGAAGGTTTCGGCACCAGCATCCAGCACATCGCCTTCGCCACCAACGATATTTTCGCGACGGCCAAGACGATGCAGGCGCGCGGTTTTCAGGCCCTGCCGATCTCGCGCAATTATTACGACGATCTGGAGGCCCGTTTCGGTCTGGAACCGGAATTTTCCGATGCGCTCAGAGCGGCAAGCATCCTTTATGACCGCGACGACAATGGTGAATACTTCCAGATTTACAGCCGCACCTTCGGCGAAGGCTTCTTCTTCGAGATCGTCGAAAGGCGTGGTGCCTACGGCGGCTATGGCGCCATGAACGCCCCCTTCCGCATCGCCGCGCAACGACGCCTTGCGCCGCCCGTCGGCATGCCGAGGGAATAAGTCTCGGCAGCGAAATCCGAACAGGCCGCAGCGGGCAGGAATGTCGCTGCGGCCTGTTCTCATTTATTCCAATGTCGTTATCTCGTAATCGCGTGGAATGGCACAGGTCGCCATAAACCACTCCGACGCCCGCGTCCGCCGCTGATGAAAATCAAAGGCGGCACGATCAGCAAAAAGCTCCTCAACCCGCCAGATCAGGGGATCGTCTGTCTCGGATACCTCAAAGGAAATGCAGCCGGGTTCCTCTCACGTCAGACGAAGATGTTCAGGTGGCGCCGGACCAGTTCGACATCATCCCTGGACAAGCATCGTAGAAAGCCCCTCAGCCTAACTGCGCCTGCACTATTGTTCACGCTAGGCATTCCCTTTCCTCTTCATTCTTCTCAGCGTTTTAGTGACACCAAGGCGGAATACGCGCCTCTTTGCGCAGCATTATGCAGGATCACGGGTTCAAAATCGGTGCATTTGCGCATTTGTAGAGCAGTACACAAAAATTGTTCAACACTATGGACATGATTGTTCTGTTTTGTTAGCTTTTTTCTATAAAACAAAGGTGGGGAGAATAAGGTTTCATGCGCATTGTCGAATTGGCGTCCGGCGTTTCGCGTCGGGCGGTGGCCATCGATGTAAAAGGCACGGCTGCGGGAGTAGTGCGGCTACTAATCCGGGGCATCGCTTGTCGTACGGCCCTCTGTGAAAAAACATCCTAAAGATGCGATCTCACCCGACATTTTCGACATTTCCGCCCGGCGTTGCGCGAAGCTCGCCTGACCATCACTCTTTTCTTTTTCCAGACCACCGCGCCCTTTCACCGGCGCAAGCCACGCCGGAGAAACTGCCATGACTGCCGCATACGCAAACGCCCTCCTCTCCGTCGAAGGCCTGAGCGTCGAGTTTGGCAACAGCCGCGTCGTGGACGATATTTCCTTTCGCGTCGAGCCTGGCCGTACGGTGGCGATCGTCGGCGAATCCGGTTCGGGAAAGTCGGTCACGTCGCTCTCCACCATGCGCCTTGCGGACATGATGGGCGCGACCTACCCCACCGGCAAAATCATGTTTGAAGGCAGGGACTTGCTGAAGGTCTCTCAGAAAGAGATGCGCTCGATCCGCGGCAAGGAGATCGCCATGATCTTCCAGGAGCCGATGACCTCGCTCAACCCTGTGTTCACCATCGGCGACCAGATCTGCGAAGTGCTTGTCCTGCATGAGAAGATGAGCAAGCAGGCAGCGATGGCAGAAGCACAGAAGCTGCTCGAAATGGTGCGCCTGCCCGATGCAGCCGAACTTCTGAAGCGATACCCGCACCAGCTTTCCGGCGGTATGCGTCAGCGTGTGATGATCGCCATGGCGCTCGCCTGCCGGCCGAAGCTGCTGATCGCTGACGAGCCGACGACGGCTCTTGACGTGACCATTCAGGCGCAAATCCTCAACATCATGCGCGACCTGCAAAAGAAGCTCGGCATGGGCATGGTCTTCATCACCCATGACATGGGCGTGGTGGCGGAAATGGCCGATGAAGTGGTCGTCATGTGGAAGGGCAAGAAGGTTGAGGAAGGGCCGGTGAAGGATATCTTCGCCAACCCACAGCACCCTTACACGCGCGCCCTGCTTTCCGCCGTTCCGCGCCTCGGCAGTATGGAAGGCGAAGAATACCCGAAACGCCTGCCGCTTACCGTCCTACAGGATGGCCAGCCGATCGTAATCGGAGAGGAACGTGTCCAAAACACCGTGAAATCTGGTGAAAAGCCGCTGCTCTCGGTCAAGGACCTGTTCGTGCGCTTCGATATCCGCAAGAACCTGTTCGGCAAGGCAACGCACCGCCTCAGCGCCGTGCAGAAGGTCAGCTTCGATATTCATCCCGGCGAAACGCTGGCGCTGGTGGGCGAATCCGGTTCCGGCAAATCCACCATCGGCCGCACCATTCAGCAGTTGCAGTCGGCCATCTCGGGCGAAATAACCTTCAACGGCCGCAGCTTTGCGCAGATGTCGGCGGCGGAACGCTTCCGCATGCGTCAGGAGGTGCAATATATCTTCCAGGACCCCTTCGCCTCGCTCGATCCGCGCAAGACGGTCGGTTTTTCCATTGCCGAGCCGATCAACACCCATGGTTTGATCAATGATCAGAAGGCGGTAAAGCGGCGGGTGGATGAATTGCTGGAGCGTGTGGGTCTCTCCTCCGAGCACGCCGCACGCTATCCGCACGAGTTTTCCGGCGGTCAGCGCCAGCGCGTCTGCATTGCCCGCGCGCTTGCCTCGGATCCGAAGCTGATCATTGCCGACGAGGCTCTGTCGGCGCTTGATGTTTCCATTCAGGCGCAGATCATCAATCTGTTCATGGATTTGCAGGCCGAGCGTGGCCTCGCCTATCTCTTCATCAGCCATGACATGGCGGTCGTGGAAAAGATGAGCCATCGCGTCGCCGTGCTTTATCTTGGCCAGATCATGGAAATGGGCAGCCGCCGCCAGGTCTTCGAAACGCCGACGCATGATTATACGCGCCGCCTGCTTTCAGCTGTGCCGGTTGCCGATCCAACCATCGAGCGCCGCATCGCCATGATCGAGGGCGAAATACCCAATCCGGTGCGCCGTGTCGGCGATGAGCCAGCCATTCTCGCTCACGAGGAAATCAATCCGGGCCACTTCATCGCGAAGAGCGCCTGAGCAACAACCAGAACCACAACCATCTGAAGAGGAACAGGTAGATGACAATGATAAAGAAGGGGATGACGACAACGTTCGTCGCACTTGCCATGGCCGCAACGGCCTTGACCGCCGCACCGGCTTTTGCCGCCGGCAAGATGACCATTTCCAGCCCGCAGGATCCGGGCAGCTGGGATCCGATCGACACCTTCCTCGTGCAATGGGCAGCTGTCGCCACCAACATCTTCGATGGCCTCACCTATCGCGGCCCGGATCTGAAACTTGTGCCCGGCCTTGCCGAATCCTGGGAAGAGCTGGATGAGGGCAAGCGCATCCGCTTCAAGCTGCGCCAGAACGTCAAGTTCCACAATGGCGAGCCCTTCAACGCCGCCGCCGTCAAGTTTACCTTCGAGCGCCTCCTCGGCGAACAGGGCGCCAAGGGACCGCAGCGCTCTAACTATGTCGCCATCGAAAGCGTTGATGTCATCGACGATTACACCGTCGACATGAAGCTGAAGGCGCCGGATCCCGTGCTTCTGACCAAGCTTGCCGGTTATGGCGGCATGATCGTGCCGCCGAAATACATTCAGGAAAAGGGCGAGGACAATTTCAACCTTAACCCCGTTGGCACCGGCGCATTCAAATTCGTCTCCTATGCGCCGAAGACCAACATCAAGCTGGAAGCCAACCCGGATTACTGGGGCGGTGCACCGAAGCTTTCCGAACTGGAATACCGCTTCATCTCCGAGCCAGCGACCGCCGTTGCCGAATTGCAGGCCGGTCGCGTCGATCTCGTCATTCCGCCCACCATACCGATCGGCATGATCCCGGTCATTGAAGGCGATTCCAAGCTTCAGATCGTCAGCGTTCCCGGCCCGACGGTCGATGCGCTGCGTTTCAACACCCGTGACGGCATTACCGCCGATCCGAAGGTGCGCAAGGCCATCATCATGGCGGTCGACCGTGGCACCATCGTCAAGTCGATCCTTGCCGGTCAGGCCTCGGAAATCGCCAGCTTCCAGAGTGCACTGTCCTTCGGTTACGATGCCGATCTGAAGCCGCTGCCTTACGATCCGGAAGGCGCGAAAAAGCTGCTCGCGGAAGCCGGCGTCAAGCCGGGTGCGGCGTTGCAGATCGACATCCGCGGCAATGACGCGACGATGAACGAGGTGGCGCAGGTCATTTCCAGCTATCTGTCCATGGTCGGCATCACCGCCACCATCAAGCCCTATGAGACCAACGTTCTCTTGAACGACATCATCCCGCAGGGCAAGACCGGCGCGATGTTCCAGCAGAAATGGGGCGGCTGGACCTTCGATTACGACAACACCGCCTACTCCATGTATCACTCGGGTGAAAAGTGGAACCCCTATGACAAGGACGAAAAGCTGGACAAGCTGCTGGAATCCCAGCGTCCGCTGACCGACCGTGCCGAGCGCGAAAAAATCCTCAAGGAAATCGGCAGCTATACCGCCGAACGCGCGCTCGAAATCCCGCTTTACAACACCAATGCCATTTACGGCATCAACAAGCGGGTCAAGGGTTTCGTCGCACCGCCGGATAACCGTCTGAAGCTGACCGACGTCACCGTCGAATAATCAGGCTGGTTTTCTGATCAACACACCTTGCCCGCCGCGACGCGGGCAAGGCCGGGTCTCTCTTCAAGGTAAAAAACGTGGCCGGTTTCCTCATCAAGCGATTGCTGCAGGCGATTTTTGTCGTCATAGCCATCACCCTTCTCGTTTCCTTCGCCATCCGCCTAACGGGTGACCCCGCCGTCACCATGTTCCAGGGCGGCGGCAGCATGACGGAAGATGATCTGGCGCGCATCCGTGCGGCGCTCGGAACCGACCGGCCCTTCTTCGTGCAATATTTGAGCTTCCTGAAGGGTCTCGTGACGCTGGATTTCGGCCGCAGCTTCACCGGCAGCACGCCGGTCTCGCGCCTCATTGCCGATGCCCTGCCCGCAACGCTGCTTCTCGCCTTCATCTCCATGGCGGTGTCAATTGCGCTTTCCATTCCGCTCGGCATCAAGGCGGCGACCTCGCGCGGCAAGACGGCCGATCAGGTGATCCGCATCTTCTCGCTCATCGGTCTGTCCTTCCCGAATTTCTGGCTGGCCACGATGCTCGTGCTCCTGTTCTCCATCACGCTCGGCTGGCTGCCGCCCAGCGGCATGGGTGGTTTTGCGAGCTACATCATGCCCGCGGTCACCATGGGCGTCATCCTCACCGCCACCAATGTCCGCCTTGTGCGTACCGCCATGCTCGATACGCTGCGCTCGCAATATGTCATGGTGGCGCGCGCCAAGGGGCTGAGCGAAAGCAAGGTTCTCTACAAACACGCGCTGCGCAACTGTGCCATTCCGCTCATCACCTATTTCGGCCTGCAATTCGGCGGGCTGCTCGGCGGCATCGTCGTCATCGAGCGCGTCTTCAACTGGCCGGGCCTCGGAACGCTCGCCTTCGATGCCGTCGGTGCGCGTGATTATCCTGTGCTCCAGGCCGTCATCACCGTGCTGTCGCTGATGATCGTCGGCATCAACCTTCTGGTCGATATCGCCTACGGGCTTGTCGATCCGCGCATCCGCACGGAGTAAGTGACGATGGCTGCCAAAACCTCGCGTCTCGCGCGCTTCACCAATCTCGAATTCGTCCTCGGCGCGTCACTGACGACAATCATCTGCCTCGCCGTCCTCTTTTCCGACGTGCTGTTTCCGGGCGGGGCCGACAAGATCGACCTGATGGCGCGCCTTGCCAAACCCTTCGCCAATGCCGCCCATCCTCTCGGCACCGATCCGCTCGGGCGTGATGTGCTCGCCCGCGTTGTCGCCGGCGGCAAGATTTCGCTGCTGGTCGGTTTCACCTCGGTCATCGGTGCTGTCATCTTCGGCGTCGCTGTCGGACTTGTTGCCGGTTATTATCGCGGCTTCTGGGATATGCTGGTCATGCGCTTTGCCGATATCCAGCTCGCCATGCCCTTCATCCTGCTTGCCATCACCTTTATCGCCATTGTCGGCGGCAGCCTCACCAACACCATCATCCTCCTGATCGTCTCGCAATGGGTGCAATATGCCCGCCTCGTGCGCGGCTCGGTACTGACGCTGCGGGAGCGGGAATTCATCCTTTCCGCCCGCGCTATTGGCGTGAAAGACTGGCGCATCATCCTTCAGCACCTGCTGCCGAACCTCATCGGCCCCGTCATCGTGCTGATGACGCTGAATGTCGCCAACAACATCCTGCTGGAAAGCAGCCTCACCTTCCTTGGTCTCGGCGTTGATCCGACAATTCCAAGCTGGGGCGGCATGCTGGCGGATGGGCGTACCTATCTGCAGACGGCATGGTGGGTCAGCGTCTTTCCAGGCCTTGCTATCCTTCTCACCGTGCTTGGCCTTAACCTTCTCGGCGACTGGCTGCGCGACAGCCTCGACCCGACAGGCAGAACCTCGAGGTAACCAGATGAGCCAGATTTTCGACCAGACTTTCGCGCGCACTCTGGATACCTTGATCGCCCGCGCCGAGCCCGGCCAGTCCTTCGAGGTATGGACCTTCGATGACGCCAAAAGCCGCCGCGAGACCGAAGAGAGGCTGAAGAAAAAAGGCGTCTGCGCCCGCATCCGCAGCGCCTACAAGCCGCTTCTCTTCACCTTTCTGGAAGAGATCAATTTCGATGGCGTCGACGCCATCGAGGTGCGTTACCCGGTGCACGAAAACGCCCCCGCCAACCGATTCCGGCTGGAGGCCTATCCGCTGGCGGCGCTGGTAGGCGATGCGAAGCTGGATTTCATCGCCCGTAAGGACGATGCCTTCCATTATGACGTTACGCTAAGCCGCAACGGCAAAACGGAAACTCTCAAGGTTCTCGCTCCAAACCGGGTCCATACCGATATCGTGGGTGAAACCAATGTCTCCCCCACCGGCTGGTTCCGGCTTGCCGGTGATGCCTCGGGCGAGCGGCTGGAGACGGAATACGAACAACTTTTCGAAGCAGCAATTCATGCCGTCGCCAATCATGGCTGGGGTAATGACGAGCCTTATTTCGAAGAACTGAACATCCGCGTCGCTCATCCTGCCGAGGAAATGGCCCTGCCGATCGGCGACGAAGTGATCAGCTTGCGCGAAGCGCTGCATGAGGATTTTTACTTCTCGCTGCTGGAGTTCTTCCAGAAGAAGTCTGGCCGTCCATTGGGTGACAGGGGCCTGAAACCGGGCCAGATCGTACCGGAAATCGTGAAAAGTGAAGGCGAGGTCTCCGTTCGCATCGAGACACGTCCGCTCACCACAGCCTTTCTTGACGGTGGCGAACAGCTGATCGATGAGGCACGCGAACCGATCGCTGCGGGCCAGATCGCAAAACTGCTCTCAGGCATCGGCGGCGAGGCTTTCGAGGCACGTTCCCGCTCCGGTCGCACCCTTGCCGCCCGATATTTTGCCGGCAGCGATGCTGCCGTGATGATCAGCGGTGGCCAGCATCCGAACGAAACCACAGGCGTCGTCGGCGCGATTCGCGCGGCCCGCAAACTCGTCGCACGCGAGGGCGCGCATTTCACGATTTCTCCGCTGGAAAACCCTGACGGTTATGCCCTGCACCAGCGCCTTCGCGTCGATAATCCCCGCCATATGCACCATGCCGCGCGCTACACGGCACTCGGTGATGATCTCGAATATCGCACGCCGGAAAATTCAGGCAGCCACCTGAACGAGAAGGAAATCCGCTTCAAGGCGCAGGAGATAAGCGGCGCGAAGCTGCATGTGAACCTGCACGGTTATCCTTCGCATGAATGGACCAGACCACTATCCGGTTACGTGCCGCGCAATTTCGCCATGTGGACGCTGCCGAAGGGTTTCTTCCTCATCATCCGCCACCATGCGGACTGGGAAAGGCAGGCCGAAGCCCTGCTCGACAGGGTAACCCGTCATCTCGGCGCCATTCCCGGCCTGCTCGACTACAATAACCGCCAGATCGCGCTTTATGAGACCCACGCCGGCGAAACCGGTTTCCGCATCATCAACGGCTTCCCTTGTCTGTCGTCCATCGACGACCGCCACACCGTGCCGATGACGCTGATCACGGAATATCCAGATGAGACCATCTACGGCGACGATTTCATCACCGGCCACACGGCGCAAATGGAAACGGTTCTATCGGCCTATGATGCCTGGCAGGAGATTATGTCCGCCGAAACCGCCTGAATTCTCAGCCGCCCCGCAGTGGGCGGCTCATTTCGCCGGATTCGCGGCAGCGAGCTTCTGATCCCGCTGCTTCTCAAGCAACTTCTTGCCCTTGCTGAGAATGTGAAGATTAGCAGCGTCGAGCTTGTTGTAACCGGCTTGAATGATATCGAGATCGGCGACATGGCCGATGGCCGCCAGATTGTGCATGACATCGCCAACCGCGACATCGATGCTTAGGGCTGGCTTAATCCCCATGTCCTTTGCCGCAGCTTGTAGGTCTTCTACCGTTCCGCCCATGACGTGATACAGGGTGAGCGCCTTGCGCAGAAACTCTTCCCGTCGCTCCACTTTATTGTTGAGCATCTTTTCCCCGACGAGCGTCCGCATCAGCTCGACAGCTTTGTTCTGATATTCGCCCATCAAGACACCGAATAAAGTTCAAAAATATGCTTTGGGACACTACCGAAAATCCCCTTAGAACTCGTTAAAGCGTGGGTTGCACCCAGCGAGGGGTCAGGCTGCGGCCTCAGCTGGTTTGCGACGCGGCCGCGCTCTGAAGTCCTAAACGCGAATAACGCCAAGCGACGGCTTATTGATAACCATCAGGTTATCTATTTTCCCCCTTAATTCATTTTACATCAGCGACTACACTCCTCACTCTGCAGGCTGGGCCAGTGGATGGGAGCCAAGGGCCGCTTGGGAGGAAATCATGAAGTTGCCGATTATCGCCGCGCTCGCGGCCACTCTTTTCAGTTCCGTCGCCGCGGCAGACACGATCAAGGTCGGTGTCATTGGGCCGATGTCGGGTCCCTTCGCAATCCACGGCAAAAATTTCAAGGCGGGCATCGATGCATGGCTTGCGCTGAACGGTAACAAGATCGGCGATAACACGATCGAAGTTGTCTACCGCGATGTTCCGCAGCCGGACCCCGCGCAATCCAAGGCGCTCGCACAGGAACTCGTGGTCAAGGAAGGCGTGCAATATCTGGGTGGTTTCATGTTCACGCCCGATGCGATGGCTGTGACGCCGCTTTTGAAACAGGGCAACGTTGCTATGGTTGTCATGAACGCTGCAACCTCCGCCATTGTGACCAAAAGCCCCTACGTCGTGCGCACTTCCTTTACGACGTGGCAGACCTCGACCCCGATCGCGAAGGTGGCGTTTGATGGTGGTGTGAAGAAGGTGATTTCGCTTGTCACCGACTACGGTCCTGGCGTGGACGCCGAAAACGCCTTCAAAGCGGCATTCACCGCAGCGGGGGGCGAAGTGGTGGAAAGCATTCGCATGCCACTTGCCACCAACGACTTCAGCCCAATCATGCAGCGCGCGAAGGATTCTGGTGCGCAAGGCGTCTTCGCCTTCTTGCCATCCGGCCCCACGACGCTTGGCTTCGTCAAGGCATTTAACGACAACGGCCTGAAATCGGCAGGCATCAAGCTTTTCGGTCCCGGCGATCTTACGCAGGAGCCAGATCTGCCAGCGCTCGGCGAAGCCGCGCTCGGGATGCAGACGACCTTCCATTATTCAGTCTCGCACGATTCGCCTGAAAACAAGGCCTTCATCGAAGCTGTCGGCAAGGCCATCGGTAATCCGAAGGACATCTCGTTCACGTCGGTCGGGGCTTACGACGGCATGTACGTCATCAGCAAGATGATCGAAGCGACCGGCGGAAAGCAGGATGCGGAGAAGGCGGTCGACGCCGTGAAAGGTCTGTCCTGGACAAGTCCCCGTGGCCCTGTCAGCATCGATCCCGAAAGCCGGCATATCACCCAAAACATCTATCTGCGTGAAGTCGCCAAGGCGGATGATGGGTCCTATTATAACAAGGAAACACGGACCTTCGAAAAGCAGGGCGATCCGGGCCTTGCGGCGGCGAAATAAAGCAAGGCTTCCAGCAAGCTTGTCGGGCCGCCGGTAGCGGCCCGTCTCCAGCCCATAGGGGCGTATGTGGCACGGGAGGAGCTCTTTCAGTATGCAGACGGTTTTCAGCATCCTCATCGATGCGCTCGCCTATGGCATGGTCCTGTTCATCATCTCCATCGGACTTTCCGTCACGATGGGGCTGATGCGTGTGGTCAACCTCGCGCATGGCGCCTTTGCCATGATCGGCGGCTATCTCGCTTCCTACGCTGCCCATGGCCTTGGCCTTGGTTATGCCGTTGCGATCCTCGTCGCCATCGTCGGCACCATCGTCATCGCCATTCCGCTTGAGCGTTTCCTCTACCGTCGCATCTACGGTGCGCCAGAGCTGACGCAGGTGCTGATGACCATTGGCATTACCTTCTGCATCATCGGCATCGCCAACTTCGTGTTCGGGCCGACGCTCAAGACCATCCCCTTACCGCCGCAGCTGGCGGGGCCGACCGATCTCGGTTTCCGTACCATCGCGACCCACCGCATCTTTGCAATTGCCTGCGGCCTCGCCGTGGCCGGGGCGCTTTGGTTCACATTTGAAAAGACCGCGTTTGGTATCAAGCTGCGGGCGGCGGTCGACAACGCCGCCATGGCGGCGGCACTCGGCGTGCGCACCGAGGTCATCTATGCCGTCAGCTTCGCCATCGCAGTGGGCCTTGCCGCCATGGGCGGGGTCATCGGGGCCGAGCTGCTGCCGGTCGAACCCTATTATGCGCTGCGCTACATGGTCACCTTCCTCGTGGTGGTTTCGGTCGGCGGCGCAGGCTCCATTCCGGGTGCGCTGATCGCGTGCCTCCTGCTTGGCGCCATTGACACAACCGGGCGGTATCTTGCACCCGAATACGGCGAATTCTTCTTTTATCTGGCGGTCATCGTGATCATCACGCTGTTCCCGCGCGGCCTTCTTGGAAGGGCGAAATGAGATGGCGGTGCTCATGAACGAAGCGACTGAAATTGCCGCAGCTTCCACGGCACGCTCGCCGCTGCGCGCGCTCGTGGGACCAGCGCTCATTATCGCTGCCGCCACCATCGGCTATTTTCTGTTTCCCGATAATCTGGCGCTCCTGACCCGTATCATCGCCATTGCACTTCTGGTGCTTTCGATCGATCTGGTGACCGGCTATTGCGGTGTCGCGACGCTCGGACACGCGGCCCTGTTCGGCGCGGGCGCCTATGCCGCCGGCATCGCAGCCGCGCATTTTGAAATCACCGATCCGCTTCTCATGACAGCGATCGGCGCCGTCGCAGGCGGCATTTCCGGTCTTTTATCCGGCGCCGTGTTGCTGCGTGCCCATGGCCTGCCGCAGCTCGTGCTTTCCATCGCCGTCATCCATCTGTTTCACGAGGCGGCCAACAAGGCATCAGGCTGGACGGGCGGCAGCGACGGCCTCTCGGGCATTTCTCCCGACGCCCTTTTCGGCACGTTCGATTTCGATCTCTTTGGACGTACCGCCTATATTTATGGCGTTTGTCTTTTGCTCCTCGTCTTCGTAGCTCTGAAGATCGTGGTTCACTCTCCCTTCGGCATGTTGTGCCGCGGCGTCAAGCAGGACAGCATTCGCATCCAGGCCATGGGCGGCTCCGTCAACGGTACGATCTTGAAGATGTTCGTGATATCGGGAATCGTCGCAGGCATCGGGGGCGCGCTCAACGCCATTTCCACACAGGTCGTCGGTCTCGACAGCCTCTCCTTTACGCTCTCTGCCGAGGGCCTGGTCATGCTGGTGCTGGGCGGCGCAGGTTCCCTTTACGGCGCACTCATCGGAACCGTCACCTTCATGTGGTTTGAGGATGTCGTTTCCGCGGCCAATCCCTTCCACTGGCTCACAATTGTCGGCCTGCTGCTGATCGCCGTGGTGCTTTTTGCACCGCGTGGACTTTACGGTGCAGGCGAGCAAATCATTGCTCGCATCCGGGGAGGCCGCACATGAACGCCATTTTCGAGGTCTCTGGCCTCCAGAAAAATTTCGGTGGTCTCGTCGTCACCAACAATGTCTCGCTGTCGCTTTCGCCGGGCGACCGCACGGTACTGATCGGCCCCAATGGTGCCGGCAAGACGACCTTCGTCAACCTCGTCACCGGCAATATCAAGCCGTCAGCCGGCACGGTTCGCATTGCCGGGGAAGACGTCACCGGCCTCAGCGCCAGCCAGCGGGTCAAACGCGGCCTCGTGCGTTCCTTCCAGGTTACCCGTCTGTTTCAGGATATGACGCCGGAAGAACACGTCGCGCTCGCCATCCTCCAGCGTGAGGGCAAGACGGGTCGAATTTTCGGCCGTTACCGCGCCATGCCCTCGGTCATGAGCGAAGCCCGCGATATTCTTGGGACGCTCGGACTCCTCGCCCTTTCGCAAACCCGGGTGCGTGAGATTGCCTACGGCCAGCAAAGGCTCATCGAGATTGCGCTTGCCATGGCACTTCGCCCGAAAATCCTGCTGCTCGATGAGCCCGCCGCAGGCGTGCCTTCCACGGAAACGGCGCGCATCGAACAGGCGCTCGACCGGCTGCCCGCAGACCTCGCCATCCTGATGATCGAGCACGACATGGATCTGGTCTTCCGTTTTGCCAAACGTGTGGTGGTGCTTGCTGCAGGTGCGGTGATCTTTGATGGTTCGCCTGAAGACGTCACCAGCAATGCGGAAGTCCGCCAAGCCTATCTGGGAAGTTACGCCGATGCCCGCAGCGCCGCTTGAAATCGTCAACCTCACGGCCGGTTATGGCCCGACAAAGGTCATCGAGGGCATGTCGCTTTCCGTGCCATCAGGCTCGCGTTTCGCCGTGCTCGGCCGCAACGGCGTCGGCAAGACAAGCCTCTTCGCCACGCTGGCCGGTCAGACGAAGCGCTTTTCCGGCGATATCCGCATCGGCGGACTGGATATTGCCACCCTGCCGAGCGCCGCGCGTGCACAGGCTGGCCTCGGTTACGTGCCGCAAACACGCGATGTCTTCCCGACGCTGACTGTCGAGGAAAATCTATTTGTCGGCCTCAAGGGGCGTCCAAAGTCCGCGATCGACGAAGCCTACACGCTGTTTCCGCGTCTGAAGGAGCGCCGCCGAAATCTCGGTTCGCAGCTATCTGGCGGCGAGCAGCAGATGCTGTCGACAGCAAGAACGATTCTTGGCCAGCCGCGCGTGCTGCTCCTGGACGAGCCACTTGAGGGTCTTGCGCCGGTTATCTGCGAAGAGCTGATGGCCGCCTTTTCCAAACTCGCCCAGTCAGGCGAGATGACCATTCTTCTCGTCGAGCAGCGCATTCAGATGGCCATCGATTTTGCCGATCACGCCATTATCATGGAACGCGGCCGTATCGTCTGGAACGGGCCATCAGGCGATCTTGTTGAGAACCCTGCGCTCATCGATACCCATCTCGGCGTGGGTGGGCTGCACTGAGCGGCTTGTCTCTTGCTTCCGTGCCCTGCCGAGCAGGCACGTAGTCCGTTGTCTCATCACCGTGTTCATCGGTCCGGTGCGCAAGGCGCCCTCGCTGATGAGGAACACCATCGATTATGCCGCCTCCTGCACCAGATGCCCGGCCGAAACTTCCCGATAACGTCGTTCAGGTGCCACATAGTCCACCGGCCGTATCGGGCTTTTGATCTCATCTGTCGCCATGTTGCGCTTGATCTGTCGCCGCGCGGGATCTGGCACTGGAACGGCGGACATCAATTTCTTCGTATAGGGATGTTGCGGGTTGTCGAAGACTGCCGCACGTGGGCCGATTTCGACAATTTCACCCAGGTACATGACTGCCACACGATGGCTCACGCGTTCTACCACCGCCATGTCATGGCTGATGAAGAGAAAGGCGAGGTTCAGGCTTTGCTGCAGATCGAGCAGCAAATTGCAAACCTGGGCTTTGATTGAAACGTCGAGCGCCGAGACCGCCTCATCGGCCACGATGACCTTCGGATCGAGCATCAGTGAGCGGGCAATGGCGACACGCTGGCGCTGACCGCCGGAAAATTCGTGCGGAAAACGCCGCATCATATCCGGATTTAGGCCCACCTTTTCGATCAGGTCCGCGGCTTTGTCACGTGCCTGCTGCTTACTGCCGAGCCGATGCTCCACGAACGGCTCCATGATCGCCGTGCCGACGCTCATGCGCGGATCGAGGCTGGCAAAAGGATCCTGAAAGATCATCTGCACGCTACGGCGCATCGTGCGCAGCGTCATCCTGTCGAGCTTCAGCACCTCGTAGCCGTCGAGCGTAACATCGCCCGAAGTCGGCTCGATCAACCGCGTGATAGACCGGCCCGTCGTGGATTTGCCGCAGCCGGATTCGCCAACCAGCGACAGGGTTTCCCCCTCAGCCAGATCGAACGAGACTTTCTCCACCGCATGGACAGCGCCGGATTTGCGACCGAAAAGACCTGAGCGAATATCAAATCGGGTCGTCAGGTCTTTGACCGAAAGGATCGGCGTCTTGCCGCCAGCAACGGTATCTTTCACCTCGACTGCTGGCTGGCTTTCGCCGGTCTTGATGTCGATGATCGGGAAACGGGCGGGGAGTGCCCTTTCCTTCATTGAGCCAAGCATCGGCACTGCAGAAAGCAGCGCGCGCGTATACGGGTGCTGGCCGCGATGGAAGATATCGTCCGTCGTACCGGTTTCCACCACATCGCCGCGGAACATGACGATGGTACGATCGGACACTTCCGCCACAACGCCCATATCGTGCGTGATGAACAGAACCGACATGCCCTCCTCTTCCTGCAACTGCTTGATGAGGTCGAGGATCTGGCCCTGAATGGTAACATCAAGCGCCGTTGTCGGTTCGTCGGCGATCAGCAATTTCGGTTTGGAGGCCAACGCCATGGCGATCATCACACGTTGGCGCATGCCACCGGAAAACTGGTGCGGATAATCGTCGAACCGATTTTTTGTATTGGGAATTCGGACCTTCTCGAGCAGCCGAATGACTTCAGCCTTGGCGGCCGAGGACGAGATATCCTGATGCACGGTCAACGCCTCGGCGATCTGTTTGCCGATCGGAAAGATGGGGTTGAGGCTCGTCATCGGCTCCTGGAAGATCATCGAAATGTCCTTGCCGCGGACCTTGCGCATCTCCTCTTCCGGCAGTGCAAGCAGGTCGCGCCCGCCGAGCATGACCTTGCCTTCGATACGGCTCGTCTTTTTCTCGAGCAGCCGCATGATGGAGAGCGACGTCACACTCTTTCCCGAACCGCTTTCGCCGACGATCGCCACCGTCTCACGCGGCGCAATGTCGAAACTCATATTGCGCACAACGGATTTCCAGCCGCCATCGACGCGGAAGGACGTGGTGAGGTTTTGAACCGACAGAACCGGGGTTACCGAACCGCCGGTCTGTTCCATGGACGTTGCCGCCAAAAGCATGCCGATCTCCAAAAAAGCAGAAGGCGGCCACGAGGCCGCCGAATGTCTTATGCAGCAAGTGCGGTTTCGGCCATCGAAACCCAGTAGCTGATGCCGTAAGGCAGCGCGTCGTCGTTAAAGTCATAGGCCGCGTTGTGAAGCCCTGCGGTATCGCCATTGCCGATGAATATGAAGGCGCCGGGGCGCGCTTCCAGCATATAGGAGAAATCCTCCGCCCCCATATGCGGGTTGGGATTGGTGTTGACGGCATTCGCGCCGGCGACTCCCATCGCTACACCAGTTGCAAATTCTGTCTCGTCACTATGGTTGAAGGTGACGGGATAACCGCGATCGTATTTCACCTCGGCCGTTGCGCCATGCGCCATGGCGGTGGCTGTCGCCACTTCTTTCAGGCGCTTTTCGGCGAAGTCGCGGGTTTCCGGCAACAGGGTGCGCACCGTTCCCGTAAGTGTCACTGATCCGGGAATGACGTTGGAAGCCGTGCCGCCATGGGTGGTGGCGACGGTGACGACCAGCGATTTCAACGGGTCCGTCTCGCGCGAGACGATGGATTGAAGCGCGATAATGATATAGGCCGAGGTCAGAACGGGATCGACGGAAAGGTGGGGAGCCGCCGCGTGGCTGCCCTTGCCGGTGACGACGATCTCAAAGCTATCCGCGGCCGCCATGGTGGAGCCCTTGCGGATGGCGAACTGGCCGACAGGAATGCCCGGCTCATTATGCATGCCGTAGACCTGCGAGATGCCGAATTTCTCCATCAAGCCGTCGTTCAACATGGCGAGCGCTCCCGCGCCCCCCTCTTCCGCCGGCTGGAAGATCACGGCCACAGACCCTTTGAAATTGCGCGTCTCGGCCAGATATTGCGCCGCCCCCAGAAGCATTGCCGTGTGCCCGTCGTGGCCGCAGGAATGGGCCTTGCCGGGAGTCTTCGAAGCCCAGGGCTTCCCGCTTGTCTCCAGAATTGGCAGAGCATCCATGTCGGAGCGGAAACCGATGGTCGGGCCATCTCCGTGCCGACCCTTGATGATGCCGACGACGCCGGTTTTGCCGATGCCAGTTTCCACCACGTCACAGCCGAAGGATTTCAGTTTTTCAGCCACGAATTTCGAGGTCTCGAAGACATCATAGAGAAGTTCCGGGTGCTCATGCAGATGGCGTCTCCAGCCGGCAACGTCTTCCTGCATTTCAGCCACACGGTTCAATATCGGCATTCTGTTTTTCCCTTTTTTTGTTCCCCGCCGGGTTGTCGGACGACATATTGCGTTTGGAATTTCCGCTTTTGCAAGCGTGAATTTCAATAAGTGAGCGAAAAATAGGCCAAAAGTCGAGCGGCTCAAATTTTGTTCATCAATACGACTTTTGGACTTGCTTTTCAAAAAAACTGACAATAGCATCACGTGAAATGAAGGATTATTCCTAAGCAAAGTCAAATACTTACAACAAAAGACCTTGCAGATGACGACGGGAAAAGCGTCAAACATTCAAACAGATAAAATCCAAAAAGGGGAAAAATCACCATGAAGAAGCGCAGCATTCTGTTTGCCAGCACGGTGGCGGCTATGGCCTTGGCAGGGTCTGCCGCCCATGCCGAACGCGGCAGTGACGGCGAGTTGAAAATCCTGTTCTGGCAGGCCGTATCGACACTCAATCCCTACCTCTCAGGCGGCACGAAAGAAATCTACAGCTCCTCCGTGGTTATCGAGCCGCTCGCACGCTACGATGAAAAGGGCGAGCTGGTTCCGACGTTGGTGAGCGAGATTCCAACGGTTGAGAATGGCGGCGTCGCCAAAGATTTGCTCAGCATGACCTGGAAGCTGAAAAGCGACGTCAAATGGTCCGATGGCACACCGTTCACAGCCGATGATGTCGTGTTCACCTGGAAATATTGCACGGCGCCTGATGGCGGCTGCGCGCAGGCGGCGCAATATGAGGGTGTGAAGAATGTCGAGGCCATCGACGCCCACACGGTCAAGGTCAGCTTCACCGAACCGAAGCCCTACCCCTATTCCGCCTTCGTTGGCGCACAATCACCCGTCATTCAGAAGAAGCAGTTCGAAAACTGCGTTGGCGCTGCCGCCCCGGGCTGCACATCCGCCAATTTCGGCCCCATCGGCACCGGCCCCTTCGTGGTCAAGGATTTCAAGCCAAACGACGTCGTCAGCTACGTTGCCAACCCCAATTATCGCGACCCGGCCAAGCCCGCCTTCGCCACGCTAACGCTGAAGGGCGGCGGCGATGCGGCCTCCGCTGCGCGGGCCGTTCTTGAGACCGGTGAATTCGACTATGCCTGGAACATGCAGGTGGAGCCGGAGATTCTGGCGACCATGGTCGCCGCCGGCAAGGGCAAGCTGGAAACCGCCTTCGGCACCCAGGTCGAGCGCATCAACCTCAATTGGTACAACCCCGATCCTGCTCTCGGAGACAAGCGCTCCACCAAAGAAGCCGGTCCTCATCCGGCCCTGTCCGACCCGGCCGTCCGTCGTGCCCTCTCGCTTGCCATCGACCGCGACATCATCGATGAAGCAGGTTATGGCGAAGCAGGCAAACCGACCTGCAACATCGTGCCCGCGCCTGAAGCCGTCGCTTCCACCAAGAACGACAGCTGGTGCCTGAAGCAGGATATCGAAGGCGCAAACAAGCTGCTGGACGATGCGGGCTGGGTGAAGGGTGCAGACGGCATCCGCGCCAAGAATGGCGTGAAGCTTTCCTTCCTCTATCAGACCTCCACCAACTCCGTTCGTCAGGCCGCGCAGGAACTGGTGAAGGACATGTGGTCGCAGATCGGGGTTGCGGCTGAACTGCGCAATGTCAGCGCCTCGGTCTTCTTCGGCGGCGATCCGGCAAGCCCGGACACGTTCCAGAAGTTCTACGCCGACGTTGAAATGTACACCAACAATTTCGATGGCACAGACCCCGAAAAATATCTCGCGGAATGGCTTTGCGACAAGATTCCCGCCCCATCGAACGGCTGGCAGGGTCAGAATGTGCCGCGTTATTGCAACCCGGAATTCGACAAGCTGGTGGGCGTGCTCTCCAAGACGACGGATTTCGCCAAGCGCGCAGAAATCGCCAAGCAGCTGAACGACATGCTGACGGAAGAAGGCGCGCATATTCCGCTCATCCACCGCGGCAACGTCTCCTCGCATTCGCTGACGCTCGAAGGTGTTCGAATGAATGCCTGGGATTCGGAACTCTGGAACGTCGCGGACTGGTCCCGCAAGAAGTAACACGCGGATGCGCCGGCTTCTGTTGCAGGGGCCGGCCTTTTGCATGCCCCCTGGACCATGACCTGAAGACACGGTTGCAGCGTCATTGCGGAAAAGCTCTCTCTTTTTGTCGCGCCGCGCTCCGGGTCTGGAGAGTTTCAGATGTTTACCTTTACGCTCCGACGGCTTGCCTTTGCCGTACCGACGTTACTCGTCATCAGCTTCGTCATCTTCACGCTGCTTGATCTCGCGCCCAACGACCCGACCGGCGACCTGCCGCTGACCATTCCGCCAGAAGTGCGCGAACAGATCCGCGCCTCGCTTGGCCTTAACGAGCCCTTCTTCATCCGTTATCTGATGTGGCTGCAGCAGTTCTTCATCAACGAACCGTTGAACCTCTTCGAAAAGCTGACCGGCTGGCAGATCGGCGATGGCAGCCGCACGCGGGTTCTCTCATGGGCGACACGCAGCCCCGTGGTCGATCTCGTCATCCAGCGCATGCCTCAGACACTTTGGGTCGTCGGCCTCGCCTATCTCTTCGGCGCGCTTCTGGCGATCCCGATCGGCGTCATCTCCGCCTATAAGCAATATTCGATCTTCGATCAGATCGGCACCTTCATCTCCATGATCGGTTATTCGGTGCCGACTTTCTTTACGGGCGTGTTGCTGGTCGTCATCTTCAGCTCCTATCTGCAATGGTTTCCTTCGGTCTACGATACCAATCTGCAGGTCATGGACTGGGCGAGCTTCGTGGCGCAGGTGAAGCAGATGTTCCTGCCGGTTCTGGTGCTGACACTCTACAACGTCTCGCAGATCAGCCGTTTCGTGCGCGCCTCCATGCTCGACAATCTGCATCAGGACTATGTTCGTACCGCGCGCGCCAAGGGCGTGAAGGAAAAGTCCGTTCTGCTGGTTCACGTTCTGCGCAACAGCCTGATCCCTGTCGTGACCGTCATCGCACTCGGTGTACCGACGATCTTTTCCGGCGCTATCATCACCGAGCAGATTTTCCGCGTGAACGGCCTTGGTCAACTGCTGATAACGGCCGTTCAGGGTGCGGATATTCCACTGGTGCAGACGCTGACATTCATCTTTGCGGTGCTGATCGTGCTCTTCAACCTGATTGCCGACGTGCTTTACGGCATTCTCGACCCGAGGATCCGCTATGACTGATGCCACCATCGCAGCGCCGACAGTTGCGGCCACGCCAGTCAAATCCGCACTCGCCGATATTTGGAAGCAGTTCCACGCCCACAAGGGCGGCGTGGCCGGACTTGTCGTCTTCATCTTCATCCTGCTCGCGGTCTATGTCGGCCCCTATATCCACACCGTCGCGCCCAACGCCATCAATGTGAGGGAGCGCAACCAGTGGCCGTCGCTGGCGCATCCCTTCGGCACCGATAATCTCGGCAAGGACATGCTGGCACAGGTTTTGGCGGGCGGACGCATTTCGCTCGCCGTCGGCATCACTGCCATGCTTCTGGCGCTGTTTCTCGGCACGCTGGTCGGTGTTCTCTCAGGTTATTTCCGCCGGCTTGATGGACCGCTGATGCGGTTGACGGACCTGTTCCTGGCTCTGCCGCTGCTGCCGCTGTTGCTCGTGATCCTGTTGCTGTTCCGCGATACGCTGCGTGCGGCCTTCGGGCCGGAGACCGGCATCTTCATCCTTATCGTCTTCGTGATCGGGATCACCAGCTGG
Source organism: Agrobacterium sp. DE0009 (assembly GCF_007680755.1). Taxonomy (NCBI): domain Bacteria; kingdom Pseudomonadati; phylum Pseudomonadota; class Alphaproteobacteria; order Hyphomicrobiales; family Rhizobiaceae; genus Agrobacterium; species Agrobacterium sp. DE0009. Next base: position 81,148 of record NZ_VEIU01000002.1, read on the forward strand.
ATGCACACGGCGCGCATTGTGCGTGGCGACGTGTTGACGATTAAAAGCCAGGAATTCATCATGGCGGCAAAATCGAGCGGCATGCGCGAATATCGCATCATCATCAGGCATATTCTCCCGAACGTGCTGAGCTCGATCATGGTCTCGGCCACGCTCGGCATCGCATCTGCCATCATCACCGAATCCGCCCTCTCCTTCCTCGGCCTCGGTTTCCCGTCGGATTTCCCGACCTGGGGACGGCTGCTGTTCGACGGGGCCAATTTCCTGCAACTGACACCGTCGCGCGTGTTATGGCCGGGGCTGGCGATTTCGCTGACGGTTCTGAGCGTCAATTACATCGGCGACGCCGTGCGCGATGCGCTCGATCCGCGGGCGTTGAAGAACTGAAGAGACGCGCGGCGCATCCCCGCGCCGCGTATCCGTCGTCAATGATAATTCACCTTTTCAGCATCGAGAATGCTGTCCGCATCCAGCGCCGCAATCGGAATATCTGTCCGCGCCGGAATATCGCCGGAAAGCTGAAGCGCGAGATAACGCCCGCAGCAGACCCGCAGGAACGAGGTGAAGTTGCCGAGATCGTGCCCGGCATCGATCGATTCATTGTAAAGCTTGGCGATCAGCTGCACGCTGTTCATGCCATCGCGGCGCGCGATCTCGTCCAGCGTCGTCCAGAAGAAGTTCTCAAGCCGCACACTGGTCACCATGCCGTCGATCCGGAGCGACCGCGTATGGCTTTCCCAAAGCGTGGGGTCTGCCTTGATGAAAAGTTTGCACATGGTTTCCTCCCTCACCACGCCTCAAAAGATAGGCGGAAAAATGGGGCTGGCAAAAGCCCCGTTCCACAGGTCTCATTTGGCAAGCACGGCCATGAATTGCGACAGCCAAGCCGGATGGGCGGGCCACGCGGGCGCCGTCACCAGCTTCCCGTCCGTCACCGCCGCATCGATCGCAATATCCGCGTAGGTGCCGCCGGCCAGTTCCACCTCAGGGCGGCAGGCCGGATAGGCGGAACAGGTGCGGCCCTTCAGGACGCCGGCCGCTGCCAGCAATTGCGCGCCGTGGCAGACGGCCGCAACAGGCTTGTCGGCCTCAAAGAAATGTTTCACCGCCGCGAGCACATCGGCGTTCAGCCGCAGATATTCCGGCGCGCGACCGCCCGGAATGACCAGCGCATCGTAATCCGCCGGTTTGATATCGGCGAAGGTGGCGTTTAGCGCGAAGTTATGGCCACGTTTTTCCGAATAGGTCTGGTCGCCCTCGAAATCGTGGATGGCCGTGGCGATGGTTTGGCCCGCCTTCTTACCGGGGCAGACGGCGTGCACCGTGTGGCCGACAGCAGCCAAGGTCTGGAACGGCACCATGGTCTCGTAATCCTCGGCAAAATCGCCGGTGATCATCAAAATCTTCTTCGGCATGTCTGCTCCTCCCGTTTTCGAATGCCTTTGGGCACCCTAACAGTTGGGATCGAGATGCGGGTATTATGGCAATACTACATGCCGAACAAAGGTGATATCAGCCGGCCGGCGGCTCCGGCCAGCGCCGGACACCGCCGCCCCAATTCTCGAACGCTTTCGAAAGCCGGAGCACAAACAGATCCTCATAACGCGGGCCGACAATCTGCAATCCGATGGGCATGCCGGATGCCGAGAAACCGCAATTGATCGAGGATGCCGGCTGTTCCGACATGTTCCACGGCACGGTAAAGGCGATATGTTCGAAGGGCCGTGCAGGATCGTTGGTAGGCGATGCCCAGTCGGCCGGATAGGAGACGATGGGATTGGTCGGTGAAATCACCGCATCAACCGACTGCATCAACCGTCCGCAGACCTTTCGCATTTCCATGGTCTGGTTGAAGCCGAAAACGGCACGCGCGCCGGAAACATCAGCACCCTTTTCCGCCCATTCGTGAATATAGGGAAGGATCGCGGCACGACGATCCGCGCTCAACGCAACCATGTCGCCCCAGAATTTCGCCCGCCAGAAGTCATCCAGCCCATCCAGCATATCCCGTGTCAGCACCGGCTCGACGGGAATGATGATGGCGCCCGCCTGTTCGAACAGCTTCGCTGCCGCCACCACCGCGTCACGCACCTCTCCATCCACAGGAAGGCCGCAGCCGGCATCCGGCATCAAGCCGATTTTCAGGCCCTTCACATCGATATCGAGATCCATCCAGTCGATTGTGTTGGGTGGCAGCGACGTACCGTCCCGCCAGTCCGGGCGGGAGAGCGTTGCCATGGCATAAGCGGCGTCGGCAACGGTACGAGTCATCGGCCCCGCGCAGCGGCCGGTATAAAAGGGATCGACCGGGATGCGGCCCTGGCTTGGCTTGAAGCCGAACAGCCCTGTCCACCCTGCCGGCAGCCGCACCGAACCGCCAATATCCGTTCCTATATGCAACGTGCCATAACCCGCAGCGCCCGCCGAGGCCGCGCCGGCGCTGGAGCCGCCAGGGTTCTGGCTCGGGTCCCACGGGTTGCGGCTAAGCTTGTGGAAGCTGGAAAGGCCGGAGGAGAGCATACCGTAATCCGGGCAGGTCGTCTTGGCATAGAGGATCGCACCGTCTTCCCGGCAACGGGCAGCAACCGGGGCGTCCTCCAGCGCCGGGACAAGCTCCACCGCCTTTGTGCCGAGGGGCACAGGGTGGCCTTTCGTGGCGATGAGTTCCTTCAGCGAGACCGGAAGCCCATCGAGCGGACCGAGCGTTTCGCCGCTGTGCCAGCGCTGCGTCGAGGCCGTTGCCTGCCTGCGGGCATCTTCCGGGTCATAGGCATAAAGCGCGTTCACGACGGGCTCGAAAGCCTCGATACGCGCTTCCACCGCCTGCCAGTATTCCGAGGGCGACAGCTTCCTTTCCCGGTAAAGCGCCAGGATTTCAAGCGTGTTGAGGTCTATGAGATCGGTCATGGCATCGTCTTCTCGTCATAAAAACAGGAAATTGCGGCCGTATCGGCTTGAAGCGATCAGCTGGTATCGCGCGGGTCGAGCAGATCACGCAGGCCATCGCCGAGAAGATTGAGGCCGAAGACAGCAAGCGCGATAGCAAGGCCGGGCATGATGGCGAGCCAGGGCGCCGCGCCGAGATAGGTCTGAGCATCCGCCAGCATCCGCCCCCAGGTGGCGGCGGGGGGCGGCATGCCGAGACCGAGGAAGGAAAGGCCTGCTTCCGTCAATATCGCCAGGCCGAGCTGGATCGTCACCTGCACGATGATCTGGTTGGAAATATTCGGCACGATATGGAACAGCGTGATCTTGGCGCGGTTCTGGCCGATGCTGGTGGCGGCGGTGATGTATTCCCGCGCCCAGATTTGTAAGGCCGCCCCCAGCGTCAGTCGCGCAAAGACCGGCACCATGAAGGTGGCGATGGCGATGATGGCGGTAAAGCGCCCCGTGCCGATAAATGCGCCGAGCATCATGGCCGACAGGATCGGCGGCACGGCGAAGATGATGTCGCAGACGCGCATGACGACGGTTTCGGTAAAGCCGCGCAGGGCCGCGACCGTAACGCCGATCGCCGTGCCGATAAGGGCACCGATGGCGACGGCGGCGATGGCGGTGGAGAGCGAGTTCCACGCACCGGCCATCAACATGGAGAGCACATCGCGGCCGAAATGATCCGTGCCGAGACCGCCATAAACGAAAGGCGATTTCAGCTTTTGCACGATCTGCATCTTGGTGGGCGAGACCGGTGTCCAGACCAGTGACAACAGTGCGACAGCGACGAGAAAGGCCGTGACGACAATGCCGACGACGAAGGCCGGGCGACGGCGGATCAATCGCATCATCGCGCACCTGCCCGCAGTCTCGGGTCGATGAAGAGATAGGCTATATCGACCACGAAATTCATGATGATGACCAGCGCCGAGAAGAACAGCACGACGGATTGCATCACGACGATATCCCGTTGCGTCAGTGCCTGATAGGCAAGCCGGCCAAGGCCCGGGAGGTTGAAGACATTTTCCACCAGCACCGCACCCGCAATGAGGAAGGTGAATTGCAGGCCGATCATGGTAACGACGGGGATCATCGCGTTCGGCACCGCATGTTGCCACAGCGCCACCCGCTCGCTCAGGCCCTTGGCCCGGGCGGTTCGCACGAAATCCTCGTTCATCACCTCAAGCACGGCGGAACGGCAGACGCGGGTGAGAACGCCGGCCTGCGACAGTGCCAGGGCGATTGCCGGCAGAACCAGCGCCATGAGACCTGCCGAAACGCTTGGGCTCCAGCCGGGAAACCCACCTGATGGCATCCAGCCGAGCGTGGTGGAAAAAACAATGATCAGCAGCAGCCCGACCCAGAAGCCCGGAACGGCAATGCCCACATGGGAAAACAGCCCGGCCGCGAAATCCACCGCCCCGTTGCGGTTCTTCGCCGCCGCCACGCCAAGCGGAATGGCAATGGCAACGGACAGGCAGACGGCAAGCAGCGCAAGCGGCAGCGTGACGGCCAGCCGCTCGACGATCAGGCCCGACACGGGCACGCCATAGGTATAGGATTGTCCGAGATCGCCGCGGAAGACGCCACCCAGCCAGTGGATGTAGCGCAGCAGCAGCGGCTGGTCGAGACCCATCTGCTTCTGCAGCGCGGCGAGCGTATCCGGACTGGCCGAAGTTCCGAGCATGATGGCGGCGGGATCACCCGGTAGGAGGCCCATGACAAGATAGATGATAAGCGAGACGGCAAACAGCGTGATGACGAGGCTTACGAGACGCCGGATGAGGACGGCTAACATCTGGCACCTTCTCCTTGCGTGGTTCTGTTTGCTTTGGCGTCCGCCGCTCTCGTCCCCGTCATTCCGGCCTTGAGCCGGAATCCAGCCGTCGCGCGTCTGCGCGGCGAAAAGAGTCTTTTCAGCCCAACGACTTGGACTGGACTAGATGCCGGATCAAGGCGGGCATGACGGAGGACACGGCGACTGGCAAACCCTACTCTTCCCAATGCACATCCGTCAGCACATTCGAAGGAATGGGCTCGTTTTCCCACAGCCCCTTCACCTTCTTGTCCCAGACCCCGAGCTTCGGCATCACGAACAGGAACAGCGCCGGCACATCTTCGGCGAGGATTTTCTGGGCGTCGCCATAAAGCTTTTCCTGCTCACCGGCATCCGCGGTCTTTTCGACGCTGGCTATGACCTCGTTGAAGGACGGGTTCTTGTAGTTGAAATAATAGGGATCACGGGAGTAGATATCGATATCCATCGGCTCGGCATGGGCGACGATGGTCATGTCGTAATCCGCCCCCTTCAAGACATCCGCCACCCATTTGGCCGGAAATTCCGTGGTCTCGATGGTCATGGTGACACCGATTTCGGCCAGCATCGCCTGCAGGATTTGCGAGGTGCGCTGGGCATAGGCCATCTGCGGGGCCTTGATGGTGAAGCTGAAACCGTCGGCATACCCAGCTTCGGCAAGCAGCGCCCTGGCCTTGTCGACATCATAGGGATGAACGCCAGTCGTATCGATGTATCCGCGATCATTCGGCGTATAGTGACTGCCGATAGCCGTGCCGTAACCGGACCATGCACCTTCTATGACAGTGCCGCGATCCACCGCCATCATCAACGCCTGGCGTACGCGCTTGTCGCTGAAGGGTTTGCGGGCGCTGTTCATGCCGGCCACGACCTTCAGTTCGGTATTGCCGACGAAGGTGCCAAGGCGCTTGTCGCCGTCAAACGAGATCATCAGTTCCGGCGCGCCGAATTCCGGGAAGGCATCGATATCGCCCGCCTTCAGTGCCGCTGCCTGCGCCTGCGGATCGGCGACGAAACGGAACGTCGCCTTTTCCAGCTTTACCGACACGGCCTTGTCCCAATAGGCGGCGTTCTTCTCCAGTTCCACCTTGTCGCCCTTGGCCCAGCTGATGAATCTGAACGGGCCGGTGCCGACGGGCGTGGTGCGGTTCGTCTCTGCGCTCTTGGGAGCGACCATGACGGATGCCGGCCAGCCGAGCCAGTAGATGAGGCTGCCGGCGGGCTGCTTCAGCTTCAGCACCAGCGTGCCGGCATCCGGTGCCTCGATGCTGTCGATTGACGCAAAGAAGCGCTTCTGCGGATTGACGGAGGCTTCGCCGCGCGCCCGGTCCAGCGAGAACTTCGCGACCGAGGAATCGAACGCCTCCCCGTTATGGAAGGTGACACCCTTGCGCAGCTTGAATGTGTAGGTCTTGCCATCAGGGGAAATTTCCCAGCTTTCGGCTAGCTGCGGCTTCACCTTGCCCTTGCTGTCGATGGTGACGAGACCTTCGAAAATATTCTGCCAGGTGACCTGACCGATGGCGACGGGAGCGGCAATGGTCGGATCGAGACCGGTCGGCTCCACCGTCATGCCAAGCGTCAAAGCTGTTTTCGGCGCGGCTTGCGCCTCCGCAACCGAAAGCGGCAGCCAGAGCGCCGTGCAGAGAGCAAGCGCCAGCGCGGTACGGCGCGAGAGCTTTGCCGCCTGCGAAAGATTGGTACGTGGCATCCTTAGTCCCCTGTCTGGCGGCCGGGGCATTTTTGCCCTTCCAAAGACCACCCGTTGCAAAAAGAGTGTCATGTTGCAGGCGCACACACAATCATGATTTTTGTGTGCTCCGTGTAGCTGAAATGGCTACACGGAAATGCGGGTGGAAATCAACCTTTCCGGATGAAATACGGGGAGCGTCTCGGCTCAGCCTGCCGTCACCTCACGCATGAAGCGCTCAATGAAATCCGCGAGCTTGGAAGCGGCGAAGGATAGTTGCCTGTCCGGCGCCACACAGAGGTCGATCTGGGTATGGATACCCTTTTTGCCGGAGAGCGGAACGGCGACCATCTGCCCGCTGCGGATTTCCCGCGCCACCGAAAGCGCCGGTAAAAGCGTGGCAGCGGCGTGGCCCAGAACCAGCTCTTTCAGCATTTCCAGCGAACTGGTGATGAAAACGGGGTCAAGTTCAATACCCGCCTCGGCGAAAAGGGTATCGAAGGCCTGCCGCGCGGCAAAACTCTTGTCCGGCAGGGCAAGCGGCAGCCCGGCCAGCTCCTTCAGAGAGACCTCAGGTTGACCAGCAAGCGCATGGCCGGCGGGAAAGATCACATCGTAATTGATGCGGGTTCGCGAACGCACCTTCACTCCGGCAACCTTTGGAGCGAAGAGGCTGACGACCAGGTCCGCTTCGGCAGCGCCCAGCGCCTCCAGGGCCTGGCGTGCACTGGTAATATGCACCTCGAAACGGAGCTTGGGGTATTTGAGACTGAACTGCGCCAGCACTGGCGCCAGAAGGTTCGCGACCGTCGCGCCATTGGCGTAAATGGTCACCCGACCCCGCTGCAAGCCCTTCAGATCGTCGATCAGCTGGTGTACGTGGTCGAGTTCGCGCAGCGTTTTGCCGGCACGGGCGGCGAGCAGCTCACCCGCCGCCGTCAGCTTCACGCCACGGCTCGAACGCTCCACCAGGGGCGAGCCGAAATAATATTCGAGATTTTCGATCTGCCGGCTCACCGCCGTCGGCGCGACATTCAGGTTTTCCGCTGCGGCGCGCATGGAATTGGTGCGGACGAGTTCGTCGAAATACATCAGGGCGCGCAGTTGCATGAGGGGTACCTTGTTTTGGCCGACACAGTCCGTCATGCCGGGCTTGACCCGGCATCCAGCGCGATCAAGTCATTGATCGCAATAGAGTCTCGGACCGCGCGGTCGCTGGATTCCGGCTCAAGGCCGGAATGACGGAGGATGTCATTTGACCCGACTATAGCGGCACCTCAAGCGCGCTTGAAACCCTCGCTCGCCACCAGCAGCTGCCTCGTATAATCCGCGGTGAATTTGCGGCTTTCCAGCGCCTCGGCCTCCAGCATTTCCACCACCTTGCCGCTTTTCATCACTGCAAGACGATCGCACATATGGCTGATGACGCCGAGATCGTGGCTGACCATGACGAAGGTGAGGTTACGATCCTTGCGGGCCTGTTCCAGGAGGTTCAGGATTTCGGCTTGAATGGACGCATCCAGCGCCGAGGTCGGCTCATCGAGCAGCAGGATCTTCGGCTCGACGATCAGTGCGCGGGCAATGGCGATGCGCTGGCGCTGGCCGCCGGACAGCTGGTGCGAATAACGGAAGCGGAAACCGGACCCGAGGCCTACTTCGTCCAGCGCACGCGCGATACGTTGCTCGCGATTGTCGAGACCATGGATGACGAGCGGTTCCAAAAGCAACGCATCCACCGTCTGGCGGGGGTGGAGCGAGCCATAGGGATCCTGAAACACCATCTGCACATCGCGATAAAAGCTCTTGTCACGATGCTTGCTGGAATAAGAGCGCCCCGCCACCATCAGCGAGCCCTCATCGAAATGGTTGAGGCCGGCAATGGCGCGCAGCAAGGTAGACTTGCCGGAACCGGATTCGCCGACGATACCGAAGGATTCGCCCTCGGCCACATCGACGTTCACACTGTCGAGCGCGATGTAACCATCGAAATCCACCACCATATCGCGGACAGAAAGAACTGTGCTCATGCGCGCCACTCCGGCTTGCGTTCCAGAACGGGCAAGGGGTGCCGGTGACCGCCGATCTGCGGCAGACAGTTCAACAGGCCCTGCGTATAGGGATGTTTCGCTTCCCTGAGGTTAGCGGAAGCAAGCTCCTCCACCACCTTGCCGGCATACATGACGAGAACCCGGTCGCAGAAGGAGGAAACGAGCCTGAGATCATGGCTGACGAAGATCAGCCCCATGCCACGGTCGCGCACCAGCTTGTCGAGAATGTCGAGCACTTCCAGCTGCACCGTCACATCGAGCGCCGATGTCGGCTCGTCGGCGATCAGCAGTTCCGGGCCACAGACGAGCATCATGGCGATCATGACGCGCTGGCCCATGCCGCCGGAAACTTCGTGTGGAAAGAGATCGAAGACGCGCTCGGGATCACGGATCTGCACTGCCTCCAGCATGGCAAGCGTGCGCTGGCGCGCTTCGCCGGAGCCAATCTTTTCGTGGGTTCGCAGCGTTTCCATGATCTGGCGGCCAATGGTCATGACCGGGTTCAGCGAATATTTCGGATCCTGCAGGATCATGGCCATACGCTTGCCGCGCATGAGCCGCCGCTCTTTGGCCGATGACTTGAGCAGGTCGATATCGCCAAAACGCAGCGTATCGGCCTCGATCCGGGCATTTTTCGGCGTCAGACCCATGATGGCGCGCCCAGTCTGCGACTTCCCGGAGCCGGATTCGCCGACGATGCCAAGGCGCTCGCGCCCCAGCGTGAAGGACACGCCGCGCACCGCCTCCACCAACCCGGTGCGGGTCGGGAAAGAAACGCCCAGGTTCTCAACCGTCAGAAGAGACGCACTCATTGGGCCGCCTCCTTGGGATCAAGCGCATCGCGCAGACCGTCGCCCAAGAGGTTGAAACCGAGGCTGACGATCAGGATCGCAATACCCGGCATGGCAGCCACCCACCATTGATCGAGAATGAAGCGCCGTCCCGATGCGATCATTGCGCCCCATTCCGGCAACGGCGGCTGTGCGCCAAGACCAAGGAAGCCGAGGCCTGCAGCAGTGAGGATAATGCCCGCCATATCGAGCGTAACACGCACGATCAGCGACGACATGCAAAGGGGCATCACGTGCTTCAAGACGATGCGGAAGGGCGACGCGCCCATCAGCTTCACCGCGGCGATGAAATCGGAATTGCGGAACGTCATGGTTTCGGCGCGCGCGATGCGCGCATAGGGCGGCCAGGAGGTGACCGCGATGGCGAGCACCGCATTTTCAATGCCTGGCCCCAGGGCCGCGACCAGCGCGAGCGCCAGAACCAGCTTCGGAAAGGCGAGGAAAATATCGGTGATGCGCATCAGAACCGCATCCACCCAGCCGCCGGCATAACCCGAAACGGTGCCGACGATGAGCCCAATGGGTGCGGCGATGATGGCCACCAAAAGGACGACGAACAGGGTCAGCCGCGAACCGTGAATGAGGCGCGAGAGAATATCACGGCCCTGATCGTCGGTGCCGAGCAGATAGCCGGCAGTGCCGGGCGGCAGAAGCCGGGCATTGCGCAGATCACCCTGCACCGGGTTATGCGGCGCCAGCACATTGGCAAAAATCGCCACGAACAGCAGCGCGATGATGATGCCAAGGCCGAGCAGCGCCAGCCGGTTTTCAGAAAAACGCCGCCAGATCACATAGGCGCGACCAAGCCTTGCCTGCCTGCGCGACGCCGGTCGGTCGGAAAGCAGCCATTCGCGGCTGTAGGGTTTGAGTGTATCGGTCGAAATCGTCATCGGCTGCGCGTCCTTGGATCGAGCGTCCGGTAAAGCAGATCGGAGAAGAGATTGATGCCGACGAAGATGGCGCCGATCACGATCGTGCCGCCGAGCACGGCATTCATATCCGCATTCTGCAGGGAATTGGTGATGTAGAGGCCGAGCCCCGGCCAGGCGAAGATGGTTTCGGTCAACACCGAACCTTCCAGCAGGCCGGCATAGGAGAGCGCAATCACGGTTACCAGCGGCACGGCGGCGTTGCGCAATGCGTGGAACCAGATGATACGGGTTTCCGAAAGCCCCTTGGCGCGGGCCGCAACGACATATTCCTGGGCGAGCTCGTTCAGCATGAAGGAGCGCGTCATGCGGCTGATATATGCCAGCGAGAAATAACCGAGGAGAGAGGCCGGCAGGATGATGTGGCGGAAAAGATCCCACAACACGTCCCATTGCCGCTGCCAGATCGCGTCGATTAGGAAGAAGCCCGTGACCGGCGTGAAGGTGAATTCGTAGACGATGTCCATACGCCCGGGATAAGCCACCCATTGCAGCCGGGCATAAAAGACCAGCAGCGCGAGCAGGCCGAGCCAGAAGATCGGCACTGAATAACCGATGAGGCCGATGACACGCACCACCTGATCGGCAAAACTGCCGCGTTTCACGGCAGCGAGAACGCCGAGCGGTATCCCGAAGACGGCGCCGATGATCGTGCCGATCGTGGCAAGTTCGATCGTCGCCGGGAACACCCGCTTGATATCCTCCATCACAGGATTGGTGGTGAGGACGGAGGTGCCGAAATCACCCGAAAGAGCCTGCTTCAGATAGATAAAAAACTGCTGCCAGAGCGGCAGGTTGAGGCCGAGCTGCTCACGCACCCGCTCGACCACATGCGCAGGCGCGCGGTCGCCGACGATCGCCAGTGCGGGATCGATCGGCACAACGCGGCCAATGAAAAATGTGACCGCCATCAGCCCCAGAAAGGTGGTGATGACGGTGACGGCGAAGCCGAGAATGGCCTTCGCACGGGCGTTGGCACGGCGTTTGCCCTGCCTCGCCCGGCTGTTTGCTTCAACGATGCTCAAGAGACCGACCCTTCCGGATCATTCCTTGGAGATCGTGTAGACGTAGTTGGTGTCGAAGCTCGGACCGAGCTTCAGGCCCTTCAGCTTGTTCGAGTAACCGGCAACTTCCGTCTGCTGGAAGATGATAACGAAAGGACCCTTCGCCAGGACTTCCTTCTGCAGGTTTTCATAGATGGCGGCGCGCTTGGCGCTATCCTTTTCCAGCAGAGCCGACTGCGTTTCCTTGGTCAGATCAGGAACATCCCAGGCATTGCGCCAGGCGAGCGTCTTGTTCTTGCCTTCATCCGAATTATCGTAGTTGATGGTGAAGGTTTCCGCATTCGAGTTCGGGTCGAAATAGTCCGAACCCCACTGGCCGATGTAGATATCGTGCGTGCGGGCGCGGTACTTCGTCAGCGTCTGCTTGCCGTCGCCGGGGATGATTTCGAGCTTGATGCCAGCCTGTGCCAGCGTCTGCTGCACGCTTTCGGCAATGCCGGTCACCGGCTGGGTGTTGCGCACATCCATGGTCACCGTGAAGCCGTCCTTCAGGCCTGCCTTCGCGAGCAGTTCCTTCGCCTTGGCAACGTCCAGCTTGTAGGGATTGTCGTTGAGCGCGCCCAGCTGGCCCTTCGGCAGGAAGGTCTGGTGAATTTCGCCGATACCCTTGATGATGGTTGCGCCGATTGCGTCGTAGTCAACGAGATATTTGAAGGCCTCAACGACTTCGGGCTTCTTCAGGTTCTCGTTCTTCTGGTTGAGGCTGAAGTAATAAACGGTGCCCTTGGGCGCGGAGGTAATCGCGAGACCTTCCTTCTTGGAAACGGCTTCCATGTCACCCGGCTCAAGGTTACGGGCAACATCGATATCGCCATTTTCAAGCGCCAGGCGCTGGCCGGAGCTTTCCTTCATGTGGCGATAGACGACGCGCTTCAGCTTCGGCTTCTCGCCGTAATAGTTCGGGTTGGCCTCCAGAATGACGGCTTCGTTGGCCTTCCAGCCAAGGATTTTGTAGGGGCCAGAACCGGCATAACCGGTCTTCAGGAACTCGTTGCCGAAATCGGTATCATATTTGTAATCGGCGCTCGGCGTGACTGACTTCGCCTTCTCCATCACCAGCTTCTTGTCGACCACCGAAGCGACGGTCGCCGTGAGCACGTTCAGCACAAAGCTCGGCGCATAGGGCTTGTCGACTGTCAGTACGAAAGTGTTTGCGTCTGTTGCCTTCGCCTTTTCGGTGACGTTATCACCCTTGAGGCCGAACTGCGTCAAAAGGAATGCGGGCGACTTGTCGAGCTTTACGGCACGTTCAAACGAGAAGGCTACATCGTCAGCGGTGACCGGATTGCCGGAAGCGAACTTCAAACCGGACTTCAACTTGAATGTATAGGTCAGACCGTCCTCGGAAGTCGTCCAGCTTTCGGCGAGGTCGCCGACAACCTTTGACGTGTCGTTGAGATCGATGGAAACGAGCTTGCTATAGGTGTTGCCGGTAACTTCGGCAGCAGACAGTTCGAAAGCCTCACCCGGATCGAGCGTGATGATGTCGTCGATGGCGAAACCTTCCACCAGCGTATCGGCTGGCGTTGCGGCAAAAGCATGCGGTGCAGACAACATCATCAGCGACAGGGCAGCGCTGGTGCTGAGGATCCGCATGGATTTGTTGAGCGATTTGATCATAGGATCTCCCCTTTTGTTATGAGATTGATTTGGTTCGCTTAAACTGTTTATCAGGCCGCTTCGTGCCAGGCCTCGGACAAAACGCGCAGCCAGTTTGCCCGGCATATTTTAGCAAGTTCTCCATCACCGTAGCCTGCCGATTTCAGCGCCGCAACCAGATTGTGGTTGCCGCTGGCATCGGTAATTCCGGCTGGCACGGTCGCGCCATCGAAATCCGATCCGAGCGCCACGCAGTCGATGCCCATCCGCTCCACCATGTAGTCGACATGGCGCACCATGTCGGACAATGGCGTATCGGCAATGTCCCGCGCATCGTCTCGCAGCATAGTCACGGCGTAGTTGAGGCCGACGAGACCGCCGCTCTCCTTTATGGCATCCATCTGTCGGTCAGTGAGATTGCGGGCGACCGGAGTGAGCGCATGCGCATTGGAATGGCTGGCGACCAGCGGCTTGTTAGTGGTCTTTGCCACATCCCAGAAGCCCCTTTCGGTAATATGCGCGAGGTCGATGAGAATGCCGAGGCGATTGCATTCCTTCACCAACGCAAAACCGGCATCGGTAAGACCGGGCGCGGTGTCGGGCGACATGGGATAGGAAAAAGGAACGCCATGGCCGAAAATATTGTGCCGGCTCCACACCGGGCCGAGCGAGCGCAGGCCGGCGGCATAAAACACTTCCAGCGCGTCGAGATCGGCGCCGATCGCCTCGCAGCCTTCCATATGCAGCACAGCGGCGAAGACATCCTCGGCAAAGGCCTTGCGGATGTCGGCCGTGGAACGGCAGAGTCGCCACGCGTTAGCCTGATCGAGCCGCAGCGCAATCGCCGCCTTTTCCATGGCAATATCAAGGGAAGGCAGGCGCTCCAGCGGCGCAGCGAGCGGCGTGTCGTAGTGCCCTTGCGCGTCGGGTTCCTGCAGGATCAGATCGCCGGAGGGAATATAGATCGCGCAGATGCCGCCGGCCAGACCGCCTGCTCTCGCGCGCGGACCGTCGATATGACCTTCCCGCGTACCATTTTTGAATTCGGCCACGGGATCGGCACCGGCCTTGCTGTTGCGCCACAACCGAAGCAGCACATCATTATGACCGTCAAACACTGCATGCATGGGAAGAAATTCCAGTAATCGGCAAGAACAAAGGGAGCGGGCAGACGCCGGGATGACACCGCGCGAAAGCAAACCGGCGCAATTTTCGCCGACCGCTATTGTCTGTCGGAGTTGATCTTAGGACGATCTCCCGGAGCTTCGCAAGACGGAAATTAGGCACCGGTGAAATTATCACCACTTGCCTTTTGACGGAACCTGCGCTTCGTCAAGCGCGCCAACCGCCTTCCGCTTTCCTGAGCAACGGCGTCGCGAAAACACCCCTCACCCGTTCCGGCCACTCCGGCCCGAAAGCGGCGATTTTTTCCCGCCAGCGATCCGATTGCAGCATGGCCGCGCCGATGACGGCGGGCCGAATGCCGGAGGCCGCCAGAAGTGAAAGACCCGATATGATGGAACTACCGCTGGAAATGACATCATCCACCAGCGCCACTCGCGGGCCCTCGATCAAGGGCAGCATCCGCGGATCGATATAAAGCCGCTTTTCCTGCCTCGTCGTGATGGAAGACATCGGCACCGACAGCTCATCCAGATACCAGAACTTGCGCGAGGTACCGAGCGGTACATAACGGGAATGGCCGAGATGGCGGGCAACGGCGGCGGCGAGCGTCAAGCCCAGCGTTGGCAGGCCGATCACCACGTCGGGGCTGAAGGGTGCGAGCCTGGCGGCTAGATCGGCGGCCAGCGCCTCCAGCACCTCAAACGAGGCCTGATTGACGATGAGCGAGGCGAGCGCATGCTCACCATCCGCAAGCGACCGAATGGGCAGGCAGATCTGTCTCTTGTCATCCAGTTCCGCCGGAAAGAAGCCGGAATGCAGACCTGCCGTTGCAAAGGTGCCGGGTGGATGAATATCCTGCCAGAACTCGTGCGGCGCAGCGGGAGACTGGGCGGCGGGCGATGCGGATGACGGCATCGGTTTTCCTTTCAGGATTGGGATCGCAGGGCGGATGCGGTTTTCAGCCGCCCCAAATCCCTTTCGAGATACTCGGTATTTCAGCAACCGCAAACATGCGGCGGGTTCATTTCATTGGCTTTTTCCGCTAGAACAGAAACAAAGCAACAGGCATTCGGACAAACCCACCTATGACGCGGGTTTTTCCCACATTCAAGGACAAGCTTCCCATGAGACTGCTGGACCGGATCGGCGAGGACCTGCCATTTCTGACGGAACTTCGTCATGATCTGCACGCCCATCCGGAATTGGGTTTCGAAGAGGAGAGAACGAGCGCCATCGTCGCCGATCTTCTCGAGCGCGCCGGGCTGAAGGTGCATCGCGGTCTTGGCGGCACCGGCGTCGTCGGCACGTTGCAGGTGGGCAACGGCACCCGCAGCATCGGCCTTCGGGCCGACATGGATGCGCTTGCCATGCCGGAGGTGCCCGAGCGGCCCTATAAATCGAAATTTCCCGGCAAGATGCATGCATGCGGCCATGATGGCCACACCGCCATGCTGCTTGGTGCGGCGCGTTACCTCGCCAAAACCCGCGACTTTTCCGGCACCGTGCATTTCATCTTCCAACCCGCCGAAGAAGGCCGTGGCGGCGCAAAAAAAATGGTCGAAGACGGGCTGTTCGACCTTTTCCCCTGCGATGCTGTCTATGGCCTGCACAACATGCCGGGGCTGGGGGTCGACGAAATGGCCGTGGTGGAAGGCCCGCAGCTTGCCTCTTCCGACAGCTGGCGCGTCACCTTCAAGGGCATCGGCACCCACGGCGCCAAACCGCATCTCGGCCGCGACCCGGTAACAGCGGCCGGCACCTTTCTCTCTTCGCTGCAAAACATCGTCGGCCGGGTGGTTGACCCGTTGCAGCCTGCCGTCGTCAGCGCTTGCTCGGTGCAGGCGGGCGACCCGAAGGCGCTCAACGTCATTCCCGATCTGGTCAAGATCGGCGGCACGGCGCGCGCCTATGAGGCAAATGTGCGCGACCAGCTGGAGACGGAAATCGGCCGGCTGGCCAAGGGCACCGCGGCGATGTTCGGCATCGAAGCAAGTTATGAATTCATCCGCCGCATTCCTCCCGTCATCAACGAGGCGGACGCGACGAAGCGGGCTCTGCGCGCCGCCAAAACCGTCTTCGGCAACAAGGCCCGCACCACCTTCCCGCCCTCGACCGCCGGCGACGATTTCGCCTTTTTCGCGGGCGAAGCTCCCGGCTGCTATGTCTGGCTCGGCAACGGCCCGGCGGTGGACGGCGCGCTGCACCACAACACCTCCTACGACTTCAACGACGCGGCCATCGTGCCCGGCGTGGCATTTTGGGCGACATTGGTGGAGCAGGAACTGGCGGGGGAATAGACCCATCCTGCTGCCCGCCGTTTTTCGAACGGCAACATCTCGGACGCTTGTGGCGAATCATCCGGCGCGGTAAATTCCGCGCACAGGCTCGACCCAAGCCTCCCCCCTCCTTTCGGGGAAGCATTCGACATGCGGGGCAATCTCATCATTGAACCATCTGTTCGGGCATTCGCATAAGGAGGGATTGCGTTTCAGACCCGCAATAGAGGTCTTGTGATGAAACTTTCTACTCCGATTTTTCAGTTGAAACGACGGGCCAAACTTATGGTCCGAAACAATGCCATTCCCCTGCATGAAGCGCTGGACCAGATTGCGCGTGAGGAAGGATTTGCACGGTGGAGCCTCCTTTCCACTCACGTTGCGGCGGGCTCCCTGTCCGAAGACCTGTTCTCGCGCATCGTGGATGGCGACATGCTTCTGCTTGCGGGCCGGCCAGGCCAGGGTAAGACAGCGCTTGGGTTTGACCTTTTGCGCGCGGCAGCCGACGACGGGAGGCAGTCTGTTCTGTTCACGCTCGAAATGTCGGAGAAACAGGCAAGGAAGCGTATCAAAAAACACGCGGCCGGTCAGAGAGAAACCGAGATCGTGGCATCGGACGAGATATGCGCGGATTACATCATCCGCCATTTGTCACCGGCCACACCCGGCACCTTCGCCGTAATCGATTACCTGCAAATACTCGACCAGCAACGGCACAAGCCGGACCTGTCGCAACAGGTAACCGCCCTTGGGGAATTCGCACAAAAGACCGGCGTCATTTTCGCATTCATCTCGCAGGTTGACCGCTCGTTTGATCCTGAAGTCAAACGGCTTCCAGATATGCGCGATATCCGCCTCCCCAACCTTCTGGATTTGCGCCTCTTCACCAAAGCCTGCTTTCTCAACAATGGCGAAACGCAGCTTCACAATGTGAACTGATAGGCTCCGGCTGCCACGACAGCGACACCGCGGCAGCCGGTCCTGATGTCATTATCCCAAAACCTCGATCACCGGGCTCTCCATCACCTGTCCCGTCAGCACATCAGCAATGCCCATATCCGTCTGGTGGGGGCCGATATTGCAGGCGAGCGTGGCGCCGAAGCAGGCTTTGAAGACGAGATAGGGTGGCTGCCATTCCACCACTTGGCCGACAGCGTCGCGTACCTCCTCGAAGTCCCGCGCCACATCTTCGAGCGGCGCATCGGACACGAGGCCGGAGAGCGGCAACGGGAGAACTGCGGTGACCTTGCCCTTGGAGGCGACGGCCATGCCGCCGCCGGTCTCGATCACTGCATTGGCCGCCAGCGCCATGTCCTCTGCATTGCCACCGAAAACGGTGAGGTTGTGGCTGTCATGCGAGACGGTGGTGGCGAAGGCGCCGTTCCAGCGTCCCCAGCCCGTGAGGAAACCGGTTTTCGTGACTGGCTCGGCCTTACCGTGGCGGTGGGTGACGGAGATCATCGCGACGCCTTCAGGTGGAACGACAACACCGTCCTTCACGTCGGCCTCCACCTCACCCCATTGGGTAAACCGCGGGCGGTCGATGGTGGCGAGGAGGACCTTTTCGCCTCCGGATTTAACTCGGAAGTCATCTGCCGAGCGCGACGGCAGCTTCATCGAGCCTTCGAGCGCCGTTGTATCACAGACGTGAGTGTCTACGAGCATGCGCCCGTATTCCGCAACCGCCTTTCCCCCGGCCAGGACATGGCGGGCCGCGAAAGCGCTCAAATCCTCAAGAACGACGATATCGGCGCGGCGACCGGCGGCGATGAGGCCTAGATCGGAGCGGCCGAGCCTTTGGGCGGCATTCAGTGTTGCGGCGCGCAGCGCCCATTCGGGCTTCAGGCCGTAACGCACAAGGCGGCGCACCACATCATCCAGCCCGCCGCCCTTGAGCAGGTCGTCGGGGAAGACATCGTCGGTGCAGAGTGTCACCGTCTGTGGCAGGTGGCCGAGCTTATTCAGTGCCTCCACAAATTCCGGCAGCAGGTGATCGTGCGAGCCGCGCAGCTCGATCGTCATTCCCGCCCTGAGCTTCGCCATGAGGTCTTCGCCCGAGACCAGTTCATGATCGGAAGAGACGCCCGCCGCCATGAAGGCATTGAGATCGGCGCCACCAAGACCGCGTGCATGGCCGCAGACCAGTTTCCCAGAGGCAAGTCCGGCCTGCACGATGCCGCTCATGCGCGGATCGCGTTCGATGACGCCGCGCATGTTCATGATTTCCGCGACGCCGCCGATTTCCGGCCAGGAGAGGAGATCGGCGAGAGTGGCGGCATCGAAATCCGCACCGCCACGCTCCAGCCCCGGTGCCGACGGCACGCAGGAAGGGGCGAGCAGAATGGCGCGCAGCGGCAGGTTTTGGATTGATTTCGCTGCCCAGCGTACGCCATCGACACCATGCACGTTGCCGAATTCATGCGGGTCCCAGACGATGGTGGTGACGCCGCGGGCGACAACCGCTGCCGCATAGGCTGCCGGCGTGATCATCGAGCTTTCGACATGCATATGCGTGTCGATCAGCCCCGGCGACACGTAGGCCCCGCCCGCGTCGATCAACTGCGCGGCATCCCTGCGGCTTGCCGGTTCGTGCACGCTGGCGATCAGCGCGCCGACAATGCCGATATCGGCGCGGCGACGCTCGCCCGTTACCACGTCCAGTAATGTTCCGCCGGTGATCAGAACATCAAAAGGCTGATCGCCACGCGCGGCAGCAACCGCACGGGTGCGCAGGGCCTCATCGTTGAGATCGGCGGGTTCCGCCAGGCGGACTTTCGCGCTCATCGGGCGGCCTCCCGGCGCAGTGCCTCCAGTATGGCCACCTTCGCGGCTACAGCATCAACGGTCACGGCAAACTGAGCGTTAAAGCCTGTCACCTTCTCCGCACGTGCCTCGACCACGGTCCTTCCCCGCGTCAGCGAAGCATGAAGTTCGACATCGATGCGCGCCTGCTGCCAGCCAAGATGATCGGAGGTGAAGCCGACTGCGGCGACTGGATCGTAAAGCGCCATGGCGGGTCTGCCACGACTGGTGGCGATGCCGATGAAACCATCAAGCAGATCGGCGATCAGGCCGGCATTCCTGCCTCCGGCATTGCGGATCGGCAGCACATCGGCGGGCGAGGCCGTGACCTTGCGGCAAGCGTCAAGATCGACCATGCGCAGCGGCAGGCCGTGGGAAAGCACGATGGCCAGCGCTTCCGGATCGGCAAAGGCGTTGAATTCGGCCGAGGCCGTGTGGTTGCCGCTGGTAAGCCCGCCACCCATCCAGGTCAGGTCGGGAATTCTGGCGGCAAGATCGGGTCGCGCGAGACACAGGGCGGCGATATTGGTGAGCGGGCCGAGCGCGAGAATGCGCTTTTCGCCCTCTTCTTCCAGCCAATTGCAAAGTGCGGCAAAGGCATCACTTTTCGGCAGAGCCGGCGCATCCGGCAGACTTTCCCCAACGGTCGGAATGCCGCTATCCCCGAGAATCGACTGCGCGGTTTCAAGTGCGCCGAGCACCGGCATGGCGCGGCCCTGATGGATCGGCATGGACCAGCCGAAGCTTGCTGCGGCACCGGCGGCGTTGCGGCAGACCGCCTCCAGCGTCGCATTTCCGAAGACAAGCGATATTCCATCAATGGCAAGGCCTGCCGATTGCACCACCATGACCGCGGCGATATCGTCGAAGCCCATATCAGTATCGATCCATACACCCATGGTCAGTTGAACACCTTTAGGGCCGCCGCTTTCTCGACCGGCAGGTCGAAGGCGAGCGTATCACCAATGGCGTGAGCGCCAAGCGCCGCATCGGTTTCCGCCTTGATGGGGCCAAGCGGCGTATCGAGCAGATATTCGCGGCTGTTCCCGGCAAAGGATGTACCGCGCACGGTTCCCTGGAAAGGACCTGAACCGAGGGTAACCATGCGCGGCCGCCAAGCCAGTCCAGATGCTGAACGGACTGGTCCGGGAAGCTGTGTTGTGCCTGTGGCGGTTTTCAAAGCGCCGCCTTCCAGCGCGAAGATGTTTTCAAAGCCGACAAAGTCAGCCACGAAAGCGGAAACCGGCGCGTTATAAATCTCTTCGGGCGTGCCGATCTGCTCAATCTTGCCGCCCTTCATGACGACAATACGGTCGGCGAGCGCGAGCGCCTCGATCTGGTCATGGGTGACGAAAATCATCGTCACACCCGTCTCCTTCTGCACGCGCTGCAGCTCGGTCCGCATTTCGAGGCGCAGGCGGGCATCGAGATTGGAGAGCGGCTCATCGAGAAGCAACACTTTCGGCTCCATGACCATGGAGCGCGCCAGCGCCACACGCTGCTGCTGGCCGCCTGACAGTTCCGCCGGCTTGCGCGAGGCGAAATTGGAAAGGCCGACCGATTTCAGGCCGGAGGCGACTTTGTCCTCCAGCGCCTTGCCGCTCATGCCCTTGAGTTTCAGGCCGAAGGCGACGTTTTCATAGACCGTCAGATGCGGGAAGAGCGCATAGGACTGGAACACCAGCCCAACGGCGCGCCTGTTGGCGGCGACGCGGGTAATATCGGCGCCATCGAGATCGATACGGCCGCCCGCCACCGGCATCAGCCCGGCAATGGCGCGCATCGTCGTGGTCTTGCCGCAGCCTGATGGTCCGAGAAGCGCAAGCAATTCGCCCTTGCGGATATCGAGATCGAGATCCTTGACGGCGACATTGCCGCCATAGGCGAGCGAGATTTTTTGGAGCGAAAGATAGTTTGCGTCAGACATAACGGGAGAACCCCAGGAAACGTTCGGCCATGAAGACGATGCCGATGGAAAGGAAGGCGAGCAGCGAAGAAAGGGCAGCCACGGAAGGATCGAAGACGATTTCCATGTAGCCTAACATATCGATGGGCAGCGTGCGCACACCGGGACCGGACAGGAACAGCGATACCGGTACCTGATTGAAACTCGTCACGAAACCGAGAATGAAAGCCGACAGGATGCCGCCGCGGATATTCGGCAGCACCACGCGGAAAAATGCGCCAAGCCGCGACGAGCCGAGCAGCACCGCCGCCTCCTCGATATCGGAGCGCAGATTGTTGAGGCTGGCAGAAACCACCCGCACCGCATAGGGCAGGATGAGCGCGGTGTGGGCGAGAAACAAAGCAAGCGTGATGCCGATGCCGAAAGGCACGACGAAATAACGCAGCAGCGCGAGACCCACGATGATGCCGGGCACGATTATCGGCGCGGAAACGATGGTGCGCACGGTTTCTGCGAAGGGCAGCTTGTAGCGCGACATGGCGTAGGAAGCGGGAATGCCGAGGATGAGCGCCGTAAACGTGCCGCCGATGGCAAGGAACATCGACATTGCGAAGCTCTCGCGAAAACTTTCCACCGTGAAGACCTTTGCGATCCACTTCAGTGAAAAGCCCTGCGGCGGAAAGGCGAGCGTATCGCCGGCCGAAAACGAGGCCGCGACGATGATGAGGAACGGCCCGATCAGGAAACCGACGACAAGCAGAAGCGTGAGCGGAATGAAGAGCTGCCGGGTCATTTCTTGTTCCTCGCGGTGGCGATGCGCTTCAGCAGGATATTGGCGGCAAAGCTCATGACGATCAGGATGAAGGCGATGACGCTGGCGGCGACGAAATTGTTGGAAACCGTGACCTGCTGGTAAAGCAGGGTTTCCAGCATCAACACCTTCGAACCGCCGAGAATGGCAGGCGTGATATAGGCAGTCAGCGAACCGGTAAAGACCAGCGTACCGCCAACAACCAATCCTTCCTTGGTGAGCGGCAAAATGACCTTCCAGAACACCTGAAACCAGTTTGCGCCGAGCACGCGGGCGGCCGCGATCGTATCCTTCGGCATGTTTTCCAAGGCGCTGATGAGCGAGATGATCATCAATGGCAGGAAGAGCTGCAGAAGGCCGACGAAGACGGCCGTTTCGGAAAAGAGGATGCGGATCGGCCCGTCACTCAGGCCCACCGCCTGCAGCGCCTGGTTAACGATGCCGGTTCTGCCGAGAATGACGATCCAGGCATAGGTTCTCGCAACCGGCGAGATCATCAGCGGCAGCACGACGAGATTAACGACATGGCCCTTCGTGCCCGGCGACAGGTTGACGATGGCGAAAGCCGCCGCATAGCCCACCACCGCCGAAGCGACAGTGACGAGCGCGCCGAGCTTCAGCGTACGCAGGAAAACCGTCTGGTTCAGCGGATCGGAAAAGAAAGCGGCATAGGCCGATAACGTCCAGCCGTCAGCGGTGCGAAAGCCCTCCGACAGAAGCATGAAGACCGGCACGAGAAAGACCGCCGCCGCGAAAATCGCAGCGGGCAAGGCAAGCGCCAGCGCTTCGGCCCGGTTTTGAAACATGGGTTATTTCCTGAACGGCCATGAGGCCGGTTGTTACGGCAGCCGGACGGACCGGCCTACGATCAAAAGAGGCGGAAAAGCGGTCAGGGGACGACCGAACCGCTTTTCCGGGAATGGAGCCGCCCTTCCGGACGATGCCCCATTCCAAACGGTAAAACGACTTACTGGCCGACCTTGGCGTTCCACTCCGACAACCACTTGTCGCGGTTATCGAGCGTCACGTCGGAAGGAATGAGCTGCAGACTCTTCGCGGTCTCGTCGCCATAGGTGATGTTGTTTGCCACCTCGTCGGAAACCTTGACTTCCCTGTTGGTCGGGCTGTCCACCAGCTTTTCGGCGAGAGCCTTCTGAACGTCGGTCGAAAGCCAGAAATCCATGAACTGCAGCGCGAGATCTTCGTTCTTCGTACCCTTCGGTACGACGAGCACGTTCATGCCGCCGGTCTGGCCTTCCTTGGGCGTCGCCCAGGCGAGCGGCAGGTCGAGCTTGGTGAACGGCGCCCAGGAGAAGCGGCCGATCGGGGCTGCCCAGATTTCTTCCTGCTGCATGAGCTGCACCAGCTGCGAGGACTTGACGTAGAAAGTGACGATCTCGTCCTTCTTCTCACCCACGGCCTCGATGGCGCCGGCAAGATCAGGCGTATCCTTGCCGATGGCCTTGCCCAGCATGTAAAGCGCCGGCGGGCCCTGATTGGTGGTAACGTTCGGGAAGGCGACGTGGTCAACAATGCCGTCCTTCAAAAGATCGGCCCAGCTGTCGATCTTCATCTTGTCGGTCCGGTAAACGATTGAGGTGGCGTAGAAATTGACGCCGACGCTCATGCCGTCGCCATTCGGATCCTTGGCGATGTCATAGAGCTTTCCAATATTCGGAACCTTGGAAGCATCTATCTTCTGGATCAGGTCCTTGCGGGTGGCCGACAATGCATCGGCCATGGAAACGATAGCGAGATCGACAACCGGATTGGCCTTGTTGGCTTCCATCTTGGCCAGACGCTCGACGCTGTTGCCGGTCTCGACGACCAGCTTGCAGCCGCATTGCTTTTCGAACGGCGTATAGACCAGCTCCTTGAATTCATCCTGCGCGAAGGCATAGACGGAAATCGTCAGAGTCTTGTCCTGCGCCTGCGCCGCTCCCATCGTCAGCATCAGGGCGGTGCCCGATGCAAAAATGAACTTTTTCATGGTGTGAGTTCTCCTGCTGTCGTTTTTTTGGCTTCAATCGCATCATGCTTTGTCTTGCCGGTGGAGCCGCGCATGATCAGCGCCATCGGTACTTTCGAGATGTCTGCGGTCACTTCGCCCGCGATGCCGTTTTCGCCCGCGCTGTCGATGGCGCGCAGCAACGCTCCAACCGCCAGATCGGCGATGCGGCCCATATCCATGCGCATGGTCGTGAGCGGCGGGGTGACGACGGCGGAAAAGATGAGATCGTCAAATCCGGTGACGCTTGCCTTCTCCGGCACCTCGATACCCTCGCGCTGCAATTCGGTTAGCACCCGCAACGCATGCAGGTCGGAGATGGCGGCAAAGGCGGTGAAGCCTTCCGCAACCAGATCGGCAAGTCCCAGCCGGCAGCCGGCACCATCAACCTCTTCGAGGCTGTCGATCCAGAGCGTCCGGGTCACACAGGCCTTGCCGAGACCATCACGAATGCCGCCGAGACGGTCGTTCTGCACGTTGGAGTCGCGGTTCTTGCCGACAAGCACCACCTTGCGGTGCCCAAGGCTCGCCAGATAATCGCCCACCTGCCGCCCGCCATCCCAATGGTCGGCGGCGACGGTGTTTCCGGGCGTTGATGGACTGTCGATGACCGCAACCGGACAATCGACGTTGGCGATACGCGTGCCGCGGCGGGGAACGATGACCATACCATCCACCCCGCGCTCGATCAGACGGTTGATGGCATCCGTCTGCATGGCGATTTCGCCGCGCGCATCGGCAATCAGCACGCCGTAACCGGCATTGACCGCCGCCTTTTCGATGGCCTGGGCGATCTGGGGGAAAAGAGGGTTGGCGATATCGGGCAGTACCAGCCCCAGAACGCCCGATTTACCGGTGCGTAGCGCCCTGCCCGCAGAACTCGGCACGTAACCCAGTTCGCTTGCCGTCCTGCGGATACGCTCCACCAGCTCCGGTGAAACACGGCCCTTGCCGGAAAGCGCATTGGAAACGGTTGCCACCGACACGCCGAGTGCCGCTGCTATCGCGCTCAGATTGGTGGCAGGCCGTGACAATGCCATGAATGGTCCGGAGAGTAGATTAAACGTTTAATCAGGATAAGCGAGGCGTGCCCCGCTGTCGAGTCCTGCCCCGTCAAAATAAGGCGAAAAGCTGGGCACAAAGGTTAAATGCCCGAAAAAAGAGCGATTATTTTTACAGGGTCGGCGTGTTGGCGGCGCGATAAGCCTCTACCTGACGCACCAGCCAATCCCGAAACAGAACGACCGGAACGTGATTGGCGCGCGAAAGCGGCGCCACCGCATAGTAAGAACTGGGGCTTTTTGCCTGATGGTCGAAGGCTTTGACCAGCTGTTTGGATTTCAGCTCGTTATCGATCAGGAACAGCGGCATGAGCGCCACGCCAAGACCGGCGATGCAGGCCTGCGCGACGCTTGAGAACTGCTCAAACCGCATGCCCTGCGGCAGAGCGAGTGACAGGC
This sequence comes from Agrobacterium sp. DE0009, assembly GCF_007680755.1. NCBI lineage: Bacteria > Pseudomonadati > Pseudomonadota > Alphaproteobacteria > Hyphomicrobiales > Rhizobiaceae > Agrobacterium > Agrobacterium sp. DE0009. Next base: position 106,467 of record NZ_VEIU01000002.1, read on the forward strand.
CGAGGCTCTCGAACCAGTGTCCCCAGGCCCCCGGCCGCGAGGCCATGTGCAGCAACGGCAGGGCAGCTATATCCTCGCCCCTTTCCACCGGGTGGGAGCTGAGGAATTGCGGGCTGCACACCGGGGCCACCATTTCATGCATGAGAAAGGTGCTCTCCGCTCCCGGCCAGTCGGCCTGACCGATATGGATTGCCATGTCCAGCTGCTCGCGCTCAAAGTCGAACTGGCCGATGCGAGTGGCGAAATTGATGGTGATTTCCGGATGGTTCGCCACGAAGTCCGGGATGCGCGGCAAGAGCCAGCGGGTGCCGAAGGTTGGCAGCATGGCGAGGTTTAGCGTATTGCCATGCGTTTTGGTCATGATCTGAAGTGAAGCTGAGCGTATCTCGCCAAGCGCCGCCGCGATCGATTTTGCGTAGACCCGTCCTTCGGCGGTCAGCGCGACGCCTCGGGCACCGCGCTCGAACAGGCGCACACCAAGCTGTTCTTCGAGTGACATAACCTGCCGGCTGATCGCCCCCTGCGTCAGCGCCAGCTCATCGGCGGCGGCGGAGAAACTGCCCAGCCGCGCCACGGAATCGAAAGCGGCGAGCGCGCTGGTGGATGGCAGGAGTTTACGGCTGAGTGATGTCATGAGCTATTACTATAGGTAATGCAAAAATGAGTAAACATGGCTTGTGTGCAGGGGGTCGAATAAGAATAATCCGGCCAGCAAATCCGGAGACATCACGTGAGCGAACGCGCAGCATTCAATTGGCAGGACCCTTTTCTGCTGGAAGACCAACTGACCGATGATGAGCGGATGATCCGCGACAGCGCCGAGGCCTTCGGCAAATCCGAATTGCTGCCGCGCATCTCGGAAGCCTATCTTTCTGAAACCACCGAACCGGAACTCTTCCGCCTGATGGGCCGCACCGGCCTGCTTGGCGTTACCCTGCCGGAGGAATATGGCGCGGCCAATGCAAGCTATGTGGCCTATGGTCTCGTCGCCCGCGAGGTGGAGCGGATCGACAGCGGTTACCGCTCAATGATGAGCGTGCAGTCCTCGCTCGTCATTCACCCGATCTTCGCTTACGGCTCGGACGAACAGAAGAAGAAATACCTGCCGGGCCTCGTTTCCGGCGAACTGATCGGCTGCTTCGGCCTCACCGAGCCGGATGCCGGTTCCGATCCCGGCGGCATGAAGACCCGCGCCGAGAAGATCGAGGGCGGTTATCGCCTGCGCGGTTCGAAGATGTGGATTTCCAACGCCCCGATCGCCGATGTCTTCGTGGTCTGGGCCAAATCCGAAGCGCATGGCAACGAGATCCGCGGCTTCGTGCTGGAAAAGGGCATGAAGGGCCTTTCCGCTCCCAAGATCGGCGGCAAGCTTTCGCTGCGCGCCTCTATAACGGGCGAGATCGTCATGGATGGCGTGGAAGTCGGCGAAGACGCACTGCTGCCCGACGTCTCCGGCCTGAAGGGCCCGTTCGGCTGCCTCAACCGCGCCCGCTACGGCATTTCCTGGGGCGTGATGGGCGCTGCGGAAGATTGCTGGATCCGCGCCCGCCAATATGGTTTGGACCGCAAGCAGTTCGGCAAGCCGCTCGCCGGTACCCAGCTTTACCAGAAGAAGCTCGCCGACATGCAGACGGAAATCGCGCTTGGCCTTCAGGCATCGCTGCGCGTTGGCCGGCTGATGGACGAGCACAAGATGGCGCCGGAGATGATTTCCATCGTCAAGCGCAACAATTGCGGCAAGGCGCTGGACATTGCCCGCCAAGCCCGCGACATGCATGGCGGCAACGGCATCCAGATCGAATATCACGTCATGCGTCACGCCCAGAACCTCGAAACGGTCAACACCTATGAGGGAACGCATGACGTCCACGCGCTTATCCTCGGCCGGGCGCAGACGGGAATTCAGGCGTTTTTCTGAGATCCATCGCGAACATATCTTTTGCTGAAACGCGAAACCGCCCGGGCACGCCAGCCCGAGCGGCACAGTGACATACCAAATCAGGTAATTCGCGCTATCGGCACCTCTCCCCGCCTCCGATAATCTCTAAGCGCAACCCGAAGGAGTGGCGGTTCACACCGGCCCTCAGGCCTTCACTTGCGCTCCAGTTCCGGCCGACTTCGCGCAATGCGGGCAAACTGGCGTTCTCGTCGCCCGTAGACTCCATATTAAAAAGCTCCATTCCCGTCATCCGAGTGAAACAATCGACCGATACGCACCTATCTGGAACGATTCCAGATTGAACGGTGGAGACACGGATATGACCAACATCGATACAAGTAAACTGTCCTGGGACGAGTGGGACGAACTTCAGAACCCCCCGCCGGCCGAAACCGACTTCGACCGAGTCGTTGAGACCGCACTTTCCCGCCGCGGTTTTCTCGGCGGCGTACTCGCCTTCGGTTCGGCCGCAGCCGCCATGGGCACGCTCGGCAATCTGATGAGCAGCACCTCGGCTGAGGCGCAAGAAGCCGCCGTCGGCCGTTTCCCCTTCAAGCCGGTTTCCGCCGCCACCGACCACACCATCCATGTTCCGGAAGGCTATAACTGGAAGCCGCTGGCGAAATGGGGTCAGCCGCTTTTCTCCAACATTCCGGATCTCGACCCCGCCAAGGGCGTCAACGTTGAAAACTCGGACAAGGTCTTCGGTGAAAACACCGATGGCATGGAGCTTTTTGTCGTCGGCAACCATCAGCTGATTGCCGTCAATCATGAATATGTGAACCCGGAAACCAACCTGCCGCACACTGACAAGGGCAATCCGAAGACGGCTGACGACGTGAAGATCCTGCAGAACATGCAGGGTGTCACCGTCATGGAAGTGGCGGAAGACAAGGATGGCTGGAAGATCGTTCTCGACAGCCCCTTCAATCGCCGCATCCACCACAATACGCCGATGAAGCTTTCCGGCCCGGCCGCAGGCTCCGACCTCGTCAAGACCGCCGCCGACCCTGATGGTGTCGACTGTCTCGGGACCTTCAACAATTGCGGCGCCGGCCGCACGCCCTGGGGCACCTATCTCACCTGCGAAGAAAACTTCAACGGCTATTTCGGCACCACCGACGCCGCCTTCAAATTGCCTGACGATTACAAGCGTTACGGCATCGTCGCCGAGACGCGCTACGCCTATGAGAAGTTCGACGAGCGCTTCGACGTCGCCAAGAACCCCAACGAACCGCGCCGCGCCGGTTACGTGGTCGAGATCGATCCTTCGGACGCCAAATCCACCCCCATCAAGCGCACTGCGCTTGGCCGCATCAAGCATGAAAACGCCGCCGTGGTGATTGCCCGTGACGGCCGTGTGGTCGTTTACATGGGCGATGATGAACGCGGTGAATTTCTCTATAAATTCGTCTCCAACGGCATTTACGTGCCCGGCGGCGACACCTCTAAGCTGCTCGACGAAGGCACTCTCTTCGTCGCCAAGTTCTCCGATGACGGGGCCGGCGAATGGCTCGCCCTGACGCCGGAAACGACAGGCATGAAGATCGACGAAATCTGCGTCTTCACCCGTCAGGCCGCTTCCAAGGTCGGTGCGACGACAATGGACCGCCCGGAATGGGTTGCCATCAACCCGGTCGCCATCGAAGCCTATTGCGCGCTGACCAACAACAGCCGTCGCGGTGAAATGAAGGACGGCAAGCTGCGCAGCAATGCGGGCGGCGACGCCATGGCAATCAATGCCGCCAACCCGCGCGAAAAGAACGAATACGGCCAGATCGTGCGCTGGTACCCCGAAAATGACGACCACGCGGACGCAAAGTTCAAGTGGGACCTGTTCTGCATGGCCGGCAACCCTTCCGTTCACAAGGATGCCTATGCAGGGTCCTCGAACATCAACGAAGGCAACATGTTCAATTCGCCTGACGGTATGATGTTCGATAGCACCGGCCTGCTCTGGATCCAGACCGATGGCGAGGACACCAACGAAGGCAATTTCGCCGGCCAGGGCAACAACCAGATGCTGGCAGGCGACCCGGCAACCGGTCGTATCGAGCGCTTCCTGACTGCACCGAAGGGTTCCGAAGTTACCGGCCAGACCTGGTCGGCGGACAAACGCACTCACTTCGTTGGCATCCAGCATCCCGACGCGCCCTTCCCCGACGGCGAGGGAAAGCTGCCACGCTCTACCATCATCGCCATCAAGCGCGATGACAACGTGAAAATCGGCTGATCGGCACAGGATGAAGGCTCAGCCTCCTTCACTGTTCTCGTCGCAACACATCAGAACACCGTGCATCTCCAAGGTGCGCGGTGTTCCTCATGTGCGATGAATAGGCCGCTTGGAAATGCTAAAGCACGGCAAGTCTGGGTGAGCCGTCGGGCCTGCTCATCCTCCCGCCATTGCACAGTCCGCCTTACCCATGACATTTCTGCTTGCAGCAGCTCTACGAGCCCGGAGCCTGATCGCTCTCTCCCGGGACGAGCAGCATCGGCCAAATGCAATGTCTGGGCTGATCTGGATAGAAGGGCGCGTAAGCCGGCATGGTCGATAACAATGTCTGTGCCACAGTCACACCGAGATCGTGCAGGGACATGCGAAAACTGGTGAGGCGCGGTTCCAGAAACTGGCCGCGCGGCCCGTCGCGGAAACCGACGACGGCAAGATCCCGCCCCGGTTTCAGACCAGCTTCCGCAAGGCGGCGATAAAGACCGACCGCCATCAGCTCGTAGATCAGCACGATCGCGGTTGGCCGGGGCCGCATCTGCAGCCATTCGCTGGCGGCGTGATAACCGCCTTGCTCGCTGGATTTCGCCCGGATGACCAGAGAGGAGTCATAGGCAATGCCGTTGTCTTCGAGCGCCCGCCTGTATCCTTCGAGGAAAACGTAACCGAGATTGATATCGCTGTCCGGTGCGGCAACCGCGATCGAACGATGCCCCGCTGCGGCAAGCCGATCGACGGCACTTTTTGCTACCCCCTCGAAATCGAGATCGATCCAGGCGTGATTGTCGCTGGAGGCCGTGCGGCCGAGCGACACGAAAGGCAGCCGGTTCTGCTTCAGGAAATCCACGCGTTTGTCGGTACGCCGGGTGGCGGAAATGATCATCGCATCCACCATGCGCCGCGCCACCATGCGCTTCAGATATTCATCCGGGTCCTCTTCACCTGGGCAAGGCAGAACGATGAGATCGAGATTATGTGCTGAAAACACGCTTTGCAGACCATCCGTCACGCCCAGGAAGAAGTTGTCGGAGTTTTCAACCGTCTGCGCGTCGCTGCCGGTCATCAGGCCGATGACATTGGTGGTTCCCTGCCGTAGGCTGCGGCCGGACTGGTTTGCGACATAACCCAGCTTTTCGGCCGCTTCCAGAACACGCCGTCGCGTCTCTTCGTTCACATCCGGCTTGCCGTTCAGAGCGCGGGAAACGGTGCCTATCGATATCTCCAGATAATCGGCAAGCTGGCGAATTCCTTTCATGCACTCCCCTCCCTGGCCCGGCGCGCAAACAACGCGCCCCTCAACGGTCTTGACATATCTAACATCATCGTCATAGTCTCGTAAACGTTTACGACGCTCTGCGCAAATAGGAGTTTGCAAAAGAGCCCGGGGAGATGAGATGAATTTTAATGCCGTTTTATGCGGGTGCGGAGCCATGGCCAAAGGCTGGTTGCGCGCCATTCAATCGACGCCAGACATTGCCGGCGCGATCAAGATCGTCGGTCTGGTGGATCTGAACGAGAACACGGCCCGCGCGCTTGCCGAAGAATTCGCTCTTACCGATGCGGTCATCGGCACCGATCTTCGCGCCGTTATTGCTGAAACGAAAGCCGACATCCTTTTCGATATCGTCATCCCCCAGGCGCGCTTCGCCGTGGTTGAAGCCGGTCTCGCGGCCGGGTGCCATGTGCTGAGCGAAAAGCCGCTTGCCGCCTCGATGGAAGAAGCTGCGACGCTGGTGGAACTGGCGAAAAAAGCCGGCAAAATTCATGCTGTGGTGCAAAACCGGCGATTCGTAGCCGGTATCCGGCGGCTGCGCCGCGCACTGGAAGACGGGATCATCGGTGATCTGACAGCCATCCATTGTGATTTCTTCCTCGGGCCCCATTTCGGCGGCTTCCGTGAAGAAATGAAGAACGTCCTGCTTCTCGACATGGCGATCCACACCTTTGATGCGGCCCGTTTCGTCGCCAATGAGAAGCCCATCTCCGTCTTTTGCGTGGAGAAGAACCCTGCTGGCTCCTGGTATGCCCATGGCGCGAGCGCCAACGCCATTTTCGAGTTCTCGAATGACGTCGTCTTCACCTATCGCGGTTCCTGGTGCGCCGAAGGCGAGCGGACCAGCTGGGAAGCCCGCTGGCGGCTGATCGGTTCTAAGGGCATGATCGTCTGGGACGGGGAAGACAATTTCTCCGCCTCGGTGGCCGGTGACGAACAGGGGCTTCTGCGCGGATTCAAGACCGTAAACGTTTCCGAAGCCATTTCCGAGAAGGATACGCGGGGCCATGCCAGCGTCATTCTCTCATTCCTCGACTCCATTCGCACGGGTGAGATGCCGGAAACGGCCTCCTTCGACAACATCAACAGCCTTGCCATGGTAATGGGCGCGATCGAAAGCGCTCGCCTCGGCCAGCCTGTGTTAATTGCAGCATAAGGACTGAAAGCGTGAGCAATCCGGCAACATCCATCCGCATCGGTACCATGGTCAGCGCCAGCAAAGGCCAGGCGGCCGAACGCATCGGCCAGATCGCCGATCTCGGCTTCGAAAGCTTCGAGCCGTTCTTCTGGCAAACGACCAATGGTCAGGATCTTGCCGAGCTCGGCAAGCGCTGCCTTGACGCCATCGGCGAGCGCGACATCACCATCGGTACGCTCGGCATGTTCGGCAATCCGCTGGAAGAGACCGATATCGACCTTGAGACATTGCAGGGCTGGAAAGACTGCATCGACAACGCCCATCATTTCGGCGCCACCTGCGTTGCGGGTTTCACCGGCCGCTTGCGCGGCAAACCGCTGCCGGAAAGCCTGCCTCGATACAAGGAGATCTGGAGCGAGCTTGCCAAGCGCGCCGCCGACAAGGGCATAAAGATTGCCTTCGAAAACTGCGCCATGGACGGTAACTGGCAGACCGGAGACTGGAACATCGCCCATAACCCAGATGCGTGGGAGATGATGTTCAACGAAACCCCCGACGAGAATATCGGCATCGAGTGGGAACCCTGCCACCAGATGGTCTACCTCATCGATCCGCTGCCGCAGATCCGCAAATGGGCGGACAAGATTTTCCACGTCCACGGCAAGGATGCGACCATCCGTTGGGACGTCATCCGCGAGCATGGCATTTTCGGCAAGGAGAAGTTCGTCTTCATGCGCACGCCCGGCTTCGGCGACAGCAACTGGACGGACATTATTTCCGAACTGCGCCTTGCCGGCTGGTCTGGCTCGATCGACATCGAAGGCTGGCATGACCCCGTCTATCGCGATGCGCTTGAGATGACGGGGCAGGTTCACGGCCTGAACTATCTGAAAAAATGCCGCGGCGGCGATTTCGTCGTCGACCCGACATAACCGAAACCTTTTGGGAGAAGGTTTCCAGAGATTGCAAAGACGATAACCAAAAGGAGGAGATTATGGGTATCGCGAAATGCATTATGGCCGGCGCTTTCTTGCTCGCGGGCGTATCGGCTGGCGCCATTGCAGCACAGGCGGAAGATGTGACGTTGACGCTGTGGTCGCTGGATCGCGATATCCAGCCCGCACCGAACCTTATAAAGGAATTCAACGCGCTCAATAACGGGATCAAGATCGAATACCGGCAACTGCAGTTCGATGATGTGGTCAGCGAATCCATGCGCGCCTATTCTACCGGGAATGCGCCTGACATCATCGCCATAGACAACCCCAACCACGCCATGTTCGCGTCACGAGGCGCGTTTCTCGACGTAACGGACATGATCGCCGAATCGGATGTCATCAAGACGGAGAACTACTTTCCGGGTCCGCTGAAATCCGTGACGTGGGACGGCAAATATTACGGGGTTCCGAAAGCCACGAATACGATCGCGCTTTATTACAACAAGGATCTGTTCAAGGCCGCCGGTCTCGATGCGGCAAAACCGCCGCAGACCTGGGACGAACTGGTGGACACTGCCCGCAAGCTCACCAACCCCGCCAAGAATGTCTACGGCATCAGCTTCAGCGCCAAGGCGAACGAGGAAGGCACCTTCCAGTTCCTACCCTGGGCTCAGATGGCGGGAGCGACATATAAGAACATCAATACGGACGGCGCGGTAAAGGCGCTTGAGACGTGGAAACTGATGCTGGATGAAAAGCTGGCATCGCCTGATACGCTCACGCGCAGCCAGTGGGACTCCACCGCCACGTTCAATGCCGGCAACGCTGCCATGGCGATATCAGGTCCGTGGGAAATCGACCGCATGCTCAAGGACGCCAAGTTCGATTGGGGCGTGGCGCTGCTGCCTGTGCCAACGCCTGACGCACCACGCTCTTCGGCCATGGGCGACTATAACTGGGCGATCTTCTCGAAGACGAAGCATCCGGAAGAGGCTTTCAAGGCAATCGAATTCTTCGCCTCCAAGGACAAGGACATGTTCAAGAATTTCGGCCAATTGCCGGCGCGTTCCGATATTCCGGTTCCGCCGACCGGCAATGCGCTGAAGGACGAAGCATTGAAAACCTTCGTCGAGCAGCTGAAATACGCCCAGCCGCGTGGCCCTTCGCCAGAATGGCCAAAGATTTCCAAGGCCATCCAGGATGCCATTCAGGGTGCGCTTTCGGGTCAGATGACGCCGAAGGCGGCCCTTGATCAGGCCGCTGAAAAGATAAAGCTGATCGAAGGCTGATCTATCGGGGCGGGCGGCAGGTTCATCCTGCCCCCACCCAAGGGTTCCTCCCGGTGGGGCTGTCTGTCGCGACAAGCGGCGGCGGCCCCGACTGGAGCGTGTGAGGATGTTTCATGAAAAAACTGTTTTCCAGCGTCAGTGACGGTCGCGGTTTCGACATCGTCCTTGTCGCATTTCCTTTGGGCTTCCTGTTCGTCATGGCCGGGCTGCCGCTCATCTACAACATCGTCATGAGCTTTCAGGAAGTCGACATGTTCAGCCTGGGCACCTTCGTGCGCCCATTCGTCGGCTTCAAGAACTATGTCGACCTGTTCAAGCAGCCAGAAACCCTGCCGATCCTGATGAATACCGTCACCTTCGTCGTGGCCTCGATCGCCGGGCAGTTCGCAATCGGCTTTGGCCTCGCACTGTTTTTCTGGGTGAACTTTCCCGGCGCAACCTGGTTGCGCGGCCTATTCCTCGTCTCGTGGGTCATGCCCGGCCTTGTCGTCGGGGCCATCTGGAACTGGATCCTCTCAGGCGATTTCGGTGTGCTAAATTTCTTCCTGCGCGAAAGCGGTCTGATATCAGGCAATATCTTCTGGCGTTCGGATGCGAATTTTTCGCTCTGGGCGGTCGTCATCGCCAATATTTGGCTCGGCACCTCCTTTAACATGATCCTGCTCTCGGTCGGCCTCGCTTCCATTCCCGGCGATCTCTACGAGGCTGCGGAGCTGGACGGCGCCAATGCCTGGCAGCGCTTTTACACCATCACCCTGCCGATGATGCGCTCCACCATCGGCGCGATCGTCTCGCTCGGTCTGATCTTCACGCTGCAGCAATTCGATCTTTTTGCCGCCATTACCGATGGCGGGCCGAATAACAGTTCCAACGTGGCGCAATATTGGGCCTGGGACCTCTCATTCCGGCAATATGATTTCGGCAAAGGCGCGACGATATCGGTCATCATGATCGTATTCGTCATGCTGGCCTCCGTCGTTTACGTGCGCTCTACACGGCATGAGGTGCGCGGATGAGCATCACCAACCGCAACCGCCTGATGCTGGTTATCGCCATTGTGCTTGCCATCATCTACCTCTTCCCGCTTTACTGGATGTATCTGACGTCGCTTAAAAGCGGCTCTGAAATGTTTGCCAACCCGCCTTCCTTCTGGCCCGGTGATCCGCAATGGCAGACCTATGTCTATGTGTGGGAAAGCCGCAACATGGGGCGTTACCTGTGGAATTCGGTGCTGATCGCCTCCAGTGCGGTGCTGCTGATCACCATTCTCGGTGTCGGTTGCGCCTATGTTCTGGCTCGGTACCGCAATGTCTGGGTGGATATCGGCCTGTTCCTCATCCTCATGCTGCAGGTGCTGCCGGCGTCGCTGATGATCACGCCGATCTTCGTCGGTTTCTCGCAATTCGGGCTCCTGGATTATCCGCGCCTGTCGGTCATCCTCGCCATCGCCGCCAAAAGCATGCCCTTCTTCGTCGTGCTTGTCCGCGCCACCTTCATGGCCGTTCCGCAGGAGCTGGAAGAGGCCGCACTTGTGGATGGCAACTCCCGCGTCGGCGCGTTTTTTAACATCGTGCTGCCGCTTGCCAGAAATGGCATCCTCGTCAGTGCCATTCTCATCTTCATGCAGGCTTTCGGCGAGTTCGTTTATTCGAAATCGATGATCCAGGCGGCGGAACTGCAGCCAGCCAGCGTCGGCCTCAATTCCTTCATGGGCCCCAATACCAGCGAATGGAACAACATCATGGCCTATGCGACCATGTATGTAACGCCCATTCTCGCCCTCTTCATTCTCTTGCAGCGCCGCATTGTGTCCGGCCTGACATCAGGAGCGCTCAAATGACCCTTCAGATCGAACTATCCGGCGTCAACAAATATTACGGCGCCTTCCACGCCCTGAAAAACATTGACCTTTCCATCAAGAAAGGCACCTTCGTCGCACTTGTCGGTCCCTCCGGCTGCGGCAAGTCCACGCTTCTGCGTTCGCTGGCGGGGCTGGAAACCATTTCGGCAGGCGATATGCGTATTGCCGGCACGCTCATGAACGGTGTGCCGCCGCGCAAGCGCGACGTGGCCATGGTGTTCCAGTCTTATGCGCTTTACCCGCATATGACGGTGGAGGAAAACCTCACCTATTCGCTGCGCATGCGCGGCGTTGCCAAGGCGGAGGCCCGCAAGGCCGCAGAGGAAGTAGCCGCCACGACCGGACTTTCAAAACTGATGAAGCGCTATCCGCGCGAACTCTCCGGCGGCCAACGCCAGCGCGTGGCCATGAGCCGGGCGATCATCCGCAATCCGCAGGCCTTCCTTTTCGACGAGCCGCTCTCCAACCTTGATGCAGCCCTACGCGTCCACATGCGCAAGGAAATCCGCGCGCTGCATGATCGCCTGCACGCCACCTCCGTTTATGTCACCCACGATCAGATTGAGGCGATGACGATGGCCGACCATGTCGTCGTGATGCGCGATGGCGTGATCGAACAGCAGGGCACGCCGCTTGAACTCTACGACCGCCCCGTCAATCGTTTCGTTGCAGGTTTCATCGGCTCGCCGGCAATGAATTTCATTCCGGCCGTTGTCAGCCCGGATGGCACTTCGCTTCTGCTGCAGTTCGGTGAAGGCGAACCGCAGCAGTCGATCGGGGCTCCGGTTTCCCTGCCGCCGGGCAAGCGGGTCATCGTTGGCATTCGACCTGAGCATATCCGGCCGACGGGAGCGCAGGACGCGGCGTTGACGCAGCCTGTGTCTGCCGTCGAAACAACCGGCTCGGCCACCTTCCTCACCCTTGGCAACACCACCGAACTGGTTATCGCGGTGCAGGGACGCAGCGCGGTCAAGGCCGGTGAGATGATCGGCCTCGACATCAACCCGGCCGACATGCACCTCTTCGATGAGGAAACAGGTGTTGGCCTCGCAAAGCGGTAGGCCGTGATCCCGGGACGTATGCGTTGCGGGTCGCGTCAAACGGTCCGCTCTCGTCGCATCAACGCGATTTGAAGATGTCAAACAAGCTACGGCGGGCAGCTGCAGAGGTTGAGGTGGCTGTCGCCTCGCCAACCTCGCGTGCTGCAATCGCCGGAGCAGCAGGTCCATCAATATCCACCCAGCGACCGGCATGGTCCGTGGATTGACGTTTCAAGTAGGTGTAGGGCGTTTCATCCCAGCGCAGAACCTTGGCCTGCATATTGTCGAGGATAAAGTCCCCCCGGTCCGTTCTCACTGTCAGGATGGCATGGCCCGCCCCGCGTTCATCCCGCACTACCGTTATCAACAGGTCCGAAACATCGAGACCAGCCTGCATCAGGCGCCTACGCTTCTCCAGCGCCAGGTCTTCGCAATCTCCCGCGCCGTTATCGGGATATTCCCAATAGTCCTCGTAACCCCAGACTTCCATATCGCTTCTCTGATCGATCTCAACATTGACGGCATTGTTGACCGACACGATAGTCGCCCAGAGATCAGGCGTCAGATTAAGCGGTGGCATTGACTTGACTGGCTGGCATTCTGCGGAATGCCTCTGACAAAACTCGTAATGTCCGATCGGCTGAGATGTGATCCTGCCCGTCTGCATCGATGGAGACGCCTGCGCCGGCGCGGCCAGAGCGACGACAGTCAGAATGAAACATGCTTGAAGCGATTTGATGAGATAGGTCATGTTCGTCTCCTGACGACATGAGCTATCCGTGGCCGCTTGAGGTCACATGAAACAAAACGTTCGATTTTTAACGACCGCAAAAATTGAGGTGCAGAAGTTTCGAAACGGAATTCAGACCGACGAGATCGCTAACCTGACGAGCCGAAGTGACGGTATCGTCGTCGCGCTCGCAGGAACGCCGGCCGGGGAGAAGCTTAAACGTTGCGACGAACGGCTATTACATCTTTCGGTTGCCAGCCTTTCTTCTCAGTTAACCTTGCATCTTACCGATGATGTAATGATGGGCATGTTAAAAATTGCGCATGTACTTGAAGAGCGCATGAATGACGATACTCACTGCCTTACAAAAACTGCGGGACTTCATGTCCGTGCGGTCCGACAACCCTGATCTGCTGAAAGCACAACATCAAGCTTTCACGCGACAGATGCCGATGATGTATTTCATCCTGCTTTCCAGCACATGGGCGCTGGCCGCGACGCATATTCGGTTTGCACCGCTTTGGCTGACCGTCGGCGTTCCGGCTCTATTCACGCTTGGCTGCACGCTCAGGATAGCCTTCTGGTGGAGAACGCGGGGCATAGAGCCATCGGCTGGGGTTGCTCATGCCATATTAAGGCGGACAAATCGACTGGCCGGCGGTATCGCCATCGCATTTACGATCTGGTCCTTTTTGCTGGTGCCCTATGGCGATGCCTATACGCGTTCCCATGTTGCCTTCTATATGGCGATCACCGTCATATCGTGCATCTTCTGTCTGATGTATGTCCGCTCGGCCGCATTTATGGTGACAGTCATCGTCAACGGTGCCTTCATCGCCTTCTTCCTGGCCTCGCGGCAACCGACCTTCGTCGCCATTGCCATCAATATGTTGCTGGTGTGCACCGGCATGATGTCGATCCTGCTCACAAATTACCGCAATTTCGAAAACATGGTCATTTCGCAGAAGCGCACCGAGGCACTCAGCAACGAAAACCTGCTGCTTGCCAACAGGGACAGTCTGACCGAACTGCCCAACCGTCGCGCTTTTTTTGCGCATCTGGAAGCGGAGCTTGAAAAGGCGAAAGCCAATGGCACGCGGCTGGCTTTGGGCGTTATCGATCTGGACGGTTTCAAGCCGGTGAACGACCTCTACGGCCACTCGGTGGGCGACAGGTTACTGATAAATGTCAGCAAGCGCCTCAGTGAGAGCCTGAAAGCAAGCAAGGCTTTTCGACTGGGCGGCGACGAATTTGCCATCATCGCTCCGGTCATTCCTGACGACGCGCAGCTCGTGGCCAATGCCAATGCGATCTCCGAGCGATTAAGAGCGCCCTACCATATGGCGGAGGGCACGGTTCATGTTTCCGCATCCATGGGCATTGCCGTGTTTCCACATCTCGCCTCGACACTCGAGGAGCTTTTCGACCGGGCGGATTACGCGCTTTATCATGCCAAGAGGACCCGGCGTGGGGACGCCGTTCTGTTCGACGCCGAACACGAGAAGCAGATCAACATCGAGGCCCGCATCGTACACCTGCTCAAACAGACGGAGATTGAAAAAGAGCTATCGGTTGTCTTCCAGCCTGTGGTCGACATACGCGACGGAACAACGGCGTGTTTTGAAGCGCTGGCGCGATGGAGTAGTCCCGTTCTTGGACAGGTGCCACCTTCCCAATTCTTCGCCATAGCGGAACGCGCGGGTATTGTCAGTTCGCTGACGCGGCCGCTTTTGAAGAGGGCGCTCGCATCGGCGTCACAATGGCCGCCGTCGGTGCGACTTTCGTTCAACCTGTCGGCCCAGGATCTCAACGCCTGCGAAGGCGTGCTCTCTCTGATCGGCATCATCGAAAACAGCGGATTCGATGCCCGCCGTCTTGATCTCGAAATTACCGAGACAGCTTTTGCCCATGATTTCAAACAGGTCAAACAGTCGGTCGAAATGCTGCGGCGGCTCGGCTGCGGTATCTCACTCGATGATTTCGGCACCGGCTACTCGAGCCTCACCCGGCTGCACGCGTTACCGCTCACCAAAATCAAGATTGACCGCAGCTTCGTAACCGACCTGCATGAAAAACCGGCCAGCTACAAAATCGTGAAATCGCTTCTCGCCCTCAGCCGGGACATGGAGCTGGAATGCGTGGTCGAAGGGGTGGAAACACCCGCCGAACTGGCGACACTCGAAAGCCTCGGCGCCACGCTGGTACAGGGCTACATTTTCGCGCCACCGCTTAAAGAGCGGGATGTAGTGGAATTTCTGTCGGTACAGGCTGCCACGCAAGGTAGCCTCACCCAAACCGGGCAGTGAATCCCGTGTAAGCCGCTTCTCTCACTTTAGCAGTAAAATTGCGACGTGCACACGTGCAGCATTGCAGAAACGATGGAACGGTTTTTCCGCGCATGAGTTTATTTTTCGTGAACCAAGACAGGAGGAAGAACCATGGACCACAGCAATCATGTCCGCCTTGCGGAAACCGAACTGACGCCTTCCGTGCTTGAAGGCGCGACCGTTTATGGCGCAGATGACCACAAGGTCGGTAAAGTCGACCACGTGCACGGCGCTGGTGCGAGCAGCACCGCAATCATCGACATCGGCGGATTCCTCGGGATTGGCGCAAAGCCCGTTGCCGTTCCCCTCAGCGATCTCGACTTCATGCGTGATGAAGACGGTGATGTACACGCCGTCACATCCTGGACGAAGGATCAGCTGAAAGAGATGCCAGAGCATCATCACTGAGTTCGATTTAACCCATCCTTAAACGCCCGGCCAAGCCGGGCGTTTTTGCGTTGGGAGCTTTTCCCCTTTGTCCAAAGACCGCGCGGCGCTCACCAAATGGAACCGTTGGGCCGATCAGGCATTTTTAAGACGCGCGATATTTGGTCGCGGGCAATTGAAGGGGACGACAATTGAACGATGAAATACAGGCGACGCCGCTCAGCATCGATGACGTGACTGTGATCGACGACCAGAAGGTCAAGAAGGCCGTGACGGCGGCGGCGCTCGGCAACGCCATGGAATGGTTTGATTTCGGCGTCTATGGCTTCGTCGCCTACGCCGTGGGCAAAGTCTTTTTTCCCGAGGCAGCTCCAGCTGTACAAACCGTTGCGGCACTGGCTACTTTTTCAGTTCCGTTTCTCATTCGTCCACTTGGTGGGGTTTTCTTTGGCGCGATGGGCGACAAGTTCGGGCGTCAAAAGGTACTCTCCCTTACAATCATCATCATGGCGGCCAGCACCTTTTGCATTGGCCTCATTCCCGGCTATGCAACGATTGGCATATGGGCGCCCATCCTGCTGCTGCTTTGCAAGCTCGCACAGGGCTTTTCGGTCGGCGGCGAATATACCGGTGCCGCCATTTTCGTTGCAGAATATGCACCCGACCGTAAACGAGGTTTCCTAGGCAGCTGGCTGGATTTCGGGTCTATCGCCGGTTTCGTCCTGGGCGCGGGCTTTGTCGTTTTGCTGAGTGCCTCGTTGGGAGAGGCAACGTTCCTCGACTGGGGTTGGCGTATTCCCTTCTTCCTGGCCGCACCACTCGGATTAATCGGCCTTTACCTGCGCCACGCGGCGGAGGAAACGCCTGCCTTCACCGAGCGCCTTCAACGCGCTGAAGAAGAGGATCGCCAGGCGCTGAAAGAGCGGCCGATGGTTCCAATCAGAGAAATCGCCAGCAAGCATACGCGCTCCCTCGCCATCTGCATCGGAATGGTTCTCGTGACCAACGTGACCTATTACATGCTGCTCACCTATATGCCGACTTATCTGTCGAAGACGCTGAACTACAGCGAGGATCACGGCGTCCTCATCATCATCGCTGTCATGGTCGGTATGCTTTTCGTGCAGCCTGCCATTGGTCTTTTAAGTGACCGGATTGGACGAAAGCCGTTTCTCGCTGTCGGCAGCACCGCGATCCTGTTCCTCTCCCTGCCGGCGTTCCATCTGATCGCCAGCGGACAAGTGGTCCGGATCTTCTTCGGCCTGCTTATTCTCGCCGTTGCGCTAAACTGCCTGATCGGCATCATGGCTTCCACCTTGCCTGCCCTCTTCCCGGCCCGTATCCGGTACAGCGCACTGGCAATCTCGTTCAACATCTCGATCATCGTGGCAGGCCTCACCCCCACCATCACGGCGTGGCTGGTGGAAGCGACCGAGAACATATACATGCCGGCTTATTACCTGATGGTCGCCGCCGTCTTCGGTATCGCAACGACCTTCTTCCTCAAGGAAACGGCCAACCGGCCTCTCTACGGTGATACGCCCAACGCCTCCAACCGCAAGGAAGCGAAATCGCTTCTGGCGGAGCAATATCTGCACATTGAAAAGAGTGTTGAAGAGATTGATGAAGAACTCGAGAGGCTGGAGGAGCAGAAGTCGATCTTGCAGGCCAAACGAGATCAACTCGTCGGCCGGCACCCGGATCTGACCTGAGCCGCGCACCTACTGGCCTGTTTTCAGACCAGATGTCTCTGTGTTTCACAAGCGAAATGCGCGGCGGTGCTTCCGCACGCCGCGCACCGAAGTGTCGAAATAAGCAAGAATGTTTAAGCGACCGGACCGCAGATCAGACGGCGAGAAAGCCACCATCTATTGGCAGCACGGCGCCCGTAACCATCTTGCTGTCATCGGAGAGCAGCATCGCGATGCTTTCCGCCACCTCTTCCGCCTCCGCAAAGCGGTTGAGAGGATGACGCACCATCATCGGCTGGCTCTTGACGGGATCGTTCCACGCTTCGGCGGCGAGTTCGGTAAGCGTGATGGTCGGGGCGACAGCGTTGACACGGATGCCATGCGGGCCGAGTTCCTTGGCAAGCACGCGGGTCGCACCCTCAAGCCCGGCCTTTGAGGCCGCATAGCAAAGGTGATCCTGAAAACCGCGATGGCCGGCAATCGAGGTAATGTTGACGATAGCACCGCCCCCGCCCTTCGCGACGCGGGCGCGGGCAAATTCCTGACACGTGATGATGGCAGCGCGCAGATTGATGCCAAGCACAGCCTCGTAGCCCCCATCGCTCATATCCAGCACGCTCTCCAGCACGTTGATGCCGGCGCTGTTGATCAGAAAATCGCAGGTGCCGGCTTCGGCCATGGCAGCGCGGGTAGCCGTAACGTCGGCAAGATCGGCGCGGATCGAACGTCCTCCGATTTCGCTTCTCAGGCTATCGAGATCGGACTGCGTGCGGCTGATCGCCACGACCTCAGCGCCGCGAGCGGCCATCAGCTGTGCGCAGGCGCGGCCAATGCCTTTGCCTGCACCGGTAATGATCACGGACTTTCCGGAAAACTGCATGGAATCCTCGTTATTTGGCGACCGACACGGCCGGATGATCTAAGCTTGTGACGCGGTTCAGGCATGGCTGGCGGCGCGAATGGCGCGCGCCGCATTCTGAAGCGATAGAAATGCGTCGTAGCGTGCCTGATGAACCTTCTGGAAAGCGGGATCGGGAGCCGCACAGCTGGCGATCCGCGACATTGCGGGCATCGCTGCCATCAGGTCCGGATAGGTTCCGGCGGCGACGGCACCCAACATGGCCGAGCCGAGAAGTACGGGCTCCTCGCATTCGGTGAGTTCGACCGGGAAACCCGTCGCATCGGCCAGCAACTGTCGTGCAAGCGGGTGGGCACCCGCACCGCCGCTAACGCTGATGGTTTCCACCGGCGCTCCATTGCGGGCCTGCGTTTCGATGATCTGGCGAAGACCGTAGCCGAGGCCGAGAAGCCCGGCCACATAAAGCGCGACAAGGGAATCCACGCCGGTTTCCATGCCGTAGCCGGCAATGACCGCGCGGGCATGCGGATCGGCGAAGGGTGCGCGGTTGCCGAGAAACTCCGGCACCACATGAAAATCCTCTGCGAGCTTTGCTGCAGCGGAAGCAGATGCAGCAAGGCCGATGGCGCGGTCGGCCAGCCAGACCGGCAAGGCCTTGCCATCCTTCTCGGCCAGCGACTTCGCCTCACCAAAAGCCGGGTGCAACTGAACCAGGTAATCTATTGCGGCGCCAGCGGCGGACTGACCGCCCTCATTCAGCCACGCGCCGGGAACCATGGCGGAATAATATGGCCCCCACACGCCCGGCACAAAGGCCGGCTCAGTTGTGGTCGTCATGGTGCAGGACGAGGTGCCGAAAACATAACCAAGGCATTTCGAAGCGTCGCCGCCGGCAGCCACTGTGCCGACACCGCCAGCATGGGCATCGATCAGGCCCGCGGCAACGGCGGTGCCTGCTCTAAGCCCCATCGCCTTTGCGGCATCTTCGGTTAGCCCACCGCCCAGTGCCGTTCCGGGATGGACGACGCTTTCGCCGATGCGGCGGAAGCCTTGCTCGGCCAGATCTCCAAGACCGATCTTGGCGAAATATTCCGAATCCCAGCGGTTTTCATGGGCGAGATAGGTCCACTTACAGGTAACAGTGCAGGCAGAGCGATCAAGCGCGCCGGACGCCTTCCATGTCAGAAAATCCGTAAGATCGAAGAAGTGCTGGGCCCGGGAATAAATATCCGGCCGATTTTCCCGAAGCCACAAAAGCTTCGGCGTCTGCATTTCGGGAGAGATGCGTCCACCGACATATTTAAGGACCGCGTGTTCTCCGGCGTTGATGCGCTCCGCCTGTTCCACGGCGCGGTGGTCCATCCAGACGATGATGTCGCGCTCCGGATGACCGGCATCGCCAACCGGCAAGGTCTCATCATCCGGCCCACGAACTACGAGTGAGCAGGTCGCGTCAAAACCGATGCCGGCGACCTCCGCCGGATTAATACCAGCTCGGGAAACGCTTTCGCTCACGCTATCGCAAACCGCCTGCCAGACCTCTGCGCTCGATTGCTCGGCAATGCCGCCATCCTCGCGGTGCATGCTGATCGGGCGCTTGGCCGTGGCGAGAAGCTTGCCCGCGACATCAAAGACACCGGCCCGCGCCGAACCGGTCCCGACATCGACACCAACGAGATAGGAAGCCATTTGTGATACTCCTCGGAGCGGATGATCCGGTACTTGAACAGATTTGAGCGGCGGAGCCGTTTCCGGTTTTTCCGCCGCTCCAGACGTTTTTAAACGCGGTCGAAGTTGGTCGGCAAGACCAGCATGTCGCGGATTGTGACGGTGCGCTTGCGCGTCAGCATGTAGACGACGGCATCGGCCACTTCGCTGGCATCGATGAGGCTGCCCGATTCCTTGGCCTTGCGGAGATTTTCCTCCGGCCAGTCGGCCAGAAGTGCGGAGACGACCGGGCCGGGGGAGACCTGCGCAACGCGCACGCCGTGGGGGATCATCTGGCGGCGCATGCCCTGTACGAAGCTGGTGATCGCCCATTTCGAGCCCGAGTAAACCGGCTCCCAATAGGTCGGGAAGTGGCCGGCAATCGAGCAGGTGACGATGATATCGCCGGTTTTCCGCTCCGACATGTGCGGTACAACGGCATGAACATTCTTCATGACCGCGTTGACGTTGAGGTTCAGCATCTTGTCGATGGCTTCCGGCGTCGTCTCGGTGAGATCGCCGCCGATATAGGTGCCGGCATTGCAATAGAGAATGTCGATATGATCGACCTTCTTGAGGATCTCAGGGATCATCGCGTTGCAGCTGTCGGCATCGAGCAGATTGGTGACCTGCGGGATGGCGCGGTCGCCGAGCTTGGCGACCAGATCATTCAGGGCCTTCTCGTTCCAGTCGACCATGACCACGGTCGCACCCTGTTCCAAGAGCGCTTCTGTGGTGGCAAGCCCGATGCCGGATGCGGCGCCGGTGATGACCGCAATCTTGCCTTGCAGCGATTCATACATTTAATTCTCCTGCGTTTATGAAGATGTTTCCGGGCCGGCTCAGCGCCATTCGCGCCCGATATAAATGGCCAGCAGGATGATGCCGCCCTTGATGACATCCTGCAGATAAGGGTTGATGCCCATCAGGTTGAGGCCGTTGTTCAGAATGCCGAGCAGCACCGCGCCGATGAGCGTGCCGAGAATGAGGCCCCTGCCGCCGGCAATCGCCGTGCCGCCAAGCACGACGGCCGCGATGGCATCCAGTTCGAAGCCGACGCCTGCATTGGGCTGGCCACTCATCAGGCGACCGGTGAGGATCAGCGCGGCAAAAGCCGCCGTCACACCCGAAATGCCATAGACGGCGAGCTTGACGCGCTGGGTCTTCACGCCCGAAAGACGGGCCGCCAGCTCGTTTCCGCCGAGGGCATAGACGTGGCGGCCAAATGCGGTCCGCTGCAACAGTACCCAGGCAATGCCGTAGATCACCACCATGATGACGACAGGGACGGGAACCACACCGATACGGCCGACACCGAACCAGGAAATCCAGCTCGGAATGCCGCTGACGGGATAGCCGCCGGAATAGATGAGGCCGAGGCCACGCGCCATGCCCATGGTGGCGAGCGTGACAATGATCGCCGGCATCTTGCCCCAGGCGACAAGCGCCCCGTTAAAAATGCCGATGCCCAGACCGATGAAAAGGCCGGCCGGCAGCGCAATTGCGGGCGAGAGGCCAGTGTTCACCATGAGGCCGGCAGACAGCGTGCCGATAAGCGCCATGACAGCTCCGACCGACAGGTCGATACCGCCGGTGAGGATGACGAATGTCATGCCAACGGCCAGAATGCCGACGACGGAAACCTGCCGCAGCACGTTCATGATATTGTTAACGCTGAAGAAATTGTCGCTCGCAAGCCCCATGAGGATCGATACGACAATAAGACCCGCCAGTGGCAGGGCGAGCGGGGAACGCAGCATGGCGCTGAGACTGAAACCGCCCGTTTTCGCGGCAGTGCCGGTGTTTGCATCAAGCGACATGTTCAACTCTCCCGGTGGTGGCGTTTGTCATTATTGTTTCTGAATTGATGTCGTCTCCCTCGACCGTGGCGACGATGCCGCCGGAGCGGAAGACGCAGACCCTGTCGGACATGCCGATCACTTCCGGCAGCTCCGAGGAGATCATGATGATCGAGTAACCCTTGGCGGCGAATTCCCGCATCAGCGAGTAGATTTCCGCCTTTGCGCCCACATCGATGCCGCGTGTCGGCTCATCGAAGATCAGCACGCGCATGTCATGGTTCAGCCAGCGGGCAATGACGATCTTCTGCTGGTTGCCGCCGGACAGGGTATCGACACGGGCGTAAGGGCCTTGCGCCTTCACCTGCACCTGCGCCATTGCTTTCGTCGTGTACTCCAGTTCCTTCTTGAGATCGAGGAACCAGTGGGCCTTGCGGTATTTGCCATAATTGTTGAGCGAAATATTTTGCAGGATGGAGAAGCTGGTGATCAGGCCCTCTTCCTTGCGGCTTTCCGGCAGCAGGCCAATGCCGCGCATCAGCGCATCGTCCGGACCGGAAAAACGCGTCTCCACACCATCGAGCTTGATCTTGCGACGGGAGGCGGAATGCGCCCCGAGCATGGCGAGAACAGTTTCCGTACGACCCGAGCCGACAAGCCCGGCAAAGCCAAGGATTTCGCCCTTGCGCAACGCAAAGCGCGAGACAGGGCCGCCCTTCTTCAATTGCAACTCTTCGACTTCAATCACCTTTGCGGCGGAAGGATCGAGCTGCGGTTTGGGCGGAAAGCTGGCTTCGATGCGCCGGCCGACCATCATTTCAACCAGACGGTCATTGTCGACCTCCGAGGTCAGGCAGGAGCCGATCAGTTCACCGTCGCGAAGGACGGTGATGCGGTCGCAGATCTCGAATATCTCTTCGAGGTGGTGCGAAATGAAGATGATTGCCACGCCCTGACGGCGCAACTCACGCATGACCTTGAACAGATGTTCGGTCTCGGAAGGCGTCAGCGTGGCGGTCGGCTCGTCGAGCACGAGAATGCGGGCATCGAGCGACAGCGCCTTGGCGATTTCCACAAACTGCTGCTGGGCGACGGATAGCCGATGCACCGGCACGTCGAGCGGCACATCCACAGCCAGCCGGCTCATTATTTCTGCTGCGCGCTTGCGCATCGCGCCCTTGTTCAGAAGGCGCAGCGGCCCGCGGATTTCGCGGGCAAGGAACATGTTTTCGACGGCGTTGAGATAGGGGATCAGGCTGAATTCCTGAAACACGATGCCGACACCGGCGGCAATCGCCTCATCATAATTGGCAAAGCGGCGATCCTTGCCGTCAATGCGGATCGTTCCTTCGGATGGCTGCAAAATGCCGCACAGGATCTTCATCAGCGTCGATTTGCCGGCGCCGTTTTCGCCCAGAAGCGCATGCACCTCACCGGCGCGCGCCTCAAGGTCGACGCCGCGCAGGACTTCGATCTTGCCAAAGCTTTTTCTTATTCCATTCAGTTCCAGCATTTCACCCTCCTCAATGGTCGGGATTTAACCCCGCCCCCATACGAGATGGGGACGGGGTCTGGGAGGAGTTCTTACCAGCTGAACTCGCCGGCGTTCTTGCTGTCGACGACCATAACGTCGATCGGGACTTCCTTCGGCACCACGCGAGCGCCCCACTTCTGGGCGAGCGCCATCGCCAGGCCAACGCGAACCTGGTCACGCGGGAACTGCGCGGTGGTTTCGATGAAAGGGCCACCCTCGGCAATCGCTTTCACAGCTTCCGGAGCACCGTCGACCGAGGTCAGCTTGATGTCCTTGCCGGAACCCTGGATCGCAGCCAGAGCGCCCATCGCACCGCCGTCATTCACAGAGAAGATACCGGCGAGGTTCGGACGCGACTGGATCATGTTTTCAACGACGCCGAGAGCAACGGAGCGGTCCTGACGGCCGTTCTGCGTATCGACCAGCTTGATCTCGGGGAATTCGGCGAGAGCTGCCTTGCAACCTTCGACGCGCTGCAGGATCGGAACGACCGGGATACCGTCGAGGATCGCGACTTCACCCTTGCCGCCGAGCGCGTCACCGAGATGCTTGCACGACTTGTAACCCGCGTCACGGTTCTTCGAGCCGACGAAGGTGTCGACCGGACCGTTGGCGTTGGCGTCAACAGCAACGACGATTACGCCGGCAGCCTTGGCAGCGTGAACGGCGGCTTCGATGCCGGCGCTGTCGGTCGGGTTGAGAAGCAGGATGTCGATCTTCTGCTGAAGCATGTCTTCAACGTCGGAAATCTGCTTGGCCACATCGTGGCCGGCATCGGTCACGACAACGTCGGCGCCAATGCTTGCTGCGGCTTCCTTCAGCGCTTCCTGCATCGACACGAAATAGGGGTTGTTCAGCTCCTGGAAGGTCATGCCGATCTTCAGCTTTTCCTGCGCCAGCGCCGGAGCGGCCATCATGGCAATTGCGGCTGTCGCCATCAGAAACTTGGATTTCATTTTCATCTCACTCTTCCTCCCATTAGGAAAGTTGGGGCAACAAGTGCCCGTTTCCGGACAGACCTCTGCCCGAATTGGTAAAAATCGGCGATGTGTCGCTGGTTACTCCGCCATGACAGCTGCCTTCTGGGCCGCAAAAATGGTTCGGAACCTCGACGGTGACATTCCCTTGAGTTTCAGGAAATGCCGGTTGAAATTGGAAAGGTTGGAGAAGCCAACATCGTAGCAGACCTCCGCCACCTTCACGTCCTGATCCGCCAAAAGCATCTGGCAGGCGAGATCAATGCGTAACTGATTGCGATACCGCACCAGCGTCGTTCCCGTATGGCGCTTGAAGGCGCGGGAAAAGGCGCTCGGGCTCTGCCCCACCATGTCGGCCAGATCGATTTCCTCGACCTGTTCGGTCAGATGTTCGCGCAAATGCGACAAAGCGCGGTTGATGCCGCTATCGCCGATGCCCGTCAGATCAAGCTCATAGCTAAGGCTTGCCAGCACCTCGGATGTCGGCGCATTGACCAAGAGATCGAGAATTTCCCAAAAAAGCGCCAGACGCGTCAGCCCCTGCGCCTCGATAAGCCGGAGGATCAGCGGACGAACCCGATCGCTCGTCTCGTCGTCAAAGAGAATACCGCGGCGGCTGCGATCCAGCAGCGCGCGCACCACCTCCATCTCGGACATGGAGGCGCAGGCATCTTCGATAAAGCTCTCCGGAAACTGGATCACGAGGGAGCGTGTCGGCACGATTTCGTCCGGCTCGATCTCGCTGATCCAGTTCTGGGGGAGATTGGGGCCGGTCATGATGAGCTGACCGGGGCCGAAACGGCCGACGAAATCACCGATATAGAAGGTGCCTGACGTCGCGACGACCAGATGAATTTCATATTCGGGATGATAATGCCAGCGCACGGTGCGGAACGGATAGCCATGCCGCCAAGCAGCGAAAGATTCGCCCTTGCGGATGTGCACCAGTTCCAGATCGGGCTGCATCATAGTTCCTCCCATTCATACGTCCGCCGCATTCACGGAGCGGGCCATTCCTCTTTATGGCTCGTCCCAGGCGTTGATGGGAGCATATGGCGTGCGGCATCTCTGCATCCACATCACGCCGAAGAAATTGCTGATACTTTTTTGACTCATTTTTGTCGAGAAATGAATAGCCGTCCGATAGGACTGATTACGGACGTGGCGAAGGCGGCGATTTTTTCGCTCAATTTGCCGTGATGCGCTCAAACAATGCGCAACCGAAGAGGATTTCTGGTGAAATTTTGACGTGTGGCCCACCGGATGCCGGCAGGCCACACTCATACTTTTCCGTAACGTCTCTGCCGCTCATTCATCAGCGGCAAGCCATGTCCGTTATTGCGGCATCACGATCTGCAGTTTCACATCCGTTTCGCGCGCTTCCACTGCGCGGTCGAAACCGGCAATGCTGTCCTCGAAGGGAATGGTGGCCGAAATCAGCGGCTTCAGGTCGACCTTACCGGATGCGATGAGGGCCACCGCCCGGTCATAGACATTGGCATAACGGAATACCGTCTCCACCCGCAGTTCCTTGGCCTGCAGGCCGACAATATCGACCGGAACCGGATCGACCGGCATGCCAACGAGCACGACGGCGCCGCCCGGTCGAGCCACGGTGGCAACGCCAAGAATGGCTGGCGCTGCCCCGGAGCATTCAAAGACGATGTCACAGCCCCAACCGTCCGTCGCAGCCGAAACTGCTTCGGCGAGGTTTCGCTCGCGGATGTTGACGGTCTCGATGCCGTCATAGGCGGCGATGATGTCCAGCTTCGGCTGAGCGAGGTCGGCAACGATGACCTTGGCGCAACCGCCGGCAAGCGCTGCCAGCGCCACCATCATGCCGATCGGACCTGCGCCCGTGACAACGGCGATATCACCTGGCTGAATGCGTGCCCGCAGCGCTGCCTGCATGCCAATGGCGAAGGGTTCGACCATCGCGCCTTCGGCAAAGGAAACGTTGTCCGGCAGCTTGTACGTGAATGCCGCAGGGTGAACGATTTCCGGTGTCAGGCAACCGTGGATCGGCGGCGTCGCCCAGAAGCGAACGGCAGGATCGACATTATAGATGCCAAGCTTCGATGCCCGCGATGTGGCATCGGGAATACCCGGCTCCATGCATACGCGGTCACCCGCCTTCAGATGGGTGACGTCGGAACCGGTTTCGATCACCGTACCAGACGCTTCATGGCCGAGCACCATGGGCGCGTTGACGACGAAATGGCCGATCTTGCCATGGGTATAATAATGGACGTCAGAGCCGCAGATGCCGACCGTATGGGTGCGAATGCGTACATCCTTCGGTCCGAGTTCTCCCGATCCTGCTCCACCCGGAATATCAAAATCCCTGAGCGAGAGCTTGCCTTTTTCTTCCAGCACCAGTGCCTTCATCTCATCCTCCGTCGTTTGCGATACGCCTGGCAGCGAATTCTGTAAGCGTGATGGCGTGCAACTTCGGCAAAAGTAAACTTAAATCACCAGGATCGACCCGTTTTTTTGCTGGACGGAAAAACTGTATCGGTAGGCGCGGAATTTCTCATTAATGGCAGGCGAATGAAGTTGTCCGCCGCGACCGGGGCACCTGCGATTCGCCAGGAAACATCAGGCTTGCCCTATGGAGGAATTTGCCCGGCCCGTTCAAACTTTTCTGAGCCGCAACCCTTCCAGAAGGGCCCTGAAACTTTCAATCGCCCGTTTCGACGTTGCTTCGGGGTCACCGGAATTGGCGATCCACTGCGCAGCGCTGCTGCTTGCCGCATTGATGAAGCGGGCGCAGGCCTCGGGATCGATATCGCCGATAGTGCCTTCTTCGTGAAGTGCCGCAAGGCTCCGGGCGACGGCGGAAATGCAGCCATTGGCGTTAGGCCAGCGCGAAGGATCACCGAGCACCGCAGGGCCGTCGCGAAACATGATCCGCTGTATCTCCGGCTCGAGAGCCATGCGCACATAACCGAGATTTTCTTCGACAAAGCCCTCCCAGCGGGAGCTGGCCTTTGAGGAAATCTCACAGAGCCTCTTCGTCATTTCCGCGTCGATTTCAGCCACCACTGCCGACAGGAGACCCTTTTTGTCGCCGAAATGATGATAGAGCGCACCGCGCGTCAGACCGGCCTCCGCGGTGAAATCGTCCATGGATGCTTCCGCATAGCCCAAGCTGCCAAAGGCCTTGCGACCGGCAGCCAGCAGCTTTGTCCGCGTCTCGGCGATCATTTCGGTGCGAGGTTTGCGCATTTTTTCTCCATGTCCGACATACGGCACGTATATTAGTTGACATACGCCGCGTATGCAATTATTTCATTCACATACGCCACGTATGTTTGTGGTGGATACGCTCAGAACAAGGTGCATCCCGATGTCCAATCCATACAGCGAAATCTTCCGGGCTCCAGGCGCAAAAGGATTTTCCGCCGCCGGCTTCTTCGCGCGCCTCCCCATTGCCATGGCCCCGATCGGCATTGTCGCCATGCTGTCTCAAACTCACGGTGAATATTGGCTGGCCGGCGCAGTCTCGGCGACCTTTGCGCTCACAAACGCCGCCGTCTCGCCGCAGATTTCCCGTTTGGTGGATCGCAAGGGACAAAGCGCCGTCCTTATTCCGGCCACTATAATCTCGGTCATCGCCTTTGCCTTCCTCCTTGCCGCTACAAACCAGAGATGGCCGGTTTGGACGCTCTTCCTTTCCGCCTTTCTTGCCGCTGCCATGCCCAGCATTCCGGCGATGATGCGTGCCCGGTGGACGGAACTCTTTCGCGACCGGCCGGAACTCAACACCGCCTTCGCATTTGAATCTGCGGCGGATGAACTTGTCTACATTGCAGGCGCTTCACTCTCGGTCGGCCTAGCGGTTTCGCTATTTCCAGAGGCCGGCATGATGGTCAGCACGACCTTCCTGGCGCTCGGCAGTCTCGCCTTTCTGCTGCAAAGGTCCACCGAGCCAAAAGTGCGGCCAGCGGAAAGCGGTCGCGCGGAACGGTCAGCCATATTCCTGCGGCCGGTCCAGATCATTACAATTGCGCTTGTTTTCGTCGGCTCCACATTTGCAACGGCAGAGGTAAGCGCGGTTGCAATCACCAAGGAATTGGGCAAGCCGGAAGCTGCCAGCCTCGTTATCGGCGTTTATGCGATCGGGTCCTTAATTGTTGGTCTTGTTCTCGGCGCGCTCAATCCCAAACTGCCACTGCAACGGCAGTTGCTGATCGCCGTCAGCGTGCTTGCGCTCACAGCCCTGCCGTTACTCGTTGCCAACACATCCGTTGCTATTCTGGCCTCTGCCGTCTTCCTCAGCGGCGTTGCCATTTCCCCGATTTTCATAACGTCATTTGGTCTCATTGAACGGCGCGTGCCCGAATCGATGCTGACAGAGGGCGTGACCTGGGTGATGACCGGGATTGGCATCGGCATGGCCCTGGGCGCATTCATCTCCGGCTGGGTGATCGATAAATTTGGGCCTGACAACGGTTTCTGGGTGTCGGTGGCTGCAAGCCTGACAACGGTGGTGATCGTCACGCTCGGTCAGCGCAGCCTCGCCGGGGACCGCGAAAGCCGCAGGTCAAAGGCCACACCACAACCGGCCGAATAACGACCCTACAGGGCTTTTTTCATACGGGACCGCCCGCGGGTCTGATGTCGGAACCGTAAAGGTCCGATAGCGGGCCTGCAAGGCGATCCTGCCTCTGGAGATAGGCAAAGCGGCTCATATGTTGGGAACACCAGGAACCGCCTCGCCCGAGTTGCCGATCTATTGAATAGGGGCGCGTCCCTTGCCAAGCTTCTAGTGGCGGTAGCCGAAAGAGTGATCGCTCACACTCCCGAAAATTTCCAGGTCCACTATATGGATCGTTATTGAGAGAGAAATTGCTGGGCAAACTGGCTATTTTACGGTTGATTTGATGACACTTCCTCGCTATCTCCAATATATCGCTTTATGACGGTCCATATTGTGGAGGCAATAAACCGTCGCATCGGACTTTTGGAGGGGTCTGGCCAGTCTGGCAACGATGAGTTCTGATGTCGCGCCGCGGCCTCGTTTCCGTTGCCCGCCATCTTCATTGCGAAGGTTATTCAGTGGGAGAGGAGGCCCCGATGACCATGACTGCAGATGCGAATGACGACGTATTTGTGCTGGATGGTGAGCTGTTGCACAGCGGGCCCGTGACGGGCTCGCGGTTCATGCGACCCATCGAGGCTATCGCCGCAGTACTGCTCGCGACGATGATCGGCCTTCTGCTGCTAGGCGTGGCGTCACGCTACGCACTCCACCTGCCAATCGTCTGGATCGATGAGGCGGCGTCGCTGTGCTTCTTATGGTTTGCCATGCTGGGTGCGGCAATCGCCATCGATCGCAGCGAGCATCTGCGCCTGACGCTCTTCCTCAACATGTTCCCGCAGCGCATCCTGGGTTACATCAACTCTCTCGCCCTGGTGCTGGTGGCGACATTCCTTGCGGCGATCATCAAGCCTGCCATGGAATATGCCATCGAGGAATGGGTAGTGACGTCGGCGGCGCTGAATATTCCGATGACGTTTCGCGCAGCCGCGCTCCCGGTCGGCGCCTGCCTCATGCTGCTTCTGGTCCTCAACAATCTCTTCCGGCGCGAAACCATCCGCGACATCGTCGCTGCGTTTCTAACGGTTGCCGCCGTTTCTGGCCTGCTCTATCTGGCTTCCCCGGCATTGGAAAACCTCGGCAACCTCAATCTGGCGATCTTCCTCGGCCTGTTCGTCGCGCTATTTCTGGTCGTGGGCGTGCCGATCGCCTTCTGCTTCGGCCTGGGGACCCTCGCCTACCTTACATTCACCACCTGGGTTCCGACCATTGTCATGATCGGGCGGATGGATGAGGGCATGTCGGGTATCATCCTGCTCTCGGTACCGGTTTTTGTGCTGCTGGGATGCGTTCTTGATGCCACCGGTATGGGCCGGGCAATCGTCGAACTGCTGTCGTCAATGTTCGGCCATATCAGGGCCGGCATGTCCTATGTCCTGCTCGGCTCGCTGTTTCTGGTGTCCGGCATTTCCGGTTCCAAGGTTTCCGATATGGCAACCGTAGCCCCGGCGCTCTTTCCAGAAATGAAGCGTCGAGGCCACAAGCCCAAGGAAATGATCGCACTTCTGGCAACCGGCGCGGCCATGGCCGATACGGTTCCGCCTTCTATCGTGCTGATCGTTCTCGGATCTGCGGCGGGTGTATCCATTGCCGGCCTCTTCACCTCCGGCTTCATGATCGCCATGGTGCTGCTCCTCGTGCTGGCCGTTCTGGCTCGCTGGAAGGCACGCCATGAAAACATGGAGGGTGCGAAGCGCACGCCCTGGCCGCTGGTTGGTAAGGCGGCCCTGATCGCCGCCCCGGCGCTGGTTCTGCCTTTCCTTATCCGAAGCCTCGTCGGCGGCGGTGTGGCAACAGCCACCGAAGTCTCTACCATTGCCGTATTGTACGCCATGATTATCGGCGCGGTGCTCTATGGCGGCATCAGCTTCAAGAAGCTCTACTCGATGCTGGTCGAAACGGCGGCCCTTTCCGGCGCCATCCTGTTGATCCTCGGTTGCGCATCGGCCATGGCATGGGGGCTGACCCAGAGCGGCTTCGCGTTCCAGCTGACCGCGATGATCACCGATCTTCCGGGCGGCTGGATGACTTACATGGTGGTGTCTATCCTGATTTTCATGATCCTCGGCTGTGTGCTCGAAGGGCTTCCCGCAATCGTCCTGCTCGCGCCGATCATGTTCCCGATAGCCCGTACCCTCGGCATCAACGACATCCATTATTCGATGGTGGTGGTGGTTGCCATGAATATCGGCCTGATGGCGCCGCCGATCGGCATCGGCTTCTATATCGCCTGTAAGATCGGTAACGTCTCACCGGACGAGGCAATGGCCGCCATCTGGCCGTACCTTGCGGCAATGGTTGTCGGCCTGCTGCTCATCGCGGCCATTCCGGGGCTGTCGACCATTCTGCTTTGAGACCGCCGCGGGTCCGCCCGCGGTGTCGATGAAACCGCTGCTTTATTTTGGGAGGAAAAAGCATTGAATATCAACAGACGTACTATCCTCGCCGGTGCCGGATCCGCCGTTCTGGCGACGGCCTTCGTGTCACGCGCCCGTGCGGCGCAGTATAACTACAAATATGCCAACAACCTGCCCGCCGCGCATCCGATGAACATCCGCGCCAAGGAGGCAGCCGACCGCATCGCCAAGGAAACCGACGGACAGGTCAACATCAGTATTTTCCCCAGCAGCCAGCTGGGCGCCGATACGGACGTTCTAAGCCAGGTGCGCTCGGGCGGCGTTGAATTCTTCACGCTGTCGCCTCTGATCCTGTCGACGCTGGTGCCGAACGCCTCCATCAGTGGCATCGGCTTCGCCTTCCCCAACTACGATTCCGTCTGGGCGGCGATGGATGGCGATCTCGGCAAATATGTCCGCGGCGAAATCGCGAAGCAGAACCTCGTTGCGATGGATACGATCTGGGATAACGGTTTCCGCCAGATCACCAGCGCGTCCAAGCCCATCGCCACGCCGGCCGATCTCGAAAGCTTCAAGATCCGCGTGCCGGTGAGCCCACTGTGGACATCGATGTTCAAGGCCTTCAAGTCGGCCCCTGCCTCGATCAACTTTGCGGAGGTCTATACCGCGCTGCAGACCGGCGTCGTCGATGGGCAGGAAAACCCACTGGCGATCATTTCCACAGCCAAGCTGTTCGAAGTACAGAAGTTCTGCTCGGTCACGAACCATATGTGGGACGGCTTCTGGTTCCTGGCCAACAAGCGCGCCTGGGAGCGTCTGCCGGATGACCTGCGCACCATCGTTGCCAAGAACCTCAACCAATCAGGCAAGGACGAGCGTGCCGACGTGGCGAAGCTGAATGCTTCCGTGAAGGAAGACCTGATTTCAAAGGGGATGACCTTCAACGACACGGATGCGACGCTCTTCCGGGCCGCCCTGAAAGACGCGGGCTTCTATTCCGAGTGGAAAGGCAAATATGGCGATGAAGCCTGGGCCATTCTTGAAAAGGCTGTCGGCGCAAGCCTGACCTGACACAGCTTGAAAGCAACTGGTCCTGCCCTTGGCAGGGCCAGCCTCCTATGTCTGACGAGTGGAATGGAGACTGTTTTGACAGGTCGCCTGACGGGAAAACGCGCGCTGGTATTCGGCGCAGGATCATCAGGTCCAGGGTTCGGCAATGGCAAGGCTGCAGCCGTGCAGTTTGCCCGTGAAGGCGCACGTGTGGCCTGTGTCGATCTTTCCGCCGAAGCCGCCGAAGAAACCGCTGAAATTATCCGCAATGAGGGCTTCGAGGCGTTGGCAATTTCTGCCGATGTCACAAATCTCCAGTCGGTCTCAGCCAGCGTCTCCCGCACCTGCGAAACCTTTGGCGGCATTGATATTCTGCACAACAATGTCGGCGTCACGCATATGGGCGGTCCCGTCGAGCTGGACGAGGAGCGCTTTCGCGCCTCTGTCGATCTAAATATCGGCTCGGTTTACCGCACCGCCAAAGCTGTGTTGCCGGTCATGCTTGAGCAGGGTGGCGGCGCCATCGTCAATATCTCCTCGCTCGCTTCCATTCGCTGGACCGGCTATCCTTATTTCGCCTACTACGCCATGAAAGCCGCCGTGAACCAGGCGACTGTGGCGCTTGCGATGCAATACGCCAGGCAGGGTATCCGCGCCAATTGCATTCTTCCGGGCATGATCGATACGCCGCTTATCTACAAGCAGATCAGCAGCCAATATTCCTCCGTCGAAGATATGGTGGCAGCACGCAATGCGGCCGTGCCTGTGGGACGAATGGGAGACGCTTTCGATATTGCCAGAGCGGCCGTATTTCTGGCGTCCGACGAAGCTAAATTCATTACAGGTATCTGTCTGCCGGTCGACGGCGGGCAAAGTTGTGCTGTGGGAGCTTTTTCCTGATATGGGGACGACAATCATCCCGGTTGAAAGTGATCTGACGGGCGCGCGCGCGGTGGATCGGGCTCTGGCGCTGCTCTCCCTGGTAGGCAGGCACGCGGAACGCGGCGCAGCACTTTCAGTCATCGTTACCGAGAGCGGTCTCAACAAGCCGACAGCCCGCCGCCTGTTGCTGGCGCTGATCCGCGCCGGCCTTGTCGAACAGGACGAAGAAACGAGGCGTTATTATCTGGGCGAGGAAGCCTACGTGCTGGGCAGCCTGTCATCGCGCCGTTTCGGCCTGCTGCAGATGGCGCAGGACGGGCTGACGCGGATCTCGCGCCGCACGGAGGATTCGAGCTTCCTTTCCGTGCGTCGGGATACATTTGCGCTTTGCCTTTACCGGGAAGAAGGCACCTGGCCGGTGCGCACCCATGCGCTTCAGGCCGGCTTCGAACATCCGCTCGGCATTGGCGCCGGTTCACTCGCCATGCTGGCGGCGCTTTCCGATGCCGAGGTGGAAAGCGTTATCGCGGCCAATAGCGGGCTGATTGCCGCCAATTATCCTGGGATCACCCTCGAGGGCCTTCGCCGCGACGTCGAAACCACGAGGGCGAATGGCTACTCGCTTAATCCGGGCCTGATCCTCTCGAATTCCTGGGGCATCGGGGTCGCGATCCGCACGCCCGATGGCGCGGTGGCTGGCGCATTGAGCATCGCCGCCGTTGACAGCCGCATGCGGCCGGAGCGCCAACCCGAACTCGCAACGCTGTTACGCGATGAAGTTACCCGCATCGAAACACGCATCGCAGAAATGATGGCCAGCCGCGCCCGAACGCGCGGTGAAGGCGACACGAAACGTCAGATACGGAGAACGAGCAAATGAGCAAAGCACAGATCGTCGGCTGGGCGCATTCGCCTTTCGGCAAGTCGGCACTCGAAAATACCGAACAGTTGATGGCTTCGGTCGTGGCGCCCGCCATCGACCATGCCGGCGTCGATGCCGGCGATATCGACGGCATTTTTGTTGGCGTCATGAATAACGGCTTCTCAAAACAGGACTTTCAGGGCGCGCTTGTAGCGATGGGCGATGAGCGCCTCGCCTATACGCCCGCCGTGCGGTTCGAAAACGCCTGCTCGACGGGATCGGCCGCCCTTTATAGCGCCATGGATTTCATCGAGGCCGGGCGTGGACGCATCGCGCTCGTTGTCGGCGCCGAAAAGATGACGGCGCTTCCTACTGCCGAGGTCGGCGAAATATTGCTTTCCGCCTGCTACCGTGCGGAAGAGGACAATATTTCCGGCGGCTTCGCCGGCCAGTTCGGACGCATTGCCCAGGCGTATTTCCAGCGTTACGGCGACCGCTCGGAAGAGCTCGCGATGATCGCCGCCAAAAACCATGCGAACGGCGCGGTCAATCCTTACGCTCATATGCGCAAGGATTTCGGCTTCGAATTCTGCAACACCGTATCGGACAAAAACCCCTACGTCGCAGCGCCTTTGCGCCGCACCGACTGCTCGCTAATATCAGATGGAGCGGCCGCCATCGTTCTCGCCGACGAGGAAACGGCTGCCACGCTGAACCGCGCAATAGGTTTCAGGGGGCGCAAACATGTCAACGATATCATGGCGCTCAGCCGCCGAGACCCGCTGGCTTTCGAAGGCGCGCGACGCGCCTGGGCGGGCTCGCTCGACCTCGCAGGGGCAACCCTCGACGATCTCTCCTTCGTCGAAACGCACGACTGCTTCACCATCGCAGAGCTTATCGAATACGAGGCGATGGGATTGGCGAAACCCGGCGAAGGCCATCGGGTCGTGCGTGAGGGAACGGCGCTGAAAACCGGGCGCTTGCCGATCAATCCATCGGGAGGTCTGAAATCCAAGGGCCATCCTGTCGGCGCAACAGGCGTCTCGATGCATGTCATGGCAGCCATGCAGTTGATGGGCGAGGCCGGTGAGATGCAGATCCCCGGCGCTTCCCTGGCAGGCGTATTTAACATGGGCGGCACTGCGGTTGCCAATTATGTCTCGATCATGGAGCGCGTGAAATGACGACACCGAACGCCGTGCAGCATCCTGCGGGCGGGGTCGCGCCTTCAACGACGCGGGTGATGAACCTTTCGCATTTCCTGACACAGGCGGCGCGGCGGAACCCTCACCACATTGGGTTCGTCTGGGGCGAAAAGACGTGGACCTGGGCTCAGATGGAAGCCCGGGTTGATGCCATGGCCCATGCGCTGATCCATGAATTCGGCGTCGCGAAGGGAGACCGCATTCTGGTGCAGTCCTCCAACAACAATCAGATGTTCGAATCCATGTTCGCTTGCTTTCGGGTGGGTGCTGTGTGGGTGCCGACCAATTACCGCCAGTCACCTGATGAGGTCGCCTATCTGGCAAAGGCGAGCGGTGCACGCGGCATGATCTGCGCCAGCGCCTTTCCTGACCATGCACAAGCGAGCCGTGCGGCGGCGGCCATCGACTTCACGATCGCTATCGGACAAGCGGAGTTCGGCGAAGATTATGACGCCATCGTTGATCGCCACCAGGGGATGAGGGTGAAGAGCCAGGCTGTGGATCGCGACGATCCCTGCTGGTTCTTCTTCACGTCAGGCACCACTGGCCGTCCCAAGGCCGCTGTTTTGACGCATGGCCAGATGGCTTTCGTCATCACCAACCACCTTTGCGATCTGATGCCCGCTACCGGGCCGGATGACGCCTCCATCGTCGTCGCCCCGCTTTCGCACGGCGCGGGTGTCCATCAATTGGTGCAGGTGGCGCACGGCGTGAAAACCGTCCTACCGGCGTCGGAAAAACTCGATGTTGCGGCGGTATGGGCACTGATCGAGAAGTGGCGTGTCACCAATGCCTTCACGGTGCCGACCATTCTCAAAATGCTGATCGAAGATCCTTCCGTCGATCAATACGATCATTCTTCGCTGCGCTACGTCATCTATGCCGGCGCCCCGATGTATCGCGCTGATCAGAAACGGGCACTCGCCAAGCTCGGCCCGGTGCTGGTCCAATATTTCGGGCTGGGTGAGGTCACCGGAAACATCACCGTGCTGCCTCCTTCCTTCCATAGCGCCGAGGACGGTCCGCAAGCGCGCATCGGCACCTGCGGATTCGACCGTACCGGCATGGAAGTGCAAATCCAGAACGACGCGGGCGAGGAGGTTGGCGCGGGCGAAACCGGCGAGATCTGCGTTATCGGTCCCGCTGTCTTCGCCGGTTATTACGAAAACCCGGAGGCGACTGCGAAGGCCTTTCGCAATGGCTGGTTCCGCACCGGCGACCTTGGCCACCGTGATGAAAACGGCTTCGTTTACATTACTGGTCGCGCCTCCGACATGTATATTTCCGGCGGCTCGAACATCTACCCACGGGAAATCGAGGAGAAAATCCTCATGCATCCCGATATCAGTGAAACTGCAGTTCTTGGCGTGCCGGATGCGGTGTGGGGCGAGGTCGGCCTTGCCGTCTGTGTTGCCCGGGACGGTGCAGATATCGGCGGCATCGACCTCAAGGCCTATCTCGAGGGCAAGATGGCCCGTTACAAGCTACCAAAGACCGTGGTGTTCTGGGAGGCCATGCCAAAATCCGCCTATGGCAAGATTACCAAGAAGATGATCCGTGAAGAACTGGAAAAGCGTGGCCAACTGCCTCTCTTCGACGAAAAGCGGACAGGCTGACAGCACGACATTCAACCGGGAGGAGACGGTATGACGCAGCAGACGACAGGGACAAAGGGGGCGGTTGCAATTACCGGCGGTGCATCCGGTATAGGCCTTTCCACCGCGCGGCTTCTGATGGCGCGCGGATGGCAGCCATGGCTGCTGGACCTCAAGCGCGACGCTCTCGATGCGGCCTGTGAAAAGCTGGGTTTGGAGCCCTCGCGTGGCATCGTGTGCAATGTGGCGGAGGAGGCTTCGATTGAACAGGCTTTCGCTGCTTTGACCGCGGGCATGTCGGGTCGGTCATTCGATCTGGTCGCCGTCGTCAACAGCGCCGGCATCGGCATCGACAAGCTTTCCGTCGACACAAGCGTCGAGGAATTCCGACGTATTATCGACGTCAATCTCGTTGGCAGCTTCGCAGTGGCGCGAACCGCGGCGCGATATTGGCTGGAACGAGAGCTTGGCGGCTCCATCGTCAATATCAGCTCCGTCTCCGGCATGTGCGGCAATCGCGGTCGCAGCGCCTATGGCGCATCGAAAGGCGGCGTCAATCTTCTGACGATGGTCATGGCAAACGAGTTGGGCCAATCCGGCATTCGCGTCAACGCGATTGCGCCCGGGCCCGTCGACACCCCCCTCACCCAGGCCGTTCATACGGAAAACGTCCGCACCCAATGGCATAGCCGCGTTCCCATGCACCGCTATGGCCGGACGGACGAAATTGCCTCCGCCGTCGCCTTCCTCGTGTCGGATGATGCAAGCTATGTCAACGGACAGGTGCTTGCTGTCGATGGCGGCTTCATAACGGCCGGGCTCGCCGTATGACTGGGATGGACACGGTGGAGCTCCCCCGTCGCATCGTCCATCCTGGACCCGTAACGGCCGAGCGTTTTCGTGCCATTGGATGCCATGCCCATTCCGTCACTCTGACGGCGAAGCCTGGAATATCCGTCAATCAGGCAATTGCCGAAGCCTTTGAGGAACAGGGTTTCGAAGGCGGTTATGTCTGGCTGAAAAACGTGCCAATGAAGCAGTTGAACTACGTCATGCCCGCCGCCTCACCCGATGGTGCCCATGCCGCCTGGTACAGCGAAACCTTTTCCATGCCCGGAGGGATAATTAACGAGGCGGGCCTGCATATGGGCCGGCGAGACGGTGCGCCTTTCATGCACTGCCACGGTTCATGGCAATCCGCCGAGGGAATTGTTTCCATGGGACATCTATTGCCTTTCGAAGCACAATTCGCCCGCGAAACCGCCCTTGAGGCACTTGCCCTCGATGGCGCAATCCTCGATGTGCAAAAGGACGAGGAAACCAACTTCCCACTTTTTACACCCGTCGCCCGACCGCGTTGTCGCACCACGTCAGGACTGCGGGCAATCTTATGTACCGTACGGCCAAACACAGATATCTGCATGGCCCTTGAAGCGGCTTCTTCCCAGTTCGGTCTGCACGAGGTCGATATCAACGGCATCGGCAGCCTGATCGGTGCGGATTACGAGGACGGGACGAGCCTGACCGCTTTTGCCAGCGAAATACTTATCCGCAATGGCTCTATAGAGCCCTCCGTCGGCGGAGGACGGCAGGCAATGCTGGATATCGCGATGGTGGACCTCACCAATCACATCAGTGGTGGGCGGCTCGTCCGCGGCAAAAATCCGGTCTGCGTCACCTTTGAACTGCTCCTGACCGAACGGCAGAGAGTTTGATTTGCGTCGAGCGGGTTTGTTTACAGCCGCCCGCAACTCCTGTCACAGACAAGCCGCAGAATCCGCGCCGTTTCGGCGCGTGGACCTCCGCCACAGCGAAACTCTCAAGCGAAGGTCACGGTTGCGCGCCGGCTTATCGCGTTGACGCTGTCCTGGCCGTCAACTTGTTTCCATCAGGATCGCGGAGATAGGCGACAAACGCGCCGTTCGGCCGTTCCGCCGGCGGGGTTTCAATCGACGTGCCGCCATGTGCGACGCCGGCTGCATGCCATGCAAGCACGTGGTCAGGAGTCCTCGCCGCGATGCCGATCGTTCCTCCATTGGCTGCGGTTGCCGGTTTTCCATCAATCGGGGTCGTGATCATAAGCCGCCCGCCTTCGTGGAGGTAGATCAGCCGCCCTCTCGCATCCACCTGACCGGCCTTGCCGCCGAGGGCAACAAAGGTGGCATCGTAGAAATTTTTGGAGCGCTGGAGGTCGTTGCTGCCAATCATAACATGGGTGAACATGTTTATCTCCTCACGGATGGAAACTGGTGTTGCCTGCCATCTAACGGGCGATTGACAATTAAAGGGCCGGCAGGCGACGTGCCAAGCGCTTTGTTACACAGTTTCACAATCAGAAGCGATTAAGTCTTGCCATGGCCCACACGCAGCAACTACCGCCGGTAAGCGACATGCTCCGCCAGATGCCCGAAAGCGCAAGGCAGAGCAAATGCCTAATCGTTCAAAAAGCGCCGATCCCACTTTGGGACTAACGCACCAGCCTGACTCTTTGCAGACTGGTGCGCCCGATCACGAAACATAAATCGGAAAAGCGTCGCAAAGGGCGGCAACCTCTGCCCGCACGTCGGCCTCGACTGCGGCGTCACCTTCGGCATTCACGGCCAGCGCATCGATGACGCGCAGAATCATCATGCCGATTTTTTCGAATTCAGCCACACCGAAGCCGCGCGTCGTGCCGGCCGAGCTGCCGAGGCGGATGCCGGACGTGATGAAAGGCTTTTCCGGATCGTTCGGAATGGCGTTCTTGTTGCAGGTCAACCCCGCGCGCTCCAGGGCGATCTCGGCCACTTTGCCGGTCACACCTTTCGGGCGCAGATCGACCAGCACCATGTGGCTATCCGTGCCGCCAGAGACGATGCCGAGGCCGCCATCCCTCAGGACCTTGGCCAGTGCCTGCGCATTGGCGATCACCTGACCGGCGTAGTCGGAAAATTCGGGCCGCAGCGCCTCGCCGAAGGCAACCGCCTTGGCGGCGACGTGCATCAACGGACCGCCCTGATTGCCGGGGAAGACCGCCGAGTTCAGCTTCTTGGCAAGATCGGCATCATTGGTCAGGATCACGCCGCCGCGCGGGCCGCGCAGGGTCTTGTGGGTGGTCGAGGTGGTGACGTGGGCATGCGGCACCGGGTTCGGATATTTGCCGCCGGCGATCAGTCCGGCATAATGGGCCATGTCGACCATCAGATAGGCGCCGATTTCATCGGCGATCTTTCGGAAGCCGGCGAAATCGATCTGGCGCGGATAGGCGGAGGCGCCCGCTATGATCAACTTCGGCTTCGTTTCCAGCGCTCGCGCTCGCACCTTCTCCATGTCGATCAGATGCGTGTCGGCATCGACCTCGTAGGACACGACATCGAACCACTTGCCGGACATCGTCACCGGCGAACCGTGCGTGAGGTGGCCGCCATGGGCGAGCGAAAGCCCCATGATGCGGTCGCCCGGCTGCAGCAGTGCCAGGAACACGGCCTGATTGGCCTGCGCGCCGGAATGCGGCTGCACATTGGCGAATTCCGCGCCGAAGAGCTGCTTCAGCCGGTCGATGGCGACCTGTTCGACCTTGTCGACGAATTCGCAGCCGCCGTAATAACGCTTGCCCGGATAGCCCTCGGCATATTTGTTGGTCAGCACCGAGCCTTGAGCGGCCAGAACATCGGCCGACACGATGTTCTCCGAGGCGATCAGCTCGATCTGCGTCTTCTGGCGGTCGAGTTCCTCGGCGATGGCCTCGGCGATCACCGGGTCCGAAACGGTATTATGCGACAGGCGGTTGAGCATGGTTTTCTCCTCCAGGATCAGGCGATGTCGGCTGCAAGTTCCTTGCAGCCCGTTTCAAGCAAATGGCCGAGATGCGACACGAAGCTGTTCCAGACATCCATGCGGAAACGGTTCTCCGCATCGCGCCACAGCACCACGGTCACGCCGTCGAAAATCGTCCGGCGGCCCTCGCCGACGGCAATGGTCTCGATGTCGCGGGGGCAGCCCAGCGTCAGCAGTTCGGAAGCCCGAGGGCCCTCGATCAGCAGCGTCACCTCGCGCCCGGAAATATCGACGAGACTGTGCGGATGGCTGGCGTAAATGCCGGCGCAGGCGGCGATCAGCCGGCCGGTTTCGGTGATCGGTGCAAGGATGGTCCATTCATCCGGGCCAAGCCGCAGCGTCTCGGTTTCGCCGGAAGCGGCGCGGGCGCCGATCCGTTCGGGCAAGGTCAAGCCAAGGGTGGCGTTGAGCGGCGCCAGATCGCCGCGCGCCCTGAGCGACAACCGCGCCGACGCGGCCAGGACGCTGACCTTGGCAGCTTTGCTCTCGGCCAGCACGCCTGGAACAGGGGAGGAAACGCGCATGTTCATTGTCATCTCCAACTTCAGATTTTCAGGCGGGTGTTTTCGGGATCGACAAAGACCATCCCGGTGATTTTCGCGGCGATGGTGCGATCCAGCATCGGAATATAGACGGTCTCGCCCATCCGCTCATGCCCGCCTTCGACCAGGGCGAGCGCGATCGGCTGGCCAACGGCGTCCGAATGATAGGATGACGTTACATGGCCAACCATCTTCATCGGGATTGGCTGTTTGGGATCGAAGACGATTTGCGCGCCCTCTTCCAGCTTCGAGCGGTCTTCCGTCAGAAGGCCGACGAGGTGGCGGCGGCCCTTGGCGACGAGATCGGGGCGGGCAAGGCCGCGCTTGCCGACGAAATCGGGCTTCGACTTGCCGACCGCCCATCCCATCGCGGCGTCATAGGGCGTCACCGTGCCGTCGGTATCCTGCCCGACGATGATATAGCCCTTTTCGGCGCGAAGAACGTGCATGGTCTCCGTGC
Source organism: Agrobacterium sp. DE0009 (assembly GCF_007680755.1). NCBI lineage: Bacteria > Pseudomonadati > Pseudomonadota > Alphaproteobacteria > Hyphomicrobiales > Rhizobiaceae > Agrobacterium > Agrobacterium sp. DE0009. The sequence goes on from NZ_VEIU01000002.1 coordinate 147,555, forward strand.
CGTAAGGCGTGATGTCATATTGCCGGCCGGCCTCCCAGAGGATTTCCCACAGCTTGCGGCCGAGAGGTGCCGGCACGTTGATCTCGAAGCCGATCTCGCCGGTGAAGCTGACGCGGAACAGCCGCGCCGGCATGCCGGCGACCGTGCATTCCGCGCAGGACATATGCGGGAAGGCCTCTTCCGTGAGCTCCACGCCTTCCACCAGCGGCGAAAGCAGCTTGGCCGCATTCGGACCGTTGAGAGCGATGGTGGACCATTGCTCCGTGGTCGATGTCAGCCAGACCTTGAGGTCGGGCCATTCGGTCTGGAGGTAATCCTCCATCATGTTCAGCACGCGGGCGGCGCCGCCTGTCGTGGTGGTGACGTGGAAACGGTCCTCGGTCATGCGGCCGATGACGCCGTCGTCGCGGATGAAGCCGTCGTCGCCGAGCAGCAGGCCGTAACGGCAGCGGCCGGGCGCGAGCTTCGTCCAGGGATTGGTATACATGCGGTTCATGAACTCGACCGCATCGGGACCGACCACCTCGATCTTGCCGAGCGTCGAGGCGTCGAAAATACCGAGGCTCTGGCGCACCGCCCGGCATTCGCGGCCGACCGCTGCATCCATGTCTTCGCCGGGCTTCGGAAAATACCAGGCGCGACGCCATTGCCCGACCGGCTCATAGACCGCGCCATGGGCCTCGGCCCAACCGTCGATCTGCGTCTTGCGTGTCACCTCGAAATGCGCGCCACGATGGTAACCCGCAAAAGCGCCGAAGGTCGTCGGCGTATAGGGCGGACGGAAGGTGGTGAGACCCACGTCCGGCTGGCGCTTGCCCAGAGCCTGTGCCGCGATGTTCAGGCCGTTGATGTTGGACATCTTGCCCTGATCGGTCGCCATACCGTTGGTCGTATAGCGTTTGACATGCTCGATGGAGCGCATGCCCTCGCGCACGGCAAGCCGCAAGTCCTTGGCCGTCACGTCGTTCTGGTAATCGACGAAGGCCTTGGCCTTGCCGGCGTCGCGGTCGCTCGGCAGTTCCGTGTGGGAGACACCGCTGCCGGGACGATCGTGTTCCACCGCCTGGCTGGAAACGTTAGTGGTCTTGCCAAGCGCCGCGACGATTTCGCGACCGCGCTCCGCGCCGTCCTTTAGCGCGGCCTCGATGCCCCAGAGCCCGCGCCCGGCGCCGGCGATCACGCAATCCTCGTTCGTCATGGCGGGCAGGAAGGTGGTCCACTCATTATCCCAGGCGAGCTTGCCCTGCGTGTGGGAGAAGAGATGCAGAGACGGCGTCCAGCCGCCCGACATCAGCAAGGCGTCGCAGGCAATCTCCTGTCCCGCAGCGACTGTCGAGCCATTCACCGGATTGACGCGGACCGACTTGACGCGCAGCCGTCCCGACGTCGCCGTGACGGTATGCGACAGCTTGACCGGAATGCCGAGCGCGCGCGCCTCGTTCACCAGCTCCTCGCGCACTTTGTCGCGGGTATCGACAATCGCCTGAACGCGGGCGCCGGCACCGTGAAGATCGAAAGCCGCATACCAGGCGCTGTCATGGCTCGTCACCACCACCGGGCGATTGCCGGCCTTGACGCCGTAGCGGTTGAGATAGGTCTGGGCAGCGCCCGCCAGCATCACGCCCGGCCGGTCGTTGCCGTGAAAAATCAGCGGCTTTTCCAGCGCGCCCTGGGCCAGCACCACCTGACGCGCCCGAACGCGCCACAGGCGTTCGCGCGGCACATCCTTCGGCACGGTTTCGAGATGGTCGGTCAGCTTTTCGCAAAGGCCGATCATGTTCTGGTGATAATAAGCAATGGCGGTGGTGCGCGTCATCACCCTGACGTCGCGATCCTTCAGGGCCTTCAATTCATCCGCAAGCCAGGTCCATGCGGGCTTGTCGTTAATCTTCGCCTGGGGTTCGGACAAGAGCGTGCCGCCGGCTTCGGCATTTTCATCGACCAGCACGACCTTGAGGCCATCGACCGCAGCCGCGCGCGCGGCTGCGAGACCGGCGGGACCGGCGCCGACGATCAGCACGTCGCAATGCAGGTTGCGCGATGCGTAGGTATCGGGGTCTTCCTCCTTGGGAGATACGCCGAGACCGGCCGCCGCGCGGATGAAGGGCTCATAGACCTTGTTCCAGAAGCTCTTCGGCCACATGAAGGTCTTGTAGTAGAAGCCGGCCGAAAACAGCATATAGGCCATGTCGTTGACGGCGCCGATATCGAATTTCAGGCTCGGATATTTGTTCTGCGAGGTGGTCTCCAGGCCGTTCCAGATTTCCTGCACCGTGGCGCGGGTATTGGGCTCGAACCGGCCGGTGCCGCGGCGGGTGCCGATCAGCGCATTCGGCTCCTCGGAACCCGCCGCCACCGGGCCGCGCGGGCGGTGGTATTTGAACGAGCGGCCCATCAGATGCACGCCATTGGCAAGAAGCGCGGAAGCGACGGTGTCGCCCTTGAGGCCGCGATAGGTCTTGCCGTCGAAGGTGAAGCTCACGGAGCTTGAAGCATCCACCCGGCCACGGCCGGAAACGCGATAGGGGTTCATTTCGACACCTCGGAGCTTGCTGGTGCACGTGTCAGCGTAGACAGTTCAGGGCGCGGCTCGCCCGCGCGATAGGTCGTGAGAAACCGGTCGCTCACCGTGTCGCGCACGGCGTTGAAGAATCGCCCGCAACCATGCAGGTGCCGCCAGCGCTCGAAATGCGGACCTTTGACGTTTTCGCGGATGTACAGGAATTCCTCCCATTGTTCATCGCTCTGCGACGACGGGTCGGCCGGGCGCACGATATGGGCCTGCCCGGCATAGGTGAATTCGGCTTCGGGCAGCGTTTCGTTGCAATAGGGGCAGCGGATCAAAAGCATCGTTGTGTCCTCAGTGCGCCACGGCGGCGGCGGCGGCCTCGTCGATCAGGCGGCCGGAGCGGAAGCGCTCCAGCGTAAACGGCGCGTTGATCGGGTGCGGTTCGTTCTTGGCGATGGTCCAGGCGAAGGTGTGGGCAGCGCCCGGCGTGGCCTTGAAGCCGCCCGTGCCCCAGCCGCAATTGACGTAGAGCCCGGCGACCGGGGTCTTGCCGAGAATGGCCGAGCGATCCGGCGTCACATCGACGATGCCGCCCCATTTGCGCAGCATGCGCATGCGGTTGAAGATCGGGAAGATTTCGACGATGGCGGCGATCGTATGCTCGATCAGCGGCAGGCCGCCGCGCTGCGAATAGGACGTATACTGGTCCGTGCCCGAACCGATCACCAGCTCGCCCTTGTCCGACTGGCTGATATAGGCGTGGACCGCGTTCGACATGACGACGCAGGGGAAGATCGGCTTGATCGGCTCCGACACCAGCGCCTGCAAGGGATAGCTTTCGAGCGGCAGGCGCACGCCGGCCGTATCCATGACGACGGAGGTGTGGCCGGCGGCCGAGACCCCGACCTTCTTCGCCTTGATGAAGCCGCGCGCCGTTTCCACACCGGCCACGGAACCGTCGGCATTGCGGCGAATGGCGGTGACCGGGCAGTTCTGGATGATATCGACGCCACGGGCGGCGGCGGCGCGCGCATACCCCCAGGCAACCGCATCGTGGCGCGCCGTACCGGCCCGTTCCTGAAGCGCGCCGCCCATGACCGGATAGCGCGCATTCGCCGCGATGCTCAACGGCGGGCAATAGTCCTTGCATTCTTGTGCGCTGAGCCAGCGATTGTCGACGCCGTTCAGGCGGTTGGAATGGATATGACGCTTGAAGCTCTGAACGTCGTGCACATTGTGGGCGAGCATCAGCACGCCGCGTTTCGAATACATGACGTTATAGTTCAGTTCCTGGCTCAGGTTCTCCCAGAGATCGACGGCATGGTCGTAAAGACGGGCGCTCTCGTCATAGAGATAGTTGGAACGGATGATGGTCGTGTTGCGGCCGGTATTGCCGCCGCCGAGCCAGCCCTTGTCGATGACGGCGACATTGGTGATGCCGTGCTGGCTGGCCAGATAATAGGCAGCCCCCAGGCCGTGGCCGCCGGCGCCGACGATGATCACGTCATATTCGGATTTCGGCTGGCTGTCCGGCCATTGTTCTTCCCAATTTTTATTGCCCGTCAGGGCATTCTTCAAAAGACTGAAAGCATTAAAGCGCGTCATGATCGGACCCGACGGTTGGAAAATCTGTTGTCGTAAAAGCTAAGATCATTTGCCATCGCCCGGCTGGACAATCGCGTCTGTTTGCATGAATATTTGCGTCATGAAATCGCACGCCGCAAAAAAACGCCTCAGCGTCGCCTTCCTCCTTGCAGACCGCTTCACGCTGTCGGCCTTTGCAAATTTCGTGGATGTGCTGCGCCTTGCCGCGGACGAAGCAGACCGCTCCCGTCCCATCCTGTGCGAATGGTCGGTTCTGTCGGCGACGCTCGGCAGCGTGCAGTCGAGCTGCGGCGTAAAAGTGCAGCCGGATACGCGGCTGATGAACGCAGGGCGCTACGATTACATCGTCGTCGTCGGCGGCTTGATCAGCGACCACAGCGCGCTTGCACCTGAAGCCATTCGCTTTCTCAAGGATCGTGCGAGAGAGGGCGTCCCTATCGTTGGTCTCTGTACCGGTGTCTTCATTCTGCACGAAGCGGGTCTGCTCGACGGCTATCGCTGCTGTGTGAGCTGGTTCCACCGCCAGGATTTTCTGGACCGTTTCGCTACCGTGCAAATGGTCTCGGACCAGATTTTCGTCATCGACCGGGACCGGCTCACCTGCTCCGGCGGCCATGGAGCGGCCCATCTCGCGGCCTTTCTTGTGGAGCGCCATGTCGGCCAGTCCGCCGCCATTAAGAGCCTCAACATCATGATGATCGACAGCGCGCTGAGCGGTGAAAAGCCCCAGCCCGGCCAGCAGAGCGCGCGAAAGGCTACCGATCCGCTTGTCAAAAAAGCGATCCTGCGCATGCAACAGAATATCGAGGTTCCGAAAACAGTGCTGGAACTGGCGAGCGATCTTGGGCTTGGCCGCCGCAGTCTCGAACGGCGTTTCCTCATCGACCTCAAGGCGACACCGTCAAAAGTTTACCTCGAACTTCGTCTGGACCGCGCGCTTTCTCTTTTGCGCGCGACGCAGGATCCGATTACTCAGATTGCGCTTGCCACCGGGTTCTGCGACGCACCGCATCTTTCCCGCACACTCAAGACCGAGCGCGGCTTTACACCCAGCGAATATCGTAAAACGCAGGTTGGCCACACGGTGGCGGACGAAGAATTCGCTGTTGGGGTGCTGCTGCCTCAAATGTAAGCAGCTTCGGCCATTGCAATTATGAGGGCGCGTTTTCTCACTGAACCACCGCTATCGCACCCTATGTTTTACCGTCGAAGGCATCAATCGCCTGTTGAGGTGGCGTCCGGCAACGGATATCAGGTGCACAAAATCCCTGCGGACGTTCCGCACGCAATAAGGCTTATCCTCCTATGATCCCGGACTTCCTCGTCACCCATTCCGGCGGCTTCCATGCCGACGAACTTCTCTCAAGCGTCGTGCTCACCCGGCTTTTCCCGCAGGCCCGCCTTGTCCGCAGCAGGGCAGCCGAGTGGATCACCCCGGCCACGGATCGCATCATCTATGACGTCGGCGGCGCATATGATCCTGAGGCCGGCATCTTCGATCATCATCAGCGCGGCGCCCCGTTGCGCGATGACGGCCAACCCTTCAGCTCATTCGGCCTGATCTGGAAACATTTTGGCCACGATTTTCTTGCCGCGTTCGGTATTCCTGAAGAACATATCGAAGCAATCCATGCCTCGTTCGACAAGAGCTTCGTGCTGCCGGTCGATCTGGTCGACAATGGCGCGCTCAGCCCCTCGACGGCTGGACCGCTTGCCGGACTGACCTTGCCTGTTCTTCTGGAAACGCTCAAACCTGTTTTCGACGAGACGGATCCGGAAGCGGACGATCGTTGTTTTAACGCGGCGCTCGCCATTGCGCGTGCTTTCGTTGAAGCCAAGATCGCAAACAGCGCTGCAAAACTGCGGGCCGAAGCGCTTGTGCAGAAAGCGATCGTCGATGCAGGTCAGGGACAGGTTCTGGAACTGCCGATGGGAATGCCATTTCGTCCCGCCATCATCAAGGCCGGCGCCGAGCACCTGCTATTTGTCGTTCACCCACGTCAGAACGACTGGTGCCTGACCGGCATTCGCCGCGCGGATGACGGGTTCGAACTGCGCGCGGACCTTCCGGCGGGCTGGGCGGGCCTGACGGGCAAGGACCTGGAAGCGGTTTGCGGTGTCGAAGGCGCGACCTTCTGCCATAACGGTCGCTTCGTTGCCGCGGCCAGAACCCGTGAGGCGGCGCTTGCCATGGCGGCGATAGCGGTCAGGCAGGCAACCGCCGCAATCTCATAAGACAGCGTCACCTTTTTTGGTGTGGGGGTTCGCCTGGAATTCAGCGGGTGACAGACGCTGTTGCCGGCTCGCCCTCCTGCGGCCATCGCCGCAATGCGTCTTGTCCCGCCTCTGTCAGGCCATAGACCCCTCTGTCCTGGCGCTCGAACCAGCCATAAACGTTCGAAAGCAGGATCTTGCCGGCATCGGGTACACTCGATCTGACCTCACGAACGCGCAACGGGCCTGAAGCCAGCGCCTGGGCACAGCCGAGCGCCTGCTGACGGTACGCCGTCATGACCGGCGCGCGGGTACTGCCGCCGATTGCCGGATCGCCGCGCCTTTTCTGATGCTCACGCATCAGCCGCGACCGACGTTTCGGATTGGTCCGCGGCATGGGTGAGATTGAACCGACGATCACGCTCACGTCTCCATGATCGGAGACGCCGAGCATGCCGATGCCGAGCCTGCGGCACAGGTCGCGATAGCGCCTGTCGGATTCGCGGCCTTTTCCCCGTGCAGACACCCGAGCCGCAACCCAAACCTCGTCGGCAACCGCCGCACGATCAACAGCCTGCAGGATGAGTTCCAGATTGAAACTCAGCTTCAGTTCGCAGATCACGACGACAGGCGGATCATCATCACTGAGGCCCACGAGGTCGCAGCCACCAACCTCGCCCTTGACGGTGTAGCCAGCCTTTTCGAGAAAGCCCTTGATTGGCAGATAAAGCGACGTTTCCATGGGCCTGCGGGTTCGTATCAAGTTCCCCCAGTTACATCGATCCGCGTATGCTGGACAAGCCTTAAGCAGCTCGATGCAAAAGCTCAGGCCTGATCGAGCGCAAGGGTGAGGTCGGCCACGAGATCATCCGGATGTTCGATGCCGATCGACAGCCGGATCGTGGAGTCGAGAACGCCGATGCGCTGGCGGACATCGGCAGGAACGCCCGAGTGGGTCATCGTTGCGGGGTGCGACGCAAGGGACTCTGTGCCACCGAGGCTCACGGCCAGTTTGAATATATTGAGCGCATTGAGAAACCTGAAAGAAGCAGGCTGCCCGCCGACGATATCGAACGAAAAGGTGGAGCCCGCGCCCGAGCACTGTGCGGCGAACACTTTTCCAACCGCGGATGCTGGATCGCTGAATGGCAGATAATGAATTTTGTCGACCTTCGGATGTCCTCTTAAAAATTCTGCCACAACCCTGGCATTGCTATCGGCGCGTTCCATGCGAATTTGCAGCGTTTCGAGCGATCGCCCGAGCATCCAGCATGAATGTGGATCGAGCTGCGTTCCGATTGCTCCGCGCAACGCCTTTACCTGTTTCATCACATCCTTACGGCCCAATGCCGCACCGGCGATGAGGTCAGAATGACCACCGACATACTTGGTCAGCGAGTAGAGCGAGATGTCGGCGCCATGTTCGATGGGCCGCTGAAAAACAGGCCCGAGAAGCGTATTATCGCAGGCGATGATCGGCCTGTGGCCCTGCCTGTTGGCAATGGTCTCTGCAACCCGGCTCATCATCGCGATGTCAACGATGCTGTTTGTTGGATTGGCCGGGGTTTCGATGAGGATAACCGACACCCTGCCCTTCGCCATCGCCTCTTCAGCAGCGGCCATCACGGAGGCTTCGCTCACGCCATCGGCAAAGCCCACCGCGGAGACGCCAAAATTATGGAACGTTTTCGCCAAGAGCGTCTCCGTGCCACCATAAAGAGGCTGGGAGTGAAGCACGGTGTCGCCCGGCCGGACGAAGGCGAAAAGCGTTGTCGAAATGGCCGACATGCCGGAGGAGAAAAGCGCGCAGCTCTCGGTTCGCTCATAAACGGCGAGGCGATCCTCAACAATCTCGCTGTTGGGGTGATTGAAGCGCGAGTAGACGAGGCCAGCACCCCTGCCCTCTGGCGGTTCCTTGCGCCCGGAGACATAGTCGAAGAAATCACGTCCGTCTTCCGCCGATTTAAAGACGAAGGTCGATGTCAGGAATACGGGTGGCTTGACGGCACCCTCCGACAATTCCGGATCGTAACCATAGTTCAACATCTGGGTTTCGGGATGCAGAGCGTGGTTGCCGATATGGGTTTTGGACGGGTGCGGCGCGGTCATCGATAATCCCTCGGATATTGTTGAACTCACCGCAGATTACACACATTTTCACAGAAATACCTTGCATTTTGATGCGCGAAAAGTTTGATAAAGACAATTTGTTGCGGAGAAGTGCCGACTATGTCGCAGAAAATTGCGGACCCCATCGACAGCAGAATCCTCAAGGAGCTGTCGGCCGACGCGCGGATCACCAACAACGAACTCGCAGAGCGGGTCGGCCTGTCAGCATCGGCGTGCCTGCGTCGTCTGCGACGCCTGGAGGAGATTGGCGCGATTAAAGGTTATTCCGCCATCATTGATCCTGCGGTCGAGGGATGGACCATGACCGCCCTCGCCTCCATCCGCCTCAGCCGCCAGCACGATGACGAAATCCGCATGTTCGAAGCCGCCATTCTCGACTGGGATGAGGTTCTCGAGTGTCATCTGGTGACCGGCCCGCGGGATTATATGCTCAAGGTCATGTGCGGCGGACTGGAGGATTACGAGCGCTTCATAAAGGACAAGATTGCGAAGCTGAAATGCGTCGACACCATTGAGACCAGCTTCGTCATGAACACGATCAAGACGCGACGGGTCTAAGTTTGGTTGTGTCCGAGCGGCTTCGAGGATGGCGTCCAACTTCAGCCACGTCTGGCCGATGGCTCTTCTAGCCGGCAGTGATTGCTTCTAGCCAGATGCTAACGGCAACGGCTCCCGCATCCTGATGTCCGACAGCCCTCTCTCCGAGATAGCTCGCGCGACCGAGACGCGGCTTCATGGACGCTGTGGCTTCAGCACCCGCGACACCCGCCGCCACTGCCGAGCGCCACGCATCCTCTGAAGATGCGCCGCCGCCAAGTTTTTCCCTGAACGTTTCCGCCGCGGGATACAGCGCGTCAATCATGGTGCGGTCGCCTGGCCCGGCGCCACCAAGTTCCGAGACGGCTGCGACAGCAGCTAGAAACGCGTCGGCCATTTGTTCGGCGGTCGGCTTTTCGATCCCGGCAAGCTGGCGCGAAGCGCGCATCAGGCCGGTGGCGTAGAATGGTCCCGAGCTTCCGCCGATCGCTTTTCGCATCGCGTTTGCCATCGCCATCAATCCATCCGAAACGTCGCTGAAACTCTGCTCCGGAAGTGCAAGAATTGCTTCGGCACCGCGCACCATGCTCATCCCCAGGTCGCCATCGCCTGTGATGCTGTCAAGCTCCGTTAGCCTGGGCTCCGCGGCGATCAACGCGTTAGCCACATGCCGTGAGACTGCATGTAATCGATCTCCGGCTGTGGTTCTTCTTCTTTTAGCGGCCTCGCTCTTTTCAATATTGTGCGACGGCAGCACCCGCTCCCTGTTCACGGCGCCGCCTCGGGGCCACGCGGTGGCCACGGTCGGCGCGTCGATGAGGCTTAGGGTTTCGGCATCGACAGGTATGACTGACAGAGAGAAGCCTGGCATATCCAGCGCCGAAAGGAAGGTGCCTGCCCAGGCCCGCTCGACGGATATGCCCAATGATTCGAGACGCTCCACCGCGGAGCGTGCCACGATCGCAAGTTCCATCGGCGGCGTTGATCCCAATCCGTTGACAAGAAGCGCCACTCGATCCCCGCTTTTAAGCTTACCATCGGCCTTGATGGTGTCGAGGACCAGCGTCACTAGCTCGTCCACCGGCGCGAGGGGCATCCTCCGGACGCCCTGCTCGCCATGAATCCCGAGCCCCACTTCGATTTCCGCCTCCCCGAGCACGAAGCCCGGCTTGCCGACGGCCGGAAGCGTGCAGGAGCCCAGCGCAACTCCCATCGAAGCCAATTTCCCAGCGGCCTCGCGCGCAATACGGGCCACGTCTTCAAGAGGAAGCCCCCTCTCGGCCGCCGCGCCGGCGAGCTTATGGACCAGCACCGTCCCGGCGATGCCACGGCGTCGGTCTGCGGACACCGTATCCCTCAACGCGACGTCGTCTGCGACGACGACGATCTCGACGGGGATACCTTCGGCCCTTGCCAGCTCTGCCGCCAGACCGAAATTCAGCCTGTCGCCTGTATAGTTCTTCACGATAAGGAGGGCACCGGCAGGCCCTGCCGCGGCCCTGATACCCCCGAGAACCGCATCAGTGCTGGGCGAGGTAAAAACGTCACCTGCGACCGCAACGGTCAGCATGCCCGCCCCGACATAGCCTGCATGGGCGGGCTCATGTCCGCTGCCGCCACCAGACAGCACCGCCACCTTCCGCTTATCCGGTTCGGGAAGGCCGGACTGAATCACGACGTTGTCATCAGCAAGCAGGATCGTCGCAGGACTAAGGGCTACGACCCCTTCAAGCATCTCCCGCACGACCGTTACTGGATTGTTGATGAGCTTCTTCATGCCTTCTTCCTCCGTGCGGTTCCTCAACCGGGGACGCAAACGCGCGCTGCCGACCGAAAACAAGCACGATCTGAAAGCCGATTTCAATTTCCCGACGCTCGCGTCAGGGGTACATTTCCGCCATTGCCTCTCGCGACGGACGCGCTATCATGTCGCCACTACCGGACGGCAGCTTTGGGAGGAGCGATACGTGAGACGGATGTGGCCAGACGAATATGCCTTTCTGCTTGATGGTGCTGAAGAGGTCGACCTTCATATTCCACCGGTAGCCAGAGACGATGGTTCGACCGGCAAGGCGACAACCAGGAAAGCCCTGCGTGCCCGGATCAGCCAGGAAAATTTTGAAAAAATCTGGAGCCTTGCCGAGGCCCGCTACAGGCTGGATGGCAAGTTCACGGGCAAGGCTATCACCCTGATCACGAATAATCCCCACTACAAGGAGTGGCACCCCGCAGACGGTGGCGCCGTCGAAGGCGTTGCCGACAGCGGTCATAAATATTCAACACGCTATGTTATCGTGCACTTCCTTCTGGATGACGTGAGCGAGCCTGTCGAAGCATAGGTTTTCAACCTTCGCCCTTTCCCCGACGGGTTCTCGGACGGGGTTTCCTGCTGTCTGTCAGTTGGAAGAAAAGCGTCGCGCTGCCGCCTGACTGCCCGGATTCCGCGCCGGGCCGGATCGCATGTGAAGTTTTGAGGCCCTGATTGCTGAACCAAGGGAGGCAAACAGCAAGCGAAGCGCGAAGACCCGCGACATGCTCACCTGAGCAGGGCGGGTGCAACACCATTACCAGTAAATGGATTCCAGTCTTTGGCCGCAAGAATGGCCCATGCCGTGGCTCCGATATGCGGCAACCTGAAATACTTGAAGTCGGCGGAGTTGGAGTCGGGACCGATTTTCAGGCCGGTCGTCAGTTCGCGATCTTGGGTCGCATAAACAAGTCCGCTCGGCGAAATATTCGCTTTTATTGTCTCGAGCAGACTGTCGGCTTTCCCTTTCTGTCCAGTACGCTGAAACGTCAGCGCCGCCTGTGCGGTGCCTTCGAGCCAGACGCCATCGCGATCGTCATTGAAATCGAACCCGCCATTGACGGCGTAGTGCCTATCAACCCAGTTTAAAACCCGTGAGGCGCGGCCCTCAAATTCTGGCACAGCAAGAAGCGGCCAAAGTTCGGAATCGATACCTGACTGGCTGGTGTTTGGTAGATCGCTGCCGGGCAGGCTACCGACGTAGAAGTGGCCTTCCCGCTCGTTCCACATGGCGTCGAGGAACGATCCGGCTTGATCCCGCACGACTTTCCACTGTCTCGTGTCATCGATTGCCGCAAGCCAATTGGCTGCTGCATAAATATCGAGATTATGTTCAGTCGATTTCCAATCCAGTGTGGTTGGCGCGGGCTCCTGACCGAAAGTACCGCCGGCGTAGCCGACACCGCTTTTTCCCCTCGTACTGGTGTCGATCCACCCAACCAGTCTTGCCGCAGCGGCCCGGTAGGTTTGGTCGCCAGATTGTTCATGCGCGGCTAAAAGTGCAAGTGCTGCCCAGGCAACGTTGCCGGTCGCAGTTCCAACCTGATAATCGTCTTCGATCCAGGCATTGAGCCTGGCATTCCAGAACCCGGGCAGAAGCATGGGCTCCTTGATATCCGTTACGGCACCGGAACGATATGCATTGCGGATTCGGCCGTCGCGGTAATGCCTGTCATGATCAACCGCGAGGCGTAAAGCATCGGCAACGCGCAGGGCTTTTGCATCCTGGCGACAGGCAAAAAGCGCGATGGATGCCAGGGCGTTGTCGTAGGTGAAAGCCGCATTCTCCAGGGCCGGGTCAAGTGGCTGTCTACCTTCTCCAGGCTCATAGCTGGGGAAAAGAAAGGGCCCGACCGAGCCGTCCATCCTTGCGGCAAGTCCGGCGCACAACCTTGTGGCAACGACATCTCTAGCAGTTTCGGTCGCGGTGACCGGGTCCGCCGCCACGAGACTGCAAAATAATGAGCCGATGAGGATAGTCTTGTTGGACATGCAGTTTCCCTCAAGCCTTGTCGAGCCTCATGCTATCCAGCCGCTCTAAGGGGACCAGCCCGTCAGCTGAAAGCGCGGGCGAACAACATCCGCATTGATTGCATAAGATCCCCCTGCCCGGCGACGTTCTCAGGAGCGGTCCGGAACAGAAGTCGCAAAACAGCCCTGTGCTGTTCCTCCGTGAGACGCAAATTATATTTGCAAGGCGCCTGGGGCGTACCGCCGGCCTCCACCTGCAGCCAGCCAGCCTCCGGTACGAAAACCGACTCGGCATCAGCGACGCCCAGGGAGATCTCCGAGAGAGTAACACTTTCGGTCGACAGTCTCGATATACGAACGGGCAGGATTGAGTCGGCGCTGCGGATTTTTCCGGGAATATCGACTTCGATCGGCTCTTCTTTGTCGAAGCGGGGCAATTCTATGCAGCATATGAGGCTGGTGAAAGCAATCACCATCGCGACGGCCGACCAGATGAGGTTCATGCAGTCGCGTGCGGACATTTCCGAAGGAGAATCCCAGCTGTAGACGGCCAGCACGATCGACACGGCCGAGGCCGCCGAAACGAAGGCGAAAAACAATGCCGTGGGCGCATGAACCCGCACATGCGATCTGTCTCCACCCTTTTCCGTCACTTTAAAGGGCCGTCCGAACGGCTTTCGAATAGCTTGAAAAAGGGTGATTGTGATTGGTACCGCCGTCAGGGCATGTGTCACTTCCGTGAAAAGAGGAAGGGTGCGTTTGCCGGAAATCCAGGTGGAATAGGTCCAGAACAGCGCAAGAGAGGACAGCCCCAGCTTCATGAACATCAATTCATCGGCTTGAAGGGCCGAAACGCCGGTGAGCCAGTAGATCGAAGGGGCGAGGAGCAAGCAAAGGATAAAAGGCTTCGACAACCAGCAGAAAAGGCCATGCAGATAATGCAGCCGCTGGGTCAGCGTGAAGTTGCCGCGCCAGAGCGGACCGGTGCGCAGGAGACCAATCTGGATCGTACCGAGACACCAGCGCGTTCGCTGGGTAATATATTCCGGTATACCCTCGGCCGATAAGCCGACACTGAGTTTCTCATTTAGCCAGCGTGTGACATATCCCTGTTCCATCAGCCGATATGTCAATAGCATGTCCTCGGAAAGTGCTTCCGAAGGAAAGCCGCCAAGGTCATTTACGGCAGAGCGACGCACGACGAAGCTGGTGCCGACGCAGAATGCGCAACCAGCCGCGTCTTTCGCCGGTTGGAATACATCGAAGAAAACACGCTGGTCATCGACGAAGCTTTTACCAATGCCCAGGTTGTGTTGGATGGGATCTCTGTTGAAATAAAATTGCGGCGTTTGCACCACCGCCACCTTTGGATCCGAGAAAAGCCCCGTGACGCGTTTGAGGAAATTTGCCTGCGGCGCGAAGTCGGCGTCAAGCACCATGATGAGATCCGACACCTCCGCCAGGGCATTGCTGTGGCGAAGGGCATTGTTCAGATTTCCCGCCTTGGCATGTTTGTTGTCGGGACGGGTGACGTAGTTGACGCCGACCCTGTCGCAATAATCGCGGACCTCCGGTCTGCGCGTATCGTCACAGACGAAAACACGGAGCTTCGGATAATCCATGGCTTGAGCTGCAATGATCGACTTTTCGAGGACGTTCAACGGCTCATTGTAGGTGCAGATGACGACGTCCACCAAGGGAGCGTCTCCATTTTTTTCGAGTTCGGCCTCCCCACGGTCGGCGATGGCGGACCAGTCCGTTCGCCGGATCAGGATAAGGATAGAACCGATCGCATAGAGCACCGAGATGAGTTCGAATGTGAAGTATGTATAGTTCCACAAGGCCTCCAGCGAGAATTCCACGGGCGGCAAAGTATCGACGGCTCGCCACACGATGTATGTTCCAAGCGAAAGAAGCATGATGACGCTGAATGCCAGCCTGTCGACGAACCTCTTGGGATCGGCAAGCATGGCGAAAAGGATTGCGCCAAGTGCGATGACAAGGTTGACGTAAAGTATGGACTGGATGTCACCTTCGGAGCTGAAATACATCGAACTAACCTCAACAAGGTCCTTCCGCGCTTAGATGCGGGCGCAGGCAAGAGCGTAATGTGGAAGATGAGGCGCTTGCCCTACGGGCCAATAAACGGGCCCGCAGGGCTCACCCAATCCGTGCGGTGTCAGGATTGAGTTCGCGAGACGGTTTTTGCCGCGCTGGGGCTGGCCGTCGTTTGATGCGGCAGGACCCCTTGTTGAGGCAACCGTTCAGCAATCTGCGGCTGGCGCGCCTGTTTGGCTGGCCTGATGCCCATGTAGTCGAAGACCCTGTCGCGCGAGGTTTCGATAAGCGACCAGGTAGCCTCGGTGACGCCAGGAAGCTCATCGACGGAGGTTTGGGCGAGTTTTAACAGGCTGCTGGATGCCTCATGAACATAGTCCTGCGTCTTTCCGAGCCACTCATTCGGCAGACTTACGCTCACCCATGTTCCGACCGAACAAGCGGTATCACGCGCAAGTTTTTGCTGGTTGGCGCCGTCGACGCGGATGAAAGCGTAGAGCTCGCGCCTTTCTGTCGGCGGAAAAGGCACGGCGTAGTCCAGGTCCACCCGTTCCGTCGTGCGCGGCACCAGCCGCTCCACCAGACCGTCGGCTTCCTGGTTCCAGCCATCGGCATTAACCTTAACCCGCGAGCCGACGGAGAGGGCCTGCGCCTGGCGCTCGGAGAAAATGGCAACCACGAAAGCATTGCGGCAATCCAGCGCTTCCGCGAGCGTATCGCCAGCGACAACCTCGCGTCCGGTTGCCGCGACCGGCTTGTAAAGTGTCGTTCCGGCCGGGATCGCGAGATCTGCGCGGGTAAGACGCTCGATGCGGGCCGCCTCTGCCGAGGCCAGCGTTTTCAGTTCGCTGCGTCTGGTCTCCAACGTCGTCATCTGCATCTGGATCTGCATCAGGTCGGCTGAACGTGTGCGGATTTCCTGCTGGAGATTTTGCAGCGACTGCAGATCAGAGCCGATATAAATTCCTTGCCGGGCAAAGCTCATTTCCTTGTTGAGTTTGTCCACGGCAACCCTGGCCGCCTGCAATTTTACATCTTCAAGCTGTATCGTGTCGGCAATATCATCGCCGATACCGAAATAGACACCCTTCGCTACCAGCTTCTGTTTTCTCGTTGCCTCAGCTTTTGCGATGCGGGTGGAATAGGTCACCATCTGCAAGGCAGCCTCCGCAGCCGCAAGATCGGATTGAGTCCGGATGAGCAGCGCCGCCTGCTGGCTGGAGAGATCCTTGTTCAAATCTTGGATCCGGGACGCATAATCTCCGATAATCGAGTTCTTCTGGTGCATTTCATTATCGAGCGCTGCCAACTGCACCTTCAAGCCGATGAGGGTCGTTTTGTCGACCTTGTCGTTTTCGATGGTTGCCTTGCCTTTATCATCCGATAATTTGACCACGCCGCTAATCGGGGTGGTCAAAGGAATGATCGGCGCGTTGATCAGTGCACGACTGGTCTGCGACGTGAACACAGGTGGAAATACAGAAGAAGAAAATACCGTAGCGACGACACCTAGAACAGTATAGGACGCCAGCCTCACAGACGCCCCATTATTTCTTTCCTTGGACTTATTACGGAACAGCATGAATCAACTCCTGTGGTTGTTAAGCAAGCGTTCCTCCCTCAGTATTGAAATCGTGTCGCAAGTTTTTGTGCGGCGCAACATCGTTAAGATTGCATTAATGTATTTTTGATGGATGATAAAACTTTGGGCTTTCGCCTATTTAGTGGACGCAAAAATTCATCCATGAGAACTTATCGGGCAGATTTTTAATCTCTTCATATTAGAAGGTGCGCGTAAAACTTCTCAGCCGTGTAGAGACCAAAAAAGCGGCAGAAGTCGAATGCAACCCATGGGCGCAATCGCTTGTTCTTGGCGTCCGGCGACAAACAGGCATGCAGTCGATGCGCGCGGGAATCGCGTGCCCGAAACGCCGGCTCCTTCATTGGAAAGACCGCAGAAGTCTTCGAGCCTTGAGATTGAGATTTCGCAGATGCTCCTTGGCATCGGAGGTTCCGACCAAGGGCACTTCAACTGAAATGGCTGCCCCATCCTCAACGGCAGCGAGGAGGTCGTGCAAGGGCAGGATACCCTCGCCCGGGGCGAGACGGCCCGATCTAGCTTCGTTTATCATCCCTTCAGGTGTCGCCGGTGCAGCACCGGAGACATCACAGAGCTGCACGTGCCTGACGATGTTGCGATCGATCTCATTGACGTTTCCGCCGTTGCGAAAGAAATGAATGGCGTCGACAAGCACGCCCGCATTGGTCTGGGCACAGTCATTTATGATGGTAGCGCTTTGGCGATAGGTGCTGACTGTGCGCCAACCCATGTTTTCCAGATCGACGGCCATGCCGTGGCGAGCAGCGACGGTGCAAAAGCTGCCGAGGTTATCGACAAGACGTTGTCGGTCGGCATCATCGCCGCAGGCGGACAGGCGTCTGGCGCCAATGTCCGCCGCCGCAGCGACGATCGCTTCGACAGCGGCCGCATCGAATTGCGGGTCAATAACAAAAAACTCGATGTCGAAGACGCTCATGCCTTCGCTGTCGAGAAGTGCGCGAAATTCCGCTGCGGACTTGCTGCCCTTCGGCAGCTCGTAATAAGGCGCGCCGGGAAAGGCAGGATGCAATCTCAATCCAACCGCATTGAAACCTGCTTTGGCGGCGCAGCGCACAAACTGTGACGGTGGCAGCGTTATTGCGGAAAAATGGGCAACACCGAGCACCTTCTGCAGGGTTGGTTTGCTGTCTGTCATCGTACCACCCCCGCGCGGGCAAGATGCTCCAGGAGATTGCTGCCCGTGCGATGAATATGCTGGCGAAGCTTGTCGGTCGCGAAATCGCTGTCCCGGGCGACCGCACCCTGGGCTATCTCGCTGTGTTCTTGATTGACGTTTCTGTCACCGGATGTCTGTGAAAGGAACGCCCTTCGATAACGATCATTGAGATTAAGCAGGGTGTTGCAGAACTGAAGAAGAAGCGGTTTGCCACATCCCGATATCAAAGCGAGGTGGAAATCGCGATGCACGGTTTCCCAGTACTCCAGAGTCCCGGGCCTTGCTGCATCCCGCTCGGCGCGGTTGAGCTTGTGCAGGGCGCGCATGACGTTTCCCTCCCACTCCACATTACCCACCCGAATGGCTTCCTTCAGGGCGAAAACCTCGAGTTCTTCGCGCAGGCTGGTGACTTCCTCCAGATTGGCGAGCGACACAGGCGAGACACGGTAGCCACGATTATCCTCAAACTCGACAAGACCGTCGGATATCAGGCGCGCAAGGCCCTCGCGAAGCGGGCTCAGGCTGACGTTGAAGGATTGTCGCGCCTTGTCGAGATTGATCTTGCTGCCCGCTTCCAGATCACCGGAAATGATCGCTTCGCGTAGCCGCGTGGCAAGCTGGCTGCCGATGGTATTCTTGCCATCGTCCGAAAATCCACCGCTGGCGGTTTGATTGCCCCCTCCGATCGGATCGTTGGCCTGCTGTTTCATGACACCCCGCGTGACAAAACTTGATGATGAGCGGTAGAATAAACGATTATTATTGTCAACGGATTGTAGGAAAATCGCTCGCGACATTCCCAAAGAGGCGTGATGATGACGAAAATTGCCTTCGTAAGGCCCAGAAATCTCCGGCATCGACTACAAGACCATTCCAGCAACCGCTTTCGCTTGATCGACGCTTGACAAATAATCGATTATTTTCGTACTGACTCTGCATTGGGAGGTGCCTATGGTCATCAAAAGCGAAAGCGACATCACGCCTGCGGTCATCGGGGCGATGAGTCAGACATCCGATCCACGAATGCGTGAAATTCTGGTGGCGCTGGTCAAGCACCTCCATGCGTTCGTTCGGGAAGTGCGTTTAACGGAGCCAGAGTTCCGCGAGGCAACGGCCATCTTGAACGAAATCGGTCAGCTGCAGACCGATACGCACAATGAGTTCGTTCTGATCTCGGGCTCCCTTGGCGTATCCTCTCTCGTCTGTCTGTTGAACAATGGTGATAACGGCCAGACGGAGACATCGCAGTCGCTGCTCGGCCCCTTCTGGCGCCTCAACTCCCCGCGGGTAGAAAATGGCGGAACGATCATCCGCTCCAGTACTCCGGGAGATCCGCTCTTCGTTCGCGCCCGCGTCATTGATCGGCACGGCAATCCGATTTCAGGTGCGGAGGTCGATGTCTGGCATGCTTCTCCTGTCGGTCTCTATGAAAACCAGGACCCTGATCAGGCAGAGATGAACCTGCGCGGAAAATTCACCACAGACGAGGATGGCTGCTTCTGGTTCCGGACCGTGAAAATGGTCGGTTATCCTATCCCCGTCGACGGCGTCGTCGGGCGGATGCTCAAGGCGCAGGGTCGACATCCGTATAGGCCGGCCCACCTGCACGCACTCATATTCAAACCGGGCTTCAAGACACTGATCTCGCAGGTTTTCGACCCGAGCGATCCTCATATTGATTCCGACGTGCAGTTCGGCGTGACGGCCGCCCTCACGGGAGATTTCATTCGCCATGATGAGCCCCACCCCAGCGACAAAGATGTTGTGGGACCGTGGTTCTCGCTTGATTACACCTACACCATGGAGCCGGGCGAAGCCGTTCTGCCGCGCCCGCCGATCAAATAATTCCGGAGCCATTTATGATCACCGAGGAACAACGCCAGGCCGCTGCTGATGCTATTCTGAAAGCCGAGACCGACAGAAAGCCGATCGTTCAGCCCAGCAAAACCTATCCGGAACTCGATATCGAGGACGCCTATCGCATTCAGGGGCTCTGGGCCCAATCCCGCGTCGCTCGCGGCGCCCGGATCGTTGGCCACAAGATCGGCCTCACGTCCCGCGCCATGCAGATGGCGTCTAAAATGACCGAGCCCGACTATGGGGTCATTCTTGACGACGCGCTTTATAACGACGGTGCACAGATCAAGGCTGAGCTGTTCATCAAGCCGCGCCTCGAGGTCGAGTTGGCCTTCATCATGGGAGAAGACCTGCATGGCACAGGCACGCGCATCTACGACGTGATGCGCGCGACCGAATTTGTCGTGCCGGCCCTCGAGATTATCGACTACCGCACCGAAGTACCCCGCGCGATCACCGATACTATCGCTGACAATGCGGCGTTCGGCGCCATCGTGGTCGGTGGACGTGTTATCCGTCCGATGGATATCGACGTACGCTGGGTCGGCGCTACGCTTTCCAAAAACGGGATTATCGAGGAATCCGGCGTGTCGGCGGCGATCATGGGGCATCCTGCCGCTGGCGTTGCGTGGCTGGTCAACAAGCTGCATGCCGTGGGCGGTGGCCTGAAGAAGGGGCAGATCGTCCTTGCAGGGTCCTTTACGCGGCCCGTCGATATCGTCAAAGGTGATGTCATCCAGGCAGATTACGGCCCGATCGGCTCGATCGGCGTCTCTTTCGTGTAAGGTGGGAACATGGATCTTCCGGTCAATCAATTCAAAGCAAAGCTGCGCGCGGGCGAAAGCCAGATCGGGCTGTGGTGCGGCCTGCCGGGCAGTTATGCGGCCGAGATCGTCGCGCCCGCCGGTTTCGACTGGCTGCTCTTCGATACCGAACACTCGCCGAGCGACGTTTTGACCGTCATGCCGCAGTTGCAGGCCGTCGCTCCTTACAAGGTTTCGCCAATCGTGCGACCGGCCGCCAACGACCCCGTCCTCATCAAGCGCTTTCTTGATATCGGTGTCCAGACACTGCTGATCCCCTTCATTCAGAACGCCGACGAGGCCAGGGCTGCCGTTGCCGCCACCCGCTATCCGCCCGCCGGCATCAGGGGCGTGTCAGCACTCACGCGCGCCACACGGTTTGGCCGGGTCAAAAACTACGCCCAACAGGCCGAACGGGAACTCTGCGTTCTCCTGCAGGTCGAAACCCGTGAGGCCATGGCCAATATCGAGGCGATAGCTTCGGTGGAAGGCGTGGATGGAATCTTCATCGGGCCGGCAGACCTTGCGGCAAGCTTCGGTTATCCCGGTCAGCCGGGGACGCCAGAGGTGGTCGAAGCGATCGAAAATGCGATCGCACTTTTGAAGCGGTTGGGGAAACCCGCTGGAATCCTCACACCGGACGAGAAATTTGCGAAACGCTGCATCGAGCTCGGAACCCTCTTCACGGCCGTCGGCATCGACGTCGCCCTCTTGGCGCGCGGGGCAGAAGCGCTTTACGGCAGGTTCTCGGAGCCGGCATAAAGATGGCTGATCGGACCGAGATTGCCCATGAGATCGCGCCAACGGGCGCGATCCGTGCGGCGGTCAACATCTCCAACGCGGCGCTTGCCCGCATCAACGCTGCGACGGGTGTTCTCACCGGGCCAAGCATCGATCTCGCTCAGGCATTGGCGGCCGAAGCCGGATTCCCGCTCACGATTCTGGAATATCCGTCCGCAGCAGCGATATTGGCTGCTGCGGATCGCAGCGAATGGGATGTCGCCTTCATTGCCGCAGATCCATCGCGCGTTGACCGGTTTTCGTTTTCGCCGCCCTATGCGTTTGTGACGGCTACATTTCTTGTGCCGGCACAATCGGAATACATGCGGGTAGCGGATGTCGACAAACCCGGCTCTATCATCGCGGCTGCGCAAGGGGCCGCTTATACAAAACAGTTGGAACGCCTGATCAAGCACGCGACGATTCTTCATGTCGGCACCGCAGCTGAAGCAACTGAACAGTTGAAGGCCGGAGCCTGTCATGCTGCGGCAGGGCTGAAACAATCCCTCGAAGCGGCGGCAGCGGAGGACGCCAATCTTCGTAAACTGGACGACGCGTTCTCCGAGATTCCCCAGACCATCGCGGTCTTAAGGGAGATGGAACTCGCGGCTGCTTTTCTGGAAGAGTTCGTAACGCGCTACACGGAAACCCTCTGAGCGTGCGCGGCGGCGGAAACCCGTCGTTATTTTTCGTTCCAGATCATCGACAGACGGGTGCCTTTTTGCAGCTCCGGATGGGTGTGGGTCTGTTCAACCCGCGCGCCGAGATTTTGCGCCATTGCCATGATCAGCTTCGTACCGAGGCCTGTGCCGCGAGGAATTGAGCCCGGCTGCACGCCCACGCCGTCATCCTCGACAACCAGAACAAATTGGCCATTATCCTCGGAGAGGTTGACGCGAACTGTGCCAGTCTGGTCAGGATAGGCATATTTAAGGGCATTGGTCAGAAGCTCGGTGATGATGACACCAAGCGCCACGGCATGGTCGGCGTTGAGGTCCACCTCGCAAAGCGACGTTTCAATCGTGATGGAGGACGATCCGGGCACGGCCTGGAACAGATCCCCGATGATCGAGGTCAGATAGGAGTTCAGCGAAACGAGGCCGACATTGGCAGTATTATAGAGGCTGCGGTGAACGCCGGCGATGGCGGAAATCCGGCTCTGCGTTTCCAGCAACGCAGTTTCCGCTTCCTGGGAATTCAGCGTATTTATTTGCAGCCGGATCATGGCCGACACCAACGACAAACTGTTTGCGACACGATGGTTCATTTCTTTCACCATCATTTCCGCATGCTCTTTCGCCGTCACCAGCAGACGGTCCGCCTCCTCCTTCGTCTGGCGGAGGCGATGATTTTCCAGTGCCTGATTGATGGCGGTCAGCAAAAGCGGAAAAAAGTCATCCCCGACATTCTTGATGACGTAGTCAGCAGCGCCTGCCTTCAGCGCATCGATGGCAATCCGGGCTTCGTTGGATCCGGTGACATAAAGAACAGGGACGCGCGACGGTATGGAGTGTATCGCAGCAAGGAACTCCATTCCGGTCGACGTCTGAAAATAGTGGTCGAGAACAACCACATCGAACTGCCCGTTTTGAAAAAGCTCGAGTCCGGAAGCGACGGAGGCGGCGTGAACCACCTCCATTCCATGGCGACCAAGGACTCGGCTCGAAAGCCTTGCCAAAGCCGGGTCGTCATCGACATACAAAACGCGCAGAGCCATCATGCCTTCAAGGTATCTGAATTACGGAGAAGAACAGGCCGAGATTTTTGATGGCACTGGCGAAGCCCTCATAATCGACCGGTTTGGTTATATAGACATTCGCGCCCAGATCATAACATTTCTGGATTTCC
The DNA here is from genome assembly GCF_007680755.1 of Agrobacterium sp. DE0009. Lineage (NCBI taxonomy): Bacteria > Pseudomonadati > Pseudomonadota > Alphaproteobacteria > Hyphomicrobiales > Rhizobiaceae > Agrobacterium > Agrobacterium sp. DE0009. The sequence goes on from NZ_VEIU01000002.1 coordinate 170,451, forward strand.
GTCTCGTCATCGGTGGTCGTCAAAACCACGACAGGCAAACGACGGGTGTATTCGTTGCTCTTGATCTGCTCAAGAATAGTGATGCCCGACATATCAGGCAGATTGAGGTCGAGCAGCACCAGAAGATAGCGGTCCTTGCTGACAAGGCCATCCCGACTTTCGCCCAAGATGTAATCGAGTGCTTTTGCGCCCAGTGTGAATGGCACGATCTCGTTGTTCACGCCAGCCCGCCGCACATTTTTCTCGATCAGACGGGCATGGCCCTCGTCGTCTTCGATCATCACGATCGTTACTTCCTGACCGGTCGCTTTCATTTGTCGCCTTCCTTTGTCACTCGTCTGAGGTCACTCGGCAGCAGCAAGAGGAACTTGCTGCCCTCACCAAGTTTCGACTCAACTTTAATATCACCTCCTAAATTTCTGATTAGCGAGCGAACATGCGCGAGACCTATGCCCTCCCCCGGCTGATCCTGGTTTCCGGCCCGCCGGAATAGTTCGAAGACCCGTTCGAGATCCTGCTCGCCGATCCCACGTCCATTGTCTCCCACCTCGATGCAGATCGCGCCCCGCCCCGCCGGGTAAGCGCGTGCCGTCAGACGCAGCGGGCGGCCGGGCATCTGGTACTTCACGGCGTTGTCGAAAAGATTGCCAAGGATCTGGTCGAGGGATATCCGGTCGGTGATAATCGTCAGCTTCGGCGTATCCACTTCGATTTCACCGCCATTGGCGGTGATCTGATGGCGAACCGTCTCCGACAGTGACGACAACAATGTCTCGATATCCACCTTTTCGGGCTGCAGCTTGCGCTGGCCATCGCGGGATATCTTCAGAATGGCGTTAATCAGTTGATCCATTTTTTTGGTGGATGACCGAATGAAACCAATCGCCTCCGGTATATCCTCATCAACCGCCAGCCGCGCTTCGCGGATGACCTCTTCTGTCGGACCTTTGCCGTCAGCCAGAATATAGCTCGTGACGGGCTTCAGCGACGTGTCGAATTCAGAGAGGAAGCCCATGATATTAACCAGCGGGGCGCGCAGGTCATGGGTGACGATATAGGCAAAACGCTGGATTTCCTGATTGGCACGACGAAGATCCCGTGTTCTTTCCTCGACGCGTTCCTCAAGATGACGGTTGAGTTCGTCCACGTCCTCCCGCGACTTGGTCAAAGCGCGGATATACGTGAAGACAAGAAGGATCGAGCCGCCGACGACGGCAAGAATCGCGACCGCACCACCAATCGTCACCCAACGCAACGTGTTGGCCGCCTGAAGTTGGTCGGCGACGATGATACGAAGGCGATCGTCGGTATGAGACTGCAGATCCGATAGCACCGTCCTGATTTCGTTCATGAAGCGTTTGCCGTCATTGTTGCGAACGACCTCAACCGCCTCCATGATGCGACCGGCGCGCTGCAAATCGATCGTTTCTCGGGTTTCCGCGAGCTTCGCATCGATTGCCTGCTCCAGGCCTGAGAGAGATGCCTTATACTGTTCTTCGTCCTTCAGAAGATCGAGAAGTCTCGACTGCCGTGCGGGGAGGCCACGCAGCGCCTCCTCATACGGCCCCAGATAATCGGGATTGTTCGTAAGCAGATATCCGCGCTGCCCGGTTTCGATGTCCTGCATCGTCGTCAGCACGTCCAGAATTGCGGCACGCACACGGCGCAACTGGGCCGTCTCCTGGGAGTAATGATTGTTCACCTGCACGAGCCACAACGATGTGGAGACCATGCCAATCAAAATCGCAACGCCGACAGCAAGCATCAAAAGGCTTCGCTGGGCAAACGGTGAAAAACCAGTCACAGCAACAACATTCCCGGTAGGCAGCTAATTCGCGGGCCAACCTAGAGTACAGGAGCGCTTGAAGCGAACGATTTATTTTTATGCGCTAATGGAACCGACTGACGATCCAGCCATTATTTGACTCCGCCCTCACTCATCAAAGGCGCGCCAAACAGATTCATCAAGCTGACAGCGATACGGTTATCACGCCTTCGCCATCAGATAATGACCTACGCCCCAGATATTTCCATCATCATGGCCGAAAAGCCCTGCGGTTGCCAGAAAGAACAGTCGCCACCGTCGTTCCCAAAGGCGGGCCTCATTGCCATAAACGCGCTTCAGGATGGGTCTGATATTTTCGATTTCGCGGTCGAAGTTGGCTAGCCAATCGAGAGCCGTGCGCCGATAATGCAACCCGGACCAGCGCCACTCGCGCTCAACGGTAAAAACACCATCAAACCGGCGGGGGAGATCGAAAGCGGGCATGATGCCGCCCGTGAAGAAATGCTGCGCAATCCAATCCGCGGAATTATTGTGATCGAAACGATACGACCTGTTGTGATGGTTGAACACATGCAGGAAAAATCTGCCGTCGGGCTTTAGCCAGGAATGCACGCGCGCGAATAATGTGCTCCAGTTCGACATATGCTCGAACATTTCAACCGACACGACACGGTCAAACAGCGCGTCGGCCGCGAAATCATTCATATCCGCCGTTATGACCGACAGGTTGGAAAATCCGCGCTCTTGCGCACGCGCCATGATGTATTCGCGTTGCGATGCGGAATTCGAGACGGACGTGATCCTGGCGCTCGGATAGCGGCCGGCCATGTAAAGCGACAGCGAACCCCAACCGCAGCCGAGTTCGAGAATGTCCATGCCGTCCTCCAGGTCGGCGTGCTCCACGGTTTCAGCCAGAGCGACATCCTCAGCCTCGTCGAGCGTCGTCCTGGCGTTTGGGTAATAGCAGCATGAGTATTTACGCTGCGCGCCGAGGACCAGCGAGAAGAACTCTGCGGGCACCTCATAATGCTGCTTGTTCGCCTCATCGGTATGACTTGCGACCGGAAAATTCGGCATATTCGCCACGAAGTCGAGTTCGGCATTGGTCGGAATTTTCGCAAGCCGTCGCTTGGTTCGCCCACAGAGCATGTCAATCCCAGCGAGCGTGAGGCTATCGGCGAGCGGTGCACGCTCGGCGGCGTTGATGGCGACGGCAAGCATATTCATGGTGTTTCCTCGATTTTGCGTGGGCCGGGGAAGAAAGCGTTGACGCGCTTCTGCAATGCGCGGAATTTTTCGCCGCGAGATTTCAACATGTGGTCTTCAAGTGGCGGAATGCCTGACACGTGAACGAGCAGCCAGTACATCATGGCAGGCGCGGCGAGCGACGCCCATGAGACAGCCTGACCGTGAATGGCGAGGAGCGGGAAACTGCACCAGAAAAGCCACTCGAAGAAGTAATTGGGATGACGGGAGTAACGCCAAAGGCCGGTTTCACAGACGCCGGTCTTGGCTTCGGGACTTTTTCGAAACGCCGAAAGCTGCGCGTCCGAGATCGCCTCACCCAGAAGCGCGCCTAGCGCGATGACGATCGCGAGACAATCGACGAGGCGCGGAAACCCGGTGACGTTACCGGCGGCAAGATAGACCGCAAGGACGAGCACGAAGGCAGCGACTGCTTGAATCTGCAGAAATACGAAGAGCCGAAAAGAAGCGGCGCTGCCCCATTCCTCGATAAGCTTTGCATAACGGGGGTCTTCGCCGCCACCGCGCGTGCGCAAGCCAATGTGTCCCGCCAGCCGTAACGACCAGACGAGGACGAGAGCCGCAACGGCGACACGACGATGAGCATCGCCCGCAGCCAGAATGACGGCTGTAATACCCCCCACGCCGACGCTCGCTGACCAAACGGTATCGATCCAGCCGCTTGAGCCTGTCGCCCTTTGCAATGCCCAGGCACCAGCCATAAGCAAAGACATCAGAACGGCCAGCATGATTATCACAGAAAATGTCACTGCTCCGGTCACCGTGCTTTGAAGGTTGGGGCCAGGTTTGGTGACAGCAAATACGACCGAACCACCGAAAGAGTTTCAGGTTTCAGAAAAAAATTCAAAAAAACATTGGCCGCCTGAAACTTATCAGGCCACTCGCCCGTATCTGCCGGCAGACGCAGACAAATTTTTAAAATGCAACGGCGAGGAAAGATGAGCGGCACTGAAGCAAGACAACAGGTAGGCCAGCGCCGGATCGCCGTGGTGGGCACGGGCATTTCGGGCCTGTCGGCGGCGTGGCTTCTGTCGCAGCGACACGATGTGACGGTTTTCGAAGCATCTGACCGTATTGGCGGCCATACCAATACCGTCACCTTCGACACTGATAATGGACCTGTTCACGTCGATACCGGTTTCATCGTTTATAACGAGGTGACCTACCCCAACCTCACCGCACTTTTCAAAGTCCTCGGCGTGCCAACGGCCGCATCCAACATGTCTTTCGCGGTGTCTCTCGATAATGGCAGCTTCGAGTATTCCGGCGGAACCGGATTTGGCCTTCTCGCACAGAAATCCAATCTCATCAGGCCGCGTTTCTGGTCCATGCTTGCCGACGTCCTGCGATTTTACCGCAACGCCCCTCGCGATCTGCCCACCATGGGCGACATCTCGCTCGATGACTATCTGACCCGCAACCACTATGGCCCGGCGTTCCGTGACGACCACCTCTACCCGATGGCAGCGGCGATCTGGTCAACGCCGGCGATGGAAGTCGGCCGGTACCCGGCGGCACATTTCATAAAGTTCTGCCGCAATCATGGGCTGCTTCTTTTGCGCAACCGACCGATCTGGCGCACGGTTGTTGGTGGCTCGCGGGAATATGTCAAACGCATCACCGCACCTTTCGATGACCGCGTTCACCTTTCCACTCCCGTGACGCGCATCAACCGCCTGCCCGATGGCGTGGAGATAGTGAGTGGAAATGGAAAAGTCGAACGTTACGATGACGTTGTGATCGCGGCCCACGCCGATCAGGCCCTGGATATGCTGGCCGATGCTACGCCCCATGAGCGGCGCATTCTCGGCGCATTTGCCTATACGCAAAACCGAGCTGTTTTACACACCGACAGCAGCTTCATGCCGCGCCGTCGCGCCGCATGGTCCAGTTGGAACTATGTGACAGACACGAAAAGGTATGCCGGACAGCCGAGCATCACCTACTGGATGAACAGGCTTCAGCCTCTCGGAGAGACCGTCGACACTTTCGTAACGCTAAACCCGTTACGCGAGCCGGAGCAGGGAAAGATAATCGCAGAGGAAACCTATCAGCACCCGGTTTTCGACGCCGGCACCGAACAGATGCGCCAGCAGCTCTGGGCGTTGCAGGGTCTTCGAAACACCTGGTTCTGTGGGGCCTATTTCGGCTCCGGCTTTCATGAAGACGGGCTTCAGGCGGGCCTCGCTGTCGCCGAGGACCTCGGTGGTGTCAAACGACCTTGGCAGGTTGCCGACGAAAGCGGCCGGATAGTCCGGCTGGATCTGTCAACGATCGCGAAAGACGAAAAACCGATGGAGGCTGTTGCATGACGCCTCCCCTCGCCTCTGCACTTTTTCCAGGCCATGTGACCCATGCGCGCTTCAAGCCCAAAAGTCACAAGCTGGCCTACCGGATTTACTCTCTGCTTCTCGATCTCGACGAGCTGGACCTTCTCCACCGAAAACTGCGATTTTTCTCCGTGGACCGGTTTAACCTGTTTTCTTTCCATCGCAAGGATCGGGGCAACGGGAGCACGGCAGATCTTCGTCGGCAGATCGAAACAGCAATGATCGCGGCGGGCATCGTCGCGGACGGAGGACCGATTCGACTGCTCACCATGCCGCGTCTGCTCGGCTGGGCCTTCAATCCTCTCAGCGTGTTCTTCTGCTACGGCCGCGACATGTCGTTGAAGGCTATCCTCTGGGAAGTCGATAATACTTTTGGTGAGAGACATTCCTATCTCATCCCGGCCGAAATGTGTGAAGACGATGAGGTCGTCCAGCGGTGCGACAAGGCGTTTTACGTCTCGCCCTTTATGGACATGGAACTGCGCTATGTTTTCCGCGTCGCGCCCCCTGCCGATACGCTGAAGATCGTCATTCAGACTTGCGACAGGGACGGCATCGTCTTGACCGCGCGGCATCTTGCCCGACGCGCGGAGCTCACCGACCGTGCGCTTCTCCAAGCCTTCGTTAGCATACCGTTTCTGACACTCAAGGTCGTCCTGGGCATCCATTGGGAAGCCCTGAAAATCTGGCTGAAAGGCGTCAACCTTCGAAAACGCCCGCCGCCGCCTGCCGAGCCTATCTCCTTCATCCCACCATTATCGTCGCAAATCGAGGCCAAGATACATGACCCCGTTTGACAATCTGTCGGAACTTCCGGTGCAAAATGCCAGCCTGAACCGTGGCCCGCGCTTGGGCATCTGGCTCATCAACCGGCTCTTGAACAATATCGAGCGTGGCCGAATCCGTATCACCCTCCCAGGCGGTACAACGCTGGAACGATCGGGCGAGACCGATGGCACCGAGGCGGTCCTCGTACTGCACAACTGGCGGGCGATCCGCAGGCTTCTCGTCAACGGTGATATCGGCTTTGCCGAGGGCTATATGGAAAATGATTGGTCGACGCCCGACCTGACCGCACTTATCCGTTTTGCCGCGCAAAACCGCGAGGCCTTCGAAAATTCGACGCGGGGAAGTTTGCCGATGCGTTTCGTCAACCGGATCGCACATGCGTTGAACGCCAACACAAAACGCGGCAGCCGTCGCAACATCGAAGCTCATTACGATCTCGGCAACGAGTTCTACCGGCAATGGCTCGATTCCTCGATGCTCTATTCTTCGGCAATCTTCGATGACACGACAAAAACGCTCGAAACTGCGCAGCTCAGGAAACTGGATCGCATTGCCGAAAAGCTGCAACTGACCGGCGGCGAAAGCGTGTTGGAGATCGGCTGCGGCTGGGGAGCGCTGGCAATCCATCTCGCGACACATAGCGGCTCCAACGTCACCGGCATCACGCTCTCTCCCTCACAATTGCAATGGGCGACATCAGCGGTCGTAAAAGCAGAGAAAACAGCTTCCATCGATCTGAGGCTGCAGGATTACCGGGACGTGAATGGACAATTTGATCGTATCGTCTCGATCGAAATGTTCGAGGCTGTCGGAGAGGCCTACTGGCCCAGCTATTTCGAAGCGCTGAAGCGGTGCCTGAAACCTGGCGGCCGCGCAGTCCTCCAGATTATTTCGATCGATGAGGACCGCTTCGATACCTATCGGCGAAAGGCCGATTTCATCCAGAAATATGTTTTCCCGGGTGGCTTCCTTCCGTCCGACAGCGCACTTGAAAAGGCGGTCGGCAAAGCCGGCATGAAGCTCACCGACAAGGAGCTCTTCGGACAGTCCTATGCCCGCACCCTTGCGGATTGGCGACACCGTTTCCATGCGAAGTGGCAGACGATTTCGCTGCTGGGCTTTGACGAGCGCTTCCGCAGGCTCTGGGATTATTACCTGTGTTATTGCGAGGCCGGCTTCATTGAGGGGACCATCAATGTCGGCTTCTACACGATCGAACATCCATGAGGCGCGACGAACTCGGAGATAAGCAATGCGCATCAAAAGGTTGAACATCGCATTCGCGCTGGTCCCTCTGCTCGCCGCATTCAGCGCTACGGCAGCGGATATCGAGGGCAATTGGGCGCGCGGTGACGGCAAGGCGAAAGTGGTCATTGCTCCCTGCGGGCAAAACATGTGCGCCACCAATACCTGGATAAAGCCGGGCACGCCGAAGGAAAAGACTGGCGACCGGCTGATCATGACCATCAAGGAAAGCGGGGCTGGAAGCTATTCCGGCACCGCCTTCGACCCGCAGCGCGACAAGTCCTACAAGCTAACGGTGACGGTGGCGGGTAACAGCATGACCACGAAAGGCTGCATTGTCGCCGGCCTCCTTTGCAAAGGCATCGATTGGACCAGGATCGACTAAGATTCTCCTCGGCTGTCCCATCGATCCGATTGATTAAACCGCTTCAACACCAACCTCGCATTCTCTCATGTCCTGAAAGGGAAAGTACCGATGAAGACCTATATCGCCGCCTATGTCCTGACCCTCGTCGCCTTTCTGGTGATCGATTTCATCTGGCTGAGCACGATGGCATCGCGCCTTTACCGACCCGCCATCGGCGAGCTCCTGGCTGACAATTTCAGGGCTGCGCCGGCGATCATCTTCTATCTCATCTACGCTGCGGGGCTGACGTTCCTCGCGGTCCGGCCTGCCCTGCTCTCGGGAGAATGGACGTCCGCGCTCCTCTATGGCGCAGTTGTTGGCTTCATGGCCTATGCCACCTACGATCTGACCAACCAGGCAACGTTGAAGACCTGGCCAACGACCCTTACCATTGCCGATCTGGTGTGGGGAACATTTGTTTCCGCCGCCGCGGCGACCATTGGTTATCTCGTTACCGTGCGTCTGCTTGGCCCACTTGAAAATTCGGCGGGCGTCTCATGACAGCCTGTTCATTCACCACTCTATCGCCCTCGGTTCTGCCATGGCGCGAACTTCCTGTCTGGCGTCTCTTGTTTTCCTGCGAAAGACAACCCTATAAAGGGCGAGCAGCAAGGAAGGTTCGAATGCAGGGCACAGAGATCGCTACCCTTATCAACCGTGTCGGCATGGGTGATCGTTCAGCATTCGTCTCGCTTTATCAGGCAACCAGCCCGAAGCTTTTCGGCATCTGCATGAAAATCCTGCGCGACAGAACCGACGCCGAAGAGGCCCTGCAGGAAATCTATATCAAGGTCTGGCAGCGAGCCCGGACTTTCGCCACAACCGCCGGCAAGCCGACCACCTGGCTTGCGGCAATCGCCCGCAATCATGCAATCGACACGATCCGGGCACGCAAACCGATTGGCGACGACCTTGATGAGGCCTACGATCTGGCTGACGAGTCCGTCCGCGACCCCGAACAGCAGGTCGTTCTGACAGATGAAGGCCGCAGGATCGACGATTGCATGAAGCAACTGGAGACGGTTCATGCACAGGCGGTCCGCCGGGCCTATGTCGAAGGTTTGAGCTATATCGAACTCGCAGAAGAGCTGCGCGTGCCGTTAAATACCATCAGAACATGGCTGCGGCGCAGTCTTCTCAAACTTAGAGAGTGCATGCAGCGATGACAACGGGCGACCAGAGCGGAGGAAAGCACTCGCGCGATGAAATACTCGCCGGCGAATATGTGCTTGGCGTTTTACCGCTCGAAAAGCGCCGCGAACTGGAACGGCGGATTGAAGACGACACGGCTTTCGCGCAACTCGTGCAGCGCTGGGAAGCCGAGTTTTCCGACTTTAATGCCGAATATGCGGAACAGGTGCCAAGCGCCACTGTTTTTGCCCGTATTGAAGAGCGCCTGTTCGGCGGCAAGGCTGCCAACAACAACGGCAGCCTTTGGAATTCGGCATCGTTCTGGCGCTGGATTTCAGTCGCGACGAGTGCGGCGGCGGTGGCAGCCATTGTCTACGCAGCGCTGCCCGATAACCGGCAGGGCACCGCACCGCTTGTGGCTGAGCTTGCCACCACGGACAGCCAAGTCAATCTGCTCGCATCTTACGATGCGGAATCGGGACGAATGCATATCGTCCCTGTTGCGACCGGCAAGAGCGACGAGAAGTCACTGGAACTGTGGCTTGTGATGGATGGCGGCAAGACGCGTTCGCTGGGCGTATTCCAGCCGGGGGCGACGGGTGACCTGATCATCCCCGCCAACATGCGCCAAGAGATAACGGCGGGCACGACCTTCGCCATCAGTGTGGAACCCTTCGGCGGATCGCCCACCGGTCAAGCGACCGGTCCGGTCATCGCGGTCGGCACGGCGCGGTCTTCATAGCCGCGCTTCGCCGCGCCTCAGGAGAGATTCTCTGGCTGGGAGGGCGGCAAGATCACGTTCGGACACAGAAAATTCAACGCCCGCGCCGGGAACGTTGAAAGCCTGCAATCTCTTCTTATGTCCTGTCAGGATGTATATCCGCGTTTGGAAACGCTGCGGAGAAGGAAGGAGATTTGATGATCGACGAATATGGCCCATACGTGCAGATGTCCACGCTGGGCGAACGGATGGCGGCCTGCTACCAAACGGACAATAATCTGGCGCTCGAACCGCATCTGGCTCACTATATGGACGAGGTGGAGGTTAATATCGCCGCCGATCGCTTCGATCATCTTGGTTTTCTGAACAGGATCAGCAGCCGCTTGCAGGTGACGCTGGCGGCGACGACCAACGGGCGGCGGCGGGAGTTTCTGGAGGCCGTCATCGCGTCATTGAAAGACCGTATCGATAGCCATTCTCTCAAAGCGGCTCAACAAGGGCAGGACGCCACGGATCTGGCGGAGCCTTGAAAACCGGCGCGAATCGCCACTCCGCTCATTCAACGAACACGCGAACACTCGACGCCCGGCCGTCAGCGTCTATGACCGTGAGTGTCGAAAAGCCTTGTCCCTCCGGCCGCCACTCGCTGTTGCGGCGATGAGATGGGTCTGGCAGCGGTCGGCCGTTGGCAAGCCAGCGGAAGGGTGCGCGCCCGCCCTGGAGCTTGAGCACGAGCGGCGAAATGCCAGACTGACTGGAAAGCTCTACCCGCGCGCCCTCCGGCGGGTAGACGATGCGGGGTGCGCTCTCTCGCCTTGACGCCGACAGCAACCCGCTTGCCGTGGTCGTGAAACGGCGCTGGTTGGCTGGAAGGTCCGCCACCGAAAGGCGCGCCACGCCCGATGGCGCCGCAGGCATGGGCGTGATGGCGACGCCGGATTTCGCGAAAGCGTCGAACAGGATCGGGGCTGCCGTCGCATAGCCGGCAATTCCGGGGACGGAACCATTATCGGCGCGGCCAACCCACACACCGATGACATGCCGCCCGTCGTAACCCACCGACCAGGCATCGCGATAGCCATAGCTGGTGCCGGTCTTATAGGCGATGCCCCGCTGCTTCATCCCAAGCGGCGGCAACACGCCGGAGAGCGTGTCAGAGATATTCCAGATGGCGGCATCCGAAAACAGCCGGTCGCCCTCCATCCGTTCAGGCGAGGAACGTATGCCGTCTCCAAGACGAACCGGCTCCCCGCCACCGGCAAGCCCGGCGTAAAGCTGGACCAGATCAACCAGAGAAATCCCTGCGCCACCGAGCGCGATGGCAAGGCCCGGCGCTTCATTGGCGGGAAGCACAAGCTTGACGCCCGCCCGCCGGAACCGGACCATCAGCGCAGCCGGGCTGACCGCATCCAAAAGCTTGACTGCCGGGACGTTGAGCGACAGTTGCAGCGCTTGACGGACGCTGACATCGCCTTGATAATGCATGTCGAAATTGCGTGGCCGGTAACCTGAAAAATCGGCAGGCCGATCTTCAATAATGGTTTCCTGTCCGACAAGGCCGTCTTCAAAGGCGAGCCCGTAGATAAAGGGCTTGAGCGTCGAACCTGGTGAGCGGATGGCGCGGCTCATCTCCACGAAGCCGCGTCTTGCCGTATCGAGATAGTCCGCGGAGCCAACTTCTGCCAGAATATCACCGGTCTGTGCATCCGCCATCACGATGGCAACAGAGACCTTGTCACCGATTTTTTCGGCCGCATGCCGGGCAACAGCTTCCAACTCCCGCTGAATCGTCAAATTTAGCGTCGAACGGACATTGGCAGCATTTGGATACCGGGCGCGGGCGGCGACTGCCATATGTGGCGCAAAGGCGGGCAAGTCCTGCCGGTTCAGAGGCACTGCCGCGGTTGAAGCCCGCTCCGCCTCTCCCTCTCCCACCACGCGCTCCACGGCAAGCCGTTGCAGGACCCGTTCGCGCGCCTGTTTCGCCGCGTCCGGAAAACGGTCCGGGCGGCGTTTTTCCGGCAATTGCGGCAGCGCTACCAGAAGCGCCGCTTGCGCCGTGTCCAGCCGGGTCGGCTCCTTGCCGAACCAGGCGAGGCTTGCAGCTCTAACCCCCTCGAGATTACCGCCATAAGGGGCAATATTCAGATAGAGATCAAGAATCTCGGCCTTATTAAGCCTTCTCTCGATCTGGAGTGCGCGCGCGGCTTGCAGCAATTTCGCCGAAAAAGATCGGTCGGCGCGCGGCTCGATCAGCCGCGCCACCTGCATGGACAGCGTCGAGGCGCCGGAGACGATCCGCCCGTTGCTCGCCAGTTGCCAGGCGGAGCGCAACAATGCCCAGGGGTCGACGCCGTGATGATCGTAAAAGCGCTGGTCTTCGTAGGCGACCAGCATGCGCAGGAATTGCGGATCGACCTCGCCGGCCGTGGTCCTCAACCGCCAGCGGCCATCCGGTGTCGCGAAGGCGCGCAACAGTTTACCGTCGCGGTCCAGCACCTCGAAGGATCGCTGCCGTGCAGCCTCCAGCGGCGGCGGATAGGCCTTGTCGAGCGCATCAAGACCAAAGGCCGCGCCGCCGATAAGCAGCGCGGCCGTAACGATGCCGACGATAACAGCCTTTTTCCGCCTCATGGGGTTGCCGAGCGCACCTCCATGCGGCCGGTTGCCGTGCGGGCGGCGAATTGCGGCCGGTACATATCCTCAACCGAGGCTGCCGGGTGATCATAGGTGCCCGGGGTGACGGCGCGGACCACATAAGCGAAAGCAATCTCCGAACTGTCGCCGGCCGATCGATCAAAGGCCGCGACGAAACGGTCGTAGCGGAATTCGGTATGTGCCGCTTCCGTTTCCGGCAACCAGTCGAAATTCGAAAGCGCCGCCGAATTGACGAGGCTCGGATTGTCGATTTCGAAACCGGACGGCAAAAGATCGGTCACCAGAATACGCGACTGCCAGTTATTTTGCGGCACCACGTTCAGGACCACCACATAACGCTCGTTCTGCGTGACCTCGCTCGGGTTCACCTCTTCACCGTCCATGGAATAATAGGTGCGGGTGATGGTGAAGCCTTCGCCGCCGGCGGCAAGCGGCTGCGCCGGGGGCGCCACGGTGGTGACAACAGCCGTAACCGGATCGGCCGAGGCATTGGCGATCTTCAAGGGAGATGCCAGCAATTCATCGCCGCTCATCCGCTTGCCGAAACCGCCGGTCTGCAGATCGCCGTTCACATCGAGACGGATATCCTTGTCCTCGCCTTTGACGGCGCGGGCGGCCAGCAGCATCCATGCCTGCTCCTGCGTGCTGGTATAGGGCTTCTTTTCCCACTCCTTGGCCACGGCACCTGCAAGCTGCGGCACGACGGCCGGAACAGGACGGCTTTCAGCCGCAAGCGCTAGCGTTGCCGCACCATCACGAAGGGCAGAACCATAATCGGCGCGGGCGAAGCTGACATTGGTTGCACGGCTTGCCATATCGAGCGAAGCGCCGAACACACTCTTCGAACGGGTCTGGTCGCCATAAAGCGAAAGGGCAGCGGCAACCTGCGCCTTGGCAAGCGGCGTCGGGAAATCGGCAAGCGCCGTATCGGCGTAATAACGCAGATCGTTGATCGCCGCCTTGCGGTTGCGCGCCAGCACATAAAGCGAATAGGCGATCTCGTTGCCGCGATCCTTGACATTGCTGTCATAGGAAAGACCATTCTGCAGGTTGTTCAGCGCCTGCACCATGGCCGCTTCGGGAACGTCGTAATTCTGCTCACGCGCCCTTGTCAGGAAGTCGGTGATATAGGCATCGAGCCACAGATCGCCGTACCCTGGCGACCAGAGGCCGAAACTGCCGGAGCTCGACTGGAAGGACAGCACGCGGTAAATCGCCTCCTGCACCCGCTTGCGGGTATCGGGATCCTCAGCCATGCCGCTGTCCTTGGTCAGTTCCGAGACATAGAGCAGCGGCAAAGCGCGGCTCGTCGTCTGCTCGGCGCAGCCATAAGGATATTTATCCAGCATCATCACCAGCGCCGGAATATCGAAGGCGGGTGAGCGCGTGACGTTGATGGCGACGGAGGAACCGAGCAGCATGCTGTCGGCCAGAAGATCACCGTTGATCGTCAGGCTGCTATTCGGCGCGATCTTGATTTCGCGTCGCGTGGTCACCGGCAGAACGGCCGGGCGGACCGGAACATTCAGCACCTGCTCCAGCGAAACGCCTGATGCATTGGAAACCTTGATGGTGATCGCACCGTTGCCGGGCTGTTCACCCGTCAGCGGAACGGTCAGTGAAGACTTGCCGCCTTTTTGAAGCGCCAATGTCTGCGACATCTCGCCCTGATCAACCGTCAAGGCCGTATTGCTCGTCACATCCAGTCGGTAATCACCGGCCTCACCATCTGTATTGGCGATATCGAGCCGCAATTGCGAGACATCGCCGGGGGCGAGGAATTTCGGCGCGCTGGCCGTCACCACGACGGGATCGCGAATGATGGTATCGGAGACCGCATGGCCAACACCCGTCTTCGTCCAGGCCACAGCCATGATGCGCGCTGTGCCGTTGAACTGCGGAATATCGAAACTGACAGTCGCCTTGCCGCTAGCGTCAAGTTCGACCGGGCCGGCAAAGAAGGCCACCAGCTTTTCGGTGGGCGGACTGCCTTGAAGGGCTGCCTGCGCCCCGTCACCACCGGTGCGCAGCCGGCCGGTGGCGCCAAGCGAGCCGTCGATCAGGCGGCCATAGAGGTCGCGGATTTCAAGCCCCAGCCGACGCTGGCCGAAATACCACTCATCCGGCTTCGGCGGCTCATAGCGGGTGAGGTTCAGGATGCCCACATCCACCGCAGCAACGATGGCATAGGCTTTCTCACCGACGCCAGCACCGGCGACGGTGATCGGAATTTCAAGCGGCTGGCGCGGCAGCGTCTTCTGCGGCGCGCCGAGCGTGACAGCAAGCTTGCGCTCGGCCGGATCGACGGCAAGCCACTTGATGCCGATGGCGCGCATCGGCATACGGCTTTCCTGCGCATCGCCGGGCCGGAACAGCGTCGCCGTCACATAAGCGCCCGCCCCCCATTCCTCGGTGACCGGAATGTCGATCTCGCCACCATTCTCACCAATCTCGGCGTTCTGAACGGAAATCAGCTTCTCGGAACCGGACGTGATCATCAGCTCGCCGGCAAAACGCGAGGAAACCTTGAGTTTGGCCGTATCGCCGATCTTGTAGCTCTGCTTATCCAGTGCGATTTCCAGCGCATCCGGCGTTTCGGTCGAGCTTGCCTCGACATAGAAACCTGCATCGAATTCGACGCTCGAAACCGGTGCGCCATTGCCCGCGCCTTCCACTTCCAGCCGGTAGCGGCCCCAGGTGACGGGCACGGAAATCTCGCCGCCGTTGGCATCGACCGAAAGCGTACCCGCTTCCTGCTGCTTGGTGTATTCCACCGGCTCGTAACGCCAGGAATTGCCCTGACGATACCATTGATAGTTCCGCTCGACCTTGATGAGCTTCCAGTTGAGGCCGCTCATCGCCTGTTTGACACCATCGGCGCTGACGCCGATAATATGGAAACGACCGACGGAATTCTGGGCGAGATCGCCGGAAAATTGCGGCTTTATACCGATGAGAGGCGCTTTCGCCTTGATGGGTAGCGTCAGCGAGCGCTCCACGGCACGTCCGCCCGCCTCCTGCATGCGCACGGTAATATTGGCGGAAAGAAGCTGTGTGGTAGAGGGTAGATCGGTCAGATCAACATTGAAGCTCGCCTTGCCCTCTTCATCCAGCACCGGCATATCGGAAAGTGTCGTGCGGTTTTCTTCTTCGCTCTCCTCATCGGCCAGACCGAAGAAATAACCTTCGAAATCGGCGCTGGTGCGTGTCGGCTTGATGGCGATCTCGCCTTCCAGCGTCAGGCCGGCGGCCGGGGCGCCATAGAGATAGCGGCCATCCACATCGATTGCCGTTTCCGCGCCCGGATCGATCTGCTTTGCCTTGCTAGAAAGGTCGAATTCGGTGCGATCAGGCACGAAATCATCGACGAGGAAGCTCTTTTCGCTGATCGCAGCCGTCTTCGGGTCGGTATGGATGCGCAATGTCCAAGTGCCACGCATGGCATTTGCCTGCAACGGCAGATCAACCGCATGGCCGCCCAGTGCCTTGCCGTCGCTGACGAAACGTCGATCCTCGACACCGTCAGGGCGCGAGAAGATGAAGGTGAGCGGCAAATCCTCGATTGCCTTGCCGTCGACATCGCGGGCAAGCGCTGCGGCATGTACGGTCTCTCCGGCGCGGTAGATACCGCGTTCCGTCCAACTGAAAACGTCGATTGCGCCGGGTGCTGCACGTCCCGTCACGCCGCGATCCGAAAGATCGAAGCCGGCGCGGGTCATATCGAGGAACACGTAGTCCTTATCGCCGTTGCGCGCCGTCAAGATAGCGGGCGCCTGCGCCGCCGTGCCGCGCATCAGGCCGGCAGAAAAGACGGCGCGGCCATCCGCATCAGTCTTCGTGGTACCCAACACCTCGTTGTTTTTGGCAAGCAACTGCAAATCCACGTCGGCAAGCGGCTTGGCGCTGCCGAGTGCGCGCACGAACACGTTCAAACCGTCGGTTCCGGCATAGGTGGTGATGCCGGTATCGGATACGAGGAACCATTGCGTGGCGCGGGAATCCCATGTTTCCGGCGCCGTGCCAGGCGGAACGGCGGTCAGTACATAGATGCCGGGTTTGCGCTCCGGCAGGGCTTCATCCACCGGGAAGCTCGTCACCACATCCTTGTTGAGGTCGGGCTGGATATCGATTGATCCCTGCCAGACGAGTTCGCCAATCTCGTTTTCAATACGGTCGGCGTTGTAACCGTCCATCTGTGTCAGGAACTGCGAATTGGTGAGAAGCGCGGTGATGTTGCGGTCGCCAACGCGGTAGAGCTTCAGGTCTGCCTTGTCGGCATTAACGGAAACGATCGGAATCCCACGGCGCGCCATACCCGGCAGCACGAAGTTTTCCCCGGTGAACCGCACAGTTGCGCTCCGGTCACGCACATAGATATCAAGATCAACCTGCTTTTCCAGCGGCTCTTCCACCGAGGACGGCAGGCCGGCGCGCAACGCGATCTTGTAGCGCTGGCCGTGGGTGAGGCCTTCGACGCAGATCTCACTGCCCTTCGCTTCGATGGCCTTGGGAGCGGCGCCGTCCAGCGTGACGAAGGAGGAATAATCGACACCGTTCTTCACCAGCGGTTCGGAAAACTGGACGCAGGCCCGCGGGCTGACGCTATCCGTATCCACTGTGTTGTTGATGACGCGGAAACCCTGACGCGTGCGCAGGTCGGCATAGGCGGCTTTTGTCTGCGCATTATCCGTGAGCGCAAGGCTCTCCTTATAGGCATTGAGCGCCGCGCGATAATTCTGGGTTCTTTCGAAAGCCTTCGCCAGCCGATTCAAGGCCTCAGTGCGCGCCGCCACCGTGCGGCTCAGTTGATAGGCATTGATGGCAGCGGAAGCGGCCTGTCCGGCAATAGAATAATTGTCGGTGACTTGCGCGGCCTTTTCGGAAAGCTCCGCCCAAAGTGCGCCGTCATCAGGTGTGATGGCGAGCGCCTGCTTATAAGTGGTGACGGCATCCGGAATATTGCCAGCGGCAGCCTGTTGCCGTGCCGTTTCGACAAGTATTTCCACGCCCTGCTGCGCCTCAGCCTCATCGACAGCAAGACCCGCTTTTAGCCGGCGCGCTTCCTGCTGCAGGCTGTCAGTGACGAATGACAGGCGCTGCGGCGCGCCGATATCTGGCTCTGTAGCCACTTCGACAATCTTGCCGGCGACAGCGCCCGGGAAGGCGTTCAGCTGATTGAAATCCGATTTGAGGAAGCACCATTTCACCTTTGGATTGTAGGTGAAGGCCTTGCAGGACGCGTCGCCCACGCAAATCTCACCGCACTGCTCCAACGACACGTTCTGCTCGGTTCGCAGATCGAAGCCGAAATAATCGCCATTCTGAGTCGTAACCACCTTCCGCGAAGGTTCTGCTGCCGTGACTGGCGAAAAAATGAGGGCAGTCGAGACCGCAACCAACGAAATCCGGACGAGCGCGCGCAACGACATCAATATCCTCCCGCATCAGATATGTCGGGCGGAACTCTGGTCAAATCCACGCATGGTTGTCAACGCATCTTCGTCAATTAGCGACAGGCGATACGCACGGACGCATACCTTTGCGCCCCTAGTCCTCGATTTTGCGCGCTTCCGAGATCAGCATGATCGGCACCCCGTCACGGATCGGATAAGCAAGCCTTGCGCTTTCGGAGGTGAGTTCGTTTCGAGCGCGATCATAGGAAAGACGACCCTTGGTCAGAGGGCACACCAGAAGCTCCAAAAGCTTCGGGTCGACATTGCTTAACCGGTCGTCCATGGCACCCGATCCTATTGCAGCACCGTTCCGCCTTCGCCGGAGCCCTGAGCAAGGACAATCTCGGTAATGGCAATCAGCGTTTCGGCGCGTGTCTTGAGATCGGGCGCTTCCAGAAGGGCCTGTTTTTCGGCCGGTCCGAACGGAGACATCATGGAAAGCGAATTGACGAGGACGCGGTTTCCCGCCCGCTCAACGCTCTCCCAGTCTGCCTCCAGCTGATTGGCATCGAGGAACGCGCGGAAAACCCGCAGCAGGTTCTCCCGGTCGACAGCCTCCTCGTCATATTCACCCGAAAGATCGGCGATGAAAGGCGCCTGCCGGAAGCTGCGATAGGGCTCAGCCGATGCCACTTCTTCCAAAAGACGGAAGCGGCATACACCCGTCAGCGAGATGATATAACGGCCATCACCTGTTTCAGAAAATGACGTGATGCGACCGAGGCAACCGACCGCGCTCAGCGGCCCACCCTCAAGTCCCGACTCGATAACGTGCAGCGCCGGCTGCACCATGCCTATGAGGCGGTGGGTCGCAAGGGCCGTGTCGATCATGGCAAGATAGCGCGGCTCAAAAATATTGAGCGGAAGATGGCCCTCCGGCAGCAGCAGTGCGCCGGGCAGCGGAAAGACCGGCACGGTTTCCGGGAAGTCATCGTTCTTCACATATCTCGCATTTCCGACATGCATGGGATCAAGCCCCCTGTTCACTGCTGCCCGGACTGCGGCAGAGCCGCCACGTCCGGGATACGTCCGTTTTACGAAAACAGTATCGCCGAAAGCTTCCTGCGGCCTGCAACCGTTGCGGGATCCTTGAAGCCCCAGGCCTCGAAAAACTCCAGGAGCTGGCGGCGCGCGCCGTCATCGTCGAAGGTGCGGTCCTTGCGCATGACGTAGAGCAGATGGTCGGCCGCCTCATCACGCCGTCCCTGTGCGTTCAGGACCTTGGCAAGTTTCACGCGCGCCTCGTGATCATCGGGATTTTGCGCGAGATCACGTTCGAGCGCGACCGGATCGCCAATTTTACGAGCCTCCTCATATTGCGCTATCTTTTTAGAAACGAGCTGAATGGCGGCATCATCATTGAGTTCGGCGGGAAGAGAGGAAAGCAGCTCGCTCGCCCGCTGATATTGCCCGGCGGCGATCATGCATTCGGCGATACCGGCAATCGCTGCGGGGCTTTCCGGGTCGGCCTGCATGACGGCACCGAAGATCTGTGCGGCGCCATTGAAATCACCATCGGCGAGAAGCTGCTTCGCCTCGGTCAGAGCCGCCTCGATTTCAGCCTTCGGATCACCCGCATCCGGACCGGCAAGCTTGTCGATAAACTGCTTGATCTGGCTTTCCGGTACCGCACCCATGAAGCCATCTACCGGCCGACCATCGACAAAAGCAACGATCGCGGGAATGGATTGGATACCGAGCTGGCCGGGAATGGACGGATGATCGTCAATGTTCAGCTTCACAAGCTTCACACGACCGTTAGCCTCATTGACCACCTTTTCGAGGGTCGGCGTCAGTTGCTTGCAAGGTCCACACCAGGGCGCCCAGAAATCCACCAAAACCGGCTGGCGGCGCGATTCTTCCATGACGTCCTTGGAAAACCCAGCCGTCGTGGTGTCCTTGATGTGGCCGGAGGAAGCGCCGTTCAGTTCGCCATTGTGATGGACACTCGCGGTCATCTGCCCGCCATAAGAACCGCCGTAAGGATTATTGTCGCCGCTCATGCCGGCCTCCCGAAAACTCTGTCATCTGTCTTGCTTGAAGCAAAGATCGTATCTCACTCGCTGACTTTCAAGACAAGCGGCGTGTGCCCGGTCGCCTCAAGAAAGCGAATGAGATCCTTTGACGCGATTGTTGTGGTCTGGTCATTGGAAAGGGGATGGCCGTTGACCAACTCGTTTTTCAGTAGATCGCTGTCGAGCACGAAAGTTACCTGCCCGCCCGTGTCGTTTATCGCGCCGAAAACCGTTACCGATCCCGGCACGACCCCCAGATATTCAAGCATTTTTTCCGGCCGACCGAAGGAAACCCGGCTTGCCGCACCAATGACCTTGTGAACGCTTTTGAGATCGACGGCCGCATTTTCCTCCACGGTCAGCACGAAATACTGATCCTTTTTGTCTTTTACGAAGAGGTTCTTCGTGTGGCCGCCGGGAATGAGATCGCGCAACGACTGGGATTCCGCGACAGTAAACACAGGCTCATGCTGCCTGGTGGTGTGGGAAATGCCGAGCCCGTCCAGAAACTCGAACAGCTCCTTCGCAGTTTTCTGAGAATTTTCCGCCATAGTTTATCGCATGCCCCTGCCGATGATGTTGTCACTCCTTTCTGATTAAGGCGGCAACACACCATTGGCAACGCAGGAATATTGGCCAGAATGAAAAAATATCAATCATTTCCGCCGCTTGTCGCATTCACGAGAGAAATTTTCGCGTTTTTGTCATTTCCCTGTTGCATTCCAAAATCGATTGAGCGATATAGCGCCCGTCGCCACTTGGTGGCCCACGGTTCAGCCAACTACCCCGGACCGGCGGATTTGAGCGGGTGTAGCTCAGGGGTAGAGCACAACCTTGCCAAGGTTGGGGTCGAGGGTTCAAATCCCTTCGCCCGCTCCAAATTTCCCTAAACTCTTGGACAGTCCATGCTCTATATTGTGCGATCTTCTTATCGCATGATGTCGCATCATTCCCGGAATGTCCTTTACCGCGCCACTGAAATCTCAAAAATTCTTGGGCAGGCGGAACTTCTGTCCCAGACAGCAGTTATCTCCGCGAGGCTCCTAACCTCAGTTCCCCTCGATTGCCCGCCGTGAGCGGGCATTTTTTTGTGTGAACATCTTGCCGCCCCCGGCAGGATCGGCACGTGAAGAGCTCACGGCGCTACTGCTCGCCAATAGCTCGACAATGGGAGCAGCCCGACGCAACAATACACAGCCTTGATCTTGCCATAATTAATTCAATGTGCTTTTGTGCAGGCGCCCTTGTGGGAGGGGGTAAAGGTTGAGACCCGCTTGTTGCAGTTTTGCAGTGAGCGGGTTTCCCTTTTTCTGGGCCTACGCCAAGTGCGCTTTAGCGAATTGGATTTCCGGCTCTTGCCCCAAACGCGAGGAAGATGACAATGCGTCGGCGGCCTGGGTTTAACCAGTCTACCTGCGTCCCTTTCCATTTCGATGGACTACGGCGTCACAACAGGCGGGCATGGAACTCGGCTACCCCACGGAAACGCGCGCGCGGGTCACATTCATCCCCACTTGAACATTGCCGGACTTTCATTTGCAAGATCAAGCGGACTTGATTAGACGAATCCCTCTATATCGTGAGAACGGCGACTTAATTTCGCCATCACGCCTGCCTTTTTGAAAACCCATCCGGGAAATCTGCTTCTTCATGAAGTTCGAGGAACAACAACATGGCCAACGCGACCACCGCCGACAATAGCCGCACGCTTGCTGCTCTTGGTGTCACGGCGGGAATGATTTTCACCGTGGGCTCTGCCCTCGGCTTTCAGCATATCGGCGGTTACACACCCTGCGCACTCTGCCTGTTGCAGCGGGATCCCTATTATTACGCCATTCCGCTAGGCATACTCGCGATTGCGACCACCGTTTTCAAGTTACCGGTTCAGATTACCCGGCTGCTTCTGGCGCTTATCGGCGTGGCGATGCTGATTGGGGCGGGGCTCGGCGTCTATCATGCCGGCGTGGAATGGGGTTTCTGGGCGGGCCCAGTCACCTGCGCGACCGGCGCCCCCTCCATCACGACCAACGCCGGCGATCTCCTTGGCAATCTGAACGCCATCAAGGCACCTTCCTGCAACGACGCGGCCTTGCGCGTGCTCGGCCTGTCCTTTGCTGGCTGGAACGTCATCGCAAGTGTCGCACTCGCGGCGATCGCTTTTTATGGCGCGAGCCGTAAAAGCCGTTAGGCGGAAAACCGTTTGCAGTCCTGAAAGGATCAGGGCTGCAGCTCGGTGTCCCAGTAAAGATAGTCCATCCAGCTTTCGTGCAGATAGTTAGGCGGGAACAGCCGCCCATTATTGTGCAGATCCTGAACCGTGGGCTGGAAGGGCTTCTGCGACGGGAACATGCCCGCCTGTTTGGGAAGTTTACTGCCTTTTTTCAGATTGCAGGGAGAGCACGCCGCAACGACGTTGTGCCAGGTCGTTTCACCGCCATGCGCGCGGGGAATCACATGATCGAAGGTCAAGTCGTCCCGCGCACCACAATACTGGCACTCAAACTTGTCCCGAAGGAAGACGTTGAAGCGTGTAAAGGCAGGATTGCGGGTGGGCTGCACGTAGGTCTTGAGGCTGACCACACTCGGCAGCCGCATGGAAAAGCTGGGCGATGATACCGCGTGATCATATTCTGCAATGATGTTCACACGGTCTAGAAAGACAGCCTTGATCGCGTCCTGCCAGGACCATAACGACAAGGGATAATAACTCAGCGGCCTATAGTCTGCGTTCAAAACGAGCGCCGGCAGGGCCTGTGGTGAAACTGCAATCGTCAAGGGCTTCTCCTGAGCGATTCGGCATCTGCACTTGTATATTAGGTCCGTTGTTACAGGATTGTGAAGCCTATAAATGCAGCGGCAAAGAGCTTAATTTTCAAGCCCGGAAAAGACCGTTTTATCATCCCTGACGCTCAGACGGCACAGTGGCGCCGCGTGGCGGAAATGACGCCGCTCGCTGACGCGGCCGGGAGGCGCTTCGGCCCGATCAAGGCAGAAAACATTCTCGCACCGGATGCACGATCGGTGATAGGATAATCGCCGACGGACACGGCTACTCTCATGCCAGGGCGCCATGGCAAATGTGCGGCGACATCATCCATTATTATTCAGCCGGAGAGACCTTTGGCCGGGATGCGGAAGCAACCTCCAAAATTCTTGACCTTGTGAAAAGGAGACAGTAACCGCAACTATGCCCAAGGTGCTGAACTGGATTCGCGGTCGTAAACAACCAGCCCTCCGCGACGACCGGAGGCGGCGCAGGATTGATCTTGGCGACAGGCCAATCTCCTTCCCGATCTATGCGATCGGTGACATCCATGGCAGTCTCGACCTCCTGTTGCAGGCGGAACGAAGGATCGTTACCGATATGGGGCCCGCACCCTCCCCGGCGCTAATGGTTCTCCTTGGCGACTATGTCGACCGCGGACGCGATTCACGGGGCGTTCTGGAACACTTGCTGCAACCGCCACCAGCGCCGCTTCGCCGCATCGCACTTTGCGGCAACCACGAGCAGCTTTTCCACGACTTCCTCGATAATCCGCAGGAGAATTTGAAGTGGCTCGACCTCGGTGGCCGAGAAACGCTTTTGTCCTATGGGATCGACATCGGCCACTTCATGCAAAAAGGCCGCCTTCGGCTCCAACCGCTTAAGGATGCACTGTTGGGCGCCATCCCGCAGACCCACCGCCGGCTTCTGGCCAGCCTGCCGGTCTATACACGGATAGGCTCCTATATCTTCGTCCATGCGGGCTTCAGACCGGGTCTGCCGCTGGAGGCGCAGACTGATGAAGACATGCTCTGGATCAGGGAGCCCTTCCTGTCGCAGGGTGCAGGGCTGGACCTCGTTGTCATCCACGGCCACACGCCGGTCACTGAGCCTGAGGCCGGCCCGCAACGCATCGGTATCGACACGCATGCTTTCAAAACGGGCAGGCTGACGGTTCTTAGAGTGTCTGATCAAGGTCTGCACCTGATCGGCTAAGCGATCAGCGCCTAGCGCCTATTGGACACTGTCCTGCATTACCCGTTACTCGACCGCGAGGATTTCGATCTCCCGGCCAGCCACGATAACGACATCACCGGCCGTTTTACCCGTCAACGCCCTTGCGACAGGTGACACGTAGGACATGGTCCCCGCAGCGGGATCCGCTTCGTCTTCTCCGACGATACGAAACCTCTGCGTTCGCCCGTCATCGCGGCTGAATGTCACAAGGCTACCGAAGGCAACGATCCCGTTTGACGGCGGGTCGGGCATCAGCTGCGCAGTGCGAAGGCGTTCGGACAGGTATCGCAGATCACGCAACGGGCTCGCCAGAAGGCGCCGTCTTTCATTGACGTCGTCAGTGGTATTGGCGGCTTCACAGGCCTCACGCGCAAGCCGCAACTCCTCCTCCAGCGACTTCAGCCCCGCCCGCGTCACCAAATTGGGGTGCGGCGAGATTGGTCGGTCCGGCAAAACGGTTTCGGCAGCGGTCTCCGCGCTGTCTTCCTTGGTAAAGGCTACGCTCAATCCAGACACTCCGTTTTCAAGATATCACGCTTGCTCCCGGCCAGATCCGCCATGGCTTTCGGCCCCTAACAATATCAAGCGGCGTTTGTTCAAACCCAACATTTAACAGGTGAAACCGGTTGATGACAACGCTCACCCGCCGGCATTCCTTGCAACCACAGCGGAATATACCCCTTATATCTTAGCCTAACAGCAGGCGTTTTACCCTGTTAGGGTGTGCATCAGGAGGAGCGAGGACACACGAACGGACAGGAGATTGGTCATGGCCCGGACAGTCGTGAATGCGCTTGACGACACACTCTATTACAGCGGCAGCTCAACTGGATTTTTTTCCGCAACCGGCTCCGGTCCGCTGCTCAACGGGACTGCCGGCAATGATTCCATGTGGGGCGACAGCGCCGTCAATGTGACCATGGCAGGGGGGACTGGAGACGATATCTATTATCTCTATTCCGGCATCAACCGCGCGATCGAAAATGCCGGAGAGGGCGTCGACACCATCGATACCTGGATGAGCTATACCCTGCCTGAACATTTTGAAAACCTGCGGGTGACGGGCGATGGGCGATACGCTTTCGGCAACGCGCTCGATAATATCATCACCGGCGGATCGGGCAGCCAGACGATCGACGGCGGGGCGGGAAACGACGTGCTGATCGGGGGTGGCGGGGCCGATACCTTTGTTTTCACGAGCGGCAACGGAACCGATCTTGTCATGGATTTCAGCGCCAATGACACGATCCGTCTCAATGGCTACGGCGTCACATCGTTCGACCAGCTGGTCGCCAGCGCCACCCAGCAGGGTGATAACCTCTGGCTCAATTTTTCGAATGGCGAGGCCGTTGTTCTCGCAGGAACGACCATCAACGACCTTCACGCCGACCAGTTCGAACTCAGCCTCGACCGATCGGCGCTCAGCCAGACTTTCGCCGATGAATTCGATTCGCTATCGTTGCGTAGCGGCGGCCAGGGCAACTGGGACGCCAAATATTGGTGGGCGCCTGAGAAGGGAAGCTCGCTGACGACGAATGGCGAGGCACAATGGTACGTCAACCCCGGCTATGCCGGAACGTCGGCAGTGAACCCCTTCAGCGTCGAAAACGGTATCCTCACCATACATGCCGAAAAAACCGCACAATCGATCGCCGATGAAGTCGAAGGTTACGATTACACATCGGGCATGCTGAACACTTATTCGTCGTTCAGCCAGACCTACGGCTACTTTGAAATCCGCGCCGATATGCCAACCGACCGGGGCGCCTGGCCGGCCTTCTGGCTTCTGCCGACGAATGGATCCTGGCCCCCGGAACTCGACGTCATCGAAATGCGCGGGCAGAACGCCAATACCCTCATCATGTCCACCCACTCCAACGCCGCTGGCGAGCCAACCTCGGTCATCAACAACGTCAGCGTGCCGAGCACAGAGGGCTTTCACACTTACGGCGTCCTGTGGGATGCCGAACACATCACGTGGTACTTCGACGATGTGGCGGTGGCACAGACGGACACCCCTGACGACATGCATGATCCCATGTACATGGTCGTCAACCTTGCGGTCGGTGGAATGGCAGGAACGCCGTCTGACACCGACTTCAGCGACGGGTCGCAGATGATGATCGATTACATCAGAGCCTATTCTCTCTCGGACTGGGCAGCGTAAAAAACCAACCGAGCGGCATATTCAGGTTCCCAGTACCCAGCGAAGCGTTTTCCTGAGGAGAAGGCGGATGACATAAACCCCGGTACGGCCGAAGAAATCATGCACGTGGCGATGGCCGGCAACGCAGCCACGGCTCGAAGCTGGTGACAGACATCAAGCCCGCGGTAGGCCGATCCGAGGTAAGCGTGACTGAAATCGCTCACAGCCACATCAGTGCATGCCTCGCAGCCTTCACCGTTCCTGCGACTTCTGAAGGCGTATGACGATATTGGTGGGTGTCACCCCTTACTTTCAGATGGCCTGCCATGCCGATGTGGTTTCGATGGCATCCCGCTCTTAGCCAAATGCCACACCACGAAATGCCTAGCCGAGATTGTGGACCATGAAATAGATGAGTCCGCAATGTGCGATTGCCAGTACGACCCAGCCCCATTTGGCGAGCCTGATATCGGCATCGATAACTGTATTGCGGATTTCTCTCGTGTTTGCCGCCAGTTCGGGCCCAGCAGACGGGGTCTGCTTGACCACTTCTTCCACAAGGTGGAGCCGGTCATGATGCGGAATTCGGGGCTGAAAATCCCTGGCGCTCGCCCCATCGGAAAGCGCGCCCTCGCCAGCCGTGGCGCTCGCCGCCGCGAACTGCGGCGATATCCCCCTGTTACGCAGATTACCTGAATTCGGCATCGTAATGGTCCACACAATAAATAAAGAAATATGGTCGCAGCAGGCAAGGACGCGCCTTGCCTGCTTGCGGCGTCAGATCCGGCCCCCGCCGCGCGATCCAACGCTTTAACCCCCGTTACTGCGGCGCCCTTGCGACAATGATCGCCTTAAGGAGCCAGTCCCACTGGCAAGCTACGCCTGCCCGTATAAGGTTTTGCTTCCCGCTGGAGCAGAAAGACAGATTTTTCCACCGGCAACGGTTCCACCGTTGTGTATCGCTGGAACCGCTTGGAAAACTCGAACCGGATGAGCCTGCCGTCGAACTTTCCCGCCAGAACACGGTAGCCGTTAACGACTTCATTCATGATTTCGAGCTCTTCGCCCCACGCCCAGCCGCCATAGGACGTGCCTTCATTCGAGCGCAGCACGATCTCGAAAAAATGCCCGCCTGCGACCATCGGCATACGAAAGAGAATATCGAGATTGTCCTCGTCATCCTCATCCCCTCTTTCTGCCGATAACCGCGCATGCGCTACTCTCGCCTGCACCAGGGCCGACACTGGATAAAATGGGCGGCCTTTGAACCACATAAATTCACTGACCGCGTATCCGACGTCGTCGGCTCGCTGGTAGGGTTCGATGCGTGGCTCAAACGCCATGTAGCTTCCGTTAAACGCTATCACTTTCGCAATTCCCGATGCCCGCCTGCCCACACCCGCGTGCCCCATGCCTGCCGTGTTGCACCACTCTTGATGCTTCTGACCACGACAATAGGCATGCCGCGTCACACCAGCGTCAAATGAAGGCTGTGGTGGCTTTCAATTTCGCGGCCACGTTGTTAGATGATAGGGGGACAAGGGGAAAAAATGGCTGGAAACGCTGATTTGATACCGATCCGGCTTTTTGGCACACCGCGCTGTGATGCGGTGCGGGAAGCGTTTTTTCCGTCCAAGGGCTTCGCCCTCACCGCCGCCCTCATCCTGGCGCCGAATCAGTCCCTTTCGCGCCAGCACGCCGCATCACTACTGTGGGAAAACGTCGAGCAGAAAAGAGCGCTTGGTAATCTGCGGCAACTGATCCTGCGCCTGCAGAAGCTTGCCGATGACGATGAAGCCCTCCTTCTCATCGAAGGAAACGATCTAAAGGCGGGCAAGCTTTCGCAGCGTACCGACCTTGCCATTTTCCTTGCCGGCGCAAGGGCAGACGACCTGATGCAGCGCCTCAATGCACTGCTTGAATTTGGCGGCGAATTGCTGGAGGGGCTGGAGGCCGGGCAGGATCATCTCTACCTCTGGCTGCTTTCGGAGCGCCGTCGCCTGAGGGATCTGTTCTTTTCCAGTTACACCCAGCTTCTGGAAGAGTTGACGCGGTTTGGCCGTGCGAGTTCAAACGATATCGCAAGGCTTGCCGAATGCGCTCGCAGGATAGAACCCGAGCGCGAAGAAACCTACCGTGCTGCCATGGCGGCCTATGCGCGCATCGGAAACATCAGCGCCTGCGACAATATTCACGAGTTGCTGCTCGATCAATTGCGTCAGGAGGGTCGCGCGCCCGAGGCTGAAACCGTCGCGCTGAGGCGCAGGATACAAAGCCTCACCGCCACGATAACGGCTCATGCGGAAGCGGAAATCGGGAAGCTTGCAAAATCCGCCACCAAACCGCGGGTCGCTTTCGCCCTCCCCGCAAAGGTCGACGGTCAACCGGTTTCTCCCGTCATGCAGGCCTTTGTCGAGGATGTCGCCAACAGCCTTGTCCGGTATCGGACCTTTACCGTGCTTTCACCGCACAGCACTTTCGCGCTGGCGCATCAGCGGGCTGACGACAGCTATGCCATGCTGCGTGCGGATTACCGGGTCATATCGACAGTGTTTGACGACAGCCGCATGTCCGTCGCGCTGATTGAAGAGGCAAGCGGTGAAATCGTCTGGTCGCTGGAAGCTGTTTTGACCCCGCGGCAAATCCATGCTGCCTTTCGCCTGCTCTCGAAACAGGTCGCGGCAGCACTTGCGCGCGAAATCGAGCGGCTTCAGGTGGAACCCGACCGCAACCATAACGGCGAGGCCTACCGGCAATTGCTCGAGGGTCAACAGCTTCTGCGGGGCAAATGTGATCTGCCGCTGCTGCGAAGAGCCCGCTCCATGTTCCGCAAGGCCGTCGATCTCGACCATAGCCTGGCGGTGGCACGCGCACGCGTGGCGCAGAGCCTGCAACTGGAATGGCTGATGCTCGGCGGCAACGACCCGCACCTGCTGCACCGCGCCAAGGCAGAAGCCGATTCTTCAATCGATATCGATCCGGCGCTTGGCGTCGGCCACTGGATGTGCGCCGTGGTTGCACTCTACCAGCGGGATTTCGACACATCTGCCGAAAAATTCTTCGAGGCTGAGGCGCTGGCGCCCAACTCCGCCGATCTTCTGCTTCAGCATGCGGATGCGCTTGCCCATTTCGGAGATGCGGAAATCGCCTGGGAAAAGTTTCAGCAGGCGATCGATCTCAATCCTTTGGCGCCTGACATCTACTGGTGGGCCGGCGCCAGCATCGCATTCAAGCGCGAGGACTACGGTACCGCGGTCGAATTGTGCGGGCGAATGGAAAATGACGAGCCGGCCCTGCGTGTCCTCACCGCCAGCCATGCGCTGCACGGCGATCTCGTTGCAGCCAGGGAAAGTGGGAGCAGGCTTCAGGAAAACTATCCGGGCATGACGGCAAGGGAGATCAGCAGCCTGTCTCCCGACCGCGACCCGGTAGCGAATGAGAGATTTTATCAAGCGCTTCGATTAGCTGGAATTAAATAGGAGATATTATGTCCTCGCATTTCTTCATTGTTGGAAAAAAGGATTTCGGTGTTCTTTTCATCCGCACCGCACCGCTCCGGGTCGCATCCGTCTCGCACGAGACAATTGCCGCTTATGAAGCCGCTCATCCCGGCGTGGACGGCTATGCCCGCGTCGCTGCCGCCGCAAAGTCCATGCTTGTCCGCCAGAACGGTGAGCCGGATGCGGAGTTGGATCAGGCCCAGATCCAGGGCATCGAAGCCTTGGTCGCCGGCGGCGCCGTGGTCTCTGAGGCCGATTTCGCCTTTATCGGCGAGGTGAATGATGCCGGCTGGGACTTCAACCGCATGGTCCAGGCACCCATCGAAGCAGCCCTGAAGGCTGTCGGTCCTGCCGCGTCCGTCACCGGCGAGCTGTACGATGCCATCCTCTCCGACGACACCGGCGTGTCCCGCTGATCTTGGTTCCGCTGCCTTGACAGACGACGGCGCGTCCAATCCCGCGGCAACAGCGTCAAGGCAAGCCGACGCCTGGTTCTCGGATCCCGGGCTGCTTCGGCGGTTCGGGATTTCCCGCGTCGGCGACGTAACCGGCCTTGATGTTATAGGCGTTCCCGTCTGGTTTGCGGTTCGTCCCAATTCCCGCGGACTGTCTGTCTCGCAGGGAAAGGGACTTATTGTAGAACAGGCTCGGATTTCGGCCGTCATG
Source organism: Agrobacterium sp. DE0009 (assembly GCF_007680755.1). Classification (NCBI taxonomy): domain Bacteria; kingdom Pseudomonadati; phylum Pseudomonadota; class Alphaproteobacteria; order Hyphomicrobiales; family Rhizobiaceae; genus Agrobacterium; species Agrobacterium sp. DE0009. The sequence continues at coordinate 200,563 of NZ_VEIU01000002.1, forward strand.
GAAGCGATCGAGGGCGCCGTTGCCGAAGAAACCCGCCAACACGTCGCGGCTTTCGGGTCGCTGCTGGACATGCGGGATAAAGGCGTTCCCATTATCCCCCTCGAAAGGGTCGGCAGGGTCGACATGGATGTTCTCGATCCGCGAAAAGAACGCGGCTGGGTTAAGGGTTTGTCGATCCGCCAGGAAGGGGACGTTTTTGCACCTTACGAACTTGTCGGCATGGATTTCCGCGTGGATTTCCCATGGGACCGGCAGGCCTTTCGCATGAGCTCCCAGGGGCTAGCAGCGGGTTTCGATTACGACCATGCCGTCCTCCACGCCCTGCTTGAACTCATCGAAAATGACGCCAGTGTCCTCCTCGACACGTTCGAAACCCGCGCGATAGCTCCGCAGCCTGCTTTCATCGCGGCGGGGACCGACCGATACCTCGACAGCCTCGTACAGCGCCTGACGAATATCGGCATGACACCGTCTTTCTTCGACCTTACGAATGGACTTGACGTGCCCGTGGTCATGGCAACCCTGCCCCGCCCTCTTCAGGCGCAGGATGGGCCGACCAGCAGACATGCCGCGGGTGCCGCCTGCCGCCCTGATTTCCACGGCGCGGCACTCGCAGCCCTGCTGGAAGCCATCCAGTCCCGCCTGACGGATATCAGTGGCGCGAGAGACGATCTCGCTCCTCTGCGCTATCAAAGAGACAGAGCAGTTGCGGAACCCTTGAGTCACAGCATGTGGCCGGTGAAAAATGTGCCGTCTGATCTGTATTTCGCCAAAGGCACCGGGTCCGCGCCGCCATGGCGGCAACTCGCAAGCCACCTTTTCGCGCGCGGTATCGATGATATCTTTGTCTTCCCCCTGCAAACGATGGTTTCCGGCCTTTACGTCGTGCGGGTTCTTGCGAGCGGCCTTGCCCCTGCCGGCAGCGGATTGCAAAACATATCGCAGCGCGGCCTGGATCATCTGCTGACGTTGGGAGGGTTTTAATGAAGCCGGTGGTTTTTGCAGGACCATCCATCTACGGCATGGCCAGAGAATCCATCCCGGACCTCGACCTTCGCGGACCGGCGGTCTGCGGCGATATTTTCGACGCCACCCGCAAAGGCGCCAAGGTCATCGGCTTGATCGATGGTCTTTACGGCGATTGTGCCGCCGTTTGGCATAAGGAAATTCTTTACGCTCTATCAAATGGCGTCACCCTCTATGGCGCCGCCAGCATGGGGGCGCTCAGGGCCGCGGAATGCGCTTCCTTTGGCATGATCGGTATTGGCGAGATTTTCGAGGCCTATCGGGACGGACAACGTTTCTCCGACGCGGATGTGGCTGTGAACCACGCACCCGTTGAACTCGACTACCGTCCGCTGACCATCGCCCTGGTCGATGCCGAGGCAACCCTTAAAGCTTGCCGCAACACGATCACGCGTGAGGATTATAACCGACTCATGCGCGCTGCCGCTAATCTGCATTTCAGCCGCAGGACCTGGCGCTCCATAGCAACCGAGGCAGGCTTCGGCTCCCCAATGGCGGATATGCTCGCGGCCAATGCCATCTCGATCAAGCGGAACGATGCGGCGTGCCTATTGGCAGCAGTCACCGGCGATAACGTCAAAACATCACCGCCGCCATCTTGGAAATTCCAAGACACCATGTTCTTTCAGCAGTTGATAGCGCGGCAGACCGCAGCGGGAAAGAAAACGTGAGCGCGGTCCCGCACCCGCAAATGCTCACGGATTGCGGTGGGCTTATCGACACGATAGCCTTTGCCCTGCCTGGATCGTTTTTTGCTGAGAAGGCGGCCTCGGACGACGTTTCTCCGCTCATTCCTATCGGCAACCTACTCTCTGCCCTGCCCGCAGATGTCAACGCTGCTATTGTTGTTGGTCGCGCAAGCCTTACGCCGGCACAAAGCTGGCTGGGCGGACGGCAGCTCAAATGTTCTGCCGCGTTGATCCCTCTCGCCGGTCAGGATGACGTCCCGCATCCATGGGTTCAGGATATGCTCCTTGTGCGCGTTGACGAAGGGGACGCCGTGGCGTCTTTCGTTACCGTCACGGCGAATGCCGTTGGCGCCAGTCTGGCTGCTTTCATCGGAGCGACGGTCACGCCCCCTGATGTCTTACTCCATGGCGGCAACCATCTCGTCGGGCCAAATTTCCGGCTGGTGGGTCAATCCAGCCTGCAGGGGGACCGAGGTGTCGGCACTCATCCGCAACGATGGCAAGAGATCCGGGCTTTCGATACGAAAGACCTCTTCAGCTTCGGATACAGGCCAGACGATCTCGGCAACGGCCATCCTTTACGCGGAGCCGGCGTGACCGAAAGTGGTGGAGCGGATGCTGCCCAAAAAAACATTCACCAATGCGGCTTCCACGTCGACCAGTTCGTCTCCGTGACGGGTATGACCAGAAGTGGTCGACCTTTATTGCTCGTCGCCGATCCGATTGCGCATGGCGGATGTGACCGCGTCGCAAATGATCTGAAACGAAAGCTGGATGCCTCTGTCCTCTCGCTTGCCCGGCAAGGATTTGAGATCGCCCGAAACCCCATTGCCGTGTCACCGGCGATCGACAGCAACAAATGCATGCCAAGGCTCTATAACAACGTCATTCTTGAAAACGTCACACGTCCCGGACAGGAACGGCCATTTGTCTGGGTGCCCTGTTTCGGCGACGCAGAGCCGCTCGCAGAATTCGACGTAATGAACTGCAATATTTGGGAAGAACTGGGCTTCAAGCCTGTCCCTGTCAGTGGATGGAGCCATCTTTCGAGCCGCAACGGTGCGTTGCGTTGCGCGACAAAAATTGTAAAAAGGAGTCCGAATATAAAAGTATGAACAGAAAAACGTCTTATTCCGTCAATAAAGCTTCGCAATACCCGTGGAAATTGTGTTGAATGTATACCTTCAACAATATTAATAGACAATTCTCGGATTAAAAGCCTCACAACTGGAGGAAAGTGGAAATGCAGGCCAAACTACCCAGCCCGATCGATGTGCACGTCGGCGCACAAATCAGAATGCGCCGCAAGTCGCTCGGCATGAGCCAGAGCGCTCTGGCGGGGCGATTGGGCATTACCTTCCAGCAGGTGCAGAAATACGAGAAGGGCGCCAATCGCGTCGGCGCTTCCCGGCTGCAGGCCATTGCGTCGATCCTTGGCGTGGACGTCAGCTCGCTGTTTGCCAACGCCACACCGGACGTCGGCTCCAACAGCGCCGCACTTGGCACGATCAACGCCATGCAGTCGTTCGTGGCATCGAACGAAGGTTTTGCGCTCAATCAGGCCTTCTCCCGCATCAAGAGCGCGACCGTTCGCAGAAGCATTGTTGCGCTTGTGACATCGCTTGCGGTTTCCGAAACGACAGAAAATAACGCCGCATCCATGGATAAGACCGACGATTGACGCGGGTGTGACGCTCGCGTGACGCTCGACATGGAAGATGATGAACAACGCGGGATCAGCGCGTTTCACATCGTCGACTGTCGAGAGGAAATCATGGTGGCGTCTACCACAGCAATACTTGAACAGGACAATGGAGACGAGATACTGGCGCTCGGGCGTATGGTATCCTATCTCTGCCAGCGCTCAAAAGCTCTGGAACTGGGCATGTCGACTTATTTTCTGGAAATGGCACTGCTATCGCTTGCTCAGGACATCAGTCAGCAGGAGCTGCCGCTGGTCAGCGCAGAGCTGAACGCAGCCGCTTTCTCGCAGACCGATCTTCATTGACATGACACTCAGCGAGGGTGCACGACTTGCACCCTTTCAGGCTGGCGCGGTTGCGACATCAGCAGCGTTTGGCAAGGCATGACAACAAAGGCCCGGTCTCACGCCGGGCCTTTGATATTTTAAGATGTCTGGACGACCATCTTATCGGAACAACAACCGTTTCTAAAGGCCCTACCGCGCCGTCGTCAGAACGGCACCGCGCCGGGACCCGCCACAGCACCCGGTGGCACCTTGCCGAGAATGATCATGCCGAGCACTTCGTCCTTGGTAACATCTTCGGTCCGCGCGTGACCCACGACCTTGCCGTTTTTCATGACAAAAACCCGGTCAGCCAGATCGAAGACATCGTGGATATCATGGCTGATGAGGAAGATTCCGATGCCCTGTCGTTTCAGTTCCTTGACGAGGTCGCCCACCTGCGCCGTTTCCTGCGGCCCGAGGGCGGCAGTCGGCTCATCCATGATGAGGATGCGGGCGTCGAACAGAATGGCGCGTGCAATGGCGACTGACTGGCGCTGACCGCCCGAGAGCGCCTTCACCGGTTCCTTGAACCGTCGGAAATTGGGGTTGAGACGCCCCATCACCTCACGGGCCGAGGCTTCCATGGCGACATCATCGAGCGTACCCCATTTCGTTTTCAGCTCGCGTCCGAGATAAAGATTCGCCGCCGCATCGACATTATCCGCCACCGCCAGCGTCTGGTAAATCGTTTCGATGCCGTACTTCTTCGCATCGCGCGGATTGCGGATATCCGCATCCTCGCCATTGATGAGGATTTCACCCCCATCCCGCCGGTATGCACCCGACAATATCTTGATGAGCGTCGATTTGCCTGCGCCATTGTGGCCGAGAAGGGCGACAACCTCGCCGGGGAAAAGATCGACTGAGGCGTTTTCCACCGCGTGGATACCGCCGAAGGAAATGGAAATATTGCGCATTTCCACGAGGGGCGTGACTTGTTCCGTCATTGGGGTTCTCCTCGGTTCTTACTTGGCGCGGGCGCGGTAGATGGTGTCGAGCCAGACGGCGACGACCAGGACCACACCGACGACGATGCGCTGGAAGGGCGTATCGATGCCCACCAGCACCATGCCGGATTGCAGCGATTGCATGACGAGTGCGCCGAGCATCGCACCCGCTATGGTGCCGACGCCGCCGGCAAGCGAGGTGCCGCCTATGACCGCAGCCGCGATGGTGTAAAGCTCGTCGAGTTCACCCTGCGCATTGGTGGCCGCGTTGAGGCGGGCCGTCGAGATTGCCGCCGCGATGGCGCAGAGAACGCCCATCAGCGTAAAAATCTTCACCGTGACCCAGCGCGTCTTGATGCCGGCGAGTTCCGCCGCTTCCGGGTTGCCACCGATGGCGAAGACATAGCGGCCGAAGCGCAGTCTTGTCGCGATGAAGGTCATGACGGCACCGACGGCAAGCGCCATCAGCACCGGGACGGCAATGCCATGCGGAATGAACAGACCGCCATCCGGCCATGCGATACCATTGGCATCGGCATAATTGCGGGCAATATTGACCGGCCAGGGGTAGCTGTTGACGACGGCAACGAAACCGATGACAACAAGGCAGCCGAGCGCCACCAGGAAATATTCCGCCCAGACCGGCCGCAGCGGGAAACCGAAACGGCGGCGCTGATGGCGGGAATTGAGGATAGCAGCAACGATCGCGACACAGGCGATGACGGCAGCGATCCAACTCCACGTCGCGCCGATCGAACCGCTGGTGCCGCCGCCCATCAGGCGGAAGGTGGAATCCATCGGCGCCACGGTGCGGCCGCTGGTGACGAACCAGGTGCCGCCGCGCCAGACCAGCAGGCCGCCAAGCGTGACGATGAAGGACGGCACATTCAGAAAGGCGATGATCGATCCCTGCAGCATGCCGATAGCGCCACCGACGAGGATGCCGACCAGAAGCGTGACGATCCATGTCGCCCAATGTTCGAAACCGAGGATTTGCGGCAGGATTTCCGCCTGCATGACGCCCATGATCATGCCGGAAAAACCAAGAATGGACCCCACTGACAGATCGATATTGCGGGTGACGATGACAAGCACCATGCCCGTCGCCATCACAGCCACTGAGGCGGTCTGCACCGAGAGGTTCCAGAGGTTTCGCGGCGTCAGGAACAGGCCGCCGGACAGGATATGAAATCCGATCCAGATCAGAAGAAGCGCGCCCACCATGCCGAGCAGCCGGGTGTCCAGTTCGGTCGCGCTGATGAAGCGCGAAATCGAGCCCGCCTTTTCAGCCTTGGGGGACGCTGTGGAATTGGATTGTGTCATGTCGGCCATGGACTGCCGGTCCTCCTTACATCTGAAAGGCGCCGCGCCACCTGATCGTGACGCGGCGCCCAAACATCAACCTACCGGTCTCAGTTGCAGGCCTTGACGGATCCGGCCTTCACACCCTGGCAGGCTGTTTCCTTCTTGATCCAGCCGGCGTCGATGACAGTGCCGAGATTGTCCTTGGTGATGGCGATCGGCTTGAGGAAGACCGACTGCATGGTGACCTTCTTCGGCCCGCCATCAAAGGTGGTGACGCCCTTGATCTCGGTCATCTTCTTGCCACCGGCCAGTTCCAGCGCAATGCCCGCCGCTTCCTTGCCCAGTTCACGGCTGTCCTTCCAGACGGATACCGTCTGCGTGCCAAGCGCAACGCGGTTGAGCGCGGCGAAATCGGCGTCCTGACCGGAAACGGGAACCGAACCGGCCATTCCCTGTGCGGCAAGAGCGGCGATGGCGCCGCCAGCCGTGCCGTCATTCGAGGCGACGACCGCATCGACCTTGTTGTTATTTTTGGTCAGGAACTGTTCCATGTTCTTCTGGGCGTTTTCCGGCTTCCAGCCATCGGTATAGGCCTCGCCGACATTCTTGATCTTGCCGCCGTCAATGGCCGCCTTCAGCACTTCCTGCTGACCGGCGAACAGGAAATCCGCATTCGGATCGGAAGACGAGCCCTTGATGAAGACGTAGTTGCCTTCCGGCTTGACCTTGAAGACTTCGGCAGCCTGCAGGCGACCGACTTCCTTGTTGTCGAAGGTGATGTAGAAGGCATTCTTGTTTTCGATCAGACGGTCATAACCGACGACCGGAATACCCTCGGCCACGGCCTTCTCCACAGCCGGGCCAATCGCATCACTGTCCTGCGCCAGGATAATCAGCGCGTTGGCGCCCTGGGAAATCAGCGATTCCACGTCGGTGAGCTGCTTTGCGGCAGAGGACTGCGCGTCGGCGGAAATGTATTTCGCACCGGCCTTGTCGAGCGCTGCCTTGATGGCCGCCTCATCCGTCTTCCAGCGCTCCTCCTGGAAATTCGACCAGGAAACGCCAACGACGAGATCAGCCGCGATGGCGGCGGTGTGCAGGGAAACGAGTACGGCTGTACCCGCCAAGAGCTTGGCAAATGAATTCATGATGTCCTCCCGGTAAGAGCGCTGCCCCACACCTCCATGCGGGGAAAAACGCCCGAAAAAGCTGCCGGTCTCTGTGGTTTCACAATTTTCTCGACAGTCGAGAAAATTAATGTCAGAGATTTCCGATGCTGTCAACAACGGCTGGAGACAGCATCCGGGTGCCTTGATCTTGCTTTCGGCATGCGCCATCAGAGCGAAAAAGCACGACAGGAAAAAAGCCGTTCAGGGAGCATGCCCCAGCCCATGTCCGCCATTGCAAGCACGGAACTGGTGCGCCAGAAAAACAGCCTGTCGGTAATGGCAGCGCTGCGCCTGCACGGCAGTCTGTCCCACACCGACATGTCGACGTTCACCGGGCTTGCCTCCGCAACAGTCTCGGCCATCACCACGGAACTGGAGCGGGCCGGAATCATCCTACGCAAGGAACAGATCGCGGCCGCAGGGCGCGGGCGGCCGCGCATTCTCTTTGCACCTCAAGGTGCCTTTTGTCATGTCGCCATCGTCATCATCTCGTCCGACAGCGTGCAATATTCGCTGGTCGATTATGCCGGGAAGCTGGTGGATCGCTTTACCGAACAGAGAGTGACGACTGAGAAAGGCAGGTTCGGTGGGGCGATCCGTGCTGGCCTCGCAAGGCTTGCCGATCGCTCGCGCATAGACCGACATGATATCCTGCAGGTCTCGATCAGCAGCAAGGGGCTGGTGGATGCAGCGACGGCAACGCTTCTCTGGTCGCCGGTCCTCGGTGATGAAAAGATCGATTTCCAGCAGCTGGTGTCTGCGGATCAGCCTACGCGCGTGACGCTGAACAATGAAACGCTGCTTGCCGCCAAAGCCATCTGGATGCGGGAGCAGGCGAAGGACGGTAGTGCAACAGATTCCCTTGTCACGCTGTCACTCGGTCACAGCATCGGCCTCGGTATTGCCCGCTCCACCGGCGGCGCAATCGAGGTCAGCGCCCCCAATTTCGGCCATATGCTGCATCTCGCCGACGGCGCTTTATGCCGCTGCGGCGCCAGAGGCTGTATCGAAGCCTATTCGGGTTTCTACGCCATCCTGCGCTCGGCCTTCGAAGCACCGCCGCAGGCAGAGCCGGCAAAATTCGTTCCTGTCGCCGAGGTGGACAAGATCGCCGCCTCCGCCCGCGCCGGCGCGCGCATGGCCCGCTTCGCCTTCCGCACCGCCGGCCTTGCGCTCGGCAACGGCCTTTCGCGCCTTTTCAGCCTGCACGGCCATATGCCGGTTTTCATCACCGGACCCGGCACACGCTATTTCGACCTTCTGGAAAGCGGCCTGCGCGACGGCCTTGCGCAATCCCAAGCCGTCCGTTTCGGCGGCATGCCAAAAATGGCCATTGCCCCCAACGAGCCGGAACTGGTGTTCGAGGGCCATATGGAACACGCGCTTTCCGCTGCCGACGATTATATTCTGAGCGCCGAAGGTGCTCAGAAACCGGTGCGTAATTCGGCAGGCTGAGAAGGCAGCCGACGGGTGTTCAGGCCCGCTGCGCCATCGCTTCCGGATTTTCTCTGACGCCTGTCAGCTCGGCCAAGAATTCGTCCAGCGCGGCCGCCTCGTCCTTGCTCAAACGCAGGCCCTGTTTCGTGCGCCGCCAGAGAATGTCCTCGGCCGAAAAAGCCCATTCATTTTCCACCAGCCAACGCACCTCGCACTCATAAAGCGTGCCGCCGAAATGCCGGCCAAGGCCGGAGACATCGGTGGCGGATCCGAGCAGGTCCACTGCCTTCGTGCCGTAGTTTTTGACGAGCCGTTCGGCATGGCGTTCATCCAGGAAGGAATAACGCGAGAGCAGCGTCTTCACCTGCGCGTCAAATCGCTGCGCACCAAAATCGCCGCCCGGCAGGTGGGAGCCGGCCGTCCAAGGCTTGCCCTTTGCACCGATTGCGGCACCGATCTTTTCCAGCGCATGTTCCGCCAGCCGCCGATAGGTGGTCAGCTTGCCGCCGAAGATGTTGAGGAGCGGCGCTTCGCCCTCTGCCTCTTCCACCTTCAGCACGTAATCGCGGGTGGCCTCCTGCGCCTTCGAGGCGCCGTCGTCAAAGAGCGGTCGCACGCCGGAATAGGTCCAGACGATATCTTCCGGGCGCACCGGCTCGCTGAAATAGTCGCTGGCCGCGTTGCAGAGATAGGAAATCTCTTCCTCGGAAATGCGCACCTTGGCCGGATCGCCCTTGTAGTCGCGATCCGTTGTACCGATCAGCGTGAAATCCCGCTCATAGGGAATGGCGAAGATGATGCGATTATCAGGATTCTGGAAGAAATAGGCGCGCGGATCGGAAAACTTTTTGCGCACGATAATATGGCTGCCCTGCACGAGCCTGACATTATGAACATCGTTGCGCCCGAAGACACCGGACAGAACATTGTCCACCCAGGGACCGGCGGCATTGACCAGCATGCGCGCCCTGTATGTGGCCGCCCGGCCGTTTTTTTCGTCCAGCGTCTCGATGAGCCAAAGCCCGCCTTCACGCCGCGCCGAAACGACCCGCGTGCGGTTCATGATCGTTGCGCCGCGATTTGCGGCATCGCGCGCGTTAAGAACCACGAAACGGGCATCATCCACCCAGCCGTCGGAATATTCGAACGCCTTGGCGAAAACGGGCTTCAGCGGCTTTCCGGCCGGGTCCTTGCGAAGATCGAGCGTGCGCGTCGGCGGTAACAGCTTCCGTCCGCCGAGGTTGTCATAAAGAAACAGGCCGAGCCGAACCATCCATGACGGACGCACGCCGCCTTTCTGCATGGGCAGAACGAAACGCATGGGCCAGATGACATGCGGCGCCATGGCCCAAAGGATTTCCCGCTCCATCAGCGCCTCGCGCACAAGGCGGAATTCGTAATGTTCGAGATAACGCAAGCCACCATGAATGAGCTTGGTGGCGGCAGAAGACGTGCCGGAAGCGAAGTCGCCTTTTTCCGCAAGCGCCACGGAATACCCTCTGCCCACCGCATCGCGGGCAATACCGCAGCCATTAACGCCGCCGCCGATGACAAAAAGATCAAAAATGTTTTCGCCGGACATGGAGCCTCCGCGACAATGCAAGGGAAACACCCTTTATGGAAAGACAACCACATAAAAACGAAAACAAAACGAATGTCAAAAGAAAATAAACGAACCAAAGAGGCGCACGTGAAAGCATGCCCGCGAGTGGTGCCTCACAGGGTGAGCCTCCTAGGAGATTTATGTTTCAACCGTGTGTCTGAGAAACCTGCTCGAGTTCGTAAAGCACCCCGCCCATATCCTTCGGATGCAAGAAAAGAACAGGATTGCCGTGCGCGCCGATCTTGGGCGTGCCATCGCCGAGAATACGGACGCCTTTTTGGATAAGGTCGTCGCGCGCCGCCAGAATATCCGGCACCTCGAAGCAGAGATGATGCGTGCCACCCCCCGGATTGCGTTCGAGAAAAGCGGCCATCGGCGAGTTTTCCCCGAGCGGGTGAAGAAGTTCGATCTTGGTATTATCAGCCTGAATGAACACCACCGTCACACCATGTTCCGGCAGCGATTGCGGCTCGGAAACCCGTGCGCCGAGCGCCCTGTATCGCGAAACGGCGGCATTGAGATCAGGCACCGCAAGGGCGACGTGGTTCAATCTTCCGAACATGCTTGCCGTCCCCTCACGCATTTCGCCTGATGCCCTCGAGCAGGTCGAGCACCTTGTTGGCCGCATCCATGACATTGGTGCCGGGGCCGAAGATAGCGGCGACACCGTGATCAAGCAGGAACTGATAATCCTGGCGCGGAATGACGCCGCCGACAACGACGATGATATCTTCCGCCCCCTTCTGTTTCAGCGCCTCGACCAGCTGCGGCGCAAGGGTCTTGTGCCCGGCAGCGAGCGACGACATGCCGACCACATGCACCTTGTTATGAACGGCGAGATCGGCCGCTTCCGCTGGCGTCTGGAACAGCGGTCCAGCCAGCACATCAAACCCGATATCGCCGAAGGCAGAAGCGATGACCTTTGCGCCACGATCATGCCCGTCCTGCCCGAGCTTGGCGACCATGATGCGCGGTTTTGTGCCTATCCGTTCAGCCACACCTGAAAGGCGGGCGGCAAGCGTAGCGAGTTCCGGCTCATCCTTATAAGCCTCGCCGTAGATATCGCTCACCACCTCAGGCACGGCGGCGTGGTCGCCGAAGGCCACGCGCAACGCATCGGAGATCTCGCCGACGGTGGCGCGTGCACGGGCCGCGACAACGGCGGCTTCGAGAATATTTCCCTTGCCGCTGCGGGCCACCTCCGAGAGCGCCTGCAAAGCGGCGGTTACGTCCTTGCCATCGCGACGACGGCGCGTGTCTTCGATGCGGCGGATTTGCGCGGCACGCACGGCGGCGTTGTCGATATCGAGAACATCGATATCCTTTTCCGTTTCCAGCCGGTAACGGTTGACGCCGACGATCACCTCCTCGCCCTTGTCCACCGCCGCCTGCCGGCGTGTCGCCGCCTCTTCGATCAGCCTTTTCGGCAGGCCTTCCGCCACCGCCTTGGTCATGCCGCCAAGCCCCTCGAGCTCCTCGATCAGCGCCCAGGCCTTCTCAGCCAGCTCATTCGTCAGGCTTTCGACATAATAGGAACCGGCCAAGGGATCCACGACCCTTGTGACGCCGGTCTCATGCTGGAGGATCAGCTGGGTATTGCGGGCAATGCGGGCGGAAAACTCCGTGGGCAGGGCAATCGCCTCATCGAAAGAATTGGTGTGCAGCGACTGCGTGCCGCCGAGCACGGCGGACATCGCCTCGAAAGCGGTGCGGACGATGTTGTTATAGGGATCCTGCTCTTGAAGCGACACGCCCGATGTCTGGCAATGGGTGCGCAGCATCAGCGACGAGGCCTTTTGCGGCTTGAACTCCTCCATGATGCGCGACCAGAGCAGGCGCGCGGCGCGCAGCTTGGCCGCCTCCATGAAGAAATTCATGCCGATGGCGAAAAAGAACGACAGACGGCCGGCGAAATCATCGACATTCAGGCCTTTTGCCAAAGCAGCCCGCACATATTCCCGGCCGTCCGCCAGGGTGAAGGCCAGCTCCTGCACCAGCGTCGCGCCGGCCTCCTGCATGTGATAGCCGGATATCGAGATGGAGTTGAATTTCGGCATCTCCTTCGCCGTATATGCGATGATGTCCGCGATGATCCGCATCGAGGGCTCGGGCGGATAGATATAGGTGTTGCGGACCATGAACTCCTTGAGGATGTCGTTCTGGATGGTGCCGGAAAGCGCTGCACGCGGAACGCCCTGCTCCTCCCCCGCAACGATGAAATTGGCGAGCACGGGAACGACCGCGCCGTTCATCGTCATGGACACCGAGACCTTATCGAGCGGAATGCCGTCGAACAGGATTTTCATGTCCTCGACGCTATCGATCGCAACGCCCGCCTTTCCGACATCGCCCTCCACGCGTGGATGGTCGCTGTCATAACCGCGGTGGGTGGCGAGATCGAAAGCGACGGAAACGCCCTGCTGGCCGGCGGCGAGCGCCTTGCGGTAAAAGGCATTGGAGGCTTCCGCGGTGGAGAAACCGGCATATTGACGGATGGTCCAGGGCCGTCCGGCATACATGGTGGCGCGCGGACCGCGGGTAAAAGGGGCAAATCCCGGCAGGCTGTTAAGATGGGAAACATGTTGCAGGTCGTCTGCCGTATAGAGCGGCTTGACCTCGATACCCTCAGGGGTGTGCCAGACGAGTGTGTCCGGTGAGCGCTTCAGCTCCTTTTCAGCAAGGTGAAGCCAATCCCGCACCGTTTTTTCACCCGACATGCATCTCTCCCCTTTTTGCATTTCGCTTCAGCATTCTGGCGGGTGATCATGACGAAAATCGAACGATCTACCCCGTGCCCATAAACCGCTGCGGCCCGCTTGCGTTCCGAAGAAACGGCAGCAGCGTTACTCGAACTCGAGAATGACCTCGTCCACCGCGAGGCTGTCGCCCGGTTTTGCCGCCACTCTCACAACACGGCCGCGTTTTTCCGCGCGCAGTACGTTTTCCATTTTCATGGCCTCCACCGTCGCCAGCGCCTGCCCGGCCTCCACCTCGTCACCCTCACCCACCGAGATACCGGTAATGACACCGGGCATGGGGCAGAGCAGCAGTTTCGAGGTATCCGGCGGCAGTTTTTCCGGCATCAGCAGCGCCAGTTCCGCCACGCGCGGGCTGCGCACGCGGGCGAGAACATCCATGCCGCGCCAGCGCAGGCGAACCGCTGCACCCGCAAGATCGACCTTGGCAGCGATGACCTCGCCTGCCACCGTAAACAGCCCAAGGCTTTGGCCAGGACGCCAGCCGGTATCGATGGTCAGCGCCATCCCATCCTCAAAACGCACCGCCGTACCATCCGCACCGGTTTCGACGCTGATCCCGTAGCGGAACGCGCCAAACGAAACCACCCAGTCACCACCGACAATGCGGCGGTGATTGCCGATGGTGCCGGAGATTTCAACCGCGCGGTTTTGCAGGCGCTGATTGACGATGGCGGCAATGGCGGAAAGCTTGCGCGCGGCGGCATCATCCGCTTCAACGCCGGAAAAGCCTTCCGGAAACTCTTCTGCTATGAAGCCGGTCGTCAGCCTGCCAGAGCGAAAGCGCTCATGCTGCATGACGGCGGAGAGAAACGGCAGATTGTGGCCGATGCCTTCAACCTCAAAACGATCCAATGCCTCTCCCATGGCATCGATGGCTGTCGCCCGATCCTTGCCCCAGCTGCACAGCTTGGCGATCATCGGATCGTAATACATCGAGATTTCGCCGCCTTCGAAGACGCCGGTATCGTTGCGAAGAATGGTGCCGTTCTCCTGCGCACCCTCCTGCGGCGGGCGATATCGCGTCAGTCGGCCAATAGAGGGCAGGAAGTTGCGATAGGGGTCTTCGGCATAAAGCCGGCTTTCAATCGCCCAGCCGTTCAGCTTCACATCCGCCTGCCCGAAGGACAGTTTTTCACCTGATGCCACACGGATCATCTGTTCGACCAGATCGATACCCGTGACCAGTTCCGTCACCGGATGTTCCACCTGCAAACGGGTGTTCATTTCGAGGAAATAAAAGTTGCGGTCGCCATCGACAATGAACTCGACCGTGCCGGCCGAGTGGTAATCGACCGCTCTCGCCAGCGCCACGGCCTGCTCGCCCATGGCCTTCCGCGTTGCCTCGTCCAGAAAGGGCGACGGCGCTTCCTCGATGACTTTCTGGTTGCGGCGCTGGATGGAGCATTCGCGCTCCCCGAGATAAAGGATATTCCCGTGCTTGTCGCCAAGCACCTGAATTTCGATATGGCGCGGCTGGGTGACGAATTTTTCGATGAAAATGCGATCGTCACCAAAGGAGGATTTCGCCTCGTTTTTTGAGGACTGGAAACCCTCGCGCGCCTCGGCGTCGTTGAAGGCAATGCGCATGCCCTTGCCGCCGCCGCCGGCAGAGGCCTTGATCATGACGGGATAACCGATCTGCGAGGCGATCTTCACCGCCTCATCCGCATCCTCGATCAGCCCCATATGGCCGGGAACGGTGGAAACGCCGGCTTTCGCCGCCAGTTTCTTCGAAGTAATCTTGTCACCCATGGCCTCGATCGCGCCAACGGGCGGACCGATAAAAACGACACCCGCCTTTTCCAGCGCCTGCGCGAAGGCGGCGTTTTCCGACAGGAAGCCGTAGCCGGGATGGACAGCATCCGCCCCGGTCTTCTTGATCGCTTCGAGAATCTTCTCAATGACGATATAGGACTGTGACGAGGGAGCAGGGCCAATGTGGACGGCCTCATCCGCTTGTCTCACATGCAGCGCATTGGCATCCGCATCCGAATAAACCGCAACGGTGGCGATGCCCATCTTCTTCGCCGTCTTGATGACCCGGCAGGCAATCTCGCCGCGATTGGCGATAAGGATTTTCTTGATCATGCGGCTATGCCCCTCTTCCCTCAGCACGAACCCTTAAACAGTCCTCAAATCTCGAAGAAATTCTCGAAGGACTCCGGGAAGTTCTGCCGCGCGACGCGTTCGTCTATGACGAGCATCGCCTGGTAGGAAACAGGGTCGAAATTCTTCTCCGCCGGCACCACCTCACGGCCGAAAAGCAGGTTAAGGCGGGCGGCGTCGAGATTGCCGCGCTCGAAGGGCTCAGGACCAAAATGGTGCCAGAGCGAGTGCAGGAAGGCAGCATCGATGCGATGCTCCTTGGTGTCGTTGCGCGCCCGCCGGGGTATCATCTTGATCGGTGTTACCCCTTTGGGATTGGCGCGGCGGATGGTGAACTGGACGCCCGTGCTCGGCATGCCGGAGGGAAAACCCTTGTGTTTGGTCATTTCGGGCAGGTTCGCCATCTCTAATCCTTCTCTTTGTTCTTACGCCTTGCCGATCTTGTCCTGCGTCTTCGTGTCGAAGTCGGAGGCATCGTGGCGTTCATGCAATTGTTCGGACGGATCGCCCGAGGTCTTGTTGACGATCACGCCGCGTTTTACCGCCGGGCGTTCGCCGACTTCAAGCGTCCAGCGCATGACATTCTTGTAGCCATCGGCTTCAAGGAAAGCACCGGCATCGCCATAGGCCTGGCCGAGCGCGATCTTGCCATACCATGGCCAGACGGCCATATCGGCAATCGTGTATTCGGAGCCGGCGAGATATTGGTTTTCAGCAAGGTGGCGGTCGAGCACGTCGAGCTGGCGTTTAACTTCCATGGCGTAACGATCGATCGCATATTTGATCTTGATCGGCGCATAGGCGTAGAAATGACCGAAACCACCGCCGAGGAAGGGCGCGGAGCCCATCTGCCAGAACAGCCAGTTCAGCGCCTGCGTGCGGGCATTGCCCTCCTTCGGCAGGAACGCGCCGAATTTCTCCGCAAGGTAAACGAGGATCGAGCCGCTTTCGAAAACGCGTGTCGGCTGAGGCGTCGAATGATCCATCAGCGCCGGGATTTTGGAATTGGGATTGACACCAACAAACCCGGAACCGAACTGGTCGCCTTCGCCGATCTTGATCAGCCACGCATCATAGTCTGCGCCCTTGTGGCCGGCAGCCAGCAATTCTTCCAGCATGATGGTGACCTTCTGGCCGTTCGGCGTGGCCAGCGAATAAAGCTGCAGCGGATGTTTGCCGACAGGCAACTCCTTGTCATGGGTGGGACCGGCGATCGGGCGGTTGATGTTGGCGAACTGGCCGCCATTGCCCTTTTCCCAGGTCCAGACCTTGGGCACTTCATATCCGGCGGGGAAATTATCAGCAGATGAATTTTCGGCCATGAAAATGGGTCCTTGTGCGTTTTGGGAGGACATCCGGACATCCGGGCGCCTGAACACCCATATAGTAAGGTGGCCGAAGCATTTTTCCAGCCCTGCTGCTCATCAGAGGGGAATGGTATCGTGTTTCTTCCAGCGGGTTTCCACGTTCTTGTTGCGCAGCGACGCAAATGCGCGGGCGATGCGGCGGCGCGAGGAATGCGGCATGATGACCTCATCGATGAAACCGCGTTCCGCCGCAACGAAGGGATTGGCGAAACGCTCCTCATATTCTCTTGTTCGCGCAGCGATCTTTTCTGGATCGGAAAGCTCTGAGCGATAGAGAATTTCCGCCGCCCCCTTCGCTCCCATCACGGCGATTTCCGCGGTCGGCCAGGCATAATTCACATCAGCGCCGATATGTTTGGAGGCCATCACGTCATAAGCGCCGCCATAGGCCTTACGGGTGATCAGCGTCACCATCGGCACCGTCGCCTCCGAATAGGCGAAGAGAAGTTTCGCGCCGTGCTTGATGACGCCGCCATATTCCTGCGCCGTACCGGGCAGGAAACCGGGCACATCCACCAAAGTCAGAAGCGGAATATTGAAGGCGTCGCAGAAGCGCACGAAACGCGCCGCCTTGCGCGAACTGTCGATATCGAGGCAGCCGGCCAGCACCATCGGCTGGTTGGCGACGACGCCGACCGTCTGGCCTTCGAGACGGATGAAGCCGGTGATGATGTTGCGGGCAAAGGCCTCCTGCAACTCGAAGAAATCGCCCTCGTCGGCCAGCGCGTGGATCAGCTCCTTCATGTCATAAGGCTTGTTGGAACTGTCGGGGATCAGCGTGTCGAGCCGCGCTTCCAGCCGTGCGGGATCGTCATGGAACGGCCGCACCGGCGGCTTTTCGCGATTGTTAAGCGGCAGGAAATCGAACAGCAGCCGCACATGTTCCAGCGTCTCGATGTCGTTTTCGTAAGCGCCATCGGCGACAGAGGATTTTTTGGTGTGGGTGGAGGCTCCGCCCAGTTCTTCGGCCGTGACGATCTCGTTTGTCACCGTCTTCACTACATCCGGCCCGGTCACGAACATGTAGGATGTGTCACGCACCATGAAAATGAAATCGGTCATGGCCGGTGAATAGACGGCACCGCCTGCGCAAGGCCCCATGATGACGGAGATTTGCGGCACGACGCCGGAGGCGACGACATTGCGCTTGAAGACATCGGCATAACCGCCAAGCGATGCCACGCCCTCCTGA
Source organism: Agrobacterium sp. DE0009 (assembly GCF_007680755.1). Classification (NCBI taxonomy): domain Bacteria; kingdom Pseudomonadati; phylum Pseudomonadota; class Alphaproteobacteria; order Hyphomicrobiales; family Rhizobiaceae; genus Agrobacterium; species Agrobacterium sp. DE0009. The sequence goes on from NZ_VEIU01000002.1 coordinate 218,192, forward strand.
ATGCGCGCGCCGCCGCTGTCGTTGAGGCCGATAACGGGCGCGCCGTTGCGGACCGCCATATCCATGATCTTGCAGATTTTCTGGGCGTGGGTTTCCGAGAGCGAACCACCGAGCACGGTAAAATCCTGCGAAAACACATAGACCTGCCGGCCATTGATGGTGCCCCAGCCGGTCACGACGCCGTCGCCCGCCACCTTCTGCTCCGCCATGCCGAAATCCACCGCCCGGTGGGTGACATACATGTCGTATTCTTCGAAGGAACCTTCATCCAGGAGCACGTCGATGCGCTCGCGCGCCGTCAGCTTGCCCTTGGCATGCTGCGCATCGATGCGCTTGACGCCGCCGCCGAGCCGCGCCTCTTGTCGCCGCGTTTCCAATTGCTCCAGAATGCCGGGCATATTTCCTCCATGCGTTTCCTCAAAATCAATAGCTTAGAAAACATTCGCCTAGAAGCCTTGATCGTGCGCGTATGCGTGCCATAAATCTTTGCAATGTTTAATTTTGCAAAGTTGCAATATGGCGACGGAAAAACTCTTCATCGGCCGCAAGGTGCGGGGCCTTCGCGAAAATGCCCGCGCCACGCAGGCGCAATTTGCCGAACGACTCGGCATCTCCGCGAGTTACCTCAACCAGATCGAAAACAACCAGCGCCCCGTTTCGGCCAGCGTTCTGGTGACGCTGGTGGAAAAATTTCAGCTCGACATGGCGGAACTGGCGACAGGCGAGAGCGACCGGCTGGTTTCAGCCCTGCGCGAGGCGCTGAAGGACCCACTGTTCATGAATTACGAACCGGGGCTTCAGGAGTTGAAGCTGATTGCCCAGAACGCACCGGGTTTTGCCCATGCGCTGCTGCGTGCCCACCAGGCCTATCGGCAAAACAGCGAGCAGCTGGTGCAACTGGATGACCGGCTGGGCCGCGGCACCGCACAGGTTGAAAGAACCCCCTATGAGGAGGTCCGCGATTTCTTTCACTTCGTCGACAATTACGTTGCCGAGATTGATCTTCTGGCCGAGGAACTGGCGCAGGAACTGGAGATCGAGGGAGGCGAGACCGACGGCATTCTGGCAGCGCATCTCAGGAACCGTTACGGCATCCATATCACGAGAACCGCGGCGGCAGGCGGGCTGATCCGGCATTTCGATCCTGTCGGCAAAACGCTCGCCCTCAGCTCCTACATGGCCGCATCCACCCGCTGTTTTCAGCTTGCGTTGCAGATCGCCCAGCTTCACGCCGGCGCGACGGTGGACAGGGTGCTGGCTGGCGCCGGTCTCCGCAACACGGAAGCGGCCGAAATCTGTCGTATCGGACTGCACAATTATTTCGCCGCAGCGCTCATCCTGCCCTATGGGCAATTTCACCGGGCAGCGCAGGAGCTACGCCACGATCTCGAACTTCTCGCCGTGCGTTTCGGCGCAAGCCTTGAGCAGGTGGCCCACCGGCTGAGCACCTTGCAGCGACCCGGCATGAAGGGCGTACCCATCTTTTTCGCCAAGATCGACCGCGCCGGCAACATCACCAAACGCCACAGCGCCACGCGGCTGCAATTCGCCCGCTTCGGCGCGGCCTGTCCGCTGTGGAATATCCATCAGGCTTTCGAAAGCTCCGACAGGATCGTGCGGCAGCTGGCGGAAACGCCTGACGGCGTGCGCTATCTTTCCATTGCTACGCAGATCGAAAAGGCTGGCGCCGGTTTCAATACGGAAAGACCGCGTTACGCCATCGCGCTCGGCTGCGAAATTTCCCACGCGCAAAACTTCGTTTATGCCGATACGCTCGATCTCGGCAATGCGGCGTCCTTCAAACCGATCGGCATTTCCTGTCGCGTGTGCGAAAGGGTGGATTGCGTGCAGCGCGCCGTGCCGCCGCTGAAACGAAAATTGCAGTTCGATGATCTATCCCGCGGAGCTCTACCCTATCGGATCGCGGACTTTTAGGGCTCACGCAGCCGATCACGGCAAAGGTGCCATGGCGCGCCGCATGATGTTGGCATAATAGCCCCAGAATAACCGGGCGGCGACAGAACGCCATGGTGACCAGAGAGTTGCGCGTTCCGCCAGCCACTTCGCTTCCGGCCTTACCTCGAGATCAAGTGCATGCGCCACCGCCGATCGCAGCGCCACATCCCCCACCGGAAAGATATCCGGGAGCCCGCCGCAGAACATCAGATAGACCTCCGCCGTCCACGGGCCTATGCCACGAAGCGCCACGAGTTCGGAGAGGGCGGCACTCCCCTCCTTGCGAACTACGCCATCAAGATCGACCTTTCCTTCGGTGACGGCGCGGGCCAGCCCTTCCAGTGTCGTCGCCTTGGCGCGCGACAGGCCGAAGGTGGCGCGCAATTCCTCGGGCGCGGCCAGATAACTCTGCGCCGTGACCGCGCCGCCGGTGCCGGCGATGATTCGCGCCCAGATGGCATTGGCACTGGCGCGCGACACCATCTGCGACACCACGATATGGGCAAGGCCCGCAAAGCCAGGCTCGTGAATGCGCAGTTCCAGCGGACCGGCTATTTCAATGACGGGGCGAAGCGCCGGATCAAGGAGAGCGAGATGTTCCAGCCCTTCGTTGATGTCGTCCATCCCGGTGATGATTTTCATATCGGTCATTCCATTCGCCGCCAGCCCGCTGGCGGGGAGCATTAAAACATGGCAGAAGAAACCATGCCTTCGCCTCGCCGTCAAAAACCGGTTTACCGTTTCGCACCAAGCTCCAACGGCCGGCTGCACCTCGGCCACGCGCTCTCCGCTTTCCTGAACCATGACATGGCGCGGAATAATGACGGCCGCTTTCTATTGCGCATCGAGGATATCGACCAGACTCGCTGCACCCCGGAGTTGGAACAGGCGATCTATGATGACCTCGGCTGGCTAGGCCTCGACTGGGAAGAACCGGTCCGGCGGCAATCACAGCATTTCGATAAATACCGCGCGTCTCTGGACAGGCTGATCAAGGCCGATCTTGTCTATCCCGCCTTCTTGAGCCGTGGCGAAACCAAAGCCCTCGTCCGCGCCTTCGAAGCGGAGGGCAATTTGTGGCCGCGTGATCCCGATGGCGCACCCCTCTACCCTGATATCGACAGGCAAAGACCAAGAGCCGAGCGGGAAGCTCTGCTAGCCTCTGGCAGGCCGCACGCATGGCGCCTCGACATGGAAAAGGCGATCCGTACCACTGCGATTCCCCTTTTTTGGCAGGAAAGCGGCGATGGAGAGACGGGACTAATCGAGGCTCGGCCCGCGCTCTGGGGCGATGTCGTGCTTTCGCGTTCCGATGCGCCCTCCAGCTATCATCTCTCCGTTGTCGTCGACGATGCGCTACAGGGTATTACCCATGTGGTGCGCGGCATGGATCTCTTCCATTCGACCGCGATCCATCGGCTTCTGCAGCAACTGCTGGATTTGCCGCAGCCTGCCTATCATCATCACAGGCTGATCCTTGGCACGGATGGGCGCAAGCTTTCGAAAAGCGAGGGCAGCACCGGCCTTTCTGCCCTTCGTGCCGATGGGGCAACGCCTTCAGATATCCGCCGGATTGTCGGCCTCGTCTAACGCCCGCTCCCGGCGTAAGCCATTGCTGCCGATATTGCGTCGGATAATTTGACGGACCTTGTATTTCATCAGGGCGGCATTTACCTCTGCGCCCAGCATGAAGATGACGCCGACCATGTAAAGGAAGACCAGAACCACCATCACAGACGCAAGCCCGGCATAGGTGGCGGCATAATTGGCGAAGGTGGAGAGGTAATAGGCGAAGATTGCTGCACCGATGACCCAGAAAAGCAGGGTCAGCAGCACGCCCGGCCAGACATCCCAGATGCGCCGCTTGCCGGCGGGCAGCCACAGGTGAGCCGCCACGAGGCCGGCGGTAAGCACCACGATCGTGCCGTAGAGACCAAGGCTGGAGACCGTGTTCAGCAGATCTGTCAGCCACGGGAACCGCGCTTCGGCAAAGGATGCGGCGACAGGCACCGCAACCAGAACGATGCTGATGCCGGCAAAGACCACGACCGCAATCAAAACATAGAGAAGGCTGAGCAGGCGGGTCACATACCACCAGCGCGTCTCGGTGACACGATAGGCGCGGTTCAGCGAAATTCGCAGCGCCTCAACGCCGTTGGACGCAAAATAAGCGGCCGCCAAAACCGAAATTGTCAACAGCCCGCCACGGGGAATGGTCAGAACCTGCTGCACCTGCGCGGCAAGCGGTCCTGCAATGGCGGCTGGCCATGTATCGAAAATGAGATGTACCGCCGTTTCGGAAAACTGGTCGGCGCCGAGAAAACCGGCGAGCGCCGTGCCGAAGATGAGAAACGGAAACAGGGCCAGTAGAATGGAGAGCGCCATGTGGCTCGCCATCGCCCAGCCGTCATCCTCGGCGAAATGGGAATAGGCATCGAAGGCAACCTTGCCTGCCAGGCGCACTGCGGCAACCATGTCACCTCCATTCATCGGCATTTCATTTGTAACTTCGCGCTGAATATGGGAAATCAGCTTCGTTTTGTACAGCGCGCAAGCCCGGCTTTCGGTTCCGTCACTGAAAAGGATTTTGCGCAATTTAATCTCGCCTGCCCCGGAGATGTCCGGGGCAAAAAACCAGCAGCGGAGCGGCTATGTCTGAAAAACCGGTCATCATCATCACCGGCTGTTCCTCTGGCATCGGCGCCTATTGCGCCAGCGCGCTGCAACGGGACGGCTGGCGGGTCTTCGCCACCGTGCGCCGCATCGGCGATATGGCAGCGCTTGAAAATCAGGGTGTCGAGGCCCTGATCATGGATTACACAAAACCCGAAACCATCGCTGCCTTGGTCGAAACCGTCGCAACCCGAACCGGCGGCCGGATTGATGCGCTCTTCAACAATGGCGCTTATGGCCAGCCGGGGGCGGTGGAGGATTTGCCTGTCGAAGCGTTACGCGCGCAGTTCGATACCAATGTTTTCGGCTGGCACGATCTGACACGGCGGGTCATACCCTTCATGCGCGACAGGGGTGTGGGTCGCATCGTGCATTGTTCTTCTATTCTGGGCCTCGTTCCTTATCGCTATCGGGGCGCTTACACGGCATCGAAATTCGCGATCGAAGGGCTGGGTGTGACGCTGCGCATGGAGCTTCAGGGCAGCGGCATTCATGTGAGCCTGATCGAACCGGGTCCGATTACCTCAAAATTCACGGCGACGGCGCTTGCCCACGTCAGGCAACATATCGATCTCGAAAACTCGGCTCATGCCGCGGAATATAAACGGCAACTCGCCCGCATGGATGGCTCCGGCCCGGTCAACCGCCACAAACTCGGCCCCGATGCTGTCTATGCGGTGCTGAAACATGCCCTGACGGCGGCAAAGCCCAGACCGCATTATCCCGTTACTGTTCCAGCCAAACAGGGTCTTATCCTGAAACGGCTCTTGCCTGCCGGACTTTTCTATCGTCTGTTGCGGAGATTCGATTGAGGAGGAGTATCCCCTAAATGTCCGGCTTCACCACTGTTCTGGCCCTTATCGTCATGGGCCTCGTTGTCATCGTGTTGATACGCGGCCTCTTCAACATGCTGAAAGGGCAGGACGCCAACCGCTCAAACAAGCTGATGCAGCTTCGCCTGTTGTTGCAGGCCATCGCCATCGTGCTGATCATGCTCACCCTCTGGCTGACCGGCGGCGGGCGCTGACATGGTCAAGCTGAACAAGATTTATACCCGCACCGGCGACAAGGGCACGACCGCACTGGTTTCCGGCCCGCGCCGCCTGAAGCACGATCTACGCGTCGAGGCCTATGGCACCGTCGACGAGACCAATTCGGCTATCGGCGTCGCGCGGCTTCACACGGTCGGCATGGATAAGCTCGATGCGATGCTTTTCCGAATTCAGAACGATCTCTTCGATCTCGGCGCCGATCTAGCCACGCCCGACGATGGCGAGCCACTCTCCTATGAGCCGCTGCGCATCGTCGAGAGCCAGGTCACCCGACTGGAGACCGAAATCGACGAACTCAACGCCTCTCTTGAGCCGCTTACCTCCTTTGTCCTGCCGGGCGGCAGCGCGGCAGCAGCCAATCTGCACATGGCGCGGACAATCTGCCGGCGGGCGGAGAGGTTGATGGTGGAGCTTTCCGTCGCCGAGAGTGAAATCGTCAGTCCGGCTGCCATCAAGTACGCAAACCGCCTGTCAGATTTCCTTTTCGTGGCCGCCCGTTACGCCAATGATGCGGGCCGGGCCGACATTTTGTGGGTTCCAGGCAAGAACCGCTAGATCGCATCAATCGGGCTAATGAGGGCGTTCCATGTTCATACCGCTGCACGATGCGAACTCCCTCAAACATATCCGGCTGCAATATGTGACAATCGGCCTGATCGTGGTGAATATTCTCGTCTGGCTGTTTACTGGCGTTCTTGCGAGCGATACTGAGGCCAATGCGGCGGCGCTCGGCCTCGGCTTCATCCCCGCGGTGGTGTTCGATTATGCCTATCTGGAACCGGCGCTACAGGTGGTGCCTGATGATCTCACCGTCATCACCTATTCGTTTCTTCACCTCGACTTCTGGCATCTTGCCGGAAACATGCTGTTTCTCTGGGTGTTCGGCGACAATGTCGAGGATGCGCTCGGCCATTTCCGCTTCCTGATCTTCTATATCCTCTGCGCGGTCGCGGGAGCGCTGTTTCACGGCCTAGTGGCTCCCACCTCGGAGGGACCGCTGATCGGCGCTTCAGGCGCGGTGTCCGGAGTGGTTGCGGCCTATTTTCTGCTGCATCCCAAGGTTCGCGTGTGGGTGCTCGTCTTCATGCGCATTCCGCTTCCCCTGCCCGCTTTCATTCCGCTGGCGCTGTGGATTGGCCAGCAGTTCCTGATGCTGGCGCTCGGGCTTGAGGAAAACGTTTCCTGGGGTGCGCATGTCGGCGGCATTTTGGCGGGCGCGATCTTGGTGATTTTCATGCGCAGGCGGGGCGTTTCCCTGTTTGACCGAACGATTGTTCCACCGAGGGCGGCGCAGTTCAAGAATACGTCGCAAACGGCGGGGTTGTCGCAAATCGAACGCGGCTATGACGGCGGTAGATGAGCGTTGCGTAGGAGATAGAGTATTTACGTTAACGTCAACGTAAGATATGCCTGACGTGCATGTGATAATGAAGATTGCTCCGTTGTGTTTGCGGGAAAAATGCTTATCCATGTCGCCACCTGTTTTTGGAGGTCCGCGCGGTCAACTGGCCCAAGCGGACAGGAGTTTGAGGAAGACCGCCGATGAAAATCCTTGTCCCCGTTAAACGAGTCGTCGATTACAACGTGAAGATCCGGGTTAAGCCCGATGGTTCTGGCGTTGAGCTTGCCAACGTCAAGATGTCGATGAACCCCTTCGACGAAATCTCGGTGGAAGAGGCCCTTCGCCTGAAGGAAGCCGGCAAGGCCGAAGAGGTCGTGGTCGTTTCCATCGGACCTGCCAAGGCGGAAGAAACGCTGCGCACCGCGCTCGCCATGGGTGCCGACCGCGCCATCCTGATCGAGACCGACGAAACCGTCGAGCCGCTCGCCGTCGCCAAGCTGCTGAAGGGCGTGGCAGAGGCAGAACAGCCGGGCCTCGTCATCGTCGGCAAGCAGGCGATCGACGACGACTCGAACCAGACCGGCCAGATGCTGGCTGCCCTGCTCGGCTGGGGCCAGGGCACCTTCGCATCCAAGGTCGAGCCGTCGGATGGCAAGGTGGCAGTCACCCGTGAAGTTGATGGCGGCCTGCAGACGATCGAGCTGAAGCTTCCCGCCGTCGTCACCACCGATCTTCGCCTGAACGAACCGCGCTATGCATCGCTGCCGAATATCATGAAGGCCAAGAAGAAGCCGCTCGACAAAAAGGCTCCGGCCGATTTCGGCGTCGACGTCTCGCCGCGCCTGAAGGTGCTGAAGACCGAGGAGCCCGCAGGCCGCAAGGCTGGCATCAAGGTCGCTTCGGTTGGCGAGCTCGTCGAAAAGCTCAAAGCTGACGGCATTCTCTAAGTTTCGGAAAAGGGAGATATTCTCATGGCCATTCTTCTTCTGGCAGAACACGACAACGCAACCCTTTCCGACCTGACCGGCAAGACGCTGACGGCGGCAACGCAAATCGGCGGCGACGTGCATGTGCTTGTCGCCGGTTCGGGCGCCAAGGGTGCCGCCGACGCGGCGGCGAAACTTTCCGGCGTCTCCAAGGTGCTGCTTGCCGACGACGCATCCTACGCCAATTCACTGGCCGAGCCGCTGGCAGCGCTGATCGTTTCGCTGGCGCCCTCGTACGACGTCATCATCGCACCTGCCACCGCTTCGGCCAAGAACGTCATGCCACGCGTTGCGGCCCTGCTCGACGTGGCGCAGGTCTCTGAGATTATCGAAGTCGTATCGCCTGATACCTTCAAGCGCCCGATCTATGCCGGCAACGCTATCCAGACCGTGCAGGCGACCGATGCCAGGAAGGTCATCACCGTGCGTCCCACCGCCTTTGCGGCAGCGGCAGAAGGTGGTTCGGCAGCGGTCGAGACGATCGCGGCCGCTGAAAATCCCGGCGTCTCCTCTTTCGTTTCCGACGCGCTTGCCTCGTCCGACCGTCCGGAACTGACCTCCGCAAAGATCATCATCTCCGGTGGCCGTGCACTTGGCTCTTCAGAAAAATTCAAGGAAGTCATCCTTCCGGTCGCAGACAAGCTCGGTGCTGCCGTTGGCGCATCGCGCGCTGCCGTGGATGCCGGTTATGCACCCAACGACTGGCAGGTTGGCCAGACCGGCAAGGTGGTCGCGCCGCAGCTTTACATCGCGGCGGGCATTTCGGGTGCCATCCAGCATCTGGCCGGCATGAAGGATTCGAAGGTCATCGTCGCCATCAACAAGGATGAAGAAGCGCCGATTTTCCAGGTTGCCGATTACGGTCTCGTTGCAGACCTGTTCGAAGCACTGCCGGAACTGCAAAAAGCCCTTTGATTTTAAATACATGATGAAGGCGGCGCGTTTTTTGAACGCGCCGCCTTCTCTTTTTCGGCGATATGCGTAACATCGCCAGCGAACTTGCAGATAAAGCACATGGGAGAACCGCATATGACCGCCCCCTTTAAGAACATCGGTGTCATCGGAGCCGGTCAGATGGGATGCGGCATAGCGCATGTTTCCGCCATTGCCGGCTACAGGGTCCATATCTACGATCTTTCGAAGGAAGGCATCGAAGCCGGCCTTGCCACGATCAACGGCAATCTCGCCCGCCAGGTCACCAACGGCAAGCTTTCCGACGAGGCCCGCAAGCAGGCACTGACACTCATCAGCGGTTCGACCGACGTCAACGATCTGGCGCCGATGGATCTTGTCATCGAAGCCGCCACGGAAAATGAAGAGATCAAGCGCAAGATCTATGCGCAGGTCTGCCCGGTGCTTAAGCCGGAAGCGCTTCTTGCCACCAATACATCTTCGCTCTCCATCACCCGTCTCGCATCGGCGACAGACCGTCCCGAACAGTTCATGGGCATCCACTTCATGAACCCGGTGCCCGTCATGAAGCTGGTAGAACTGGTGCGCGGCATCGCCACCAATGAAAAGACCTTCGATGCGGCCAAGGACTATGTGCGGACGCTTGAAAAGGCGATCACCGTCGCCGAGGATTTCCCGGCCTTCATCGTCAACCGCATCCTGCTGCCGATGATCAACGAGGCGATCTACACGCTTTATGAGGGCGTCGGCTCGGTGGAAGCCATCGACACCGCCATGCGCCTCGGCGCAAACCACCCGATGGGACCGCTGCAACTCGCAGACTTCATCGGTCTCGACACCTGTTTGTCGATCATGCAGGTGCTGCATGACGGCCTCTCCGACAGCAAATACCGTCCCTGCCCGCTGCTGGTCAAATATGTCGAGGCCGGCTGGCTCGGCCGCAAATCCGGCCGCGGCTTCTATGATTACCGTGGCGAGACACCGGTTCCGACGCGATAGAAACACCAGGGGTCGGGAGGGAAGAATCCCTCGCGCAGCCTCAGTTTACTTCGACGCTGCAGCCGTCACCAAGGCCTTCGCATCTTCGCTGTCCCAAGCGGCCGGCCCGTTCATCGCGCCAAGCAGGCAACCATTTTCATCAAGCAGCAGGGTGGCAGGCAAGCCAAAGGCAAGCCCTTCCTTTTTGAGGACATTGAAAACGCCCATGGAGCTATCGCGGTAGTGCTTCAGGGAATCGATTCTGTATTCATCCATGAAGGCTTTCGGCTTTTCATCGCCACCCGTATCGATGTTGACGGCCACGACTTCAAAGCCGTCACCACCCTTGTCCTTCTCGAGCGCATTGAGGGCCGGCATTTCTTCCCGGCAGGGCACGCACCACGTCGCCCAGAGATTGAGCAGCACTGTCCTGCCCTTGAGATCGGCAAGGCTCATGTCTTTCCCCTCTGGCCCCTTGAAGGAGAGCGGAATGACGCGCGGGGTGTCCGCCGCCGACATGGCGGCCACCTGCCCCTTCAGAAACGGTTTCATCGAGGCAATGCGGTTTGCTGCACCCTCACATAAACCGGCCTCTGCCACCGCTGCCCCTTGAACCGGGCTCTCAGACCCAATATGCCTGAACCAGACCGCGCCCGCACCGGCGAGCACACCGGCAACGGCAGCAATTGCAACCAACTTGGCGGAAGGAAGCCTGAACGGCCTTTTTTCTGTCATCGAATACTCCAGGGCACGACATATGGCTGACGGCACAGATCAGAAATCCTCCAACCAGATGTGGGGCGGGCGTTTCGCTTCCGGGCCATCTGCCATCATGGAAGAGATAAATGCCTCCATCGGCTTCGACAAGAAGCTTTACGCCCAGGATATCCGCGGCTCTATGGCGCATGCCACCATGCTGGCATCTAAAGGCATTATTTCGCCTGAAGATAAAGACAAGATCATTGAGGGTCTGAACACGATCCTGTCAGAGATCGAAGCAGGCAGTTTCGAATTCTCCCGCAAGCTCGAAGATATTCACATGAATATCGAGGCGCGGCTTGCAACTCTGATTGGCCCAGCCGCCGGCCGTCTGCACACCGCCCGCTCGCGCAACGACCAGGTCGCTCTCGATTTCCGCCTTTGGGTCAAGGAAGAGTTGCAGAAGACCGAGGGCATGCTGACCGCCCTCATCGCCGCCTTCCTTGATCGCGCGGAGGAAAATGCCGATACGGTCATGCCCGGCTTCACCCACTTGCAGACGGCGCAGCCCGTCACCTTCGGCCATCATTGCATGGCCTATGTGGAAATGTTCGGCCGTGACCGCGCTCGCGTGCGCCATGCCATCGAGCATTTGGACGAAAGCCCGATCGGCGCAGCAGCCCTTGCCGGCACCGGCTACCCCATCGACCGCCACATGACGGCCAAGGCGCTCGGCTTCCGCGAGCCGACCCGCAACTCCATCGACACCGTCTCCGACCGCGATTTCGCGCTGGAGTTCCTGTCGATCGCCTCGATCTGCGCTACGCATCTGTCGCGGCTCGCAGAAGAAATCGTCATCTGGTCGACCCCCCAATTCGGCTTCATCCGCCTGTCGGACGCCTTCTCCACCGGCTCCTCGATCATGCCGCAGAAGAAGAATCCTGACGCCGCCGAGCTGGTTCGCGCCAAGACCGGCCGCATCAACGGCTCGCTGATCGCCCTTCTGACAGTGATGAAGGGCCTGCCGCTCGCCTATTCCAAGGACATGCAGGAAGACAAGGAGCAGGTTTTCGATGCCGCCGAAAGCCTGGAACTGGCGATTGCCGCCATGACCGGCATGATCCGCGACCTCGAAGTGCGCAAGGACCGCATGCGTGCAGCCGCAGGCTCCGGCTTTTCCACCGCGACCGATCTGGCCGACTGGCTGGTGCGAGAAGCAGGCCTGCCCTTCCGCGATGCTCACCATGTGACCGGCAATGCCGTGGCGCTGGCGGAAAAGAAAGGCTGCGATCTTGCCGATCTTTCGCTGGAAGAATTGCAGGCCATCCACCCCGGCATTACCAGCAGCGTTTTCGATGTTCTTTCGGTGGAAGCCTCGGTCGCCAGTCGCACAAGCTTCGGCGGCACGGCTCCTTCGGAAGTGCGCAAACAAATCGCCTGGTGGCGCGGCCGCAACTGATAACTCTGCGTTAAGCCGCGATCACAAGAAACAGGGTGCACAAGCGCCCTGTTTTTCGTTATCAGAGAGGCACATATTTCCTTTGGACAGGCTCATGCTTTCAAAAACCGCGCGCAAACTCATCCTTCCCATCGGCATGGCGCTCGCCGTCAGCCTTGCTCTCAGTGCCTGCGGCCGTAAGGGCGACATCGATCCGCCGAGCACGCCGGTCGAAATGCGCAACAAACGCGCCGCCGATGGAAGCGAACCGAAGCCGGCAACGGCTGAGCGTCCGTTCATTCTCGACAAGCTTCTCTGACGGGTAAAAAGCCGTGAACCATTTTGGCTATATCGACGGCGTGCTGCACGCCGAAAACGTGCCCGTGCCTGAGATCGCCAAGGCGGTCGGCACGCCCTTTTATGTCTATTCGACCGCAACGCTGGAACGCCACTACAAAGTGTTCGCAGGCGCTTTCGCTGATGTGGACGCCATGGTCTGTTACGCCATGAAGGCCAATTCCAACCAGGCGGTGCTGAAAACGCTGGCAAAGCTCGGCGCCGGTATCGACGTCGTCTCCGGCGGCGAATTGCGTCGTGCATTGGCTGCCGGTGTCCCCGCAAGCCGCATCATGTTCTCCGGCGTCGGCAAGACGGTGGCGGAAATGGATTATGCGCTGAATGTGGGCATTTACTGCTTCAACATCGAATCCGAGCCGGAGCTGGAAGTCCTCAATCTGCGCGCCGTGAAGGCCGGCAAGCGGGCGCATGTCTCCTTCCGTATCAATCCGGATGTCGATGCGCGCACCCACGCCAAGATTTCCACTGGCAAGAAGGAAAACAAGTTCGGCATTTCCTATGAGCGCGCCCGCGCCGTCTATGCCCATGCCGCCACCCTGCCCGGCATCGAAGTCACCGGCATCGACATGCATATCGGCAGCCAGATCACCGAGTTGCAGCCTTTCGAGGACGCCTTCCGGCTGCTGCGCGAACTGGTGGAAGCGCTTCGCGGCGACGGCCATGCGATCAGTCACGTCGATATTGGCGGCGGCCTCGGCATTCCCTATCGCGACGACAACAATCCACCGCCGCTGCCGGATGCCTATGCGCATATCGTCAAGAACGAGTTGAAAAGCCTTAACTGCAAGATCGTCACCGAGCCGGGACGCCTGATCGTCGGCAATGCCGGCATTCTGGTGACGGAAGTGATCTATGTGAAGGATGGCGGCGACAAGACTTTTGTGATTGTCGACGGCGCCATGAACGATCTCATCCGCCCCACACTTTACGAGGCCTATCACGGCATCCGCCCGGTCGTGCAGCCTGCCGAGAATGCGCCGCGTATCAAGGCCGATATCGTCGGCCCTGTCTGCGAAACCGGCGACTATCTGGCGTTGGACCGGGAGATGGCCGCGCCGCAGCCGGGTGATCTGATCGCCGTCAGCTCCGCCGGCGCCTATGGCGCGGTGCAGGCGGGCACCTATAATTCGCGCCTGCTTGTGCCGGAAGTGCTCGTCAAGGGTGACAAATTCCACGTCATTCGTCCGCGTGGCACTTATGAGGAGTTAATCGCGCTCGATTCCGTACCTGCGTGGCTCGACTGACCCCACCCAGTATTGGACATTACTGATCACAATTGAGCGAAGCTGCCTAAAAAATGGGGGTGAGGGCTTAGGTGCCCTCGTCTTCGCCACAAAGAATGTTATCCTTGCCCCAGTGATATGAACAGCTCGCCGTTCCGGGAATGGCGTTCGACGTGGCCAGAACCGGGAGAACGGATTGATGACCACAGCCGGAAAGGACAGCACAGGCAGAAAGCGCCCGACGGGCGCATTCGCGCAGCGGCCGGATCTTGCCCGCCGGGTTGCCGCCAAGCGTTTCTTCGCCAAAATTGTGCTGCTCTGCGAGAAAATCGCGCCGAAAACGCTGCGGCCACTCTCCATCGCTGCCGCCTTTCTGGCGCTTGCCTGGTTCGGCCTTTACCGGCAGATGCCGGATTTCCTGCGGCTCGGCATCGTTTTCGTTCTGGTTTTCGGTTTCATCGCCACGCTTTTGCCGATCCTTCGGCTGAAGTGGCCAACGGATCATGAAGCCTCGCGCCTCCTTGAAGATCGCAACGGCCTGGCGCACCAGCCGGTCGGCGTGCAGGAAGATGAGCCCGCTTTCGACACGCCATTCTCGCGCACGCTCTGGAAAGAACACCAGATCCGTATGGCGGAGCGCATTGCTGCGCTGAATGCCGGCCTGCCGAAACCCGATATTGCCCGCTATGACCGTCTGGCGCTGCGCGCCATTCCGGCACTGCTTCTGGTCACCGCTTTCGGTTTTTCCTACTCAAATGGCGCTGGCACAGTTGCCGATGCGTTCCGCAGCCGGCCAGCCGTCGGCCCACTCAATCCCGATATCCGTCTCGATGCCTGGGTTACACCGCCTGCCTATACCGGCCGCGCGCCGATTTTCCTGACCGGACGTGACGCGACCAACCGCGACGCGGTTTCCGTACCGCAATCTTCCAAACTGACAATCCGCATGACCGGCGGCGATGGCGGAGAGGAAGTGACCTTCGAGCCGGAAACGGCGGGCGCATTGCAAAAGCTTTCGCCTGAGGCGGCCAAAGCCGACAGCGCTAGCGGCGATATCGCCGTCCAGGGCTCTGCCCGCTCTGCCGATCAGCCCGTTACCCCGCGCACTTTTGTGATGGATGTCACCGAAAGCGGCATGATTACCGCCAACGGCGAACAATGGGTGTTCAACGTCATTCCCGACCAGCCGCCCACCATCGCCTTCGACAACATGCCGCGCCGCGCCGTCAATGGCGCGCTGGAAATCGGCTTCACGGCCAAAGACGATTATGGTCTGAAGGAAGCCCATGCCATCATCGAACCTGTGGGCGTTGCGGAAGGCGCGACGGCGCTTTACCCGCCGCCGGATTTCAAGCTCGATCTGCCGCGGCAGAACAATCGTGAGATAAAAGCGCTGACCAGCCGCAACCTGACGGAACATCCGATGGCGGGCAAACGCGTGCGCATCACGCTCGTCGCCACTGACGGCGCCGGCCAGACCGGTCGTAGCCCCGCGCATGAAATGGTGCTGCCGGGCCGCAATTTCTCCGAACCGCTGGCTGCTTCCATTGCCGAACAGCGGCAGATTTTCTCGCTCGACACACGCCAGATGCCGAAGGCGATCGCCTATAACGAGGCGGTTGGAATGCGCCCGGAAGAGACCATTCCCAACACGACGCATTATCTCCTACTGCAATCGGCGCAGACCCGCATGCGGCTCGCCTATAATGAGGAGATGCTGAAGGACACGGCCGACTATCTCTGGGAAATCGCACTCGGCATCGAGGACGGCGATCTTTCGCAGGCGGAAAAGCGCCTGCGCGATGCACAGACCGCCCTTTCCGAGGCGCTTCAGCGCAATGCCTCCGACGAGGAAGTTGCCAAGCTGATGCAGGAGCTGCGCGAGGCGATGCAGCAGTTCATGAACGAGCTTGCACAGCGCATGCAGAACGCGCCGCAGGCTAATATGAATCAACAGGCGCAGAACGTGCTGCGCCAGCGCGATCTGGAAAACATGATGAACCAGATCGAGAACCTTGCCCGTTCTGGCAACCGCGATGCGGCACAGGAAATGCTCTCGCAACTGCAGCGCATGATGAACAATCTGCAGGCTGGCCGTCCACAGCGTCAGGGCCAACAGGGGCAGCAGCAGAGCAGCAAGATGCGCCAGCAGATCGACAAGCTCGGCGAAATCCTGCAACAGCAGCAGAAACTGATGGACGAGACCTTCAAGCTCGATCAGGCGCTGCGCGACCGCATGCAGCGCGGCGACCCGCAGCAGGGCGGCGAAAGTGACGACCAGCAGATGGGCGAAAACGGCCAGCAACCGCAGCAGGGTCAACAAGGCCAACAGGGTGGGAATGACCAACAGGGCGGGCAGCAGCAGACTGATCACATGACCGCCGAGCAATTGCGCGAAGCGCTGAAAAACCTGCGGACCCAGCAGGATGCCCTCGGCAAGCAGCTTGGCGAATTGCAGCAGGGCCTTCGCGATCTCGGTATGGAGCCCGGCGAAAACTTCGGCAAGGCGCAGCAGGAAATGCAGGGTGCCGGCGAAGCGCTGGGCAAAAGCCAGGGCGAACAGGCTGTCGAGGGTCAGGGTAATGCGCTGAATGCGTTGCGCCAGGGCGCTCAGGACATGATGGGGCAGATCATGCAGGCCATGCGCCAACAGGGCCAGCAGCCCGGACAGGGGCAGGAAGGCATGGCAGGCCAAGGCGGGCAGAATGGCCGCGACCCGCTCGGCCGCCCGCGCAACGCCACCGGCCCTGACTTTGGCGATCAGGTGAAGGTGCCTGACGAGATCGACGTTCAGCGTGCACGCGAGATTCTCGACGCCATCCGTGAAAAGCTCGGCAATAATCCGCCGGATGAAATCGAGCGGCGGTATCTGGAGCGGTTACTCGATATCAGGTGAGGGTCCGCAGAGGTAATGGCGCGCGTCGTTACATCCTCAACGCCTTAGACTTTCGTCATGCCGGACTTGATCCGGCATCCAGTTGACGCGCGTCTGCGCTGCGAAAAGAATGCTTTCGGTCCAAGGACTTAGACTGGCTGGATACCGGCTCAAGGCCGGTGTGAAGGAGATGGGCAACTGCGCTGAGCCAGAGGCTGACCAACAAAAAAGGCGGCCCGCAGCCGCCCTTTCGATTTCTGCGAATCTGTCGCTCAGGCCGCAAGCGCCCGCGCCACGGCCTTGCGAATATCCGGAAGCGCAAAGGGTTTGGAAACCACGTCCACGATCTTCGTGGCCAAATCATCGGCGCGTTCACGCTGCTCGGCATAACCGGTCATCAACAAAATGCGCATGGCCGGGAAGCTTTCGGCGGCGCGATGCGCCAGCTCGATGCCATCCATGACCGGCATGCGGATATCCGAAAGAAGAAGATCAAAACTGGTTTCCTGGAGCTTCTCCAGCCCCTGCTCGCCGTCTGCCGCCTCATGGGTCTCGTGACCGTCGAGACGCAAGGCCCGCGCCACGAAAGAACGCAGCGCATCCTCGTCTTCGGTAATCAGAATCTTCGCCATTACTCATTGCTCCTGGGCATCATTTCCAGCCGTGAGCAACATCGCAGGCTCCTCTTTTCAAGAGGTAAACACCCAGCCCTTCGCTGGGTGAATGGTTAATGAGGCGTCTCCGCCCTGTGCCGTTCCGGCACGGCAAAGTATTCAGGCGTCGCCGGTCACCACCCCGACGAAGGGCAGTTCGCGGAAGGCATAGGCCACATCCATGCCGTAACCCACGACGAAATAGTCAGGACATTCGAAACCGACATAATCGGCCTCCAGATCTTCCTTGCGCTTGACCTTCTTGTCGAGCAGCACGGCGATGGTGACGTTGCGGGCGCCACGCTCGTAAAGCAGTTCCTTGGCGAAACGCAGCGTGCGGCCAGACTCGAGAATATCATCGATCAGCAGGACATCGCGGTCCTTCACGTCGCTATCGATATCCTTGACGATCCTGACGCCTTGCGAAACCGTGCCGGTGCCATAGCTCGAGAGCGTGATGAACTCGACTTCAGGTGCAAGGCCGCTGTCATGCAGCGCGCGGATAAGATCGGCCGCGAAAATGAACGATCCCTTGAGCACGGCAATGACCAGCAAATCCTTGGTCGGGCCGCTGGCGATATGCTTGGCCATGTCGCGATTGCGCTCGGCGATCTGCTCGGCGCTGTAAAGCGGCTCGATGTTTTTTCCACGGACGACGGGCATTCTTACTCCTGTGCTGCGCCTTGCCGATTTTACCTTTCAGTAAAAATAGAAGACAGGCGTTAGCACAGTCAGCGTCCGGGCGCACCCGCCTCGACAAAGGAAAGCTTGATCTCGGGCGTTTTTCCACCGGGATGGCGCAGTTTTGCCGAAAAACCGTGGCTCAAACCCGGTTGCATCTGCTTGACCGGCGGTTCGATGACCATGCTGGCGACCAGCTGTCCCTTGGCGGCGAAGAGATCGGCGCGAATGGCGGGCACCTCTTCCAAATCCCCACCATTGTTTTCCACGATGCCGTTGATGAGCAAAATATCCATGCCGCCCGCCTCCTGCGGCGTGATGGTGACATGGGAAATGGCAAGCGGGTTAACCGGGGCGGCGACCGCCGTTTTTTCCGGCACCACGACAGACAGGCCGCCGGAGCAGATGAAGACAAAAATGGCGAGGCCTGCCACCAGCGCCGAATAGGCATCGGCGGACAGGCGCGACAACCTGCGATCCAGCCAGCCGATGAGGGCAAGACCAACCGCGCCCACGGTGACGGGCGTTTTTGCTTTATGCTGCGAAGTCGTTCCACGATTGTCGTTTCCCGGCTGCCGCGCCCGGTTTTCCTTGATGGTGACAAATTCCGCGTCTACGACATCGCGGTCGGGACCTGTCGTCCGCGCTGTCCGGCGCGTGGGCGTTTCCGGCATCAGGAGGTCAAAGTCGAATGCCGCTTGCCGGCGAGATGAACGGAACATAGCCATAGAATTCCTTGGGGTGAGGTTTTCCGGCCCGCAAAACTGGGCATTGCAACGAATCCTGCCAAGTTTTAAATTTAAATGGTTAATGCTTCGCAAAAACCGCTCGCCGGGCGTCCCGAACCGGGCTAGACCGCGCCCGCCGGCTTCACCCCAGCGGCTTGCGAACCACCACGAAACGAAGAGACTGGAAGTCCGTTGATCCATTTCGAAAATGTCGGGTTGCGTTACGGCATGGGACCCGAAATCCTGAGGGACATGACCTTCGATATTCCCAAAGGGTCGTTCCAGTTTCTAACCGGCCCGTCGGGTGCGGGCAAAACGACGCTGCTGCGCCTGCTTTTGATGTCGCTTCAGCCAACGCGCGGCCATATCCGTATGTTCAACCGTGACGTTTCGCGCATTCCGCGTGGCGAACTGCCGATGCTGCGCCGCCGCGTTGGGATCGTGTTCCAGGATTTTCGGCTGCTTGACCATCTGACGACCTATGAGAATGTCGCCCTGCCGCTGCGTGTGCGCGGCAAGGAAGAGAGCGCTTATCGCAACGACGTGATAGAACTCCTGAAATGGGTGGGGCTTGGTGAGCGTATCAATGTGCTACCGGCCATTCTTTCTGGCGGGGAAAAGCAGCGCGCCGCCATTGCCCGAGCGCTGATGGACCAGCCCGAAATCCTGCTGGCCGACGAACCGACCGGCAACGTCGACCCGCCGATGGCAAAGCGCCTCCTCAACCTTTTTCTCGAACTCAACAGGCTGGGTACGGCTGTCGTCATCGCCACCCATGATTTTGCACTGATGGACCAGATCGATGCACGCCGGATGATCCTGACCGAAGGGCGGCTCGATATCTATGAATGAGATCACCCGCAAGCAATTGAAGCCCGAAGCTGCCCAGCCGAAGCGCCCGCCCATGCGCATCCGTCCCATGGCGCCCATCCTGCCGCCCTCCAACATTCAGGGAAATGCGCTGATGGTGGTGATCGCCATCATGGCCTTTCTCGCCTGCCTGACGCTTGGTGCCGTCTCCATGGTGCGCGCCACCGCCGCCACCTGGCAAAGCCAGATTTCCCGGGAAATCACCATCCAGATCAAGCCGGAAGACGGTTTGGACATGAACGCGGCGTTGAACAAGGCGCGCACGCTGGCGCTGACCTTCGTCGGCACGCGCGACGGCACGATCCTTGATGATGCGGCGACGTCACGTTTGCTGGAGCCATGGCTCGGCAGCGGCCTCGACCTTTCCGAACTGCCGGTGCCGCGCCTCGTTGTCATCACCATCGATGAGAGCAATCCGCCCGATTTCCAGGCCATGCGGGATATGCTGAAGACGGAAATCCCGCAGGCCTTTCTGGACGACCACCGCACCTGGGTAGACAGGCTGGTTTCCATGGCCAGAACCACCGTGATGATCGGTGTCGGCGTGCTCATTCTCGTCTTCACCGCCATGGTGCTGACCGTCGTATTCGCCACCCGCGGCGCGCTTTCCGGCAACCGCCATATTGTGGAGGTTCTGCATTTCGTCGGCGCCGAAAGCAGTTTCGTGGCCCGGGAATTTCAGAAACACTTCCTGAAGATCAGCCTCAAGGGGGCCGCCGCCGGCAGCGCGTTGGCAGCAGCGGTGTTTCTCGTGGCCGGCTTCTGGCAGTCAAGCACTGTTGCCACGCCGCAAAGCGATCAGGCGAGCGCGCTTTTCGGTTCATTCTCGGTTGGTTTGGGTGGTTATCTAGGCATTGCCATGACCATGATCATCATCGCCTTGCTCACCACCCTGACGGCACGTGTAACTGTCATCCGCACCATCGACGATATCGACCGCGTTCGTTCGGATCCGTCAAAAAGCGACGGGCTGGCGTCCTGAAATGATCCCGTCATTTTGGGGCAATCCGAACATGTCACAAGCCGCATGTAACCTGCAGGCGGTGGACAAAAACGCCTGTTCCTTGCCTTAATCGGCGAGTATTCAGGAGGAATGTTTGTGAGTCGGATGGACCAGGACCAGACAACGATGCGACCGGCCAGAAAGGGCCTGTTGTCGCGGCGTGGTCCCCTGCGCCGCTTTATTCGTGGTTTTATCCTCCTCTGCCTCATTCTTCTCGGCGTTTTCTCAGGCGGCTTTCTGTGGTTTGCTGATTCCGTCGCCTCCATGCGCCCGCCTGAAAGCGCAAGGGGGGACGCCATCATCGTTCTGACCGGTGGTTACCAGCGCATCGAGCAGGCCGTGGGTCTGCTGAGGGATGGCGTCGGAAAGCGGCTGTTGATCTCTGGCGTCAATCCCGCCACCACCCGTTCGCAAATTCGCAAGATGACGCAGGGCTCATCCGACATGTTCTCCTGCTGCGTCGATATGGGGTACAAGGCGATAGATACGATCGGCAACGCCAATGAAGCGGCGAGCTGGATACGCGATCACAACTATTCCTCCATTGTCGTTGTCACCAACAATTATCACATGCACCGCAGCCTGCATGAGTTGCGCAGCGCAAGTCCGCAGACGGAATTCATCGCTTATCCCGTCATCAGTGCCGATCTTGCGCGCACGAACTGGTTCGTTGAACCGGATGTTGTGAGAACGATGCTGTACGAATATCTGAAATTCGTGGCAGCGGCGGCGCGTGACCTTACCGGCTTCGGAAAAGGTGACGGCCTGCGCAAGGCCCCAACCGAGCACACGGCGCCGAAAGTAACGGCAGCCTCCTCGTAAGCTGCCAGAAACACGCTTGCTGCCGCCCCTTGTTTTCGTGTAGGCGTCTGGCATCGGCATCCGGACCGACGCCTTTGCAAGGCGTCTGAACGGCTGCGCCCCGGGAAGGCTGTTGATGCTCAAGCTGCGCTCTTTTCTTTTCAATACGCTGTTTTACCTCAATCTCATCGTCCGCATGATCGTGTTGACGCCGATATATTTCATTCTGCCGCGCAGGATCGCCTACGAAATCCCCAAGAACTGGGCGCGGTCCAACCATTGGCTGATGAAGGCCATCGTTGGCACGACTTTCGAAATCGAGGGTCTTGAACACATCCCCGAAACAGGCTGCATTTTTGCGCCGAAGCATCAGTCTTTTTGGGACACCTATGCGCTGCTCCCCAACCTGCACGACCCGGTCTACATCCTGAAGCGCGAACTGCTCTGGATACCGCTATTCGGCTGGTACGCGATGAAGCAGCGCATGATTCCGGTCAACCGCGCCGCGCGCGGCAAGGTGATGCTGAAGGTTATGGAACGCGCGAAAGAGGAAATGGCCGCCGGCCGAGAGTTGATAATCTATCCCGAGGGGACGCGCCGACCGCCGGGCGCCGTGCCTGAATATCGCTACGGCATCGCAAGGCTTTATCGTGACCTTCAGGTTCCCGTCATTCCCGTTGCCATGCACCCTGGCCTCTTCTGGCCACGACGGTCCACCATGCGTTACCCAGGTCACTTCAAGGTACGTATCCTGCCTGCCATCGAGCCGGGGCTGGACCCTGACGTTTTCTTCAAGCGTCTGATCGAGGTCACGGAGAAGGCGAGCGACGAGTTGCTGCTGGAAACGGCACGCAACAATCCGAGCCTGCCGCTACCACCGAGCGCCGTCAAGCGGATCGCCGAGCTTCAGGGCCGCGAGAACATCGCCGGCTGAGCGGAAAGCGTATCGACATTCTTCGCGATGTTTTCAAGGAGTGAATCGCGAATGCCCATTTCCTGCAGGTGCCGCACGGTGTTGAAGACGTAATCCGTGTTTGGCCCGGAACGCCCGGTTGCTGCGGCAATGATAACAGCTGATTCGGCGACACCAAGACCGCCGATATATTGCTCATGCGCGGGGTCGGCGACATAAGTGACGGCGGTGGCACGGCGACCTCCAGCGAGCGTCACGGTCACCAGCCGCTCCTTGTAAACGTTCGTCACAAGCTCCCGCTCGCGCAGATAATCCATGACGGGGTCACGGTCCGCGCCGCGCACGCGGAACGCAACGCCGAGGCAGGAACCGCCACGCTCGAGCCCGAGAACGAGGCCGGGCCGTTCCTCCGTGCCTCTGTAGAAATTGGAACTGATGCACAGCGAGCGCCGGTACCCGTGAAGCCGGGCCTGCTGCCTCTCCGCAAAGGCGAAGCCGGGGTTCCACATCAACGAACCGTAGCCAAAGACCCAAAAATCGTCCATATCCCAAGCCAAATCAAAATTCCCTGAAGTCTGTTCATCGGAGATCAATATGGCAGCGTCAAGCCAATCCGGCACGGCCAAGAAATTCCTCTGGCTCGCCATCGCCATTCTGGTGGTTATCGGACTTTATACGGCGGGGTGGTTTTACGCCGCCGAGAAATTGAAGCAGACGGTCCTGAACGTCATCTCCCCGTCGCAGGCCCGCAGCGTCAGCGGCGAATGCGGCGATATCGCCTTCAAGGGTTACCCCTTCCGCATCGGCCTCTTCTGCTCCAAGGTGACGGTGGATGACAGCCAGAATGGCGTGTCGGCGTCCTTCGGCGAACTGCGCTCGGCAGCGCAGGTCTATAATCCCGGCCAGATCGTCTGGGAACTCGATTCGCCGGCTGAAATCCGCTCCGCGCATGGCATGACGGTCTCGGCCGAATGGAAAAACATGCAGTCCAGCATCGTCACCAAACTGAAAGGCATCGACCGCAGCTCGCTCGTGATCGACGGGCTGAAGGCACAGGCGGTTTCTTCCGTCACCGGTCAGACGATCGACTTTGACGCCGTCAAGACGGAGATGCACCTGCGCCAGAACGGCGCAGACCTCGACGGCGCGATCACGCTCACGGATTCGGCCACCGTCATCAAGGATTGGCCGCAGGTGCTTCCGCGACTGGACGCCATTCTTGATGTCACGCTCGCCGGTAAGGCAGGCATGGTGGATGGCACCGACAAATCCGGCCTATACGGCACCAGCGGGGAGCTTCGCCGCCTCGTTGCCGATATCGGCGAAGGCCGCACGATGCGGATCACCGGCCCCTTCTCCTTCGACAACGAAGGTTACCTGTCGGGCCAGTTTAAGCTGGAGATCGAAAAGCTCGGAGCCTGGTCGGACAATGCGAAGCAGGCTTTCCCGCAGTTGCAGTCCACCATCGAAACCGCCCGCAAACTGCTACGCGCGCTCGCCAGTGGCGCCGACCGCGCCTCCGTCGATCTGGTTGTCGACCACGGACGCGCAACGATCAGCGGCTTCATCCCTCTCGGCAAAATCCCCCCGATCTGAGGAGATACGGAGGCAAGGCGATCACATCTAGGTTTCATAAGCCCTGCCCTCCGGCGCTCCTCCACCTAAAGCGCAAGAGGACTACACAATGCCGCCGCTGCCGCCAATGGATGGCGGGCGTTCTGCAGCCACCCGCTTTCGGTAGCCGCTGGCACGATAGGTGGCAATCGGATCAATTGCGCCGCCGGCCTTATGTCGCGCCATGGCGAGAATAGGCTCGACATCGGTACGATAAGCCCGTTTCAACGTATCTGAGGCCATCATCGCATCATTCTCCTGCTGATAGCCATCGAGCGCCATGCGATCCACCAGCAAGGCCTGCGCATAAGCGCGGCGAATTTCATTGGCGCTGGAGATCAGGCTCTCGATCGGGTCCGTCACATTATGCGACTGGTCGATCATATGGGCGGGATGGAAACCCTTCACGCCGCGATGTTCGGCGTCCACCAGTTCGTTAAAGACAAGGAACAGCCGGTAGGGCTCGATCGAGCCGGCATCCAGATCGTCATCGCCATATTTGCTGTCGTTGAAATGGAAACCGCCGAGTTTTCCGAACTGGATGAGCCTGGCGACGATCATCTCGATATTGGTGTTCGGCGCATGATGGCCGAGATCGACGAGGCAGAAGGCCTTTTCGCCGAGCGTATTGGCGATGAGGTAATTGGTGCCCCAGTCCTGCACCACGGTGGAATAGAAGGCCGGCTCGTACATCTTGTGTTCGGAAAAGATGCGCCAGTCATCTGGCAGCGCCTTGTAGATATCCGCCATGGCCGCGAGATAACGCTCGAAACTCCTGGTGAAATTGCTCTGGCCGGGGAAGTTGGATCCATCGCCCACCCACACCGTTAGCGCCTTGGAACCGATGGCATTGCCGATTTCGATGCATTCGATGTTGTGCTCGACGGCCTGCCGGCGCGTGGTGGCATCCGTGTGGCTCAGCGACCCGTATTTGTAGGAATGGCTCTGGCCCGGCGCGTCGGAAAACGTGTTGGAATTCATGGCGTCGAAACCGAGGCCCAGCGCATCGGCATGCGCCTTCAATCGCTTCGGGTCTTCCTTATCCCACGGGATATGCAGGGAAACGTTGGGCGTCGCCCGTGTCAGCTGGTTGATGACGGCGCAATCATCGAGCTTGTCGAAAATGCCGCGCGGCTCGCCCGTGCCGGGAAAACGGGCAAAACGGGTGCCACCGGTACCAACGCCCCAGGAGGGCACGGCGACGAAAAACTCCGCCACCTTGGCGGCGATGGCATCTATATCAATTTTGCGGCGGCCAAGCTGGTTGCCAAGCGCATCGTAATCTTGCGTCAGCGCGACAATGCGTTTTTCGTTTTCAGCCGCGATAACATCAGCGGCGATTTTTGTCTCGGTCATTTCTTCCTCCCCGGAATTGGTCCCGTGCATGCTTAGCTTATAGACCTTATCTCCGTCATACCGGCATTGTGCCGGTGTCAGGTCGACGCGCGTCTGCGCGGCGGGATAAGTTCCTTCAGCCCAAGGACTTGGACTGGCTGGATTCCGGCACAAGGCCGGAATGACGGAAATAAGAAGGCGCCAAACGCCTTATCGCGTAAAACTTTGCGCATTACCGGCATCGACATTGATGATGTTGCCGGTGGACTTTGCGGAAGCGTCGGACGCCAAGAAGTAGATCGCCTCAGCGATATCTTCCGGAAAGACGTTCAGCTTCAGCATCGACCGCTTGCGGTAATGTTCCTCCAGGTCGGTCACCTCGATCTTGGAAGACGCCGCGCGCTGCTCGCGCCATTCGCCGCTCCAGATCTTCGAACCGCGCAGGACGGCATCGGGATTGACAGTGTTGACGCGAATGCCGGCTTCCGCCCCTTCGAGCGCAAGGCAACGGGCGAGATGAATTTCAGCGGCCTTTGCCGTGCAATAGGCCGACGCATTGGGAGAAGAGGCAAGGCCATTCTTGGAAGCGACAAAAACGACGTTGCCGCCGAGATTCTGTCGCCGCAGCAGCCGGAATGCTTCTCGCGAAACGAGGAAATAGCCTGTCGCGAGAATGTCGATATTCTTGTTCCACATGGCAAGCGTCGTCTCTTCCACCGGGGCGGAAGAAGCGATGCCGGCATTGGAAACGAGGATATCCACGCCGCCGAATTCCACGCTCGCTTGCGCAAAGGCCGAAATGACCGCGTCTTCCTGCGTCACATCAAGCTTGACGGTACGGACCGCATCGCCACTGTAACGCTTGGCTAAATCAGCCTTGGCGGCCTCCAGCGCCGCTTCGTCAATATCCGCCAGCACAACGCAGGCGCCCTCGCCTGCCAGCCGTTCCGCGGTTGCCCGGCCGATGCCGCCGGCACCGCCGGTGACGAAGGCGACGCGGCCGGCAAGACTTTTCGGCTTCGGCATGCGTTGCAGCTTTGCTTCTTCCAGCAGCCAATATTCGATATCGAAGGCTTCCTGCTCGGGAAGACCCTGATATTCCGATACGGTGGACGCGCCGCGCATGACGTTGATGGCGTTGACATAAAACTCGCCGGCGATGCGGGCGGTCGCCTTATCTTTCGCGAAAGACAACATACCGACGCCGGGGATCAGGAAAATCACCGGGTTCGGATCGCGCATCTTTGGCGAATTATCGCGGCGGCAGGCTTCGTAATAGCGCGTGTAATCCGCGCGGTAAGCCTCAAGCGCCGCGTCGAGACCGGCGGTAAGCGCGTCCACATCCGGGTTCGCCGTATCTAGATCGAGAATCAGCGGACGGATTTTCGTGCGCAGGAAATGGTCCGGGCAGGATGTCCCGAGGTTCCCAAGCGGCTTCAGGTCTTTCGAATTGACGAATTCCAGAACCGCATCCTGATCATCGAAATGGCCGAGCTTGCGTTCCTCGCGGCCGATGCGGCCACGGATTTCCGGCATCAGCCGGGCGGCAATGGCGCGACGTTCGGCTACCGGCAGGCTCTTGGCCACGGCACCGCCGAAAATCACTTTGCCTTCGGTCTTTTCCGCAAACCACTCGATCGCCTTGTTGATGATGGCGAGCGTCAGTTCGTAGCAAGCCTTGGCGTCGTTATCCCAGGTAAAGAGGCCATGGCTTTCAAGCACCACGCCCTTGGCCCCAGGATTGGCCTTGACGAAAGCCTCCAGATCGAGACCCAACTGGAAACCGGGCCGACGCCAGGGTAGCCAGCCGATTTCATCGCCAAAGATCTGCTGCGTCAGTTCTTTCGAATTCTTCGAGGCGGCAATCGCAATGATCGCATCCGGATGCATATGATCGACATGATCGTAGGGCACGAAACCATGCAGCGTCGTATCGATGGAGGCGGCGCGCGGGTTGAGGTTGAAGGTGCAGTGCGGCAGGAAACCGACCATGCGGTCCTCGTCTTCAACGCCCTTATAAATGCCCTTCAGCGCTTCCAGCTTCTCGAGATAAAGCGTTGCGAAACCGTCAAGCTTGATGGTGCCGACATCGCCGCCGGAGCCTTTGACCCACATAACACGGACCTTTTCGCCGGTCAGCGGATCAGTCTCAAGAACCTTCGCAGACGTATTGCCGCCACCATAATTGGTGATGCGCTTGTCGGCCCCTAAGAGATTGGAGCGATAAAGCAGCTTGCCGGGCTCATCGAGCGTCTTCGCATAGGCGTCGTCCCAACGGCTTTCGAGAAGGCGGGATGTTCCCGTCATGTCTTCCTCCCAATATCTGTCTGCATTCGCGGAGCCGATATCGGCCCGCCTCCTTTGATCGCAGGTATCGCGCATCCAAAAGCACAATGTCAATCAAAAACGATCATAAATTCTCATGCTGCAGCGCGATATTGATTAATTTGATCGTTCTTGATTGACAACGTAAAGAGATTGCGAATAATCACGGTCAGGAGGACCCCATGCACGAACGCGAACGCCATCGCATCATCTTGAGCGCCACACAGGAAAAAGCTGTCGTGACGGTGCAGGATATTGCCGAACTGACGGATGCGTCGGAAGCGACGATCCGCCGGGATATCGCGTCTCTGCATGTTCAGGGCAAGTTGCGCCGCGTGCGCGGCGGGGCGGAAGCGGTGCATCCGCCGCAGCTCGGCAATCTGGCCGCAAGGCCGTTCCGGGTTTCCGAATCGGTCAATATCGACAAGAAACGCGCAATTGCGCGCAAGGCGGTTGATCTCTGCAATGATGGCGACGCAATCATCCTGAATGGCGGCACCACGACATTCCAGATGGTGCATTACATGGCGGCGCGCCGCCTGCAGGTGATGACCAATTCTTTCGCCATTGCCGAGCATCTGGTCAAACATTCCAAATGCAGTGTCAGCGTGCCGGGCGGTGCGATCTATCGCGATCAGAGCCTTATCCTGTCACCTTTCGAGAATGATGCGATCCGCAATTTTTATGCGCGGCGGATATTTCTCGGTGCGCAGGGCGTGGGCGCGCTCGGCATCATGGAATCCGACGCGCTGGTGATCCAGAGCGAACAGAAGCTGATGCGGCAGGCGGAAGAGCTGATCGTGATGGTCGATTCCTCGAAATTCAGAAAACGGTCCAGCCTGATTTTATGCCCGCTCGAAAACGTCACGACCATCATCACCGATGACGGGATTTCGGACGAGGCGGCAAGGATGGTGGGAAATGCCGGCGTCGAATTGCTGATTGCCGGTGCCGTCGGAAAAACATCCGGCCCGCCGGATGAGGAGAATTCTTCTTCGGTCGCATGAGGAGCGCCGGGGAGAAAAACAAGGTTCAAAACGGGAGGAAAAGGGACATGAAACTTACACGCAGAACATTGACCAGCGTCTTGGCACTGAGCGCGGCGCTTTCCGTCGCGGGGCTGGGCGGCGTCGCCCAAGCCGCCGATGTGAAGATCGCGCTCGTCGTCAAATCGCTCGGCAACGGCTTTTTCGAAGCCGCCAACAAGGGCGCACAGGAAGCCGCAAAAGACCTCGGCGGCGTCGAGATCATCTATACCGGCCCGACCAGCACCACGGCGGAAGGCCAGATCGAAGTCATCAATTCGTTGATCGCGCAGGGCGTTGACGCCATCGCGATTTCCGCAAACGATCCTGATGCCGTTGTTCCTGCACTGAAAAAGGCAGCACAGCGCGGTATCAAGGTCATTTCCTGGGATTCCGGCGTAGCACCTGAAGGCCGCATTCTCCAGCTCAACCCCTCGTCCAACGCGCTGATCGGCAAGATGTGCCTGCAGCTGGCTGCGGCACATTTGGAAGGCGGCAAGGGCGATTTCGCCATTCTCTCCGCCACCACCACCTCCACGAACCAGAATGTCTGGATCGGCGAGATGAAAAAGCAGCTGAAGGATTTCCCCGGGCTCAACCTCGTCACCACGGTTTACGGTGACGACCTTGCCGACAAGAGCTATCGCGAAGCGCAGGGACTGCTCTCCTCGCAGCCGAATGTGAAGGTCATCGTCGCACCGACGACGGTTGGCGTTCTCGCCGCTTCGCAGGCCGTGAAGGATGCGGGCAAGATCGGTCAGGTCTTCGTCACCGGCCTTGGCCTGCCGTCCGAAATGGCGGGCGCCATCAAGTCCGGCGCGACAAAGGAATTCGCCATCTGGAACCCGATCGACCTCGGTTATTCCGCCACCCAGATCGCCTATCGCCTGGTGAAGGGCGAAACCGACGGCAAGCCGGGCTCGGAAATCGAAGCTGGGCGCATGGGCAAGATTAAGGTTGGCGAAAACAGCGAAGCGGCGATGGCTGACCCGTTCATCTATGACGCGAAGAATATCGATCAGTTCTCGAAGATTTTCTGATCTGAGAAGCGACGGCAGTGCGTGGAGGGCACCACCCTCTGCCCTGCCGGACATCTCCCCCTCAAGGGGGAAGATCGATATGCGGCGGCCTCTCGGCCATCTCCAACGTTGCGAGTGAGCGACCGTTTTCTTCTGGCCGATCTCCCTCCTTGTGGGGGAGATGCCCGGCAGGGCAGAGGGGGGCATCCCTCGCCGCTCCACTCAAAACTGACCGGTAAGACGGAATGATGCGTGCTGAAACCCAAACCATCAACATGACAGAAGCCCCCAGCCCCACGCCCATTCTCGAAATGCGCGGCATCAGCCAGATATTCCCTGGCGTGAAAGCGCTCGATAGCGTCGATATCGCGCTATACCCCGGCAAGGTTACCGCGCTGATCGGCGAGAACGGCGCGGGCAAATCCACGCTCGTCAAGATCCTCACTGGCATCTATCGCCCGAACGAAGGCGAAATCCTGCTGGATGGCAAGACTGTCCACTTTCACAGCGCACAGGATGCCATCGATGCAGGCGTTACCGCCATTCATCAGGAAACCGTGCTGTTCGATGAGCTTTCGGTCGGCGAAAACATCTTCCTCGGCCATGCGCCAAAAGGCCGTTTCGGCCTGATCGACTGGAAGACCATCAACACGCGCGCCAGAATTTTGCTGGAACAGCTGGAAAGCACCATCGATCCTTCCATTCGGCTGAAAGACCTGTCGATTGCGCAGCGCCATCTGGTCGCAATCGCCAGAGCGCTGTCCGTCGAGGCGCGTATCGTTATCATGGACGAACCGACCGCCGCTCTTTCGCGCAAGGAGATCGATGACCTCTTTCGCATCGTCGAAAACCTCAAGCGGCAGGGCAAGGCGATCCTCTTCATCAGCCACAAGTTCGATGAAGTCTATGAAATCGCCGAGAATTATGCCGTGTTCCGTGACGGAAAAATGGTTGGCGCCGGCGTGCTTGCCACCACCCCGCAAGATGAAATCGTGCGACTGATGGTTGGCCGCGACGTGACGAATGCCTTTCCCAAACAGGCCGTCCCCCTTGGCCCAACGGTTCTTTCAGTCCGCGATTATTCACATCAGACCGAATTCCGCGATATTTGCCTCGATTTGCGCAAGGGTGAAATCCTCGGTCTTTACGGGCTGATCGGCGCCGGGCGCTCTGAACTCTGCCAGTCGCTGTTCGGCATCACCCGCCCGGCTTCGGGAGAGGTGACGCTGAACGGCCAGCCGCTCGCCATCCGCTCGCCAGAAGATGCTATCCGCGCCGGCATCGTTTATGTGCCGGAAGAGCGCGGTCGTCATGGGCTGGCGCTCGATATGCCGATCTACCAGAACATGTCGCTGCCCTCCCTCACGCGCACCTCGCGCAAAGGGTTTCTCGCCGCCGCCAATGAATTCGCGCTGGCGCGCAAATATGCTGCACGGCTCGATCTGCGCGCCGCCGCTCTCTCGGTGCCGGTCGGTACGCTTTCGGGCGGCAACCAGCAGAAGGTGGTGATCGGCAAGTGGCTCGCCACCCAGCCGAAGGTCATCATTCTCGATGAACCGACCAAGGGCATCGATATCGGCTCCAAGGCCGCCGTGCATGCCTTTATCAGCGAGCTTGCCGCCGAAGGCCTGTCCATCATCATGATTTCATCCGAACTTCCCGAAATCCTCGGCATGTCCGACCGCGCCATCGTGATGCGAG
Source organism: Agrobacterium sp. DE0009 (assembly GCF_007680755.1). Lineage (NCBI taxonomy): Bacteria > Pseudomonadati > Pseudomonadota > Alphaproteobacteria > Hyphomicrobiales > Rhizobiaceae > Agrobacterium > Agrobacterium sp. DE0009. The sequence goes on from NZ_VEIU01000002.1 coordinate 249,351, forward strand.
AAGGCCTGATGGCGGGCCAGTTCGAACGCGCCGATTTTTCTCCGGAAAAGCTGGTGCGCGCCGCCACCGGCAATGCCTGAGAGGGGCCACGAACATGCAACGTCTACTCAAAAATCGCGAATGGCTGCTGGCGGGCATCATAATCGTCATGATTGCGGGCTTTGCCCTGCGCGCACCCGGCTTCGGCCGGCCCGGCAATCTCGTCAATATATTCAATGATACGTCCATCCTCATCATTCTGGCGCTTGGCCAGATGGCGGTCATTCTCACCAAATCCATCGACCTCTCCGTCGCCGCCAATCTCGCCTTTACCGGCATGGCCGTGGCGATGACCAATGCCGCCTTTCCGGGCATTCCGCTGCCGCTTCTCATTGCCATGGCGGTCGGTATCGGCGCGTTTCTGGGTTCCATCAACGGCATACTCGTCTGGTGGCTCGGCATTCCGCCCATCGTCGTGACGCTCGGCACGCTTACCATCTATCGCGGCATGGCTTTCGTGCTTTCGGGCGGCGGCTGGGTGAATGCGCATCAGTTTTCGCCGACCTTCCTCAATGTGCCGCGCACCATGATCCTCGGCATGCCGGTGCTTTCATGGGTGGCGATCCTCATCATCGCCGGCGCGTGGCTGGTGCTCACGCGCAGCTCCTTCGGTCGCTCTGCTTACGCCGCCGGCGGCAATCCTGGTGCGGCGGTCTATGCCGGCATCGATGTCGGCCGCACCCGCTTCTTCGCCTTCGTGCTCTCGGGCGCGCTCGCCGGTCTCGCCAGCTATCTCTGGGTGTCGCGTTACGCCGTCGCCTATGTGGATATCGCCGCCGGTTTCGAACTGGATAGTGTGGCGGCCAATGTGATCGGCGGCATCTCGATTGCCGGCGGCATCGGCTCGGTGGCCGGAGCGGTGCTTGGCGCGCTGTTCCTCGGCGTCATCAAGAACGCGCTGCCCGTCATCGGCATCTCGCCCTTCGCGCAGATGGCGATATCAGGCGTGGTCATCGTGCTCGCTGTTGTCTTCAACGCCCGCGCTGAGGCCAGGAAGGGCCGCATCATCCTGCGTGACAGGGCCGCCGCAGACCATGGCAAGGAAGCATCCGCATGAGCACGAATTCCCAACCATCGCAGGCGCCGCGCGTCATTCCCGACAAACTCGGCACGCCGCTCAGCCGTATCATGGCCAGTTGGGAAGTGTTGCTGCTTGGCGTCGCGATCCTGATCTTCATCGCCAATTCGCTCGCCTCGCCCTATTTCCTCAATGCCTGGAACCTCTCCGATGCCACCTTCAACTTCACGGAAAAGGCCATCATCGCCTTTGCCATGGCGCTTTTGATCATCGCCGGTGAAATCGACCTGTCGGTCGCCGCGATCATCGCGCTCGCCTCCACCGCCATGGGAGCGGCGGTGCAGATGGGTGTCGGCACGCCCGGCCTCGTCGCCATCGGCATTGGCACCGGGCTTTTCTGCGGCGCCTTCAACGGCTTTCTGGTCGCGGGGCTGAAACTGCCCTCTATCGTCGTCACCATCGGCACCATGAGCCTGTTTCGCGGCATTTCCTACATGGTGCTGGGGGATCAGGCCTATGGCAAATACCCGGCGGACTTTGGCTATTTCGGTCAAGGCTATGTGTTCTGGGTGATCTCCTTCGAATTCGTGCTGTTCATCGTCATGGCCGTCCTCTTCGCCATTTTGCTGCACGCCACCAATTTCGGCCGACAGGTCTATGTCATCGGCACGAACCCCTTCGCCGCCCGTTTTTCCGGCATTCCCGTCGAGCGCGTGAAGTTCATCCTCTTCCTGCTCACCGGCCTGATGAGCGGCATCGCCGCCGTCTGCCTCACCTCGCGGCTCGGCTCTACCCGCCCGTCGATCGCTCAAGGCTGGGAGCTTGAGGTGGTGACCATGGTGGTGCTGGGTGGCGTCTCCATTCTCGGCGGTTCCGGCACAATTGCAGGCGTCGTCATCGCCGCCTTCGTCATGGGCCTCGTCACCTTCGGTCTCGGTCTTTTGAATGTGCCCGGTATCGTCATGTCGATCTTTGTCGGTCTGCTGCTGATCATCACCATCGCCATCCCCATCGTCGTCCGCCGCCTTCGAGCCATGAAAGGCTGAGCCATGCCGGAACTCGAAAAACACGCCTTCAAGATGAAACTCTTCGCCGGTAAGGAGGCCGAATACAAAAAGCGCCACGACGAGATATGGCCTGAACTGGTGGCGCTGCTGCACGAGGCAGGTGTCAGCGACTACTCCATCCATCTCGACCCGGAAACCAACACTCTCTTCGGCGTGCTGACGCGGCCGAAGACCCACGGCATGGCGGCTTTGCCCGATCATCCCGTGATGAAAAAGTGGTGGGCGCATATGGCCGACATCATGGACAGCAATCCCGATAATTCGCCGGTCGCAACAGACCTGGTGACGGTGTTCCATCTGCCATGAGCGAGAGCACCAGACCGAGCCGGGTCGCGGTCATCGATATCGGCAAGACCAATGCCAAAGTGGTCGTCATCGACACCGGCAGCGGCGAGGAAATTGCCGGCGAGAAGCGGACGAACCCCGTTCTTCGCGATGGCCCCTACCCGCATTATGATGTGGAGATGCTCTGGCACTTCATTCTTTCCGCGCTTCAGCGGTTTGGCCGCGAGCCGGGTTTCGACGCGATTTCCATTACCACCCATGGCGCTTCAGCAGCGCTTCTCGATGGAAACGGCAACCTTGCCATGCCGGTGCTCGATTACGAGCATAGCTACCCCAAACCCGTTCAGGAGGCCTATCGCGAGATCAGGCCCGATTTCGCAGAGACCGGCTCGCCGCAGCTTCCTGCAGGACTGAACCTCGGTGCACAAATCCATTTCCAGAAAACCGCCTTTCCGGACGATTTCGCCAAGGTGCGCGACATCGTCACTTACCCGCAATATTGGGCAGGGCGGCTGACCGGCGTTCAGGCAACCGAAACGACCTCGCTTGGTTGCCACACGGACCTTTGGAACCCGCGCCGGAAGAGCTTTTCCTCGCTGGTGGAGCGTCTCGGCATCCAGCATCTGATGGCGCCTGTCCGTTCCGCTTTCGATGTGCTGGGAACGATCCACCCATCGCTGGCGCAGGAAACCGGGCTGTCTGCGACTATGCCGGTCTATTGCGGCATCCATGATTCCAATGCCTCGCTCCTGCCGCACCTTCTTCGCCGCAACGGAGATTTTTCTGTCGTTTCCACCGGCACCTGGGTGGTGAATTTCGCCATTGGCGGCAAGGCGGATGCATTGGATCCCAGCCGCGATACGCTTTTGAATGTCGATGCCCTCGGGCGACCGGTTCCTTCCTCTCGCTTCATGGGCGGCAGGGAATATGAGATGTTGGCGGCGCAATTCGGACCAGCGACGATCCACGAGATTGAAGCCGCGCTCGGGGCGGTTATCGAAAAAGGAATGATGCTGCTGCCGAGCGTTGTCAGCGGCTCCGGCCCCTTTCCGGAAAAGGCGGCACGCTGGATCGCCGATGGCGATGCGACAGGGGCGGAGCGACATGCCACTGCCTCGCTCTATCTCGCCCTGATGACGGAATTCTGCCTTTCGCTTGTTGAACGAAGAGGACCTGTGGTCGTTGAAGGACCCTTCGCCGGAAACACGCTCTATTTGAAGGCACTGGCCGCTTTTGCAGCAACCGACGTCGTTGCCATGGAAGGTTCGACGGGAACCAGTGCGGGTGCTGCGCTCCTTACCGGGATTAAGCCGGTTGCAGGGCGAGAGCGTCATTTCACGGCGGGGGATATCCCCGAGCTGACTTCCTATCGCACCGCCTGGCGAGGCCATTTAACCTAGCCCAAATAAAATGCGGCCGAATGATCGGTCGCATTTTGATAATGGGAAGAGCATTAGCCCTTGATGAAGGCCAGCAGGTCGGCGTTCAGCACATCGGCATTGACGGTCAGCATGCCGTGCGAGAAGCCGGGATAGGTCTTCAGGGTGCCGTTTTTCAGCAGCTTGATCGATTTGTGAGCCGAGTCGGCGATCGGAACGATCTGGTCGTCTTCGCCGTGCAGCACCAGCGTCGGAACGCTGATATTCTTCAGGTCTTCGGTCTGGTCGGTTTCAGAAAAGGCCTTGATGCCGTCGTAGTGGGCCTTTGCGCTGCCCATCATGCCCTGACGCCACCAGTTCTGGATCACGCCTTCATGCACGGTCGCGCCATCGCGGTTGAAACCATAGAACGGGCCAGCCGGCACGTCGCGGAAGAACTGCGCACGGTTTGCGGCAAGCGCCGAGCGGAAGCCGTCAAAAACCTCCATCGGCAGGCCTTCCGGATTGCCTTCGGTCTTGACCATGATCGGCGGTACAGCGGAAACGAGAACGGCCTTGGCAACACGGCCGGCGGGCTCACCATGCTTTGCGACATAACGTGCAACCTCGCCGCCGCCGGTGGAGTGGCCGATATGGACTGCGTTCTTCAGGTCCAGCGCCTCAACGACCGCAAAGGCGTCGGAAGCATAATGATCCATGTCGTGCCCCTCCGAGACCTGCGCCGAGCGGCCGTGGCCACGGCGGTCATGGGCGACGACGCGATATCCCTTGGAGAGGAAGAACAGCATCTGCGCATCCCAGTCATCGGAAGAGAGCGGCCAGCCGTGGTGGAAAACGATCGGCTGGGCATCCTTCGGGCCCCAGTCCTTGTAGAAGATTTCGGTTCCGTCTGTCGTCTTAACAAAGCCCATAATCGTTTCTCCTTCGGTTGCGTTGGCATCTCCGGTGCATCCTGTTGTGCGCCGGTTTGATGGAGGGATAATGACGCAGGAAAACGGCCTCAACAATTACAATAATAATTCGGAATGAATTGCGTTTTTGGCAATAATAATGGAGCCGCCCGCTACCAGATGAATTGTGACACGGGCACTAAACGGCATGAAGCTCCAAAGGTTGCGCCGGATGGCGCAAGCGGCTGGTAAAATGATTGCGGGCAAAACGCTAAGCGCCCTGCCCGCAGTTTAAAACAAACTTTCCAACGTCGCTCTCGGCGTGAGATGCCCGGCTTTCAATCCACCTCGGGATCGTATTCCCTCGGGCCGTCATCCCGGGAAAACAGCACGCAGGGACCGCGAGAGCCGCGCGGATCATAGGCATAACCTTTGGCGGTGAGTGCCTGCATGATGTCGCGGACGCCGGCGAGACCGTAAAGGTGGTCGTGCAGTTCAACGAATATCCGCTCCACGCCGGCAAGCTCGGCCTTGCCGAGCAGATCGCGCTCCGCGCCTTCTATATCCATAACGAGCGCGGTAATGCCCTGCTCCGCAACAAATTCATCGATATTCGCGGAGGAGATTTCGATGCGTTTTTCATAAGGGCCCTGATTTTCGTCCATGGACGACATCCAGAGATCCTTGCGAACATAAAAGGCATAGGAGCTCGGCTCGTCGGCGGTAAGAAGTCCCTGCGAAAACACGACATTGCCGCGGCAATTGGCCTTGATGACCCGCTCCGCGAGCGCGGCCGTGGAGGGATTGGCCTCGAAAGCCCAGACGGATACATCCTCAATGCCGGCGATGATCGAGGTGATGATGCCGATGCCTGATCCCAGCTCGAGAACACGATCGCCTGGTTTGATGGCTTTCAGGACGCTCCGCGCTTCTTTTGCCTCATAGCTGCCGTCGGTCAGCGCCTGCCAGATGACGGGCGAGACCTCATCGGAAGAAAGAGGAAGGGCCACCCCATGCACGTCCAGTATTTCCATTAGTTCATGCCTTTTCATAAAGTCAGCAACGTCAGCGAAGCGGATGCTGCGGTTTGGCAATCAACGATAAATCAAGTAAAAAAGCCATCGCTTTCGCCAGAGAACGGGCATTCGTTCACACAGTACTCCAAGCCACCAGTTCTTTCGCCGGCAGGGGTCTGCTGATGAGATATCCCTGAACCTGATCGCAGCCGAGGCGCCTCACGCACTCATATTGCTCTTCCGTCTCGATACCCTCGGCAATCGTCGTCATCCGCAGACTGCGACCGACGCCAACCACAAACTCTACGATCGCAAGCGCATCGCGGTCGGTGGTTATATCTCGCAGGAAAGAACGATCGATCTTGATCTTGTCGAAGGGGACGCCGCGCAGGTTGGCGAGCGACGAATAGCCGGTACCGAAATCATCCATCGCGATTTTGATGCCGACCGCCTTCAGCCGTGACAGCGTATTGATCGTCTGGTCGCTCTTGTTGAGAAGGATAGATTCCGTAATCTCAAGCTCCAGACGGCTCGGCTCAAGTCCGCTTTTTTCAAGCGCGCCCATGACATTCTGGATGAGACTGGTGCTGTGGAACTGAACGGGCGAAAGATTGACCGCCACCTTCATGTCCTCGTCCCACTGCATGGCCTCCCGGCACGCGGTTTCCATCACCCATTTACCGAGCGAATGAATGAGGCCAGTCCTTTCTGCGACGGGAATGAACACGCTGGGCGGCACGTCACCGCGGATAGGATGTTTCCAGCGCAATAACGCTTCGAAGCCACAGAGCTTGCGGGTCTGGGTTGCCACCTGCGGCTGGTAATACACTTCCAGCTCGTCATTCTGCAGCGCAGTCTGCAGGTCAGCCTCGAAGGACTTTTTTTCGGTCAACTGCTTCTGCATGCGAACCTTGAACACACTCGCCCGGCCGGGGCCGATCGCCTTGGCCTCGTAAAGCGCGAGATCCGCACGCTTGAACAACTCGTCCGCATCGACGGCGCCATGCGAAATGGCGATGCCGATACAGGTCCCGATTTTGACCTCCTGCTCACCCAGCTGGTAGGTGCGGCTGATCTGGTCGATGAGCTTGGAGGCGAGGCGTCGCGCGGCATCTTCGTTGAGATCGTCGGACACCACCGCGAATTCGTCGCCGCCCAGACGGCAGACCATGTCGTAATCACCGCCGATTGCCGAAAGACGCTGCGCCACCGCCTGAAGCAGCGCATCGCCCGCATCGTGGCCAAGCGTATCGTTGACGTCCTTGAACCCGTCGAGATCGAGAAGCAGGATTGCGGTCGTGCCGGTTCCGCCAAAGGATCGGCGTAATCTCTCGATCAATTCCTGCCGGAACAGTGCGCGGTTCGGTAGCCCCGTCAGCGCGTCATGATAGGCGTCATGTTCGAGCCTCACATTTTTCGCCTGCAATTCCAGCGTGGCCGCCCGCAGATCGTCGGTCAGACCACGCATGCTTTTCTGCGCCCGGTTCAGCAGATCGTTCTGGCGAAGCAGCAAGATCACCAGCGCGATGCCGCACAGGATCAGGCCGCCTGCAAGCGCGGTATAGACGATGTGAAGCTTGCGAACATCCTCGTGTGCGGTATCGATGAGATTGACGTCAAAGGCAACCGAGGACGAGGCAAGCGTCGTCATCGGCGCATCCAGCGCGCTCATCGCCGCAATCAGATCCGGAACCTCTGCTGGTTCGAGACTGTTGATCCGCTGCTCCAGCTTGGCCAAAACATCATCGATCTTGGCGACGAGTTCCCGCCACTGCTGCTGTTCGTTGATGAAGGCGCCAAGTTTTCCCTGTTTGAGAAGCTCGAGACGGCTTAGCATGATGTCCAGACGCAGCTGCAACTCATCCCGGTCTACCTTACTGGGAGAGAGCGCAAACATCGCCAGTCTGTTTTGGAGACGCAGGAATTCCGCGACCGTCTGGCTGACGGCCCAGGAATCATTATAACGGGCAAATTTCTGCAGAGCGGTCTGCCGCTCGGCAATGACGAAAGCGATATAGCCCGTTGCCAGGACGAAGCAACAGATAATGACCGCCACAAGTTTTCGCAAACGGCACCTTTATTCCACTATCAATTTGGCAACTTGCCATGCGGACCGTGTGTAATAGGTCTGCTTTTGCAATTCCGGATCGCTGTCATAGGGATATATGACGAACAAAGGGCCCTTTTCGCGAACGGTCATATAATTGCCATTCAGTTTGATCGCCAGGATAACCTTGTATTTCTTAAAGTCGTCGATGGGTATGGTGCTGACGTAATCGTTAAGCGCGACTGCCGTGACGTTGGTGCCCTTTGCACCCACGATATCCATCAATTTAGAGAGCGGGACACCCTCGAAACGAACGCGGCCATCGTGCCAGGGGGTCGTCGTTTCCACCGCCTCCATGCCGAGCGCTTCCAGCATGTCGCGATCAAACTGCGCAGCGCCGTCGGCATTCGTATTGGTGATGTTGCCGGAAATGGTTAATATCGGCTTGCCCTGCGGTTTGGCTATGTCCCCCGCCTCGGCACAGGAAAGCCATATGAGCGACAAGAACGCGCTGAGCAGTACCCGGGCGAAACTCATGGTTTTTCTCCATCGATAGGTTCAGGTCGAGGGTTTTCGCCAACCGTTAAAGGTCAAGGGAACCGACGGTATCAATATATATCAGGAAATGATGTTATATCCTCACTGAGTTTTTGTCCGTATTTTCTCTAGGTTTTGAGTAAACTCTTTTGATAAGTTTTTCGCGCTAATGTAGTTTTTTGATCCCGACGCCCGGTTATGGGTCAAGCAGGAGGCTTTTCCAAGGCGCAGGCCACGGGGGAAAGCCTATATAGCGGCGAGACTGCTCAACGACCTCCTCGGCGGATGCCCTGTGATTCGCGGTAAAATACGGGCCAATCAAACGCCATTCGAAAGGCAAACCGGGAGCATGAGCGCGGGCTGCTTCAGCGAAAAATCCTCACGATTGCCAAAGCGAACGGTTGAAACACCCATCGCAAAACTTAATATAAAGGCTGTCGATTTCGTTTCCGGCGGTTCCTGAACCTCTGCTGGAAATATCCAGACACCTGTCCCGCGCAGCGAAAGCCGCGATGCCGGATATCGTCCGGTCAGGAAAATCTGTTCACGTCTCCGGGTCGGACGGCTACCGCCGTATCGGCCGCATCATGAAGGTAGTCCCTATGCACACCTATCCCGACATCAAACTTCTCATTGATGGCGAATGGCGAGACGCCGTTTCCGGCAAGACGATCGCCGTGTCCGATCCCGCGACCGACGAAATCATCGGCGCGATCGCCCATGCCGAGAAGGAAGACCTTGATCTGGCGCTTGCCGCAGCCGAGCGCGGTTTCAAGCTGTGGCGCGACACCTCGCCCTTTGAGCGTTCGAAGATCATGCGCAAGGCTGCCGATATCCTGCGCGAGCGCAAGGACAAGATCGCCTATATCATGACCCGCGAGCAAGGTAAGCCGCTGGCGCAATCCGCCACCGAGATCATGGGTGCTGCCGACACAATCGACTGGTTTGCCGAAGAAGCCCGCCGCACCTATGGCCAGGTTATCCCTGCCCGCGCGACCGGCGTTTCGCAGCTTGCCATCAAGCTTCCGGTCGGTCCCGTGGCAGCATTCACGCCTTGGAATTTCCCGATCAACCAGATCGTCCGCAAGCTCTCCGCGGCGCTTTCCACCGGTTGCTCCATCATCGTCAAGGCGCCCGAGGAAACCCCGGCATCTCCGGCAGAACTCATCCGCGCCTTCGTCGACGCCGGTGTGCCTGCCGGCGTCATCGGCCTTGTCTATGGTGTTCCTTCGGAAATTTCCGAATACCTGATCCCGCATCCGGTCATCCGCAAGATTTCCTTCACCGGCTCAACCCCGGTCGGCAAACATCTGGCAGCGCTTGCGGGCAAGCATATGAAGCGCGCGACGATGGAACTTGGCGGTCACGCGCCGGTCATGATCTTTGACGATGCCGATATCGACAAGGCGATCGAGGTCACCTCGCTTGCCAAGTTCCGCAATGCCGGTCAGGTCTGCGTCGCGCCCACCCGCTTCCTCGTGCAGGACGGCGTGGCGGATCGTTTCCTCGAAGGTTTCGTGGAAGCCACGAAGGCAATCAAGGTGGGCAATGGTCTGGAAGACGGCGTGGTCATGGGGCCGCTCGCCAATGAGCGCCGCATTCCCGCACTGGAAGGCCTCATCAACGATGCCGTTTCGCACGGCGCCGAACTGAAAACCGGCGGCCGCCGCATCGGCAACAAGGGCAATTTTTTCGAGCCGACGGTTCTCGCCAATGTGCCCACGTCTGCGAAGATCATGAACGACGAGCCCTTTGGCCCGGTCGCGATCATCAACCGCTTCTCGACGTTTGACGATGCCATCACCGAAGCGAACCGCCTGCCCTTCGGCCTTGCATCCTATGCCTTCACCGGCTCGGTCAAGACCGCGCACGCGCTCGGCCAGCAGGTCGAGGCCGGCATGCTGACCATCAACCACAACGGCCTTGCGCTCCCCGAAGTCCCCTTCGGCGGCATCAAGGACTCCGGTTACGGCACGGAAGGCGGCTCGGAAGCAGTTCAAGCCTATCTGGAGACAAAGTTCGTCAGCCAGATGAGCTGAGGCTCAGAAAAGTCGGTTCTGGGCGGAATTCGCCCAGAACTTCCATCGCGACCCCCGATATCCTGGCGCACGGGCACCTGAACGGCAGCCAGTTAAACGCCCCGCTTGTTTCCCCACAAGAGCACATGAAGCTGCGGCAGCACGCGGGCGGAAAACCAGCGGTCTTCACTCACCTTGTCCACCAGCCATAACATCCGGTCCATCACCCCATCGATATCGACACGCGCGTCGTCATCATCCGGGGGCGGCGGGGTGTGGTTGCCGGGTTGAAGATAGACCGCCAGATGCGGAAACCGCGCTGACGCGGCTTTGGCGTAGGCGTAATCAACATCATCGAAAACAACAACCTTCAAGGCCACCTGCGGTCGGGTGCCAGCGACACCGAGACAGTCTGCGAAAGCCGACCAGTCCGTCTCCATGCCGCTCGATGGCGGTTTCGGGCTCAGAACCAGGTAGTCGAGAGAGCCGAACCAGCCCTTGGCGATGCTGCCTTGCGTCTCAAGCGCGAAGCGATAACCTTCGGACTGCCCTTTTGCGATTAATTCGCCAAGTGGCTGGATGGCAGGGTTGCCGCCAGACAACGAGACCGTCAGCGGAACACCCGCGGACAGCCGCCGCACCTCCTGCCAGATTGCGTCGACCGACATGGGTTTCCACGTGTCGCGATAATCGCTATCGACCGCGTGCAGCGTATCGCACCAGGAGCAGCGGTAGTCACAGCCCCCGGTTCGCACAAAAACCGTCGGCGAACCGATCAGCAGACCTTCGCCCTGAATGGTCGGCCCGAAGATTTCGCTGATGCGGATCGTGGTGTCCTTCGCTGCAGTGTTTTGTGCAGCCGCCATCATGGCCGGTATTCCGCCCACGTCTTGGCGGTTTCGCTAACCCGCACGGCGCTGGTTTCCGGCAGACGCTCCTTGCACCAGTCATAAAAATGTTTCGCCAGGCATTCCGCCGTCACCCGGTCATGGCCGAGAACATCATTCAGGTGGCGATGGTCAAACTTGTCGTCAATGTAGTACTTCAGCGGCGCAAGCTCATGGTAATCGCGCACGAAACCGTGCTCGTTGAGCTCTTCGCCTGCAAGCTCGACCTCAACGATATAATTATGGCCATGCAGACGGCTGCACTGGTGGTCGGCGGGCAGGCTTTTCAACTGGTGCGAGGCGGAGAAGTGAAATTCCTTGGTGATGCGGAACATCAACGCACCTCCTGCGCCGCAAAGGCATGGGTGGCCGCCACCCAGAAGTCTGGGTCCTCATAGTCAGTCGGGTCGGTCACGCCAGCCAGATGAAAGGCCTCACGCCGTTCCACGCATGTGCCGCAGCGGCCGCAGTGCGTAAGGCCACCTTTGTAACAGGACCATGTTTCGCCAAACGGCGTACCGTATTTTACGCCATCGGTCACGATGGCCGCCTTGGAAACGGTGACATAGGGCGCGAAAAGTTTCACATCAGCATAGCCTTCAAGCGCGTGCGCCTGCATGGCATTGAAGCTGTCGATGAAGCCCGGCCGGCAGTCGGGGTAGATGAAATGATCGCCCCCGTGAACGGCAATCGCCACTGCATCCGCCTGCTGTGCGGCAGCCAGCCCGAACGCGATGGTGAGCATGATGGCATTGCGGTTCGGCACCACGGTGGAACGCATCGTCTCCTCCGCATAATGCCCGTCCGGCACCTCCACATCATCGGTCAGTGCGGAACCGGTGAGGTAGGCGCCGATGGCTCTGATATCGATGATATGATGCGGCACGCCGAGCCGTCTGGCGCAATCGGCGGCAAAATCCAGTTCCTTCCTGTGGCGCTGGCCATAATCGAAGGATACGAGAGCGAGAAGTTCATGTTCCGCGGCGATTTTATGCGCAAGCGAAACGGAGTCCAATCCGCCGGAGCAGATGACGATGGTTTTCATAGTTCAGGATCCCTTGTTTTGACCGGGTGGGCTGCGACCGGATAAGGCGCGGCTTTAAAGCAAAGCGAGGGGATTGTGAAGAGGTACCGCGAAGAACGGAAAGCGGCGAAGTTTCCTCCGCCGCTTTCCAAGCTATAGTAAAAACCTTAGCGCAGCAGCGCCTGTGCCTCCTCAATGCCGAGAGCTGCCGGCTGCGTGCATGTCGTTGTCATCTCGATGAAGCGGCCTTCTTCACCCGATTTCAGGATCGAGGTCATCACGTCGATACCGTGCAGCGAACGATCCAGCGAGCAGCGGGCGTCGCGACCTTCCAGAATGGCAATCGCCATATCGGCAAGCCCGGCCGTGCGATAGTTGGCGCGAGGGCCGTTCGGGCTTTCCTGATTGGCGATACCGAAGGGATGCGCCCAGTCTTCCAGCGGCTGGATGTTCTTGTCACGGCCGCTCGCCTCCACAACGCCCCCGAAGAAATTCGGGTCTGGCACAAAGATCGAGCCGTCCGTGCCGTAAAGTTCCATGTTCGCGTGGCGATGCGACCAGACATCCCAGCTGGCCGAAAGCGTAATCGTCGCACCATTCACGAATTCCAGCAGGGCGTGGATATTGGTCGGTGTTTCGACGGGGATGATCTCGCCGTTAAGCGGCTGGCTGGTTACGGTGCGGGTGGGGCTTGCCATCGAGGTGAGCGCGCCAACGCGCTTGACCGGGCCGATGAGGTTGATGAGATTGGCGACGTAGTACGGCCCCAGATCGAGGATCGGCCCGCCGCCCTGCAGGAAAAAGAAACCCGGATTGGGGTGCCACATTTCCATGCCGGGGCTCATCACATGGCAGGTGCCCGAGGTGATGCGTCCGACCTTGCCCTCGTCGATATATTTGCGGGCAAGCTGATGCGCGCCGCCGAGGAAGGTATCGGGGGCGCAGCCGACGGAAAGTTTCTTCTCCCGCGAAATGCGCCGCAACTCCTCGCCCTCTTCCAGCGAAAGCACCAGCGGCTTTTCCGAATAGACGTGCTTTCCCGCCTCAAGGGCCGCCTTCGAAACCGGATAATGTGCGGCGGGGATGGTGAGGTTCACCACCACGTCAATTTCCGGGTTGGCGAGCAGATCGTCGATGGACTGCGCGACAACACCGAACTCTTCCGCCCTCAGTTCCGCTGCATTGCGGTTGAGGTCGGCACAGGCCAGCACCTTGATGCCCTTGAAGAGCGGTGCCAGCGAAAAATATGCAGACGAGATATTGCCGCATCCGATGATGCCGACGCCAAGATCTCTGGCCATGATGAAACTCCGAAATTGAGACTTAGTAGGTTTTGAACGATGCGATCGAACGGGTGATCAGCCGGTCGATATCCTTGGGATTGTCATGCTCGACCACGAAATGTTTCGTGGAGGACTTTGCTTTCAATGCGGCGATAAGACTCTTCCAGTCCACCGTGCCATGACCAACATCCGCCCAACCGTCTTCATCCGCGTTTTCGCCCGATGGTGCGATATCCTTCACATGCACGGCAGTGATGCGTTTGCCGTAGCTTTCGATCCAGGCGAGCGGATCGGCATTGCCTCTGACAATCCAGGCGATATCCGCTTCCCACTTCAGGTCCGGGCCACCGGCAAATATTTGTTCCTGCGGCGTGGAGCCATCGGCGAGCGCCTTGAACTCGAAATCATGGTTGTGCCAACCGAAGGTCAGGCCAGCGTCGACAAAAGGTTTGCCAGCCTCCTGCAGACGCTTGCCGAAGGCAAACCAGCCAGCGGCATCTGTCGGGCGCTGGTCGGGCATCAGGTAAGGGCAATAAATCGCCTCCACGCCCAAAACTTTCGCGATGTTCAGCGCCCTGCCCGGATCGCCCTCGAGGAGATCGAGGCCGAAATGGCCGGTGGGCATGGTCAGACCGTTGGCATCAAGTTCAGCGCGCAGGCCCTTCAGGCCGGGCTCATCGAGAGAGGCGTACATGGCGCCATACCCTTCGACTTGGCTGTAGCCCGCCGCTGATAGCTTCTTCAAAATATCGGAAAAGGGCTGAAAATTACGGGCGCTGTAAAGCTGAAAACCGAGTTCTGTCATTGTCTCCTCCATAGAGATCTGGGTCTTGGGATTGTGTGGAACGTGGAAAACGCCTTAAAGCCTGTCCTCGCTCTCAGCGTCGAAAAGGGAGGCCATTGTCATATCAAGACCGAGGCGAACCTTCGTGCCCGGCGAGAACCGTCTATGACCGCCGACGCGCACGGAGAGCGTATGCCCCGCATGTTTCAGCCAGATCAGATTGTCGGCACCCATCGGCTCTTCGATATCGACAACAGCCTCATGCACTTCGCCACTCAGGATATCGGCATCGACGCGCACATGCTCCGGCCGCACGCCAAGGACCACGGCACGCCCTGCGGCAAGCGGTGTTTCGGCATGGTAGCCATCAAGTGAGAACGTAACCCCATTGGTCGTGAAGACGACCTTACCGTCCTTTTCGATCAGCTCACCGCGCAAAAAGTTCATCGATGGCGAACCGATGAAACCGGCAACGAAGAGGTTTCGCGGCTTGTTGTAAATGGTGACGGGATCGGCCAGCTGCTGGATGACCCCGCTCTTCATGATGGCGATGCGGTCCGCCAACGTCAGCGCCTCGATCTGGTCGTGCGTCACGTAGATCATGGTGTTCTTCAACGACTGGTGCAGCCGCTTGATTTCGACACGCAGTTCCGAACGCAGCTTGGCATCGAGGTTGGACAGCGGCTCGTCGAAAAGAAAGACATCCACGTCCCGCACCAGCGCCCGGCCGATCGCCACGCGCTGACGCTGGCCGCCGGAAAGCTCTGCCGGCTTGCGCTTCAGCAAAGGCTCGATCTGCAGGATGCCGGCTGCTCTTTTGACGCGACGGTCAATTTCATCCTTTGGAACCTTGGCGACCTGGAGGCCGAATGACAGGTTCTTCTCCACCGTCATCTGCGGATAAAGCGCATAGGACTGGAACACCATGCCGATGCCGCGATCCTTCGGCTCCTCCCAGGTGACGTTGCGGTCCTTGATGAAGATTTGTCCGTCGGTCGGTTCCAGAAGCCCGGCAATGCAGTTGAGCAGGGTCGACTTGCCGCAACCGGACGAGCCAAGCAGAACGAGAAATTCGCCGTCGTAAATATCGAGATTGAGGTCTTTCAGAACGGTGACGGCACCGAATGACAGAGAAAGATCACGGATGGAAACGCTTTTGTTCATATAACTCAACCTTTCACTGCGCCGGCGGCAATGCCGCGCACGAATAGCCTGCCGGAGATGAAATAAACGATCAGCGGCACGGCACCGGTCAGAAGCGTGGCGGCCATGTTGACGTTGTATTCCTTCACGCCCTGTACGGAGTTGACGATATTATTGAGCTGCACGGTCATCGGGTAATATTCCGGCCGCGTGAACACCACGCCGAACAGGAAGTCGTTCCAGATGCCCGTCACCTGCAGGATCATCGCCACGACGAAGATCGGCAGCGACATCGGCAGCATGATGCGGAAATAAATCTGCCAGAAATTGGCGCCATCGATACGCGCTGCCTTGAAGAGTTCCTCCGGCAGCGAGGCGAAGTAGTTCCGGAACAGCAGCGTCAGGATCGGCATGCCGAAGATGGTGTGGACGATGACGAGACCGGTCAGCGTGCCGTAAATTCCCAGTTCGCGCAGCACGATGACGATCGGATAGATCATCACCTGATAGGGGATGAAGGCGCCGATGATCAGGATCGAGAAAAACAGTTCCGATCCCTTGAACTTCCAGTTCGCCATGGCGTAGCCGCTAACGGAGGCGACGACGATGGAAATGACCACCGATGGCACGAGAATGCGTACGGAGTTCCAGAAACCACGCGAAAGCCCGTCGCAATTGAGGCCGGTGCAAGCATTGGCCCACGCCTTCACCCACGGCTCGAAGGTGATCTCCACCGGTGGCGCGAAGATGTTGCCGAGGCGGATTTCCGGCATGCCCTTCAGCGAGGTGACGACCATCACGTAGAGCGGCAGGAGGTAATAGGCGGCGGCCACGAAGAGCGTGCCGTAGAGGATGATGTTGCGGCGGGAAAAGGTCTTCCTCGGCTTCTTGCCGCGCGGGCCGGAAAGCTTGTCGGCAACCGCGTCGCTGGCGGCAACAACGGTATTCAAGGTGCTGATATTAGCCACGCTTTTTGCCTCCGAATTCGAGGTAGGCCCATGGAATGATGATGATCGCGACGGTGATGAGCATCATGGTGGAGGCGGCAAAACCTTGCCCCAGGTTCTGCGCCTGGAACATGTAGTCGTAGACGTACTTCGCCGGCACTTCAGACGCGATGCCCGGTCCGCCGCTGGTCTGCGCCACGACCAGATCATAGACCTTGACGATGCCACTGGCGATGATGACGAGCGTGGTGATGAAGACGGGGCGCATCATGGGAATGATGATGAGGATATAGGTCTTCCACATCGGGATGCCATCCACGCGCGTCGCCTTCCAGATATCCTCGTCGATGCCACGAAGACCCGCGAGCATCAGGCACATGACAAGCCCGGTTCCCTGCCAGAGCGCCGCAATCAGGATGCCGTAGATGACAATCTGAGAATTATAGAGCGGATCGAATGTAAAGCTTTCCCAGCCGAGCGAGCGGACCACGGACTGGATCCCGAATTCCGGGTTCAACAGCCATTGCCAGACAAGACCTGTCACGATGAAGGACAGGGCGAAGGGATAAAGGAAGATCGTGCGAAAGGTGTTTTCGAAACGAATTTTCTGGTCCATCAGTGCCGCCAGCACGAAGCCGATGACGAGGCTGAAGATCAGCGACAGCACGCCGTAAATCGCCAGGTTCTGGATCGAGACGATCCAGCGTGGCGCGGCCCATAGCCGCTCGTATTGATCGAAACCGACAAAGCTCGCCCGCGGCAGAAGCTTGGAATTGGTGAAGGAATAAACGACCGTCCAGATCGTCCCGCCGAGGAAGATCACCACTGCGGTCAATATCATGGGTATGGAAGCAATCTTGGAATTCAGATTGCGAAAGAGCTGGTTGGGGCGCCCGGAGCGCGCTTGACCCGCCATGTTACCTCCTCCTGTAACGTTACAGTCAACAGCCGAGAAAAATTCTCCGCTGCACGGAACCCCGACAAACAAGATTGTTTTTGTTGTGAGCCGGACGTTGGAAGGGGGAGCGAGCCGCTCCCCCAACCGGAGAAATCACGATCAGTCAGCCGAGCCGATGATATCCGCAAAGCGCTTCTGCGCATCCTCTGCCGACATCGAGCCAGCAAAGAATTCTGCCATCAGGTCTTCCTTCTGCTTCTGCGAGTCCGCGGAAATCAGCTGGTCAACGCTGGTCAGCGCATTGCCCTTGGCCAGAATGGCCAGTCCCTTTTTCATGCAGTCATTCGCTGCATTGAGGTCTACGTCACCGCGGATAGGCAGCGAGCCCTTCTTCAGGTTGAAGGCAACCTGCGTCTTTGGATCGACGATGGTTGCTGCCAGCACGTCCTGCGCCTTGGTTTTTTCCTCGTCTTTAAGAACCGGGAAATAGAAGGCATCCCCGCCCGTGGTCAGATATTCACTCAGGCCGAGACCAGGAAGGCAGGAATAGTCGGTGCCGGCTTTTTGGTTGGCAAGCTGAAATTCACCCTGCGCCCAGTCACCCATGATCTGGCCGCCGGCCTTGCCGGTGATGACCATGTTGGTGGCCTGGTTCCAGTCCTGAACATTGGTGCCCTTTGCCATGTCGCGCGCCTCGACGGCAGCCGCGAAAATCTTCGCCATGTCGGGACCCGCGGCCGCTTCTTCATCCTTGTCGCCATAGACCTTCTGGTACAGATCCTTGCCGCCGATCGAAAGCGTCAGCGTATCGAACAAGCCGTTTGCCTGCCAGGCCTGCCCGCCGAGCGCGAGCGGCTGGATGCCGGCCTTTTTCAGCGCCGGTGCGGCCGCAACAAACTCCGTCCAGTTCTTCGGAACTTCAACGCCTGCCTTTTTGAAGGCCGCATTGGACAGCCAGAGCCATTGCCAGGAATGAATATTGACCGGCGCGCAATAGATCTTCCCATCAATCGTGCAGCTGTCCAGTAGACTGGAGGGCTTGATGACCTCTTTCCAGTTCCCTTTTGCGGCGACATCCGACAGGTCACGCATCAGGCCGGCCTGAACGAGTTCTTCCGCCTGACGGCCGTGGTTGAACTGGGTCGCGCCCATCGGGTCGCCGCCGGTGATGCGGCTGATCATGATCGGCCGGGCCGTACCGCCCGAACCGGCAATCGCGCCGTCCACCCACTTATTGCCGGTCGCATCGAAAGCCTTGGCCAGTTCGGCCACGGCGGCGGCTTCACCACCCGACGTCCACCAATGGGTCACTTCAAGATCGGTGGCACCAGCCACACCCGCCGGAATCATCACACTGGCCAAAAAGGCCGCAGAAATAAGACGCATTCGCATGAGCTCCTCCCTCACTGAAACGTTACAGTTGGAACCTATGCGAAGAATTTTGATTAGGCAACCGCTTAAAATGCGAATCTCGATGTGGCTATTTTAGACACCCTTCTCGACCTGAAATCCGGCAAAATCCGCGCGGGGCTGCATGCTACGTACCGCCGTTCCCACCATTTTTGAAAAGAAGGCCGCTGCTGCATCCGTATTTGAGTAGCAGGTGCTCGCCGTTAAAAACATAAAGGCGAAGCGGAATACCTCCAACTTCGCCCTATCGCGCTATCTTAGAAGGCAATCTACTATTCGCGCTTATAATCATCCTCTATGCGGATCACATCATCCTCGCCGAGATATGCCCCGGTCTGTATTTCAACCAGCTCGAGCGGAATCTGCCCCTCATTGGCGAGACGGTGCGGCTGGCCAATCGGAATATAGACAGACTGGTTCTCCGTCAGCAGCCGGGTTTCCTCGCCGATCGTCACGGTCGCAGTGCCCTTGACGATGATCCAGTGCTCTGAGCGATGATAGTGTCTTTGGAACGAAATGCGGTGGCCGGGATCGACCGTGATGTGGCCGACCCGGTAACGCTCGTCCACGTACATGTGTTCGATATAGCCCCAGGGTCGGTAGACCCGCTTGTGAGTTTCGGTTTGCGGCGCATGTTTGCTGTCCTTGAGCGTCTCAACCAGACCCTTCACATCCTGTACCCGGTTCTTTGGGACGACCAGCACCGCATCCTTGGTGGTTACAACCACCATGTCCTTTGCTCCGACAACCGTCGTCAGCAGCTGTGTGGAGTGAATGAGGCAGCCTTCGGAATCGATGAACACGCCGTTGCCTTCAAGCGCGTTCTCATTGTCATGTTTGTCAGCGATTTCCCAGATCGCATCCCAGCTGCCGATGTCCGACCAGCGGAAATGGCCGTGCACCACCGCCATGCGCTTCGTTTTTTCAATAACCGCATAGTCGATGGAGTTTTTGGGAGAGGCTTCAAAGCTATCCTTATCCAGACGCACAAATCCAAGGTCGCTTTCATATTGGTCAACCGCCTGCGTTACCGCCGCTAGGATCTCCGGCGCGAAAGCCTTGAGTTCGGCAATCATCACATCGGAGCGGAACAGGAAGTTACCGGAATTCCAGAGATAACCTTTTTCCAGATAGGAAATCGCCGTCGATACATCCGGTTTTTCCTTGAAGGCATCGACGGTGCTGAGGTCAGCCTCACCATCAATCGGCTCGCCCGGCTTGATATATCCGTAGGAGGTGCGCGGCTCCGTTGGCACCAGGCCAAAAACAACAATACTGCCCTGATCGGCGGCCTTGGCGCCAAGCTTTACGGCGTCGGAAAATTTATCGGGATCGAGAACCACGTGGTCGGCAGCAAGCGCCAGTACGAGGCAGCCCGGTTCGCGGCGTTCGGCAAGCACGGCAGCGGCAGCCATCGCAGCGGCGCTGTCGCGGCGGGCGGGCTCGAGCACAACGGTCGCGGGCAGATCGATTTCTTCCGCCTGGCGACGGGCAAAGAAGCGAAAATCCTCGTTGGTAATGACCAGGGCTTCCGAATAAAGACGTTTATCACCGACACGTTTCAGCGTCTGTTGATATGTCGAAAGATTGCCAACCAGCGGCTGAAACTGCTTTGGCAACTGATCACGCGATACCGGCCAAAGCCGCGAGCCAGCACCACCAGCGAGAAGAACCGGCGTGATCTTTCGAGATTGTTCGTTCACTACAAAACCTTTCTTACTCAAATTCCCCGATGCGCCGGACAATATAGATATTTCACGACACCGCCATCACCAGTTCAAGCTGTGGATAAGCAAGGGCTGATAATTCCGTCCTCTGAACGCCTGGTGCGCGGCGGTGCGTGGCCGGCAGGCTGTTTTTCCTAACGCCAGGATGATGATGAGGTTCCGCACGAACGGGCGGCATGCCGCACGCAGACAAAGAAAAAACCCCGAAATGATCTTCCGGGGTTTCCTTTCAAAAAACTGAACGACAAGGATCAGTTCGGTAAAGCATACGCGATGACGTAATCGCCACGATCCGGAGACTGCCGAGCGCCGCCGGCCGAGATGACGACATATTGCTTGCCGGTCTTTGGCGACTTGTAGCTCATCGGGCCGCCCTGGCTGCCGACGGGAAGGCGGGCCTTCCAGACTTCCTTGCCGGTTGCCGTGTCGAAGGCGCGCAGATAGTAGTCCTGCGTGCCAGCGATGAAGACGAGGCCGCCCTGAGTGGCAAGCGTGCCGCCAAGCGTCGGCATGCCGATCGGGATGGGCAGGCCCATCTTGATGCCGAGCGGACCCGTATCTTCGACCGTGCCGACCGGCACCTGCCATTTGATCTGCTGCGTCTTCATGTCGATTGCAGTCATGGTGCCGTAAGGCGGAGCCTGGCAGGGAATACCAAGCGCCGAGAGGAAACGGTTCTTGTTGACCGCATAGGGCGTGCCCTTCATGGGAACGACGCCCATTCCGGTGTTGACGCTCTCGCCACCGCTGGCGACAGCTTTGGTCGGCGCAGCTTCTTTCATCTGGATCCAGAGGCCAAGGCGCATGTCATTGACGAAAATGGTGTTCGTCGTGGGGTCTGTGGAAATGCCACCCCAGTTCATGCCGCCGAGCGAGCCCGGGAAAGAAAGCGAGAGGTCTGTACCGGGTGCCGTGTAAAGTCCTTCATAACGCATGCCCTTGAAGGCGATACGGCAAAGAAGCTGGTCAAACGGGGTCGCGCCCCACATGTCCGCTTCCGTCAAGGTCTGCGCACCGATCTGTGGCATGCCGACCGAGCGTGGTTGCGTCGGCGCATAAGGCTCGTTCGGAATATTGGCGGGCTTCACCGGAACTTCTTCAACCTTGGTCAGCGGCTGCCCGGTCGCCCGGTCGAGAACATAGATCTGCGCCGCCTTGGTGCCGAAGACCAATGCCGGCACAGTCGTTCCATCCGCTTTCGGGAAATCGATGAAGCTCGGCTGCATCGGCACGTCGAAGTCCCAGAGGTCGTTATGAACGGTCTGGTAGACCCATTTTTCGCGACCGGTCGTGGCGTCGAGCGCCAGCATGGAGGCACCATATTTATGGTCGAGCGGCGTGCGGGTCGCGCCGTACAAGTCCACCGAAGGGCTGCCGACAGGCATGAAGACCGTGTTCAGGTCCGGATCGTAGGACATGGACGCCCAGACGTTCGGCGTGGAACGCGTATAGGTTTGGCCCGGAGGCGGCAGCTTGGTGATGTCAGGATTACCCGGGTCGAACGCCCAGCGAAGCTCGCCCGTCACCACGTCAAAACCGCGCATCACGCCGCCAGGCATATCGACCTGCACGTTGTCGGCGATACGACCGCCAACAACAACGGTTGTGCCAGCGAGCGTGGGAGCCGAGGTCAGGACATATTGCGGGTCGGGGGCATCTCCCATACCGATCTTCAGATCAACGCGCCCATTGGTGCCGAAGTCAGGGCAAAACGCGCCGGTGTCGGCATCAAGCGCGATGAGTTCCGCATTGATGGTGTTCATCAAGATTCGGCGCTGGCAAAGCGCGCCTTCGGCCACCACCGCCGGCGTGACGGGCGTCGAGCCCGGCGCGGTCGGCTGTTTCAGCGGCGCCTTGGCATCGAAATAGGCAAGGCCGCGGCAACGCATCCAGACCGAGGATTTGGCGTTGATTTCCGTCTTCCACTTTTCAGCACCGGTGTCGGCATCAAGCGCGATGACATTATTGTGCGGGGTGCACAGGAAAACGGTGTCGCCCACCTGCAGCGGCGTTTCCTGATCTTCCGCGCCGTTCGCGCCGGGGCTGATCGGAGTATCGCCCGTGTGATAAGTCCAGGCCACCTCGAGGTTCTTGACGTTGTCGCGGGTGATTTGATCAAGCGCGACAAAGCGGCTGCCGCCGGAAGTATTGCCGTAATGTTCCCAGTTCTTCTGCTCCGCTTCCGGCGTTACGGGCGTCAGCGCGGCCGCCTCGCCATTGAAGGCGACGGTCGGGTGCGCAACGAACATGCCGGCAAAACCGGCGCCGGAGGCGATTGCAAGAACCGCCCCAACCGCAAGAGAAGAGCCCAATGCCGGCGTTTTGCCAGCCGCACGTCGCAGCAGCGGGTACGACAGGGCAACAACGGTTGCGCCGACGCCGATTGCCAGCAGGCGGGAAATCAGCGGCCAGAAATCTAGCCCCACTTCCCATACCGCCCAAACGCCGGTGAGGATGAAAGTGAGACCGAAAACAAGCGCACCCGCAGGCTTGCGCAGCAGAATGAGCAGGCCGGAGACGACGAGCGCGATACCTGCGATGATAAAATAGGGGCTGCCGCCAAGGGCGAGGAGTTGGCCGCCGCCAATGGAGAAGAACAGTCCTGCGGCAATGATGACCGCGCCAAGCACCAACAGCCATAATCTGGCCGGGAGCGACAATGAAGTTGCTGGATTACCCATAATATTTGTCCGGTTAGAAGAGCCGCCCAGAAGGCTTAAGGCCCGATGATCGTTCAGTGTCCCGCAAAGCGCGGACAGTTCGTCGCCGATGCGGCGATACGAAGGTGCGCCGGTGGCGGCGCGGCTGAACGGGGAACAATGGTGGGGAAGACTTCCGTTGTGACTGTCATTTGACCCATTCACTGCAGGTTACCGCCGTCCCCTTGGACGGCAGACAATATGCTTGAACAAATCCTCCCCGGTCCGGATCGCCCTCACCTGCACAGGCGGTAAAGACGCTCACGATCCTGAGCTGCGGTATAACGTCGCCTGCGACAAGATGACAATGCGCGAAAAGGACAATTTTGATAAGCTGCACTTATATCACACGAAGCCTGCCACTATAAAGACCTCTCTGCCATGGACACTCGACAACTTACCATATTCGTGGAGGCCGCAAGGGCCAGGAATTTCCGCGCCGCAGCCCTACAGCTAGGAATTGCCCAGCCGGCCGTTACACAGCGCATCCGACAACTGGAGGAAACGCTTGGCTTCAAACTCTTTCATCGCATCAATCGCGGTGTGGAACTCACGCCGGCGGGGCAATCCATGCTCGTGGAGGCGGAAGAAATCCTCGCCCGCACCAAAAGCGCGATGGACAAGGCGCGGCAGATAAGGCGTGGCCAGCTGGGAACGCTGCGCATAGGTTATGGCACCAGCGTCATGGCCGAGCGGAAACTGCCGGCGCTCATCACCCGCTATGGGGATGAGCACAGGGATGTGACTCTGGAGCTCTTGCCTGGCATGACGATGGAACAACTGATCGAGCAAGTGGAAACGCGCAAGACCGATGTCGCCTTCATCCGCACGCCCCTTCCCCCGCTACCCCAAACCTTGAGGGCGATGCCGTTCGACCGCTCGAAACTATGCGTGGCGGTTTCGGAAGATCATCCGCTTGCCTCCCGCTCCAGACTCTCGGCTGGCGATATCGCGCAGGAAAATCTCCTGCTGCCGATCGACGAGATCGGCCTGGGCCTCAGCAACAGCGCACTGACCCTTTTCGAGGATGCCGGTTGCGAGCCGAAGATCGGCATGCGTATCGCCAATATCAATACGATCCTTGCACTTGTGGAAGCAGGTGCGGGAATTTCCATTCTGCCGGAAAGCACCGTGCGTTCCACACGTGGCATTGCCGCTGTGCCGATCGACAGCGCCGAGGCATGGTCTGACTGCGTGCTCGTCGTCAGGCGTGGCCCACTCGCCCTTCATGTGGACGCCTTCGTAAATATGGCGCTCCGGGCTTACCAACGCGGCCCCTAAGGACAGCAAGTGGACTTAATCGATTAAAACGCCTTTAAATTTCTTTACGCTTAAATTTGCTGCACTGAACAACAATGAAGGCTTGGCAGGCGCGCGAAAAATACAATAACAACGGCTGATATTTTTACATTGTTATCGCCAGGAAAGCACGCTCAGCCCATGTCCGACACGACAAAACCCGCAAGCACCAGAACATCGGTTACGGATCAGGAAGCCCTTGATTTCCATGCACAGGGCAGACCGGGCAAGCTGGAAATCACCCCGACGAAACCGATGGCAACCCAGCGGGACTTGTCGCTCGCCTACTCTCCCGGCGTGGCCGTACCGGTAAAAGCCATCGCCGAAAATCCGGCGACCGCTTACGATTACACGACGCGTGGCAACATGGTCGCCGTCATTTCCAACGGAACTGCGATCCTTGGCCTTGGCAATCTCGGCGCGCTCGCCTCCAAGCCAGTGATGGAAGGCAAGTCAGTTCTCTTCAAGCGCTTCGCCGACGTCGATTCCATCGATCTTGAGGTCGATACCGAAGACGCGGACGAATTCATCAATTGCGTGCGTTATCTCGGCCCCTCCTTCGGCGGTATCAATCTCGAAGACATCAAGGCGCCGGAATGTTTCATCATCGAAAGCCGGCTGCGCGAACTGATGGATATTCCCGTTTTCCATGACGACCAGCACGGCACCGCGATCATCGCCGCCGCAGGCCTCATCAACGCCATCGAACTGACAGGGCGCGATTTCAAGACGACAAAGCTCGTTTGCAACGGTGCAGGCGCCGCCGCGATTGCCTGTATGGACCTGATCAAGGCGATGGGCTTCAACCCGGAAAACA
Source organism: Agrobacterium sp. DE0009 (assembly GCF_007680755.1). NCBI lineage: Bacteria > Pseudomonadati > Pseudomonadota > Alphaproteobacteria > Hyphomicrobiales > Rhizobiaceae > Agrobacterium > Agrobacterium sp. DE0009. The sequence goes on from NZ_VEIU01000002.1 coordinate 274,565, forward strand.
TCACCCTCTGCGACACCAAGGGGGTAATTTATCAGGGCCGCACGGAGGGTATGAACCAGTGGAAATCCGCGCACGCGGTGAAAACTGAGAACCGTACCCTGGCGGAGGCAATGAAGGGCGCGGACGTCGTCTTCGGCCTGTCGCAGAAGGGCGCCTTCACCGAGGAGATGATCCGTTCCATGGCGCCGAAGCCGATCATCTTCGCGATGGCCAATCCGGATCCCGAAATCACGCCGGAGGAGGTGTCCCGCATTCGCGACGACGCGATCATGGCGACCGGTCGCTCCGATTATCCGAACCAGGTCAATAACGTCCTTGGCTTCCCCTATATCTTCCGCGGCGCGCTTGACGTTCGCGCCCGCCAGATCAACGACGCGATGAAGATTGCTGCTGCGCAGGCCCTGGCCGATCTCGCCCGCGAGGACGTGCCTGACGATGTGGCGGCCGCCTATCAGGGCAACCGCCCGCGTTTCGGGCCGCAATACATCATTCCGGTGCCTTTCGATCCACGCCTGATTTCGGCCATTCCCGTTGCCGTGGCCAAGGCTGCGATAGAGACCGGAGTCGCCCAACGCGAACTGCCTGATCTCGATGCCTATGCCCGCGAGCTTTCCGCACGCCGCGACCCGATGGCCTCGACGACGCAGCGCCTTTACGAGCGCGTTCGGCGCTCGCCAAAGCGGGTGGTCTTTGCCGAAGCGGAAGAAGAACAGGTCATGCGCGCGGCGATTTCGTTCACCGCTCAAGGGCTTGGCACCGCCATCCTGCTCGGCCGCGACGATATCATCAAGGCCAATGCGGAGCGTGCGGGCATCGATCTCGACCGTGCGAATATCGAAATCACCAATGCCCGTCTCTCCAGCCGCGTCGATGCCTATATCGACTATCTTTACGCTCGGCTGCAACGCGGCGGCTTCCTGCTGCGTGACGTGCAACGCCTGATCCACAACGACCGCAACCACTTCGCCGCCTGCATGGTGGCAATGGGCGACGCTGATGCGGTAGTGACGGGCGTTACACGCAATTATTCCACCGCGCTGGAAGACATCCGCCGCTGCATCAACACCAAGCCGGGGCACCGCGTGATCGGGGTTTCTCTTGTTGTCTCGCGCAACCGCACCGTTTTCGTCGCCGATACCGCCGTCCATGACATGCCGAATGCTGAGGACCTCGCCGATATCGCCGAAGAGGCAGCGGGCCTCGCGCGCCGTTTTGGTTACGAGCCCCGCGTTGCCATGCTCGCTTATTCCACCTTCGGCCAGCCGGTCGGTGAACGCTCCGACAAGGTACGCGAAGCGGTGAAAATCCTCGACAGGCGCAACGTCAACTTCGAGGTCGACGGCGAAATGTCGGCCGACGTCGCGCTGAACCACCAACGCATGCAGAGCCAGTATCCCTTTGCGCGGCTGTCTGGCCCGGCCAATGTTCTGGTCATGCCCGCCATCCATTCCGCCTCTATCTCGACCAAGATGCTGCAGGAACTGGGCGGAGCGACCGTCATCGGTCCGCTGCTCGTTGGCCTCGATAAATCGGTACAGATCACCTCGATGGGTGCCAAAGACAGCGATATCGTCAACATGGCGGCGATAGCGGCCTATAACGCCGGACGATAATGGACCGCCTGCACGGATTGATCCCTGCCGACGGAACACGCCCAGCACGAAGTCGAACCGTTCTCTCAGGAACGCCGCCTTCGCTTTAAACAGAAATGCGGTGGCTGTTTTGCAGCCGCCGCATTTTATCTCGTTAGAGCCTGCCTGCCGAAGCCCCCTCAGGCGGCCCGCGCCGGCCGATGGGACTGCCGCCCGGCATTTGGCCGCGCGGTATGGATTGAAGAGCCATCCTCACGCTGCACGGAGCGGCGGTTGAGCTTGAACAGGCTCACGAGCTGAGACAGAGCCTCTGCCCCTTCTGCAAGTGTCGCGCTGATCGCCGTCGTCCTTGCACTCATCGCGGCATTTTCCTGCGTCATACGGTCGAGCTGGCTGACGGCCCTGTTGATTTCGCCGATGCCGAGAGATTGCTCGTCGGCTGCCTTCGCGATCATGTCGACATTGCTGTCGATATGTTTCACGAGCGCATCGATCTGCTTGAGAGCTTCGCCGGTTTCGCCCACGAGCCGTACCCCTTCCAGCACTTCGGTGCCGGAATTATTGATCAGCGCCTTGATTTCCTTGGCGGCATTGGCGGAACGCTGCGCAAGTTCGCGAACTTCCTGAGCAACAACCGCAAAGCCCTTGCCTGCATCGCCCGCACGCGCCGCTTCCACACCGGCGTTGAGTGCCAAGAGGTTGGTCTGAAAGGCGATTTCATCGATGACGCCGATAATCTGGCTGATCTCCCGCGACGCCGTCTCGATCCGCTGCATGGCATTGACGGTCCGCGCCACCACCTCCGTCGAAATCGATGTCGATTCGCGGGCGCTCTGAACGAGCCTTCGGGTCTCCCTGGTATTTTCAGTGGAGGAATGAACGGTTGCCGTGATTTCCTCCAGCGCGGCGGAGGTTTCTTCAAGCGCCATGGCCTGTTCGCGCGAACGCTCCGCCAGCTGTACCGATGCCTCGCTTACTTCCTGGCTGCTGCGTGTCAGATCACCTGTCTGGCCAAGCACATTTTCCAGCGTCTTCTGAAATTCGGCGATGGACTTGTTGAAATCGCGGCGCAGACCTTCGAATTCGCCGATGAACGGCCGGTCAAGGGTAACGCGGATGTTGCACTGGGAAAGCCGCTCAAGCGCTTCGCCCAGCTCTTCCACGGCACGAACCCGCTCGGTGATGTCAAAAGCGAATTTCACCACCTTGAACACGCGGCCGCGATCATCAAGGATCGGGTTATACGAGGCCTGAATGAAGACGCGTTTCCCGTCCTTGCCAAACCGCATGAACTGGCCGGTGGAGAAACTGCCCGAGCGTAGCTCCTCCCAGAAGGTCCGGTAATCCGCGGATTCAACATAGGATGGCTCGCAGAACATCGAGTGATGTCTGCCGACAATCTCATTCTCCTGATACCCGACCGCCTCCAGAAAATTGGCATTGGCGCAGAGAATGGTTCCGTCAGGGTCAAACTCGATCATGGCCTGCGCGCGAGACAGCGCCGCCAGCTTGCCGTTATCTTCGGCGCTCTTTCGCCTCGTCATGGTAATGTCGCTTGCAATCTTTACGACCTTGTAGGGTTTACCGAAACGGAAAACGGGATTGTAGGAAGCTTCGATCCACAGCTCGTCGCCGTTCTTGGTCAGGCGGCAATATTGCCCTTTGTCGTGTTCACCGCGCGACAGCTTCTCCCAAAAATAACGATATTCGGGAGAGGTGACTTCATCTGGAGAAACAAACATCCGGTGATGCCGACCGACGATCTCCGACTCCGTGTAACCGACAGCCTTGCAGAAATTCTCATTCGCCTTGAGGATGTTACCATTGAGATCGAATTCAATGATGGCTTGGGAGTTGCTGAGGGCGTCTAGAACCGCGCTCGCATCGAAACCGAACTTTGAAAAACGAGACATACTGAAATCCCCATTTTATTGAATACGGACTGCCCGCCGTTCTGAAACCGGTTGCCGGCCTGGCTGCGAGAGAACCTAGTAGACGTGCGTTAAATAGCACTTAATGATGGAGCATAACTATTAATAGCTGAAAGTATTTTTCCTGCCGTTTCCTTGGCGTCGCCTTGTGCCGTCAGCGCTTATTTGCCACACCACTAATATTTCTTCGAAGGCGGCATGAAGCGGCCTTTCATCTGCGAGGCATTCATTGGTATTGCGATCCAAGAAATTGTCTTGCAGGAGCGCCGATGACCAAAACCCTGAAATGCGACGTGCTGGTCATCGGCACCGGCATTATCGGTTCCATGGCGGCGCTTTATCTGCAGAATGCCGGCCGTCATGTGGTGCTGCTGGAGCGCAGCGACATTGCACGGGGCGCAAGCTCCGGTAATGCCGGCATTCTGGCATTTTCCGAAATTATTCCCATCCCCGCCCCAGGCATCATGAAAAAAGCCCCCCGCTGGCTATTCGACCCGCTCGGGCCACTAAGCGTCCCGCCGGCCTATGCGGGCAAGATAGCGCCTTGGCTGTGGCGCTTCTGGCGCGCCAGCGCCGAGCGCAACTTCCGCCATGGCCTGAAGGCACTGACCGACATCAACCGGCTGGCCAGCGTTGAAATGGCCCATGTTGCGGCCATGCCGGAGCTTTCGCACCTCATTTCCAAAACCGGCACGCTCGATCTTTACGACAGCGAGGCAAGCCTTGAAGCTTCGCGGAAGGACTGGGACGAAAAGGAGCGCGCCGGATTTACCTTTCAGCGCGTCGGTCGCCGGGAAATCGAAGAGCTGCAACCCGGACTCGCACCGCAATTTGGCCACGCTTTATTTTCTCCTGATGGCTTGCAGGTTTCGGATCCCTACGATTTCACCCGCGCGATTTTCGATCTCGTCATCGCCCGCGGCGCCAGCTTGCGAAAAGGCGAGGCTGAGCGCATCGACGCCGTCGGGGAAAGTACGATCGTCACGCTGGAAAATGGTGACAAGATCGATGCCGACAGGGTGATTGTCGCCTGCGGCGCGTGGTCCCGGAAGCTCGCGGCATCGCTTGGCAATGTCGTGCCGCTTGAAACGGAGCGTGGCTACAACACCACGCTTCCCGCCAATGCCTTCAACCTGACGCGTCAACTTTATTTCAATGACCACGGTTTCGTCGTCACGCCGCTTGCAAACGGCATTCGTGTCGGCGGGGCGGTGGAGCTTGGCGGTCTGGAACTGCCAGCCAATTTCCGCCGCTCGGAAGCGATGCTGAAAAAGGCGGGACGCTTCCTGCCCGGGCTGAAGCTTGAGGGCGGGACGCAATGGATGGGTTTCCGCCCGTCCATGCCGGATTGTCTTCCCGTCATCGGAACGGCAAGGGCAACGCCTTCTGTTATCTACGCTTTCGGCCATGGCCATCTGGGCCTGACCCAGTCCGCCGCCACCGCGCGGCTGGTGACGCAGCTCGTCAACGCCGAAGACACCACCATTTCCGTCGATCCGTTTCGGGCCGGACGCTTTTCCTGACCGTCAAGCCTGTTACTTTACCGGCTCCATCGATCCTTCGGGGAATTTTACATCGGCAAAGGACGGATAGACCTTGCGCAGAATGCTCACCTGCTGCTGGTCGGTGACCCGCAGAAGATACCAGTCTGCACCATCCAGCATTGCCAGCGTATGGGATTTCGCCTCGATTGTCTGGCCGCCTGTTTCCATGACCGTCTTGGTGGGAACGAGAGCATAGGGCGTACCATCAGGCGTCTGCGCATAGGTGATCGCCTGCTTGTCCATGCTGAATTCGGTGATCTTCACCGCTGCGAGCGCCATCTGCATCTGCGCCGTCAGCGCAGTCCGCAACTGTTCCACAGTGATCCCGGCGTCTTTTGCGATCGACTCGAATATCTTCGGCGGCACGGTTTTGCCGACGAGCTCGAAATCCTGCGCGTTCAACGCAGCGTCGAACCGCTCGATCTGTTTCAGCAGGCTCTTCTGCTCCGCCCCCGACAGGTCACGCGACCATGACGGATGCGAAAGCGCCACCAGCAGAAACAGGCAGTAGAACAGGCGTTTCATGACAGTGCCTCTCCGGCCGTTCGGCAATGTCGGGCTGTCGCCCAAACCGCCTACGAGCGTTTTCGCTCAGCGCAACAGAATGAAGCCTGCGACAGAAAGAACGAGGAAGACGACCAAGCCGCCGAGCAGACCCGCCGATGTGAAGAAGCCTGCAACCATCGCCAGCATCAAGACGCACAGCACCATCGTGCCATACTTCGTCAGGGCCAGGAAACCGTTATAGGTCTTCTCGTGTTCGGCATAATTCATCTCGGCACCAACTTCGACCGGACCTGTGTGGTGTTCGCTCATTCCGCTTCCCCTTTGCTCCATCCACCACGGCCGCGACGCGCGGCTTGCCCCGCAAAATCGATCGAGAGCTCATGCCGGATTCTCCATAGCTTGACGTAACATAAACCCGGCGAAAGACGCAATGCACCGCGCGCGAAAGAAAGGCGCAGTCACAAGAGAGAAGAAATTCTGAGCCTGCGCAACATCCTTTCAGGCCGGGTTGAAAAAAGCGCGTAAAAGCCCCGTTTCCTCGCGGTTTTTGTTGCTTTTCATGTCGCTGGACCATACACGGGAATCTGTGGGGAGGAACACCGGGACCTGTGGAAGCGGAGGCACGTGGAGGCGTGGCCGCGGGGAAAGGCGCCCGGCTTTACTTTCCGCCACAAGCCCGAAAAGGGAAGAGGGGAAAGTCATGAAGTCGCTCTTGAAATTAAGTGCGCTGATAGATCTTGTCAGCGAAGGTCTAGGCAAGGTCGCCGGATATCTCGTACTGATCTGCTGCCTTGTGAGCGCCGGCAACGCCATGGTCCGTTATGCCCTGAACTATAGTTCGAATGGCTGGCTGGAAATCCAGTGGTACATGTTTGCCTTTATCGTGCTGATCGGCGCTTCCTACACACTGCGCATGAATGAACATGTGCGCGTGGACATCATCTACGGCGCGATTTCGGCGCGAAAGCGGATCTGGGTGGATATTGTCGGCATCGTGCTGTTCCTGCTGCCGGGCTGCTTCTACCTCGCCTGGCTGTCCTGGCCGATGTTCACCCTGTCATGGTATCAGAACGAGATGTCGTCCAATGCCGGCGGCCTCATCCGCTGGCCGGTCAAGCTCATCATCTTTGCCGGTTTTGCCCTGCTGGTTCTGCAGGGGTTTTCCGAACTCATCAAGCGCATAGGCGCCCTCAACGGGCTTTATGCGCTCGACACCAAGTACGAAAAGCCCCTGCAATGATCGCGCCGATCTGAACCTTCAGGATATTTCACATGTTTGAATATGGAATTCTTCCACCACTTATGTTCCTCGGCATGATCATCTTCATGCTCTATGGATTTCCGGTCGCTTTCTCGCTCGCCACTGTCGGCCTCGTCTTTGGGGTCATCGGCATCTTCACCGAGCATTTTTCACCGGCCTTCCTTCAGGCTCTGCCGCTGCGCATCTTCGGCATCGTCTCAAACGATCTTCTGCTCGCCATTCCCTTCTTTACCTTTATGGGCGCCATCCTGGAGCGATGTGGGCTCGCGGAAGATTTGCTTGAGGGAACCGGTAAACTCTTCGGCGCCATTCCCGGCGGCCTCGCGTATGCCGTCATCATCGTCGGCGCGATCCTTGGCGCCATTACGGGAACGGTTGCGGCTTCCGTGATCACCATGGGCGTGATCTCGCTGCCGATCATGCTGAAATATGGCTACAATCCGCGCCTTGCCACCGGGGTCATCGCGGCATCTGGAACGATCACGCAGGTCATTCCTCCCTCGCTGGTACTGATCGTGCTGGCCGACCAGCTGGGAAAATCGGTCGGAGACATGTATCTCGGCGCGATCGGCCCATCGATCCTGCAGGTCGCCATCTTCATGCTCTTCATCCTGTTCATGTCGATCGTGCGACCGAAGGACCTCCCGGCACTGCCGCCGGAAGCGCGCGGTGAACTCAACCGGGCGCTGGTGTTTCGTGTGCTCGCGGGCATGATCCCTTCCATCGTGCTGATTTTCCTCGTCCTCGGCACCATCTTTCTGGGGCTGGCCACCCCGACCGAAGCGGGTGCGCTGGGCGTCGTCGGCGCCATGGCTCTCGCCGCTGCCCATCGTCGCCTCACCTGGGACCTCGTCAAGCAGGGTATGCATTCCACCATGCACATCACGTCGATGGTGGTGTTCATTCTGGTCGGCGCGACCTGCTTCTCCCTCGTCTTTCAGGGCATGGACGGTTCACTCTGGATCGAACACATGTTGTCGGGCATTCCCGGCGGCCCCATCGGCTTTCTGATCTTCGTCAACATCTTCATCTTCTTCCTGGCCTTCTTTCTCGATTTCTTCGAGATCGCCTTCATCGTCATTCCGATGCTGGCACCGATCGCCCAGTCGCTAGGCATTGACCTCATCTGGTTCGGTGTCCTGATCTGCATCAACATGCAGACGAGCTTCATGCACCCGCCCTTCGGCTTTGCGCTGTTTTACCTGCGCTCCATTGCGCCGCGCTCCGTCAAGACATCGGATATCTACATGGGCGCCATTCCGTGGCTCGGCATGCAGCTCATCCTTGTCGCCATCGTGATCTTCTGGCCGGAATCCGTCACCTACTGGCTCGATAAAGCGCCGCAGGTCGACCTGAATTCCATCAAGATCGAAATACCAGCCTTCGGCAATCAGGGTGGTAACACGATGCCGAACTTCGGCCTGCCGGGGGGCCAGCCGGGCGGGTTGCCGGGCACGCCGAATCTGGGCGAGCCCCCGAAAATCGGGCCTTGACGACCGACTTACAGATAGATCGGTGCAAAGCTGCTGACAGCAACGTGGAAGGCAAGGTAGAAACTGCCTTCCACCTTTTTTGAAGCGAACCAGGCCATCGCTAACAAGCCTGCCCGGTTCCTCCCGCTGACGAACGACTTGCACGACGTTTTCGAACCCGCGCCCTATGGCAGGTTCGCAGAGGACAGCGTGCTATTTCACCGGCCTACCCCGGCTGTTCACGGGCCGCCGCCTTCGTTCTCAGAGGCGTTATAAATCGCCATCCACTTTTTCGAATCCGCGAAAGTATAAGCAAGCAACAAAAAGCCCCGGAGACCGAAGTCTCCGAGGCCTTTGCCCGGGCCGCCGCCGTTGCCGAATGATCAGAGCTTGCCGTTGCGCTGCTGGATCATCATGAAGGTGTCGAAAGTATATTCAGCGAGCTGCATCCAGAGATATCCCTCGCGCTTGAAGGCTACCTGATCCTCGTAGATTTTCTTGAAGTCAGGATTGGACGCCGAAATATTGGCGTAGACCTCGAGCGCCGATTTATAGCAAGCCTCGAGAATTTCCTGGCTGAACGGCCGCAGCACAGCACCTTCAGACACCAGCTGCTTGATGGCGATCGGGTTCCTGGCGTCGTATTTCGCCATCATATTGGTATTTGCGAAGGCGCAGGCGTCCTGCAGAGCCGTCTGGTAGTGCTTCGGCAGGCTGTTCCACTTGTCTAGATTGACAAAGGAGTGGATGACCGGACCGCCTTCCCAGAAGGCCGGATAATAATAATACTTCGCCACTTTCTGGAAGCCGAGCTTGTGGTCGTCGTAAGGGCCAACCCATTCCGCCGCATCGATGGTGCCCTTTTCGAGCGCCGGGTAAATATCGCCGCCGGCGATCTGCTGCGGCACGACGCCGAGCTTTTCAACCACCTTGCCTGCGAGACCGGCGATACGCATCTTCACGCCCTTGAAGTCATCAACCGTATTGATTTCCTTGCGGAACCAGCCACCCATCTGGGCGCCGGTGTTGCCTGAAATCATGCCGTAAAGATTGTGCTTGGCGTAAAACTCGTTCAGCAATTTGTTGCCGTTGCCCTCATAGAACCAGGAGTTCGTCAGGCGAGCATTGAGGCCGAAGGGTATGGCCGTGCCGATGGCAAAGGTCGGGTCCTTGCCGACATAATAATAGGAGCAGGTGTGGCACATTTCGACGGTGCCTGAAGACACCGCATCGGCCGCCTGCAGACCAGGCACGATTTCCCCGGCGGCAAAGGGCTGAATGGTGAAATTGCCATCCGTCGCTGCGGCCACATGTTTGGAAATATCCTCTGCGCCGCCATAGATCGTGTCGAGTGATTTCGGAAACGATGACGTCAGGCGCCAGGTGATCTTGGTATTCTGCTGCGCAATGGCGGGCGCAGCCAGTGCTGCCGTGGCAGCCCCCGCAAGCGCACCTTTTCTCATAAAGGAACGGCGATCCATCTATATCCTCCCAGATATGAACGCTACCTGCAGCTTTGAATTCCCCTCGTTGCTGTTCAGGCAACGCAAAGTAAGCACGGTTGGAGCCCGGCTGACAAGCGCCTGGGCCGAGAATTAATGGCGGAAGAACCTGTCAGCCGGGGAATTTTCTTCGCGTTTTATTTACAACCGAAAATTCGCGGCATTGCCTTATACTTTAGGTGCATGGACGATTGAGTGCAGGTGTAAGCAGCGCTTGACTTGGCGGACCGGCAGCCCCACAAATTTCGAAAATTCGTCCCGGAGCCATCATGCCAAAACCCATCATCGCCGTTCCCGCCGACATCAGGCATTTTGCCGGAGCCGACTGGCACGCCGCGCAGAACCAGTACCTTTCCGCCGCTCTGAAAGTCGCCGGCGTCATGTCCTTCGTCGTCCCCGCATTCGAGAATGGCAATGAGATCGACGCCATTCTGGACCGGGTGGATGGCCTGCTGGTATCCGGCTCCGCGACCAACGTGCACCCTTCGCTCTACGGAAAAGAGGCACAGGAGAGTGACGGTCCTTTCGATCCCGCCCGCGATGCCACCAGCCTGCCGCTCATTCGCCGCACCATCGAGCGCGGAATTCCAATGCTCGCCATCTGCCGTGGCATTCAGGAGCTGAACGTGGCGCTTGGCGGCACGCTGGCGTCCGAAATCCAGGAACAGCCCGGCACATGGGACCACCGCAAGCCGGAACATGACGATCGCGACGTGGCCTTCGCCATTCGCCAGCCGGTTCATGTGCGCGAAGGCTCCTGCATCGCACAGCATCTCGGCATGTCGGGCGAAATCCAGATCAATTCACTACACCGGCAGGCGATCGCCGAAACCGCACCGCGTCTGCAGGTGGAAGCAACGGCGGCGGACGGCACCATCGAGGCCGTCTCGGTTATAGACGCCAAAGGCTTTGCTGTCGGTGTACAGTGGCATCCGGAATATTGGGCAGAAACGGATGCGCCATCGCGGGCGCTGTTCGAAGCCTTCGGCAAAGCTGTCCACGCCTACCGAGACAACAAGGTCTGATCCCGTTGCGCTGTGGGGAGCAAGCACGCCCCTGTCGTCAGGACATAAAAAAGGGGCAAGCCCTGAAAGCTTGCCCCAGTTCGGGAGGAGGAGGATTTAGCGCTTTGCGCGCTTCTTCTGGCGGTAGACGTCGGCCACCACGGCGGCGACGATGATCAGGCCTTTGACGATCTCCTGATAGTAGGCGTCGACCCTGAGGAATGTGAAGCCGGACGTCATGACACCCAGAATGATCGTGCCGATCACGGTTCCGGTGATACGTCCCGCGCCGCCGGCCAGCGACGTGCCGCCGATAACGGCTGCGGCGATGGCATCGAGCTCATACATCACGCCCATACCGGCCTGTGCGGTCTGCGCACGGGCGGCGGTGACGACACCGGCAAGACCTGCGAGCAGACCGGCAATCGCATAGACCTTGACCAGATGCGCCTCGATATTGATACCGGACACGCGCGCGGCCTGCTGGTTGGCGCCGATCGCATAGGTAAACTTGCCGTAACGCGTATAGCGCAGCGCCACATGGAAGATGACGGCGACGACGAGGAACACGACCACTGGCCAGATGCCAGTGCCGATGAAATTGAAGCCATCGGTGAGGCCGGAGATCGGCTGACCCTTCGTGTACCATTTGGAAAGACCGCGCGCTGTCACCATCATGCCGAGGGTGGCGATGAACGGCGGAATTTTGGTTCGGGCAATAAGCTGGCCGTTAATGAAACCCGCCAATGCACCAGCCAGAACACCGACTGCCAGCGGAATGAAGAAAGGCAGGTCGGTCAAACCAGGATAAAGCGCCCGGGGCCATGTCGACGACTGCCCGACGCTCGCGGACAACATCGCGGTCAGGCCGACAACGGAGCCGGAAGAAAGATCAATGCCGCCGGTGATGATGACCTGCGTCACGCCAACGGCGATGATGCCGATGACAGACACCTGCAGGATCATGATCGTCAGGCGCTGCTGATTCATCAAAAAGCTCTGGCCGATGAAAATCCAGCCGAGGATTTCATAGACCAGCGCAATGCCGATCAGAACGAAGAAAATATTGGCCTCGGGCGGTATGCGCCGGTGCGGCTTGCGCCCGGATTTTGCACCCAACTCCACGTCGGCGGCGTTCGTAGTCATAATAATTCCTCCTCGAGAAATCCCGGCGCGCCTCACCGCGATGCGAGATCCATCACCTTCACCTGCGTGGCTTCACTTCTATCAAGGAAGCCGGTCACCCGACCTTCATGCATGACCATGATGCGGTCGCTCATTCCCAGAACCTCCGGCATTTCGGAGGAAATCATGATGACAGCGACGCCCTGGCGCGCCATCTCGCAAACCAGCTTGTGGATTTCCGCTTTGGCCCCGACATCGATGCCGCGCGTTGGCTCATCCAGAATAAGAATGCGCGGCTTGGTCAGCATCCAGCGGCCGATCAACACCTTTTGCTGGTTGCCGCCCGAAAGGTTCTCGATGCGCTCATAAAGATGCGGCGTCTTGACCCGAAGCTTGCGGCACATCTCCTCGCAGGCTTCCGACAGGGCGCTTTCCTGCACGAAGCCATTGGCGACATATTTGTCCTGCAGGACCGCAATCTGCATGTTCTCGAGAATATTGAGGATCAGCAGGCACCCGGTGTCCTTGCGGTCCTCCGTCAGGAACGCCATGCGATGGCTGATGGCCGTCGTCGGGCTGTCGATCGACACGGTCTTGCCGTTGATTTCAATCGTGCCGGAGGACGCAGGCGTCACGCCGAAGACGGTTTCCGCCACGTTGGAACGGCCAGATCCGACGAGGCCGGCAACGCCGAGAATTTCACCGGCGCGGACATCGAAGGAGACGTCCTGGAAGACGCCATTGAGTGTCAGGCCCTTGACAGACAGCACTACATCTCCGATCGGGACCTCTTCCTTCGGAAACATCTGCGTGATTTCGCGGCCAACCATCATGCGGATGATGTCGTCTCGCGTCACATCGGTCGAGGCGTGGGTCCCGATATACTTGCCATCGCGAAAGACCGAAAACTCATCGGCGATCTCGAACAGCTCGTTCATCTTGTGGGTGATGTACACGATGCCGATGCCGCGTTCTCTTAGATCGCGAATGATGCGGAACAGATGCTCCACCTCACGCTCAGTCAGCGCAGATGTCGGCTCGTCCATGATGAGGACGTCGGAATCGTAGGAGACAGCCTTGGCAATCTCAACCATCTGACGGCTCGCGACCGAGAGTTCGCCGACGCGGGTCTCGGGATCGATGTCGATACCGAGCCTCTCAAGCAGCGCCTGGGTGCGCCGGTACATTTCACCATGGTCGATCAAGCCAAGCCGATTTTTCGGCTCGCGACGGATCCAGATATTTTCCGCAACGGTCATGTAGGACATCAGGTTCAGTTCCTGATGGATCATGGCGATGCCGTTTTCCAGCGCATCGAGAGGGGAATCGAGACGGATCGGCGCGCCCTTGAGGCGAATTTCGCCCTTGTCCGGCTGGTAAATCCCCGCGAGGATCTTCATCAGCGTTGACTTGCCGGCGCCGTTCTCGCCCATCAACGCGTGAACGCTGCCGCGCTTGAGGTGGAACTGCACATCGTCGAGTGCCACGACGCCAGGAAACTCCTTGCGTATACCATCCGCCGCGAGAAGAAATTCCGCATTCGGCACGGCTCCGCTGGCGCGCACGGCGGCCATTGTCGATGGACTGACGACCATCTCATCCTCCACAATAGACAAAATTCCGGCGTCAGGCATTCTCCTGCAGCGCCCTGCCTCCGAGGAGGCTTGCAGCACCATGTCGATCAGGACGCTAAACGGCGCTGCAACGGTTTCACGACGGAAGTCGGGCATCGATCGGCTGGGCCGGCACTGCCTCCGGCGCAGCCAGGAGCCGGCACCCTGACCCGACAACAATCGGACACGGATGCCGGAGGAAGGCCTTAGTTCTTGGCCACGTAGTCCTTGACGTTTTCAGGAGTTACGAGCTGGAAGGGAATGTAGACCTTCTTCTCGACCTTGTCGCCCTTCACGAGCTTCAGCGCTGCATCAAGAGCGCCCTTGCCCTGTCCTGCCGCGTCCTGGAACACCGTAACATCGAGATCGCCCGCCTGCATCGCGGCAAGTGCGTCCTGTGTCGCATCCACACCGGCAACGACATATTCCTTCATGTCCTTGCCGGCCGACTTCAGAGCCTGGATGGCGCCGATGGCCATTTCGTCGTTGTTGGCGATGACGGCGTTGAACTCGACGCCGCTCGACAGCCAGTTGGTGACGAGGTCGGCACCCTGGGTACGCTGCCAGTTCGCAGTCTGCTCCTCCACGATCGAGATGCCTTTGCACTCGTCGGTCTTGAGAACATCATGAACCGCCTGGGTACGCATGCGCGCGCCCTGGTTGGAAAGCTCGCCCATCATCACCACGGCCTTGCCCTTACCACCGAGAAGGCGGCAGACTTCTTTGGTTTCGAGCGTGCCGGCGACTGTTTCTTCGGAAGCCACAAAGGCCTGGCCATCCGGCAGGCTGTCAACGTTCACCGGCTGGCGGTTGACGTAGACGAGCGGAATCTTGGCATCGGCGGCAAGCTTCGACATGGCGGCCGTCGCGTCCGTATCGACGGGGTTGACGATGATCGCATCGACCTTGGAGGCGATGAAATTCTGGATCTGGCTCTGCTGCTTGGCGACGTCGTTCTGCGCGTCTTCGACCTGGAGGGTAACGCCCTTCAGCTCCTTGGAATAGTCCTGCATGCCATTGCGCAGCACCGTCAGGAAGTTGTCGTCGAACAGCGCCATCGAAACGCCGACAGTCTCTGCATGTGCCGCCGTGCCCATAAGCACAGATACGGCTGCACCGATGATGAATTTCCTCATTGTTTTTCTCCTCCATGGCGTCCGGTGCCGCCTCTCCCAACCGGAGGCGAACCCGCAGGTTCGCCGCAACCTCCTCACACCAAAAAACGGAATAATGAAACCGAATTTCTGTCTGTTCGATATATTTATTCCATTTTTGGCTCAGACGTCAATGCCTTCTTCGCAGCGACGCTGCAAAGCGGGACACAAGGCGGTGATGGGCTTGAATTTTCAGAAAAAACGATTTCGCAGCGAATGTTCGGAAAGCGCCGAGCGTCCTTCTCAATCATTGGATCCATTGAGAGGCTCAAACGGAAACGCCGCGCAACTGGCGTCGCGCGGCGCTGGTTTTCGAATGGCATGAGTGTTCAGCGATTGTTGATCTTGCGCCACTCCGCAAAAGCAGTCTGATGCTCTTCCTTTGTGCAAGGGTAAAGCCCGATGATCGTCTCTCCGGCTTTCACCTGCTCCACCACGAAATCTTCGTAGGCCGTCATTTCCACCGCTTCCGTCGCCACCTCATCAGCAATGCCGGCGGGGATGACGATGACGCAATCCGCATCGCCCACAATGATGTCCCCGGGAAAGACCGGTGCATCGCCGCAGCCGATGGGGCCGTTGATCTCGATAGCCTCGTGTTTGGTGAGGTTGGTCGGGCTGGAAGGCCGGGTGTGGTAGGCCGGAATATCCAGTTCGGCTATCGTGGCCGCATCGCGAAAACCGCCATCGGAAACGATGCCCGCACCGCCGCGCACCATCAGGCGCGTGACAAGAATATCGCCGGCCGAGGCGGCAGAGGCATCCTTGCGGCTGTCCATGACAAGCACATGGCCCGGCGGGCAGGTTTCGATGGCGACGCGCTGCGGGTGGGCCGGGTTGCGGAATTCGACGAGCTGGTTGCGATCCTCGCGGGCCGGCATGTAGCGCAGGGTAAAGGCAGGGCCAACCATGTTCTTGCCCTTGTAGCCCAGCGGGCGCACGCCCTGGATGACCTGGTTGCGCAGGCCGCGCTTGTAGAGCGCTGTCGCCAGCGTGGCGACGGAAATCGTCAGCAGTTTTTCGCGCGTTTCATTGTTCATATCTGTCTCCTCGCAATGGCCGGATAATGTGTTTCAGGTCCTGTGAATGGGCTCATCGATAAAAACCCCGCCCTGGTATTTCGCGATCGCGGCCTCGGAATCGGGGCGCGGGACGTCGCGCTCGATTTCGGCCCGGTAGCGCGCGGCATTGTCGCGCCGCTGCCAGCCGAGAAAATCGACATGAGAATTATCCCACCAGCTGTCGTCATTGGCCGAAACGCCCCAGATAACCGGGCAGCCGAGTTTTGGCACGCGGAAGGTCGCCTCTATCAGAGAGACGAAGTCGCCATAGCTGAGCCAGGTCGACAAGATGCGCCAGTTCGTGGGTTTCTCTTCACAGGAGCCGATGCGCACGACGGCCGTCTCCTGTCCGAATTTGGAATGGTAGAGGCTTGCCATCGCTTCACCGAAAATCTTGGAAACCCCATAGAGGCCATCAGGCAGAAAAGGCGTCTCAGGACCAAGCTGCTGCCCCTGGGCATAATAACCGATCGTGTGGTTGCTGGAGGCAAACAGGATGCGAGGATTGCCGTGTGCCCTCGCCGCCTCATAGAGATTGTAGACACCACGCAGATTGGCGGCCTCTATTGGATCGAAGGCCCTCTCGACAGAAATACCGCCGAGATGAACGATACCGTCACAGCCCTTGACAAGATCATGCACTGCCTGCTCGTCCTCCAGCGCGCAGCGGACGAGCTCTTCATGAGGCGCAGGCGAACCGAGATCAACCACATCAGAAAGACGGATGGTTTCAGCAACATGGCCAAGCCGTCCGCGCAACATGCTGCCCAGCTTGCCGCCGGCACCGGTGATGAGCAATCGCTTCAACATGATGGTGCCTCTTAGAAAATATCCGGCTCGCCGGCGGAACGGCCAAAATCCGTCTGCAGGAAGTCGAAGTCGCAACCCTGATCTGCCTGCGTGACGTGTTTCGAGAAGAGATAGCCATAGCCGCGTTCGTAACGCGGCGCAGGCGCCTGCCATGCCCGCCGGCGCTCTGCAATTTCCTCTTCGCTGACCAGCATATCGAGGCGGCGCTGCGGCAAATCGAGGCGCACAATATCGCCGGTTTTCAGCAGTGCCAGCGGACCGCCGACGAAACTCTCCGGTGCGACATGCAGGACGCACGCCCCGTAGGACGTGCCGGACATGCGTGCATCGGAAATACGCAGCATGTCGCGGTGGCCCTTTTTGATGAGCGCCTTCGGAATGGGCAACATGCCCCATTCCGGGAAGCCGGGTCCGCCGAGCGGACCGGCATTGCGCAGGACCAGCACATGGTCGGGCGTCACGTCGAGATTTTCATCGTCGATTGCGGCTTTCATTTCCGGGTAGCTGTCAAATACGAGCGCCGGCCCTTGATGGACATGCAGTTTGGGATCGCAGGCGGCAGGCTTTATGACGGCACCGTCAGGGCAGAGATTGCCGCGAAGCACCGCGAGCGAGCCTTCCGCATAAACGGGATTGTCAAGCGAGCGAATAACGTCATCATTATAGACCTTCGCGCCCTCAAGGTTTTCGCCCATGCTGCGGCCGGTCACGGTCAGCACGGAACAGTCAAGACGACTTTCCAGCTGCTTCATCAGCGCCCTAAGGCCACCGGCGTAAAAGAAGTCCTGCATCAGATAGTCCTTGCCCGAAGGGCGGACATTGGCGATGAGTGGCGTAACGCGGCCAAGTTCGTCCAGTTCGTCCAGCGTCATCGGCACACCGGCGCGGCGCGCCATGGCGATGAGGTGGACGACGGCATTGGTGGAGCAGCCGGTGGCCATCGCAACGATGGCGGCATTACGGAAAGCTGCCGCCGTCAGGATCTGGTCCGGTGTCAGGTCTTCCGACACCATCTCGACAATGCGGCGGCCGCAGGCGGCGGACATGCGCTGATGTTCGGAATCGACGGCCGGAATGGAGGAGGCACCCGGAAGGGTGATGCCGAGCGCGTCGGCAATGGCCGTCATGGTCGAGGCCGTGCCCATCGTCATGCACACACCGGCAGAACGGGCAATGCCGCCTTGCACGCCACGCCATTCCTCGTCCGTCACATTGCCGGCGCGGCGCTCATCCCAATATTTCCAGGCGTCCGAACCCGAGCCCAGAACCTTGCCGGCATAATTTCCGCTCAGCATCGGGCCGGCCGGCAGATAGATCATCGGCACACCAGCCGAGATCGCACCCATGACGAGGCCGGGTGTCGTCTTGTCGCAACCGCCCATCAGCACCACGCCGTCAAGCGGATGCGAACGGATCATTTCCTCCGTCTCCATGGCCAGCATATTGCGGTAAAGCATGGACGTCGGCTTGGTGAAGCTCTCATCCACCGAGAGGGAAGGCATTTCGACCGGGAAGCCACCCGCCTGCAACACGCCGCGTTTCACGTCCTGCACGCGCTCGGGAAAGTGCGAGTGACAGGTGTTGAGTTCCGACCAGGTGTTGAGGATACCGATGACGGGTTTGCCGACAAAATCCTCCTCCGCATAACCCAGCTGCATCATGCGCGAGCGGTGGCCGAAACTGCGCAGGTCGTCGGGTGCGAACCAGCGGTCGGAGCGGAGCTTTTTATCGGTCATGTCAATGGTCCTGCATTGCGGGTTGCGCTTAAGGCTGTCAGTCGTGCTGGAGCGTCAGCCCGCTCGTCGTATCGAAGAGATGGATGTGTTGAAGCGGCGCCGACAGGCGGATGACTTCGCCCGCCGATGTCGAGGTCTGGCCGGAAAGATGGAGCGTTACGGGAGTGCCATCACCGAGATTGCCGTAGAGATAGGACTCCCCGCCCAGCTGTTCTGCTGTGCGAACCGACATCGTCAGCGCGCCGCCTTCGCCCGGCTCCACATGGTTCGGGCGCACGCCGAGCGTCACCTTCTGGCCGGGCTTATAGGCAAAGCCGGTCTGTGGCAGCGGGATCAACTCGCCCGTCGCGATCTTCAGCGCGGGCGTTGCGTCCGAGGTCACTTCGCCTGCGAAAAAGTTCATTTTCGGGGAGCCGATAAAGCCTGCCACGAAGAGATTGGCCGGGCGGTTATAAAGATCGAGCGGCACGCCGAATTGCTCGAGCTTGCCGGCGCGCAGAACGGCAATCTTGTCGGCCATGGTCATGGCTTCCACCTGATCATGCGTGACGTAGATCATGGTGTTGCCGAGCCGCCGATGCAGACTTGAAATTTCGCCGCGCATATCAACGCGCAGCTCTGCGTCGAGGTTGGAAAGGGGTTCGTCAAAAAGGAAGACGCGGGGTTCACGCACCACGGCGCGACCGATGGCAACGCGCTGGCGCTGACCGCCCGACAGGTCCTTGGGGCGACGCTCCAGAAGCTGGTCGATCTGCAGCATCTTGGCAACCTGGGCGATCTTCTCGGCGATTTCCTTCTTAGGCGTGCCGATATTCTCAAGACCAAAAGAGAGATTTTCGCGGACCGTCATATGCGGATAAAGCGCGTATGACTGAAACACCATGGCAAGGCCACGATCGGCAGCGGGCACGGTGTTGACCACATCGCCACCGATGACGATATCGCCGCCGCTCAACTCTTCGAGGCCGGAGATCATGCGCAGCAGGGTGGACTTGCCACAGCCGGAAGGGCCGACGAACACGCAGAATTCGCCATGTTTGATATCGAGATCGACGCCTTTGATCACATCGAGTGCGCCATATGTCTTTTTGACCTGACGAAGCTGAATACTTGCCATTGTCGTATTTCCTCCCTGAGGATTATTTGCCGCCAGTCGATGCAATGCCGGTGGCGATGTATTTTTGCAGGAACATGAAAACCAGCGCGATCGGGGCGAGTGTCAGCACCGTCATGGCCAGAAGATTGCTCCATTCCGTCGTCATCTCGCCCTGGAAGGAGTTGAGCGCCAGCTGCAGGGTGAAGTTGTCGTTGCGGGTCAGCACGATGAGCGGCCAGAGGAAATCGTTCCAGCGCCACATGATCGCAAGGATCGCCAGAACCGCAAGCGCCGGGGCTGAAAGCGGCAGTATGATGCGCCAGTAGATCTTCCACTCGCTGGCCTTGTCCATGCGCGCCGCATCGAGAATTTCATCCGGGATCGTCAGCATATATTGCCGGAGCAGGAAGACGCCGGTCGGTGTAGCCGCACCGGGTATAATCACGCCCCAGAGACTGTTGATCATGCCCAGCTGGCTGGTGATGAGAAACAGCGGCACGAGCACGACGGTCTGCGGGATCATCAGCGTACCGACCACCAGCGCCAGCACGGCGCCCCTGCCCTTGAACTGATATTTCGAGAGCGCGAAGGCCGCCATGGAATTGACGATCAGCATGATGATGGTCGAGGTCACCGTGATGAAGGTCGAGTTCCAGAAATAGAGCGGGAAATTGAAGCGCTGGAAAAGCTCGGTATAGTTTTCCGTCGCGAGCGCCACCTTTTCAGCCGGCTTCAGCTCGTTGAACGGCATCTTCAGCACTTCCGCCGGCTTGGCGGGATCAACCACCTGCGCCACGAGGCCGATACGCCTGATCATGCCAAGCTTGCGACCATCCTTGTCGACATAGGCCGGCAGCGGATTTGGCTGCCCGTCCACGGCCACGGTTTCCTGGCTGTAGGGCAGAAGGCGCGGTGGGAAGCGCTGGAGGTCGGCTTCGGTCTTGAACGAGGAGAGCACCAGCCAGACGACGGGGCCGAACATCATCAGCACGGCAACGCCGAGATAGGCGTAGGACAGCCAGTCGGTCCAGTGCAGCTTGCCGTTGCGGCCGCGGGTACGGGTCAGAAATGCGCCAATCCTAGCCATCGACCTTGCTCCTGTTTGCCCGGAATTGCAGGGCGGTCAGCACCACGAGCACCACGGCGAGCAGCAGCGAAGCCGCAGCCGCTAGGCCGAAATTGCGGGGCGTCCCGGCAAAGCCGGTCTGATAGATGAACTGAATGATGAAAGTCGTCGCCGAACCCGGGCCACCGCCGGTAAAGGCAAAGACTTCATCGAATGTCTGCACGCCCTTGATGACAGACAGGACGAGAACGACCAGCATGGTGGGCGCAAGCAGCGGCAGGGTAATGCGCCGGAAGATGCGCCACGGGCTCGCCTTGTCCAGCTGCGCGGCCTCATAGACATCACGCGGGATCGCCTGCAGGCCGGCGAGAAGAATGAGCGTGTAAAAGCCCATATGCGCCCAGACCGACAGGAAGACCGACCAGCCGAAGGCAAGATTGGCCTCAAGCAGCCAGTCCACCGAACCGAGACCAAGTCCCTCCATGGCGGCATTAAGGACGCCGAAACGCTGGAGAATCCACTTCCAGATCAGCGCGACGACAACGGGCGACAACAGAACCGGGAAGAAGAAGACCGCGCGAAAAAAACCACGCGCACGGATATTACGATTAAGCACGATGGCCGTGATCAGTGAGAATCCGACCATGAAACCCACCTGCAGCACGACAAAGAACAGCGTGTTCCAGACGGAGCGCCAGAAGAGGTCACGCTCGCAGGAATTCGGATCAAGGTAGTTCTGACAGGAAAGAAGGACCGAAAAGTTTTCGCCGCCCACCGAAGGGCGCTCGGAAAGCAATATTTGTTCGCTGCCGGTCACGGAGTAGGCCATGTTCAGCACGATGGGCAGAAAGGCGAAGACCGCAAACAGGATCAGGTTGGGCGTCAGAAACACCCAGGCGATCCGACGGTGGCCGAGGACCTTCTGCAGGAAGGAAAAGGGCAGTTCGACAATGCCCATGATGGGCGCAAGAAATTTATACATGAGGGTCCTCCTTCGATCCGGCGCGGCGCGGCATGCGCCGCGCCGGAAGGCGATGGATCACTTCGCCTGTTTCAACGCTTCCTCAAGGTCAGCCTTCGCACGGGCCATCGCTTCATCGACGGTGCTCTCACCAACGATGGCCTGGGTGATGCGCTGGACCGAGATGTTGAACATGGCGCGGTTGTTCTTGTAGCCCTGATAGGCATAGGCAATCGGGCTGATGCCGGGCACCTGATCCAGCCAGGCATTCATGGCCTTCTGCGTTGCAGGCGTTGCGCCCGTGTAGGTCACGCCCTTGTCAGCCACGGCCTTGTTGGCTGGAACGTTGCGGGTGCGGACGGTGAAGTCGAGATAGTTCTCGTCCTGGGCGAGGAAGTTCAGGATGTCGGCAACGATCTTCGGGTTCTTGGTCTGCTTGAAGCCGACGATCCCGGTGCCGCCGGGCATGCCCGTGCAGGCTGTGCCACCACAGGGCTGCGGTACGACTTCCCAGTCAAAGGCATCGCCGACCTGGCTGTCGAAACGCGCGGTCTGCCAGCTGCCGGAATAATAATAGACGAGCTGGCCGTTGATGAATTCCTGCGCGGCGTCGCGGTAGGTATTACCGCCTTGTCCGGCCCAGACGTCACGCGCCATGGTTCCGTCCTTGTTCCACTCCACGAATTTCTTCACGAAAGTCGTAAAGCCCTCATCGACGAGGATCGGCTTGCCGTCAGCATCGAAAATCTTCGCGCCATAGGAGATGGCCGGGCCGGCGATGCGGTGGCCGGAACGGTCGATCGCCATCGGGTAAGGTGTGCCGGTCGCCTTGGCGACGGCGGTGGCGGCCTTCGCCCAGTCGTCCAGCGTCGCATCCTTGCCGGGAACGGCGACGTTCGCCTGATCGAACAGGGTGCGGTTAATGAAGGCGCCGGTGATGGTCAGCTGCGTGTGCATGCCGTAGATGCCCTTGTCATCAGGGCCGCTGCGGTACCATTTCAGCACATTCGAGAAGTTGTCTTCCCAATATTTCGCGTCCACATAGGGCGTCAGATCAAGATAATAGCGGTTGAGGCCGCCCAGATCGGTCACGGTTGCGAAATCAGGACCGCTGCCGCCGGCGAGCTGCACGGGCAGGCCTTCCAGCAGTGCCTTGTAGGGCACGACGTCGGTAACGATCTTCACATCAGGATGCTGCTTTTCGTACCGCGCGAGAATATCCTTCAGGATTTCGCAGCCGTTGCCGTCATAAGCGCACGTAAAGCGCACTTCCTGGGCCGCCTGGGCGGCACCGGCCAAGGACGCCGCGCCAATGGCGAGCGCCAGTGCCATGCTGTATTTTCTGGTCATCTGGTTTCCTCCCGTTAGATGATTATGCTTTGGCGGATGCGCTCGGAGCCCAACCCTTAATCCACTCGCCCTCTGCGGCATCGGACAGACGAACAGGTTTCCCTTCGCGCACCGACCGGTAGATGGCCGTCACGAGTTCGATGGACTGCAGGCCGTCATTGACAGTCACTTCCTTGCCGCCGCGTCCTTCCATCGCGTCGGCAATGGCTTCGACAAAACCGGCAAAGCCGTTTTGACCATCTGCGACCGTCGCCAGAACCGCGTCAATCTGATCCTGCGTGGTCGGCGCGCGGGCGATGAAGCGCCAGGTGTCTTCGGCCGGGCGATAGGGCAAGGTGCCGCTTTCAGCCGTAAAACCTTCGAAGCAGAAACGCAGGCGGGACGTGTCATTGGCCGCGCCAAGCGTGACCGAGCTGGTTGCCAGCGCACCGTTTTTCATGCGGAAGCTGAGCGCGGCGCTGTCTTCGGTTTCGATTGGATTGACCCGCGTATCTGCCATGGCAAAAACTTCCTCGACCGGGCCCAGGACGTAGCAGAGCAGATCATGGGCATGGATCGCGTGACCGAGGATCGCACCCCCACACTCACCCTTCCAGGTGCCGCGCCAGGGAATGTCGTAGTAGGTCGCGCCACGGTTCCAGTGAACTTCCGAGCTAGCGACGAAGGCCTTGCCGGCAAGACCGGCATCGATCAGCGCGCGTAGCTGCCGCATGGCCTGCCCGAACCGGTACTGGAAGACGGGAAAGACACCGCGACCCGTCTTCTTGACGGAATCGATCAGCGCATTAGCCTCTTCGAGGGAGCGGACAAGCGGCTTTTCGCAGACAACGTCCTTACCCGCTGCATGCGCCTTCAGCGTCACCGGAAAATGCAGATGGGGCGGCAGGCAGACGTCGATGAGCTGAATGCTCTCATCGGCCAGGACCTCATCGAGATCAGTGGTCACGCGAATGGAGGAATCATCGCCAGCGACCGAGCGGGCACGTTCCAGATCAAGATCGCAGATCGCCCGGACGGCGAAGCGATCGGGAAGTGCCCGGTATCCTTTCAGGTGCTCTGCGCCGATGCCGGCGCCAATAATGGCGACACCGATCATTTCGAAGCTCCCTCGGCCTTTGCCTGCGCCTGCAGCGAGAGGTCGCAGACCTTGAAGACATGCTCCTGCGTCATCGCCGTTTCCGTACGGTTGCGGATGTCATCGCAGATGCGGGCGAAATAGGGCAAGCCAGCGCCGGAAGCATCAATATACTCGCAGCGATCGCCATTGACGAGGACGAGACGGTCCGTGCCTTCGTTGTTACCCACATCCACATATTTGCGCAGTTCGATGTAGCCCTCGGTACCGAGAATGGTCAGACGGCCATCGCCCCAAGTCGGCAGCGCATCCGGCGTGTACCAGTCGACGCGAATATAACCGTGACCCTTGTCGCCGCGCAGAACGACTTCGCCGAAATCCTGCAGGCCCGGGTCGCCGGGGTTGGCGTAATTGGCAACGGTGGCGGACACGACCTCAACCTCGGTCGAGCCGGTGAAGAACATGAACTGGTCGATCTGGTGGCTGGCAATATCGGTGATGATGCCGCCGTAAGCTTCGCGCTCGAAGAACCACTTCGGGCGGATCTGGCGGTTCAGGCGGTGCGGGCCGAGGCCAACCGTCTGGATGACGCGACCGATGGCGCCCTGGGCGACGAGTTCAGCGGCCTTGGTGACGCTCGGCACTTCGAAGCGCTCAGAGAAATCGATCGTCCAGATGCGCTTGGTCTTCGCCACGGTCTGGCGCAGGCGATCTAGCTGTTCGAAGGTGGTGCAGCCGGGCTTGTCGGACATGACATCCTTGCCGGCTTCCATGGCGGCGATCGCGAGATCGGCACGCTTTGACGGGATATCGGCGATCACGACCAGATCGATGGAGCCGTCAGCAAGGAGGGCGTCTTTCGTTGCCGCGCGCGGCACATCTGGAAAGCGTTTGACGAAGCCTTCCACGACGTCGGGCTCGCCCTCTGTCCACCAGCCGGCAAATTCCGCGCCGGCGTCCATCAGATTCTGGGCCATGCCGAAAATGTGCCGATGCTCAATCCCGAGAGCGACGAACTTGATTGCTTTACTCATCCTGCAGTTCCACTTCCTTGCCGGTGTCGGCCGAGTTGATGATCGCGTCGATCAATCTGTGAGACGAAAGAGCCGCTTCACCGGTGACGACCGGCGGGCGTCCTGAAGAGATGGCGTCCGCGAAATCATCGAAGACGCCCTGATGCCATTCATGTGTGAAAGCCATCGGGTCGGCGCCGCCGCCCGTGCCAGCGGCTGCGCCGCCAAAAGTTTCCTGCCGCCCGTCGCGCCAGTCGACATGCAGCAGGCCGGAGGCGAGCCGCAGGCTGGCATTGTCGAAATGCAGCATGATCGATTCCGCCGCGCCGGGGAAACTTGCCGTGCTCGCCACCAGCGAACCGACAGCGCCATTCTTGAACCGCAGGCCGGCAGAGACATAATCTTCGGTTTCCATGCGGTGGAAACGCGTCGTCGCAGCCATGGCCTGAACACGGGCGACCGGGCCCGTCAGGCTCAAGGCAAGATCGATCGTATGGATTGCCTGGGAGATCAGAACCCCGCCGCCATCGCGCGCCAGCGTGCCTCGGCCCGGTTCGTCATAGTAGGACTGCGCGCGCCACCAAGGCACGGAGATTTCGCAGAGGCCCAATGTGCCGAGCGTGCCGCCGTTAACGAGATCGCGCGCCTTTTGCGAGGCAGCCCGCATGCGGTGCTGGAAGATGATGCCGAGCGTGACACCCGCTTCGCGACACAGGACGACGAGACCATCTGCTTCCTGCGTGTTGCGAGCGACGGGCTTCTCCATGAGAATGTGCTTGCCCGCCTTCGCGAGCTGCTCAACGATATCGAGACGGGCATTGGGCGGCGTTGCGACGATGGCGAAATCGATATCCGCGTCACGGGCCGCTTCCTCGACCGAGGAATAAACGATGACATCGTGTCCGGTATGTTTCGACGCTTCGGCGGCCAGGGCTATGGCGCGGCCGGAACCGCCATCGACGATGCCTTTCAGCCGAATTTTTTCAGGGCTTGCCGCACAGGCGAGCACATGCGTCTTCGCGACCATCCCGGCGCCAACGATGACACAGGTCTTGATATTTTGCATTTCGGGAGCCTCCTTCCCAATGCGCGATCATTTGCATACCGGTATGCCGGTTGTCAACAGACTTGTGTTCCGGTATACCGGTTTTGAAAACGCTGGAGGGTCAATGCCGAAAATTCCCGTGACAGGCGGCTCCGTGCCGACAATGGAGCGACTGGACCTCAACCGTCCGGTGGTGGACCAGATTTACTCCGCGCTGAAATCGGCAATCCTGTCGCGGGAGCTTTTTCCCGGCCAGGCCGTCTCGGAAAACGAGATCGGGCAATCCTTCAACTCCAGCCGCACGCCGGTGCGCGAGGCGCTGAGCCGCCTGCGCGACGACGGCCTGATCGTCACCCTTCCAAGCCGCGGCACCTATGTTTCGCGCCTATCGGAAAAAAACATCCGCAGCGCGCAATTCATCCGCGAAGCGCTTGAGGTCGCGGCCGTACGCAGGCTTTGCCAGATGGGCCTGACACCCGAGGCCGAGCAGGAGATAGAGCATGCGCTGAATGGCCAGCGGGCGGCGATGAAACACGGCGACAGAAAGGCGTTCCGCATCCATGACGACCAGTTTCATAGCGCTCTAGCCGCCGCAACCGGTCTGGAAAGACTGGAGTCGTTACTAATCCGCGAAAAGGCAGGGCTGGATCGCCTGCGCGCCCTCGCCATCACCGACGAGGCGCATATGGCTAGGCTGCTTTCCGAACATGAAGCGGTTTATGACGCCATCAGGGCGGGTGACGAGGCCCGCGCGACTGATAATTTGCAAAAGCACTTGAGGCGCGTCCTCGGCATTCTCTCGCAGGTCTTCGAAAACCATCAAGATTATTTCGAGTAAATCTGCAGCATCTCATTTAATGGTTCCAACGTCATGAATACCCAATTGGCCGGTCAAGCGATTGCCATGTCGCAGGCAAAACTTCTCTGCGACACGATGAGCACGCTCGCCGAATCCCCCGTCTGGGACGAACGGCGGCAGGTGCTTTTCTGGTGCGATATTCTCGGCAAGACAGTGCGGTCTGCCGCCCTTGAGCCTGGCCGCTACCGCGAATGGTCGTTTCCTCACACTGTATCGAGCCTTGGACTTTGTGAAAACGGGGATCTGGTCGTTGCCTGCGGCATGGATATTGTCATCCTCGATCCCGAAAACGGCGCGATGCGCCTCCTTCATTCGATCCCCGCACCGGAAGGCATCCCATGCCGGTTAAATGATGGACGGATTGGACCAGACGGCGCCTTCTGGGTGGGAACCATGCACAATGTGCCGCTTCCCGACATGAAACCGCATGGCGAGCTCTGGCGGATCACCGAAAAGAGCGCGGAGCGCATGCAGACGGGGCTGACATGCCCGAACGGCCTCGCTTTTTCCCCAGACGGATCAATCATGTGGCAGAGTGACTCCGTCCAGAAATGGATACGCCGTCGCAGGTTTGACAGGGGCAACGGCACGTTTGACGAAGGCGTGCTGGTGGCGGAGATGACCGAAGAAACCGGAAGGCCCGATGGCGGCTGCCTCGATAGCAGCGGCACCTATTACAGCGCTGGCGTATCCGCCGGCTTGCTCAACGTTTTCGGACCTGACGCCGGGCGTGGGGAGGCGCTCGCCGCTCCTGTTCCACACCCCACCATGCCGTGCTTCGGGGGGCCCGACTTCGACATCCTTTTCCTGACATCACACCGCCACAACATGTCAGAGGACCGGCTGAAAACAGCGCCGCTTTCGGGCGGTGTCTGGATGATCCCAACGGAAAAGAAAGGCTTCCCCGGCTTCCGCTTCGGCGACGCCGGATAATACGCACTCGGACCGCTACTCCTCCCGGAAAGCGCGACTGATCTGGTCCATCAGCGGTTTGGCGATATAGGAGAGCGCGGTTCTTTCGCTTGTCTGGATGAAGACTTCAGCCGGCATGCCCGGCAGCAGTGTCGCCTTGTTGAGCCTTTCCCTCTCGGATGCGGTAAGGGAAATGCGCGCCAGATAATAGGAGAGGCCGCTGCGCTGATCTATTGTTACATCCGCCGCGATGCGGCTCACGTGGCCTTCCAGTTCCGGTGTAACCCGCTGATTGAAGGCGGTTAGTCGCACCATCGCCCTTTGCCCCACCTGCAATTGGTCAATATCCTTGGGCGCAATCTGAACTTCGAGCGCAAGTTGATCATCATCTGGGACGATAAGCATGATAGGTTCCGCAGGCGTCACCACGCCACCCACGGTATGAACCGCCATTTCATGAACGAACCCGGACTGCGGCGCGACGATATCGATGCGCTTCAACTGGTCCTCGGCGGCGACCTTGCGCTCGACAAACTCACCCATCTGGGCCTGTATCTCGCGCAACTCCCGGCCGACCTCAGTGCGCAGCTCCTGATCGATCTGCAATATCTGGAGTTTCGTCTCGGTGATACGGCCGGCAGTCTGTGCCTGATAGGCGATTTTTTCCCCACGTTCGCCACCGAACGTCGCCGCCTGTGTCTGCAAAGTGTTCAGCCGCTGCACCGAAACGACGCCCTGTTCGCGCAGGGATTTCTGCGAGGCGATTTCAGCCTGCAGCAGGGCAAGGCCATTCTCATATGCGACTTCCTGCGCCTTCAGGCCTTCGATCTCATGTTCGAACTGAGTGATGCGTTCGTAAAGCTGCGCCTTGCGCCCTTCCCGATACGATTTGCGGAACTCGAACAGCTTGGTCTCGCTACGCATGGCTGAGGCGACATCCGGCTGATCTTTCCGCATCATCAGCGCCTTTGGAAAGATGAGCGCCGGTAAATCGTCGCGCTCCGCCTCCAGCCTCGCCATACGCGCCGTCAACTCATCCAGACGTTTGCTGACGATCAAAAGACTGGCGCGGCTCTGAGTGGCGTCGAGGCGAATAACGACGTCACCCGTTTTGACCCTGTCACCCTCGTTTACCAGAATTTCGCCGACGACACCGCCGATCGGGTGCTGCACCTTCTTGGCATAGCTATCCACGACAAGATGACCGGACGCGACCACAGCCCCGGCAAGATTTGTCGTCGCCGCCCATCCCCCGACGACGCCCAAAAGCGCAACGCCTGCCACGAGGCCGACGATAAGGTGTTTTCGGATGGAGCGGGATAAAGGAGAGTGCAGATTATGCTTCGTCATCCGCATCCCTTCCACTCCCTTCAAGCGCCGGCGTTTTAGGCTGCGCATTGGCAACGACGCGAAGCGGTGAGATTGTCTGAGCGGATGCCGTAAATCCTTTACCTGCCTGACCCCTTGGAAGGCGCAGCACCTTCGAAAGGACCTCGTCGCGTGGGCCAAGAGCTCTCATCTGCCCCTCTTCCAACATCAGGATGAAATCGACGGCGCCGATGGCGCTGGGCCGGTGGGCGACAACGATCGCGATGCCGCCCCGTGTCTTGACGGAAGAAATGGCACTGACCACGGCGGCCTCGCCTTCCGCATCAAGGTTCGCATTGGGTTCATCCAGCACAACGATAAAGGGATCGCCATAAAGAGCCCGGGCGAGGCCTATGCGCTGGCGCTGCCCGGCAGAAAGCGCTGAACCCGCCTCGCCGATGTCATTGTCATACCCCTTCTCAAACCGAAGGATCAGCTCATGCGCGCCAGCAGCCCTGGCAGCAGCAATGATTGCCTCGGGGTCGGGACTATCCTCGAAGCGGGAAATATTCTCACCGATCGTGCCGTCGAACAGCTCCACACCTTGCGGAAGGTAACCAATATGTCGACCAAGCGCCTCACGGTCCCACTGTTCGAAACTCGCACCGTCCAGCCGCACCTTCCCCGCCGCCGGTGTCCAGACGCCCGCGAGAACGCGGGCAAGTGTGGATTTTCCCGAGCCCGAAGGACCGATGACACCAAGCGCATGGCCAGCGGTCAGGTTGAAGCCGAGGCCGGTGACGGTGGGCTTTCTCTTCCCCGGCGGAACGATGGTGACGTTTTCGACCAGCAGTTCTTTTTCCGGCCGGGGCAAGGCCATGGTGGTGCCATCGGCGTTCACGCGGCTGAAAAGCTCTTTCAGCCGCGCCCAGCTCTGCCGCGCGGCCACCAGGGACTTCCAGTTCGAAATGGCGAGATCGACAGGGGCCAGCGCCCTGCCCATCATGATCGAACTCGCGATCATCACGCCAGCGGACGCCTCCTGCTTAATGACGAGCCACGCCCCGACAGCAAGAATTGCCGATTGCAGCACGACCCTCAGCGATTTCGCGATATTGCCGAGGCCGCTGACCACGTCGCCCGCGCTGCGGTTGGCAGCGAGATAGGCGTCGTTGGAGTGCTGCCAGCGTTGGCCGAGACGTCTGCCGAGTCCCATGGCCTGTACGACTTCAGCATTGCGCCGCGAGGTTTCCAGCTGCCGGTTGCGGGCCATGTTTTGCACCATGGTGTCACGGCTGGGCTTCTGAGAGAAGATATTGGTGAGGATCGTGAGGGAAATCAGCAGTATCGCACCGGCAAGCGCCGTCACGCCGATCCAGACGTGGAACAGAAAACACAGCCCGAGATAAAGCGGGATCCACGGCAGGTCGAAAAAAGCCGTCGGTCCCATGCCGGAGAGAAAGCCGCGCACATTGTCGAGATCGCGCAGCGGCTGCAGGCCGTCACCCGGCATAGGTCTGACGAGCGGCAGGCGGACGACCGCATCATGCACCCTTGCGGCATAACGCGTATCGAAATCTTCGCCGATGCGGATCAGAATGCGGGCGCGAATGACATCGAGCAGACACTGGAAACAATAAAGCCCAAGGGCGAGAATGCCGAGACCGACCAGCGTCGGAACGCTGCCGCTCGCAAGCACCCGATCATAAATCTGCAACATAAAGAGCGGCGCCGTGAGCGCCAGAATGTTGACGACACCGCTGATGAGCGCAACACCGAGAAACGTGCCCTTAAGCGGCGCGACAACCGCCACCGTCAGAGACTGCGGCGGTGTCTGCTGGTGGTTCTGAAAGCCCACAGGCTGGTTTTCCTCTACGCGGCAAACGCCGATGCACGACAATCATCAGACCTTCAGGCCGATCACCGCTCAACGACGCGGACCCGGCCGGACCTTTACCACAAGGATAACGGCATTCGTTGTAGCCTTGTACCACAACAAATTACCCACCAGACTGCGCATACATCTCCCCCACGCCGTCAGATGGGATTATCCACCGCACCGAAAACGCCATCTGGGGATTCTTTCTGCAACGAGGTTGGGGAAAGCTGCGACGCCTACACCTCATTTTTCCGCCTGGTCGAAAAGATCGTCCAATCGTGGCTTCGCACGACCGGGAACATTTACTGTCCTGTAGCTCTGCGGCAGGCCCGCATCGCCAACCTTGATGAGCATCACCATGCCCATGCCGTAATGCGGTGAGCATTTGATGCCGTAAAAGCCCGGCTTTTCGAAACCGGTCTCGAACTCATCGTTGATCCGGCTCTTGAAACCTTCGGCACCTTCCGGGACCATGCCGTCGATGGTCGCGGCGTTGTGGCTTTTGTGGGTGGGCACAAAGCGCACGCGGTCACCGGGCGCGATTTCGAGAAAATCGGGTTCGAATACCATCGGGCCCTTTTCGCCACGGTTCAGCATTTTCACCTCGAAGGTCTCGGCCGAGGCCTCAAGCGGAAAGGCTGTGAAAGCCGCCGCAATCACGGCAACGATCCAAAACGGTCGGATCTTTTTCGGAGCGTCTGCCAGCATCAAATTACTCATCGTGCCAGTTCTTTCCTTGGATCCTCGGCCAGTCCATGCGCCGGCAGAAAACGTATGTGCGGAAAGCCTCTCTCGTCCATGGTGACCACGCAGTCCACGCCGAACACCTCGGCGATCGTCCCGGAGGTGAGAACCTCTCGCGGCGGGCCGACGGAGATCATCTCGCCGCGATGCATGACGGCGATGCGGTCGCAGAACATGGCGGCGTGATTGAGATCGTGCAGCGCTGCGACGACCGTGAGACGCTGCCGCTTTACCAGATCGAGCAGGCTGATCTGGTGGCCGATGTCGAGGTGATTGGTGGGCTCGTCCAGCAGCAGGATTCGTGGTTCCTGCGCCAAGGCCCGGGCAATATGCAGGCGCTGCCGTTCACCCCCGGAAAGGTGGTGCCAGCCGCGCTCGGCCTTATCGGCCATATCGACATTAACAAGTGCCGCATCGACAATGGCGGTGTCATTCGGCGACCAGGCGGACAGCGGCCCGAGATAGGGTGTGCGCCCAAGCTCCACGGCCTGTCGCGCAGTGATGCGCTCGGTGGTTTCGGCCTGTTGCTCCACGAAGGCAAGCAGGCGCGCGATGTCGCGTCGCCCCAGTGAACCAAGCGGCTCGCCGCCAAGCGCAACGTGCCCCCGGCGCGGCTTTCGGATGCCGGCCAGCATGGAAAGCAGTGTGCTTTTGCCTGAGCCGTTCGGCCCGATGATGCCGAGGAACTCCCCGGCGCCGACCTCAAGTGAAACACCGCGCACAATATCAGCGTTACCGGCATGGAAATGCAGGTCACGGGCGGATAGCTTCATGACCGCCCCCTTCTCTGCCCCAGGATGAAGGCAAAGGCGGGCGCGCCGACGAGCGCGGTGATGACGCCGATCGGCAGAACCTGACCCGGTATGACGATGCGAGAGAGAATGTCGGCGACGATCATAAAAACGGCCCCGGTTAGCGCCGTCACCGGCAGCAGGATACCATGGCGAACACCGACGAAGATGCGTGCGGCGTGGGGAATGACAAGGCCCACAAAACCGATGGACCCGACCAGGGACACCATTGAAGCTGTCATGATGGCGGAAACCGAGATCAGCACCGTATAGACCCAGCGTACCGGGATCCCAAGCGATGCTGCCGCCTGGCCGCCGAAAGCGAAGGCGTCTAGCGCGCGGGCATACCAGAGGCAGATGAGAAGTCCCGCAAGGCTGACAGGTAGCGCCAGCCAGACATCCGGCCAGCGCACGCCGGAGAGATTGCCGAGCAGCCAGAACATGATGCCGCGTGCCTGCTCGGCATTGGCAGATTTGGTGACGATGAACGATGTTACGGCATTGAACAACTGCGACCCGGCCACCCCCGCCAGAATGATGGCGCTGTTACCGTGTCCGGCTCGCACGGCAAGAAGGCTGACCAGTGAAAACGCGATGAAAGCGCCGATCAGGGCCCCTGCCGGCATGGTCAGAAACCCCGCACCGAATCCCAAGAGGGCGACAGCGACGGCGCCTGTAGAGGCGCCGGCGGAAATACCGAGAATATAGGGATCGGCAAGCGGATTGCGCAGTAGCGATTGCAACACTGCTCCGGCAAGCGCCAGCGAAGCCCCACAGCAGGCGGCAACGACAGCGCGGCTCAGACGATAGCTCCAGACGATACCCTCATCCAGCGGCTCCAGCGGAAAGCCCGCATGAAAGACGCGATTGGCTATCGTTTTTGCGACGACGTCAAATGGAATGGCTGTCTCACCGATGGCCGCTCCGGCCATCAGCGCTATCAACAGCAGGGCGAGCGCGGCAAAAACCAGGCCCGCCCTGCCGAGATGGAGGGAGAGGCCGTTCACTTGGCGAGGCCGGCAGCCGAAATCGCCTCGGCCAGCGTTTCGATGCCTTCAATGGTGCGAATGGTCGGGTTCATCGCCTGCGCATCCATTTCGAACACATGGCCTTGCCTGACAGCAGGCATGATGCTTGCCACCGGGTCAGTTGCCAGAAACTTCAGCTTGACGGCAATGTCATCTGCAGGGAAGCGGCGGCGGTCCATCTTGCCGGCGACAACGATAGACGGGTTGGATTTGGCGATGGTTTCCCAGCCGACCGTCGGCCACTCCTCGTCGCTTTCGATGACATTCTTCAATCCGAGAGCAGACATGATGTAACCCGGAGCGCCGTTACGGCCGGCGACGTACGGGTCGATATCCAGTTCGGCGCTCGAGAACCAGAAGACGGCCGAGAGCTTGCCATTGGCAGAAGCGATCTTGGCTCTGGCGGCGTCCTCGCGCCTCTTCAGGTCGGCGACGACTTCCTCACCGCGATCCTGCACGTTGAAGATTTTGGCGAGGTCACGGATTTCCTGGTAGATCAGTTCCATGGTGAAAACGGTGTTGCGCACGCCATCGCCACCGCCGGAATTGTCTTTGCCCATGCAATCGGCCGGCGAGGTGTAAACGGGAATGCCGAGCTCGGCAAATTGCGCCGGCGTTCCGACAACACCCTCTGGGCCGATCTGCCATTGGAACTGTGTCGTCACGAGATCCGGCTTCTTGCCGACAACCGCCTCAAAGCTGGGGTCGTTGTCGGCCAATCGCTCGATCTTGGCGTTGGCCTCTTCGTAGCCCTTCAGAACCGGACCGATCCACAGCGCCGTGCCGACAACCTTGTCGGCGAGACCAAGCAGGTAAAGGACCTCGGTTGTGCTCTGGCCGACAGATACGGTGCGGGCCGGCGCCTGCTTGAAGGTGATCTCCTGACCGCAGCTGTTGATTGTCAGGGGGTAGGTGGTTTCGGCGCCCTGCGCGCCAACGGCGGGCAAGGATGCAAAGGCAACCGCCACGATGCCGGCGAGAGCCGGCAGGCGTCTTAAATGAAACATGTGTTCTCCAGTCGAAAGTAAACTTATTCGAGAGCAGCAGGCGTTAGAACGCGCACCAACAGCGGGACGTCTTGTACGGAGAACGATGATCGGATGCAAACAAAATGTAACGTAATAACATTACAGTCTCCTCCTCCGGGCTTCCCCGCCCGTAACGATGGTTCATATTTTGACGGCAGGTCTCCTGGCTCACGAATTTGCGTCACTCATCTGCC
Organism: Agrobacterium sp. DE0009; assembly: GCF_007680755.1. Taxonomy (NCBI): domain Bacteria; kingdom Pseudomonadati; phylum Pseudomonadota; class Alphaproteobacteria; order Hyphomicrobiales; family Rhizobiaceae; genus Agrobacterium; species Agrobacterium sp. DE0009. The sequence continues at coordinate 309,226 of NZ_VEIU01000002.1, forward strand.
TTCCCGCATTCCAGAGAATACAGTGGCATGACGCCATGAGGCGCCACGGGGATGAACGACAATCCGCTTACAGTTGCGGGGGCAGCCACGGCATTGGGCGAAAATATCGCCCGCACCATGTTCCCTATTAATCCCTTCGCCTTTCGGCTGCAGGAACCGTCATATACTCACATAAGGGGCAAGAGGCGGGGCGTCAATTGCGATCGTGTCGCAGCTTGGAACAAAGACGGCCAGCTAGCCCGCCGCAATGAAAAGTCAAGAAGTTGCCGGCTTAAAAACCGGCCACAAGCCCCAAGCGTGCAGGCGATACAGTTTCTCGGCATCTTCGACAAAATCCAACCGCTAAAAAGCCGCTTTACGTTGACGTCTCCGTTCAACAACACGGCGGCATCGGAAAAAGGGCTGTCAGTTTTCCCATCGACCCGGCAGGATTTCGCCGAAACCGCTGTAAGGACACAACAATCTACCGAAATCTTCTTCACTTCAGCATACAAACGCAGCCGGTGACTTTTAGGCTCTGCGACGGTGAAGCGCGGAGAGAGCCATGAACGCCATCGAAATTCTGGAGCGTCTTGTCGGCTTTCCCTCGTTCGTCGGAACCGCCAATGGCGATATTGCCGGATGGATTGCCGATTATCTGCGAAGCCACGGCGCGAAGGTCTCGCTGCTTGCCGGGCCGGAAGGGGACCGCGCCAATCTCTTTGCGAGCTTCGGCCCGACGGATGCCAGCGGATACATCCTGTCCGGCCACATGGATGTGGTGCCCGCCGGGGAGCCGGAATGGTCCTCCGACCCCTTTGCGCTCAGAGCCGAGGGCGAGCGTCTTTACGGCCGTGGCACCACCGACATGAAAGGTTTCCTTGCCACGGTTCTCGCCGCGGCGCCGGCATTTGCGCAGATGTCACTGAAGCGGCCGGTTCACATTGCTTTTTCCTATGATGAGGAGGCGGGCTGCCGGGGTGTGCCCCATCTGATCGCCGCTTTGCCGGATCTTTGCGCAAAACCAGCGGGCGCGATCATCGGTGAGCCGAGCAATCTGCGCGCTGTGCGTGCTCACAAGGGCAAGGCAGCCGCACGCATCACCATCCGCGGCCGCTCCGGCCATTCCTCACGGCCCGATCAGGGCGTCAACGCGATCCATCTCATGACAGGCATCATGGCAAAGGCGGTGGAAACTGCCCAAGCCCTCACGCAGGGCCCCTTCGAAGGCACGTTCGAGCCGCCTTACTCCTCCCTGCAGATCGGCACCGTAAATGGCGGGCAGGCGATCAATATCGTCCCGGACCTGTGCACCATCGAAGTGGAAGCACGGGCCATTTCCGGTGTATCGCCGCTCGCCCTGCTCGAGCCATTGCGTGAGAGCGTCGAGAGGCTTGCAGCCAACGGGACAGACGTTCAATGGGCACCGATGAGCGACTACCCTGCGCTTTCGCTTGCCGCTGACGCGCCGCTCGTCAACCTCATGGAGCAGCTGACAGACGCGCCGTGCATTGACGCCGTCAGCTACGGTACGGAAGCCGGACTTTTTCAGGCTGCCGGTATCGACGCCATCATTTGCGGTCCGGGCGACATCGGCCGCGCCCACAAACCGGATGAATATATCACCACCACAGAACTGTCCGCCTGCCAGTCGCTGCTGGAAAGGCTTGCCCATCGATGTGCGGCCTGAACCTTCGGAAACCGGATTTCACATGACGTTCTTGTTTAACTCAGATGCCAGGCGCGGCGAGATTTTCAGGCACGCTCTTGCCCGTAATCTGCCCGACCTTCCCTTTTCGATGGAGCCACAGACCGTCGATCCGGATGCGGTCCGCTATCTCCTCACCTGGACCGTGCCCGATGATATCGGCCGTTACCGCAATCTCGAAATCCTGTTTTCCATCGGCGCAGGTGTCGATCAGTTCCAGATCAATGCGGTTCCTGCCCATGTGAAGGTCGTGCGCATGGTGGATGAAGGCATCATCCGCATGATGCAGGAATATGTGAGCTTTGGCGTGCTTGCGCTGCATCGCAACATGCCCGCCTATCTGGATCAGCAACGCCAGAAACTGTGGAAGGCCCTGCCCCAGGCACAGGCCGAAGAGCGTCGAGTCGGCATTCTCGGCCTCGGCATGCTGGGCGTTGCGGCGCTTGAGCGGCTGAAACCGTTCGGTTTTCCGCTTTCCGGCTGGAGCCGCTCGCCACGTGTGATCGACGGCGTCACCTGCCACCATGGCGAAGCGGGATTGAATGATATCCTCGCGACAAGTGATATTCTCGTTTGCCTGCTGCCACTCACGGACCAAACCGTGGGCCTGCTGAACCGGCATCGACTGGCCATGATGCCTGAAAGCGCGGGACTGGTTCACGCCGGGCGCGGCAAACAGCTGGATCATGATGCGCTTATCGATGCGCTGGACAGCGGCATGCTTTCGGGCGCGGTCATTGACGTCACCGAACCCGAACCGTTGCCACAGGACCACCGCTTCTGGACTCATCCGAAGATTTTGCTGACGCCGCATATCGCCAGCGTCACACAACCCCACTCCGCAGCCCGCACCGTCATCGAAAACATTAAGCGGTATGAGGCCGGCGAACCGCCGCTTGGCCTCGTCGACCGCGCCCGCGGCTATTGATCATCTGTTCCAAGAAAGGACCTCCTTATGTCACTCCTCAAGACGCTCGATACCAGACCCACCTTCGAACCAAAGGCTTCGAAAGCCCTGCCAGAGCGCCTGATCTCCGGCGATCCTTCCTTCAAGACCTGGCCACTGGACGAGGCCCGCGACGGCACCGTGCACACCGGCATATGGGAAGCGACTCCAGGCGAGAGCCGCTCGATCAAGGGTGAAACCTTCGAGTTCTGCCACATTCTTGAAGGTGTCATCGAGATCACTCCGGATGGCGGCGAACCGCTGCGCTATACGGCAGGGGACAGTTTCGTCATGAAGCCCGGTTTCGTTGGCGTGTGGAAGACGATCGAGACCGTGCGAAAGATCTACGTCACCGTGACCGGATGAGTTGACGTTTTGAATTCCCGGTGTGGGCCGAACTGGTTTGCATCCGGGAACTTCACCACGGATGGACGCACCGAAGATTGCACTGTCCGTCAGTGGCAAAACAGGATTTTCATTCACCGCCCCCGCAGCAGTCGGCCGATGCTGCTTGCCACCAGGGTTTAGCTTGAGGCGTATCCACAGAGGGTTTCAGATGTCGCTGAGCTTCGATCCAGAGAGAGTTTCCTTGCCGATCGGCCATTTCATCGGCGGCAGGCTGATCCCGGCCGAAACCGGTATCGACATGCACCGCCCCTCGGATGGCGTGGGCTATGCCGGCTGCCCCAAGGCGGATGCATCGGTTGTCGATGAGGCCGTGCAGACGGCAAAGACAGCGCTCAAAAACAGCAACTGGGGTGGTGTTCGGCCGCGCGAGCGAACCAAGGTCCTGCAACGCTGGGCCGATCTGATCGAGCAGGAAGCCGAGACGCTGGCTAAAATCGAGGCGCTGTCCTCGACAAGGCCCGTGGGTCAGCTGATTTCAGGCGACATTGCCGTCACCGCCGAACAAATTCGCTTCTTCGCAGAATTCGCCGACAAGGAAGGCGGCGATCTCGTGCCGACCGACGATACGAGCCTCGGCATGATCATGACTGAACCCTACGGGGTCGTCGGCGCCATCACGCCGTGGAATTTCCCGGTCTCCATGGCTGGCTGGAAGCTCGGTCCCGCGCTTGCCGCCGGCAACGCCGTGGTGCTGAAACCGTCCGAAATGACCCCCTTTTCCAGCATATTCATGGCTCAGTTGGCGATCAAGGCCGGGCTCCCCGCCGGCCTCATCAATATCGTTCTGGGTGACGGGCCGGTCACTGGCAATGCCATTACCGGACATCCCGACATCGCCAAGGTAAGCTTCACCGGCTCCACAGCCGCTGGCGCCGCCATCATGGCCAATGTCGCCCGCACCGGTATCAAGCCCATGACGCTGGAGCTTGGCGGAAAGAGCCCGCAAATCGTCTTTGCCGATGCGGATATCGAAAAGGCGGCGGCGGCCATTGCCGGCAATATTCTTTCCAATGCCGGGCAGGCCTGCGTTGCCGGCTCTCGCATCATTGTCGAAGAAAGCGCGGCGGATACCCTTTCCGCCGCGATCATCGCCCGCATGAAGGCGGTGAAGCCCGGCCCAACCTGGGACGAGGCCACCCAATATTCGCCTGTTATCTCCGAAGTGCAGCGCAAGCGTATCGACAGCATCGTGCAGGCGGCGATCGCCCATGGCGGCAAATGCCTGATCGGCGGCGCAATCATGGACGGCCTCGGCTATTTCTACCAGCCGACGCTGATCGCCAATGTCGACCAGAGTTCCCCTGCGGTGACCGAGGAAATCTTTGGCCCGGTGCTGACGCTGCAGACGTTCCATACGGAAGAGGAGGCTCTGGCGCTTTCCGATCATCCGACCTACGGTCTGGCCGCTGGTCTTTTCAGCCGCGACGTCTCGCGTGTGATGCGCTTCTCACGCGCCATTCAGGCGGGCACGATCTGGGTCAACCGGTATGGCCGGTCGCGCGACCATATTTTGCCGACGGGCGGGTACAAGCGTTCCGGCATCGGCAAGGATCTTGGGCGCGAGGCCTATCTCGCCAACCGTAAGAGCAAAAGCGTCCTCATCGGACTGTAACAGGGGAATTCTCTTGAAAACGCATCGCATCGCACTCATTCCCGGGGACGGCATCGGCAAAAGCGTCACTGATGCCGCATGGCAGGTACTGAACGCCGCAGCCAAGTCGTCCGGTTTTGCGCTCGAGGGCACGGAATTTCCCTGGTCCTGCGCCTTCTACAAGGAAACCGGGGCGATGATGCCGAAGGACGGCATCGAAACGCTGCGCGGCTTCGACGCCATCATGCTCGGCGCAGTGGGCTGGCCGGCGGAAGTGCCTGACTCTGTGTCGCTGCACGGTCTGCTGCTGCCGATCCGCAAGGCTTTCGTGCAATATGCCAATATCCGTCCGCACCGGCTACTATCAGGCGTGCAAGGGCCCTTGAAAGCCGATGGCTTCGATATTCTCTGCATTCGCGAAAACACGGAAGGTGAATATTCCGGCGCCGGTGGCCGCGTGCATCAGGGCACGGAGGACGAGGTGGCTGTCGAAACATCGATATTCACCCGCAAGGGTGTGGAACGCATCCTGCGCTTCGGTTTCGAACAGGCGCAAAAGCGCCGCGGCAAGCTCGCCTCCATCACCAAGTCGAACGCCCAGAAATATTCGATGGTGTTCTGGGACGAGGTGACCCACAAGCTCGCAGTCGAATATCCTAGTGTCGAGGTGACCAGCTACCACATCGACGCCATGGCGGCGCGCATGGTCATGGCGCCGGAAAGCCTCGATGTCGTCGTCGCTTCCAACCTCTTCGGCGACATTCTGACCGATCTCGGCGCGGCCATTCAGGGCGGCCTCGGTTTTGCCGCTTCCGCCAATATCAATCCCGACCGCAGCGCGCCCTCGATGTTCGAGCCGGTACATGGCTCCGCGCCTGACATCGCCCATCTCGGCATCGCCAACCCCATCGCCGCCATCTGGTCCGGAGCGATGATGCTGGAGCATCTTGGCGAAAAGGATGCGGCAGCAAAGATCATGACGGCGCTGGAAACGGCGACTGGTCGCGGCATCGGCACGGTGCCGGGCAAGGACAAGACGGACACCATCACCGCCGCGGTTGTCGCGGCACTCGACTGATTTCGGAGACTTATGATGCAGGGCTTGAAGGACAAGGAACTCTTTCGCCAGACTGGCTTCATCGGCGGCGCATGGAAAGCGGCGGCGTCGGACAAGGCGGTGGACGTCATCGATCCGGCGACGCAGGCGGTGATCGGCACCGTGCCTGCCATGGACGGCACGGAAACGCGCGCGGCCATCGAGGCCGCCAATGCCGCCTTTGCGCCCTGGAAAAAGAAAACCCACGCGGAGCGTGCGGCGCTGCTTGAAAGATGGTTTGCGCTGATGATCGAGAATATCGACGATCTCGCACTGATCCTGACCACCGAACAGGGCAAACCCCTTGACGAAGCCAAGGGCGAAATCCGCTACGGCGCATCCTTCGTCAAATGGTTTGCGGAAGAGGCGCGGCGCATCGGCGGCGGCACCATTCCCTCACCTACGCCCGACAGGCGCATCGTTATCCTGAAAGAACCTGTCGGTGTCTGCGGCATCATCACGCCGTGGAATTTCCCGAATGCCATGATCACTCGCAAGGTCGCGCCCGCACTTGCAGCCGGCTGCACCGTGGTTATCAAGCCCTCGGAATTCACCCCCTATTCGGCGCTGGCGCTTGGCGTTCTCGCAGAGCGGGCCGGCATCCCGGCAGGGGTCATCAACATTGTCACCGGCATGCCGACAGATATCGGCAATGAAATCATGGCCAACGAGACGGTTCGGAAAATTTCCTTCACCGGTTCCACCCGCGTTGGCTCGCTTTTGATGCGCGGTGCCGCCGACAGCATCAAGCGCCTGTCGCTGGAACTCGGCGGCAATGCGCCCTTCATCGTGTTTGACGACGCCGATCTCGATCTTGCGGTTGAGGGCGCGCTCCTCTCGAAGTTCCGCAATGGCGGCCAGACCTGTGTTTGTGCCAACCGCCTTCTTATCCAATCCGGCGTGTATGACACCTTTGCGAAAAAGCTAGCCGATCGCGTCGATGCGATGCGGGTCGGCCCTGGAACCGAGGCAGGCGTCTCCATCGGGCCGATGATCAACGAACCGGCCATCGCTAAAATCCGTGCGCATGTTGACGACGCCGTATCAAAGGGCGCGACAATCATCACCAAGCCGCGCGAACTGCCGGAAGGCCCGCAATATACCGCACCCGTGGTCCTGACGGGCGCTACCACGGCAATGCAACTGGCCAGCGAAGAGACATTCGGGCCCGTCGCACCGCTTTTCCGCTTCGAGACGGAAGAGGAAGCGCTCGCCATCGCCAACGGTACGCCGTTCGGCCTCGCCGCCTATTTCTACACTGAAAGCCTCAAGCGCGCCTGGCGCGTGGGTGAAGCCCTGGAATTCGGCATGGTTGGCCTAAATACCGGCCTCATCTCCACCGAAGTCGCCCCGTTCGGCGGCGTCAAACAATCCGGGCTTGGCCGCGAAGGCGCACAGGTTGGCATTGAGGAATATCTGGAAACAAAGGCTTTCCACATCGGCGGACTCGCCTGATCCCCCTTTTCTCCCCGCCTAAAGGGCCGCGCTGCGGCCCTTCTTTTTTCGAGAAACGCACACCGTCTATCAGTCTCAAAAGACACGCGCAGGAAAATGGTGTCCACGAGAGGATTCGAACCTCCGACCCCAGGATTCATACCACTTCGGCTTTCGCCGCCGCTTACGCGTTCGTGGTCTGGACTGTCCCTTCACCATAGGCACTGATGCCGTTAGGTGCTGCCCGTCCAGTCTCTACACACTTCCCCGAATTTCTCCGGGGCTTGGCTCGGGATTGGCATGCTGGAAGCCCAGCGAAGCGTTCCCCGACTTTGAGCAGTTTGATTGTATAGGTTTCCCAGTACAACCCCCAATTAAGGAATCCTGTGCTCTATCCTGCTGAGCTACGTGGACACACACGATTTTCAATAGCTCACACGAGCTAACCGGGCAACCGCTCATTTCGAAAAACGGCGATCAGTCAACAGCCGGGATTGGATATGCCGAAATGACGGAACTCATGGCCGCGACCGCGGCTGGAGCCATCGCGACAGGCTGACATTATTGCGGTCGGTTCTCATCGCGATCCTGCGAATAGGTGCCGTAGAACTGACCGACGACGTAGGCGTCGCAGCGTTGCGACGCCCTCTTTCCAGGGATAGACCTTCAGAACTTGACGCCAAGGCCAACCTTGACGACGTGTTCAGAGACGTCACCGGTCGAAGTGATTGGGCCGGTATGGTAGGTTTCCTTGCCGAAGTCGTTGTAACGATATTCCACACGTCCAAACAGGTTGTTGGTGAACGCGTAGTCCACACCTGCACCAACCGTCCAGCCGTGCAATACCTTGCTGTCTGCGCCAAACGGCGCTTTGACTTCACTGTCAGTTGCCGCGTATCCAGCGGCGGTATAGATCAGCGCCCGGTCGATCGCGTATCCGGCGCGCAGACGCGCAGAACCGTTCAGACCTGACGAGACCTCGCTGGTGACGATGGTTTTGTCGCCCCAGGCGTAGCCGAGATCACCCTCGACGCCGAGAATCACGGAAGGAGCAACTTCAGAATTGTAGCCCACGAAGCCAGAAAAACGACCGCCGTCAAAGTCGTGCTTCGTGGTGACACCAAAAGTTGTCGACTTGACCCGGTTCTGGCCGTAGCCCGCAGACGCGCCGAGATAAACACCATCCCAGGAAAAGGCGGGCGCAACGTCGTTGACAACAGGTGCGGACGGAATGTCGCTGACCGCGTCTGCGGCTGCAGCCAGACCGTAGGAAACGCCTAACATGGCGAACGCGAAAAATGATTGTTTCAACATGCGATAGCTCCTTGAAAATAACCCCCGCTCACCTGCGGATCGCGATTTTCGCGACCGGGAACGCAGAACTGTGACGGGGTTTTACGCACCCACAGATTGAAGCACATCATGGTTAAATCCCGTAAAGCGCTACTGTAGAGACGCTCCACTGGCCGTATTCCTGTTAATGCCAGCCGTATCCCAAAATATAAGTTAGAATTTATGCGATCGCCTGGAGGTGGTTGCGGCGCTTCACCCAAAACTGGTATTCAGCCGCCTGCCACATGGCGGGCGCGATAACCCACCCTGGTTGCGAAAGCTCCGGTATCACATCGCGGTTAACCCGCACTCTGACGTTCCCCAGCACGCCCGCGTGGCATCAGGTCGAAATTCGGTCCCAATTTCTGCTAGAGTCGGGCCTCCGAGATTCGACGTCAGGACAGACCGTATAATGAAAAGACGACTATTGCTTCTTGCGGCTGGGCTGACCTCCATTCCCGTTGCGGCTTCGGCGCATCCGCACATCTTTGCGGAAGCCCGCATGGAAATCGTCGAGGGGCCGAATGGCACCGTTCAGGAAGTACGCAATATCTGGCGTTTTGACGAGATGTTCTCCGCAAGCGTGGTGATGGATTACGACAAGAACAGCGACCTGAAGCTGGACAAGGACGAGCTGGCCGAGATCGGCAATACGGTCAAGGAATCACTTGCCGAATATTCCTATTACACCTTCATCACCGACAACGGGAAACCGGTTGAGTTTTCCAAGCCCGATACCATTCATGTCGACTACAAGGACCAGCAGATCCTGATGTTCTTCTCGGTGAAGCCAGTGAAACCGCTTGCCGTCAAGGGCAAGCTCAGTTTCGGCGCCTGGGATCCGACCATGTATACGGCGATCGATTTCGCCAAGGACAGCGATATCGCCACACAGGGCAAGGATCTGAATGCCTGCAAGCACCATATCGTTCGCCCTGACCCCGACGAAGTGATCTCGCAGAACCAGAGTTCGCTGACCGACGCCTTCTTCAACGATCCGACGGGCACCGACATGACCAAGCTCTTCGCAACCCGGCTGGAGATATCATGCTGAGCCGCAGGGCAAGCCTCGCCGCCGTTGCCATCGGCCTCGTTGCCGTGGCGAGCGCTGCCCACGCGCAGTCGCCGCTCGGCATCGGCTCGGCCGAGCCTTCCTTCTCCGTCGGCGGGCCATTTGCGCCGCTGATGCAATGGATCAATGTACACCAGCAGATGTTTTACCGGGCGCTGACCGGTGCGCTGAAGGCAATGCGCGAGGATGGCTGGGCGCTCGGCTCGCTGATCGGCCTTTCCTTTGCTTATGGCGTTTTCCATGCCGCCGGCCCCGGCCACGGCAAGGCGGTCATTTCGTCCTATATGATCGCCAATGAAACGCAGCTGAAACGCGGCATCCTCATTTCTTTCGTCTCGGCGCTTATTCAGGGCTTGATGGCCATCGGCCTTGTTGGTGCTGCCTGGCTGGTGCTGCGCGGCACCTCCATCACCATGACCAAGGCGACGCAGGCGATGGAGATCGCCAGCTTTGCCATGGTGGCGCTGTTCGGCGCCTGGCTCCTGGTGCGAAAACTCTGGTCGTTGCGCATCCGACGCGAACCGGTGCCAGTCTTTGCTACGGCGGGCGAGTCACCTGCCGCCAGAAGCACCGGCATGGGCACGGGACTGCGGTTTCAGGGCAAGCCCGTATTTGCAGATCACGACCATAACGGCACGGGTGATCTCTGCAGCGCCTGCGGGAAATCTCATGCGCCTGATCCCATGCTGTTGAAGAGCAAGAATTTCAGCCTGCACGAGGCATGGTCGGCCATCATCGCCGTGGGGCTCAGGCCCTGCTCGGGTGCGATCATCGTCATGAGCTTTGCGCTTCTGAACGGGCTTTATCTCGGCGGCGTGCTTTCCGTGCTCGCCATGTCGCTCGGCACCGCCATCACGGTATCGGCTCTCGCCATCATGGCTGTCTCGGCCAAGGGCCTCGCCGTGCGCTTCGCCGGCCCCGGCAGCCGCAAGGCGGCCGGCATCAGCCACGCGATTGAAATCGCCGGGGCGCTCTTCGTGCTGATCATGGGACTATTGCTGCTCGGCGCGTCGCTTCAGCTCTGATGATCGCGGCGGCGCTGATAGCGCGCCCGCAGCCAGAACAACAGGAAGAAACACAGCACGGCAACCGCGCCGAAGGCAGCGGCGAGCCAGGGCGAATAGTCGCCCAGCCAGAGCATGATCTTCGGCATGACGAAGAACACGATCCCGAAACCGACGATGATGAGGGCGGCGGCAATGGCCGGCGACCTGTCCTTTTTCTCAGATGTCGGCGTATCAGGCATTGGCAAGCTCCGCGCGAATATCCTCAAGCTTGCGTTTCTGTTTGCCATCGGCCCCAAAATTGTCAGGCGAAAGCCAGGCTTCGAAGGCCCTGGCGATCAGCGGCCATTCGCCGTCGATCATCGAAAACCATGCGGTATCGCGGTTCTGGCCCTTCGCAACCATGTGCTGGCGGAAAACGCCCTCGAAGGTGAAGCCATACCGTTTCGCGGTTGTCTTCGAGGGCTCGTTTTCGTTGTGGCATTTCCACTCGTAACGGCGATACGCGAGATCCTCGAACACATGTTTCGCCATCAGGTAATGCGCCTCGGTGGCAAGTGGCGAGCGCTTCATCTTCGCGCCATGGGCGACGGAGCCGACCTCGACCACGCCGTTGGCGGGATCGGGCCGCATGTAGCTCGCCATGCCGACAACTTCGCCGGTGGTGTTTTCAACGAAGATCAGCGTGACCCAGTTAAGTTTTTCGCCCGAGCCGACAAGCCAGTCACCAAAGGCATCGGCATCGGGAAAGGCGCTTTGCGGGAAATATCTGAGCAGCGCATTCACGCCCTCGCCGCCAAGGGCGTCCCAGAGCCTTGTGAGGTGTTTTTCGCGATCGAACGGCTCAGCCGTGACGTAACGACCCGTCAGCACCACCGGCTGCGGTGCCGGACATCCCTTAAAATCACTCAGATCGCGCATTCTCTTCCCCATTTTTCTGGGAGAAGGATTAGGGCAAGCAGGGCGGGATGACAACAGGGATGTGGGTGCGGACTTGTCCGCTTGGTGGGTGTGGATCACCCCCCCTTTGCCCTGCCAGGCATCTCCCCCTCAAGGGGGAGATCAGCAGGAGGCGCTACCACCACTTCATCCATAAACGCTGAGAGAGCGTAAGACATAGCCGCTTGTCGATCTCCCCCCCCCTTGAAGGGGAGATGCCCGGCGGGGCAGAGCGGATTGAACCGCGCCCGCCGAGGCCTACCTCAAACCTTCGCAGCCACCACAGTCGCCTCGATGTGATCCACCAGCGCATCCGGCAATCCAAGCCGCCCGGCAAGAAGATCGAGATAGCCCCGCTCCGCCCGCGTATCCGCCTCGATGGCCAGCCGCGAGGCGGTGTAAAGCTCCACCTTCTGCTCTTCCGTGCGGGCAGCGGCCACCAGCGCGTCGATGTCGAGCGGATCGGCCAGTTCCTTTTCGAGGAAACGCTCGGCTTCCGTATCGAGACCTGAAACCTGCACCTTGTCCATGATATTGGCGCGCTCCTTCTCATCGATATGACCGTCCGCCTTGGCGGCGGCGATCATCGCCTGGATGAGCTTCAGAGCAAAGTCATTGGAAAGAGCCGGCGATTGCGGGTGGAAGGCGGAATCGGCCGGCGGGGCGAGAAGCTCCGGCTCGGGTTTCGGCGCAACTTCAGGCGCCTGGCCGGACTTGTAATTTTTGTAAGCGAGATAACCGAGGCCGGCGATGGCGGCAACGCCGCCGATGGTGGCGACATTGCCGGCCAACTTGCGGCCGGTCTTGGTGCCGAGAATGGCGGCGGCGAGCGCGCCGGCCTTCATCGGATTATTTTTTGCGATTTCGGCGGCCTGCCCGGCTCTGTCACGGACGCTTCCCGAAAGGCCCGGCACCTGGGAGCCGAGGAATTGTTCAAGAAGCTTCTTGGCGTCGAACATCAAAATCTCCTGTAGAGGTCAAATCTACTGGGGAGATAGGAAGCCGTGGGCCGAATACAAATGTCAAACCCGCTCACGCCTTCGTGAACGGGTTTGACAGGAGACAAATCAGCCGCGCAGCGCAGCCGCTTCGGCGGCAAGCTTGGTGATGCCCGCCCAGTCGCCGGTTGCCACCAGTTCGCGCGGGGCAACCCAGGAACCGCCGACGCAGACGACGTTGGGAAGCGCCAGATAATCATTGGCATTCTTCAGCGACACGCTGCCGGTCGGGCAGAAGACGGTACCGGCGAGCGGCGAAGACAGCGCCTTGAGGTAAGGTGCGCCGCCAGCCTGTTCGGCCGGGAAAAACTTCAGCACCTTGTAGCCTTCGTCGCGCAGCGCCATGACTTCGCTGGCGGTGGCAGCCCCCGGAAGCAGCGGCACCTTGGAGCCGCGCGCGGCATCCAGCACGCTTTTATTGATGCCGGGGCTGACAATGAAGGTGGAGCCTGCTTCGGCGGCCGCTTCAAAATCTTTCGCATTGAGAATGGTGCCAGCACCGACATTAGCGCCTTCGACTTCCGCAGCAACGGCGCGGATGGCATCGAGTGCCGCAGGCGTGCGCATGGTGATTTCAATTGCCTTCAGTCCGCCTGCGACCAAAGCGCGCGCCAAAGGCACGGCGGAAGCGGCATCATCCACGATCAGCACCGGAACAACCGGCTGGAGCTTGAGAATGGAGAGAAGTTTTTCGGAATCCTGGGCCAAGACAAGCCTCCTTGAGGGATTGAAACGATTGAAATTCTGTTTATCGATTAGCCTGCCACGGCTGTCATGTCGAGGCGCGACCATCGCATTTTTGCCCGCGACCTCAACCAATTCGCTTCATGGCAGTCCGAAATTACGATAACCTGACGCACCAGTTTGCGGAGAGAGCATGGCCAAGGAAATCGAACGGAAGTTTCTTGTCGCGGGTGGCGAATGGCGCAAGCAGGTCACGCGTAGCATGGCTTTCCGGCAGGCATATGTCGCCTCGATGGAAGACCGCTCGGTCCGGGTCAGGATCGTCGACCGGCGCGACGCCACACTAACCGTCAAGATTGGTGCCAGCGCTCTCGTGCGCGACGAATATGAGTATGCCATTCCCCTCGAAGACGCCGAAGAACTCATGCACAGCGCCCCCGGTGTGGTGATAGAAAAGACGCGCCACACGGTGGAGCATTGCGGCTTCACCTGGGAAATCGACGTGTTTGAAGGCCAGTATGAGGGATTGGTCGTCGCTGAGGTGGAGATGCACGATGAGAATGCGGATCCTGATTTACCGGCATGGTTAGGCAGGGAAGTCACCGGAGACCGTCGCTTTTCCAACCAGTCGCTCGCCATGGATCCGCAGGGAGACCTGACGGATGTCATTCAGAATTGATCCTAAAAAACCGTTCAGCGAAGAAGTCCGCCGTTTGGGGCTGGCGTTGATCGGTGATGCGATCGCAATACTTGGAGACAATGCGGCTGGATCACATGCGGCGGTACACGAGGCTCGCAAACGTTTCAAGCGATTGCGGGCGCTCTACCGCCTCCTCCGCAGCGCCGCGCCGGGCTTCGTGCGCGAGGAAAACGCCCGTATTCGTGATATCGCTCGCTCTTTCGCCGTCGCGCGGGACGCAACCGCACTTGTCGAGACGGCGGAATATCTCGAGACTTTCGCGCGCTCTGATGCACAGGGTGACGCGCTGCGCTCGATCACTGCCATGCTGCGTATCCGCCGCGATGACATTTTAAAACAGGAGTGCCGTCTCGGCGACGCAATGTCCGCCGCCGTTGACGCCTGCAAAGAGGCGCGCAAAAAACTGGGTGCTGTGTCGCTGCCCGATGAGTTGAAAGCGACCACACGACTGGTGAGAACCGAATGGTCCAAACAGGGCAAAAAAGCAAGAAAAGCCCTCGCCCATTGCCACGAACAGGCCGGCGTTGAGCATTTCCATGATCTGCGCAAGGCTTCTCAAGCCTATGGGATGCATCTGGGCTTGATGCGATCACTCTGGCCATCCGCCATGCGTGCCAAACGGGCCGATGCCAAGCGGCTTGTCTCAATTCTCGGCCACGAGCACGACCTCTCGGTTCTCGCCGCTGTTGCAGACCGCGAACCGGATCGCTTCGGCAATGGTGAACGGCTGGCGCTGCTTCTCGACGCGATCATCGAAAGGCAGCAGGCACTGCGAGCCGAAGCCCTTGAACTGGCCGACGAGGTGTTTTCTGGACTCGCCCGCAAGGAGGGTCGCATCGTCGGGCTGTTGTGGCGGCAGGCGGCCAAGTAGGCCGAAGACGGTGATGTTGGGGAAAGAGCGTAGACCACATTCGGCGTCATCCTCGGGCTTGTCCCGAGGATCTGCAACGTGTCGGTTTATGCGATGTGATTAGATCCTTGGGACAAGCCCAAGGATGACGGACGAGAGGTTTTGCCATCTCGGGCTTGAGGCATGGGCCGCCTGCCAATCGCCCGTCTATCTCGGATATTTGACGATTTTCAAAATACCGCTCCCCGCTGATAAATATTGCTTTGCAGCCGCCGCCGCTGTATTTCAGCGCCCATGACCGACACGACCATTCTCCCCCGCCCGGAAGCCTCTGGCGATTTCCTTGTGGCCGCGCTTTATCATTTCGCCCGCCTGCCGCGGTTCGAGAGCCTGCGCGATCCCTTGCTTTCACTTTGCCAGGTGAACGGCGTCAAGGGGACGCTACTCTTGGCCGCGGAGGGCATCAACGGCACGATTGCCGGGCCTGACGCCGGCGTTCACGCCGTGCTCTCCTACCTGCGCGCTCAACCGGAATTCACGGCTTTGGAGCACAAGGAAAGCCGCGCTTCGCACATGCCTTTCGTGCGCCTGAAGGTGAAGCTCAAGAAAGAGATCGTGACGATGGGCGTGCCTGACATCGATCCGAACCGCATCGTCGGCACCTATGTCGACCCCCGCGACTGGAATGAGCTGATCTCCGACCCAGATACCATCGTCATCGACACCCGCAATGATTATGAGACCGCCATCGGCGTCTTCAAGGGGGCAGTCGATCCGAAGACGAAAACATTCCGCGAGTTTCCCGATTGGGTGAAAAACAATCCCGGCCTGCACAACAAGCCGAAAATCGCCATGTATTGCACCGGCGGCATCCGATGCGAAAAGGCCACCGCCTTCATGAAGGAACAGGGTTTCGATGAGGTCTATCACCTCAAGGGCGGCATCCTGAAATATCTGGAAGAAGTGCCGGAAGAAGAAAGTCTCTGGGAAGGCGCCTGCTTCGTCTTCGATGAGCGCGTCTCCGTCGTCCACGGCCTTGCCGAAGGCGATCACCAGCTCTGCCACGCCTGCCGCAACCCGATCACGCCGGAAGTGCGCCTGTCACCGAAATTCGAGGAAGGCGTGTCCTGCCCGAGCTGTTACGACGAGCGAAGCGAAGACGACCGCCAGCGGTTCCGCGACCGGCAGCAGCAGATCGATCTGGCGAAGAAGCGCGGCGAGCGACATCTGGGGCGCTAAGCCCGGGCGGCTATCGGACTGCATAACAGTTGGGGTTTGTTTGAGCGGGTGCCGTGTGTTTCTTCTCCCCGCCGGGGAGAGGTCCGCGGCAGCGGGATGAGGGGGCAAGCTCTCCGAAATCCGGCAACGTGCCCCCTCATCCGACCCTTCGGGCAACCTTCTCCCCGACGGGGAGAAGAAATGGGCCGCACCTTCAGGTGATCAAGAATGGGTGGAAGTAACAGCCTCACGCGCCTGCCCGCAACGCAAAAAGCGGCGTATCCTGCCCGTCCAGGAGGGCCGCGATCTCTTCCGCCGCAACCGGTTTCGAGAACAGGTAACCCTGCAATTCATCGCAGCCGCACAGATGCAGGATCGCCGCCTGTTCTTCGGTTTCCACGCCTTCGGCAGTGACCGGAATATCGAGCGACTTTGCGAGCGCCACGGTGGCCTGGAGCATTTCCAGTGATTTGCCCCCCTGCTCGAGCGCCATGACGAGCGACCGGTCGATCTTCATGCGGTCGAAACCGAAGCGGCGGAGATATCCGACGCTCGCAAAGCCCGCACCAAAATCGTCGAGCGCAATGTGCAGGCCGAGCTGCTTCAGCTTTTCGATGGCTGCGCTCGCACGTTCCGGATGCTGAATGAAGTAGCCTTCCGTCATTTCGAGCCGCAGCCTTTCGGGTGGTGTTTGGGTCTCCTCGAGAATATCCGCCACATGCCTTGAAAAAGCAGGATTGCGGAACTGGACGGGAGAAATATTCACCGACAATTTGATGGACGGCCATTGCCTTGCCGTCTCGCAGGCCTTGTGCAGGACGAGAAGGCCCAGCCGGTCTATCAGACCGCTGCTTTCGGCGGCAGCGATGAAGATATCGGGCGGCACAAAGCCGTGACCAGGTCGCTGCCAGCGGGCAAGCGCCTCTACCCCGGTTATGTGGCGTGTGGCAGCATTCACGACAGGCTGATAGACGACCTTGATCTCGTCGTTGAGGATTGCGGCGCGAAGATCGGCCTCGAGCTGCAGTTTCTCCTCACGCAGCGCATCCATCTTCAACTCATAGGAAACATAACGGCCCCGCCCGCTCTCCTTGGCCTGATACATGGCCATGTCCGCGCGCCGCAGCAACTCTTCGCCGTTGATATCTCCGGCGCGGGAGATCGACGTTCCAATGCTGCAGCCGATGCTTGCCACACGGTCCCCGATGCTGAAGGGTTCCGTGAACAGTTCGAGAAGCGCCAGACACAGTTTGCGGCCCTCGGTCCAGACATCGGTGCCCTGGATGGCGATTGCGAATTCGTCACCGCCGAGCCGCGCGAGAACGGCCCCTTCCGGCACCAGCACCTTCAGCGCCGCCGCCACGCCCTTGATCAGCCGATCGCCGGCGGCATGACCGTAGGCGTCGTTGATTTCCTTGAAACCATCGAGATCGAGATAAAGCAGCTTGATATCGGTCCTGTCCTGGCGGGCCTTACCCACCATGCGGTTCACCCGCGCAAAGAGGCCCGCACGGTTTTCGAGCCCGCTCAACCGATCGCGCAGCGCCTCTTCCCGCGCCGCTGCTTCATCGGCCTTCAGCCGATCGAGCGTGGCCGAACCGATGAGAAGAAGCACGAGAAAGAATGTGCCCGCGATGCCAAGCGCCGTAAACACGACTGGCCGCGCCTCATGAAAACTGACGTCTCCCGGGAGATGTGAGCGCCAGACGAGATTCGCCAGTACCTGCCCCATGGGATTGACGATATCGACGTGATTGGCGGTAGGTTCCTCTCCGTACCTGAGTTCCAGCCCCTCGATCACGTAGTTTCGAGCAAGCTTGTCCACCGTAGCCTGTTTGAGATGACGGGCGAAAATCAGATAACGACGCTCCGACACCACCGATGGCAATGTCCCCGACTTCAACCGTATGAGAGCGACCCCGGCTGCGGCGATACCGTCCTGGGTTTTGACGAAGCCCGTCATCTGTGCGTTCATGCCGGCAGGCATGATCCGGGCAGCCGCTATCATCTCCGTCAGCCCACCGGAGAAATATGTATCATAGGTCCACGCCACCGGCTTACCGTTCTGGTAGGCCATGCGAGCCCTGCCACCCTCGTCGATGACGATGGCTGTATCGAAAAGATCGTTATTGACGGTCGCGTCACCATAATTGCTCGACACCCAGTCGTAGCGATCGGCCGCATAAATATTGTCGGCGGCATCGTCCCAGGCGGCGTAGTCGTTCAGGGTTGCGCCAAGTTGCTCACGAAATGTCACGAGAGCGCCCGCCGTCGTCTCACGGGAACGGGCATTATCGAGCAGATTTGTCTTCTCCCGGACCTGACTGAGGGCGGAGAGAACGAGCGCAGTGACGATGAGAAGCACGAGCGCGAAAGTGGACAGCACAACGCCGACCGCAGTTCTGCGGCCGACAGGCAGATAATCCCCAATATTGCGCGGCGCAATGCGCATAAAGCCCCCTTCGAAAGCATCATTTTGCGAAGGAAACATTCAAAAGCCGTTAAACCACGCCGCCGCGCGAACCCAAAAAACAAAGGGTACGAACCCGTACTACGGCGGGAAACGTGAAAAACCATTCCGCCAAATGCATCGGTTTTTTTCATGGAAACCTGTTTTCCGCTGGCATTAAACAAAAAACCTCCCCCGCGAACGGGAGAGGCTAACAAACGGTCAGAATCGAAGTTTCTTACCAGGACGGGATGACCGTGCCGTTATATTTTTCCAGGATGAAAGCCTTCACTTCCGGGCTCTGGTAGGATTCGACCAACGTTTTTACCCAAGGCTTGTCCTTATCCTGTGCACGAACAGCGATGACATTCGCATAAGGAGACTTTTCGCTTTCGATGGCGATGGAATCTTTTTTCGGGTTTAGGCCGGCAGCCGTGGCGTAGTTGGTGTTGATGACCGAAGCGTCAGTATCGTCAAGCGAGCGCGGCAGCTGGGCAGCGTCGAGCTCAACGATCTGAATGTTCTTCGGGTTTTCGGTGATGTCGGCAGGGGTGACCTTCAGGCCGGCTTCTTCCTTGACCTTGATAACACCCTTGGAAGCAAGAACCAAAAGGGCGCGGCCGCCATTGGTCGGATCGTTCGGAATACCGACCGTCGCGCCATCCTTCAGCTCGTCAAGGCTCTTCACCTTCTTCGAATAAACGCCCATCGGAGTGGTGATGGTGGTGCCGACGCTGACGAGATCGAATTTGCGGTCAGCGATCTGGTTGTCGAGGTAAGGCTGGTGCTGGAAGGAGTTCGCCTGCAGCTCGCCGTCGTTCAGCGCCTGGTTCGGCACGACATAATCGGAGAATTCGACGATATCGATGTCGAGGCCCTTGGCGGCGGCAATCTTCTTCACCTGCTCCATGATCTGCGCGTGTTCAGCGGGGGTGACGCCGATCTTGATCGTCTCCGCCAGCGCCTGACCAGCGGTGAAGAGAGCGGCGAGCGAGGCCGCGAGGATGAGTTTCTTCATGGGTGTCTCCTTGGGTTGTTATTATAAAGGCTGTTAATTCTTGCGTGTGCGCTTGTCGAAGCTGCGGGCCAACCGGTCGCCGGCGCTCTGCACCAGCTGCACCAGCACGATCAGCACCAGAACCACGGCCAACATCACGTCTGGCATGAAGCGCTGGTAACCGTAGCGGATGCCGAGATCGCCCAGCCCGCCGCCGCCGACCGCGCCAACCATGGCCGAATAACCGATGAGGCTGACCAGCGTCAGCGTGAGCGCGAGCGTGATGCCGGGCTTGGCCTCAGCCAGCAGCACCTTGGTGACGATCTGCAACGGGGTCGCGCCCATGGCGCGGGCGGCCTCGATCAGCCCCTTGTCCACCTCGCGGATCGCCGCTTCGACCAGCCTCGCGATGAAGGGCACGGTCGCAACCGTCAGCGGCACGATGGCGGCACTGGTGCCGATCGACGTGCCGGCCACCAGCCGGGTGAAGGGAATGATCGCCACGACAAGAATGATGAAGGGCGTGGAGCGCGCCGCGTTGACGATGAGGCCGAGGATGCGGTTGGTCATGGGCGCTGGAAACAGTTCGCCCTTGCCGCTGGTGGCGAGGAAAACGCCCATTGGCACGCCAATGAGGGAGCCAACAATGCCGGCGACAGCGACCATATGCAGGGTTTGCAGCAGGCCCTTCAGCAAAAGGTTGAAGATCATATCAGGCGACATAACCGAGCACCTCCGTGTGAAGACCGGTTTCAGCATAAAAACGATCGGCGCGCGCTGTAACCTCAGCCGAGGCCGGATAGGAGACGACGAGCGAACCGAAGGGCTCGCCGGAGATTTCCTCGATGGTGCCGGCGAGGATGTTCACATCAGGGCCGATTTCGGCAACGAGGCGGGCGGTCAACGGCTGGAAGGCTGTCTCGCCGAAGAATACCAGACGAACCAGAACCCGATCTCCTTCCGTGGCTTCAGGCTTCAGCCCTGAGGTGACCCAGTGCGGCAGCTTCACGCCGACAGACGACGATAGCAGGCTGCGGGTCGTCTCGTGTTTCGGGGCGGTGAAGATATCGAAGGTGGTGCCTTCCTCGACGATCAGGCCCCTGTCGATGACGGCCACCTGCGACGCGATGGTCTTCACCACCTCCATCTCGTGCGTGATGAGCAGCACGGTCAGACCGAGTTCGGCATTGATGCGCTTCAGCAACTCGAGAATGGACTGCGTCGTTTCCGGGTCGAGCGCGGAGGTCGCCTCGTCGGAAAGGAGCAGCTTCGGCTGGGTGGCGAGCGCACGAGCAATGCCGACACGCTGCTTCTGGCCGCCGGAGAGTTCCGCCGGATACCGTTTCGCCTTGTCCGAAAGCCCGACAAGATCAAGCAGCGGCGCGACACGGGTTTCAATCTCCTTCTTACCCAGGCCGGCGATTTCGAGCGGCAGGGCCACATTATCGAAAGCGGTTCGCGAGGAGAGAAGGTTGAAATGCTGGAAGATCATGCCGACGGAACGGCGCAGCGTGCGCAGGCTCTTTTCGTCGAGCGCCGCGACATCCACGCCGTCGACGACCACGCGGCCGGTCGAAGGCTTCTCAAGACCGTTGGCGAGGCGAATGAGCGTGGATTTGCCCGCGCCCGAGCGGCCGATGATGCCGGTGATGGAGCCTTTGGGCACGGCGTAATCGATACCGGCAAGGGCCGCGAAGCCGGGCTTGCCGTCGGCGCCGCCAAAGGTCTTGGTCACGCCTTCAAACGTAACCATCGGCTCCTTTGCCGCCCCTTCCGGGACCGCTTGCTTTTGGCGCACGGTAGATGCCGTGCTGGGTGGGAAAGTCATTGTGAACTCTGGGAATGCGTGACGGATCGGGTCTCAAAAAATCCTGTTGCGGTGCTGAACCGCTCTCTTCATGCAGCCTTGCGGCACATTCGATGACAGCTGATTTTCCGGGTCATTTCGTCAGGCTTTCACTCAGAAATGCCGGGGATCGGCAATTCGATGACGCATACTTGCCCGCACACGCCACCTTTTAACAGGGATGTTTTTTCAATTATCTGAAAAGAGAGGAAAAATCTACCGCAAAGCCGAGTAGGCGGCCCTGCGGCAGTCTGGAGCGCTTTTTGCGTTCTTCGAAGCGCAAAAACGCTCCAGCTCTTTGTGTGCCACATTTCCGGACGGAAAACCGGATTCCACTTTCCTGGAAATGCTTTAGCTTTCGCGATTGGGAGAAATCAGACGCGGCTGACGAATTCTTCGACTGGACGGCGCACCTTCTTCAGGTTCACCAGCCAGTCGCCTTCCGGCTGGCGGTAGCCGAGCGGCAGGATGGTGACGGAGCGCAGGCCCTTTTCACGGAGGCCGAGGATTTCATCGAGCTTCGCCGGGTCGAAGCCTTCCATCGGGGTGGAGTCCACGCCCTCAAAGGCGGCCTGCGCCACGGCCATGCCAAAGCCGATATAGGCCTGACGGGCGGCATGTTCGAAATTCACCTGCTCGTCGCGCTGCGGATAGGTGTTAAGCAGCATCTGGCGATAGGCTTCCCAGCCTTCATTCTTGATGCCGCGTTCCTCGTTGACCAGATCGAACATGTGGTTGATCCGCTCTTCGGTGTAATTATCCCACGCCGCAAACACCAGCAGATGCGAACCGTCGGTCACCTGCGCCTGGTTCCAGGCGATCTCGCGGATCTTGGCGCGCACGTCCGCATCGGTGACGACGATGACTTCAAATGGCTGAAGACCGCTGGAGGTGGGCGCCAGCCGCGCCGCCTCGACAATACGCTCGACCTTGTCTTCAGACACAGCCTTGGAAGGATCCATTTTCTTGGTGGCGTAACGCCAGTTGAGTTTTTCGATAAGCATCTTCGTTTTCCCTGGGAGGACCAGCCCACATCGCCCCTTGACGGCGAGATGAGCGCTACGCATCGCAGCCCGTCTCACATAGGGGGCGAGACGGCGGGCGCAAGCGGGCACTCAGGCGTTATCGAAAAAAAGTTTGGAAAGCTGACAATAAGAGGTCAGAACTTTTTTTAATCGAGCCTCTTCTCATCGGCTAACGAAGACGAGCACCGCCTCACACCTTGCCTGTTTCCCAGCCCAGCATTGCCCGTTTGCGTGTCAGGCCCCAGTGGTATCCCGTCAGCGCCCCGCTTTTACCGACAGCGCGATGACAGGGAACGACGAAAGACACCGGGTTGGCGCCAACCGCCGCGCCGACGGCCCGGGAGGCGGTTGGTTGGCCGATATCGCAAGCGATATGGGAATAGGTGACGGCGCGACCCATCGGTATTTTCAGCAGGCTTTCCCACACGCGCACCTGAAAATCCGTGCCGAGCAGCACCACGCGCAACGGCCGATCCGCCGACCAGAGCGATGGCTCGAAAATACGGGCTGCATAGGGGGCGGTCGCTTCACGATCCTCGACATAACGCGCATTCGGCCAGCGGCCCGCCATATCTTCAAAACAGGCGCGCTCTTCCCCCGGATCGGCAAATGCACAGCCGGCAAGCCCGCGGTCGGTCACCATAACAAGGGCAAGACCGAACGGCGACGTATGAAACCCATAGCGGATCGTCAGACCGCCGCCTTTTGCCTTCCATTCGCCCGGCGACATCGCTTCATGCGTGACAAACAGATCGTGGAGGCGTCCGGGGCCGGACATTCCGACCTCGATGGACGTTTCCAGCAGCGGCAGATCTTCCTCACGCAGCAGTCTCTTGGCGTGATCGAGCGTGACCGCCTGCAAGAACGCCTTGGGCGAAAGGCCGGCCCAACGGGTAAAGGTCTTCTGCAACTGCGTCGGTGACTGACCGAGCCGTGCGGCAATGGCATCGAGGGAAGGTTGCTCGCGATAATCCAGCGTCAAAAGCTCAATGACCCCGCGCACCGTTTCATAATCGGAGCCAATGGGGGTAATGTCTTCGTTCAGCGAAATGTTGGCGTTCATCGCATGTCTCCTAACGCTTTATAGAAAACCATCAAAGCGTATCGGCCTCCACCCGTTTCTTGCGCCATCCTGCAATTACCGTCGTACCTCCGCATTGTCGACCGCCTGTGCATCCTGATCGACCCGTTTAAAAACCCGATGGAATAAAAATTCCATCGAAGGTAAAGTGCCCGCAATTTTACGTGTCGCAAAGGGAAAACAATGACGGCAAGCGAGGCGCCAGATTCGGTGAAGGCTTTCGAGGAGCGATTGCTCCAGGTTGCGGAGGGCCTTCCGAAACGATTGCGGCAATGTGCCGACTATGTCGCCTCCAATCAGGACCGCATCGCTGTCTCCACCGTTGCCGAAATGGCCGAGGGGGCCGGCGTGCAGCCGTCAGCCTTCATGCGCTTCTGCCAGATCCTCGGTTTTTCCGGCTTTTCAGAAATGCAGCGGCTCTTCCGTGATTCCTATGTTGGTGGCTGGCCGGATTATGCCACCCGGCTCGATCACCTGCGCGAAAAGGGCGACGAGAGTGCTTCCGGTCTGCTGGCGGAATTCGTGGAGGCTGGCCGTTCTTCGCTCGAAATGCTGCTGAAATCGGTGGATACGCGGCAACTGGATGAGGCGGTTTCAGCGCTTGCCAAGGCACGCACCGTTCACATTATCGGTTTGCGGCGCTCGTTTCCCATCGCCAGCTATCTGGCATACGCCTTCGAGAAGATGAAGGTGCCGGCGGTGCTGCACAGCGCGGTCGGCGGGCTAGGCAACGTCAGCGCCATCTCACAGGACGACGCGCTGATAGCGATCACCTTCTCTCCCTATTCCACCGAAACGCTGGAATTGGCTGAAAACGCCCGCTCCAATGGCATTCCGGTTGTCGCGCTTTCCGATTCCGCCGTTAACCCACTCCGAAAATCCGGTGCGACCCTGCTAACCGTCACCGAGATCGATTTCGGGGCGTTCCGCTCGCTTTCGGCCACTCTCTGTCTGGCCATCACGCTGGCGGTCGCTGTAGGCGCACGCAAAACCGCCTGAATATTTTTATTGAAAACGGTAAAAATAGAATTTATGATCCAAATTTATGAAACGGGCATTCCACGACCGTCCTTTCCGTAACGGCATCCGCGAGCAGAGGAGGCTCGCCGACGCGGAAGGGCGACAGCTGGCGGCACTCTGACCAGAACTGCCCGCACCATGAGGTACACTGCGTCAAAGCGCGGTGCTAAGGAGGAACCTTTTGAAAAAACTTGATCTTATCACGATCGGGCGCTCGTCTGTTGACCTTTACGGTTCGCAGGTCGGTGGCCGTCTGGAGGACATGGCCTCCTTTGCCAAATATATTGGCGGCTCTCCCACCAACATCGCAGCCGGTGCTGCGCGGCTTGGCCTTAACAGCGCCGTCATTACCCGTGTCGGCGACGAGCACATGGGTCGCTTCATCCGCGAACAGCTGGTGCGCGAAGGCGTGGACGTGCGTGGCGTGAAAACCGACCCGGAGCGCCTGACGGCGCTGGTGCTGCTCGGCATTCGTGACCAGAACCAGTTTCCGCTGATTTTCTATCGTGAGAACTGTGCCGACATGGCGCTGAGCGAAGACGATATCGATCCCGCCTTTATTGCCGAGGCGGCCTGCGTCTGCGCCACCGGCACACATCTGTCGCATCCGAAGACGGAAGCTGCGGTGCTGAAGGCGCTGAAACTCGCCCGCGAAAATGGTGCAAAGACCGCGCTTGATATCGATTACCGCCCCAATCTCTGGGGTGTGGCCGGCCATGGCGATGGCGAAAGCCGTTTCGTGGAATCGCAGAAGGTCACCGCCAAGCTGCAATCCACCCTGCATCTCTTCGATCTGATCGTCGGCACGGAAGAGGAGTTCCACATTGCCGGCGGCTCGACAGATACGCTGACCGCACTGAATGCCGTCCGCAAGGTTTCGAATGCCACGCTGGTGTGCAAGCGCGGCCCGATGGGTGCTTCGGTCTTCACCGGCGACATTCCCGCAAGCCTCGATGATGGCGAGACGGGCGAAGGTTTCCCGATCGAGGTATTCAATGTTCTGGGTGCTGGTGACGGCTTCATGGCCGGACTGTTCCGCGGCTGGCTGCGCGGCGAAGACTGGCCGACAACACTGAAATACGCCAATGCCTGCGGCGCCTTCGCCGTCTCCCGGCATGGCTGCACGCCTGCCTATCCAAGCTGGGAAGAGCTGCAATATTTCTTTAAGGCCGGCATTCGCAACAAGGCGCTGCGCAAGGACGAAGCGCTCGAGCAGGTGCACTGGTCTACCAACCGCAAGGGCGACTGGGAGACCATGCGCGTCTTCGCCTTCGACCATCGCATGCAGCTGGAAGCGATCGCCGACGAGCTTGGCGTCAAGCACGAGCAGATCGGCGCTTTCAAGAAGCTTTGCCTCCAGGCTGCGCAAAAAGTTTCCGGTGGCGAGCCGGGTTACGGCATTCTCTGCGACGGACGCCTTGGACGTGACGCGTTGTTTGCGGCCAGCGGCTCCGGTCTCTGGATCGGCCGTCCGGTAGAATGGCCGGGCTCGCGCCCGCTGACGCTGGAACCCGATCTCGGCAAGGATTTTGGCGGGCTCTCCGAATGGCCGCTTGAAAATGTCGTTAAGGTTCTGTGTTTCTATCACCCTGACGACACCGAGGAGATGCGCGCCGCGCAGGAAGAAACCGTTATACGGCTGTTCGAAGCGGCGCGTCGAAACCGGCTGGAAATGCTGCTGGAGGTCATTCCCTCCAAGGTCGGCCCGACCGACGATCTCACCGCCGCCCGCATCATCGAGCGCTTTTACGAGATCGGCGTTTACCCCGACTGGTGGAAGCTGGAGCCGATGAAAACCACGGCGGCGTGGAAGAATGCCTGCGACGCCGTGCATCGCAATGACCCTTATGTGCGGGGCATCGTCGTGCTTGGTCTCGACGCACCGCAGAGTGAACTGGAAGAAAGCTTCCGCCTTGCGGCTGGCTTCGATCTGGTCAAAGGTTTCGCGGTTGGCCGGACGATTTTTGCCGACGCCGCCCGCGGCTGGCTTTCCGGCAAGATGACCGACGAGGAAGCGGTCAAGGATATGGCGCAGCGCTATACCAGCCTGTGCCGTATCTGGGATGAGGCGCGCGCCAAAAAGGGAGAGGCAGCGTGAAGACAATCAGATTGACGGCTGCGCAAGCCATGGTTCGTTACCTGGCAGCACAGATCAATGAACACGGCGAAACCTATATTGCCGGCATGTGGGCTATTTTCGGCCATGGCAATGTCGCCGGGATCGGCGAAGCGCTCTATGGCATCAGGGACGAGCTGCCGACCTATCGCGGCCAGAACGAGCAATCCATGGCCCATGCGGCCATTGCCTACTCCAAGCAGCTGCGCCGCCGCCGCGCCATGGCGGTCACCTCCTCCATCGGCCCCGGTGCGGCAAACATGGTAACGGCGGCCGCGCTTGCGCATGTCAACCGCCTGCCCGTTCTTCTCATCCCCGGTGATGTCTTCGCCAATCGTGGGCCGGACCCCGTGCTGCAACAGCTGGAAGATTTCGGCGACGGCACGATGACGGTGAATGATTGCTTCCGCCCGGTTAGCCGCTATTTCGACCGCATCATGCGGCCGGAGCAGTTGCTGACCGCCCTTCCCCGCGCCATGCGCACCATGACGGACCCTGCCGATTGCGGCCCGGTAACGCTCGCCTTCTGCCAGGATGTACAGGCGGAAGCCTATGACTATCCCGAAAGCTTCTTCGAAAAGCGGGTCTGGCGCCAGCGCCGCCCCGAACCCGACGTGGTGGAATTCGAAGAGGCCGTCGCAGCGCTGAAGGCCGCGAAGAACCCCATCATCGTTGCTGGTGGCGGCGTTCATTTCGCCGGCGCATCGGATACGCTGAAGCGCTTTGCGGAAACACATTCCATCCCCGTCGTTGAAACACAGGCCGGCAAGTCGGCGCTCGCCTGGGATCACGATCTGAATTTCGGCCCGGTCGGAGTGACCGGTGCGGAAAGCGCCAATATCATCAGCGAAAAGGCCGATCTGGTCTTTGGTGTCGGCACCCGTTTTCAGGATTTTACCACCGGCTCCTGGGCGCTGTTCAAGAACCCGAACCGCAAAATCCTGGCGCTCAATGTACAGCCCTATGACAGCGCCAAGCACGATGCAATCAGCCTGACGGCGGATGCCAAAATCGGGCTTGAAAAGCTCTCCGCAGCCCTCGGCAGCCACCGTTTTGCGGCGCCGGACGCGAGCCTCAAGGCAGCATGGTTCGAAAAGGCCGATGCCGATACGGCGGCGCCGAGCGAGGAGCACGCAAACAGCCTGCCCACCGACATGCAGGTCATCGGCGCGGTGCAGCGCCAGTCGCGCGACAATACCGTCGTCATGTGTGCGGCAGGCACCATGCCGGGCGAGTTGCACCAGCTGTGGAAATCCAAGCTGCCGCTTTCCTATCACATGGAATACGGCTTCTCCTGCATGGGTTACGAGGTGGCCGGCGGCCTCGGCATCAAGATGGCGGAACCAGACCGCGACGTGATCGTCATGGTCGGCGACGGCTCCTATATGATGATGAATTCCGAGCTTGCGACATCGGTCGCCATGGGCGTGAAGATCACGCTCGTCATGACCGACAACAGGGGTTACGGCTGTATCAACCGCCTGCAGATGGCCACCGGCGGCGCGCAGTTCAACAACCTCTACGCCCACAGCAACGTCAATCCTATCGCTATCGATTTTGCCGCGCACGCGGCATCGATGGGCGCGGATGCGCGCAAAGTATCGACGATATCAGAGCTGGAGGATGCGCTGGCAGCGGCCCGCGCTTCGACCCGCACCACCGTCATCGTTATCGATACCGACCCCTACCCGACACCGCAGGCCGGTGGCCACTGGTGGGACGTCGCCGTTCCCGAGACATCGGAGCGCCCGGAAGTGACCGATGCGCGCGCCCGTTATGAAAACGCCCTGAAAGAAAGAAGTTAAGATGATCCGTTACGGCACCAACCCCATCGCCTGGTCCAATGACGACGACCGCACGCTGGGCGCCCATATCAGCCTGGAGCAATGCCTTGATGAAACCGCCAAGATCGGTTTCGACGGCATCGAAAAGGGGCACAAATTCCCGACCGACCCGGAAGGCCTGAAGGGCGTGCTTTCGCCGCGCGGCCTCTCCTTCGTCTCGGGCTGGCACTCGCTGAACCTTCTGACCGACGATATCGAATCTGAAAAGAAAGCAATGCAGCCGGCGCTTGACCTGCTGAAGGCCATGGGCTCGAAGGTCATCATTGTCTGTGAAACCTCCAACGCCATTCACGGCGATGACGGCAAGGCGCTGGTCGACCGTCCGCGCCTTGCGGCCGAAGACTGGGCAAAGTTTGGCGCCGGTGTCGAGGCACTGGCCGCCTTTGCCGCAGAACAGGGCATCACCCTCGTTTATCACCACCACATGGGAACGGTGGTCGAGAGCGAAGAGGAAATCGATCTCCTGATGAAGCATACCGGTCCGAAGACGCATCTGCTGCTCGATACCGGCCATTGCCTCTTCGGCGGCGGCGATCCTGTTCGCGTCGCGCAGAAATACATGGGCCGTGTCGGCCATATCCATGCCAAGAACGTGCGCCCGATCATTGCCGATCAGGTTCGCAACGAGCGGCTCTCCTTCCTCGAAGGCGTTCGCCGCGGCGTGTTCACCGTTCCCGGCGACAGCGAAGGCGGCGTGAATTTCCCACCGGTGCTGAAGGTGGCGGCCGAGCATGGTTATAGCGGCTGGCTGGTGATCGAGGCCGAGCAGGACCCTGACGTGCGCAACCCATTCGAATATCAGAGCCTCGGGCTGACATCGCTGAAGGCGTTCGCGCGGGAAGTGGGGCTGGATAAGGCTGAGGCTGCTTGAGCTGAACCGATAACGGGCGGCATACCCCGCCCGTCATGCCGGCCTTGAGCCGGTATCCAGCCAGCCCAAGTCCTTGGGCTGAAAAGAGTTGTCCCCGCCGCGCGGACGCGCGTCGGCCTTCCCCCCGGCTCAAGGCCGGGGTGACGAGACGGCAAGAACCGACGAACGACTGACCAAAAAGGAACGCCACCATGACCTCACTTCTGCGCAAGCCGGTCGCGACCAGCGGCAAGGTGCACGATATCACGCCCCAAAGCGCGGATTGGGGTTATGTCGGTTTCGGCCTCTACCGACTGAAGCCGGGCGAGACGGCAGCGGAAAGCACCGGCGACACGGAAGTCATCCTCGTATTGGTCGAAGGCAAGGCGACGATTTCCGCAGGCGGTAAGGATTTCGGTGAACTCGGCGACCGCATGAATGTGTTCGAGCGCAAGCCCCCGCATTGCATTTATGTTCCCGCCGGTTCCGAATGGTCGCTGACCGCCACGACCGATTGCACCGTCGGCGTCTGCACCGCACCCGGCGAAAAGGGCAGCCGCGAGGCGCAGCAGATCGGGCCTGACGGTGTGCAGCTGACGGAGCGCGGCAAGGGCGCCAATACGCGCTACATCTTCCCAATCGCCATGGAAGAGCGCGATGTGGCCGACAGCCTGCTGGTCACGGAAGTCTTCACGCCCTCGGGTAACTGGTCTTCCTATCCGCCGCACCGTCATGACGAGGATAACTACCCCAACATGACCTATCTGGAAGAGACTTATTACCACCGCCTCAACCCGGCGCAGGGTTTCGGTTTCCAGCGCGTCTTCACCGAAGACGGCTCGCTGGACGAGACCATGGCAGTATCGGATGGCGATGTCGTACTGGTGCCCAAGGGCCATCACCCCTGCGGCGCGCCCTATGGCTACGAGATGTATTATCTGAACGTGATGGCGGGGCCGATGCGCAAATGGCGCTTCAAGAACCACCCGGATCATGACTGGATTTTCAAGCGCGATAATCCCTGAAGCATTCAATCATCACATCTCTGGGAGGAGAATACCATGGCCGCTCTTGGCGTGGGCCTTATTGGCACCGGTTACATGGGCAAGTGCCACGCGCTGGCGTGGAATAACGTCACGAGCGTCTTCGGCGATGTGGAACGCCCCCGCCTGGTGACGCTTGCGGAGGTCAATCCGGAGCTCGCGGCGAAGAAGGCCGCCGAATTTGGTTTCGTCCGCTCGACAGGCAACTGGCGCGACCTGCTGGCCGATCCCGAAATCGACGTGATCTCGGTCACCACGCCCAACGCCTTCCATCCGGAGATGGCGATTGCCGCGCTTGAGGCCGGCAAGCATGTCTGGTGCGAAAAACCGATGGCGCCTGCCTTTGCCGATGCGGTGAAGATGCGCGATGCGGCCCGCCGATCCGGCAAGGCAGCGGCGATGGGTTACAACTATATCCAGAACCCCGTCATCCGCCACATCCGCCGCCTGATCGACGAAGGCGCTATCGGCAACGTCTATCACGTCCGCGCCGAAATGGACGAGGACTTCATGGCCGATGCGACCCAGCCCTTCTACTGGAAGAGCGAGGCGTCCTCCGGTTATGGCGCGCTGGACGATTTTGCCGTCCACCCGCTGTCGCTGCTTTACGCCCTGTTCGGCCACGCGCAAAGCGCCATCACCGATATGGTAAAGCCCTATGAGACCCGCCCGCTTGCCGGCGGCGGCGAGCGCGCCGTTGAGACACATGATCTTGCCAGCGTTCTCCTGAAACTTGAAGGCGGCATTTCCGCCGTGCTCATTGCCAACCGTTCCGCCTGGGGCCGCAAGGGCCGCATCGCCATCCAGATTTATGGCTCTACCGGCTCGATCCTGTTCGATCAGGAACGGATGAACGAATTTCAGCTTTACACTACCGACGGACGCCCGGAAGAACAGGGGTTCCGAACCATCCTCACTGCCCCTCACCACAAGCCCTACGACCGTTTCATTCCCGCCCCCGGCCACGGCCTCGGCTTCAACGACCTGAAGGTGATCGAATGCCGGGAGCTGATCGCGGCGATCGAGGGCGAGAAGGCCCATATCATCGATTTCGAGGAAGGGCTGAAGATCGAGCGCAGCATTCACGCCATGGCACGATCCTTCGCCGAAGGGCGCTGGGTGGGCGCCGCCGAGATCGCGGAATAGTTTCGGGCGCTCGCCGTCGCGACCGCCATGCTGGGAACAGCTCCTATCTAGCAGGACGTGCCGGTCAGAGACACCGGTGCGCGGCCGCCGCGCACCGCCCAGCTCAAAGCGGAAACAGGCTGGTGAGCGGCATGTGGGTTTTGACAATGGGGGATTTCAGCACCACGAAGCTGAAATATTTGTCGATACCGACATCCATATCGGTCAGCCGCTCCATGATCGACTGGTACTCGACAATGCCTGACGTCACGAATTTCAGCAGATAGTCGTAGCCGCCGGAAACCAGGTGGCATTCGATGACCTGGTCGATCTTTTCCACGACGCCGAGGAAGCGGGCGAAATCGATCTGCCGATGATTCTTCAACGTGATTTCCGTAAACACCGTCAGCGTCTGGCCGAGCTTGTTCACGTTGATCTGTGCGGAATACCCACCGATATAGCCCTCCGCCTGCAGCTTTTTGACCCGCATCAGGCAGGGGCTTGGAGAGAGGTTGACGAGCTCCGCCAGCTCCACATTGGTGATACGACCGTTCTTCTGCAACTCGTAGAGAATCTTGATGTCGATTCGGTCAAGCTTCATCATCTGCGGAACCCCTTAATGTCTTTTATCGATGCAGCATAAAATTCTGGCACCTTTGAAGAAATCTTACCACATGGCCAACATCTGTCGACGTGGAGTTATTTTTTTGGTGCAGCATAAAGAGTTGCAGAAACGCTTCCGAACGGCAGGAGATTCCGATGAGAGGCGCAGTCTGGCAGCGTTTACACGTCAGGTGCGGTAAATTGGGACCAACAGAAGGAGTTCGACCATGCCCGCGCCGCTGCAACAGATAACGACCTCGCCGGAACTGCCCAACTCCGCGGATGCCGTCATTATCGGTGGCGGCATCGTCGGTGTCTTTGCAGCCTATTATCTCGCACGGCGGGGACTGAAGGTCGCTCTGGTGGAAAAAGGCCTCATCGGCGGGGAGCAATCCAGCCGCAACTGGGGTTGGTGCCGCCAACAGAACCGCGATGCGCGTGAATTGCCGATCTCGACCAGAAGCCTCGCGCTGTGGGAGGAATTTGGCAAAGAAAGCGGCGAGAATACGGGCTTCCGTCGCTGCGGGCTGTTTTACCTGAGCGACAATGAGGCAGAGCTTGCCGGTTGGGCACGCTGGCGCGACTTTGCAATCACAGCCGGGGTCACCACCCATATGTTGAGCGCCGATGAGGCGAGCGAACGCGGCCGTACCACCGGCAAGCGATGGAAGGGCGGCGTGTTTTCACCAACCGACGGCACGGCCGATCCGTCCATGGCGGCACCATCTGTGGCACGCGCCATCATCAAACTGGGCGGGACGGTGCACCAGAACTGCGCAGCACGTGGGCTGGAAACCGAAGGCGGCCGCGTCAGCGCCGTCGTCACAGAACGAGGTACGATCCGCACCAGGACGGCCATCATGTCCGGCGGTGCCTGGGCCTCATCCTTCTGCCGTCAACTCGGCATCCGCTTTCCGCAAGCGTCAGTACGTTCGTCCATTCTCGCCGTCACGCCTGGAGCGGAAGGCCTGCCGGATGCTCTTCACACCGCGGCCGTCTCCGTTACAAAAAGAAGCAATGGCGGCTACACGCTCGCCATAAGCGGGCTTGGTCGCATCGACCCCACAGCCCAGCAGATGAGATTTTCCCGCGAGTTCGTTCCGATGTTCGTCAAACGTTGGAAAAGCCTGCGCCCTGGCGGCCTGGAAGGCGTTCGTGGCGGCCACGAAACCTTGCGACGCTGGCGTCTGGATGCACCAACCCCAATGGAGCGTGTGCGCATCCTCGATCCCAAACCCAATGCAGCCGCTATCAAGGAGACACATGAAAGGGCTCTCAAGCTTCTGCCAGCCCTCAAAAATACCCGGATTGCCGCCGCATGGGCGGGTTTCATCGACAGCACACCGGACGGTGTGCCGGCGATTGGCGAAACGACGGAGTTGCCGGGCTTGATCCTCGCCGCAGGCTTCAGCGGCCACGGCTTCGGCATCGGCCCGGGCGCGGGCCATCTCATCGCCGATATCGTGACGGGATCGAACCCGATCGTCGATCCAACGCCCTATCAACCCAGCCGCTTCCTCAACTCATCCTGGGGCAAGGTTGCGGACTTCTAGAGCGAAAAGGCCGGAAGCAGCACTACCCGCAGGTCCTTGCGCCTGTGGGTGGCATTGTCCACCGCATCTATATCCATCAATCAACTTTTCGGCAGGCCGGGCGGATTGGTCCGCGATTCCGGAAGAGCCTCTTCCGAAAGCTGCCAGCGATCCAGAATCTTTTTGTAGGCGCCGCTCTTGATCAGATCGTTTGTGGCGAGCGTCAGCGCATCGGCCAATCCGGAACCCTTGCGGGTGGTGATAGCAACATCGGACCGTTCCGGCCAGCCGGCAGAGAGCGTTCCGACGCGCTTGATGGTCTTGTCGCGGGCGGCAATGAAAACCAGCTGTGCGTGCGGCTGGACGATAACGTCTGCGCGCCCTGCGGAAAGCGCCACGAGCCGCGTGGCCTCGTCGTCATAATATTGCAGCTCTATCGGCTTCAATCCGGCGGCGACATTCTCATCGCTCCATTTCAGCAGGATGCGCTCCTGATTGGTGCCCGCGCCGACGATGATCCTCAAGCCTGCGGCATCCTTGGGCTCATTAATGGCCCCTATGCCGCTGTCGGACTTGACGAAGAAGCCATGCAGGCCCTGCCGGTAAGTGGAGAAATCGAACTTCTCCTTACGCTGCTCCGTCACACCTACATTCGAGATAACGGCGTCATATTTGCCGGAAGCCAACCCCAGTGGCCAATCCGCCCAGGCGACGGGCACCAGCTCCAGTTCAAGGCCGAGGCTATCTGCCACGGCGAGGGCGTAATCGGGGTCTGCTCCGACCACGGTCTTCGCATCCGTCGCGTAGGTGGCGAGCGGCGGTCCGCCCGGTGACACCGCGACGGTAATTTTTCCTGGCGTGACGAACTTATAGTCCTTCGGCAGCGCGGCGATGGCGCCGGCATCCTTTTCAACCCTGATACGGCCCGGCTGATCGGGAGAGAGATCGAAAACATCGGTTGCCGACGCAGGTCCGAAGCCACCGGTGGAATAAATGGCGGCAAGCATTGCCGCGACAAGGCGAGAGGTGAACGTCATTGTGGTTCCCGATTAAACGCTTGCGGGACGGAGATAGCGCGGGCGGGAGGATGCCCGCGCTACCGGCTGAGTGATGTCCCACTTTCAGCTCAGCATTTGGCAACTCAGCTTTCGGCCACCCAGCGTTTGGCAACCCAGCTTTTCGGCAAACTTGCGCTTCAGCTCTTTGGCAGGCCGGGCGGGTTGGTGCGGGATTCCCTGATGGCTTCCGAGCCGAGATTCCAGCGGGCAAGGACCTTGCCGTAGTTGCCGTTCTTGATCTGGGCGTTCAGTGCCGCGGTGATAGCTTCGGCAATGCCAGCGTCCTTTTTGGAGGCGACTGCGATTTCTGCAGCTTCCGGCCATCCGCCGGAGAAGGTGCCGACGAGTTTGGTTTTCTTCTGGCTTGCTGCCTGGAAGGCGGAAGTCGCATTGGGTCCGAGATAGGCGTCCGCGCGGCCCGACTGCAGGGCGACATCGAGTACCGCCTGATCGTCGTAATATTGCACCTCCGTGTCGGCGAGTCCCTTGGCCTTGTTGTCCTTGATCCATTTTAGCAGGATCTGCTCCTGATTGGTGGCGGCGCCGACGATGACCTTCAAGCCCGCCACATCCTCCGGCTTGCCGATCGATGTCACCTTGCTGCCGTTGCCGACGTAAAAGCCAAGCAAGTCATTGCGGTAGCTGGAGAAATCGAACTTTTCCTTGCGCGCTTCAGTCACCGTGATGTTCGAGGCCACGGCGTCGTATTTCCCGGATGCCAGCCCGAGCGGCCAATCCGCCCAGGCAATCGGAACAAGCTGCAGCTCAAGCCCGAGACTATCTGCGACCAGCTGGGCGATATCCGGCTCCACACCGATAGGCGTCTTGGTGTCACTCGCATAATCCACAAGCGGCAGACGGAAGGGGACGGTCGCAACCGTCAGCTTTCCATCAGCGACAAATTTGTGGCCGGCAGGCAGAAGTTTGGTCGCCTCTTCTACCTTTTCGGCCCGTACTCGGCCCTTCTGCTCAGGCGACAGGTCTACCTCCTGCGCATTGGCGACCGGGACGAGGGAAGCGGTGGCGGTGAAAAGACCTGCCGCGAACAGCGACAATAGTTTCGATGAAAATGCCATGTGAGTGTTTCCCTGGTTTTTGATTAGAGAACTTTCGCGAGGAACGCGGCAGTGCGCGGATGGTCCGGCTTATTGAAAACCTTCTCCGGCGTGCCGATTTCGAGGATGCGACCCCGTTCCATGAAGACGACCCTGTCGGAGACCTCCCGGGCAAAGCCGATTTCATGGGTGACGATGATGAGCGTTACGCCGGAGCGCGACAGCTCCTTGATGACATCAAGCACCTCGTTCACGAGCTCAGGATCGAGCGCGGATGTCGGTTCATCAAAGAGCAGCACCTTTGGTCGCAGGGCGAGCGCGCGGGCAATGGCCACACGCTGCTGCTGCCCGCCCGAAAGCTGGCGGGGATATGCGCCTGCCTTTTCAGCCAGACCCACGCGGGCGAGAAGATCGCGCGCCTCGGCCTCGGCCTGTTCTTTAGAAATGCCGCGAACTGCGACCGGCGCTTCAACGATGTTTTCAAGTGCGGTGAGATGGGGGAAGAGGTTGAAGCTCTGGAACACCATGCCCACCTCGACGCGGCGTTTCAAAATGTCCTTTTCTTTCAGCTCGTAAAGCGTGTCGCCTTTCTGCCGATAACCGACCAGCTCACCATCGATCGCGATGAAGCCATCATCGACCCGCTCCAGATGGTTGATCGAGCGCAGCAGCGTCGACTTACCCGAACCAGACTGGCCGAGGATCGTGGTGACACTACCGGCGGGAATGGAAAGGCTGACATCGTCAAGTACCTTCAGCGTGCCGAAAGATTTGGAAACGCCGTGGATGCTGACCGAGCCGCCGCGGTTGCCAGGATGGAAATGGGCAGCGCGTACCGGCACCGTCTGCTCAGTCTTCGCAACAGCGGGCTCCGCCGCATCAGGTGCCGTCTTGCGCGGCAGGAAGGTGCGAACGATCGTGGCGAAGGGTGATGGCGGCGGATTGCGCAGCGCCCCGCGTGAGAAATGCCGCTCGATATGGTGCTGGACAATGGAAAGCGCCGTCAGGATCACCAGGTACCAGACGGTGGCGACCATCAAGAGCGGTATCACTTCCAGATTTCGCCGGTAGATGATCTGGATCGTGTAGAACAGCTCCGGCATGGCGAGGATATAGACCTGCGACGTGCCCTTGGCGAGGCCGATGATGTCGTTGAAGGCCGTGGGCAGTATCGAGCGCATGGCCTGCGGCAGAACAATCCGGGACGCCTGTCGGCGGCGGGGAAGGCCCAGTGCGGCGGCGGCTTCGAGCTGTCCCTGATCGACCGACAGGATGCCGCCACGCACAATTTCCGAGGCAAAGGCGGCCTGATTGAGGGTAAGACCAAGGACCGCGGCCGCAAAAGGCGTCATCAGCTGCGTGGTGTTCCAGCTGAAGAAATTGATACCGGTATAGGGCACGCCGATCGTGACAGTCTCGTAGAGATAACCGAGATTGTTAAGGATCAGTAGAAGCACGATCAGTGGGATCGACCGGAAAATCCAGATATAGGTCCAGGAAACGGCTACCAGCAATGGTGAACGGGAAACGCGGGCAAGCGCCAGCAACGTTCCGAGCAGGAAACCAAACAGAGCGCCAAGAGCAGTCAGCAGCAATGTCCGGCCGAGCCCGACCAAAACCGGCTCAGCAAAGAACCATTCGGCGAACACGTTCCAGCCCCAGCGCGGATTGCCAAAAACAGAATGCAGGACGGCCGCGATGACAAGAACAGAGAAAACTGTGCCCACCGTCCGTAGCGGGTAACGCGCCGGCACGATGCGGAAATGGGAATAGCCGCTTTTGGCCAACCCGCTCTCGACAGGAGGGGCCTTCGGGTCGTTCAACCCAACATGCGGAAAATCAGAAGCTATGGTCATCAGAACGGGCCTTTCACGGATGGGCCGGAGAAAGTTGCGTCTGGCCCCCCAATAGCGGCGTTCGATCCAGAACTGTGCCGGACAGCCATTTTTCGAAGGGCAGCGATTTGATCGTCTCGGGATCGGCGGTCGTGTCGAATAGAGCCCGATAGCCGTTGGTAAGGTAGAGACCCACCGCCTCCGGCTGGCGGAACCCGGTTGTCAGGTAGACGCGGGCATAACCCTGCCGCGCCGCCTGCTCTTCAAGTTCCCGCAAAACGAGTTTCGCGAGCCCCTGTCGGCGATAAGCGGAATGGGTCCAGACACGTTTGAATTCTGCGGTTTCATCGTCGTGACGCATGAAGGCACCACCGGCGATCGGCTTGCCATCCCGCAGGAGCAGCAGGAAATTCCCCGAAGGCGGGCTGAAGGCCTCCGGCGGATATTTGTTCAGTTCCGCCTTGGCGCCTTCCGCGTTGAAAAAGGTGCCGTAACGGCTGTCGTATTCGAACAGCAACTCCTCCAGAAGTGGGGTTGCGAGCGGATCTTTGACCGAGGTGTAGAGAAAACTGTCGCTCATGTCCTTATCCTCAATTTTGCATCAGGAGAGGTATGCTTCGGCCAGGCGCACCCAGAAGCGCGCGGCCGGCGCGATGACCGCGTCATTGAAATCGTAGTGAGGGCTGTGCAACGGTGCGCTTTCGCCATTGCCGACGAAGAGGTAGGAACCCGGCCGCTCCTGCAGCATGAAGGCGAAATCCTCGCTCGCTGTGCGCGGCTGGAACGTTTCGGCAGTCTGCGCGGACGGGAAATGCCTTCTGGCGACCTCACGGGCGAAGACCGTCTCCTGGGCGTGATTGATGACCGGCGGGAAACCACGGGAGTATGAGACATCAGCCCTTGCGCCGAAACTTTCCGCCTGCGCTCTGGCCAGCGCCGGAAGACGCTCCTCCAGCCTGTCGCGCACGGCGGGCGAAAAAGCCCGGGCGGTGATCTGCAGCTCGACACTCTCGGGAATGACGTTGGAGGCGGTTCCGCCATGGATGGAGCCGACCGTCAGCACCGCCATCTCGCGCGGATCGACATTGCGCGAAACGATGCTTTGCAGGGCGGTAATGAAGCTTGCCGAGGCAAGAACCGGATCGACCGTCTCATGAGGCGACGCTCCATGCCCGCCCCTGCCGATGATCTGCACCTTTGCCTTGTCGACGGAGGCCATCGCAGGACCTTCGACGAAGCCGAACTGCCCGGTTTCCACACCAGGCCAATTGTGCAGGCCAAAGACGGCATCGACGGGAAAGCGCTCGAACAGCCGATCCTTGATCATCGCCCTTGCTCCGGCTCCGATCTCTTCGGCAGGCTGGAAGATCAGGGTCAAAGTCCCTGAGAAATTCGATGTTTCGGCAAGATAGCGAGCGGCAGCAAGCAAGATCGTCGTATGGCCATCGTGGCCGCAGGCGTGCATGATGCCAGGTGTTCCACTGGCATAGGCAAGGCCGGTCTCTTCATGGATCGGCAACGCATCGATATCGGCGCGGATGCCGAGGCGTTTTTCACCATGGCCACGTCTGAGCGTGGCGACGACGCCATGGCCGCCGACACCTTCCGTCACCTCATATCCGAAAGACAGGAGATAACGGGCGATGAGCGCCGCCGTGCGCGTCTCCGTCAGCGAAAGCTCCGGGTGCCGGTGAAGATCGTGCCGGATGGCGATGCTTTCCTCGATGAAGGCAAGGATTCCCCGTTCGGCGTCGTCCTGCGGACGCGCGCCGTCAATGCGGATATTCATGGTTCTGTCTCCTGCGCAGCGTTTTTTTCGCCGCGCCTTGAAATCTGTGCCGGGCTGCGATCACCGCCGCCCGGCCGCAACCTTATGCGATGGCCTTTTCCGTGTTGCTTTCGCCGCTGGAATAGACACTTTCCTTGAAAGGAAGGCCGAGGTGATCGCGCAGCGTCGCGCCTTCCAGATGCGGATCGAAATATCCGCGGCCTTGCAGCACCGGGATGACGAGGCGGACAAAATCGTCAAGCCCTTCGGCGATCACCGGAAAGCCGAGGATAAATCCATCGGCGGCGTCATGCTCCACCCAGCGGATGATTTCATCCGCCACTTTGTCTGGCGTGCCAATAAAGCCTTCGCGCGGAGTGGCGGCTTCCAGCGCCGCCTCGCGCAACGTCTGGTTCTTTTCCTTCGCCCGGCGCTTGATGCGGTCCGTCGTCGAGCGAAAGCTGTTCTTGCCGATGTCCCCAAGTTCGGGAAATGGCTCATCCAGCGGATAAACACTGAAATCATGATGATCAAAGAAGCGCCCGAGATAGGCGAGCGCATCCTCAATGGTGATGAGGTCGCGGATCACCTCATATTTCGCCTCCGCTTCCTCCTGCGTCTCGCCGACGATGGGCCCGATGCCGGGAAAAATCTTGACGTCGGCAGCCGACCTGCCCTGCGCGACAGCACTCTGCTTCACGCGCTTGAGGAAGGTCTGGTTTTCCTCTAGTGACGCAGAATTGGTAAAGACGGCATCGGCGTGTTTCCCCGCGAGGCCGATACCGGCATCGGATGAACCGGCCTGAAACACCACTGGCTGGCCCTGCGCCGAGCGCTGGATGTTGAGCGGCCCCTCCACCTGGAAGAACCGACCTTTGTGGCTGAGGGTGCGGAGTTTGGCGCGATCGAAAAACTGCCCGGTCTCGCGGTTGCGCACGAAGGCGTCATCGTCCCAGCTATCCCAGAGACCCTTGACCACTTCGAGATATTCATCGGCAATCTCGTACCGCAACGCGTGTTCCGGATGATTGCGGCTATAGTTCTTCGCCGTGCCTTCAAGCGGTGTCGTCACCGCATTCCACCCGGCGCGACCGCCGCTCAGAAGGTCGAGAGAAGCGAACTGACGGGCAATGGTGAAGGGATCGCTGTAGGAAGTCGATACCGTGCCCGCGAGACCGATCTTCGATGTGACGGCGGCGAGCGCCGAGAGGATCGTGAGCGGCTCGAACCGGTTGAGGAAATGCGGGATCGACTTCTCATTGATGTAGAGCCCGTCCGCCACGAAAGCGAAGGCGATTCCGGCCGCTTCCGCCTTCAGGGCGCTCCTTCTGAAAAACTCGAAATTGACGCTGGCGTCCACCGGGCTCTTGGGGTGTCGCCAGGCGTTCATGTGCCCGCCTGGACCCTGAAGCATGATGCCGAAACGGATTTTCTTTTTCGTCATATCATAGGTTCCTGAAAGAAAATCACGCCGCCCGTGACAGGCGGTGCGTGGCCAAAAGTTCGATCGAGGCGAGCCTTTGATCGGCCCCGACGTGAGGCGGCTCGATGATGAATTCTTCAATCCCGTGCTCTTCAGAGAGGGCGCGAAGCGCCTTGTGGATGCCCTCAGGGCCGCCGTGCAGGATGTTAGGCTTGCGCTCTTCGATGCGGTAATCAGCGTCGCCCAATTGGCGGGCAAATTCCTCCGCCTGCTCGCGGCGGCCGAGATTGAAAGCCCTGCCGTCGCTCAAGAATACCCGATAGATGCGCTGACCCTCGACCTGTCTTGCCGCATGAGCTGGGTCGCTGGCGGCAAACACGGAGAGAGCAACGATTGGCGCCCGGCCACCGCTTTCCGCGCGAAAAGCCGAAAGGCTGCGACGGAGGACGTCGGTATCGCCATTCAGATGACCGGCAAAGACGAAATTCCAGCCCTTTGAGGCGGCAAGTCTCGCGCTCTCGGGACTTGCACCCAACAAAAACCGCTCAACCGCCACTGGCGGCACCGGGGTCGCCTGTAAGCCGGCCTGTGCATGTCCTTGAGGTGCTGCGCCCGACAAAAATGTCGTAAGCTCGCCGAAAGCGGCCTCAAAATCCGGCTTGCGGTCAGGATCGTAAGCCTGCTGGAGGGCCGACGTCGCCAGCGGCAACCCGCCCGGTGTCTTGCCGACACCAAGATCAACCCGGCCCGGCGCCAGCGACGAGAGCACGTTGAATACCTCTGCAACCTTATAGGGGCTGTAATGCTGCAGCATCACGCCACCCGAGCCGACGCGGATGCGGGAGGTCTTCGCGAGGACCCATGCGACAAGCGCCTCTGGTGCAGAGCCGGCAAGCTCGGGCGAATTGTGATGCTCAGCCACCCAGAAACGCTTGTAAC
The DNA here is from genome assembly GCF_007680755.1 of Agrobacterium sp. DE0009. Taxonomy (NCBI): domain Bacteria; kingdom Pseudomonadati; phylum Pseudomonadota; class Alphaproteobacteria; order Hyphomicrobiales; family Rhizobiaceae; genus Agrobacterium; species Agrobacterium sp. DE0009. The sequence continues at coordinate 350,794 of NZ_VEIU01000002.1, forward strand.
CCAGCTCCTCTGCCCGTCTGGCGAGGTTGATTGTGTCGCGGAACGCGCTCGCGGCGTCCTCTCCTGTCGGGACCGGGCTTTTATCCAGCAAACTGAGCGTATACATCGTCACCTCGCGCTTTTGATGGATACTTTGTCTACCGATTTTATAGACTAATAAAGGATGTTCGTTCCACGTTGCGGGGTGATCAGAGAAAATCTTGTTTCTGGATGTCCTTTTCCGCATCGCGGCCGGTGAGCGTGCAACCGCTGGACCAAAAAAGTTAAAAACAGCTTTTGCGGTCGCTTTCGACACCAAACCCATTGGAACAGGCTTGCGCGCAAAATCGCTTAAAACTACTTAGTAACTAAGGAATAACGGTAGCCGTCATGCGGAGCGTGGCGGAACACTTCTCGGATCAGGCAATGTTGACCAAAAAAGGCAAATACGGATTGAAGGCCCTTGTCGACTTGGCGCGTTTGCCGCAGGGCGAAACCGCCTTCGTGACCGAAATTGCGGCTCGCAATAACATTCCGAAGAAATTCCTGGACACCATTCTGCTCGAACTGCGCAACACCGGCATTCTGCGATCCAAAAAGGGCCCGAATGGTGGCTACTCATTGTCCAAGACGCCATCTGAGATCATGATCGGCCAGGTCATCCGCACGCTCGATGGACCGCTCGCCCCCATTCGCTGCGCAAGCAGAACGGCCTTCGAAGCATGTGACGACTGTGACGACCCAGAAACCTGTCAGGTGAGGGTCTCGATGACGGATGTGCGGGACGCCATTGCAACCATATTGGACAACATGACGCTCGCCCAATTCGTAGCAAAGGGCGGGCACGAACCGTCGGTGCTTCCAGCCATCAAATAGAACGACGAGAAGCCTCAATCTCGCTCAGGCTAAAGATGCGCCTGCAAATGGCTGAGATCGTCGTTCAGGGAAGCGATCAGCCCTGCCTCGCTGCGCCCCTCGACAAGCCCGAGACGCGCCATCAAAATTTCAAGCGCAATGGCGTTGTTGCGGACGGAGCGATTTGTCACATTCTCCGCTCCAACCTGGGCGGCATCGATGTTGCCCGCCAGACTCGTCATCTGCGCCTTCAAGAGTTCGATGGCGAGAAATATTTCCCCAAGCATGGGTCGCGCGGCACCCTCATCCGCCAGTCGGTCGATCAGGAGCGCCTCAAGCTCACGCTGCTTCTGCCCGAGGACTACCGCGGCCTTCAAAAGTGTTGCAACGGAAGCGGCGAGGCTGCCTGCATCCTGCGCAAGAACGGCGACATGATCGGCGAGCAGCCCGTGTCGTAAGGACTTGCGGTGATGACGCATGACGACAAGACGCTGCTGACCCGCCTTGTTGACGGCCGGAACGACGATCCAGTGGGCCTCACCCGTTATTGACCCCGCGACCTCATCTGGAAGCGTCAGGGCGTCATCATCGTCGTTGACTTCGACCGCCGCATCCGGGTGCGACGCGAATTGTGCTGAGGCGAATGTCTCGCCCCTATCAAGACGGGAAAAAAGGGACTTGCGCTGTTCCTCACTCCCTGCATTCCGGATGAATTCAAGCGCAGTAAAATGTTCAACGAGGTCATGCGCAGCAGCCGTATCGGCCTTGGAGATGATGGCGATCGCTTGCGACAAAACATCGTTGGTTGTATCCGCCCCGCCAAATTCCTCTGGGACCGAAAGAGAAAGAAGGCCTGAACGCGCGATCCGAGCACGGATCTGCGCGCCGCTTTCGAAGACGCAGTGCGATGCAATCGACCGGGCAACGCCGAGAACATCGACGTCCGCGCCGAGGCGTGGAGGAACGAAACGACGTGTTTCGCCAAGAGGCGTGACAGATCCCATGCTCAACTCCCCTAAAAACGACTGAGCGACAGCGACCGACGATCGCGTCAGTCTACTGAATGATATCGCCCGTTCTGGTAAAGCAGCGAGTGACCGGAGCCGATGCGGATCGCCTCCACCTTGCCGATGACGATGACATGGCTATGGCGCTCGATCGCTTCTTCGATGGTGCAATCGATTGCAGCAACGGCATCTTCGAGGATCGGCGCACCGCTTGCTAGCCTTGTCCATTCCGCGCCACGATATCGCTCGGTTCCCTTTAGCCCGCCAATTCCCGCGAATTGATTGGCCACGAACTGATGGGGGGTGCCGACGATGTTGACGGCAAAATGGCCGAACCGCTCCACCACAGGCCATGTGGACGATGAACGGTTGAGCGCAACAAGAATCCGCGGCGGATCGACTGACAGCGCCGTTGCCGACGTTACCGTAGCGCCCGTACGCGCATCGCCCTCGCCCGCCGTAATAACGCTGACGCCGCCTCCGAGCGTTCTCAGGGCTGCCTTCAGGCTGTCGGCATCGGCTGCCCTGCCCGCCACCGGCTCCCGAAGATTGATGAATTGTTGATCCTTGGCCGCATATTGCAATGTCATCACATGGCTCCCGAAACAGCTGAATTCTCTACAGCTAACAGCCGGGAAGGGGACAGAAATAGACATCATTTTCCATAATACTATTAGTCTATAGAAATAATGTTTTTTAAGCCTGCGTCACGCCTTCCGCCACTCTGAAACCGCTCAGGACCCCGAGACAAGCTTCACATTACCGCCGTGGCCGCCGCCACCGAACGCCTGCTTGGCGCCAAAGGAAGATCGGATTTCATTTCGCGGTCCCGCAAGGCCGATCTCCGGAAACAGAAGTTCAGAGATGCGATAGGCTTCTTCCAGGTGCGGATAGCCGGAAGCAATGACCGTATCGATGCCGAGTTCCTGATATTCCTTAAGCCGCGCTGCCACCGTCTTTGGTGATCCGACCAGCGCGGTACCCGCGCCAGACCGCACGAGGCCAATCCCCGCCCACAAGTTGGGAGACACTTCCAGCTTGTCGCGCCGACCATTGTGAAGCGCCTGCATCCTCGCCTGCCCGACGGAATCCGATGCCTTGGAGAAAACCTCCTGAGCGGAGGCGATCGTCTCGTCGGAAAGCTTTGAAATCAGCTTGTCCGCATCGGCCCAGGCTTCCTCGTCAGTCTCACGCACGATGAAATGCAAACGGATACCGAAGGTCACCTTCCGTCCCCTCTTGGCGGCGGCAGCGCGCACCTTGGCGATTTTCTCCGCCACCTGCGCCGGCGGCTCGCCCCAGGTCAGGTACTTATCGGCAAGACCAGCCGAAAACTCGATGCCGGCATCGGAAGAGCCGCCGAAATAAAGCGGCGGGCGCGGCTCCTGCACCGGCGGCAGGCCAAGCTTTGCGTCGATCGCCTTGATGTAGTTTCCATCGAGGTGTGCCTTGCCGGTCTCGATCAGCGAATTGAACACCTGGAAGAACTCGTCGGCGTGATCGTAACGCTCATCATGTGGCAGGAAAATGCCGTCACCGGCCAGTTCCTGCGCGCTGCCGCCGACCACGATGTTGAGCAGCAGTCGGCCGTGGGAAACGCGATCGAGCGTGGAGGCAAGCCGCGCATAATAGGCAGGTGATGCCACGCCCGGGCGAATGGCGACGAGGAACTTCAGTTTTTCGGTGTAAGCGGCAAGATTAGCCGCCAGGATGAAGGATTCCTCACATGCAACGCCAGTAGGAATAAGGACGCCGGAATAACCAAGCCGGTCGGCGGCCTGCGCAATTTCACGGAAATAGCCAGGGTCAGAAGGGCGCGACAGATCGTCCGAGCCGAGATAGCTGCCATCGCCTGACGAGGGTATGAACCATAAAAAATCGAGAGGGGTATCGCGCGTGCTCATTGACTGGTCCTTTGCAAAATGCCCTCGGGCAATGCGACGTGTTGAGAAAAGGGTAGCCACTTACCCGTCGTATTGAAGAAATGTCTTTCCAATTTCGAACGGCGGAAGAGAGTTTCTCACCTATGCCGCTGCTGCCCTGAAGAAAGAATTGAGCTCTTTTTCTGGCGCCGAAAACACCGGATAGAGCCCGAACGTGCCCCAAAAAACCCGTTTCAGGACGCTCCAACGTCAGCCGGCAAATTCTCGCCCTGTCCCACCGTTCTTGAGAACGGCCGGGGCCTCGGCGTTGTCGCCTCCACGCTCGTCTTCAATCGCTCAAAAAGAGCATAACCTTCAGGCCACCGCCCATGGCCGCTTGCGATGTTGATATGCCCGGCCGCACCAAGACTGGTAACATTGCTGCCCCACAGTCGCGCGGTCTGCGCAAGCTGCTCGCCATTCATATATGGATCGTTCGTGCTACCCACGATAAGGCTTGGGAAGGTGAGCCGCCGTCTCGGAAAAACGCCAAAGCGGACGATGCAGGGATGCATCGTCTCAACGCGATCGAGATGGGCAGGCGCAACGAGAAGCGCTCCCTTGATCTTGGTGGCGAAGGGCCGTGAAGCCGCGTTCGCCACCAGCAGGCAACCAAGGCTATGGGCAACGATGTATGCCTTGTCCACCGTTGCCAGCGTTGTCTCCAGACGGTCTATCCAGTCTTCAAGAACAGGGCACTGCCAATCGTCCTGTTCGACCAGCGTGGCCTCGGGATTATCCCGGAGCCAGTGCCGTTGCCAATGCCCCTCATTCGAGCCGTTCAAGCCGGGAACAATCAAGGTCGTACACATGCCTGCTCCATGGATGTGAATGATGTCGCGAGCATCGCGAACTTTTCGCTGAAAGTACACGACGACAGTACTCAACTTGCTTCACGTCCCGAAAAAATGATCTAGAAATTATGGATAAAGCATAATTAGATTTTTTCAGAGGCGACGCATCCCCAACATATCGGAAAATATTACTCATAATTTGTATATAGAAAATATATGCAATATGGACCTCCTCGACAGAAAGCTTTTCCTCTACAGCGCTACAAAAGAAATATCGCGTTGTCGCGGCAGGACCGCCGGTTTGCCATTCTGATCACTGAGAGGACCGCGCGTTCGAACCGTGGCACGTGGGCTTATGGTCATGAAATGGTAAGTCGGGCGAATGGATATGAGCAGAACGGGCGAATTTCTCTGGTACATTCCCAACGACGTCACGCCCGGCCATCGCGGCGACGCCGTCAGCGAAAATCACAACAGCCTGGATACATTAACGAACCATGCCATCGCTCTGGAGGCACACGGGTGGAAGGGCGCTCTACTCGGCACGGGCTGGGGGCGACCGGATACCTTCACGGTCGCGGCGGCGCTTGCGGCCCGCACCACCACCTTCGAGCCGCTGATAGCCATCCGCCCCGGCTACTGGAAGCCTGCCAATCTTGCATCCGCTGCCGCCACGCTTGATCAGCTCTCGGGCGGAAGAGTGCGGATCAACGTCGTCTCCGGCCGGGACGAACTTGCGGCCTACGGCGACGAAGAGGGCGATCAGGCGCAACGCTATGCGCGTACGAAGGAATTCATGCGTCTGGTGCGGCGGCTTTGGACCGAGGAATCCGTTACCTTCAATGGTGACCATTTTCGAGTAAAGAACTCCACCGTCCTACCCCGCATCGCTCCACGCAACGACCGGCCGCACCCGAAACTTTATTTCGGCGGCGCCTCGGATGCGGCTGAGCAGGTTGCCGCAACCGAGGCCGACGTGCAGCTTTTCTGGGGGGAACCCCTTGCTGGCGTGCGCGAGCGGATCGAAAGGCTGAGGCACCTCAGCGCAGCACTCGGTCGGGATCTCCCGCCGCTGCAGTTCGGACTGCGTATTACCACACTGGTGCGGGAAACAACGGCGCAGGCGTGGCGGGATGCAGAAGCGAAAGTTGCCGAGATGGCCGCCAGCAACGGCGTCCGCTGGAACGACCACCTGCAGGCAATAGCGGTCGGCCAACGCCGCCTGCTGGAACTCCACCATCAAGGCGACGTGCTTGATGATAATCTTTACACGGCCCCGGGGAAATTCGGCGGCGGTGGCGCCGCAACGACGTGGCTGGTCGGTTCGGCGGAAGATGTCGCCGCATCGCTTAAAAAATACCAGGCGCTGGGCGTCAGCCATTTCATCCTTTCGGATACGCCCTATCTGAAGGAAATAAAGCGGCAGGGCGACGCCCTCCTGCCGCTTCTGCGGGACTGAGAGCGTCAGCCCGCTATCTTCAAGGGCGAGGTATTTTTATTGAGCTGTGGCAGGATCGACGCGAAGTCAGATAGGATCTGACGATAGTCCTCAGACTGGAACTCGTAAGGCAACTCCAGGCGGAACTCCGAGACATGCGGCAAGACCGGATCGCGCGAGAGAGTTTCCAGGATCTTTTCGGTAGAGCCGACGATATCGGGCAGGAAAAGCGTGCGGCGTGCACCATGTGGTGCGCGCGTGCGCTTGTCGCGCTCCGCAACGAACTCCGCGTACCGGCGCCGGGTCGCGGGGCTGGCGCTGTCGGTCGGCAGGATAACACGGCCGAGAGCGACACGCGGCGGGCGCTCATGGGCCCATTCTCGCCTGAAGCGGGAAAGGAGAGCAGCCTGGGCCGTCAGAAAATCGTCGGTGTCTTCACCACTAACGATATTTCCAGTCAGGAGATTAAACCCGGCCTTGCCGGCCCAGCGGGCGGAATTCTGGGATCCGCCGCCATACCACAGCCGGTCTGTTAGCCCCTCGGCAAAGGGCCGCAGACGCGGGACCTGCGCACCGGCCGCATTACCCGCCTCCGTATCGCTGGACAAGGGTTGCGACCTGAGCGCCGCGGCAAGCTTTTCGGCGCGGGCGTGGCTGTAATCCGCCTCGGGAGCGTCGTCTACATAGTCCGAGATGAGATGTGCGAACGGCGGCGGACCAACCGACACCCCAACATTCAGCCGACCACGCGAGAGAACATCAACTGTGGCCAGATCTTCGGCCAGTCGAAACGGGTTCTCATAACCCAGCTGAATGACGGCGGCGCCTAGTCCAATCCGTTTCGTACGCTGCGACGCGGCTGCAAGAAAGGTGGCCGCCGAGGATACGCCTCGCTCCAAGTGACGCTGCCGAACCCAGGCGCTATGAAATCCGAGCGCCTCGCCAACCTCGAAAAGCCCCAGTGTTTCCTCGATCCCCCGCCCCGGATCGTCGTCCAGATAATTGCCGGGCACGAGAAAGGCGAAGTGTGAAATATGGGAAAGTGGCATGGCGATGCATCCGAGTACGAGTGTAAATCTTCTGGGCGACACAGAGGCGGCCTCCTTGTAGCGGGACAACCTCGAATACGCCGACTAGTCTCCAAGCTTGCATCACGGCGCCCCCACTGGCGCGGCATGTTTGTTTATACTCCTCGCAACCGTTGAAAGATCGTTGCGCGATTTAATAGTCTACTAAAATTATCGATTACTGGCCGTCAGCCGGTGAACTCCGATATACGTCACCCGTTCAGGCCGGCCGTGTCGCTGCGCCTGAAAAGGCCTTTATTCCTCGCTCCACAGGAGGTTCGGATGCTCGCGAAAGCTTCCGACTTTCTGGTTGTCCCATAGGGTGCCCGGCTCTCAGGCTGTCGGCCTGCTACGGGCATCCGGGCCCTTTGGCTCGATCGTATCTGCGGCGGCGCCCTTCATGCCTCGCAGGCTCCCTCGCCTTCTATCGGCGGGCGCCCGCTTAGCCGTCAGGCTTCGCTACCCCAAACGAAAACCTTCGACGAGGACAGTCAGGCGGCAGCCATGGTGGAACTGCTTGAAAAGCGGTTTCGATATTCTCCCGGCGAAAGGCCGAGGACACGGTGGAAGACGCGGCGGAAGGCGGCGGCATCCTCATATCCGACTGACCATGCGATCTGGTCCACGGAACGACGGGTGAACTCCAGCAATTCCCGCGCCTTGCCAACCCGCAGGTGCTGTACGTATTCGATTGGTTTCATGCCCGTCGCAGCCTTGAAGCGACGCAGGAAAGTGCGCTCCTCCAGCCCGGCATGGGTCGCCATGTCGCTAACGCTTGTCGCGCGCCCGGCGCGGGCCTGCAACCAGTGCTGCACCTTCAGGATCGGTTCGTCGCCATGCGTCAGTCTCGGGGCGAAGCTGCTATAATGGCGCTGTTCCCGCCCGGCAGGATCGATCAGCAGGAACTTGCCCGTCTCGATCATCACCGAGGGGCCCAGCAGCCGGTCGACGATGCGCAGGCCCAGATCGGTCCATGCCATCAGCCCGCCGGCCGTGATGATATCACCGTCCTCGATGACGACCTTGTCTATGTCGAGACGAATATCGGGAAAGCGCTCCCGAAAGAGCTCCGCAAAAAACCAGTGCGTCGTGGCGGGACGGCCTGACAGCAGCCCGGTCGCAGCGAGAAGAAACGAACCGCCGCAACTGGCCGCCAGCGTGGCACCCTGGGCGTGGCGATCAAGCAACCAGCGGGCGTAAGGCTCGGCTTCGTCAATCTCAGCAGGTCCGGTCAACCTGCCGGGAACCACCAAGATATCGGGATGCCCCGCTTGTCCCGGATGGGTGTCATGACAGCGTGAAAACTCGCCGTCGTCATCCATGCTCCAGTGGCTGACCCGCAATCTCGGCCCGCCGCGATCCTGCGAAAAAACCGATGCGATCGCAAAAAGATCGGTGATGCCGTGAACCATGGCGACCTGACAGTCCCGATAGAGGACCAGCCCCACCTCCAGCGCGCTTCCCGAGATCCCCGCCATGCCCCTCACCCCCGTTTTGTCAATTTTGGCCCGCTTTCTGTCAGAAGCGCCAATCCAGTGCCCGCCGCCCAAAGAGTATCTCTATTCCCACGGGACGCAAGCAAGCTCCCTGCAACAGGAGAGAGAGCGATGACAACGATAACCACCAGAGACGGAACACATATTTTCTATAAAGACTGGGGCACCAGGCACGGCCAGCCCATCATCTTCTCCCATGGCTGGCCGCTCAGCGCCGACACCTGGGATGCGCAGATGGTGTTTTTCGCCAACAACGGGTTCCGCACCATCGCCCACGACCGCCGCAGCCACGGGCGTTCCGACCAAGTCTGGCACAACAATAACATGGATCAATATGCCGATGACCTGTCCGAGCTGATCGAGCAGCTTGACCTTCACGACATTATTCTCGCCGGTCATTCCACGGGCGGTGGCGAAGTTACCCGTTATGTGGGCCGGCACGGTACGGCTCGCATCGCAAAAATTGCCCTCATCGGCGCCGTACCACCACTGATGCTGAAGACGGAGAGCAATCCCATCGGCCTGCCGATCGATGTTTTCGACGGCATTCGCAAGGGCACCTACGATAATCGCAGCCAGTTCTTCAAAGACCTGACCATCCCCTTCTACGGCTACAACCGGGAAGGCGCCGTGATTTCGGAAGGCATTCGCGAGGAATTCTGGCGTCAGGGCATGATGGGCGGGCTGAAGGGTCAACTCGACAGCATCCGCGCCTTTTCGGAAAGCGATTTTAATCAGGACCTGAAGGCCTTCGACAAACCCACGCTGGTTCTGCACGGCGATGACGACCAGATCGTACCGGTCGGTGCTTCCGCCCTTTCGACCGTCAAGATCGTCAAACATGCGGTTCTCAAAATCTATGAGGGCGCCGATCATGGCCTCACCCAGACCCACCAGGATCGGTTCAACGCCGATCTGCTTGCCTTCATCCAGGACTGAAACCACGCACACAGGAGACACGGACATGTCGCAGAATACATTTCTCATTACCGGCGCATCCGATGGCATCGGCGCCGTCTATGCCGAACGTCTGGCAAAACGCGGCCATGATCTCGTTCTCGTGGCGCGGCGCGCCGAAAAACTGAAGGCACTCGCCGCGCAGCTGGAAAAGGATCACCCCATTGTTGTCGAGGTTCTTTCCGCCGATCTGTCACGCGCAGAGGACCTAGAAAGGGTCGAAAGACGGCTGCGCGAAGATCATGACATCACCGGCCTCGTCAACAATGCCGGCATAGCCGGGGACGGAGCGATTACGGCGCTGGACCCGGCCTATGTAACGACGATGATCAACCTCAACATTCTCGCCGTGACCCGCCTTGCGGCCGCCATCGCCCCCCGCCTTGCCGACAGCGGAAACGGCACGATCATCAACATCACCTCCGTCACGGCGCTGATGCCCGCGGCATTCACCGCAGTCTATCCTGCCACGAAAGCCTTCGTGCTGGCCTTCACCGAGGCGATGCAGGCGCAGCTCTCACCTTCGGGCGTGCGGGTGCAGGCGGTCCTGCCCGGCATCACCCGCACCGCGATCTGGGAAGAGGAACGGCTCGACGCCATTCCGGCCTCCATGGTCATGGATGTTTACGAGATGGTGGATGCCGCCCTTGCCGGTCTCGATCTCGGCGAAACGCTGACTATTCCATCGCTGCCGGATACGACCGATCTCGACAATTTCCTCGCTGCGCGTGCAGCGCTGCGGCCCAACCTGTCACATGCACGTGCCGCCAGCCGGTATCACGCCATAAAATCCGAATAGAGGAGGCGTGCCATGATCCTCGGCCTCACCATTCCCCAATTCACGGCATTGCACATCGGTTTAAGCTTGATCGGCATTGCTGCCGGGCTGGTTGCCCTGCCAGCTTACGCGGCGGGGCGGTGGATGCCGCGAGTGACAGCAATTTTCCTCATCACCACGTTCGCCACGACGCTTACCGGCTTCCTGTTTCCAATCGGTAATTTCACACCTGCCCTGGGGGTCGGCATCGTCTCGACGATCGTCATGGCTGTCGTGCTGATTGCGCTCTACGGATACGGCCTGAGGGGCAAGGCAAGGATCATCTACTCGATCACCGCCACGATCAGCCTTTACCTCAATATGTTCGTGCTGATCGTCCAGGCCTTTTTAAAGGTAGAAAGCCTGAACGCGCTGGCGCCGAACGGCAATGAGCCTCCGTTTCTCATTGCCCAGACGGTTCTGCTGGTTGCTGCCATCCTTCTTGGCTGGAGGGCAACGCGCCGCAGGCTTGCCGTTTGAGTAGGACGCGTCCCCAGCGAGCTGCCAGACCAGTACCCTGCGCCTGCTTTCAGGCACAGGGTACATTTTTCAATAAATACGCCCTCAGAAAAACATCAGCGCCGATTGCCACACTACAATATACATTATATGATAATATATATCGTATCACTGTAGGAGAGGCAGATGAAAGCCGTGAAGATCAATGAACGCCTGACCGTGGCGGACCAGCCAATGATCGCCGAATTCCAATCGCTCTCCGCACAGGGCTTTAAGACCATCATCAATGCACGACCGGATGGAGAAGAGCCTGCCCAACCGGGTAACGCGCAGGAGAGAACGGCCGCTCAGGCCGCCGGCATGGATTACGGCTTCATCCCAGTCACGGGTCCGACCATCACCGAAGCAGATATCCGCGCCTTTCAAAAGAAAATGGCGGAAGCGGAAGGTCCGGTTTTTGCCCACTGCAAGGGCGGCACGCGTGCGCTCACACTCCATGTGCTCGGAGAAGCACTCGACGGGCGCATCGAGCGAGACGCCATCGAAGCCTTTGGCAATGCGCATGGCTTTGACCTGTCGGGAGCGATCCGCTGGCTTGATCGCCGCGCGGCAGCGGCACCGCATGTCAAAGCCTTTTTCGATCCGCGCACGTCGAGCGTTCAATATGTCGTTTCCGACCCCAAGACGAGGCGATGTGCGATTATCGATCCAGTCTTAGACTTCGATGAGAAGTCCGGCGCGACAGGAACCATGAATGCCGACGCCATTCTGGCCTATGTCGAAAGCGAGAACCTCACGGTGGAATGGATTCTCGATACCCATCCGCATGCCGATCATTTTTCTGCCGCTTATTATCTGAAGGGAAAGACCGGCGCGCCGACGGCGATAGGCGCAAAGGTCAAACATGTGCAGAAGCTCTGGCAGGAGAAATATAACTGGCCGGACTTTAAAACCGACGGGTCACAATGGGACCACCTGTTTGAAGCTGGCGAGAGCTTCCGTATCGGCTCTCTTGAGGCGCGGGTCCTCTTCTCCCCCGGCCATACGCTTGCCTCCGTCAGCTATGTGGTGGGCAATGCAGCTTTCGTGCACGATACGCTCTTCATGCCCGATTCAGGCACCGCGCGTGCGGATTTTCCGGGCGGTAGCGCAAGACAGCTCTGGGCCTCGATTCAGGATATTCTCTCGCTACCAGATGAGACGCGGCTTTTCACCGGCCATGACTATCAACCCGGCGGCCGCTCTCCAAAATGGGAAAGCACGGTTGGCGAACAAAAGCGCAGCAATCCGCATATTGCCGGTATGACGGAAGATGGCTTTGTCCGCCTAAGGGAAGCGCGGGACAAGACTTTACCGATGCCGAAACTTATTCTCCATGCCCTCCAGGTGAATATTTGCGGCGGCCGCCTGCCCGAGCCGGAGGCGAACGGCGTCCGCTATCTGAAGCTCCCGCTCGACGTGCTTGGGGGCAGCGCATGGTAGAGAAAGCCACAGCCAACAAGCCGCACCATAGTGGTGAAATTCCCCTCGCCGCGATGGAGGAAAGGGCGGGCGAAGTCGCATTGCTCTTGAAAACGCTCGCTCATCCCGCCCGGCTGATGCTCGCCTGCACGCTGGCGCAAGGGGAGTTTTCGGTCGGTGAACTGGAGACCAAACTGGACATCCGCCAACCGACACTCTCCCAGCAGTTAGGCGTCCTTCGCGAAGCTGGGGTGGTCGAGACGCGACGCGACGCCAAGCAGATATTCTACAGACTGACGCAGGAGAAAGCGGCCCAATTGATCGAGGCCTTGTACGCCATCTTCTGCGCGCCGGGCGAGGAAACCCAATGAGCCCTTACTGGCATCCTCTTCTCGGCGGCATGCTGCTCGGTCTTGCCTGCGTTCTGCTTTTTCTCTTTAACGGTCGTATCGCCGGGATCAGCGGTATCATCGGAAAGACGCTGAGCAGGGAGCGGCGCCTCGCGGACCTCAGCTTTCTCGCCGGCTTGCTGACCGGACCATATATCCATGCCGCCGCCTTCGGTCGGCTGCCCGCCATCACCATCCTTGCACCCTTGCCGCTTGTTATCATTGCCGGACTGCTGGTGGGTTTTGGCACGCGAATGGGCTCCGGCTGCACATCGGGCCACGGCATCATGGGGCTGGCGCGCTTTTCCCGACGCTCTATCGCGGCAACGGCGACTTTCCTGATTGCGGGGATGTTTGCGGCGACAATGGTGGGGGCGCTGTCATGAGAAATCCCGCCTTGGCGCGTGTTGCCCTTGCATTGGCCGCAGGAGCGCTGTTCGGCTTCGGCCTTTCGCTGTCGGGCATGATCGATCCAGCCCGCGTTTCGGGTTTTCTCGATGTAGCAAGCGGCCACTGGGACCCGAGCCTGATGTTCGTTCTCGCGGGCGCTGTGATGGTGGCCGTGCCGGGTGAGCTGATCAGCAGGCACCTTGCCAAGCCTATCCTCGCCGAGGATTTCGGCGTGCCGGCAAAGAGCCGCATCGACCGACCGCTGCTGATAGGTTCGGCCATGTTCGCCATCAGTTGGGGGCTTGCCGGTTTTTGCCCCGGCCCGGCCATGTCGGCTTTTGGCCTTGGGCTTACGCCGGTCGCGTTTTTCGTCACTGCCATGATTGCCGGCATGCTGGTCCACGACCGGCTCTACGCAACCCGCTCATAGCGCAATACACGTGCGGCCGACGCGGAAAGGATCATCGCGCGGCGCTCGAAGGCCCCCGCGCGATGGAATACGATCAAAGATCGATCAAGCTCTTGCCTGTCATTTCCGGCGGCAGAGGCTGGTTCATGAGTTGCAGCAGGGTGGGCGCGACATCAGCGAGAATACCGTCGTGCACCCTTGCCCCATCGGGACCTCCAAAAAGGATCACCGGCACAGGATTGGTGGTGTGGGCCGTGTGCGGGCCGCCCGTGACCGGATCGATCATGGTTTCGCAATTGCCGTGATCGGCAATGACCAGCATCGCGCCACCCACTTTTTCAAGTGCGGCAACGACTTCGCCAAGACCGCGGTCCACGGCTTCACACGCCTTGATCGCGGCCTGAAGATCACCTGTGTGGCCGACCATGTCAGGGTTGGCATAATTGGTGACGATCAGATCATAACCCTTGCCGATTGCCTCCACAAATTTCTCGGTTACCTCGGCCGCACTCATCTCTGGCTGAAGATCGTAGGTCGCAACCTTGGGTGACTTCGGCATGAAGCGGTCTTCACCGATTTCCGGCTCCTCCTTGCCGCCGTTCAGGAAGAAGGTGACATGAGGATACTTCTCCGTTTCGGCGAGGCGAAACTGCGTGAGGCCCTGCCTGGCCACCCATGCACCCAACGTATTGACGATGTCCCGCTTCGGATAAGCCGTGGTCATGAACGTGCTGTGACGCGTGGAATATTCCACCATGCCAAGCAGCGCGGAAAGCACTGGCTTTTCGCGCGGAAAACCGTCGAATTCATCGGCACCGATCGCAAGCAGGATTTCACGCGCCCGGTCGGCACGGAAATTGAGGCAGAACAGACCATCGCCTGCCTTGAAGCCCTTATAGCCATCAATCACCGTCGGCAAGATAAATTCGTCGGTAATGCCGTTCGCATAGCTCTGCGAGACGGCGCTTACGGCATCCCGCGCATGTTCGCCCTTGCCAAGAACCATGGCGTCATAGGCTTTCTCGACACGCTCCCAGCGATTGTCGCGATCCATCGCATAATAACGGCCGATCACCGTGCCGATGGTTGCCCCCTGCGGCAGGCTCGCTACGAGCGCGGCGACGAAATCTTCTGCCGACTGCGGTGCGACATCGCGACCATCGGTGATGGCATGCACCACGACGTTCAGACCGTGACTGACCATCAGCTTCACCGCCGCCTGGCCGTGCAGGATATGACCATGGACGCCGCCATCGGAAACCACGCACATCAGATGCGCCACACCGCCAGCAGCCTTGACCCTGGCGGCGAAATCGATCATCGCCGCGTTGCGGAAAAAGCTGCCATCCTCAATCGCCAGATCGATCTGACCGAGATCCATGGCGACGATACGGCCAGCGCCGATATTGGTATGACCCACTTCCGAATTGCCCATCTGCCCCGTCGGTAGGCCGACCTTCGGACCGAAGGTTGTCAGCGTCGCATTCGGGCAAGTGGCGAAAAGCCGGTCCATGGTTGGCGTGTTTGCCAGAAAGGGCGCATTGCCGGACGTAACCTCGCTCAGCCCCCAGCCGTCGAGAATGGTCAGAACAACGGGTTTGGGAGTGCGCATGGGAGGACCTTCTTCTTCATTCGGTTGCCGGCGGAGAGCGGACCGCAGGGCACCGGAGCGCCCTCGTCCGCCACTATGTTCATGATGAGAAAACATGCTTCTCGTTCTTCTCTTCTATACCCGAAGATGACGAACGCAAGCCTATACCGACAGCGAAACAGCGGCATGACGACCGAAAAAGGGTCGGCCCAATCCGGCTCTCTCAACCCCTGGCGCAGGAATGAGAGAGCGTAAAGACGGTCACTCAATGAAAATCAGTGCCGGCTTCTCCAGCAACGCCTTCATCGCCTGAATGAAGACGGCTGCGTCCCACCCGTCCACGACACGATGATCGAAGCTGGACGACAGGTTCATGATCTTGCGCGGCACAAAGCGGGCCCCATCCCAGACCGGCCGGGTCATGATCTTGTTGACACCAATGATTGCCACCTCGGGATGGTTGATGATGGGCGTCGAAACGACTCCGCCTAACGCCCCAAGCGAGCTGATGGTTATCGTGGAGCCCATCAACTCTTCCCGATGTGCCGTGCCGGTGCGGGCGGCTTCGGCAACGCGGGCAACTTCCTCCGCACAGTGCCAAAGGCCGAGCGTTTCCGCATGGCGAACGACCGGAACCGTCAGGCCCGCCGGCGTTTGCGTGGCGATGCCAATATGGACCGCCTCGTAGTGGCTGACGACCCCTTTCTCGTCGTCAAAGGTGGCATTCATGCCGGGATGATCGGCAACGGCTTTCACCAGAGCGCGCATTAAAAACGGCAGGATCGTCAGTTTCGGCTGCCCGGAACGGCGGTTGCCGTTCATCGTGGCGCGAAGATCCTCGAGATCCGTGACGTCGATCTCTTCGACATAGGTAATGTGGGGAATGCGGGACGCCGACAGCACCATCTTCTCGGCAATCTTGCGGCGCAGACCCGTCAGTTTCACATCCTCGACGGCGCTGTCATGCGACGCGGTGGTTGAAGGACGTTCCGGCCGGCCACGCGCCGTCAGATATCCATCGAGATCGCTATGGGTAATGTGCCCATCCGGTCCCGTTCCCTTAACCTTTGCGAGATCGATATCGAGATCGTCGGCGCGCTGGCGCACGGCGGGGGCTGCGAGCGGTTTATGATGCGGCTCGGCAGCGCTTTCCGGTGAAGGTTCGCTGATGTCCCGGGCTGGATGGTGTGCTTCAACGGGTGGCGGAGCTTCGGTCATATCGGCTGGCGCTTCCGCCTCCGCGATAACGACCGGCGCTTCGGCAGCGGCTTCGCGATCAATGGCGTCCGCTTCGCGATCAATGGCAGCCGCTGCAGCATCCGTCTCGATGCGCAGGAGCGGCGCCTTCACCGGTACAGTGTTCCCGACAGTGACGGCGAGCCAGGTGACGACCCCCGCCACCGGCGATGGGATTTCCACGGTCGCCTTATCCGTCATGACGGCCGCAAGCACCATGTCTTCATGGACGATATCTCCCGGCTTGACGTTCCACTCGACCAGTTCGGCTTCTGCAACACCTTCACCCACATCGGGCATTGTGAGGGTAAATTCCGCCATAATCAGGCCTCCATGACATCGACGAGGGCGCGCCCGACACGGGCCGGACCCGGAAAATAGTCCCATTCCTGGGCATGCGGATAAGGCGTATCCCAGCCGGCGACACGCACGACGGGCGCCTCCAGATGATAAAAACAATGCTCCTGCACAAGCGACACGACCTCGGCGCCGAAGCCGGAAGTCAGCGTCGCCTCATGCACCATCACACAACGGCCGGTCTTGGAGACAGATTTCACAATGGTGTCGAGATCGAGCGGCAACAGGCTGCGAAGGTCGATAATCTCGGCATCGACCCCGGTCTCTTCCGCCGCCGCCAGTGCCACATGCACCATGGTGCCATAAGCGATGACGGTGACGGCGTCTCCGGGGCGGCGGATTTCCGCCTTTCCGATGGGGACCGTATAATGACCTTCCGGCACCTCCCCCATTTCGTGTTTGGACCATGGCGTTACCGGCCGGTCGTGATGGCCATCGAAGGGACCGTTATAAAGCCGCTTTGGCTCGAGAAACATCACCGGGTCCGGGTCTTCGATGGAGGCGATCAGCAGCCCCTTGGCGTCATAGGGATTGGAGGGGACGACGACTTTCAGCCCGCAGACATGGGTGAAAAGCGCCTCCGGACTCTGGCTATGCGTCTGCCCGCCGAAAATGCCGCCGCCGGTCGGCATACGAAGAACGATCGGGCAGGTAAAATCGCCGTTTGAGCGATAACGGATACGCGCTGCTTCCTGGGTGATCTGGTCGTAAGCGGGATACATGTAATCGGCAAACTGGATTTCGACACAGGGCCGCAATCCATAAGCGGCCATACCGATGGCGGTGCCGACGATGCCCGACTCACTGATCGGCGCATCGAAACAGCGGGTTTTACCGTATTTCTGCTGCAGCCCCTGCGTGGCGCGGAAAACGCCCCCGAAATACCCCACATCCTCACCAAAAACCACGATATCGTCGCTGCGTTCCATGGACACATCCATGGCGCTGCGGACGGCCTCAATCATCGTCATTCTTGCCATGTCTTACCATCCTGCCTTCTGGCGCTGGCGGACGAGATGCGGCGGCATCTCCTCGTAAACGCCCTCGAAAATATCCTTTTTCGGCGGTTTCTTGCCTTCATGCAGCGTGCCGTAGCTTTCCGCCTCGCGTTGCGCTTCAAGCACTTCATCAGCGATTTCTGCCTCCGCCTGCCGGTGCCGTTCCTCCGACCAGACGCCCCGCAGGATGAGATGTTTCTTCAATCTCAGAACCGGGTCGCCTAAGGGCCATGCCTCGGACTCGGTCTTGGGGCGGTAAGCGCTCGGATCGTCAGAGGTGGAATGCGCGCCGACGCGATAGGTCACATATTCGATCAGCGTTGGGCCGAGATTGCGCCGCGCCCGCTCCGCGGCCCAGCGCGCCACGGCATAAACGGCAAGATAGTCGTTGCCATCCACCCGGAGTGCAGGAATGCCGAAGCCCAGCCCGCGCGCTGCAAAGGTGCCCGAACCGCCGCGTGCGATGCCCTGAAAGGTGGAAATGGCCCATTGATTGTTGACGATATTGAGGATGACCGGAGCCTTGTAAGTGGAGGCGAACACCAACGCCGAATGGAAATCCGACTCCGCCGTCGAACCGTCACCAATCCAGGCGGCCGCGATCTTGGTGTCGCCCTTGATGGCCGACGCCATCGCCCAGCCTACCGCCTGCACATATTGCGTGGCGAGATTGCCGGACACGGTGAAGAAACCATGTTCTTTCGAGGAATAAAGCACCGGTAGTTGCCGCCCGTGCAGCGGGTCGAGTTCGTTGGAATAGATCTGGTTCATCATGGTGACGAGCGGATAGTCGTCAGCGATCAGCAGCCCCGCCTGCCGATAGGTCGGGAAGTTCATGTCGCCCTTCGAAAGAGCTTTGCGGAAGGCGCAGCTGACTGCCTCTTCGCCCAGATGCTGCATGTAAAAAGAAGTCTTGCCCTGCCGCTGCGCCATCAGCATGCGCGCATCAAAAGCCCTGAGCCGCATCATGTTTTTCAGGCCGACCAGCAGGTCGTCGTCCGAAAGCAGGCCGGCCCAAGGTCCGACAGCCTCGCCCTGGTGATTGAGGACGCGGATGATGGAATAGGCCAGATCGCGCATGCTCTCAGGCGCTGCATCCACCTCCGGGCGCGGCACGGAGCCGGCTCTCGGTATCTTTACATTGGAGAAATCCGGCTGGTCGCCTGGCCGCACCGCAGGTTCGGGAACATGCAGGCTGAGACGTGGCGTTTCTGATATGTCCATTCTACTCCTCCCGTCGCAGTCTCCTCCAGACCACGAAACAACGCTCAAAGGTTCCGCGCGATCACCATGCGTTGGACATCGCTCGTCCCCTCGTAAATCTGGCAGATGCGCACATCGCGATAGATCCGCTCCACCGGATAATCCGCCATGTAGCCGTAACCGCCGTGAATCTGGATGGCGTCGGAGCAGACACGCTCGGCCATCTCCGACGCGAAGAGCTTGGCCATCGATGCCTGCGAAAGACAGGGCTCGCCCGCCTCCTTCAACGCCGCCGCGTGCAGCACCAGCTGTCTAGCGGCCTCAATGCGCGTCGCCATGTCCGCAAGGCGGAACGCCACCGCCTGATGTTCGATAATCGCCTGTCCGAAGGCTCTGCGCTCGCGGGCATAATCCCGCGCCGCCTCAAACGCCGCCTGCGCCATGCCGACGGCCTGTGCGGCGATGCCGATACGGCCACCTTCCAGATTGGCAAGCGCGATGCGGTAGCCCTGCCCTTCTTCACCGAGCCGGAAATCGGCCGGTATGGCCATGTCGGTAAAGGCGATCTGGCAGGTATCGGACGAGTGAAGCCCGAGTTTTTCCTCCACCCGGATCACCTCGTAACCCGGCGTATCCGTCGGCACGATAAAGGCGGTGATACCCTTCTTGCCCGCGGCTGCATCCGTAACGGCAAAAACAATGACGACATCGCCGTTTTTGCCAGATGTGATGAATTGCTTCGCCCCATCAAGAATATAGCGATCACCATCGTGCCGCGCTTTGGTCTTGAGATTTGCGGCATCGGAGCCAGCCTGCGGTTCGGTCAGCGCAAAGCCGCCGATCCATTCGCCGGAGGCAAGCTTCGGCAAGAAACGCTGCTTCTGGTCCTCGGTTCCGAATTTGAGGATCGGCACGCATCCCACGGAATTATGGACGCTCATGATGGTGGAACAGGCACCGTCCCCCGCAGCGATTTCTTCCAGCGCCAGCGCGTAAGCGACAGCACCGGTTTCCGCCCCGCCATACGCTTCGGACACCAGCATGCCGAGGAAGCCGAGCTCGCCCATCGCTTTCAATTCTTCCTTGGGGAAACGGCTTTCCCGGTCACGGGACGCGGCGCCAGGCGCAAGCTTTTCCCGCGCGAAGTCGCGGGCCATGTCCCTGATCTGCTGCTGGGATTCAGTGAGCATCATCGCCGCCTCCCGCCAAAAAGCAGAAGCGCATTAGGCGCGTCGCCAGCTGGAATTGGTCGCGAGGGCTGCCCATGAAAGCACGGGCGGCCCCCTCGATCACGACAGGGTCATGCACAGCCAAATTCACCTCCCTTGGCCAACCCTGACGTGAGGAGCCGGCCCGCCGCAAATCTCCTCCAGACCGCGACTGATATGAACGCTATCACTATCTCGAATTCATTTCAAAGCTATTTTGATTGACAGTTTTCTGATTGGCGATATCTTTGATCCAACAAATAGATATATCATAGAGCAAATGATCCATGATTGAGCTTGACAGTTTCGACCAGAAGATTCTGCATGTTCTCGGCGATGACGGGCGGGTCAGCTGGCGGGATCTTGCGGCTCGGATCGGCCTATCCTTCACGCCGACGCTTCGGCGCGTGCGCAAGCTGGAAGAAGAAGGGATCATTCGCGGCTATACCGCCGTGTTTGACGAGAACCGGCTGCTCGGCAATATGGGTGTCTTCATCTCCGTCACGCTCGAACGCCAGATCAAGGAAGCATTGACGACCTTCGAGCACCATGTCGCTTCCATTCCGGAAGTCGTGGGTGGCTATCAGACGAGCGGCAGTTCCGATTATCTGATCCACGCCATGGTGCGGGATTTGCCCCATTACCAGCAGCTTCTGGATTTCCTGACCACGGTTCCGGGCGTGTCGCGCATCCAGTCCAACTTCGCCATCAAGACATTCGTGCGCCGTTCCGCCGCTTTCACCGGGGGTGACACGCCATAATCGCAGGGCTGCCGGCGCGGAGGAGGTGCCGGTAGCTGACAGAAGGGACGGTAAATACTGTCCGGAGGAGGAGACGCGATGAGTTTGAACCTCGCCGCCATTTTCGATGCCGATCTCGGCCCGGAAATCGCAGCATTGCGCGATAGCGCAAGTGCATTCGCAGACGATAAAATCGCCCCGCTGGCGGCAGAGATCGACAGGGACGACCGCTTCCCGCGTCAGCTCTGGCCACAAATGGGCGAGCTTGGCCTGCACGGCATCACCGTTTCGGAAGAATTCGGCGGCGCCGACATGGGCTATCTCGCCCATTGCGTGGCGATGGAGGAAATAAGCCGGGCTTCCGCTTCCATCGGCCTCTCCTATGGTGCTCATTCCAATCTCTGTATCAACCAGATCCATCGGTGGGGCACACAGGAGCAGAAAAGGAAATATCTGCCGAAGCTGGTCTCGGGGGAACATGTCGGTTCGCTTGCCATGAGCGAGACGGAGGCCGGTTCGGATGTCGTCTCCATGCGGCTCAAGGCAGAACGAAAGGGCGACCGCTATGTGCTGAACGGCGCGAAGATGTGGATCACCAACGGCCACGAAGCCGATACGCTGGTGGTCTACGCCAAGACCGACATGTCCGCCGGCCCCCGCGGCATCACGGCCTTCCTGATCGAAAAGGGCTTCAAGGGGTTTCGCCCGGCCCAGAAACTCGACAAGCTCGGCATGCGCGGTTCCCCCACCTCGGAACTCGTATTCGAGGATTGCGAGGTGCCGGAGGAAAACATTCTCGGACGCCTCAATGATGGCGTGACGGTGCTGATGAGCGGGCTGGATTACGAGCGCGCCGTGCTGGCGGCAGGTCCAGTCGGCATCATGCAGGCAGCCATCGATCTGGTGCTGCCCTATACCCGCGAGCGCAAGCAGTTCGGCAAGCCGATCGGCGAGTTCCAGCTGGTACAGGGCAAGCTCGCCGATATTTATTCGGCCATGAACGCGTCGCGCGCCTATGTCTATGCGGTTGCCCGGGCCTGCGACAATGGCCGCATCACGAGGCAAGATGCGGCCGGCGCGATCCTCTTCGCCGCCGAGCGGGCGACACAGGTGGCGCTGGATGCGATCCAGCTTCTCGGCGGCTCTGGTTATGTCAACGAAAGCCCGGCAGGACGGCTGCTGCGTGATGCCAAGCTTTATGAAATTGGCGCAGGCACCAGCGAAATCCGCCGGATGCTGATCGGCCGCGAGCTAGTCAAGGGAAACGGGTGAGAAGACGCGATGAAGCTTAAATCCACTCTCAACCGCGACCCTGCCTTCGCTGCCAATGTCGATTTCATGTCGGGCCTGGTGGATGACTTGCGCCAACAGGTCGAGAAAATTTCAAAGGGCGGCGGTGAGAAGGCCCGTGAGCGGCACCTTTCGCGCGGCAAATTATTAGCGCGTGACCGCATCGATGCGCTGCTCGATCCCGGCAGCCCATTCCTCGAGTTCTCGCAATTTGCCGCTCACGAGGTCTATGACGAACCCGTTCCCGCCGCCGGCATCGTTACCGGTATCGGCCGGGTCTCGGGACGAGAATGCGTGATCGTCGCCAATGATGCGACGGTAAAAGGCGGCACCTATTATCCGCTGACGGTGAAAAAACACCTGCGCGCGCAGGAAATCGCGGCCGAAAACTGCCTTCCCTGCATTTACCTCGTGGATTCCGGCGGCGCAAACCTACCCAATCAAGACGAAGTCTTTCCCGACCGCGATCATTTCGGGCGCATCTTTTATAATCAGGCCAATATGTCAGCCGCTGGCATCGCCCAGATCGCGGTGGTGATGGGCAGTTGCACGGCAGGCGGGGCCTACGTACCTGCCATGAGCGACCAGTCCGTCATCGTCAAAAACCAGGGCACGATTTTTCTCGGCGGGCCGCCGCTGGTCAAGGCAGCGACCGGCGAGGTGGTGAGTGCGGAAGAGCTGGGCGGCGCGGACGTGCATTCCCGTCAATCCGGCGTGACCGATCATTATGCCCGCGACGACCGCCACGCGCTGGCGCTGACCCGGCGCATCGTCTCGACCCTCAACCGTCGCAAGCAGGTAGAGCTCGATGTCCGCGAACCGGTGGAGCCGCTTTATCCGGCAGACGGGCTTTACGGCATCGTGCCAGCCGATACGCGCAAGCCCTTCGAAGTGCGGGAGATCATCGCCCGTCTCGTTGACGGATCGGAATTTAACGAGTTCAAGGCGCTCTACGGCACGACGCTGGTCTGCGGTTTTGCTCATATCCATGGCTATCCCGTCGGCGTTATCGCCAATAACGGCATCCTGTTCTCAGAGTCCGCACTGAAGGGTGCGCATTTCATCGAGCTCTGCTGCCAACGCGGCATTCCGCTGGTCTTCCTGCAGAACATCACCGGCTTCATGGTGGGCAAGGCCTACGAGGCAGGCGGCATCGCCAAGGATGGCGCCAAGCTCGTCACCGCTGTTGCTTCCGCCAGAGTGCCGAAATTTACCGTCATCATCGGCGGCTCCTTCGGTGCCGGCAATTACGGCATGTGCGGCCGCGCCTATTCGCCGCGCTTCCTGTGGATGTGGCCGAATGCCCGGATTTCCGTGATGGGCGGCGAGCAGGCAGCGTCCGTCTTGGCGCAAATCCGCCGCGACGGCATCGAGGCCGATGGCCGCCACTGGTCGAAGGAAGGTGAAGAGGCGTTCAAGCAGCCGATACGCGAAAAATACGAGCGGGAGGGCCATCCCTATTATGCCAGTGCGCGGCTTTGGGACGACGGTATCATCGACCCGAAAGATACCCGCCTCGTCCTCGGCCTCGGTCTGTCCGCCGCGCTCAATGCACCGGTTGAACCAACCCGTTTCGGCATATTCAGGATGTGAGGCGACGATGTTTTCGAAAGTACTCATCGCCAATAGGGGCGAGATCGCCTGCCGCATCATTCGCACCGCCGCCCGAATGGGCATTCGTACCGTCGCCGTTTATTCCGATGCCGATCGCGACGCCATGCATGTGGCGTTGGCCGATGAGGCTGTCGCCATCGGCGCTGCTCCTGCACGGGCCTCCTATCTCGACGGCGAAAAAATAATCGCCGCAGCAAAGGCAAGCGGTGCAGAGGCGGTCCACCCGGGTTACGGCTTTCTTTCCGAGAATGCCAATTTCGCGGAAGCCTGTGACGCCGCCGGGCTCATTTTCATCGGTCCTTCGCCGCAGGCGATCCGCGCGATGGGCGGTAAAAGTGAGGCCAAGGCGCTCATGGCAGAGGCGGGTGTCCCCGTCGTTCCAGGCTATCACGGCACAGACCAATCCGTGCACCAGCTGCAAAGCGAGGCGCAGACGATTGGCTATCCGGTATTGCTTAAGGCTTCCGCCGGCGGCGGCGGCAAGGGCATGCGGGTTGTCCGGAACGAGCGCGACTTTACGGCAGAACTTTCTGGCGCAAAGCGCGAGGCGCTGGCTGCCTTTAGCGATGACCGAATGCTGATCGAGAAATACCTTGAACGACCGCGCCATGTGGAAGTCCAGGTCTTTGCCGATGCACATGGTAATTGCGTTTCTCTCTTCGAACGCGATTGCTCTATCCAGCGCCGGCACCAAAAGGTGATAGAAGAAGCCCCTGCCCCCGGATTGTCCGACAGGCTGCGTCAACGCATGTACGACGCTGCTGTAGCCGCTGCCCGCGCAATTGATTATCGGGGCGCGGGAACGATCGAATTCCTGCTCGATCCCTCCGGCGAGTTCTACTTCATGGAGATGAATACGAGGCTTCAGGTCGAACATCCGGTGACGGAATACATTACCGGGCTCGATCTGGTGGAGTGGCAGATAAGAGTGGCGAATGGGGAGGCCTTGCCGGAAAGCTGGGCCAATCTCGGCATAAATGGCCATGCCATCGAGGCACGGATTTATGCCGAGGACCCCTCCCATGATTTCCTGCCGTCCATTGGCACCGTCAGCCATCTCGTTTTCCCCGATCAAGGGCCTCATGTGAGGGTAGATAGCGGTATCCGCGCCGGTGACGCCATTACCGTGCATTACGACCCGATGATTGCCAAGCTCATCGTCTGGGACGAAGACCGCCCATCCGCGGTGCGGCGTCTCCGACTTGCACTTGAAAAGCTGGCGATTTCGGGTGTGAGCAGCAATGCCGCATTCCTCACGCGTCTTGCAGGACTGGAGGCTTTCGCCAGTGCCGATCTCGATACGGGCTTCATTGCCCGCAACGAGCCGGCTCTTTTTGCTCCGCCCGCGACAGGCGACAATGAGATTGCAATGGCCGCGCTTGGCCTGCTGCTTTCACGGCACAAACAAGGGAAATCCTCCTCAGAGTCAGATTCCCATAGTCCGTGGAAAGCCACATCGGCATTTCGCCTTAATGCACCAGCGCGGGAAACGCTCTCTTTCTCGTTCGATAACAAGCCGATACAAGTTATTGCCATCGATGAGAAAGGCGGCTTTTCATTTGCCATCGACGGACGGACCATCGATGCCCGCGGCAGCCTTTCAGACGAAGGCAGACTTCAGGCGAGCTTGGACGGACGGAAAAAACAGGGACATTTCTTTGAGGGGGGCGGCAGTTTCGTACTTGTTCTCGATGGTGAGCATTATCGTATCGCTCAGCCTGATCCCGTCGATATGGAAGAGGCCAGCACTCATATGGGAGGTCTGGAAGCCCCCATGCCTGGCGTTATCCGGGCCATTCTGAGCGAGGACGGCGCCGTGGTGGAGGCCGGCGAGGCGCTTGTCGTGATGGAGGCCATGAAGATGGAGCACACCATCCGCGCACCGGCCAGGGGGACTGTGACGGCGATCAATTGTGCTGAGGGCGATATGGTGACGGCAGGCGCGGTTCTGGTCGATTTCGAGCCGGAGGAGACGTGAGGTGAGCTGGCCGCGAGCAGTAAAGATCGTCGAAGTCGGTGCGCGCGATGGTTTACAGAA
This sequence comes from Agrobacterium sp. DE0009, assembly GCF_007680755.1. Lineage (NCBI taxonomy): Bacteria > Pseudomonadati > Pseudomonadota > Alphaproteobacteria > Hyphomicrobiales > Rhizobiaceae > Agrobacterium > Agrobacterium sp. DE0009. The sequence goes on from NZ_VEIU01000002.1 coordinate 376,509, forward strand.
CGAAAGCGCCGAGGTTCCGACCGCTGTCAAGATCGAGCTGATCGAGCGGTTGGCCGACGCGGGATTGAAAGCGGTGGAGGCCGGCGCTTTCGTATCGGCAAAAAAAGTGCCGCAGATGGCCGACTCGAAGGAGGTGTTTCAAAGACTTAAACGGCTTCCTGGCACCTCCTATCCGGCGCTCGTGCCGAATATGAAAGGCTTCGAGGCCGCCGCTGAAGCCGGTGCAAAAGAGATCGCCGTTTTCGTCTCTGCATCCGAAGGGTTCAGCCAGCACAATATCGGCTGCTCGCGCGCGGAGAGTCTGGCGCGTTTAAAGGATGTCGCTGCGGCCGCGCAACGCCTCGATATTACCATGCGTGGCTACGTTTCCTGCATAGCCGGCTGCCCATACGACGGCACGGTGGCGCCGGATGAGGTGGCAGCTATGGCGGAATCTCTTATAGAGCTCGGTTGTTACGAAGTCTCGCTCGGCGATACGATCGGTATCGGGACAGCGGCGCAGGTTCGCGGCATCATCGAACGCGTATCAACACGCATTCCACGCGAAAAAATCGCCATGCATTTCCACGATACCTACGGGCAGGGTATCGCCAACGTCCTGACCTCGCTGGAACAGGGCATAAACGTGTTTGACAGCTCCGTTGCGGGACTGGGCGGCTGCCCTTTCGCGCCAGGTGCCACCGGCAACGTCGCGACGGAAGATGTTGTTTACCTGCTTCAGGGACTTGGCGTCGAAACCGGCATCGATCTGATGACGGTTGCGAAAACGGGGGACTGGATCAGCCGTAGCCTCGGAAGGCAAAATGCCGCGCGGGCCGGCAAGGCGCTGCTTGCATCGGAGAGAAAGGGTGACGCGCATGGTGGCTGAACTGCTGAGCGAAAGGCGCAAGGATGTGCTGTGGCTGACGCTCAATCGGCCGGAAGTGCACAATGCACTCAATGCGGCCATGACCGAGGGGCTTTGTGTCGCCATCCGTGCGGCGTCAAGCGATAGCGGCTTGCGCGCCGTGGTCATAACGGGCGCTGGAGACCGCAGCTTTTGCTCCGGCGCCGATCTCAAGGAAAGCGCGGGTGGCATGTTTCTGTCGCGGGATGGCGCCAACCCGATCGCCGAGGTGATCCGCGCTATAGAAGTGTGCGACAAGATTGTCATTGCCCGCATCAATGGTCGGGTACTGGCCGGTGGACTGGGGCTCGTCGCCGCCTGCGATCTGGCTTATGCCGCTAATAACGCGGAATTCGGTCTGCCGGAAGTTCGCGTCGGCCTTTTCCCGGCGATGGTGGCGGCGAAGCTTCTGACGAAGATTTCGCCGGCCGACCTTCAGGAGATGGCCTATCTCGGTACACCAATCAACGCTGTGGAAGCCGAACGGATTGGCATCATCAACCGTACCGTGCCATTCGCCGAGCTCGACAGCCTCGTCGATGACGTTCTTGCGCGGCTGCGCCAGAATGCGCCAGGCGCCATATCCGCCGGAAAAGCCGCATTGCTTGAGATGCGCACCATGCTCCCCGGCGAGCGTCTGGCTTTCGCAGAAGGCATCATCGCAACGATAAGCAAAAGCAACGAGGCTGAAGAGGGGCGCGCGGCCTTTGCCGAGAAACGAAAGCCGTTCTGGGTGGCGTGAGGCACGCTGAACGCCTGCGGGATTTTTCCAACGCTTCGGTGGTGTAATGGATATAATCCCTGACCGCGCGTTGACCCGGTTCAGCAAATCGCGTTCTATCCAGCACCTTTCACCGGACGGTGGTCTGGGGAGCCGGAGGAGACCAATGCAGCTTGTAACAACCGTCGCCGAATTGCGGGATGCCACCGCTGCCTTACGCCGCGCGGGCAAAACCATTGGCTTCGTGCCGACCATGGGCTTTCTCCATATCGGCCATCTCGCCCTCGTGGCCAAAGCGAAGGCGGAAAACGACGCCACCGTCACCTCGATTTTTGTTAATCCACTGCAATTCGGCGCGAATGAGGACCTGGCACGCTACCCAAGAAGTCTCGAGCGAGACCGGGAGCTACTGGAACGGGCTGGCGTCGATATTCTCTTTGCCCCGGATGTGAGCGAAATGTATCCACGCCCCATGGCCACAGTTGTTGATGTCCCAGAACTTGGCAGTCAGCTGGAAGGTGCTGTACGCCCCGGCCATTTCGCGGGCGTTGCGACTGTTGTGACCAAGCTTTTCAATCTCGTTCAGCCGGACGCCGCCTATTTCGGTGAGAAGGACTATCAGCAGGTGGCATTGATCCGCCGCATGGTCGAAGACCTCGCCCAGCCGGTGAGGGTCGTGCCCGTTGCCACCGTGCGGGAGGCTGACGGGCTCGCCTGTTCCTCACGCAATGTCTATCTCAGCCCCACGGAGCGGGCCGCCGCCGTCATCGTGCCACGCGCGCTCGCCGAAGCGGAACGGCTTTATGACGAAGGTTTGGACGACCCAGCCGCATTCGAAGCGGCCATTGGAAAATTCATTGCTACCGAGCCGCTTGCGCAGGCAGAGGTCGTTGCGGCGCGCGATCCAGATACGCTTGCGCCCGTGACCTCCGTTCAGGCCGGGCCTGTTCTGGTTGCGCTTTTCGTGCGTGTCGGCAGCACGCGGCTTCTCGACAATCGCGTCCTCGGGCGCGTCCGGGCCGATCAACCGGAGGCAGCAACATGAGCGCCCATGCGAAACACAAGCGGCTGACGACGGCTTCCATCCGGCAGATGAAAGGTGAAGCACGGATTGTGTGCCTGACCGCCTACACGACCCCGATTGCACGTCTGCTCGACCCGCACTGTGATCTGCTGCTGGTGGGCGATTCCCTCGGCATGGTGCTTTACGGTATGGATACGACTGTCGGCGTTACGATGGACATGATGATCGCCCACGGACGCGCCGTCATGCGCGGCGTCGAAAATGCCTGCGTCATCGTTGATCTTCCCTTCGGCACCTATCAGGAATCCAAGGAACAGGCTTTCCGCAACGCCGTGCGGCTGATGCAGGAAACCGGTTGCGACGGCGTGAAACTGGAGGGCGGCGAGGAAATGGCCGAAACCGTCGCCTTTCTGGTGGCGCGTGGCATCCCAGTGTTTGGCCATGTCGGGCTGATGCCGCAACAGGTCCACACCGCAGGCGGGTTCCGTTCGCTCGGACACTCGGATGCCGAAACCCAGAAAATCTGGCGCGATGCCATTGCCATAGACCAGGCAGGCGCCTTCGCCATCGTGATCGAAGGCACGGTCGAACCTCTGGCGCGCGAACTGACCGAAAAACTCGCCGCACCGACAATCGGCATCGGCGCCTCCCCCGCATGCGACGGTCAGGTTCTGGTCTCGGACGACATGCTCGGCCTGTTTTCCGACTTCAAACCGAAATTTGTAAAACGGTATGCAAACCTCGGATCAACCGTCTCAGAAGCAGCGGCAACTTACGCCGATGAGGTTCGTTCCGGCGCGTTTCCTGGGCCCGAGCATACGTTTCAGGTGCGGCCAAGGCCCTCGTCGAAGCAATAGCCCGGGAGAATCGGGATCATGTTCCAAGCCGTCAGGAAGGATGCCAGCAGCTGGTCTGCGGTAATGGACGTCTGCTCCGACAGCGAATAAATTGACTTTGCATCAAAGATTTTTTGCATCTTTGGAATGCAGCTGTGAAGCAAGAGGTCTGTGCCCGCACGCTTACCGCTTCGACCATTCCACATTGATGAGAGTTCGAAGCCTGCCCTCCACAAAGGGCAAATCATCTCGCTTCCGCCTCCGTGGGACACGATTCGCGATCTGCTTTATTCGCTAATCGAGCTAAGGAACTGAGACTTCCCGTCGTGAGGTCCTGCCTTCAAAGCTTTTAATCCGCACCAAATAATGCATGGCGAAAGGTCGGACTACGGAAACGCGGTAAACAATCTAAAGGCATCGTCGTTTCTAGTGTTTTAGGCTTGCACCTACCGCTGAACTTGGAAAGCCATGCCTGCCAAAATGATCACTTCATGATTTTCCGAAACCCGGAATTAGCGCCCTAATGCATTCATTTGATCGGGTTGAATTTGCAAGATACAGGTATTGGGCACAGGGATAGCGCTTTTGACAAGTACTCCGGAAATGTCAAAATTCCGATTTGCCGTGTCAAAATTTCGAAATCGCGCTATCGGGTATAGTGGGATACAATGCTCAAAACAGAAAGTCGAAATTAAAAAAATGGTAGCGGGAGAGGGACTTGAACCCCCGACACGCGGATTATGATTCCGCTGCTCTAACCACCTGAGCTACCCCGCCACAGGGAAAACGTAACAGTCATTTGACTGTCCGCTCCATCAGGATGAGCGGCTTATAAGGTGCCGCTCCCTAAAGTGTCAAGCGCAAGATGCGCAAATAATTCGCTTTCCGCATTGTTGCGAAAAGCGAATGGTTTCAGGCGGCAACCGGCTTTTCGAGAAGAGCCTTCAGCGATGCCTCGGCTTCCGCCGAGCGCTCGGAGCGCTCGATGAAGCCGCCGCCGTAAACGCGGGCATCGGCACCTGGGGCGGAATAGAGAACGCAGGCCTGACCGGGCGCGACGCCCGCCTCACCCGTCATCAGATCCACATAGATTCCGTTTTCATCGGCGTGCAGCACCGCTTCTGTCGGCGGGCGGGTGGAGCGCACCTTGGCGTAACAGGCAAACCCCTTCCCGGCATCCTCGGTCAACTCACCGTCACCCAGCCAGTTCATGTCACGGAGATAGACGCGGTGGGTCTCCAGGGCCTCACGCGGGCCAACGATGACCCGGCGGCCACGCGCATCGAGATGCACCACATAGAGTGGCTCACCTGTCGCCACACCGATGCCCCGGCGCTGACCAATCGTATAATGCACGATGCCGTCGTGGCGGCCGAGCACACGGCCGTCCAGATGGACGATATCGCCCGCAAGCGCCGCATTCGGCTTCAGCTTGTTGATGATATCGGTGTATTTGCCCTGCGGCACAAAACAGATGTCCTGACTGTCGGCTTTCTTGGCAACGACAAGTCCCATATCCTCGGCGAGCGCCCGGGTCTCGGCCTTGGAGAGACCGCCGAGCGGAAAACGCAGATAATCGATCTGTTCCTGCGTGGTCGCAAACAGGAACCAGCTCTGGTCGCGGTCGCTATCGATCGGCCGATAGAGCGCCCGCCGTCCCGGCTGGCCGGGAACCGGGTTGGGGCGCGAGCGGATGTAGTGGCCGGTCGCCAGCGCATCGGCGCCAAGTTCCTGCGCCGTTGCGAGCAGATCCGCGAATTTGACCGTCTGGTTGCAGGCAACGCAGGGTATTGGCGTTTCACCCATCGCGTAGGCCTCTGCAAAGGGATTGATCACGGTTTCGCGGAACCGCGCCTCATAATCCAGCACGTAATGCGGAATGCCAAGGGTTTCGCAGACCCTGCGCGCGTCATCGATATCCTGCCCGGCGCAACAGGAACCCGCGCGGTGCACCGCCGCACCATGATCATAGAGCTGCAGCGTTATGCCGAGGACATCATAGCCCTCGCGTTTGAGGATTCCAGCAACTACGGAAGAATCGACGCCACCGGACATGGCGACAACGATCCGGGTATCTTCCGGCCTCTTGTCAAAATCGAGCGTGTTCACGTTTTTTTCCCATCGTCAGTCATAACGGGGGTAAAGGCCCCGCCGCCTGTCGGTCATCCACAGCGAGCATATTGACCGTCATTTTGGACTGCCTGCCTGCGGATTTAAGGGCTGCATATAGAAAGGAATGGCCTCGCACGCAAGTACGGGGCGGAAAACCGTCCCGTACTGTCGCGAACTCTGAGACGACCCTACGCGCCTGCCGTCTTCTGACCGCTGCTGCCGAACCACTTGTCGCGTTCCCTCCACAGCGCCGGCAGGGCCAGCAATCCAATAGCGGTAAAGGCGATGAGCGTTTTGTTGAGCTGAGAGAGCTCCGCCGTGCGGCCATCCAGATAGTAGACGGCGTAGACGATAGCCACATGCCAGACGTAGACCTGAAGCGAGTGGCGGCCGAGCAGCTGCAGGAACTTCAGTGACAGGACCCAGATCACACCTTCGGCGATCGAACGCACGATCGGCCGGTGATGGTACGGACCTGCAATAACAAGCCATGTCACCCCTACGCCGACGGCGAGGAAGTTGATGAGGTAAACCGGGCCGAAGTCGGCACGGATTTCCATGGTCGAAAACTTGCCCATCATGAATTCGGGCATCAGGCCCCAGGCCGTGGCAATGCGCAGCGGCATGAAGAACAGGCAGATGAGAAGAGCAGCCTTCGGCAGCCACGTATGCTCCGGTGAGAAAATCTTCTTCCATGGAATGCGGTTCTGTGCGGTCATCGCGCCCATCACCAGCGCCGAATAAAACACAAGCTGCCAGCCAAGCAGATTGAAGCTCACGCGGATACCTTGCTCATCCGCACCTTTGACAAGTTCGTTCAGCGGCGTCGTCACGATCTGCTGCAGGCCGAGCTGCCCGGCCATCCAGACCAGCAACGAGCCAGCCATGACATAGGCCCACTTGCCATCAAGGCAAAGCTTTACAAGGATCGGCGCAAACAGCATGTAGACGATATATTGCGGCAGAATATCCATGAAGGTCGGCTGGAAAAGGAATGTCGCAATCGCTGCGAGACGCAGCGGATCGTCAAATGACGTCATGCCAAGCCAGTTGTACCAGATGTAAGGCGCATGGGGGATGACCATGCGGAAAAACAGGACCGCGATGACAAGACCCATCGCGTAGCGATAAAGCTCCATGGCCCTGTTCCAGATCATCTGCTTGCCGGCATCATAGCCGTATTTCATCATTTTTCGGGCATAGACCATGCCGATCAGCAGACCAGACAGGAACACGAAGCCCTGCGCATCCTCGACGAATGCGAATTGTCGGTGATTGATTTCCACCAGCCAGAAGCCGCCGGCAAACACCAGATGGTTGATCATCATGAAGACGAGGAAGTAACCACGCATCCCGTCGATCAGGTCGAAGCGTTTCATTTCGATAGCTCTCCGTTCTCGCGGGCCGTGCATTGCCCGGCCACCCAGCCCGGCCTGCGAGACGCCGGGAATTGGATTGTCAACGCGGATTTTCTGCTGAAGTTCCCTGCCCAAAGCGGTTTAGGACTATCGCGAAAATTCACATTGGCGTGTACAGAGCGTGGTTAGAATGTCGGGACTGAATGGCCGATGAATGAAAAAAGGCGATTCCGTGGAGGAATGAGCCATTGCGCGGGTGATATGCCTCGACTTTCAGGGTGTAAAGCCTTGCATAGCAACGCGAGACGAAAAACGGCCGTCAATCGCCCGGCGAGATGTCGTCAGTAAGATTTTGCCGCGCTTTCTCCTGTGAGGAAGGCGGTCCCCCGACAGAAAAATGCCCGGAGCAATTGAACCCCGGGCTTCTCGAATCATGCGTGACAAAAATTATCAGGCGGCGGCCTGAATCGCAGCGACCTGCCAATTATCATTTCCTGGACGGCGAACGAAGGTCCACATCTCGATCGCTTCGGACGGATGCGTCTCATCGCCCTCGATCACCTTGCCGGAATTGCGATCCCGCATCACGTCAATAGCGGAATAACGCATCGCAACGGTTGCATAATCCTGTCCTTCCTCGTGCCACGCCTCGGCTACATCGCCCTGAAGCAGGGTCACGTCACGCACGTCGTTCTTCACGCCGCTCGTCGCGTTGTCGCTCAGTTCCTCGGCGAGATAGGACATGGCTTCCGGCGTCGTCAGTTTGCGCAACGTGCCGTAGTCTTCGGCAGCATAGGCGGCCTGAACATCCTCCAGCATCTTCTGGAAGGTTTCGAGATCGCTCTGGGTAATCCCGATTTCATCGCCTTCGGACATGGCGTTGGCATGCGCTACAGGCTTGGCCGTCGCAATCGCCGCCGTGGCCGTCGCCGCGCCGGCGGTTGTGCCAGCCAGGGCTCCGATTTTCGGGATCTTGAAGGACGATGCTGCCGAGCCAGACTGGGGACCACCGTTGAAGGAGGAGCGCGCGTTATCAGCGCGCTGAGAATTGCCTGCAGAACCATAGGCCGGCTGGCCCTGACGGCGCGAGGCGAAGAAGCGCATGGCGAGCATGACGAGCAAGCCAATCAATGCCACCTGCAACAACATGCCGAAGAAGCCAGCCATGCCGCCGAAGCCGCCGCCAAGGAGCATGCCGAACAGGCCGCCCATGAGCAGACCGCCCATCAAACCACCCATCATGCCGCCAAACAGGCCGCGGCTCTGCTGCGGAGCCTGGGCGCCTGGACGGGCAGGCTGAGCCGTGCTCGGTGCAGCCTGATTGGTGTTGGGCGTCATGCTACGATTGATCGGCGCGGTCTGGCCGGGTGCCGTGCTGGTCGAAGGGGGTGCGGAGTAGGTCCGCGTTCCACGGCTGCCGAATCCGCCGCTGGCGCGGCGCGCCTCTGCCATGTCAACCGCAACGAAAGACACCGCGATACCAAGCGCGGCGACTGCAAACAAACCCTTGAAGCGCCGAAAGGCAGCAAACATCGTTATCTCCTGTTGGCCACCCTCCCATGAGCGGCATCTCGCCAGCTGATATAGCAACTCACGATAATCATTTTTAGACCGCCCGGCTTAAATTTTTTGTGATATGCAACCACCGCGCGATCCAGATTGCAAAAGCCGCAACAGCAACAACGGGAAAAACAAAAACCGGCACAGGGTTTCCCCCGCACCGGTTCGATTGTCCCCTTGGGAGGAACGATAGATCAGTCGACGTTAAACGTCAGCGGTTTGACCTGGCGGATCGCCGGGTTGGCGCGCAGCTTGTCCAGCACCTCTTCGGAAACCGGGCCGTCAACGTAAAGCAGGGCGATGGCGTCGCCGCCTTCCTTTTCACGGCCGAGCTGGAAGTTCGCGATGTTGACGCCAGCTTCGCCGAGTGTGGTGCCCATGAAGCCGATCATGCCGGGAACGTCCGTATTGGTGATGTAGATCATGTGCGCGCCAACATCGGCGTCCATATTGATGTTCTTGATCTGGATGAAGCGTGGCTTGCCGTCCGAAAAAACCGTGCCGGCAACCGAGCGGATCTGGTTTTCCGTCTTCACCGTCAGCTTGATGTAGCCATCGTAAACGCCGGTCTTGTCGCGCTTGACTTCGGACAGGATGATGCCCTTTTCTTTGATCATGACAGGCGCCGAAACCATGTTGACATCCGCAACCTGGCTGCGAATGAGGCCGGCCAGCAACGCGCTGGTCAACGCCTTGGTGTTCATGTTGGCGGTTGCGCCATCGTAAAGGATTTCGATTTCCTTGGTTGCGCTTTCCTGCACCTGACCAACGAAAGAACCGAGAACATCCGCCAGACGAATGAAGGGCTTCAGACGCGGTGCTTCATCAGCCGTGATCGACGGCATGTTGATGGCGTTGGAGACCGCACCCTTGACGAGGTAGTCCGACATCTGCTCGGCAACCTGAAGAGCGACATTCTCCTGAGCTTCGGTGGTCGACGCGCCAAGATGCGGCGTGCAGACGACGTTCGGCAAGCCGAAGAGCGGGCTCTCGGTGGCGGGCTCGACTTCGAACACGTCAAAACCGGCACCAGCGACATGGCCGGACTTGATGGCTTCGGCAAGAGCTGCCTCATCCACCAGACCGCCACGGGCGCAGTTGACGATACGAACGCCCTTCTTGGTCTTGGCAAGGTTCTCGGCATTGAGGATGCCGCGCGTCTTGTCCGTCATCGGTACATGCAGGGTGATGAAATCGGCCTGCGCCAGGAGCTCGTCCAGCTCAACCTTGGTGACGCCCATCTCCTGCGCGCGCTCCGGCGAAAGGAAGGGGTCGTAGGCCAGAACATGCATCTTGAGGCCAAGCGCACGCGAGCAGACGATGGAGCCGATATTGCCGGCACCGATGACGCCGAGCGTCTTGCCGGTGATCTCTACACCCATGAACTTCGACTTTTCCCACTTGCCGGCCTGCGTGGAGCTATCGGCTGCCGGAAGCTGGCGCGCGACGGCAAACATCAAAGCGATGGCGTGTTCCGCCGTCGTGATGGAGTTCCCGAAGGGCGTGTTCATGACGATGATACCGCGGCGCGAGGCGGCGGGAATATCGACGTTATCGACGCCGATGCCTGCACGGCCGATGACCTTGAGGTTCGTCGCAGCCTCGATCAGCTTTTCGGTCGCCTTGGTGGCGGAACGGATAGCAAGGCCATCATAATTGCCGATGATTTCGGCGAGCTTGTCCTTGTCCTTGCCGAGCTTCGGCTGGAAATCGACTTCGACGCCACGATCACGGAAAATCTGGACGGCGGTTTCCGACAGTTCGTCGGATACGAGTACGCGAGGTGCCATGGTTCACGGGCTCCTTGGAGGAAGGGATGGAAATGTGCGAATGGGGAATGCGCGGCCCTGCGGTGATGCAGGGCCGGTATCAAAATCAGGCTGCGGCCTTGGAAAGCGTTGCCTTCTGCGTCTCATATGCCCAGGCGAGCCAGGGCATGACGGCTTCCATATCCGCCGTCTCGATGGTCGCGCCGGCCCAGATGCGCAAACCGGACGGTGCGTCACGGTAAGCGCCGATATCGAGGGCGACATTCTCCTTTTCGAGCAAGGCGACGATGCCCTTGGCAAAATCTGCCTGCGCGGCCGCATCCAGCGCCTGTACCTCGGGATCAACGATCTTGAGGCAGACGGACGTGTTGGAGCGGGTTTCCGGCTTCACGGCCAGATTGGCAATCCAGTCGTTCTTCTCGATGAAATCGTAGATAACCTTGGCATTGGCGTCAGCACGGCCGATCAGCGCGTTGAGGCCACCGAGGTTCTTTGCCCAGAGCAGCGCGTCAATGTAATCTTCAACGCAGAGCATGGACGGCGTGTTGATGGTTTCGCCGGTAAAGATGCCTTCGATCAGCTTGCCGCCGGAGACCATGCGGAAGATTTTCGGCAGCGGCCAGGCAGGGGCATAGCTCAGCAGACGCTCAACGGCGCGCGGCGATAGGATGATGACGCCATGACCGCCCTCGCCGCCCAGAACCTTCTGCCAGGAGAAGGTGACGACGTCGAGTTTCGCAAAGTCCATGTCCTGCGCGAAGGCCGCGGAGGTGGCGTCGCAGATGGTCAGGCCCTTTCGGTCGGCGGGAATGAAATCGGCGTTGGGAACACGAACGCCCGAGGTCGTGCCGTTCCATGTAAAGACCACGTCACGGTCGAAATCGACGTCGGCAAGGTTCGGCAGCAGGCCATAATCGGCCTCGAACTTGCGAACGTCCTTCAGCTTCAGCTGCTTGACGACGTCGGTGACCCAGCCGGCGCCGAAGCTTTCCCAGGCCAGCATATCGACGCCACGTTCACCGAGCAGCGACCAGAGCGCCATTTCTACGGCGCCGGTGTCGGATGCGGGAACGATGCCGATACGATAATTGGCGGGAACATTAAGAATTTCACGGGTGAGATCGATGGCCTGCTTCAGCTTGGCTTTGCCGACCTTGGCGCGATGCGAGCGACCGAGCGGTGCGTAGGAGAGAGCATCTAGCGACCAACCGGGGCGCTTCGAGCAGGGACCAGAGGAAAAATGCGTATTGCCCGGACGAACGTCCGGCTTCACGATATCTGTCATTTAACTACCCTTTCAGATAGGCGCCTCTCGTTAGGGAGAGGTGTCCTGGCGCCGTTGCTATTCCTGTCGCCGGTTCCAGTCAAGCGGATAATTTCGCTGCGCAAAAGAATCTTGGCCAATATGCGTCATGCGCGGCATCAGATGCCGGTAAAACAAAACCGCCCGTAACCCGAAGGGTGCGGACGGTCTGAAACTACCAGCGGTGCGTGACGTTTATTTATAAACGGCAGGCTGCAGCGGAATATCGGCAGGCGGCATGTATTGTGCCGTATCGCAGCCGTTGAAGACATAACGACCGCCGAGACGCACTTCATGCGAATAGAGGCCCTTGTCGCGGCCGGGGCCGCCATTGTTCTCATAGGCGAACATTTCGCCCTTGTTGATGTGGCGGAAACGATAGCCGACATCGGCCTTCAGGTTACAGGTCACGTCGATCGACGCACCAGCCATGAGGGCATAAGCGAAACGCCACTTGCCACTGCCGCCGTGCTCCGTCGTCTCGTCGCAGTAACCCGACCCGTCGGTCGCGCAGGAGGTGTTACGAAGCTTGTCCCACTTGACGTAGGCAGCACCGACGCCGCCGCCAACGTAAGGCGTGACGCGACCATAGGTGCCGAGATCGACATAGGCATTAGCCATCAGCGTGTAGGCGCGCAACGCGGCCAGATCGGTAGAAACGCAGGGAGCGCCATTGCCACAGAACCCGCGGGTGGAGCCCCGGAAGTCCGCCTTGCCCATATAGTCGAAGGTCAGATCGCTGCGGAAATAGTTGTTGAACTGGTAACCGACACCCGCACCGATATTGTAGCTGTCCTTGATTTTCGCGGTTTCGAAATCCGCGAGATAGCCACCAGGTCCACCCTGATAATAATTGGCGCCACGAAGCTTGTTGAAGGAATAACCGATGTCGCCGCGCAGGTACCAGCCGCTTGCCTGAGTGACGGACACCTCGGGGGCATCGACATAGGCAGGTGCGGGCTCGGCTTGATAAAGATCGGCAGCGATGGCGCTTGTACCGGTCAGCAGGACGGCCAGAAATCCGGCCAGGACGTTTTTCATGACTTCCACTCCAGAAGAGGCACGTGCGGTTCGGCAGCAGATGCCAGTGAACTGTTCAGTCATGGAGATTGACGTAAAATGGTTAAGTCCCGATTAACCACGATGATTCACTATGTTTATTAGATAAACCTCAAAGAAAAAGCCGGCCTCCGGGGCCGGCTTTTTACATTCAATCCAGATCAGTTACGCCGCAGAGCGTGCGTTGGTGATGACGACGACGAGATCATTGACGATCTGCTCCACCTTGGCGCTGTCGTCCCCTTCCGCCATGACACGGATGAGCGGCTCGGTGCCGGAAGGACGGATAACCAAGCGCCCGTTACTGGCCAATGCACTTTCGGCATCCGCAATGGCCTGCTGCACCACAGGATTTTCGAGCGGCTTGCCACCGGAGATACGGACATTCTTCAGAAGCTGCGGCACAGGCTCGAACTTGCGGCAGACCTCGCTGACAGTGCGGCCCGAGCGCTTGACCTTCGCCAGAACCTGCAGGGCGGCGACAAGGCCATCCCCCGTCGTGCCGTAGTCCGACAACACGATATGACCCGACTGCTCGCCACCGACGTTGAAATTGTGGTTGCGCATATGCTCAACAACGTACCGGTCACCGACCTTTGTGCGCGCAAGCGTCAGTCCCTGATCGCCGAGGAATCGCTCAAGGCCAAGATTGGACATGACAGTTGCAACGATGCCGCCGCCGCGAAGCATGTTGTCGGCCGCCCAGCTATCGGCGATCGTTGCCATCAACTGGTCGCCGTCGACGATTTCGCCGCGTTCGTCGACGATAATAACGCGATCCGCATCGCCATCGAGCGCAATGCCGATATCGGCCCGCACCTCGTGGACCTTCTTCTGAAGGGTTTCCGGGTGAGTGGAGCCACATTCGAGGTTGATGTTGATACCATTCGGCTCGTTGCCGATGGTGACAACCTCGGCACCAAGCTCCCACAGAGCGGCAGGCGCTACCTTGTAGGCCGCACCATTCGCACAGTCGATGGCAATCCGAAGACCGCTCAGCGTGACGTCACGTGGCAGGGTGCGTTTGACGAATTCAATATAGCGATAGATATCGCCATCCACACGCTTCGCCCGGCCGATCTCAGATGGCTTGGCAAGCTGGGCGTAAATATCCTTGTCGAGGAGGTCTTCGATCTCCAGTTCGAGCTCGTCAGAAAGCTTGTAGCCGTCGGGCCCGAAGAGCTTGATGCCATTGTCAGAGAACGGATTATGGGATGCGGAGATCATCACACCGATATCGGCCCGCAGCGAGCGCGTCAGCATTGCGACGGCCGGCGTCGGGATCGGTCCGAGCAGAAACACGTCCAGTCCTGCCGCCGTAAAGCCCGCGACCAGCGCATTCTCAAGCATATATCCGGAAAGCCGGGTATCCTTACCGATGACCACGCGATGGCGATGATGACCACGGCGGAAAATCGTTCCAACGGCAATGCCCACCCGCATCGCCAGATCAGGCGTCATCGGGAAGACGTTCGATTGTCCGCGGATACCATCGGTTCCGAAATAACGGCGTGCCATTTGAACTCCAAATCTCTCAGGCTTGCCGGCAAAGACAAAAACAACCGGCAGCGTTTTTGGCTAGATGCCACAAACGAGAATAAACAGCACGTAAATTACCACGAAAATGGCTTATATCTTGTTACCAGAATGAAAAGGCCACCCGGAAATCCGGATGGCCTTTTACAATAGCAAATCTGCTGGAGCTGTTAGCGCGGCTGCGGCTCCATGCCACCCTCCGCCTCACCGTCGCCTTTGGCCTCGCCGTCACCCTTGGCCTCGCTCGGGCCGTCCTTCTTGGTGCCAGCCTTTGGCACTGCCGAGCCACGGCTACCGGGCGAATCATCGCCCAGATCGCGCGCGGGCTTCTCGCCCTTCAAGAGGGCCTTGATTTCGTCGCCCGTCAGGGTCTCGTATTCAAGCAGACCTTCTGCAATCGCCACGAAGCCATCGTGGTTTTCCGTCAGGATGCGCCGCGCTTCGGCGTAAGCCTCATCGATCAGGCGACGAACTTCGGTGTCGATCGTCTGAGCAGTGGCTTCAGAAACGTTCTTCGACTGAGACACGGAGTGGCCGAGGAAGACTTCCTGCTGGTTTTCACCGTAGGACACCTGGCCAAGAGCGTCGGAGAAGCCCCACTGCGTGACCATGGCGCGGGCAAGCTTGGTCGCCTGCTCGATGTCCGAGGACGCGCCCGAGGTAATGTTCTCCTTGCCGAAAGTCAGCTCTTCGGCAACGCGGCCACCCATCATGATCACGAGACGCGATACCATCCACTTGTAGCTCATGGAATAGCGGTCGCCTTCTGGCAACTGCATCACCATGCCAAGAGCGCGACCGCGCGGAATGATCGTCGCCTTGTGCAACGGATCGGCAACGGCAACTTTCAGCGCGGTGATGGCGTGACCGGCTTCGTGGTAGGCGGTCAGCTTCTTTTCGGCCTCGGTCATGGCGGAGGAGCGGCGCTCCGCGCCCATCATGATCTTGTCCTTGGCGTCTTCGAACTCCTGCATGGTAACCACGCGCTTGTTGCGACGGGCGGCCATCAGGGCAGCTTCGTTGACGAGGTTCATCAAGTCCGCACCGGAAAAACCGGGAGTGCCGCGGGCGAGAACCTTGAGGTCGACATTCGGCGCCAGCGGCACGTTGCGGATATGCACCTTGAGGATGCGTTCACGCCCGACGATGTCAGGGTTCGGCACGACAACCTGACGGTCGAAACGGCCGGGACGCAGAAGTGCGGGGTCAAGAACGTCAGGACGGTTGGTCGCCGCGATGAGGATGATGCCCTCATTCGCCTCGAAGCCGTCCATCTCGACGAGAAGCTGGTTCAGCGTCTGTTCGCGTTCGTCGTTACCGCCACCCAGGCCGGCACCACGATGGCGGCCAACGGCGTCAATTTCGTCGATGAAGATGATGCAGGGCGCATTCTTCTTGGCCTGCTCGAACATGTCGCGTACGCGGCTTGCGCCGACGCCGACGAACATTTCAACGAAGTCCGAGCCTGAAATGGTGAAGAACGGAACGTTTGCCTCACCCGCGACGGAGCGCGCAAGAAGCGTCTTACCAGTGCCCGGAGGACCGACAAGCAGCACGCCGCGCGGAATCTTGCCGCCAAGGCGCTGAAACTTCTGCGGGTCACGCAGGAATTCTACGATTTCCTCAAGATCCTGCTTGGCTTCGTCCACGCCAGCCACGTCGTCAAATGTGACGCGTCCGTGCGCTTCCGTCAGCAGCTTTGCCTTGGATTTACCAAAGCCCATCGCGCCCCGCGAGCCGCCCTGCATTTGCCGCATGAAAAACAGCCAGACGCCGAGGATGAGGAACATCGGCAAAAGTGTGCCGAGGTAGCTCAGGAAGCCGGAGGAGCCGTCACTTTCCGGACGCGCCACGATGGTGACGTTCTTGCTCTGCAAGCGCTCCATCAGGCTGTCGTCAATGACGGGGGAATAGGTCTGAAAGGCCGTGCCGTTTTCAGTATAGGTTCCGAGAACCCGGTTACCAGTGACGGTCACGTCACGAACTCGCCCGGAGTCCACATCACGAAGGAACTGGGAATAAGGGATTTCCCGCGAGCCAGTCTGCGTCGGCGATGTCTGGAACATACTGAACAACGCGATCAGCAACAGGGCGATCACGGCCCACAAGGCGAAATTTCTGAAATTTGGGTTCATCGAACTCCCCGAACTCACACGGACAAACCTGCTGCCCGCCATTATGTGCCCCTAACATAAGGACGACATATGCCCTTGCCAAGGCAAAGCGCACTTTCTGATGCGTTTTGGTGTAAAAACTCTTCCAAGGCAATTCACGAAAAAGAGGCCGGATTTAAACCGGTGGCTGTGGATAGGCAGGTCGCCCGAATAACGCAGCGATTGCATTTGCCAGTTCGAGGTCGAAACGCGGCAGGAAAAGGTCGAAAGGCGCAAGTCTCGGTGCGATGCTGACGGCATCAGGCGGCAGCGTCACACCAACCTCAGCTGCGGCAATTTGCGGCAGCCCCGCCACAGCCTGTTTCAGGACGCTTGATGGCGCCGTGGCAAAAGGCCCTACCAACCGAGCGGCATCGCCAGCGCTGCCCGCTTTGACAAGCACCGAAACGGGCGATCCATTCTTCACGGCGAAGCGGTCATCCCAAACCGCTGTCTTTTGCGAACCGACCAAAAGCTGCGGAAGGTTTCGTTGCTCGCGTAGCAGATAAAGGGCGTCGCGCCGTCGATCCAGAAGCACACGCCCCACCGTCATCCGTCCGGCGTCGCCCTCTCGCAGAAACTCCAGGACACGCTCCATGCTGCCTGCAGCCGGGAAAAACGCTCTGCCGCCCAGAGTGGCAATCAGGGCTGCCAGCCCGTGGCGAAACTCCGGGCGATCGGGATCTACGTCTTCATTGGCGATTCTGGCCAGTGCCGCATGCAAGATTTGGGCGCGATCCGCCAGAAATGCGGCCGTTTTCCGAGCAAGGACCTGTCGTTTGAGGGACAGCTCAAAATCGATTGGTGAGGGAGACCCGGAGAGGCTGTTGCGGACCCGCACGCGTTCATATCGTACGTTTTCATTGCTGGGGTCGTCGAGCCAAGTCTGCGCACGGGACAGGACATAGTCACGGATCGCCTGCCTCTCACAACGGAGGAAGGGCCGCATGACCCAGCATTGACCCTCGTATAAAACCGCATCTGCCATACCGGAAAGGCCGACAGCCTCGCTGCCGCCATTGCGGGCGGCACGCATCGCCACGGTTTCCCGCTGGTCGCCCAGCGTATGCCCGGTCACCACAAAATCAGCGCGGGTTTGCCGGAACACCTCCGCGACCAGACGGTAGCGGGCCAATCGCGACGCCTCGGAAATGCCGGAGGCGGGTTTGGCGCCCTCCCATCGGCGGATCATGTGGGGAACTGAAAGCTCAGCGCAAAGTTTCGCGACCCTTTCGGCCTCATAAGCCGATTCGGCTCTCAACGCATGGTCGACAGTGACGGCGGAAAGCTGGAGGCGCTCCCGCCCTGTTTCCGCCTGTACCTGACACAGCGCCAGCAACAGGCCTGTTGAATCGCTGCCGCCGGAGATTGCAACGAGGATGTGGGTGGGCTTGCCTAGATTTTCGACAAAGGACCGTGCCGCGGTGAGCGGCGAAACCGGCGCGTCCGGCTGGGTGCCATCATCAGGCATAGACATACCCGCCCTCGCAGGGGAAAATCAGCAGCTGAGACGCTTCTGTTCGCTGGCAACCTTGCTCAGCACGGTCTTCGACGCGTTGGGGTAGCGCTTCGGCACCTCTCGCAGGGTCGCGCAGGCCGTTTCGGTATTGTCGAGAGCCGCAAGCGACATGCCGAGCTTCATCAACATTTCGGGAGCCTTTGGCGATTTGCCGTAAGCCTGGTGGCCGTTCAGGAAAGTCTTGGCAGCTTCGTTGAACTTGCCTTGAGAATATTGCGCTTCACCCAGCCAGAAGCTGGCATCCGCAGCCTTTGAACCCTTCGGATACCCCTGAAGGTACTGCTGAAAGCCCTGTTCTGCCAACTTGTAATCACCGGACAGCACATGGCCATAGGCCGCCTGATAGATGTCGCCCTCGCTCGTCAGCGCGGCGGTATTGACCGGGTCCGTTTTACGCGGGGTGTTGCCCGTCGTCACACCCGGGAGGCTGCCGGAAGAATTGTTCGCGCCCGAGTTAAGCGTACCACCGATCGGCATCCCCTTCGAGTCGAGTTCGATCGAACCCAAAGTCGTCTCGCCCGGCGCGGCGGTCGGAGCATTGGAGGGAGCAGACGGAGAAACGGAAGCGCCACCCTGGGGTGGCGTTTCGATGATTGTTGCAACGTCGTCGGTCGGAGGTGTCGCCGGACTGACCGGGCTTGCTTCCGCCTTCTTTTTCGGCGCTGCTGCGGGACTTGCACCCTTGCCGCCTTCCAGTTCCTGGAAGCGGAATTCATTGTCTTCCTGCGCCTTGCGGATGGTTTCCTGCATCTGCAGAAGCTGGAAGCTCATTTCTTCGATACGGCCGTTGAGCTGCCGGATCTGCTCTTCAAGCTGCTGAACGCGATAGGCTTCATTGGCCTGAACCCGGATGACCGGGGGCTGCTGTTGAGAGTTGATCGTGCCGAAGCTACCCCCCGCACCGAACAGCGGACCCGAAACGGCAGTGCCGCTCAAGCCGGTGCAGGCTGCAAGCCCCAGCATTCCCGCCACGACAAGTTTCTTCATCTCATTCGTCCTGCCTTAACTGATTTGCATCGGAATGATGCAACCCGGATTTTTTCCATATCAACCGAAAAAGCAACTTAACTTCGGCCAAACTATGAAAAAATAAAAGGCGGCCCGAAGACCGCCCTTCATTCACGTTCACAATAACGTCAGACGATTACATGCCGGCGCCGCCGAGAACCGTCACAGCGCGACGGTTCTGCGACCAGCAGGAGATGTCGTCGCAGACAGCGACCGGACGTTCCTTGCCGTAGGAGATCGTCTTCATGCGGTTTGCCGGTACGCCCTGAGAGATCAGGAAGTCACGGGTCGCTGCGGCACGGCGGGCACCGAGCGCAAGGTTGTATTCACGCGTGCCGCGCTCGTCGGCATGACCTTCAACAGTGATGGCGTATTTCGGATAACGAGCCAACCACTGCGCCTGGCGCTGAAGGGTCTGCTGCGCGTCGGCGCGGATCGAGGTGGAGTCGGTGTCGAAGAAGATGCGGTCGCCGACATTGACCGTGAAGTCCTGCTGGGATCCCGGCGTTGCGGAGCCCGCGCCACCAAGGCCGAGCTCACCGGCGCTGTTCGGCATGTTCTTCTTGTTCGCGCAGCCAGCGAGAGCAAGTGCGAGCGTCATGGCGATGACAGCCGGGTTACGGGCCAGTTTCTGCATGGGGCTGAGTGCCGAAGTTTGTGTACGGCTCATCGCCGGTCTCTCCTTAGGATTTCAATAACGTTGCCGGACACTAACTGATCGCGGTTAACGGCCGACAAACGCTTATGGTTAACAGAAAGGAAATGTCCCACTTTTTTGCTCCCTCACAACACTTTGCGGCAAGAAAGAGGCACGGTTCCCTATGGTATCAATTAAAACACGATGGCGCCGGTTCAGACCGGCGCCATTGTGGCAGTCATATCAGTCCAGAAGCGGCGACCATGCCGGGTCCGAAGCGAATGTTGGCGTCTTGATGAGCTGTTCGTTATAGCCCGTCAGGTCGATCGAATAGAGCTGCGGGCCACCGGCGCCGGCGTTCTGACGGAAGAACATCAGCACGCGGCCGTTCGGCGCCCAAGTCGGGCCTTCATTGTGGAAACCGCTCGTCAGGATGCGTTCTCCCGAACCGTCGGTCTTCATGACACCGATCGAGAACTTGCCACCCGACTGCTTGGTAAAGGCAATCAGATCGCCGCGCGGAGACCATACCGGCGTGGAATAGGAACCATCGCCGAAGGAAATGCGCTGCTGGCCGGAGCCATCGGCATTCATGACGTAAATCTGCTGGCGGCCACCACGGTCACTTTCAAAGGCGACGCGCTGGCCGTCAGGCGAATAGGACGGAGCCGTATCGATCGCCGACGTATTGGTCAGGCGTGTCGTGGTGCGCGAGCGCAGATCCATAGTGTAGATATTGGCGTTGCCGTCCTGCTGAAGGCTCATGATGACCTTCTGGCCGTCAGGCGAGAAGCGCGGCGAGAACGTCATGCCTGGGAAGTTGCCAACGACTTCACGCTGTCCGGTTTCCAGCTGCAGAAGATAAACGCGCGGCTGCTGGCCTTCAAAGGACATGTAGGTGACTTCCTGGCGGCTCGGCGAAAAACGCGGTGTCAGGACGATGTCGTTCGAGTTAGTCAGGTTGCGGACGTTGAAACCGTCCTGGTCCATGATCGACAGCTGCCGCTTGCGGGCC
This sequence comes from Agrobacterium sp. DE0009, assembly GCF_007680755.1. Taxonomy (NCBI): domain Bacteria; kingdom Pseudomonadati; phylum Pseudomonadota; class Alphaproteobacteria; order Hyphomicrobiales; family Rhizobiaceae; genus Agrobacterium; species Agrobacterium sp. DE0009. The sequence continues at coordinate 397,005 of NZ_VEIU01000002.1, forward strand.
GTCTTCGGACCGCTCTCGGAAACAAAAACGACGCGGGTATCGAAGTACCCCTTTTCACCGGTGATACGCTCGTAGATAGCGTCAGCAATGATGTGGGCCACACGGCGCCAGTTTTCCGGCTGGGTGAAGAACTGCTGGCCGGTCATCTGCTGGCCGGCGAAAGTGTCCCAGAGGCGGAACTCAGCCCGCAGGCGGCCATCGCTTTCACGCGTGACGCGTCCGGTCACGAGAGCCTGGGCATTGATGACTTTCCAGTCCTCGAAACGCGGCTGCTGATCCGGGTTGCTGATCTTTTCGATGAACGCATTCTTGTTGACCGGGGAAAAAAGGCCGGAGCGCTGCAGGTCAGCAGCGATAACCGCAGAAACCTGCGCGCCGATGCCGTCGCTCGACATGAAGTCGGTGATGGCGATGGGTAATGGCTCGACATTACCCTTGTTGATGTTGATTTCCACGCGGGCAAAAGCTGGTGCGGAAAAAACCGACATGATGGCTGCGACAGCGAGCACCAGCCGGATCGGCGAAAATATCTTCATGTTGCCAGGCCTTTCAGCATTCATAGCAATTCACTGGGATCGAAGTTCACGACGACTTCGCTCCATGCATCGTATTTTTCGGCAGGAAGGTTTGTGAACGGAGCAGAACGCATGATGGCGCGATACGCTCCGCCGGAAAGTGCACGGCGTGTTCCTTCAGAACCGCCGGTTGCCTCGATCTCGGGCCGGCCAATAATGGTGCCGTCACGATCGAGCTTCATGGTGACCCGTACGCGCACATCGGAAGCATCCGCCATACCGGGAATAATCTGCCAGTTCTTCTGGATCGCGCCGCGGAGCGCATCCATTTCCGTCTGGCTGAGCGTCGAACCGCCGGTCGATTTTTTGCCGCCGAGGGCTGCCGTCTGCGTCGAGCGCTTCGCACCGCCGCCTGAAGGCGCCTGTTTGTTCAACAGCGCGGCAATATCATCAGCGTTGAAATCGCTTTCTTTCGATGAAGCGGATTTCGCCGTTTCCTGTTTCTTCTCACCGGGTTTCTTATCCGAAGGCTTGTCCGTAGACTTGGCCTGATCGGGCTTCTTCTCAGCCGGTTTTTCGGCTGGTTTCTGCTCGGCGGGCTTCGTCTCGGCCTGCTTGGGCTCCTCCGGCTTTGGCGGCTCAGGCCGGGAATTCGGGCGGGGAACGTTCTGCGGCACGGGGATTTCGGCCGGCTCTTGCGTTGCCGGCGGCGGCTCTTCCGCTTTCGTCTCCTGCGGTGGCGGCTCGTTTTTTGGCTGCGGTGTGATCTCAGGCTTAGTTTGCGGCAAGGCGGCCATTTCCTGCGGCTTCGGAGCCGAGGTTTCTTCCTTGACGATTTCCTTCACCTCGTTCGCCTTGGTATCGACAACCGGCTGGGGCTTCTCCTGCTTGGGTGGAGCGGCGGCACTGATATTATCGTTAGGCTTGGCAGTCGGCGTCGGCGGCGCTTCGATATCGGCGGTGTTGTTGCCAATATTCTGCGCGTTTTCGATGATATCCGGACGAGTCGTGGGAACCGGTGCGGATTTTTCCGCCTTGGGTGCATTCTTGTCACCCTGTTGAATCTGAGTCAGTTCCTCAATCGGCACCAGCTCCACCGGCAGGGCCTCAGCCTGCGACACGTCGAGCGGTTCCGGCGAGCCCAGGGAGACAAGGGCGAAAGCCAGAAGCGACGCATGCACGATCGCGGATGTGGTAAGGCTGCCCTTCATTGCTTTACGTCAATTGTCCTGTTTCTGCTGGGTCACAAGGCCGATATTTTTGAAGCCGGCCGCCTGGATACGCGCCATCACATCCGCGACCACGCCATAGGCGGCAACGGAATCCGCGCGCACGAAAATGCGTTCATTGTAGCCCGTCGTGGCGATTGCCTGCAGCTTGTCCGCCACTTCGGCCGCCTGAATTTCTGTTTCCTGCAAATGAATCTGGCCATTGGCATTCACGGAAATCGTGATCGGCTGCGTGTCCGAATTCAAGGCATTGGCTGAGGTTTGCGGCAGATCGATCGGCACGCCCACCGTCATCATCGGCGCAGCGACCATGAAAATGATAAGCAGCACGAGCATGACGTCGACGAGCGGCGTCACGTTGATTTCGCTGATTGCGCCGCCTTTGCGCCGCCCGCCGCGCCCACCACGGCGTCCACCGGACCCGCCGCCGCTGCCACCTGCTGACATACCCATTTCATCTACTCCATTTTGCCCGACGGCAAATCATTCAACGGCGTTTCAGTTGTGGCCGCTTATTGGGCGGCCTGCCGTGTCTGAAGTTTTTCGTCGATCTGGCGCGACAGGATCGCGGAGAATTCATCGGCAAAGCCTTCCATACGCGCAGAAAGCTTGTGCGCGTCGGCCGTAAACTTGTTGTAGGCGATAACCGCGGGAATAGCCGCGACAAGGCCGATAGCCGTTGCCAGCAGCGCTTCCGCGATGCCGGGCGCCACAACGGCAAGGTTGGTGGACTTCGAACCGGCAATCGCCTGGAACGAGGTCATGATACCGACCACCGTGCCGAAAAGTCCGATAAACGGACCAGCCGAACCGATGGTCGCGAGCGAACCGAGGCGCGCCTCGTATTGTTCGCCTTCACGTGCAATCGTCACATCCATCGCCCGGTCGATACGCATCTGCAAACCAATGGGCGAACGCGCGCCGCGCTCGAATGATTTCTTCCATTCGCGCATAGCGGAAACGAAGATCGCGGCGAGGCCGCCATTCTGACGTTCCGCCAGCGTGCGATAGAGTTCCTCGAGCGACTGCCCCGACCAGAACACCTGCTCGAACTGGTCGAACTGGCGCTTTGCCTTGCCGAAAGTCACATATTTGTCGAAGACGATCGCCCACGTCCAGACCGAGGCGGCGATCAGTCCGATCATTACGAGCTTCACGATGAGGCCCGCCTGCATAAACAGTGCCCAGAGACTTACATCGTGCGTCGCCGCTGCCAAACCTGCCTGTTCCATAAAAATCCAATCCCCGAATCCAAACGCCCGGTACGGGACCGGGCGATTCAAACGCGTGTTAACGCTCGAAGCTATGCGACGGCAGTCGCCAACCCCTTTGCCATACCCCGATACTTGCCAGTGAGCCTTACTCGCCAATAAATTTGGTGAAAGGAAGGCGTGCACCGCACAAATGCCGGTCGCTAAAGTAAGACACCATTATGGTTAAAGGAGTGTTACGACCGCGCCACACCGGATTGATTTACTGGTTGAACAGCTCAATTACTTCAGGAATTTTTCTGCAACCGTCTCCGGCAAACGCCTTGGCCGACCGCTGGCATTGATGACAGCGATGATGACCTTGGCGGCGACAAGAAGCGTTTCGCCGCGCCGAATTTCCTGATTGAGCACCATTTTCGCGCCACCGGCCTTCTCGGTAATCGTCGTGATCGTCAGGACGTCATCCATCCGCGCAGGGCTTTTGAAATCGATCTCCATGCGGTGAACCACGAAGACGAGGCCCTCCTCATCGGCGGTCAGAAGCGCGCTTTGTTCGCAGCCGAGGCAACGCAGATAATCGGTCCGGCCACGCTCGAGAAAATGCAGGTAACGCGCGTGATAAACGAGGCCGGAAAAATCCGTGTCCTCATAATAGACGCGTTGCATCAGGCGGTGACCATGGTCAATCAGTTCACCCGAAAGTGAAACCAAAAGCTCGTTCATACTGTCTCCTTGGGATTTTCAGCAGCGCCAGCGCGGCCTTCGCGAACGATCAGATGCTCGTGCCGCGAGGGCAGCGCCTCTATCCGCTCTGCGATGAAGCGCGGGCGGAGGTCGTTCTCGATCAAGGCGGAAATGCGCGCGGGGAGCCAACGAAATTCGACTTCGATGCCATCCACCACACGATGGACTATATCGTTGTCATGGAACGGCAGGGGATGATCCAGCGAGACGAGATAATAAAACCCCAGCTCATGGGCCGAATAAACGTCATAGGCAAAAAAGTTTTCCGCCGACCATAAAAGGCGCTCCACCGAACACGCCCGATCAAGCTCCTCGCCGATCTCACGGACGATGGTCTGCTCGGAGCTTTCGCCGATTTCGGCACGACCTCCGGGCAGAGCCCAATAGTCGTCCTTCACGCCACGCTGTACCAAAAGATGTTCATTCTGGAAAATGAGGGCCGCCACACGCATGCTGAAGAGCTGCGGTTTGCGATCCAACCGGATCATATGGCGTTCGGGGGCAGAGGTCATTTATCGTCCAGATCGCCGTCATCCCACACGAGATGCCTGGTGGTCTTCGGCAGGTTCTCAATTTCATCGGCGATGAAATAAGGCGGAATATCAAGCTCGGTCAATGCCTTCCTGGTTGCAGCCACCCAGCGAAACTCAAGCTCGTTATCGCCGTCCTGGACCCGGTGGATGATGTCGGTGCGATGAAAGTTGAGCCCCTCCGGCAAGTCCATCAGGTAATAGAACCCGAGCTCATGCCAATCCTTGCCTTCGTAGTGGAAGAAATTCTCGACCGCCCAGAGAAGGCGTCCAACCTTTGCCTCAACGCCAAGCTCTTCCACCATCTCGCGCGCCAGCGTTTCTGCGGAGCGTTCGCCCATTTCAGCGCGGCCGCCTGGAAAGGTCCAGAATTTCTCATGCGTCGCGCGGTGCACCAGCACGTTGCCGTGGCGAAATGCAAGTCCCGCGACACGCATCTGGAAGATGCGTTTCGGCTTGAACTTGATGCGGATGCGGGTGTCCTGCTTGTTATCATGCGTCATGGTTGGGCCTGCGGGCTGGAAACATCAAATCGGTTTCCGTCCACCCTAGCGCATCCATTTCCGCTTTTCTCGCTCCTGCATCATCGCCCACAATGAATTCATCCAGTTGGGGCGGCTTGACCGACGTGCCCGCCAACATCGCATGTGCCTGGCCACGATGATGGGTCTGATGCTGGAAGAGGTGGGAGAGAACATCATCGCAGCGATCCTGCTGCACACGCGCGCCCCGATGTATATCAACGATCCCGGCAAGGCCGTCTTCATCGAGATCATCGACAAAGGCAATCAACGCTTTATCCAGCTGCGTCTGCGCTTCGTGTAACTCAGCAACCGTCGGGTAGGGCTCGCTCACCACGAAGGCTGCGTGTCCAAGCGTACCTCCCTGGAGAGCATCGATATAAAACCGGTCAACGATGAGAATGTGATTGAGCGTTGCCCTGAGGGTCGGGAAGAAACTGACGCGCTGCGCGACGAACGCATCCTCAGACAGCTGACGGCAGGCCTGATGCAGCCTGAAATTTGCAAGACGGTTGTTGCGGGCAAGTTTGCGGAAAACTCGCAGCGGATCGTAAGGCATCAGCTTCCCCTTTCTGACGCCTCCCCTGCGGCGCCTTCAACCGGCGTGTTCCAGCTCCGACTTGCTTTTCAGAACCTTCGCGCCATCGTCCTGCTCGATGAGATAGGCAGGTTCGTCCTTGCTTGCCTTGCGCTTAATCTTGGCGCCGGAAATCGTTTTCTCGACATCTTCAGTGAAGGTCTCGATGATTTTTCCTTCCGCTGTGCCCTTGCCCCATTTCCAGCGCACTTTCGTACCCTTGCGATATGCCGACATGATCCTCTCCGTGCCAAAGACGGTCAAATGCAACGGCGGCGGGCTTGTTCCCTCAATCGTCTTCCAGCGTCAGACGGAATTGCGCCGCCTCAAGATCCTTCGGCGGCTGCATCCCGAGATGTTTCCACGCCGTCCCCGTCAAAACGCGCCCACGCGGCGTACGCTGGATGAAGCCCTGCTGAATCATATAAGGCTCGATAATGTCCTCAATGGCATCGCGCGGCTCCGAAAGGCCCGCAGCGATGGTTTCGATGCCCACGGGGCCGCCGCCGAAATTAACGGCGATCATGGTAAGGTACCGCATATCAAGCTGATCGAGCCCCATATTGTCGACCAGAAGCCGCGTCAAAGCCTCGTCTGCAATCTCGCGGGTGACGGCCTGCGCCCTTGCCACCTCCGCAAAATCGCGGACGCGGCGCAACAGCCGACCGGCAATGCGTGGCGTTCCCCGCGCGCGTCGTGCCACTTCGCGCGCGCCCTCGTCGGTCATGTTCAGGCCCATCAGCCGCGCCCCACGCCGGACAATCAGTTCCAACTCGTCCACGGTGTAAAAGGCCAATCGAACGGGGATACCAAATCTGTCGCGCAGCGGCGTGGTCAACAGGCCGAGACGGGTGGTAGCGGCGACAAGCGTGAACTTGGAGAGATCGATCTTCACCGACCGCGCCGCAGGCCCCTCGCCAATAATGAGATCGAGCTGAAAATCTTCCATGGCGGGATAAAGGATTTCCTCCACCGCCGGATTGAGACGATGGATTTCATCGATGAAGAGAACGTCGCGCTCCTCAAGATTGGTGAGAAGCGCCGCGAGATCCCCCGCTTTGGCAATGACAGGGCCGGATGTAGACTTGAAATTGACGCCGAGCTCCTTTGCCATGATCTGTGCCAGCGTTGTCTTGCCAAGGCCGGGCGGGCCGACGAAGAGCACATGATCAAGCGCCTCGCCCCGATTCTTGGCCGCCTCGATGAACACTTTCAGATTGGCGCGAGCCTCTGCCTGGCCCGTAAAATCGTCCAGCGACTGCGGGCGCAGCGTGGTGTCGATATCCTCGCCGCGCTTCTCCGGGGTGATCAGTCTCTCCGCATCGCTCATTCAGGGCATTCCATTGTTCTAGTCGAATTCCTCAGGTGTCGCCGCTATAGCATGACTATCGCGACAACGCGCTTCACGAAATTTACCGCGAAAGCTCCTTGAGACCGAGCCGGATGAGCTTGGCGCTATCGCCGCCCTCCCCGCCATTTTTGAGCGCAGCGGCAACCGCGTTGGCAGCCTGGTCACGAGAGTAACCAAGATTTGTCAGCGCTGATACGGCATCCGCGACCGGCGCGGAAGCGACACCTTCTCCAAGCTCCTGCTTGAGCCCGATGGAGGCGGAAGCGTCTCCCGCAAAGGCCGGGGCCTTGTTGCGCAACTCGGTCACGAGGCGCACGGCCACCTTCGGCCCGACCCCCGGTGCACGCGAGATCATGGTTTTGTCTTGCAGGGCTATTGCATTGGCAAGTTCGGAAGGCGACAGCGTGGAAAGAACGGCCAGCGCCACCTTCGAGCCCACGCCCTGCACGCTTTGCAACAGATTAAACCACTCCCGCTCCAGCGCCGAGAGAAAGCCGAAGAGCTTCAGCTGGTCTTCACGCACATAGGTTTCGATGAAGAGCACCACAGCCTCCCCGACAGAGCCGATTTTCGACAAAGTGCGCGCCGAACAATAGGCGACGTAACAGACGCCATGCACATCCACCAGCACGTAATCCGCCCCGATTTCCTCGATGCTGCCTTTCAGTTTTCCGATCATGATGCCGCCCGCTCACTAAAAATGAAATTAACCGGCTGCCAGAAGCCGCCGCATCCTGTCACCACCGCGATTGTGCGCGTGGCAGATGGCGATGGCGAGCGCGTCCGCCGCATCGTTACCCTTGAATTCGGCCTTCGGCATCAGGATTTTCAGCATCATATGAATTTGCTGCTTTTCCCCATGCCCGACGCCGATCACAGCTTTCTTGACCGCATTGGGCGCATACTCGAAGACAGGCAACCCGGCGCGCGCCGGCACGAGCATGGCAATGCCCCGCGCCTGACCGAGTTTCAGCGTCGCAACCGCGTCCTTGTTCACAAAGGTCTGCTCCACCGCAGCCTCATCCGGCCGGTAGCTGTGTACCACTTCAGCCAGCCCATCATGCAACTGGCAGAGCCGGGAGGCGAGGTCCATATCACCATCCGACGTCACCGTACCGGAGGCGACAAATCTGAGGCTGTTGCCGAGGGTGTCGATGACACCCCAGCCGGTGCGCCGTAGCCCGGGGTCGATGCCGATGATCCGAATCGTGTTTTGCATGAGCTACCTTATCTTTCTGGCCCCGACCCTGCCAGCGATAAGTGAACAAAACGACAACATTCATTATATTTGCAGTGCAGCATTTACCACTGCTTAAGCCGCGTACCGCATTGTTCGCCCACAAAAACAAAATGGGGAGCTGCGGCCATGACGAGCCGCGGCGCAATATGTTCGCCAAATCAGCCGTCCAATGGCGCCCGTCATCCGAGGCGCGGGAACTGATCCGGCATTGGGGGCTGCATCGGCCATGCTCAACCGTTTTCATTCTATATCGACCAAAGTCCTGATTATTTTTTTAGCGCTGATGGCGATCTCGACCGGGACGCTCACGCTTCTCGGCTACCAGAGCAGCAGCCACGTTCTCGAAGAGCAGGCATCGAAGTCCATGGAAAGCGTTCTCGTCTTCCGCGGCGACATGCTTCAGGAGCGCCTCGAGCAGCTGAAAACCCAGGCGGATTCCATCGCCAAGATCGAATCCCTGCAAATGGCGGTCGTCTCCATGCGAAGCGGCTGGGGCACGGTTCAGAAAAACTCTGGTGACGCCAAGGCGGAGCTTCAGCGCGTTTTCGTCAAGGAAAACCCCTTCAGCGAGAAGGAAAAGCTGATCAAGCCGGAAAACCCGAGCGGCTTTTATTATTCAACCCATGAAAAGACCCAGACGGACATAGCCGGTTATCTCAAGGGGACTCCGTTCAGCGACGTGCTCTTCATCGATCCGGCCGGCACTGTCTATTACTCTTATCTTAAGGGGGCGGCCTTCGGGGAGACCGTCAATAACGGCGTCTGGGCGGAAAGCGGTCTTGGCGCCGCGTTCGCGCGGGGTGCTGCGAATGCCCAAAAGGCCGTAGACGATGTAGCTCAGACGAGCTTCTCCGGCCTTCGGATCGATGCGGCAACAAACGAGGCGGGCATCTATTTCGGTGTTCCCGTGGTCAAGTTCGGCGCCTTCAAGGGCATCGTTCTTTTCCGCGTGAAGGAGGATGTCTTCAGCCAAATCCTGACGAAGGGTGTCTCGGCGGGCAGCTCCGAGCAATCCGCAATCATTTCTGCCGATGGCAAGGTTCTCGGTGTGGAGGGCAGCAAACTCGTCAGCCTTGATCCGGCGATTTATGGATTTCACGGGCAGGCCCTTAACGCTGTGGGCATGACAGTCGCCACGATCGAACGCGCCGATGGCGAGGCAAACGCCTATGCCCGACCTTTTTCCTTTGCGGGGGAAAAATATCTTGCAGTGGAAAGCATGCTGCGCAGCGAATTGAATGCCGGGTCGATCTCGATTGCCGGGACGCTCGCTGTCATCGGTCTTTGCGTTCTGGCTGCAATGTGCGCGGCAACCGCCTTCTTCGCCCGGCGTCTTTTCGCGCCACTCGAAAAGCTTGCAGGCCTGACCGGCGAAGTAGCGGCAGGCCGTCTCGATGCGGAAATCGGAAATCAGGACCGCAAGGACGAGATCGGCCGCATGGCGCGGGCGCTGGGCAGTTTCCGTGAGAAGCTCATTCTCCAGCGGGAGATGGAAGAAACCGCTTCGCGCACACGAGAGGAAGCCGAAACGGCGCGTCGCGCGCATCTGGCGGAACGGGAGGCAGAGGCCGGGACTCTGCAGATGGTCGTCCATTCCTTGGATGAGGGGCTTGACCGGTTGGCGAATGGCAATCTGGCTTATCGCATAGAGACCGTTTTTCCGGCTGATCTTGAGAGCCTGCGCCACAACTTCAACACAGCCCTCGCCCGTCTGAGCGAGACCATGGAAGCCATTGGCGGCAATTCCGCTGCCGTGCGCGGCGGCTCGGAGGAAATGCGCGTGGGGGCCGATCAACTTGCGGAGCGCACCGAAAGACAGGCGGCTTCCATCACCGAGACGGCCAGCGCCATCAAGGCGATTACCGAGGCCGTCCGTGACCAGATCGAGCGCGCCGAACAGGCCACGCGCATTGCGCGCGACGCCAGTGCGGAGGCAACTGCATCGAGCCGCGTGATGGAACAGACGATCGCCGCCATGGAAGCCATCCAGACGTCGTCGCGCCAGATCAACCAGATCATCGGCGTCATCGACGAAATCGCTTTCCAGACAAATCTTCTGGCGCTCAACGCCGGCGTTGAAGCGGCGCGCGCAGGAGAAGCCGGCAAGGGGTTCGCAGTGGTCGCGCAGGAAGTCCGCGAGTTGGCGCAGCGGTCTGCCGCCGCGGCAAAGGAAATCACCAGCCTTCTCAAACGCTCCACCGACGAGGTTTCCGCCGGCGTCACGCTGGTGGAAAAGGCCGGCGCATCACTCACCGGCATCGGCAAGCACGTGCAGACCATCAGCGCACGTATCGAAGAGATCATGGAATCCACACGCGAGGAAGCGCACACGCTGTCGGAAATCAACAGCACCGTGGCAAGCCTCGACACCATGACCCAGCAGAATGCGGCAATGGTGGAAGAAACGACGGCAGCCATTCACAGCCTTGCTTCCGAGGCAGGTGAAATGGATGGCAGGCTCGGGCAGTTCGTGCTGCCTTCCACTTCTGACGCAGCAATGGCGAGAGGCGGCAGTCAACTCAGGCGCGCCGGCTAAGACAGAGCCGCCGGCAAAAAATCGGGGCCCCTTCGGAGGCCCCATTTTTTTTGAATCATCCTTCAATTCTGCGCGACCTGTCTGGTAAATGTCGCCAACCGCCTTACATCCGCAGCAACGACTTATTGCAGGAGTGTCGGCATGATCCCTTTTTCCATTCTCGACCTGTCGCCGATTGGCGAAGGCGAGAGCGTCAGTGCGGCGCTTGAAAATTCCCGCCGCATGGCGATCAAGGCAGAAGACCACGGCTACAATCGCATCTGGCTTGCTGAACACCACGGCATGCCAGGCATTGCCAGCGCCGCGACCTCGCTTGTCATCGCCCATGTCGGCGCGGCCACGAAACACATCCGTGTCGGCTCGGGCGGCATCATGCTGCCCAACCATTCGCCGCTCGTCATCGCGGAGCAGTTCGGTACACTCGCCGCGCTGCTGCCCGGCCGCGTCGATCTGGGTCTCGGTCGTGCCCCCGGGACCGATATGCGCACGGCAAGGGCGTTGCGCCGTAACCTTGATGCGGGCGCTGAAAATTTCCCACACGACATTGTCGAGTTGCAGCGTTACCTCGGCCCACCGCAGGCCGATCAGGCCATCCTCGCAGTCCCCGGCATGAACTCGAACGTTCCGATATGGCTGCTGGGCTCGAGCATCTACAGTGCGCATCTCGCCGCAGCACTCGGCCTGCCCTATTCCTTCGCATCGCATTTCGCGCCCGATATGCTCATGGAAGCGATCCATATCTATCGCGAGCGTTTCCAGCCTTCAGAGGTTCTGGACAAGCCTTATGTGATGGTCGGCGTGATGGGCGTCGGGGCCGATACGGACGAGGAAGCGCAGCATCTGTTCACCTCGTCGCAGCAGCAATTCGTGAACCTGCGCCGCAACGTTCGAACGCAGTTTCCAAAGCCGGTGGACAGCATGGACGACTACTGGAACGAGATGGAGCGTTTCTCGGTCGAGCACACGCTGCGTTTCGCGGCCGTTGGCTCTCCCCAGACGATCAAGCGTCATCTCGACGGCTTCCTTGCGGAAACGCAGGCGGATGAGCTGATAGTGTCGATGCCGATCCATGATATCGAGAAGCGGCTGCGCTCCGTGGAGATCTTTGCCGACGTGCGAACCTCCATAAAGAAGGCCGCCTAAACAAAGTCCCCGGAGCGGATCGCTACCGGGGCTTTTCGTCAGCCACGAAAGGTCAAGCTGAAAGCTTGGCCATGACTTCTTCTGAGACTTCGAAGTTCGAATAGACATTCTGGACATCGTCATCGTCTTCGAGATTGTCGATAAGCTTCATCAAAGACTGCGCCTTTTCTTCATCGACCGGCACCGTGTTCTGCGGCTTCCAGATGGCCTTGACGCTTTCGGCTTCGCCAAGCACCCCTTCCAGCGCCTTGGAGACTTCGTTCATCGCCTCGAATCCACAGATGATGGTGTGGCCGTCTTCAGACGATTCCACGTCGTCGGCGCCGGCTTCAATAGCGGCTTCCATGACCTTGTCGGCATCGCCGACTTCCGCCTTGTAAGTGATTTCGCCTACGCGGTCGAAGGAGAACGAAACCGAACCTGTTTCGCCCAGCGCGCCCCCAGCCTTGGTGAAGATGGAGCGGACGTTGGACGCGGTGCGGTTACGATTATCGGTCAAAGCCTCAACGATGACAGCGACACCGCCCGGGCCATAGCCCTCATACCGGACTTCATCATAGTTCTCGCCTTCGGCACCTGAGGCCTTTTTGATGGCGCGCTCGATGTTGTCCTTCGGCATGGACTGGGCCTTGGCGTTCTGGATGGCCAGACGCAGGCGCGGGTTCATATTCGGGTCGGGCATGCCCGTCTTGGCAGCAACGGTGATTTCACGCGCAAGCTTGGAAAACATTTTGGACCGCACGGAGTCCTGCTTGCCCTTGCGGTGCATGATGTTCTTGAACTGTGAATGACCAGCCATGGATAACCTGATTGTCGAAATTTGGAGATTGCCGGCCTTATAAGTGCGATAAGCGCATCGTTCAAGCCCGCAGGCGCTTTCTCTTAGCGTAACAATTGAAGGAACTGAATTAATCGCTTCTCGTTCTGATGGAGAACCGGCAGAGAAGAGCGCCAATTCTCTCCGCCGAGGGATCAAACCGGAAGGAGAGAACATATGGTCAGTCTGACTGAAGCAAGAGAAGCCCCGGCCCGCCAGCTCTGGGACGAAATCAATTCCGTTCATGCCGGCATGCTTGGCCTGGAGGGCCTGCACAGTCACATGCAGCCAATGGCACCCCACGCTGACCCAAAGACGAACACGATCTGGTTTTTCTCCAAGAGAGATACGGACCTCGTAAAATCCCTGAAGTCCGGCTCTCGAGCCCATTTCTGCGTCATTGGCAAGGACCATGATTATCACGCGTGCCTGTCAGGCGTTCTCGAAGTCCGTGACGATAAAGCAAAGCTCGATGAATACTGGAATTCCGTCACGGCCGCCTGGTACGAGCACGGCAAGAGCGATCCAGATCTGGTGATGTTGGCGCTTCACGTCGACGACGCCGATATCTGGGCCTCCACCGACAGCAAGCTCAAGTTCGGCTGGGAAATCGCAAAAGCCAACATGTCGGATGAAAAAATGCCCGACGTGGGCGTGCGCCAGCACCTCACCTTCGCCTGATCACAGCTCCCCCGGCCTTCCTCGCCCGCCACCAGTTACATGCCTTTTGGCACCAGTATCTGAGGCTGGCGGGGAAGGTTTCTCATTGATACGCGAATGACAGAATCGCCTGCATAGGCAATCTGGAAATTCCCTGCAAACATGCCAAGGAATTGCTCGAGCGGCGGGCCGGTTCGGTGCATCGGCAGAATGAGCGCGGAGCGCAGGCGCTTAACCACCCGGCTCATGCTATCCGCCCCCATGGTCAACCCGCCGTCAACCGGCACCATCAGCACATCCAGCCGCCCGATTTCCGCATAATGCGTGTCCGTCAGTTCGTGATGCAGATGGCCGAGATGGCCGATGCAAAGTCCGGCAACTTCGAAGATGAAGATGGAGTTGCCATTCTCCTGGAACGTTTCGTAATCGCCCCATCGGTTGCGAATATCGGTTGCAACATTACGAATATAAACATCGCCGACCAGTACCTTGTGATCTGCCTTCTCGCCGGGCGCTTCGCCCCAGCCGTGCAGGACATATTGGATTGCCGGGTCCGGATTAAGCGTGAAGTGGGTGGAATGAGCCCTGTTCATCGTCACCACAGTCGGCGTGACGGGTGGCCGAAAGACACCGTTATAATCCGTCGCGATGGTGACCCCGCCGGGACTCTCGATGAGGTAGGTGGAGTGACCGATGAAGCTTATCTTCACCTCTTCCTTCGCTGTCGCCTGCGCCAATTGAATATCAGGGGACTTGAAGCTTGCGAAGGTAACGTCGGGAATGTTGCTGGCGATCGCCTGGCATTGGCTGACAGGTGGTCTGCTGGCCGTTTGCGAGAAGGCGCCAGCCGTTGACGCGATCAGCCCGGATATTGCAAGCATTAGCACGCGCAGCATCATGCCACCCCCTTAACTTGCGAAGTTTAGGAAGATGCGGCAGGTTTTGCGGAGCGTCCAGCGACAACAGCGTGGGAACGTCTGCCCTCGCGTCATTGTGAACGCTTCAGGGGTTCAAACCCAGAAAGACGGGATAGTTTCCGAAAGCCTCGGGCCAAGACGCAGGGGCGCAATCTTTTCGGCGAGACCGGTGCGGTCGGATATTTCAACACCAACGCCGCAAATCGTCGCTGGGCCACTCGCGGCTTCGAAGCGTCCTTTCGGCATTTTGGAGATGAAGCGGTTGATCGGCTCCTCTTTCTCCATCCCGAGTGAGGAATCGTAGTCGCCGCACATGCCGGCATCGGACATGTAGGCCGTCCCGCCGTTCAGGATCTGTGCGTCGGCCGTCGGCACATGAGTGTGGGTGCCGACGACAAAACTCGCCCGACCATCCACAAAATGACCGAAGCACTGCTTCTCGCTGGTCGCCTCGGCATGGAAGTCGAAGATGATGGCGTCGGCCTGCTCTTTAAGCGGGCAGGCAGCAAGAATGGTCTCGGCGGATTTGAAGGGATCGTCCAGTTCCGGATGCATGAAGACCCGCCCCATGATGTTGGCGACGAGCACGCGTGCGCCGTTGCGGGCGTAAAACAGGCCGGAACCCTTGCCCGGCGTACCGTCGGGATAATTGGCCGGCCGTAGAAACTGGTCGTGCCGCTCGCTGAAGGAGACAGCTTCCTTCTGGTCCCAGACATGGTTACCAGTGGTTACGACATCTGCACCGGCGTTGATTGTCTCGAGATAGATGTCTTCGGTGATTCCAAACCCGCCGGCCGCGTTCTCACCGTTGACGATGACAAAATCCAGCTTCAAATCGGAAATTAGACCCGGCAATCGTTCCCAGACGGCCGTACGACCGGTCTTGCCAACCATATCTCCGAGAAAAAGCAGCCTCATTCACCCGCCCCGATCTTGCGCATGTTTCGATGTTTCGTCCCCTCTAGCGGGTAATCGATCTTTTAAAAAGTGCTAAACCGCGTTTTGCCCGCTACACGGAACCGACGACGGGACAGAGATCCAATGCAGACCGCTTTCGGTCAGGACGGCATGAAGCGGGACATCATGCGGCTCGGCGGGGATGGAGGCCGCTTCCTGGCAGTCGAACGCCACACCAACGAGAACAGGGTTTTTACCCTTTTCGTAAAGGCGGGCAATGGCGCGGTCATAATGCCCCGCTCCATAGCCGACCCGCTGGCCCTGGCCATCGAACACGGAGAGTGGCACGAGCAGCATATCGGGATCCAGAACGTGCGCGTCCTCGCCCGGGCCCGTCGTGCCGAAGCCGGTCTTCACCAGCGGCGTGTCCCCATCGAAAGCGCGGAAAACAATCGTCTCCCGATCCAGCACGACTGGAAGCACCAGACGCGCACCACGCCCACGCAACGCTTCCATCAGGGGACGGATATCAGCTTCGGAGCGGATCGGCATGAAACCGGAAATCACCGTGCCCGGCGCAAATGGCAGGCCGGTAGCACCGTGTTCTGTTATGGAAAGACTTTTCTGCTGCCGTTCCAAAGGCGTCAACGTGTCACGCGCGGCGAGTTTTTCGCCGCGCAACCGTGCTTTTTCGCCAGTGTCGCCGAGCATCAGGCGGCCCGGCTCACAAGAACCTTGTCAATGCGGTGCCCATCGAGGTCGATAACCTCGAAACGCCAGCCATTCCGCGTCACGTGTTCGCCAAGCTCTGGCAGACGACGGAATTCATCGAGAACCAGACCGGCGACGGTTTCGAACTCGGCATCCTCGGCAATCTGGAAACCCATGCGGTCGGCGAATTCATCCGCAGGCATCCAGCCGGCAACCAGGAACGAACCATCCTCGCGCTCGACCATGGCAGGCTCTTCATCGTCCTCTTCCTGGAAGGCACCGGTAATAGCCTCCAGAACGTCGCCGGAACTGATGATGCCTTCGAAATGGCCGTACTCGTCGTAAACCAGCACCATATGCACGGTGGAACGACGCAGGGACTGGATGACGTCGACCGCACTTGTCAGGTCGGAAACAACGGGAACCTCACGAAGCAGTTCGCGGATATTGAGTTCCTTGCCGGAAGCGAGGGCATCGAAGGCATCCTTGGCAAAAAGCACACCGAGGATCTCGTCCGAAGCGCCGTTTCGCACCGGCAGGCGCGAGCGCTGGGTCTGGCGCAACTGTTCGCGGATTTCGTCCGCCGTGTCTTCGATATCGACCACCTCCACATCGCGACGCGGCGTCATCAGTCCGCGCGCATTGCGGTCGGCAAGGCGCATGACGCTGGTAATCATGGCCGATTCCTCGGTTTCGATCACGCCAGCGCTGTGGGCCTCGGCCAGAACGGTTCGAATTTCATCGTCCGTGACAGACGCATTGGACTCGCCGCTGTGGCCAAGCAGGGCAAGGACCGCCTTGCCCGACCGGTCGAGCAGCCACACCAGCGGCGCGCCGATCTTCGAAAGCAACAACATGGTGGGAGCGACGCGCGCGGCGACCTTTTCGGGATCACGCAGCGCAATCTGCTTCGGAACGAGTTCCCCGACGATGAGCGACAGATAGGTGATGGCGACGACCACCGAACCGACGCCAAGCGCATCGGCGGCACGGTCCGGCACGCCCTGTTCCACCAGCCAGGCAGTGAACCGGGCGCCGAGGGTTGCGCCTGAAAATGCGCCGGACAGCACGCCGACCAACGTGATGCCGATCTGAACGGTGGAAAGAAAGCGTCCCGGATTTTCGGAAAGCGTGAGCGCCAGCGTGGCGCCTTTGCTGCCTTGAGCGGCAAGCACTTTAAGCCTCGCCGGTCTGGAGGAGACAACGGCAAGCTCGGACATGGCGAGCACACCGTTCAATACGGTGAGCAGGACCACGATCATAATTTCAGTAAACAAGTTTAGCTCTTTGGGCTGTTGAACGGCACGTCGCGGTTGTGACCGCAGCGCCCCTTTTTAAAGGGCATGACAGACATACCAATCCGGATAATAGGGAATTGTTCCGCCATTGCAATGACGACACAATAAAAAAGCCGCCTCCGGCAGCCATGAAAAATCACTGTCGACTATATCAGAAATGGAAAAAGCAACGGTTTGATCCGAAGCCTGAAGTGCGTTCCACGGCGACCGATGGAGAGTTACGATCCTGGGTGCCTACAAAAGTAGGTGGGCACCGTGTGTCCAGCCCCACGGGACTGGCCAGGGACAGCTCCCTTTGGATCGAGTATGGCCCCAGGGATTGTGGTTCCTGTCGGGAAGCGCAGAACGCAACCAAGATATAGGACGGATCAGCGAAAACCGCCAGAGGCGGGAAGCGAAATTTTACCGTAACAGAAGCATCAAACAGTCAGTGCGTCGCCGGCTTTGGCCGCGCCAGCAGTTTTTCGGTGATACCGTTCAGGCGGTCCGCCAGGTCGCCGATGGCAAGCGCCACCAGTTCATCCGATTTGGCCTTGTGCTCGGCCATGCCGTCACGGTTGCGCGAAAGGGATGCCACCTCGCCTTCAAGCTTCTCGATCTTGCGATTGAGCTCGGAAAGCTCGTCCATCACCATGATGCCGGCCATGACAGTCAAACGCAGATCGCCAATCTCCCCGAACTGGCTCTTGAGATGCCCGACATACCGGTCGAAACGGGTGGCGAGATCGGTCAGGTGTTCCTCCTGCCCTGCCTCGCAGGCCATACGATAGGCCTTGCCGTCGATCATAACTGTGACTTGCGCCATGAGCCCGCTCCTATCGATCCAGCACCGCGCGGATCGTTTCCATCGCCGTTACCAGCCGACGGGAAACCTCGCGATTGACTTCTTCAAGACGGTTGGCGCGAAACTCGGCCTGATCAAGCTCCTGCGCAAGTCTCGCTCGATCGACATGGACCCGTTTGACCTCATTGTCGATTTCGCCCGTCTCCCGCTGCCGCTCGATACGCATATCGATGGCATTTTCGAGATTTGTGATGGCAGCATTCAGCTCCGTCAGCGCAGATTGCACGGTCTTCTCAGCCGACATTGTTTTTTCCAACTCGCACGTCACCGGCCGAATCGTCCGGTTTCAGGCCACTTAAACGCTCACGAGGTTATTACCCGATTTACCATCCCGTCAATCAAACCAGTGCATTGTGGCGTTTTGCTCTGTGGATGAACGAAGAAACCAGGCTGGGTGGTACACCAAATCCGTTCCAGCCCCCGCTCTGCGAAACGATTTTTATCGACCGCAGAACCGCAATTGCCCGTCGATTTATTGACTTGCCTGCCTCACCTGCTATGGATCAACCCGCTTTTTGGATAGTTGCGTAAAACTATCTCCTTTCACCCGGAAACAGACGGAAAAGCCATGATTTCTCGCGACAAACACAACCGGATGGCCAATGCGATCCGCTTTCTTGCCATGGATGCAGTGGAGAAGGCCAATTCCGGCCATCCCGGTCTGCCGATGGGCGCCGCTGATGTCGCCACCGTTCTCTTCACCCGCTACCTGAAATTCGATCCGAAGGCGCCGCATTGGCCGGATCGCGACCGCTTCGTGCTGTCGGCGGGCCATGGCTCGATGCTTCTTTACTCGCTGCTCTATTTGACGGGCTACGAGGACATGACGATCGACGAAATCAAGCGCTTCCGTCAGTTCGGCTCCAAGACCGCCGGCCATCCCGAATATGGCCATGCGACCGGCATTGAAACGACGACCGGCCCGCTCGGCCAGGGCATCGCCAACGCTGTTGGCATGGCGATCGCCGAGCGCAAGCTCGAAGAAGAATTCGGCTCCGACCTGCAGAGCCACTTCACCTACGTCCTGTGCGGCGACGGCTGCCTGATGGAGGGCATCAGCCACGAGGCGATTGCGCTTGCCGGCCACCTGAAGCTGAACAAGCTCGTCCTCTTCTGGGATGACAACAACATCACCATTGACGGTGAAGTTGGTCTTTCCGACAGCACCGACCAGATCGCCCGCTTCCAGGCCGTTCACTGGAACACGATCCGCGTTGACGGCCATGATCCCGACGCGATTGCCGCTGCCATCGAGGCCGCGCATAAATCCGATCGTCCGACCTTTATCGCATGCAAGACCGTCATCGGTTTCGGCGCGCCGAACAAACAGGGTACCCATAAGGTCCACGGCAACCCGCTCGGCGCAGAAGAAATCGCTGCGGCCCGCAAGAGCCTGAACTGGGAAGCCGAAGCATTCGTCATTCCGGAAGACGTGCTGGATGCGTGGCGTCTTGCCGGTCTGCGCTCCACCAAGACACGCCAGGACTGGGAAGCCCGCCTCGAAGCGACTGAGACGGCCAAGAAGGCCGAGTTCAAGCGTCGCTTCGCCGGCGACCTGACGGGCAACTTCGACAGCTCGATCGACGCTTTTAAAAAGAAGATCATCGAGAACAACCCGACCGTTGCAACCCGCAAGGCCTCGGAAGACTCACTCGAAGTCATCAACGGCGTGCTTCCGGAAATGATCGGCGGTTCTGCCGACCTGACGCCGTCCAACAACACCAAGACCAGCCAGATGAAGTCCATCACGCCGACGGACTTCTCCGGCCGTTACCTTCATTACGGCATCCGCGAGCACGGCATGGCCGCTGCCATGAACGGCATCGCCCTGCATGGCGGCCTCATCCCCTATGCCGGCGGCTTCCTGATCTTCTCGGATTACTGCCGTCCGTCGATCCGTCTGGCTGCCCTCATGGGCATCCGTGTCGTCCACGTTCTGACGCATGATTCCATCGGCGTTGGCGAAGACGGCCCCACCCACCAGCCGGTGGAACAGATCGCAGCGCTTCGCGCCATTCCGAACCTGCTCGTCTTCCGCCCGGCAGATGAGACCGAGACGGCAGAATGCTGGCAGCTGGCGCTGGAACAGAAGCATCGCCCGTCAGCGCTGGCACTCACCCGCCAGAATCTCGCTCCGTCGCGCAAGGAATATGAAGAAAAGAACCTCTCTGCTTACGGCGCGTACGAACTCGTTTCCGCCAGCGATGCCAAGGTTTCGATCTTCGCTTCCGGTTCGGAAGTCGAAGTGGCTCTGAAGGCTGCCGCAACGCTGAAGGACAAGGGCGTATCCGCCCGCGTGGTTTCCGTTCCCTGCTTCGAACTCTTCAAGGAACAGCCGGAAACCTATCGCAACGCCATCATCGGCAAGGCTCCGGTCAAGATCGCGGTGGAAGCCGCCATCCGCCAGGGTTGGGATTACTTCATCGGTAACGATGGCGCTTTCGTCGGCATGCATTCCTTTGGTGCATCGGCCCCGGCAAAGGATCTCTTCAAGCACTTCGGCATCACGGCGGAAGCCGTTGTCGCCGCCGTCGAGGCAAAACTTGCGTGAGGGCTTCGAGAGCCCTTACCACTCAGCAAAGACCACGCCCATTTTTGTTCGGGAGACTGTAAATGACTGTAAAAGTTGCCATTAACGGCTTCGGCCGCATCGGCCGCAATGTTCTGCGCGCCATCGTCGAATCCGGCCGCACCGATATCGAAGTCGTTGCCATCAACGACCTCGGCCCGGTTGAAACCAACGCACACCTGCTGCGATACGATTCGATCCATGGCAAGTTCCCGGCCGAGGTAAAGGTCGAAGGCGACACGATCATCGTTGGCGGCGGCAAGCCGATCAAGGTCACCGCCGTTCGCGATCCGGCAACGCTGCCGCACAAGGAACTCGGCGTCGACATCGCCCTCGAGTGCACCGGCATCTTCACCGCCCGCGACAAGGCCGCTGCCCACCTGACGGCCGGCGCCAAGCGCGTCATCGTCTCGGCACCGGCTGACGGCGCCGACCTGACGGTCGTTTTCGGCGTCAACGACGACCAGCTGACGAAGGACCACCTTGTCATTTCCAATGCGTCCTGCACCACCAACTGCCTGGTGCCGGTCGTGAAGGTTCTCGATGACGTCGTTGGCATCGATCATGGCTTCATGACCACGATCCACTCCTACACGGGCGACCAGCCGACGCTCGACACCATGCACAAGGATCTGTACCGCGCTCGCGCCGCAGCCCTGTCCATGATCCCGACTTCGACCGGTGCTGCCAAGGCCGTTGGTCTGGTTCTGCCGCACCTTAAGGGCAAGCTGGACGGCACGTCGATCCGCGTTCCGACCCCCAACGTTTCGGTCGTGGACTTCAAGTTCATTGCCAAGCGCGCCACCACGGTCGGTGAAATCAACGAAGCGATCAAGTCCGCCGCCAACGGCAAGCTGAAGGGCATCCTCGGCTACACGGACGAGCCGCTGGTTTCGCGCGACTTCAACCACGACAGCCATTCGTCGATCTTCGCCAACGACCAGACCAAGGTCATGGAAGGCAATTTCGTGCGCGTTCTGTCCTGGTACGACAACGAGTGGGGCTTCTCCAACCGTATGTCGGACACGGCCGTCGCCTTCGCGAAGACAATCTAACGAATAATCTTCAATCAATGCAGGTCCGGCGGGAGCAATCCTGCCGGATTTTTTATTTCCGGATTTTTCCTCTCAAGTGCCGCCAAGTTTTCAAGTTCCTGCCTTTGTCTGGTCCATTTTGAAACGGACAAGGGACGCAGGGATAACGGTCGTGCGCAATGCACTTCGGCCCTGCCGTATCTTTCGATACACCCCGCCTTGCGTTACCTTTCAACGCCGCCGAACAAGCGCTGACAGATCGCAACCCGTGGCGCATTGACTGCGAACGTGCAGAGCAATCATTGCAGCGGCCAGCGCGGCGTGAAAGAGGCGGTGGACGTGGAATCATTTTATCTTCTGTTGCTGGTGGCAACTGTTCTTGTCCTCGTCGCTGCCTTCTCGAGCCTGATCGCCTACCGTTTCGGTGCGCCGCTGCTGCTGCTCTTCCTTGTGATTGGACTCGCGGCGGGTGTGGACGGTCTCGGTATTGAATTCACCAACAACCCTCTCGCTTATATGCTCGGTTCGCTGGTGCTCGCCGTCATCCTGTTCGACTCCGGGTTTGGCACGTCGATCCAGTCTTTCCGACTTTCCGCGGCGCCGGCAATGGCGCTTGCTACGGTCGGCGTCATTTTGACATCCGTCTTCTTTGCAGGCGCGGCCGCCCTGCTGCTCGGGCTCTCCTGGCTCGAAGGCCTGCTGCTTGGCGCTATCGTCGCCTCAACCGATGCGGCAGCGGTCTTCTTCCTACTGCGCATCGGCGGTATCCACATTCGCGACCAGGTGCGCTCGACGCTGGAAGTCGAATCCGGCACCAACGATCCGATGGCCATCTTCCTAACAGTCGCCCTGGTCGAGATCATCGCCAAAGGACAGGGCCTCTCCGGTATCGACAGCGGTTTTCTGCTGCTTTTTGTTGAGGAAATGGGGCTCGGCGTTATCTTCGGCGTGCTGGGCGGCCTCATGATCGCCACCGTCGTCAACCGTTTCGCCGCCGACCGCGGACTGGCGCCGATATTCGTGCTAGCCCTGGCGCTCCTCGTGTTTTCCTTCACCGGCACGATTGGCGGCAGCGGCTTTCTGGCGGTCTATGTCGCCGGCATCGTCGCCGGCAATCGCAGGATCTTTGCCAAGGAAACCATCCGTCGCTTCCACGAGGGGCTGACATGGCTTGCTCAGATCATCATGTTCCTGATGCTCGGCCTGCTTGCGACGCCGTCGCAATTTCCAGCAATCGCGATTCCAGCCATCCTGCTGGCGCTGTTCCTGATCTTCGTCGCCCGTCCGCTCGCCGTTTGGCTGAGCCTCATGCCTTTCAACTACACGCAACAGGAAACATCCTTCGTCGCCTGGGTCGGCTTGCGCGGAGCGGTCTCGATCCTGCTTGCCATCATGCCAATTCTTGGCGGGCTTGATGATGCGCAGATCTATTTCAATGCCGCCTTCATCATCGTGCTGGTATCGCTTCTCGTGCAGGGCTGGACCATCAAGCCGGTGGCGACACGGCTGGGGCTTATCGTGCCTCCACGCATGGGGGAAGTGGACAAGCTGGAGGTAGACCTTCCCGGCACGGCCAATCACGAACTGATTTCCTATCGCGTCGCCAGAGGCAGCGCCATCATGCAGGGCGAGCGCATTCCGCGCTGGGCGATGCCTTCACTCGTCGTGCGCGACGGCAAGTCGATCCGCTACCAATATGCCGGGCGGCTGCGTGAAAACGACCTCGTTTATCTCTTCATAGCGCCTGGTTACTCCCGGCTGATCGACCGGCTGTTTGCCAGCGCTCTGCCCGTTGCAGATGACGATGCCGATTTCTTCGGCACATTCGCGATCTCGCCCACCCGCCCGGCAAAGGAACTGGACGCAGCCTATGGTCCCGGTTTGCTGTCGCCTACCGAGCAGGCGATGAGCGTCGCAGAATTGATCGAGGCACGCCTTGCCGGCAAAGCTGATTACGCCGATCGGGTCCGTCTTGGCTCCATCGTTCTGATTGTGCGGGCGCTGGACGAACATGAGGCGATCACCGGCGTCGGAATTTCGCTTGAACCGGTTGAGCCGGCAACCAGCCTCCCGATCTTCATCAGCTTCTCGGAAATCCTCAATCGCGTTCGGGAATACGTGGCGCGCAGGCGCCAGCCACGCCTTCAGGACCACCAGGAGAACGTGCCTGCGCCTCCCAATACCGTGAGAGAAAATGAGGGTTGACCGACTTGCGTCGGCATTCAGGCATAGTATGTTCCCTGCCGAACTCGCAACAAATCAGGATCGACCCATGCCCGCTTTTAAGACCCTCGACGACCTCAACGACATTGCCGGAAAGCGCGTTCTTGTACGCGTTGATCTCAACGTGCCGGTCGCAGATGGCAAGGTGACGGACGCGACCCGTATCGAGCGGGTCGCGCCGACTATCCTGGAGCTGTCTTCAAAGGGTGCCAAAGTCATCCTGCTCGCCCACTTTGGCCGTCCAAAGGGCGAGCCGGTCGCCGAGATGTCGCTCTCGCAGATCGTGCCTGCCGTTGAAGACGTGCTGGACCATGCCGTTTCCTTCGCCAGCGACTGCGTCGGCGCACCGGCGGCAGACGCCGTTGCAAAAATGAATGACGGCGACATCCTGCTTCTGGAAAACACCCGTTTTCATAAGGGCGAAGAGAAGAACGATCCCGCTTTCGTCGAGGCGCTCGCAGCAAATGGCGATATCTATGTCAACGACGCCTTTTCCGCGGCCCACCGCGCCCATGCCTCGACCGAGGGGCTGGCGCGTCATCTGCCTGCCTATGCCGGCCGCACTATGCAGGCCGAACTCGAGGCGTTGGAAAAAGGCCTCGGCCAGCCCGTTCGCCCGGTGGTTGCCATCGTCGGCGGCGCCAAGGTTTCGAGCAAGATCGATCTCTTGATGAACCTCGTCAAAAAGGTCGATGCCCTCGTGATCGGCGGCGGCATGGCCAACACGTTCCTCGCGGCGCGCGGGACGAATGTCGGCAAGTCTCTCTGCGAGCATGATCTGGCCGAAACCGCAAAACATATCATGATCGAAGCGGCGACGGCCGGCTGCGCCATCGTGCTGCCGGAAGATGGCGTTGTCGCGCGCGAGTTCAAGGCGGGTGCCGCTAACGAAACCGTCGATATCAACGCTATTCCGGCCGATGCCATGGTTCTCGATGTGGGCCCAAAATCCGTTGAAAGCATCAATGCCTGGATTTCCCGCGCCGAAACCCTCGTCTGGAACGGCCCGCTCGGCGCATTCGAAATCGAGCCCTTCGATGCAGCAACCGTGGCTGCGGCGAAACATGCAGCCGAATGCACCAAAGCCGGCAAGCTCATCTCCGTCGCCGGTGGAGGCGATACCGTCGCTGCGTTGAACCATGCGGGGGTATCGGACGATTTCTCCTACATCTCGACCGCCGGCGGCGCGTTCCTGGAATGGATGGAAGGCAAGGAACTGCCGGGCGTTGCCATACTGACCGCCGCCAAGTAAACTTATCTCACTTGCCTGACACGAGGCCGGACAAGCCATGCTTGTCCGGCCTTGTCTTTTGGTAAGTGCACGCGGAGGAAAAGTTTCAAACGATTGAAATCATTTCAATCGTTTCAATGAGTTAGCGTGCCATTTCCCTGCCCTGGAACTTCTGTTATCGGGAATTTATTGTGCCTTGGGAGAATAGCAAATGACCGAACGTCTCGAAGACATCGCAATCAAAATGGTCGCCGACGGCAAAGGCCTGCTCGCCGCCGACGAATCCACGGGAACGATCAAGAAGCGTTTCGACAGCATCAACCTGGAATCGACCGAAACCTCGCGCCGCGACTATCGCGAGATGCTGTTCCGCTCCGAAGACGCCATGAAGAAATACATCTCCGGCGTTATCCTTTACGAAGAGACCCTGTTCCAGAAGGCCGCCGACGGCACGCCGTTCGTTGACATCATCAAGGCCGCGGGCAGCCTGCCGGGCATCAAGGTGGATATCGGTGCCAAGCCGATGGCCTTCCACCCGCATGAATTCATTACCGAAGGCCTTGATGGTCTTTACGAGCGCCTGCGCAAGTATCACGAAGCCGGCGCGCGTTTCGCCAAGTGGCGCGGCGTCATCACCATCGGTGAGCAGCGTCCGAGCTGGGGTTCGATCAAGGCCAACTCCCAGTCTCTCGCCCGTTATGCCGCGCTCTGCCAGCAGGCGGATATCGTTCCGATCGTGGAGCCTGAAGTGCTGATGGATGGCGAACCGGGCACGCATGACATCGACCGCTGTGCAGAAGTCACGCAATGGGTTCTCCAGACCGTCTTTGCAGACCTGTTCGACGCCCGCGTCAACCTTGAAGGCATGATCCTGAAGCCGAACATGATCATCGACGGCAAAAAGGCCCGCAAGGCTTCGGTTGAAGAAGTGGCGGAAAAGACCGTCAAGGTGCTGAAAGCAACCGTGCCGTCAGCCGTTCCGGGCATTGCCTTCCTTTCCGGCGGCCAATCATCGGAAGAAGCGACGGCGCACCTCTCCGCCATGAATGCCGGTTACGACCTGCCGTGGTCGCTCACCTATTCATATGGCCGCGCCCTTCAGGATACCGCTCTCAAGACCTGGGGCGGCAAGCAGGAGAACGTCGCTGCCGGCCAGCGTGCCTTCACGCATCGCGCCGCCATGAACAGCCTCGCCGCCAAGGGCAGCTGGAAACAGGAACTCGAAAAGGCAGCCTGAGGCTTCCCCCGCAGACATACCATAAAAGAAGCCGCCTCCCGGGGCGGCTTTTTCTTTAGAGTGATATGGCGTCAATGAAGGCCTAGGGCCGCAAGAGTAGCGTCGCCGACCAGATGACAAAAGCGGCAACCGCAATCTTCCAGCAATCACCCCTTTTCTTGAGGCCCGGCAGGCCCAGAGGCCGAATGATCTGAACCAGCATGGCCAGCAGTAAAAAAAGGCCGATCGCCTTCGTCATTTATTGAGCCTTTTCTTTATTTCTGCATCGTCACAGGCTGGACATTTTTACCGTTCACCAGAAGAGTGCAACTCATTCGGGTGACCCCGGTTGATTGGCTTGTCGGCTGTCCGTACGAACGCATGAGAGTGACTTTATGAGCAGAAATCTTCTACCTGTATTCGCTCTTTTATCCAGCACTCTGTTTCTTTTTCTCGGTAACGGCCTTCAGGGTCTCATCCTGCCGGTGCGCGGTTCGGCGGAGGGTTATTCCAACGAAATCCTCGGTTTCCTCGGCACGTCCTGGGCGGCGGGCTTTGTCATCGGTTGCTTCGTCGCCCCGGCCATCGTTCGCCGCGCGGGACATGTGCGGGCGTTCGCCTCTTTTGTCGCACTGGTGTGCCTGACAGTCCTGATGACCGGCCTGATCGTCGATGACATCTGGTGGATCACGTTGCGCGCGCTTACCGGCTTCTGCACCGCTGGCACCTCCATGATCATTGAGAGTTGGCTGAACGAACGCGCGACCAATGAGAGCCGCGGCATGATCTTTTCGCTTTACATTGCCATCACCCTGCTCGGCGTCGTCGCGGGTCAGATGATCGTGCCGATGGGCGATGTCAGTAATACGTCGCTGTTCATGATATGCGGCATCATCTATTGCATCGCCATTTTGCCGGCCACACTTTCGAAGGCCGCCAGCCCCCAGCCATTGCAAAAGGTCAAGCTGGATCTGCCCGCTCTTTACCGCAACTCACCCGTCTCCTTCGTCGGCATCCTGATGATCGGCATCGCCAACGGTGCGTACGGCACGCTGGGCGCCGTCTTCGGCGCCAGGGCCGGTCTCGATCCGACCATGATCGCCATCATGGTTTCGGTCACGATCTTCGTCGGCGCGCTCGCACAATTTCCGGCCGGACGCCTTTCCGACAGGATTGACCGGCGTTATGTCCTGGCGGGCCTCGCCGGTCTCGGCGCGGTTGCCGGTCTCTCCGTTGCTGCGGTCCAACCGCACAACGTTTATGTGCTCATCCCGATGATTGCCATTTATGGCGCCGCAGCAAATGCGCTCTATCCCATTGCCGTCGCCCATGCCAATGACTTTGCGGCGTCACAGGATTTCGTTAAGGTGTCGGGCGGCCTGCTTCTGCTTTACGGCATTGGCACAATCATCGGGCCGACGCTCGGCGGTGCGGTCATGACCTATTCCGGACCCTACGCCCTCTTCTTTGTCACCGGCCTCGCTCACATCTTGATCACCGCCTACGCCATCATCAGAAGCCGCAGGCGTGCCGCTCTTTCGACCGACGAAAAAGACAATTTCTCAACGATGATGCCGACAACACCCTCGCCGCTGGTGACGCCGGAAAGTATTGCGCTCGATCCCCGCGCACCGCAATATCCAGAGGAAGGGGACGGCCATGTTGAAAAAGGAGCAGGCATATGAGCCTCTTTGATGATGATCGTCCGCAGAAGCCGCGAGCACACGAGATCGGCAGCGATCTCAGCCTTCTATCGGTGGATGAATTGAGCAATCGCATCGAAATTCTGCAGGCAGAGATTGCCCGACTCGAAGACGAGAAAAAGAAGAAGTCTGCCGGCAGGGAGGCGGCGGAGAACCTGTTTCGCTCGTGACGAGTCGTCTGCAACTTCGCCAGCAGGAAGCTCAAGTTGGATTTCTACGGAACCAAGATTAATCAGACTAGTGATTTCGGTGCAGTCTTTCGTTTACCATTAACCAAAAATTAAGCTTTCTGAGAGATTACTATACATGTCCAGTTCTTCTGGACCTCAGGCATCTTCTCCATACGGCGAATTGGTCTGATTTTTCTCCCTGTTTTACCTTGAGAGCCGCTTTCGCGGCTCTTTTTTTGCCGTGCAACCTATTTGGTAAAACTGTGGGTATTAACCCTTCTTTAATAATTGCCTTGCGCATTTCAGGTAAAGATACGATCCTGAAAACACTAAAGGCCGGAACAAAATATCCGGATCGTCGTTGCCTGACAGTGTGGTGCGTGAGCAGGGATTTAAAGAAATGTCAGAACAGGTTTTAAATACCATAAGCTTTGCGGGTCGCGCGGCTGCTTCCAACCAGTTCAAGACCCTCTATACCGAAGGCATGACGTTGGTCGAGGAAACGGCCAGCTATCTCGACGGTGCAGGCCGCACCGCTTCCAAGGTTCTGCCACGTATGGCGTCGGTTCTTTACGCTGCAGAATCGATGCGTCTTACAACGCGGCTGATGCAGATGGCATCGTGGCTTCTTCTGCAGCGCGCCGTCAACAATGGCGAAATGACGCGCGACCAGGTTCTGAGTGAAAAGAACAAGGTACGCCTCGACAGCTTCAATGTTGACCGGAATGCGCCAGGCTGGAACGACCTGCCGGAATCCTTCCGTGATCTGATCGAACGTTCGCTGCGCCTGCAGAACCGGGTTGCCCTGCTTGACCGCGAAATCTATCGCCCGTCCGAAGCAGCCAAGGTGCCGGACAACGAGAACAGCGTCCAGGCACAGCTCAACCTTCTACGCACGGCTTTCACGATCAACTGATAAAAAGACATTATCCAGATGCTTTGAAAAGCAGGTCTCTCCAGACCTGCTTTTTTTGTTTTCAGGTCTTTTCTGATCGAAATGTCCAGATTTCGGCAACAAAAAAGCCCGGTTAAACCGGGCTTTTTCAAACGATCTGTTCGCAAGGGATCAGAGGCCGAGGCCGCCGAATCGCTTGTTAAACTTGGAAACGCGACCACCGCGGTCCATAAGCTGCTGGTTGCCGCCCGTCCATGCCGGATGGGACTTGGGATCGATTTCAAGGTTCATGACGGCGCCTTCCGAACCCCAGGTAGAGCGGGTTTCGTATTCGGTGCCATCGGTCATGACCACCTTGATCGTGTGATAATCGGGATGGATATCAGCCTTCATGACAATCTTCCTGGTTAAGTGACGTGCGGTCCATTTGCCGCAATTGCGTCAACTGAGCCAATTCAATAAATGAAGCCATAGTCCAGATGGGCTATGGCTTCCCAATTTGATGCGGAGCCTATACATGAAGGTCGCCGAGATAACAAGAGCCTGCTATCCCCTTGTGAAGGGAGATGGCCGCAGGGACAGGATTTTTAACCCCGGAGGGAAAAACCCGTCCAATATGACGCTCGAAAGGCGTAATGAGGAGCACACAGCGTGGCAGACAATGAAGCGCAGAAAGCGGCAAAACAAAGAAGCCTGAAGCCGCTTCTCAGCCTCTTTCCCTATCTCAGGCGGTATCGCGGGCTTGTGGCTGCAGCGCTTTTTGCGCTTGTGCTGTCCTCCGCGACGACCCTGGCCCTGCCGCTCGCCGTACGACGAATTATCGATCACGGTTTCCAGACACCCGATGGCGGCATGATCAACAGCTATTTCGCCATGCTCCTGGCAATCGCCGTCATCCTCGCGCTCGCCAGCGCCATGCGCTACTACTACGTCATGACGATTGGTGAGAGGGTCGTTGCCGATCTTCGTCATGATGTCTTTGCGCATCTCACGACCCTCTCGCAGCAGTTCTTCGATGCCAACAGGTCCGGTGAGCTGACGTCGCGGTTGACGGCAGACACGGTGCAGATTCGATCGGCGTTCGGCTCGTCGGCATCCGTTGCCCTTCGCAACATCATCATGTGCTGTGGTGCTGTGGTGATGATGATCTATACCAGCCCCGGCCTCTCCGGGCTTGCGCTCCTTGCCATCCCCTTCATTGTTTTTCCGCTGATCGCCTTCGGACGATCGGTCCGCGCCCGCTCGCGCACGACGCAGGATACGTTGGCGAATTCCGCCGCCTATGCGTCCGAAACGATTGCAGCAAGCCGGACCGTGCAATCCTTCAACGCCGAGGCACTGGCAAATGCCCGTTACGGCGCCTCCGTGGAAGCCGCCTACAAGGGCGCTCGCGCTGCGATCGGCGCGCGTTCGATTCTCACCGCGGTCGCCATTACACTCGTCTTTGGCAGCGTGGTTGGTATTCTCTGGTACGGCGCGCAGAGCGTCCTCTCAGGAAGCATGACCGCGGGCACCCTCGGGCAGTTCGTCCTTTATTCGGTTATCGCCGCCAGCGGTCTTGGTCAGCTGTCAGAGGTCTGGGGGGAACTGGCACAGGCGGGAGGTGCAGCCGAACGCCTTTCCGAACTGCTGACTGAGCGCTCGCCAGTCGCCGAGCCTGCGGCACCCCTCACCATGCCGCAGCCGCCACGCGGGGAGGCACAATTCGAAAATGTCGATTTCAGCTATCCGCTCGCAACCGGACGGGCAATCGTCTCCGGCCTTTCCTTCAAGGTCAGCACCGGCGAAACCGTTGCGATCGTCGGGCCATCAGGTGCAGGCAAAAGCACCGTCTTTTCCCTATTGATGCGCTTCTACGATCCGCAGCACGGTCGTATCACCGTTGATGGCATCGACATCCGTGATGTCACCCTTGCCGATCTGCGCGCGCGTCTTTCAATCGTGCCCCAGGATGTGGCGATATTCGCCTCATCCATCCACGACAATATCGCCTTTGGAAAACCTGACGCAACCCGTGAGGAAGTACGGGCCGCCGCGATTGCCGCGCAGGCCGACAGCTTCATCGAACGCATGACCGACGGATATGATACCCAGGTCGGCGAACGTGGCGTGACCCTTTCCGGCGGCCAGCGCCAGCGTATCGCCATAGCCCGCGCCATCCTGCGCAATGCGCCGATCCTGCTTCTGGACGAGGCCACCTCGGCACTCGATGCAGAAAGCGAAACGCTGGTACAGAAGGCGCTTGACGAGCTGATGAAGACCCGCACCACCATCGTCATCGCCCATCGCCTCGCCACCGTGCTGAAGGCCGACCGCATTCTGGTGATGGACGAAGGCCGTATCATTGAGGAAGGCACGCATCAGAGCCTCATTCGCCAGAACGGCCTTTATGCGCGGCTTGCCAGGCTGCAATTCCAGACCGGGCCTGAGGATCTGCGCGCGCAGGCGTAACCTCAACACATGACGCTGCGCCCCGCAACGCGGCCCGAAAACAGGCAGCCGCCAAGGAATGTGCCTTCCAGCGCATTGTAGCCATGCATGCCGCCGCCGCCGAAACCTGCCGCTTCGCCGGCAGCATAGAGACCCGGTACCGGCTGGCCCGCAACATCCAGCACCCGCGCTTCGAGGTCGGTGTGCAGTCCACCAAGCGTCTTGCGCGTCAGCACATGCAGTCGCACGGCAATCAGCGGGCCCATTGCCGGGTCGAGCAGCCGGTGCGGCTTGGCCGTTCGCATCAGGCGGTCACCGAGGTAACGTCGGGCACCATGGATCGCCGTCACCTGCGCATCCTTGCCGAAGCCGTTTTCGATCTCCCGGTCACGGGCTTCAATCTGTCGGCGGATGTGATCAGTGTCGAGCCTATTGCCGCCGATGGCATTCATTCCCGCCACCAGCTCTTCCAGCGTTTCGCGAACGACAAAGTCTTCGCCCCGCTCCATGAACGCCCGCACCGGCCCCGGCGGCTCCTTGCCAAGCCGTTTCAGCAGCAGCCGCACATCCTTGCCCGTTAGATCGGGATTTTGCTCGGAGCCTGAGAGCGCGAATTCCTTCTTGATGATCGCCTTGGTCAAAATGAACCAGCTGTGGCTGCTGCCACGGTGTCCCAGCATCTTCAGCGTGCCAAGCGTATCGAAGCCCGGCATGGCGGGAGCATCAAGCCGGTTGCCATCCGCATCGCACCAGAAGGATGATGGGCCGGGGAGAATTCGGATGCCGTGGTTCGGCCAGATCGGATCATGATTTTTCACCCCCTCGGTATAGTGCCACATGCGATCCCGATTGATGACGGCGCCGCCCGCGAGCTCGGTGATACCGATCATGCGGCCATCCACATGTGCAGGCACACCGCACACCATCTCTTCGGGTGGACTGCCAAGCCGCTCGACCGGCCAATTGCGCCGTACCAGTTCCTGATTGCCGCCGATGCCACCAGAACTGACGATGACTGCAGCGGCAGAAAGGCGGAAATCTCCCTCGGCATTGCGGCTGCTTTTTTGGCCACGAAGAACCGGATCAGCGACAAGCACGACCCCGGAAACGCCCGTTATGCGGCCATCCGTCAATTCCAGACGATCAACCTGATGGCGAAAGCGAATACTCAATCGACCGCTCGCCGCCATTGTCCTCGCTTTCTTCACGAAGGGTGCCAGGACACCGGGACCGGTGCCCCACGTGACATGAAAACGCGGCACGGAATTGCCGTGACCATCCGCCAGAGAACCGCCGCGCTCGGCCCAACCCACAATGGGAAACCAGCGCATGCCCATGCGATGCAGCCACGCGCGTTTTTCACCGGCGGCGAAATCAAGATAGGCCTCCGCCCAACGTTGCGGCCAATGATCCTCAGGGCGATCAAAACCGGCCGACCCAAACCAGTCCTGCCGCGCAAGATCGAGGCTGTCGCGAACGCGCATCCGCCGCTGCTCCGGACTATCAACGAAGAACAAACCGCCGAGCGACCAAAAGGCCTGCCCCCCAAGGTTCTGCTCGCCCTCCTGATCCAACACGCAAACGCGGAAACCACGCTCAGCCGCCTCGGTTGCCGCCACCAGCCCGGATAGCCCCGCCCCAACAACGATCACATCGTAACGTTCCATCAGCCCCTCCCAGATATGACGGAATTACTTTTACGCGAACGTAAGTTCAGTTTCGCCGGAAGGCAATCGCCATGGCGGAATCGCGATTCAGCGCTCAGTCAGCTTGAGTTCGATCCGGCGGTTCTGCTGACGTGCTTCAGGCGAATCACCTTCCGCGATCGGCTGATTTTCGCCAAAGCCGGCAGCAACCAGCCGGTTCGCCGGAACACCCCTGGAGATCAGGAATTTTACGACCGATGTCGCACGCGCGGAGGAAAGCTCCCAATTGTCCCGGTAACGGCCTGATCCAGACAGCTGAACATTATCCGTATGGCCATCGACGCGCAGAACCCAGTTGATCTCGGCCGGAATTTCCTTGGAGAGGTCGAGCAGCGCCGTGGCGAGCTTAGCCATCTCCGCCTGCCCTTCCGGATTGAGTTCATTCCCCCCCGAGGGAAAGAGAACTTCCGACTGGAAGACGAATCGGTCGCCGACAATGCGAATGTTTTCGCGATCCGACAGGATTTCACGCAGACGCCCGAAGAAGTCAGAGCGATAACGGTTCAGTTCCTGCACGCGCTGGGCAAGAGCCACGTTCAGGCGTCGGCCGAGATCGGCGATCTTGACTTGAGACGACGCATCCTTGGCCTCCGACGCCTGCAACGCCGCTTCGACCGAGGCGATCTGCGCTCTCAGTGCCGCGATCTGCTGGTTCAGCAATTCAATCTGTGCCGAGGCGCGGGAATTGGCCTGCCGCTGTTCGTCCAGCTCGCCTGTCAGACTGCCAATGCGGGCGTTGGCGCTCGCATTGCTGCCAGAGCCGGCATCGAGCAACGCCTGGAGGCGCGAACGCTCATTTTCGGACGCTGCGAGCGTGGACTGCAGGCTCGCCAGCGCATCCTCGACATCTTGCTTGTTACCTTTTTCCATCGCCAGAAGTTCGGTCAACTCGGCAATCTGGCTGTTGAGGCGGGTCAACACCTCGTCCTTGCCGGTAATTTCACGCGACAACACGAACTGCGCCAGCACAAAGACTGTCAGCAAAAACATGATGGCCATCAGCAGCGTCGAGAGCGCATCGACGAAACCCGGCCAGTAATCTACGCCCCTCTCGCGGCGGCGGTTGCGCGCGAGCGCCATGGCTACTCGCTCCCGTTATCGTGCCGGGTGCGTCCGGGGGGGTTTGACTCGCCATCGATCCGCGCCGACAGCCTGTCGAGCGTGCGGCGGAGCGATTTCGATTCCTCTTGCTGTGCCTCGATCCAGTCACGCAACATCTGCTGTTCGCTACGCATGTTCTTCACAAGACCCTGGATACCTTCGGCAAGGCTGGTCATGGCCGCCAGCGAACGCTCGGTGCTGACAACCGCGCCGGGTTCACCCTTGAACTCCCTCGGGCCTTCAGCGGAGGTATCTGTTACTGACGAGAGCCAATTTTCGAGTTGCGTGTAGAATCGGTTCTGAGCCCGGCCCGCCTGAAGATCAAGGAAACCGAGAATGAGCGAGCCGGAAAGGCCCAGCAGCGATGAGGAAAATGCGGTTCCCATGCCGGACAGGGGCGCGGTGAGACCAGCCTTGAGGGAGCCGAGAATATCATTGCTGTCACCCGCGCTCGGGTCGAGTGACTGAATGACGTTGCTGATGGCGCCGATTGTCCCGATCAGCCCCCAGAAGGTGCCGAGCAGACCCAGAAATACCAGGAGGCCGACAAGGTAGCGCGAGGTGTCGCGTGATTCATCGAGTCGCGTCGCAATGGAATCAAGGATCGTCCGCTGCGTGACTGTGGAAAGCCGGGTTTCTCCGCGCTTGCCGATCAGCGTGCTCATTGGCGCCAGCAGTTTCGGCGCGCGGCCCACCTTGTCGACACTACCGGCGGCGCGGAAGGCGTTGAACCAGCTGACTTCGGAGCGCAGGCTCATCGTCTGGGTAAAAACCAAGATGATGCCGATGACAAGCACGCCAAGAATGAAGCCGTTAAGACCGGGATTGGTCATGAAGGCCGTGTGTGCCTGCCTGTAAAGAATGGCCGCCAGAAAGCCTACAAGGACCAGAAACAGAACCATCGTCCAGAGAAACGGCGTGGGACTGGACAGCTTGTGGCTATATTCCTGTGTGGTCACCGGTTTCTCGACACCAAGATCGAGCCGCTCCGAATCCGCCATAACGTTCGCATTCCCTATGGTCACCTATCCAGCGGAAAGCTATTTGAAAATTGCGACGATTTGAAGCGAAAAGCCCGTCTTTCGTCACAGGCATTTCATGAAAAAAAGCCGGGCGCGGGTAACGCGAACCAAAAACGCCCGGCGATGGCCCGCCGGGCGTCCCAAACCTGAAGAAATCAAGGAGTTTCCGTTAAAATCAATCAACGGCCGGGAATGGGCCGATTTGCGACTTCAACGAGCGCCTTGTGGATATATTCATTACCGGCAGCCACAGTCCCGCTTCCGAAGATATCAGAGCCGCCCTTGATGTCGGAGGCAAAGCCGCCGGCTTCGCGAATCAGCACCAGACCGGCAGCCATGTCCCATGGCGAGAGGTCGGCCTCCCAGTAACCGTCGAGACGGCCTGCTGCGACATAGGCGAGATCGAGCGACGCAGCACCCATACGGCGGATGCCGGCAGCCTCGCCCATGACATGGCGAAGTTCCACCAGGAACTTGCCGTGGTTACCGCGACCGAGATGCGGCACGCCACAGCCGATGACGCAATCCGTCAGGGCCTTGCGCGCG
Source organism: Agrobacterium sp. DE0009 (assembly GCF_007680755.1). NCBI lineage: Bacteria > Pseudomonadati > Pseudomonadota > Alphaproteobacteria > Hyphomicrobiales > Rhizobiaceae > Agrobacterium > Agrobacterium sp. DE0009. The sequence goes on from NZ_VEIU01000002.1 coordinate 432,592, forward strand.
GCAACGCGGATGCGGCGATCATTAAGGAATGCGCCACCGCCACGCTCGGCAGTGTAGAGTTCATCGGTCGCCGGGTTGAAGATCACGCCAGCGACAATCTCGCCGTTACGCTCCAGCGCGATGGAAACTGCGAAATGCGGAATGCCGTGCAGGAAATTAGTGGTGCCATCAAGCGGATCGACGATCCAGCGATGCGCGCCGTCTGTGCCCTTTTCCTCGCCGCCTTCCTCACCCAGGAAGTCATAGGTCGGGCGAGCCTTCATCAGCTCTTCGCGCACGATCTTTTCAGCTTTGAGGTCTGCCTGGGAGACGAAATCGCTCGGTCCCTTGACCGAAACCTGAAGGTTCTGCACTTCACCGAAGTCACGCGACAAAGACTTACCCGCCTTGATGGCGGCCTGAACCATGACATTGAGAAGGGCTGAACGGGCCATCGATGTTGTTTCCTGGAAAGCTTGCGAACCGACCGGAAGCTCGCCGGGCCGGCACGTCATTATTTTCTTGAATTGAAAGTTTGCGGTTCAAGACCACAAAACGCGCGGAAATTCAAGGTAAAAAGCCCGAACGCTGTGTCGCAACGGCAGCATCAGCTCGGGCGGAAACGATTTGCCGCCTCAATCGCCTTTTTCTGCTGCTCGTCGGTGATGCCGAGATAGAAGTCTTCCAGCTTCGGATCCTTCAGGCCCGCACGGCGGGAAAGCACGTACCATTTGGCAGCCTCGATGGGGTCCGGCCGAGTGCCAAGCGCCTGTACGTAAAGATGCGCGACCTTATTTTGCGCCACGATATTGCCGCGCTGCGCCGCGCCATAAAGCCAGCGGAAGCCCTCATCCAGATTGCGTTCACCGCCGAAACCATTGACCAGCCAGATGCCGAGATCGACCTGAGCGGTGTCATATCCAGCCTTTGCCGCGCGCATCAGCCAGTCGCGTGCCTTGGCTTTCTTATCCGCAGGCACGTCTTTCACTGACCAGTAGATCTGCGATACCGCATATTGAGCGTCTGCGATCCCCTGCTCGGCGGATTTTTCATAAAACGGCAAGGCCATCAGCAGACCCTTGGCGCCCGGATTTTCCGAAACCAGAATCTGGCCCCAGTTGAACTGGGCAGAGGCGTTGCCGGCTTCCGCCGCCCGCCGCATGTAATCGTCAGCCTTTGCCTTGTCGCGCGTGACGAACTTGCCCTCCATCAGGATCAGCGCAAATTTGAACATGGCAACGGGATCGCCGCCCTCTGCCGCCTGCTGGTACCAGAAGGCAGCGGTTTTCTCGTCGCGCGCGATGCCAAGGCCGCGCGACATCATTTCGGCAACCAGTGTCTGGGCGGCTGCGTCGCCACTCTGCGCGCGGGTCAGCGCCTTGTCGAGCGCCTGAACATATTCGCCACGCTGAAAATGGCCATAGGCCTCATCCACCCGGCCCTTGAATTCCTTCTCTGGCGGCAGTGCCGGTAACTCAGCGCCCATCCGCTGATAGACATTCACACCCGCGGAGGGCTGCAGGTCCTTCTGTTCTTCGGATTGCACCCGGCCCTGCCGGGTCGGCTGCGCCTCATTTTCCAGCTGGCGGGAAAGCGCGTTGCTTTCGCTCTGAGGCCCGGACTGGGCAAACACGCCACCCGCCGGCCCGCCGAAAGCGAGCGCCAGCAGCGAAACGGAAAGGCAGCGTGGAAGCGAGCGCATGATCATGGCCTGTATCAACCGTCAAACCGTGGCGCTTTTTCGTCAAGCAGGGCGTTGATTTCGGAAACCGCCTGGGCCGCACCGTCGGCATTGTCAAAAACGGCGCTGCGCATCGCCACAAACTCTACACCGGTTTCTGCCACGGCAACAGCCGTGGACAGATCGGTCCCGCCCATGACAATGGCAGGAATTTCGATCATCGACGCCCACCACTCGCCAAGCGCCAGATTTTTCGGGTGTGCCTCAGGCTTGATATCGCCCTCCAGCTTTCCGAAAAACACGTAGTCAGGGTTGGCTTCGCCCTGCTCAAGCGCTTTGTGACGATCATCCGCATTGCCGCCGCCGACGATCAACTTCGGCGTGAATTTTTCCACGGCCTCCGCAAGCGCCTCGCCATTGCCGATAACATGCAGCCCGTCCGCCTTCACCCGGCCGGCAACACGGCTATCGCCGGCGATAAGCGCTGCTGCACCGGCCTTCTGCACGACGGGCACGATCAGTTCGGCACGTTTCTGGAAAGCAGCGTCATCCAGACCATATTGCGGAATGATAACGGATGCGACGTCGCCGCCCCGCAACGCCTCCTCCACCGCGGTCGCCTGCTTTTGCGCATCGTCCATTTGCGGAACGATGAGGACAAGGCGGCAACGATCTTCAACTGGGGTCATCGGTTCGTCCATTTCAGACAGAAGACGCTTGCTGCGCAATCTGCACTCGTTTTCATATGACAAATCCGATAAACCGGACCGGCGAAAGGATCAACCGTCCATCCATGCTGACCGATTTTCATTTTTATCTCGTCGCCATTCCCGCAGTCGTCCTCGTCGGCCTTTCCAAAGGAGGTCTTGGCGGCGCATTGGCGCTCATGGGCGTGCCTTTGATGGCGCTTGCCGTTTCACCCGTGCAGGCAGCGGCAATCTTCCTGCCGATCCTGATCGTCATGGATCTCGTGGCGCTGTGGGCCTGGCGGCATCATAACCACCGGGAAACGCTGCTCATCATGCTCCCAGGCGCTATCGCCGGAATCGCGCTCGGCTGGGCGACGTCGAGCCTCGTATCCGCCGACGCCATGCGCCTCGTCGTCGCCTCGGTCACGATCCTGTTCGTGCTGCGGTATTTCCATGAGAGCTTCAAAAGCCGCAATGGCCAGGAAATTCCTGCCAAGCCGCAAAGACCTGCGGCTGCCACACTCTGGTCCTCTCTCTCCGGCTATGCCAGTTTCGTGGCCCATGCGGGGGGACCGCCCTTTCAGATTTACTTGCTGCCGCTGAAGCTCGACCCGAAGACCTATACCGGCATGAGCGTGCGCTTCTTCGCCATCATGAACGCAATCAAGCTCATTCCCTATTTTGCGCTCGGCGCACTTGATGCCACCAACCTCAAGACATCGGCGAGCCTGCTGCCGGTTGCGATGCTGGCGACGCTAGCCGGCGCACGGGTCGTCAAATATCTGAAACCGTCGGTCTTTTACCCGCTGATGTATTCCATGGCGCTGATTGCGGCGCTGAAGCTGTTATGGGACGGGCTGCCATTGTAAACCGCGCAATAAAAAGCCCTGGAAGCCGGTTGGGCCGCCAGGGCTTGAAGGCTCAGACCACCGACCCTTCGTTCATCGAGGATCGGTGGTCCGGCAAAATTAATGCCTTGTTGAGGCCTTGAGCCTCTGGAGTTCATCCTTCAGGCGCAGTTTTCGACGTTTAAGGTCCGCGATCTCTTTATCGTCAGACGACGGGGAAGCAAGAATACTTTCGAGCTCCTCCTCCAGAGCACCGTGTTTCTTTTCGAGCGATGCAATATGAGCCTGAATGGTCATGCGGCACGTCCTTCCTTTTTGAACCTACCTCCAGCTCTCCATCGCTGGAGTTTCAGGTTTACGACGGCAATGTGACACGGATCGCGCCGCTTGTCGAAGGCGAAATGAAGGCAATAAGTGGGCAATTTGGTCGCAAGGGATAACTTCCCGTTACCGCGATTTGATGATAGAGGCTCGTTTACGATCAGAGACACGCCGGAGCCGATCCGGCGGCATAAAATGGGGATGACGAGATGCCCGATCAGGACCAGGCGGACATCAGGCTCACGCTGGCGCGGCTGCGCCAGGAGCATGAGGATTACGACGCGGCGATCAACGCGATGATCCAGACCAGCTGCGATGCGCTGAGAATCCAGCGCATGAAGAAGAAAAAGCTGGCCGTCAAGGACAAGATGACCCAGCTTGAAGACCAGGTCATTCCCGATATCATCGCCTGAGCCGGAGAGATTACGTGACAGCAGAAACGCCCCCCGTCGCCATCATCATGGGCAGCCAGTCCGACTGGGAGACCATGAAGAACGCTGCCGACACGCTGGATGCGCTCGACATAGAATACGAAGCCCGTATCATTTCCGCCCACCGCACGCCCGACCGGCTTTATGACTTCGCCAATGGCGCGAAGGACGAAGGCTTCAAGGTCATCATCGCGGGTGCGGGCGGCGCCGCCCATCTGCCGGGCATGACCGCAGCCATGACCCCGCTGCCTGTCTTTGGTGTTCCGGTTCAGTCCAAGACCATGTCCGGTCAGGACAGCCTCTATTCCATCGTACAGATGCCCGCCGGCATCCCCGTAGGCACACTTGCCATCGGCAAAGCTGGCGCGATCAATTCCGCACTTCTTGCCGCAGCAGTGCTTGCGCTCAGCGATGAAGATCTGGCCGACCGGCTGGATGCCTGGCGCGCGCGCCAATCGGCCGCCGTCGCGGAATATCCCATGGACAGCGCCCAGTGACGACAGACGCCATGGCAAAGACCACCAATCTCACCATCGGCATCATCGGCGGCGGGCAACTTGGCCGCATGCTGGCGATGGCCGCCGCACGTCTCAACCACCGTACCATCGTGCTGGAGCCGCAGGCGGATTGTCCGGCAGCGCAAGTCTGCAACGATCAGATCGTTGCGGCATATGATGACGCGACGGCGCTTGCGGAACTCGCAAGCCGTTGCGATGTCGTCACTTACGAATTCGAAAATGTCCCGGTTACAGCGGCCGAAAAACTCAGCCTCTCCGTGCCGGTCCACCCGCCTGCAAAAGCGCTCAGCGCCTCGCAGGATCGGTTGACGGAGAAGCGCTTCCTCAACAACTGCGGCATTCCCACCGCCGAATTCCGCGCCGTGGATAGCCAGGAAGAACTGGAAGCAGCCTTGGCCGCCTTCGGTGGAAAAGGCGTGCTGAAGACTCGCCGCATGGGTTATGACGGCAAGGGGCAGCGTCTTTTCCGGGGCGGCGAAGACGCCGCAGGCGCCTTTGCGGCGCTCGGCGGCGTGCCGCTGATCCTGGAAAGCTTCGTAGCCTTCGAGCGGGAAATCTCTTTGATCGCCGCCCGTTTCCAGGACGGCACCGTCACCTGTTACGATCCGGCTGAGAACATCCATCTGAACGGCATCCTGCACACGTCGACCGTTCCGGCGGCACTGTCGGATGCCGCGAAGGCTCTCGCCGTTCAATCGGCGGAAAAGCTTCTTGCCGCGCTCGATTATGTGGGTGTCATCGGCATTGAGTTCTTTGTGCTGCCTGACGGTTCGCTGGTTGCCAATGAAATGGCGCCGCGCGTCCATAATACCGGCCACTGGACGGAGGCGGCCTGTGTGATCTCCCAGTTCGAGCAGCACATTCGTGCCGTGTCGGGCCTTCACCCCGGCAGCACGGAACGCCATTCCGACTGCATCATGACCAACCTGATCGGCGACGACATCAACGACGTGCCGACATGGCTGTCGAAAAAAGACTGTCTCGTGCATCTCTACGGCAAGACAGAAGCACGGCCAGGCCGCAAGATGGGCCATGTGACGCAGCTTCTGCACACAGGAAAAGCCTAGTCTTTTAAGGCAAAGACACGGGCAAGTGTTGACAGGCAGGGCTCAAACAGGTATCTGCCTGCCAACCGAAAAGAGCGCGCCCCGTTGCGCGCTTTTGATTGTTTGAATAGCACGGCCCAAACCGTGCAAAACTGCGGACCAGTAAAATGAAGATCAAGAATTCGCTTAAAGCGCTTAAGGCCCGTCATCGCGATAACCGCCTGGTTCGCCGCAAGGGCCGCGTCTACATCATCAACAAGCAGAACCCGCGCTTCAAGGCTCGTCAGGGCTGATTGACCGCGACTGCGGTTCGCGACGATGTCGTGGATCACTTTGTTGACAGTTCAGAAGTTTGCATTTGATATTGGGCGCAGCCGGGTTAAGCTTTAACCCATGCGCCCAAATCGTTTTTGCACCGCTGTTATTCTTGCTCAGGGCTTTCTGCTCTCAAGCCTTGCCTTTGCGGGAACGGCTGCTGTTGCCCATGCGGCAGACGGAAAACCAGCCACTACTGCCGAATCGGCGCCATCTCCGGCAAAGACCATCGACACGCTTTTCGCGTCGCTGAAAAAAGAACGAAATGCGGTCAAGGCGCGCAGCATCGCCAACCAGATCGCCGCCGAATGGAATGATTCTGGCAGCGCGACGATCAATCTCCTGATGCAATGGGCAGGTGAAGCTGCCGACGAAAACCGCAACGCCGCCGCTTACGATTTTCTCGACCAGGTTGTTTTGCTTGATCCCGACTATGTGCAGGCGCCCTATCGCCGCGCCATGGTTCATTTCGCCGATGGCGACACCCGCAAGGCGATGGCGGACATCAACCTGACGCTGGAAAAAGAGCCTCGCTACTTCCCTGCGCTCGCAAGCCTCGCCAATATTCTCGAAGCGTCAGGGCGAGACGAACTGGCGCTAAAAGCATGGGAACGGTATCTGGCGCTTTATCCCGCGGACAAGGACGCCCGCAAGGAAGCTGTCGACCTTTCAGAAAAGCTCGCGGGCACGCGCGGTTAATGTTCGCTGTTTTTATTTATGTGATTTAGCAGGGCCGTGTTTTGAAAGATCGGGACGAGTTCGAGGCAGCAAAGAGGCTATTAAACTCTATCGGAGACAAGCCGAGTTTCGACATTAGCGAATTTATCGACCGCATTTCGGTGACTGAGGATTGGGGGAAATTGGTCGTAGCCCATATCTACCTGGACCACATTATTACCGAAGTTTTGACCACGCACCTCAATCATCCGGAGGCTTACTTTAGTGGTCACAGATCATTTTCTGAAAAACTCAGCCTATGTCAGGCGATGGGCTATTTTCGCGATAGATTTGGAGACGTTCTAAAAGCCATAAATAAGTCGCGGAATAGATTTGCACACGAACTTGTATTCCACGTGTCTGACGAGGAGAAGCGCAACTTATTTCGCACCTTCACGACGGAGCGCCCGATATCTGAAGTCACAAAGCCCGATGGCTTTGGGGAGTTTTTGTTTACAGTCGTCATATTTGCGGAGATTTCACGTTCGGCAGAAGAGCGACAAGCCGAATTGTCAAAAGAGCGCGAGGCCGTAAGCAAAAAAATTCTGGAGCTCCTTATCGCCAACAAAGACATGTTGGGGAATGAAGTTTAGCTGTAGGGCGCAACAAGTACGCCCTACAAAAAAGGTGACAAGGCTCAATTATTCCATGCCGAGTGCAGCCATGTAGGTCTGCAGAATCGTCTCCTCCTCGATACGCTCATTCGCATCCTTTTTGCGCAAGCGGATAATTGTACGGATCGCCTTCGTGTCGTAGCCGCGACCTTTAGCCTCACCTATCACGTCCTTGATATCACCCTGGATGGCGGCTTTTTCTTCTTCCAGACGCTCAATGCGTTCAATAATCTGACGCAGTTCTGCGGCGGCGACGGTTTCGGTGGTGCTGGTTTCGTCCATCGTATATTCCTTTATTGGCGGCCCGCATGCGAGCGCTGTGTTCATTTCAACCAGACGAGGCCCTCGCCGGTCGCTGCCAGCCGGCAGCAAAATTCAGGCCTGTGAACTGCCCATTGTAAGGCGTTCCGTCAAGTCGTTTCCGTTAGCGAAGGCTTATTCCTTGGGCCGGTTCTGCTCGAAAGCGACTTTCTGGTCGCCGCTCGCTTCGCCCTGGTATTTGTCTTTCCAATCCTCGTAAGGCATGCCGTAGACGATTTCGCGGGATTGATCCTTGCTGAGCGGAACGCCAGCCTCCTCGGCGGCTTCACGGTACCAGTTGGAAAGACAGTTGCGGCAGAAGCCTGCGAGGTTCATCAGGTCGATGTTCTGTACGTCGTGGCGTTCACGGAGATGTTTGACGAGGCGTCGGAAGGCGGCCGCCTCGAACTCAATCTGCCCGTTTTCGTTTTCGGTCGTCATGGCGAACTCCTCGTTCAATAGGGGCCGGTTCTGGAGGCAAACTGCTGATACTCGTGCAAAACGGGATCGTCGTTCATTGCGGCGAAAATGGGAGCGAGCCGGTCAGACCACTCGCCAATCCCCTGCTCGTCCGCGATCAAGTCCTGCCGCACCTCAAGAAGCGCATGCGGTATGCCCTTCATCATGCAATGGCGGTACATGGTGTCGCCCTTGAGCGCGCCGTCATATGGTTCATTGTCGCCCACGAGAATGTCGCCAGTGGCGCGCAGATGCGCCAGAAGCGGATCGACCGCACGGTGATCGGTATCCCACAGAACGGCTGCATGCCACGGCCGCGGCGTTTCTTTCCAAAAAGGTGTGTAGGAGTGCAGCGACAGCACAAGCGGCGCTTCTTCAGACGCTTTCGCCACACCGGTCAACACACGATCCACGGCATCGTGATAGGGGCGATGAAAAACCTCGATCCGTCTCTGCCACTCCTCGTCGGAGATCGGATGGTTACCGGGAATGATCGCGCCATCGGAAATTTTCATGATGAGGGTTGGGTCGTCCTCGCCGCGATTCGGATCGATCAGCAGTCGAGAGAACCGTCCGAGCACGGCCGGAACCCCGAGCCGCGTCGCAAGGGAGCGGGTCAACCCCTCGATGCCGATATCAAATGCGATATGGCGATGAAAAGCGGTTTGCGGAAGGCCAAGATTGCCGTAGTGTGCCGGCAGGAGGTTCATGGCATGGTCCGCCAGAAGAACCATGCCTTTGTCATAATCGCCTTCTATGATTTCATAGGGTATGAAGTCGTTCATCGATGATTTTCTGGGGCAGGATTGAGGAGAGAAACTTGATGGCATGGCTTGAGGCCGGGCGCAAGTTCGGGCGGCATAACAGCCATCTACCTTACCGCACTCACGATCCCACGAACAATATAATCGATTAAACTCGCGTTGACTTTCTTGGGCGGCCACGCCAAGAAGTGTGTTCATTATAACATGGAATCCGGATGGAAGCCGTGACTCAGTCATCTCTCGCTCTTCCTCGCCACATCAGGCATATCACCCGTCTTATCTTCGCAGCGGCATTGTTTCTGACCCCGCTCATGATAGCAGCGCCCGCCCATGCGGATTTCCGCGTGTGCAACAGCACGCAGAACCTTGTGGGCGTCGCCATCGGCTATCGTGCAAAGGACGGCTGGGTCAGCGAAGGCTGGTGGCAGGTCCCCTCCTCGACATGCGCTACGCTGATCGAGGGTGAGCTGCAGTCACGTTATTATTATCTCTATGCCGAAGATGCCGCCCATGGCGGCCGCTGGACCGGTGACGTCAACATGTGCGTTGCAGAAAACGAGTTCAAGATCACCGGCGTGGACGATTGTTATGCCCGCAGCTTCCAGAGAATGGGTTTCAAGGAATATGACACGGGCAGACAGGGAAGCTGGATGGTCCAGCTTTCCGATACGCCAGGCACACAGGGAAATCAAAACTGATGAAGCGCAACCGGAAAGTCAAAATTCTTGCAACGCTCGGCCCGGCCTCTTCCGAAGAGGCAATGATCGAGAAGCTGCATCTTGCTGGCGCCGATCTTTTCCGGATCAACATGAGCCATGCGAGCCACGACGTGATGCGGACGCTGATCCAGCGCATCCGCTCCGTCGAAAGCCGCAATGGCCGCCCCATTGGCATTCTGGCCGACCTGCAAGGTCCCAAGCTGCGCGTCGGAAAATTTGCGGAAGGCAAGGTAGAGCTCGTTCCCGGCCAGACCTTTACGCTGGATAACAATGAAGCACCCGGCGACAACACGCGCGTTTTCCTGCCGCACCCTGAAATTCTCGAAGCCGTCAAGCCGGGCCATCGCCTGTTGATCGATGACGGCAAGCTGCATCTGCGCGCCGAAAAGAGCGACGGCAAGAGCATCGTGACGACAGTGGTTTCCGGCACCCGCATTTCGGATCGCAAGGGTATCAGCCTGCCTGACACCCTGCTGGGCGTTGGCGTTCTCACCGACAAGGATCGTGTTGACCTCGATGCCGTTCTTGAAACGGGCGAAGTCGACTGGGTTGCGCTTTCCTTTGTCCAACGTCCGGAAGACCTGGCTGAAGTTCGCAAGATCGCTCGCGGTCGCGTTGGTCTGATGTCCAAGATCGAAAAGCCCCAGGCTATCGAGCGCATCGAGGAGATCATCGAGCTTTCCGACGCATTGATGGTCGCCCGCGGCGACCTTGGCGTTGAAATGCCGCTGGAAGCCGTTCCGGGCATTCAGAAACAGTTGACCCGCGCCTGCCGTCGCGCTGGCAAGCCGGTTGTCGTTGCCACGCAGATGCTGGAATCCATGATCACGGCACCGGTGCCCACCCGCGCTGAAGTGTCCGACGTTGCCACCGCCGTCTTCGAAGGTGCGGATGCGATCATGCTCTCTGCCGAGTCCGCATCGGGCGATTATCCGGTCGAGGCGGTGTCCACCATGGCCTCGATTGCGAGCACCGTCGAACAGGACCCGCATTATTCCAACATCATCTACGCGCAGCGCGCCCAGCCGGAGCCGACAGGCGCCGACGCCATCTCGCTTGCCGCCCGCCAGATCGCCGAGACGCTGAAACTTGCCGCGATCGTCACCTACACCTCATCAGGCACGACGGGCCTGCGCGCTTCGCGTGAACGGCCGCAAGTTCCGATCATCGCGCTGTCGCCGATCATCCAGACGGCGCGCCGCCTGTCTGTCGTCTGGGGACTGCATTGCGTCGTGACCGGCGATGCCAGCGATCTCGACGACATGGTCAACCGCGCTTGTCGCATCGTTGTTTCCGAGGGTTTCGGCAAGCCGGGCGATCGCATCATCATTTCGGCCGGCGTGCCGCTGGGCACCCCCGGTGCGACCAACATGGTGCGTATCGCTTACATCGGCTCGGACGGCCAGAGCGGCGTCTGACAGACCATCGTCAAGCAACAAAAAACCCGCCGTCGCCGGCGGGTTTTTTGTTGGCCATTCGGCCATAGATAAACGTGCTCAGTGCATCTTTACAGGTGTGCTGAAGCGGCTGGACTCGATTGCAACGGCACCGGGCTTGAAGCTCGCCGACGTCGCTGATGCCGACCGATCGTTGCTCAGCATGCGGTTTGCGACGACACGTGGAGCCTTGACGGAGCGACCGGTCGTGCCCTTGTTCTGGTTAAGGGCCCAGTCCGAGATCAAGTCCTGCGTCAGGCGCCCGCCACCAACCATCGCCTGCTGGGACACGGCGGCATCCTGCTTGCTGGGACGCGAACCCTTGGTGGGCAGACCGGCGCTGAGACCGCCATTGAGGGACGGCTTCAGATCAAATGCATCACCGAAACCAGCCTGCGGTTCAGCCTTGGCCGTTTCTGCAGGAGCAACGGTGACCTTGTGATTAACGGCAGCAGGGAAGGGCGCGGCCGTCGGCGCAGCTGCTGACTGGACCTGCGACCGGGCAGCCTGTCCGCTCTGCTCAAGAGCGGCAACGACCGTCGGCGACAGCGTATCCTCGTTTGCTTCCGCAAGATCGTCCTCGCCTTCAGCGTCAGCGTTGGCTGCCGCCAGCAGGGCTTCTGCAACGGCCGGACGGTTTGCCGGGACAGGAACCGACGCAAGTTCGCCGGATGCAGCCGGTGTCGCACCGTCGGCAGAAGCGGTCAGGACTGAGCCCTCCGCATCACCCTTCATGGCGCGTGGGCCGAGAAGCGTGGGTACTGGCACGGAAACCTGAGCCAGGTCAGCAAACTGCTGGCGTTCGGCCGGCGCCGATGTCGGCGTCGGTGTGGTCGCCGCCTGCAGGGCATCCTGCGCGGCATTGCGGGCCGGTGAATAAAGCGCGGTCGCAAGCCCGGTATTGCCGGGCGGCGGGTTACCGAATGCCGGACGGGCGGTCGGCAGCGGTGCCTCGCTCACGCCCGGAAGCGGCTGGGCAGAAGCAACGGCGATCGTGGGTTCAGGCTCGGGAGCCGTCTGCGGCGGCGCGGCCGGGCGAGCAACCGCCGGACGTTCGGCGGGCTCGGGTGCTGCGATGCTATCGGGATCTTCATCCTCGTCACCGCCACCAAAGAGAGCCTGCAGCAGCGTCTTGCGTTTACCGCCTCCGGAAGATGCCGGGCCGGCGCCTGCACTGGAAGCGACCTGAATGGAAGACGAACTGACGCGCTTCTTATAATCCGCCATCGCCTGCTCATAACCGGGAAGCGGCTTTCCATCGGACGGAAGATGCAGCGTGTTGCCGTTCGGGAAAATGCGAACCAGTTCCTGACGGCTCATGCGTGGCCAGGCGCGAACGCCGCCGACATCCATGTGCACGAAAGGCGACCCCGAGGTTGGATAGAAGCCGACGCCGCCGATCTGCATCTGCATGCCAATCTCGCGAAGGCGGGAAAGTTTGACGCCAGGGATATAAAAGTCCATGGCCTTGCCGAGCATGTGCTGGCTTTTTTCCGCAACACCCTTGGTGCGCGTGCGCAGCAGACCATTCGTCTCCGGCGAGCGGAAAGCCGATACGACGTTGATGTAATCGGTAGCGCCGCTGCGGCGATAGACTTCCCAGACGAGATCGAAGAGACGCGGGTCCATCCGCGTCGGCTGATTTCGCCGCCAGTCACGCAGGAACCGGTTCAGCTCCTGCAGACCCTTCTGGTCGTACTTGCCATTGCGCTTGAAGGTGATGACCGCCTTCTCACGTGTATGGATGTAATACAGTTTAAGGCTGCGCGTTTCGGCGGCGGCTTCCGTCGCCGAAACTCCTACAAATGGCATTGCGGCAAGCATCAGGCAGGCAAAGGTGACAGCGCGCGCCGACAGCTTCGTGCATATATCCTTGATCAAGCCGCGCGCGATCTTTGTCGACGGCGCGTTATTCCGATGCAGATATGGCAATTCGATCCCCGCCTGGAAGACAATTTCTGTCACATTGCCTCAAATGAACGTCAAATACGGTGACACGATGGCAAAATTGCCACACACATGCAACCTTCCTCTATATAGTGAATCAGCCACTAACAAGAGGTTTATAGACGGTAAGCGGATATCCTTGCTCAGAAGTTAACGAATTTCACGATCTGCGATGGAATAAGTCGCTCAGCCCTTCATGCGGCGTCGCGAAGCGGATCATCAGGATCGATGCCATAATCCTTCAGTTTGCGGTACAGTGTCGAGCGGCCGATGCCGAGCTTTCTGGCAACCTGGCTCATCTGCCCGCGATAAAAGCGTAGAGCAAAACGGATGAGTTCTTCTTCGATCTCAGCCAGTTTGCGGATATTGCCCGAATCGTCGGTGCTGGAGATCAGGTTCCCACCCCGATAGATGGTGGTGGAAATATCCGAGGCGTCCTCGATCACCAGGTGGTTCTCGGCGGCCGGCGTCGGAGGCGGCGAATAGGCCGCCAGCTTCAGAGACGCACCGGAAGGCGACGGCGCGAGGCCATCAGCATCATTCCCGGTCGCAAATTCCGGCAGTTGCAGCGCGATCTGCGGGAAGTCGGAGTCCGCCAGATCCCCACCCTGCGACAGCACGACGGCGCGAAAAACGGCGTTCTCCAGCTGGCGGATATTACCCGGCCAGTCATAGGCCGTGAGCAGGGCTAGCGCGCTCGCATCAAGTCCAACCGGATTGGGCAACTTCTGTTCCGCCGAAAAGCGCTCGGCGAAGACCCGTGCAAGATGCGGAATGTCTTCCTTGCGACGGCGCAGTGCCGGAATGGTTATTGGGAAAACGTTGAGGCGGTAATAGAGGTCCTCACGGAAACGACCTTCCTTCACCTCTTCGATAAGGTTCTTGTTGGTGGCGGAGATCAGCCGCACATTCACCTTCTGAACCCGCGCTGAACCGACGGTTTCGATTTCGCCCTGCTGGACGGCGCGGAGCAGCTTTACCTGCACATCAAGCGGGAGATCACCGATCTCATCAAGGAACAGCGTGCCGCCATCCGCCTCCATGAACTTGCCGATGTGTTTTTCCGTCGCGCCCGTAAAGGCACCCTTTTCATGACCGAAGAGAATGCTTTCCACCAGATTATGGGGAATGGCACCGCAATTGACGGTGATGAATGGCTTGTTTGCCCTATCGCCAGCCGACTGGATGGCGCGCGCGACCATTTCCTTGCCGACGCCGGATTCGCCCTCCAGCACCACGGGGATGCTGGACTGGGCGGCACGCTGCGCCAGTTCGATGACCCTCAGCATGGCCGGGCTTGCTGAAACGATATCGGTAAAATTCACAGCATTGCTCCGTCCGCGCCTTCCCGTGCGGGCCTTTGCCTCTCTCCTGTCAAGCTTGAGCGCATTGGAGATGGCGGCGCCGATCCTTTCCGGCGAAACCGGTTTAACGACAAAATCGAAGGCGCCTGCGCGCATGGCCTGCACAACGGTATCGATGCCGCCCTGCCCCGTCTGGACGATCACGGGAACATCCGTTCCGAGTTCGCCGACAGCTTTCAGAAAGGCAAGCCCGCCCATTTCAGGCATCATGAGGTCGAGGACGATGACGTTGATCTCGCCGCTATATTGCTTGAGCAGTTCGAGCCCCGCCTTGCCGTTTTCGGCGAGCAAGGCGAGGTGCCCATAACGTTCCACCGCATTTTTGAGCAGGCGGCGCTGGACGGGATCATCGTCTATCACGAGAACATGCGCGGTCATTTTTAGCTCCGGTTTCCGGTTTATGGACCTGCTTCATGCGGTCCCTTATGCCGCACTCTGGCACGGGAGACTTGAACATCCAGTTTTGAGAATTGCTTGCATTTTATCCATTGCCGCGAGAAACAAGGTCCCCATATGCTTCGCACGCATAATCAGAAGGACACGTTCCATGACCCTCAACCGCCCCGCTTCGCACCCCGTCTTCTCGCTTGCCGAAACGTCCGGCCCTGCACTCGGCGACCTTCCAGGCTGGAAACTCTCGGATCTCTATCCGTCGGGAGATTCGCCGGAATATAAGGGCGATCTTGAGAAAGCGGCGTCGATGGCGGCGGCTTTCGAGAAGAAATGGAAGGGCAAGCTTGAAGCGGCCGCAAAGTCCTCCGGTGGAGATGGTATTGGCGCGGCCCTTAAAGAATATGAAGCACTCGACGATCTTATCGGCCGTATCGGTTCTTTTGCGGGCCTCACCTATTTCTCCGATACATCCAACCCTGCGAACGGCAAGCTCTACGGCGATGCCCAGGCGAAGCTGACGGATATCTCGGCCCATCTCCTGTTTTTTACCCTCGAGCTCAACCGCATCGATGATGCAGTCATGGATGCGTGCATGAAGAACGATCCTGACGCTGGACATTATCGTCCGTGGCTGGTCGATCTTCGCAAGGACAAGCCGCACCAGCTGGACGACCAGTTGGAACAGCTTTTCCTTGAAAAATCGATGACCAGTGCAGCAGCCTTCAACCGCCTGTTCGACGAGACCATGGCCGATCTGCGTTTTGACATCGACGGCGCGAGCCTTCCACTCGAAGTGACGCTCAACATGCTTCAGGAGCCTGAGCCGGAGACCCGAAAGAAAGCGGCGGAAGCGCTGAGCGCCACCTTCAAAAACAATCTGCGGGTCTTCACCCTCATCACCAATACGCTTGCCAAGGACAAGGATATTTCCGATCGCTGGCGCAAGTTCGAGGATATCGCCGACAGCCGCCATCTTGCCAACCGCGTCGAACGCGAGGTGGTCGATGCATTGGCCGCCGCCGTAAAGAACGCCTATCCGCGCCTTTCGCATCGTTATTACGCCATGAAGGCGAAATGGCTCGGCATGGAACAGATGAACTACTGGGATCGCAACGCGCCGCTTCCCGATACGTCCAACACGATCATTCCCTGGGATGAAGCGAAGGACACCGTACTTTCCGCCTACGGCAATTTCGCCCCTGAGATGGCCGATATTGCGCGCAGATTCTTCGATGAACAGTGGATCGACGCCCCCGCCCGCCCCGGTAAGGCGCCGGGCGCTTTCGCCCATCCGACCGTACCTTCCGCCCATCCTTATGTGCTGGTCAATTACCTCGGCAAACCGCGTGACGTGATGACGCTCGCCCACGAACTGGGCCACGGCGTGCACCAGGTCTTGGCCGGCGAACAGGGCGCGCTGATGTGCTCAACGCCGCTGACGCTCGCTGAAACCGCGTCGGTCTTTGGGGAAATGCTGACCTTCCGCAAGCTACTCGACGATACGAAAGATGTCCGCGAACGCAAGGCCATGCTCGCGCGCAAGGTCGAGGACATGATCAACACGGTCGTGCGACAGATTGCTTTCTACGAATTCGAAAGGAAACTGCACACCGCCCGAAAAGAGGGCGAGCTGACCTCGGAGCAGATCGGCGAATTGTGGCTCTCCGTTCAGGCGGAAAGCCTGGGCCCGGCGATCCGCATTTCAGAAGGTTATGAGACATGGTGGACCTATATCCCCCATTTCATCCACTCGCCTTTCTATGTTTATGCCTATGCCTTCGGCGATTGCCTGGTCAACTCGCTCTACGCGGTCTACCAAAACGCCGAGACCGGCTTCCAGGAGAAGTATTTCGAGCTTCTGAAGGCCGGCGGCACCAAGCATCATTCGGAGCTTCTGAAACCCTTCGGCCTCGATGCAACCGATCCGTCCTTCTGGGACAAGGGACTTTCCATGATCGAAGGACTGATTGACGAACTGGAAGCGCTGGATAAGGAACAGGCTTAATCTCCTCCGCCGGCAAAGCTATCCTACTTCGGACAAGCTTTGTCGGTTCATACTGCCGGCAGAGATTCCAGTGAACAACCCAGGCGACGAGCAAAGGCCATGAAACGCAAACCCGCCGATCTGACCCTGAGGGAAACGCTGCGCTGGGAACCGCAGACCGGCTTTCAGCGCATTGACCAGCATATGCGCCGACTATTGCGTTCCGCCGATGCGCTTGGTTTCCGTGCACCTGTCAATGCCGTCCAGCTAATGGAAAAGAAGGTGGGCGGCGAGAAGCCTCTCTGCGTGAAACTGGTCATGAACTACAAGGGCGAACTCGACATAGAGACCGCCGACTTCAAACCCTTGCAGCCGGCCACAGTGTGGCGGGTACGCATTGCGCGACAGACCAGGCTCGACTCCTCCGACACCTTCTATCGCCACAAATCGTCCCGGCGGGAGCCCTATGACGCAGCCCGCGCCGAATTCTCGGCTGACGAGGCGGATGAGGTGTTGTTGCTGAACGAGCGCGGCGAATTGTGCGAGGGATCATCAACGAGCATCTTCGTGGAAATGCCTGAGGGACCGATGCTGACGCCACCGCTGGATAGCGGCATTCTGCCGGGTGTGCTGCGCGCGGAACTCATCCGTGAACGCAAAGCACGCGGGCAGACCCTCAAACCCGACGAGATGACCGGCCGGAAGCTTTTCGTTGGCAATTCGTTGTATGGACTGATTGCAGCGGAGCTGATTTAGACGGTGACCGCCAGAAGCCGGTCACGGCCTTTTTCCTTCGCCGCGTAAAGGGCATGATCGGCGCGCATGAAAATATCGTCCGCGCTTTCCCCGATGCGGTAGGCCGTCAGGCCGGCCGAGCAGCTGTAGGAAAAATCCGGGAATGCAGAGAGAGGTCTGGAAAGGCGGACTCTCTGCAATAGTCGCTCCACAATCTCCCGGCCATCGGCGACCGAACTGCGTGGCAGGATGAGCATGAACTCCTCACCGCCGATCCTGCCGAAACAATCCACGCGGCGGATGACGGAATGAGCGACAGCAACAAAATCCCGCAACACCGCATCACCGCATTTATGACCGAAGCGGTCGTTGATCTGCTTGAAAAAATCGATGTCGAACGTGCAGAGGCAGAACGGCGCTTCAAGCCCTTTGGCGACCTGATCTACCTGCATGGCAAGCTTTGTAAAGACGAACCGGCGGTTTGCCGTTCCCGTCAACTCGTCGGTCTGTGAGGCCCGCACGGCCAGATCCCTGTCCTGCCGCAGCGCGCGATAACCCTGACGCAATTCGGTGACGTCGCTCGCGACGCATAGCATCCACCCATCCTGCTGTACCGTCTCGGTCATCCAGAACCAGCGACCGTCATAAAGATCCATTTCGAAGGCGCGATATGGCAGCTTGCCGCGACGGGACTGCGCCGAAAGCAGCCATCCCTCGAAATCATTTTTGCGGATCACGACGCCGGTGCGCAGCCGGTGGTTCAGCCGCATGATGTCCGCCCAGCTCGGGAAATCGTCAGCGGCCAGATGAAAGCTTTCCCGAAATGACGGATTGGCATGGCGCAAGTGGTCGCCGGAGTCATAAAGAGCGATCAGAACGGGCGTTTCATTCTGAAGCGCCGTGGCGCGCCCTAACAGATCATTCAACAGGTAGCTCTCCTGCGATGGCGAAAACTTCTTTTCACCATCTGACCAAAGCCCCTCCAAACCTGTGGACCCACGGACGAAAAGAAGAGCTCCACTATAAACGAACTTTCTTAAATTCGTAGTGGGAGAAATGGTGAAAAGATCGCGAGGATGGATCGTGCCGCGACCATCGTCATATGTCCGTCATCCAGCTCCCCTTTATTGTGGCACGCTTTTATGATCTAGCTTACTTATTGGCTAAAAAAGGAAAATTGACGAATGACGGATGCAGGCTACCCGATTTACGGCAATATTGACGGACCCATCATCATGATCGGCTTCGGCTCCATCGGGCGCGGTACTCTTCCGTTGATCGAACGTCATTTCAATTTCGACAGGGCCCGGCTCGTCGTTATCGATCCGCGGGAGGACATCGCCCCCTTTCTGGCCGAGAGAAACATTCGCCACATCAAGACCCATCTCACCAAGCAGAATTACAAGGACGTTCTCAAGCCGCTTCTGAAAGGCGTGCAGGGACAGGGCTTCTGCGTTAATCTTTCGGTCGATGCCGCGTCTGTCGATCTGATGCGGATATGTCGTAAGCACGGCATGCTCTATATCGACACCGTGGTGGAGCCATGGCCCGGTTTTTACTTCAATGGAGATGCCGACAACGCCTCCAGAACGAATTACTCCCTTCGGGAAACCATGCTGAAGGAAAAGGCGCGCAAACCTGGTGGTACGACGGCCGTTTCCACCTGCGGCGCCAACCCGGGCATGGTGTCATGGTTCGTAAAACAGGCCCTCGTCAATCTCGCGAGCGATGCCGGCCTTGATATCGAAGAACCACAGCCTGATGACCGACAAGGCTGGGCGACGCTGATGAAACAGCTTGGCGTCAAAGGTGTGCATGTGGCCGAGCGCGATACGCAAAGGGCGAAAGAACCGAAGCCATTCGGGGCGTTCTGGAACACATGGTCCGTCGAAGGCTTCATCGCAGAAGGTTTCCAGCCAGCCGAACTTGGTTGGGGCACCCATGAAAACTGGATGCCGAAGAACGCCAAAAAGCAGAAGAAGGGAAACAAGGCGGCGATCTATCTTGATCAGCCCGGCGCCAATACGCGGGTGCGCACCTGGTGCCCGGGCCTCGGGCCGCAATACGGTTTTCTCGTCACGCACAACGAGGCGATCTCGATCTCCGACTACTTCACCGTCCGCAACGATGAAGGCGACGTCACCTACCGACCGACCTGCCACTATGCCTACCATCCCTGCAACGACGCCATCCTGTCCCTGCACGAGCTGTTCGGCAATGGCGGCAACCCGCAGCCGATCCAACACGTACTGGCCGAGGATGAGCTTGTCGACGGTGCCGACGAATTGGGCGTCCTGCTCTATGGTCATGACAAGAACGCCTATTGGTACGGCTCGCGCCTCACGCTTCAGGAGGCGCGTTCGCTTGCCCCGAACCAGAATGCAACCGGATTGCAGGTGAGTTCCGCCGTGTTGGCCGGCATGGTCTGGGCAATTGAAAATCCGGAAGCCGGTATCGTTGAAGCCGACGAAATGGATTACCGCCGCTGCCTTGAGGTGCAACGTCCCTATCTCGGACCCGTTGAGGGGCATTACACCGACTGGACGCCGATCGACGGACGTCCGGGACTATTTCCTGACAATATCGATACGTCCGATCCCTGGCAGTTCCGCAATATCCTCGTCCGCTGACGCGGAAGAGTCTCATATTTGCCACGCTGGGGCTTTCGTCAATGCCATCGGGAACCGGTGGAAGCAAACAACGTTGCCTTGAAATGAAAAACGCTTCACGGCATGGTCGAAGCATAGAAAGTTTCATCGAATCGCAGGAGAACAGGCTCATGAACTTCAAGACAAGCGCTGCTTTGCTTTCAGCCGCCATCGCGGTGTCTTCATGCGTCGCGCCAGGTCCCTCCTCCCAGCAGACATCGATGGCGCCTTCGCTTTCCCGCGGCCCAGCCGTGGACGGTCGATGGATCGACCGCAACGGCATCGTATCGACGTTCCAGAACGGCGCCTTCTCCACCCGTTCCACCGACACCAATACGCTTCTCGCCTCCGGCACTTACGTGACGATTTCGCCGACGCTTTACGAAATCAACATGACGTCGCTGGTGCGTAACACGCAGTCGCGTGTCAACTGCGCCCTCGTATCGCCGTCGCAATTGAACTGCACGACTGACAGCAACAGCCAGTTCTCGCTCACCCGCCAGGGCTGATTACCTGGCCGATTCAACGCGATGTCTTTTTCAAGCGCACGCCTTCGGGCGTGCGTTTTTGTTTGTTTTACACCTGTCATAATTTCGCTTGCGGCAACTGTCGCTAAATGAAAACATTCTGCTTTCGAATGACTGACATGTTTTCGGATTAAAGAATACACCCGGTCGGGGGGTGATCAGCCGGCCTGGACTTCCGCTTTGAACAGGAGAGAGGGACGATGAAGAAAATTTTCGGAATGGGCATGCTGAGCGTTTCGGTGATCACGCTTTCAGCGGGAGCCGCGCTGGCAGATTACGAGCTCAACATTCTTCACATCAACGATTTTCACTCCCGTATCGAATCGATCAACAAATTCGACTCGACCTGCTCGGCGGAAGAAGAGGGCAAGAACGAGTGCTTCGGCGGCGCCGCGCGCCTGCTGACCGCAATCAACCAGACGCGCGATGCGCTAAAGGGTGAAGGCAAGAATGTTCTGCTTCTGAATGCCGGCGACAATTTCCAGGGATCGCTTTTCTACACCACCTACAAAGGCACCGTTGAAGCGGAAATGCTGAACGCCATGAAGTTCGACGCCATGACCGTCGGCAATCATGAGTTCGACGACAGTGAAGACGGCCTTGCCGGCTTCCTCGACAAGGTCCAGTTCCCGGTCGTGACCGCCAACGTTGTCGCCACCGCCGCGTCGAAAATTGGCGACCGCGTCAAGCCCTCCCTCGTGATTGACGTCGGCGGACAGAAGATCGGTATCGTCGGTGCCGTCGCCAACGACACCGCGGAACTGGCAACGCCCGGTCCCAACATCACGATCGCTGAGGATGTCGCGAAAATCAGCGAGCAGGTTCAGAAGCTGAAGCAGGAGGGCGTCAACAAGATCATCGCGCTCACCCATGTCGGTTACCCGCGCGATCTCGAATTCATCGCCAAAATTCCCGATGTCGACGTCGTCGTAGGCGGCCATTCGCATACGCTTCTGTCGAACACCGATCAAAAGGCTGAAGGCCCCTATCCGACGCTCGTCGACAACCCGGGTGGCTACAAGGTTCCCGTTGTGCAGGCAGGGCAGTACAGCAAGTATCTCGGCGACCTCAAAGTCGTCTTCGATGACAACGGCGTCGTGAAGGAGAGCAAGGGCGACCCGATCCTTGTCAATTCTTCTTTCAAGCCTGATGAAGCCACGCTGAAGCGCATCGATGAGCTGAAGGCGCCGATCGAGGCTCTGAAAGCCAAGGTCGTTGGCACCTCCGAAGGCCCGATCGAAGGGGACCGCAAGATTTGCCGTGTGAAGGAATGCTCCATGGGCAATCTGGTCGCGGATGCGACACTTGCCCGCGTCAAGGATCAGGGCGTCACCATTGCTTTTGCCAATAGTGGCGGCCTGCGCTCCTCCATCGATGGCGGCGATGTCTCTATGGGTGAAGTGCTGACGGTTCTGCCGTTCCAGAACACCGTCGCAACCTTCCAGCTGAAGGGCGAAGATATTCGCGCCGCCCTTGAAAATGGCGTCAGCCAGATCGACGACGGTGCGGGCCGCTTCATGCAGGTCTCAGGCATGAAATATTCCTTCGACCGTTCCAAGCCGGCCGGCAGTCGTATCGTTTCGGTCGAGGTCAAGGAGGGTGACGCTTTCGTGCCTCTCGATCCCGCCAAGACCTACATTGTCGCAGCCAATAACTACGTCCGTACCGGCGGCGATGGCTTCAAGGTCTTTGCGACCAACGCCATCAACGCCTATGACTTCGGCCCTAACCTCGAAGAGGCGGTTGCAGCCTATATTACCGCCAATAGCCCCTATAAGCCCTATACGGACGGTCGCATCAGCGAAGTGACCCCCGCCGGTTACGTCGCTCCGGCAAAGCCTGCGGCACCGGCGCCTGCGACAACTGCACCCGCCACTACCGCTGCTCCGGCACCTGCTGCCCCCACTGCGACTGCGCCCGCAACAACCGCGCCAGTAGCCCCGACACCTGCTGCAGCCGCTGCCGCGGCCAGCAAATACGTCGTTGAAAAGGGCGATTCCCTCTGGAAGATTGCAGCGGAAAAATACGGTGATGGCGCTCTATGGGGCAAAATTGCCAAGGCAAATACGCTGAAACATCCGAACCATATCGAGATCGGCGAAGAGCTGGAATTGCCCGCTCAATAACTCGCACGCTAACAGCAGGGCAATTTGCCGCATATAGAAGCCGGCCCTTGAAGATCGGGGCCGGTTTTCTATTTTTCTATTTAAAGCAACGGCTTAAGGATAAATTGTTGACGGCTGGCAGCCTGCGGCTGCGCCATTGCCGGAAATAGCATGTCACAGTGGTTTAATCCTGAAAATTTTCGTCTAGAACACATGAACAAAACTACTGTCGGAGCGTATAGCTCGGACATTTTCGGCCAAACCGTGTCACGGTCTGGTTCAGGCACAAACAGACGATGGAGCGTTAGCCTTATCCTTGGGCGAAATAACTCCTGACATCAGCAGTTCGAGTTTCAGGGTATCATTCATGGCGACAGACCTATCCCCCCTCCCCGCAAACCATCCTCGCGTAACCTTCGGCAAGGTGGGCGTGTTGCTCGTCAATCTCGGCACCCCCGACGGTACGGACTATTGGCCGATGCGCCGTTATCTGGCGGAATTCTTGAGCGACAAACGCGTGATAGAATGGTCCCGTCTTTATTGGTATCCGATCCTTTACGGCATCGTGCTCAACAAGCGCCCGCAGAAGGTCGGCAAGGCCTACCAGGAAATCTGGAACCAGGAGCGCAACGAAAGCTATCTGCGCACCTATACCCGCAGCCAGGGCGAGCTGATGGCCGAGGCGCTTAAGGATTTGCCCAATGTCGTGGTCGACTGGGCGATGCGATACGGGCAGCCATCGATTGCCTCCAAGATCGACGCGCTGAAAGAAAAGGGATGCGAAAAGATCCTGCTTTTCCCACTCTATCCGCAATATGCGGCCTCAACCACGGCAACGGTGAACGACAAGGCTTTTGAGCATCTGATGAAGCTGCGCTGGCAGCCAGCCATCCGCACCGTGCCGCCGTACCATGACGATCCCGCCTACATCGAAGCGCTTGCGGCCTCCGTCAACAACCATCTGGCAACGCTGGAGTGGGAGCCGGAGATGCTGATCACCTCCTTCCATGGCATTCCGCAATCCTATTTCAAAAAGGGCGATCCCTATTATTGTCACTGCCAGAAAACCGCCCGTCTCCTGCGCCAGGCGCTGGGTCGAACCGACAAGAACTTCATGATTACCTTCCAGTCCCGTTTCGGGCCGGAAGAATGGCTGCAGCCCTACACCGACAAGACGATGGAGAAGCTGGCCTCGGAGGGCATCAAGCGCATCGCCGTCATGAATCCAGGTTTCGTATCAGATTGTCTTGAGACGCTGGAGGAGATTGCCGGTGAAGCCGGGGAAATTTTCCTGCATCATGGCGGTGAGAAATTTACCCATATACCATGTCTGAACGATAGCGCCGAGGGCATGAACGTTCTCGAAGAGGTTGTAAGACGGGAGTTGCAAGGCTGGGTGTAATCTTGCCATAAGGCTGTTGGGATAAAACCCGGACGTTCTGATCGTAGGAGGAAAGTGATGATTGCATTGGGCGGTTTCGACATCGTCGTCATAGCGGCGGTTGTTCTGGTTATTCTGGTGCTGTTTGCCGGCATCAAGACCGTGCCGCAGGGGCATCGTTACACCGTTGAACGCTTCGGTCGCTACACGCGCACGCTTGAGCCCGGTCTCAATCTCATCGTACCGTTCTTTGAAAGCATCGGTTCGAAGATGAACGTCATGGAGCAGGTTCTCCATATCCCGACACAGGAAGTCATCACCCGTGACAATGCCAGTGTTTCTGCCGATGCTGTCACCTTCTATCAGGTCTTGAACGCCGCGCAGGCCGCTTACCAGATTTCCAATCTGGAAATGGCGATCGAAAACCTGACAATGACAAATATTCGCTCGGTGATGGGCTCGATGGACCTCGACGAGTTGCTGTCGAACCGTGATGCCATCAATGATCGGCTGCTGCGTGTCGTCGATGAGGCGGTTGGGCCATGGGGTATCAAGGTCACTCGCATCGAGATCAAGGACATCGCGCCGCCCAAGGACCTCGTTGATTCCATGGCGCGACAGATGAAGGCTGAACGCGAGAAGCGCGCGCAGGTGCTGGAAGCGGAAGGCGCCCGCAACGCGCAAATTCTTCGCGCAGAAGGTGCAAAACAATCTGCTATTCTGGAGGCGGAAGGCCAGCGCGAAGCAGCGTTCCGCGATGCCGAAGCCCGAGAGCGCCTGGCCGAAGCCGAAGCTAACGCCACCCGCATGGTCTCGGAAGCCATCGCCGCCGGTAATGTCCATGCCATCAACTATTTCGTCGCCCAGAAATACACCGAAGCGCTAGCCGAGATCGGCACGGCCAAGAATTCCAAGATTGTGCTGATGCCGATGGAAGCCTCGGCGCTGATCGGCTCGCTCGGCGGCATCGGCACGATTGCGAAAGAAGTGTTCGGTAACAACGGCGATTCGCCGAGCACGCCCACCGCAGCCCCTGCATCGTCCCGCTCCGTGCCACCAACCCGGGCTTCCGGCCAGAGCATCAATGTCGCTATCCCGGGTAATCCCTTCGGCTCTTCATCGGAGAAATAACGATGCTGCAACGGCTTGCGACAGAGCTAGGCCCCTGGAGCTGGTGGATCTTCGGCTTCGCGCTACTGGCAGCAGAGCTCATCGCCCCGGGCGTCTTTCTGATCTGGATTGGACTTGCCGCTCTGGTGATCGGCGCGTTGTCGCTGGTCCTTTGGGATGTCACTGTGTGGGCCTGGCAGTTGCAGCTGGTGCTGTTTGCAGCACTCTCCGTCATTTTTGCCCTGCTTGGCCGGAAATATTTCGGCCGGAACCGCGATACAAGCGACGAGCCATTCCTCAACCAGCGCGAAGCGAGTCTTGTCGGCCGCACTGCCACCTTGCAGGAGCCGATCGTTGAGGGTCGCGGACGCATCAGACTTGATGATACCTGGTGGCCGGTGGATGGCGAAGACCTGCCAGCTGGAACCCGCGTCAGGATTGCGTCGGCTCGCGGGCGCACACTGACGATCGAGCCGATCGACCGATAAGTCCGGCACCCGGTCGCCAGCATCGACGACCGACTTCTGGACGGCGATCGATGCAGCTGTCAGCAAAATTATTAAGCGACGCCGATCCGCAGGAGATCGTGGAAATGCACCAGTCCAATCGGCCGATTGTCGTCGTCAACGACGATGAGGGCGCCGATGTGGAATTTTTCCAGCGTCGCCAGCGCACTGGTGGCCAACACCGACTTTTTGACCGTTTTCGGGCTGCGGGTCATGATATCGTCGACAACCAGTTCGGCGAGGTTACGCGACAGGTTGCGCGCCATATCGCCCTCGGTGATGATGCCGCACAGACGCCCCTCCTCATCCAGAACGCCGACGCAACCAAAATGCTTGCGCGAGAGAACGCCAACCGCTTCCGGCATCACCGTTCCCTTTCCGACCAATGGCAGGCGATCGCCGGTATGCATGATATCGGCGACCAGCGTGAGGCTGGCACCCAGCTTGCCGCCGGGATGGAACACCTTGAAGTCACCCGCAGTGAAATTGCGCGCTTCCAGCAGAGCCACGGCAAGAGCATCCCCCAGCGCGAGCTGCATCAATGTGGACGTGGTTGGCGCAAGTCCAAGCGGACAGGCCTCCTGCTCATTGGGAACGAGCAGCACGATATCGGAGGCTTGCGCCAGCGATGATTTTTCCGAACAGGTGAGCGCAATTAGCGGAATGGAAAACCGGCGCGAGTAATTGATGATGCTGCGCAGTTCCGCACTCTCACCACCTTTGGAAATAGCCAGCACCACATCGTCGCCGCCGATCATACCAAGGTCGCCGTGATTGGCTTCCGCCGCATGCACAAAAAAGGCGGGCGTGCCTGTGGAAGCAAACGTCGCGGCAAGCTTTGCGCCAATATGGCCGCTCTTGCCAACTCCGGTGATGATGAGGCGACCATTGGATTCGCCGATGGTCTCGATCGCTTTGCAGAAGGGCTCGGAGAGGCCGTTCTTCAAGGCATCCTCAAGGGCGGCAAGGCCAGCCCGCTCCATCGAGATCGTCCGCAGGGCGGATTCAATGGCGTTGTCTTCAACCAGTTTGACGGCGCGCGTAATCATGCCCGACTGTTACTCTTTAAGCCGGAATAAGTCCACTCTTCGCCCCGCGCGCCGCATTTTAGAACGCGTCTCGGGGCAAGTATTCAACAGTTTCGGTAGCGCTCGTTCCCTCAGTGATGCGGCTCCGGGGGGGATATCTCCTCCATCGTCCCGAGCCGCTTGAACGGAATGTTGTCTTCATCGACCAGATATCGTCCAAGTGTCCTTACCCACGAAACAGACCCATCGGTGCGGCGCACCGCATATTCCTGATCATAAAAACTCGCATTCTTTAACGTGGTCAGCGCCGTTTCGATCACCCGGTTCCGGTGATCGAGGTCCACTTTCTCCAGCACCTGAAAAATGCTGATGCCAAGCATCCCCTGTTTTACAGGAATTCCGAAGAGTTCAGCGCAAATTGCGTCCAGATAGAAACGGTCATTGGTGATATCCCAACAATAAAAACCAACTTGCTTGATGTTCAAAACGGGCTTCATGAAACGACGTTGTCACACTAAATAAATTCAATACGATTTTTGACCGCTTTAAAATCGATCATCGTAATCATACGGCAAACGCGTGCCAAAATGAAACGTTTTAATCTTCGCATATTAGAAATATTTAGCAATTTGGGTGCGGACCCCGCGGCGATCATCGTCGATCTTTCGATCGGCAGGCTTGCGAGAAAATTGGCTCTATTTTCGCCTCTGCCGGATGGATGAAAATTCAGTGATCTTTATCAACTGTTAACCATAAAAAACCTATTGTTAAAGCGATGTTAAAACTTGCGTCGCCTGTCTGGTCACTGGTTTCTTCACGTCATGTCATCGGCCTGTCTCCCGTCAGGTCTGGTGAGATGCCCTGTTTGCCTTTGATCTGACGTCGGCCGGATCCGCCGGGTGAGAAGGAATGAATGTGAAGGGCACCGCCACACGTCTGCCGACGTCGCGGAAAGCAGCGACCCTGCTGCTCGCCTGTACTTTTTTTTGCCCGCTGGAGAGCGCTTTGGCGCAGACGGCGACACCTGCCGGTCCAACGCTGCGGCAGGCGACGTCTGCCGATAATGCAACGGCCTCGCCAATGCCAAGCACAGTTGACGCGGTGGCCACCGGCGCAGTCCAGCCGACGCCGACGCCCTCGCCCCCACCCCAGCTCTGGCGCCCCTCGAACAATCCGGGCGACCCGATTTACGAGCAGCAGGACGAGGCGGGCCAGCCCTTTGCTGACGCGGAAAACCCCTACGAGCCGACGGTGGATGGCGGTGAAAACCCGCGCATTCCTGCCGTGCCAGGACAAACGCCGGGAATTCGCGTCGGAACATTCGTGCTTCGGCCAGCAATCAGTCAGACGATCAACACGGAAAGGCAGACCAATACGGGTGGCCCTTCCAGACGCAATTATCTGACGACCGGCATACGCGGCACGCTCACCAGCGACTGGTCCCGCCACGCGCTTACGGTCACGGGCGACGGTGCCTGGGAAAGAAACTTCGGCAGCGACAAGGATGGCGAAGAACCTCGGGCGAAGATCGATGCGGATCTGCGTCTGGACCTCGGCGGACAGACGACCGCTAATCTCAAGGCCGGCTATGAATTCAGCCGCGAGGACACGACGGACCCGAATGCCCTGACCGGGGCAGCCGTCCAGGGCGGCGAGCACCGCTTCACGACCGGAGCATCGATCGAGCGGGATTTTGGCAAGCTTCGCGGTCTCGCGGCGCTCGATCTTTCCCGTACCGTTTACACGGATGCAAAAGGCATAGACGGCCGCCCGATCAGCCTCAGCGACCGTGACCAGAATGGCGCCAATCTGCGCGGTCGTATCGGCTATGAACTGTCGCCGGCGCTCATCCCCTTCCTTGAACTGAACGTGGGGACGACGAAATACGATAGGCGCCTCGACAATTCCGGCTATGCCCGTTCTTCCAATTCCTATGGTGCAAAAGTGGGTGCCGAGGTCGATTTGGGCGAGAAAACGCGGGGCGAAGCCGCCATCGGTTATCTGCGCAAGCAATATGATGATGACCGCCTCGATGCGATCGACGCCCTGACGCTGGATGGCACTCTCAACTGGTCACCCCAGCGCGGGACAAACGTCAATCTCGGTTTGCGCACGACGATCGAGGATTTTGCCGGCGGCCCTCAGGGTGGCTGGGTGTCCTATCGGCTTGATGCCGGCCTGACCCACGAGCTGCGCAACAACCTCGTCGCGCGGCTGACCGGGCAGGTGGTTCATCGCAAATTCCGTGCTTCCGAGGATGCCGTGGAATATACCGCCGGGGCCGGCCTGACTTGGGGTATCAACCGTTACCTCGACCTTACCGCTGATGTCAGCTACCAGTGGACCCCTGTCTATGACAGCAACGATCTGCGTGTCGGCGCCGGTCTGGTGCTCAAACGATAGATTTCCGGAAAAAGAAATCCCGGCGCGAAGGCCGGGATTGTCTTGGCTTTTATGGACTATTTCAGACCGTCGATCAGGGCCTTGATCGGCTCTTCAATTGTGGGCCTGATGTCACCGCGTTCCAGGGCAAAGGCGACGTTGGCGAGGATAAAGCCATCCTTGGCGCCACAGTCGAAGGTCTGGCCGCGGAAATGGTAGCCTGCGAACTCCTGCGACTTGGCGAGCGTCAGCATGCCGTCGGTCAGCTGGATTTCGTTACCTGCACCACGTTCCTGATTTTCAAGAATGTCGAAAATCTCCGGCTGAAGAATATAGCGGCCGTTGATATAGAAATTTGACGGCGCTGTCCCCTTCGCAGGCTTTTCGACCATTTCGGTGATTTTGAAGCCTTCGCCGACGGTCTCGCCAACACCGACGATGCCATATTTATGTGTCTGGTCAGGCGCACACTCCTGCACCGCGATCACGTTGCCCTGAGTCTGGTCGTAAAGCTCGACCATGCCCTTCAGGCAGCTTTTCTGCGAATGCATGATCATGTCAGGCAGGAGCACGGCAAACGGCTCGTCGCCAACGATATCGCGCGCGCACCATACAGCGTGGCCAAGACCGAGCGGCACCTGCTGGCGCGTAAAGCTCGCCGTGCCCGCCTTCGGCAGTAGACCAGCCAGCAATGTCAGTTCGGCATTCTTGTTGCGCTCGCGCAGCATCTGTTCGAGCTCAAACTGGATGTCGAAATAATCCTCGATCACCGCCTTGCCGCGGCCGGTAACGAATACAAAATGCTCGATGCCTGCTTCCGCCGCCTCATCAACGACGTACTGGATAACGGGCTTGTCGACGACGGTGAGCATTTCTTTCGGAACTGCCTTGGTGGCAGGCAGAAAACGCGTGCCGAGACCTGCGACCGGGAATACGGCCTTCCGAATTTTCTTATGTTCTACCACGTATCCCTCCTGAGAGATAAATCTTGATCACAATCCCCGCACGCTGTTGTTATTTCAAAAACAACAACGTTTTGTAAAGGGTGACGCTACCATCTATTAATGGTAAAGAATTTGTTGACGATCTTTTGTTATCCATGACGACGCCCGATGCGTTTTCGCAATCGAAATGACATTCGAGAGAACGAAAGACAGACGATGACAAAGATGATCCTTTCAGATGTCCGCAAATTCGGCTGCATGGTGTTTGCCGGCCTGGCAATCTCGCTGGCGCCTGTCTCGGCCAAAGCCGATCAGGGATTCCGTCAGTGGATCAACCAGTTCTATGCAACAGCCGCGAAAGAAGGCATTAGCAAGGCGACCTATCAGAAGGCCTTTGCCGGCGTCAGCGAGCCGGATCCCGACGCGCTTCGCAAGGCAACCTTCCAGCCGGAATTCACCACGCAGATCTGGGATTATCTTGACTCACGCGTCAATCCGTACACTGTGCGGATAGGCCGCGAGATGAAGATGAAACACGCGGCGACGCTTAACTGGATCGAGCGCAACTTCAACGTCGACAAACACATCATCCTCGCCATCTGGTCGATGGAGTCCAACTACGGCGCTGTTCTCGAAAAGCCGGAGCGGCTGCACAACATCCCGCAGGCGCTTGCAACGCTCGCCTATTCCGATCCCAAGCGCGCCAAATTCGCGCGCACCCAGCTGATCGCTGCGCTCAAGATTCTTCAAGCTGGCGATGTCACGCCCAAGCAACTGACGGGTTCGTGGGCGGGAGCCATGGGTCACACACAGTTCATTCCCACAAGCTACCTGCTCTATGCGGTTGATGCTGACGGTAATGGCAAGCGTGATATCTGGCATTCCGTGCCGGACGCGCTGGCGACGGCCGCCAACCTCCTTGCAAAGAACGGCTGGGAGCCGGGCCGCACCTGGGGTTACGAGACGGCGGTCCCGCGGGGCGGCGCCCGTTATGAAGGGCAGACGAAAACCATTGCAGAGTGGGCAAAACTTGGCTTCACCCGGCCGAACGGCAAAAGCTTCACGCGTGGTACGGACCGCGCGATGCTGAAACTGCAGGGCGGTGCCAACGGTCCGGGTTTCCTGATGATGAAGAACTTCTTCACCATCAAAAAATACAACGCATCCGACAGCTACGCTCTGGCCGTGGGCCTGCTGGCCGACGAGATTGCCGGTTATGGCGGCATGCAGCAGAAGTGGCCACGCCCGGACGGCACGCTGGATATCAGAGAAAAATTCGAGCTTCAGACCCGCATGAAGGAACTCGGCTATTATGATGGCGAAGTCGACGGAAACTTCGGCTCCGGCTCGAAAGCCGCCATCAGCGCTATCCAGTCGCGTATGGGTATGGAAACCGATGGCCAGCCGTCACAGCGTCTGCTGAGGGCTCTGCGCAACTGATAATGTCCCGGCACATTCGGCGGCACCCGAAATTCCGCCGCCGAAATATCCGGAAGGGTTGATGTGATGAGTGCGAAACCTGCGGCAAACCATGGAAGAACCGGCTGGCGTTTCTGCGCTGTCCTTCTTGGCGCGGTGCTTGCGCTGCCGCTTGCTCCCGCCGAAAGCATCGCGCAGGAGCAGCGGCGCACCCTGTTTGAGATGCTGTTCGGCAAGCCGGTGGGCCGCGACGGCGGGTCAAACCGCGAATACCAGCGCCGCAGCCGCCGCGATTTTCCATCTGCCCCGCCAACGAGATCGGTCACCCGGCCGCAACCAACCAAGAAAACACCGTCGGTTGTGCAGATGCGCACCGCAAAGCCGGAGCCTGCCGCCAAGCTCGAAAATGCGCGGCGCGTATTGGTCATCGGCGACTTCCTTGCCGGTGGCATGGGAGAAGAGCTGGTCAACGCGTTCGCCAACTCGCCGGCGATTGTCGTCGACGTGCGCGCCAACGGCTCTTCAGGTCTTGTTCGCACCGATTATTACGACTGGTTCAAGACCCTTCCGCAATTCATTACCGAGACGAATCCGGCAACCATCGTCATCATGATGGGGTCCAATGATCGCCAGCAGATGCAGATCGGCGATAGCAAGGAAAAATTCGGTACCGAAATCTGGTTCAAGGAATATGAACGACGCATCGACGAACTGCTGACGCTCGCAGGACGTCCAAAGGTTCCTGTGCTCTGGGTGGGACTGCCCGCCTTCCAGTCGCCGTCGCTCTCCGCTGATCTGGTCGGCTTCAACCGGCTCTATCGCAACCACGTTGAAAAATATGGCGGGGAATTCGTTGACGTCTGGGATGGCTTCGTGGATGAGGCAGGAAAATTCGTCGTCACCGGCTATGACATGAACGGTCAGCAAGCCCGCCTTCGTGAAGCTGATGGCATTGGCATGACACAGGCCGGCAAACGCAAGCTTGCCTTTTATGTCGAAAAGTTCGTGCGCCGTCACCTTGATGGCGCGGGCCCTGATCTGGTCAAACTCGACGGCAGCAATCTGCCAGCCCTCACCTCCCTGCCCGCACTCGGCATCGATGCCGGCCAGGTGCGTACCCAGCCGATCAGCCTCACCGATCCTGCTCTTGATGGGGGCGACAAATTGCTTGGCGATGTCCCTCCCTCTCCCACTCCGGCTCGCGTTTCCGTCGTGGAATCGCCACGCGAGAGGCTGACCAAACGCGGCGAGATGGCCGATGCGCCTGCAGGCCGCATCGATGACTATCGCGTGGTCACAGACACCACACAAGCGAAACAGTAAGCGCCATCTCCATCGAGCCGAGTCTCACCGGCGTAATGTTGATGCAACCCATCAATGACAGTCTTGACTAAGCTTTGCAGGAATGCTGGGTGATCGTCTATTAATTGCGATCATACTTTCTGCCTGGCGATATTTATTTCAAGCTAACGCGTCTGATGCACTGAGCATCGATGACGCAGTCCTTCTTATTCTGCGCGCGTGCCATTCCCCCGAGAAGTCACGCCTGTTAATGCCGAGATCGTTCATGCGCCTGCTTCTTGTAGAAGACGAACGCGAAATGGCGGCAGCGCTGTCAGCTGCGCTCCATCGGTTCGATATTATCGTGGATTCCGTCGGCACGCTCGATCTTGCCCGTCACGCCATCATGGACGGCGTTCACAACCTGGTCATTCTGGATCGGCAGTTGCCGGATGGTGATGGCCTTGACCTCATCGAGGATCTGCGTCTCCTGCCCGCCACGCCACCCGTCATCGTGCTGACGGCGCAGGGCGCGCTTGCGGACCGGATCAATGGCCTCAATCTTGGCGCGGACGATTATCTGGCCAAGCCTTTCGCCGTCGAGGAACTGCTTGCCCGTATTCGCGCCCTGATGCGCCGGCCAGCCGGCCCCGTGACGATGACGGCGAAACTGGGCAGCCTGGAATTCTGCTTCGAAACCCGCGAAGTGCGCATCAAAGGCGAATTCCTTCCCCTGACCAGACGGGAGCTGCTGATCCTCGAAGCATTGCTCCGACGACAGGGAAGAACGGTGCTGCGTCCGACGCTCGAGGAGGCAGTCTACAATTTCGACGATGAAATCCAGTCCAATGCACTCGATTCCCATATCTCCCGCCTACGCCGCAAACTGGCGGCCGCGGATGCGGGTGTCGAGGTTCACGGCATCAGGGGCGTTGGTTACCTTATGCGGGCAATCCCATGAAACCGGCCAAAAGAAAATCACTCAAACGCCGTCTGACCATTCAACTGCTGCTGTTCCAGATCGGCAGCATCATCATCGTCACGGTCGCATTCTTCGTCTACATGATGTCCGATGGAACCGGAAGTGCCCTTCTCAGCTCTGAGGCGGCACAAATAACAGCAAACGCTCTCATTCGCGGGCCAGATGGAAAAATCGTGCTCAGGGAGACACCTGAATATATAAAACTGCGTAGGGAGACTCCGGATTTCTGGTTTGTTGCGCTGACGGAAAATGACGATATTGTCCAGGGTGGGCAGGTGCCCGAAGCTTTCAGCAATATGGGCCAAACGCTGAACGACGTTAGAATCTCCAATATTCGCGACGCGGGGATGTCCTATTCGTATTTCGCCGTTTTGTACGTCGCGATCGTACGCCGGGTATCTGGTCCAGCTGGAGAATTTGCGATGATTGGACACGGCGGTCCGTTCAGCATGACCCTCCCGATCCTGCTATTCTCCAACATCCTTATCCTGCCGATTCTCGCTCTTGTTTCAATTGCGACGATCGCAGCAATTCCCTGGATCATCGGCCGGGAATTTCGCGCGCTCTCCGCCATTGCCCGAACGGCGGAGGCCATCGATATTGACAAACGGGGATACCGATTGCCGGATGGCAATATTCCAAGGGAGGTTCAGCCACTCGTGCATGCCGTCAACGGCGCATTGCAGCGGCTGGATGACGGCTATGAGAGGCACAAGCGTTTCATTCTCGATGCAGCCCACGAGTTGCGAACCCCCGTCGCCATTCTCCAGACCCGGGTTGAGACCCTACTGGAAGGCCCGGCCCGCAGCAGAATATTGTCGGATGCCAGCCGCATTGCCGTGCTGGCCGAACAATTGCTCGATCTGCAACGACTCGGCGGGCAGAAAGCACCGCTTGTTCCGCTTGATATCGTCGCCCTGTGCAGGTCTGTTGTCGCGGATATGGCCCCGCTTGCAATTTCCCAAGGTTATAATCTTTCTTTCGAGCCGGAAGAAGAGCCAATCCTCGCGCTTGCGGATTATGCCTCACTGCAGCGCGCCTTGATGAACATCGTGCAGAACGCCATCGAACATGGCGGCAGCCGGGGTACCATCACCATAAAGATCGCCTCAAACCGGGTGATCGAGATAGCCGATGAAGGCAATGGAATTCCGGAGGCGGAACGGGAGCTTGTTTTCGATGCATTTCACCGGCTGAAACCAAAGGATCACGGCACCGGCCTTGGGCTCAGTCTGGTGCAGGAAATCGTCCGTTATCACAACGGCGAGATCAGCATCAGCGATTCCTCCACCGGCGGCGCCTGCTTCCGCATCACGCTTCCCTTTTGCTGATCGCACGGCAATCAAACGAAAAGGCCTGTCGCTTCTGCAACAGGCCTTTCCATCTTTATCGATTTCGCGGGCTCAGCGCGGCAGAACCGTGGCGCCCATCAGCGCCTCATCGATTGCGCGGGCTGCCTGCCGGCCTTCGCGGATCGCCCAGACCACCAGCGACTGACCACGGCGAACGTCACCCGCAGCCCAGAGCTTGTCGACCGACGTTCTGTAGTCCGTCTCGTTGGCGACCACATTGGTGGAACCACGCCGGTCCGTGTTGAGCGTCAACTTGCCTTCCATTTCCTTCAGCACGCTATCCGTGAAGGGACCGGAAAAACCAATGGCGATGAAGGCGAGATCGGCTTTGATAATGAACTCGGTACCGGCGATTGGCTTGCGGCGTTCATCCACCTGACAGCACTTCACACCGGTCAGAACGCCGTCTTCGCCGACGAATTCCAGTGTGGCGACCTGGAACTCGCGCACCGCGCCTTCCGCCTGCGACGAGGACGTGCGCATCTTGGTCGCCCAGAAGGGCCAAACCGCAAGCTTATCTTCCTTTTCCGGCGGCATCGGGCGGATGTCGAGCTGTGTGACCTTCACGGCGCCCTGACGGAACGCCGTACCCACGCAGTCCGACGCCGTATCACCGCCGCCGACGACGACAACATGCTTGCCACCGGCGAGGATAGGATCGGCCGGCCAGCCGATGCTATCGATGTTTTCACGGCCAACGCGACGGTTTTGCTGCACGAGATATGGCATGGCATCGTGCACACCATGCAGGTCCGCCCCGCCGATGCCGGCTGGACGCGGGGTTTCAGAGCCGCCGCAGTAAAGAACCGCATCATGGTCGGCCAGAAGCGACTGAACGGTCACGTCGACGCCGACATTAACACCGCAATGGAAGGTAACGCCCTCGCCCTTGATCTGCTCGACCCGCCGATCAATGAAGTTCTTTTCCATCTTGAAATCAGGGATACCGTAACGAAGCAGGCCGCCGGGCTTTGATTCCCGCTCATAGACATGCACCTCGTGACCGGCGCGGCCAAGCTGCTGTGCCGCCGCCATGCCCGAAGGGCCGGAGCCGATGATGGCGACCTTTTTGCCGGTGTGGATCGTCGCCGGCTTCGGCACGATGAAGCCCAGTTCATAAGCCTTGTCGGCGATGGCCTGCTCGACCGTCTTGATGGCGACCGGCGTGTCTTCGAGGTTCAGCGTGCAGGCTTCCTCGCAGGGTGCTGGGCAGACGCGGCCGGTGAATTCAGGGAAGTTGTTGGTGGAATGGAGGTTGCGGATCGCCTCCTCCCAGTTGTTATTGTAAACCAGATCGTTCCAGTCGGGGATCTGGTTGTGCACGGGACAGCCGGTCGGGCCATGGCAATAGGGAATGCCGCAATCCATGCAGCGCGCCGCCTGCTTCTGCACCTCGGCATCCGACATCGGAATGGTGAATTCGCGGAAATGGCGGATACGATCGGATGCAGGCTGATACTTGCCCACCTGCCGGTCGATCTCGAGAAAACCTGTAACCTTGCCCACGTTTATGTCCTCACATCAAAGCGGAGCGCCTGTCGGGCCCCAGTACCAGGTGGCGAAACCTAAAGCCGCCCCCAGCACGATGAACTCAAATCCGGTCTCGCCGCTCGAGCATTAGATCGCCGTGGGAACGGCGACCGCGAGACCAGCTGGTGTAGTGTCCTCACGTGGCGGCTTACTCCGCCGCCACGCCCATGCGCATGCGCTCCATTTCCTCAAGCGCACGACGGTATTCAACCGGCATGACCTTGCGGAATTTCGGACGGAACTCGCTCCAGCGATCCAGTATATCCTTGGCACGCGACGAATTCGTGTAATGGAAGTGGTTGGAGATCAGCTGGTAAAGGCGCTCCTCGTCGTGACGCGTCATGTCCTCGGAGACGTCAACGCGTCCCTTGTGCATGAGATCGCCGCCGTGATGATGCAGCTTTTCCAGCATGTCGTCTTCTTCCGGAACCGGCTCCAGCTCGACCATGGCCATGTTGCAACGAGTGGCAAAGTCGCCCTTTTCATCGAGAACATAAGCCACGCCACCGGACATGCCGGCCGCGAAGTTACGGCCCGTTTCCCCGAGAACCACCACTATACCGCCAGTCATATATTCGCAGCCGTGGTCGCCCACGCCTTCGACAACAGCGACCGCACCGGAGTTACGCACGGCGAAGCGCTCGCCTGCCACGCCACGGAAATAGCACTCGCCGGTAATCGCACCATAGAGAACCGTGTTGCCAACGATGATCGAGTTTTCCGCGACGATCCGGGTATTTTCCGGTGGGCGCACGATAATGCGACCACCCGACAGACCTTTGCCGACATAGTCGTTGCCATCCCCCACGAGATCGAAGGTGATGCCGCGGGCAAGAAACGCGCCGAAGGACTGACCCGCCGTGCCGCGCAACGTCACGTGGATCGTGTCGTCCTTCAGACCCTTATGGCCCCAGCGCTTCGCCAGCGCACCCGACAGCATGGCGCCGGCCGACCGGTCTACGTTCTTGATAGGTACTTCGAAGACCACGGGTTCGCGGTTTTCCAGCGACGGCTGCGACTTCTCGATCAGCTTGCGGTCGAGAATGTCGTCGATCGGGTGCTTCTGGCGTTCGGTCCAGAAGGTCGCTTCCTTCGGAGCCTCGACCTTGTGGAAGATGCGGCTGAAATCCAGCCCCTTAGCCTTCCAGTGCGCCAGCATCTCATCCTTCTCAAGCAGTTCGGAAGCGCCGATGATCTCGTCCAGCTTGGTTACGCCAAGCGAAGCAAGGATTTCGCGCACTTCTTCGGCCACGAAGAAGAAGTAGTTGATGACGTGTTCCGGCGTGCCCTTGAAGCGCTTGCGCAGGACCGGGTCCTGAGTAGCGACGCCCACTGGGCACGTATTGAGGTGGCATTTGCGCATCATGATGCAGCCCGCCGCAATCAGCGGCGCGGTGGCAAAACCGAATTCATCCGCACCGAGCAGCGCGCCGATGATGACGTCGCGGCCGGTCTTCAGACCGCCATCCACCTGCAGGGCAACGCGCGAGCGAAGACCGTTCAGCACCAGCGTCTGCTGGGTTTCGGCAAGGCCGATTTCCCACGGAGAGCCCGCGTGCTTAAGCGACGTCAGCGGCGATGCACCGGTACCGCCATCGAAACCGGAGACGGTGATATGATCGGCGCGGGCCTTGGCCACGCCGGCCGCAACCGTTCCAACGCCCACTTCCGATACCAGCTTAACCGAAACATCGGCTTCCGGATTGACGTTCTTGAGGTCGTAGATCAGCTGCGCCAGATCTTCGATCGAGTAGATATCGTGGTGCGGCGGCGGCGAGATCAGGCCGACGCCCGGGGTGGAATGACGGGTCTTAGCAACCGTCGCATCCACCTTGTGGCCAGGCAGCTGTCCGCCTTCGCCGGGCTTTGCACCCTGCGCGACCTTGATCTGCAGCATATCGGCGTTGACGAGATATTCCGTCGTCACGCCGAAACGACCGGACGCGATCTGCTTGATGGCCGAGCGTTCCGGGTTTGGCTTGCCATTGAGCAGCGGCAGATAGCGGTCGGATTCTTCACCGCCCTCGCCCGTGTTGGACTTGCCGCCGATCTGGTTCATGGCAATCGCAAGCGTCGTATGCGCCTCGCGGCTGATCGAGCCGAAGGACATGGCGCCCGTCGAGAAGCGCTTGACGATGTCAGCCGCAGGCTCGACCTCATCAATGGACACCGGCTTGCGGCCGAGCGCTTCCGCCGACTTGATGTTGAACAGGCCGCGGATGGTGTTCATGCGCAGCGCCGTCTCATTCACCATGGCGGCGAATTCGCGGTAGCGATCCTGGCTGTTGCCACGCACAGCGTGCTGCAGCGAAGCGACGGCATCCGGCGTCCAGGCGTGGCTTTCGCCGCGCATGCGATAAGCATATTCGCCGCCGATATCGAGCGTGTTCGCGAGGATCGGGTCCTTGCCGAATGCTGCGGTATGGCGCGCCACGGTTTCCTCGGCGATCTCCGTCAGACCAACGCCCTCGATCGAGGTCGCAGTGCCGAAGAAATACTTCTCGACGAATTCCGAGGAGAGGCCGATGGCGTCGAAGATTTGCGCGCCGCAATAGGACTGGTAGGTGGAAATGCCCATTTTGGACATGACCTTGAGGATGCCTTTGCCCACCGCCTTGATGTAGCGATAGACCACTTCGTCATCGGAGACTTCCTTCGGGAAAGCGCCGTGCTTGTGCATGTCGAGCAGCGTATCGAAGGCGAGGTAGGGGTTGATCGCCTC
The DNA here is from genome assembly GCF_007680755.1 of Agrobacterium sp. DE0009. Taxonomy (NCBI): domain Bacteria; kingdom Pseudomonadati; phylum Pseudomonadota; class Alphaproteobacteria; order Hyphomicrobiales; family Rhizobiaceae; genus Agrobacterium; species Agrobacterium sp. DE0009. Next base: position 471,769 of record NZ_VEIU01000002.1, read on the forward strand.
CGCGCCATAACCGGCAAGCAGGCAGAAATGGTGGACTTCGCGCGGCTCACCGGTTTCCACGACGAGACCGACCGAGGTGCGCAGGCCCTTGCGGATCAGATGATGATGCACGGCGGCCGTCGCCAGCAGCGCCGGGATCGCAATGCGATCCGGTCCAAGCTGACGGTCGGAGAGAACGATGATGTTGTAACCGCCGCGAACAGCCGATTCCGCGCGCTCGCACAGGCGTTCGAGCATTTCAGGCATGCCCTCGGCACCGCGCTCCACATCATAGGTGAAGTCGAGCGTCTTGGTGTCGAAGCGGTCCTCCGTGTGGCCGATGGAGCGGATCTTTTCCAGGTCGCCATTGGTCAGAATCGGCTGGCGCACTTCCAGACGCTTAGCGCGGGCGGCACCTTCGTGGTCGAGAATGTTCGGCCGCGGACCAATAAAGGACACGAGGCTCATGACGAGCTCTTCGCGGATCGGATCGATCGGCGGGTTCGTCACCTGGGCGAAGTTCTGCTTGAAATAGGTGTAGAGCAGCTTCGACTTTTCCGACATGGCCGAAATCGGCGTATCGGTGCCCATGGAGCCAATGGCTTCCTGACCCGTCGTCGCCATCGGCGACATCAGAAGCTTCGTATCTTCGCTGGTGTAACCGAAGGCCTGCTGGCGGTCGAGCAGCGACACGTCGCGGCGCAACGCGCGCGGTTCAACCGGCTTCAGCTCTTCAAGAATGAGCTGCGTGCGGTCGAGCCAGGTGCGGTAAGGATGCTTCGCGGCAAGCTCGTGCTTCACTTCCTCGTCGGAAACGATCGAACCCTTTTCCATATCGATCAGCAGCATCTTGCCGGGCTGCAGACGCCACTTCTTGACAATCCGCTCCTCCGGGACCGGCAGGGTGCCTGCCTCGGATGCCATGATGATACGGTCGTCATCGGTGACGAGGTAACGCGCCGGGCGCAGGCCATTACGGTCGAGCGTCGCGCCGATCTGCTTGCCGTCGGTAAAGGCAACGGCAGCAGGACCGTCCCACGGCTCCATCAGGGCTGCATGATATTCGTAGAATGCCTTGCGTTCGGCAGACATGGACTGGTTGCCAGCCCACGCTTCAGGGATCAGCATCATCACGGCATGGGCCATGGAATAACCGCCGCGCACGAGGAACTCGAGCGCGTTATCGAAGCAGGCCGTATCCGACTGGCCTTCATAAGAAATCGGCCAGAGCTTGGAAATGTCATCGCCGAACAATTCGGACGAAACGGAAGCCTGACGCGCCGCCATCCAATTGACGTTACCGCGCAGCGTGTTGATTTCGCCATTATGGGCGACCATGCGATAGGGGTGCGCCAGCTTCCAGGACGGAAAGGTGTTGGTCGAGAAACGCTGATGCACGAGCGCCACGGCCGATTCGAAACGCGGATCGGCCAGGTCCTTGTAATAGGCGCCAACCTGATAGGCGAGGAACATGCCCTTGTAGACGATGGTCGAGGAGGAGAGGGAAACGGGATAGAAATCCTGCGTTTCCTTGCCGCCGCCTTCGTCATAGATGCGGTTAGACAGAACCTTGCGGATCAGGAACAGCTTGCGCTCGAAATCGGCATTGGTCGCGGCGTCGCGCCCAGCACCGATGAAAACCTGAACATGGTGCGGCTCGGTGGCAGCAATATCGGGCGCCTTCGACAGCGAGGAATTATCGACCGGTACGTCACGGAAACCGAGGAACTGCTGCCCCTCTTCGCCGATCACGTCGACAATCACCTTCTTGTAGTGCTCGATGCGCGAGGGATCACGCGGCATGAAGATGTGACCGACGGCGTATTCCCCTGCCTTCGGCAAGGTCACGCCTTGGCCCGCCATCTCTTCGCGGAAGAAACGGTCCGGGATCTGCACCAGAATGCCCGCGCCATCGCCCATCAGCGGGTCGGCGCCGACAGCGCCGCGGTGGGTCAGGTTTTCGAGGATGAAGAGGCCATCCTTGACGATCTGGTGCGACTTCTGGCCCTTCATATGCGCAACGAAGCCGACGCCGCAGGCGTCATGCTCGTTGGCCGGATCGTAAAGACCCTGCTTTTCCGGCAAACCACCCGCGAAACGCGCTTTCGCAGACATGGGCGCAGCGGCGGCCACGGAGGGACAGTCGTTGGTCAGGATTGCGGCGGCGCTTGCCGCCTGCTGCTCGATTTTCATTTTTGTCCCTCCTGCAAAATCACTTGCACGGTTTCATGCGAAGATCCGGCACCTTAAGAATTTTGCTGACCGCAAAAACCATCTGGACCGGCTGGATCAAATTTAGGACAGCAAGACTGTCTCAATTCCCGGTGATTTTGGCAGAATTGGTCGCCTTTAGCAAGTGTCCGAATCCAATTAGCGGGCACCCTGGCATTCAGCGAAGTTTCGATACTGACCTATTGCGTGAAACATTGTTACCTGGAATACCTTCTTGCCATTGCTTTCATTGCCGGATTTGCCAATCGCGGTCAGAGGTCATAGAACTTTTTCTGAGCGTAGCCTCACACGTCCAGACACAGACCCTCAGCCATCGGAAAGCCTTCGCAGATGTTTTTTGCTTCAGATAATTGGGCTGGCGCCCACCCGGCCGTCAATGAGCGGCTGTCTCGGGAATCGACACGTTTTGCCGCCGCCTATGGCACCAGCGAACTCGATCTCTCGATCGAAAGGCGCTTCAACGAAATCTTCGAACGCGAGGTTGCGGTGTTTTTTGTCGCGACCGGTACGGCGGCCAATTCTCTGTCGCTTGCCAGCATCGCCCGCGCCGGCGGCCTGACGTTCTGCCATTCGGAAGCCCATGTGATCGAGGATGAATGCGGCGCGCCGGATTTCTTTTCCGGCATGCGCATGGTCGCTGTTGAGGGGCCGAATGGTAAGATGTTGCCGGAAAACCTGATCGAGCGCATTGCCCGATATCCGCAGGATGCCGTTCACCACGGCCGCGCCGCCGCCATCACCATGACGCAGGCGACCGAAGCGGGCACCGTCTACACGCTCGACGAAATAGACGCCATTTCCAAGATCGCCAAGGAAAACGGCCTGCCGCTGCACATGGATGGCGCGCGGTTTGCCAATGCACTTACCGCTTTGGGTACCTCGCCGGCCGAAATGACCTGGAAACGCGGCGTTGACGTGCTGTCCTTTGGCGGCACGAAGAATGGCTGCTGGTGCGCGGAAGCAATCGTCTTTTTCGATCCCTCGCTCGCGCGGGATTTCTCGTTCCTGCGCAAACGCACGGCCCAGCTGTTTTCGAAGTCACGTTTCATCGCCGCGCAGTTTGAAGCTTATCTGCAGGACGACCTCTGGCTCGGTCTTGCAAGCCACGCCAACACCATGGCCAACCGGCTGCGCGCTGGCTTTGGCTCTCTGAACAGCGCGCGTCTCGCCTGGCCGACCCAGGCCAACGAGGTTTTCGCCATTCTTCCGAAAGCAGCCGCTGAAGCCGCAACTGAAAAAGGCGCGAAATTCTATGACTGGCTGGAGCCGCGAGACATGCCGGAAAAGGTCAGCAAGGACGAAGTCCTGATACGCATGGTAACGAGCTTTGCGACGACAGAAGCCGATGTGGACGAATTCCTGTCCATCTGCGCCTCCGTCTAAGACAGAGGAGGGCGTTGCTGTGCGACGCCCTCAAACCTCCTGCAACCGGTAGCCGACCCCGGTTTCCGTCAGGATATAGCGCGGCTGATCCGGAGTTTTTTCGATCTTCTGGCGTAGCTGTCGGACATAGACCCGCAGATATTGCACATCGGTCAATTCGTCCCACACATGTTCAAGCAGAAATCGGTGGGTCAGGACCTTGCCCGCGTGCTGGACGAGGACCCGCAGGATGTCATATTCCTTCGGCGAGAGTTTCACCTCCCGGCCCTCAACCTTCACAATGCGCCTCACCAAATCGACAGAGAGGTCACCGGTCTGAAACACGGGCTTCTCCCCCTGGCTTTGCAACCGATGACGCAGGGCAACCCGGATGCGGGCGACGAGTTCGTTCATGCCAAAAGGTTTGGAAACATAGTCATCGGCGCCAAGCTCCAGTGCCCTGACGATACCCGCCTCGTCCGTGCGGCTGGAAAGAATGATGACAGGCAGGGCAAGCCCCTCGCGACGCCATTTCGCAAGGAGATCGTGGCCCGACATATCCGGCAGGCCGAGGTCCAGAACGATCAGATCGGGCTGGTCCTGCTCCACCAGTTGCATGGCCACCTTCGCATTCATCGCCTCGCTCACCGCGTAATCCTGGCTCGACAGGCCCACGCGCAATAGCTTGCGAATGGGCGGTTCATCGTCGACGATCAAAATACGAACGGCGGAATTGGTCATTCCGATCTCCTTCAGCGGCCGAATGCGGCATCACCGTTTCTTATCAGCAATCGCGCCTTAATCATGGTCTATCATCGGGGCATCTGGAGGAACCGGCAGACTGACCGTAAACTGAGCGCCCGCCCGACCCGATCTGTTTTCCGCCCTTATCGAGCCGCCCATGGCCTCGATAAACCCCTTGCAGATGGAGAGGCCAAGCCCGGTTCCCGCCTGCACGTGATCCGTCTTCCGTACCCGGTAAAAACTGTCAAACACCCGCTCCAGATCGTCAGGCGGAATGCCCGGTCCGGCATCGGCGACAGCGAGGAAGATCGTTTTCCCCTGCCGCCAGCTGCGGATTTCAATTTGTGTATTTTCGGGCGCATATTTGGCGGCATTGTCGATAAGATTGAACAGCACCTGCTCGAACAGCACAGGATCGACTTTCAGCATCGGCAAGTCGGAGGGAATATCCAGAACAATTTCATGCCTCACGATAATTTTCGCCGCACGGGAAATTGCGGTGCCAACCATATCGCCGACAAAGTGCAGACCAAAATTCGGCTCCATCGCACCGGAACCGATCCGGGTCATGTCGAGAAGGTTGGAGATGAACCGGTTGAGCCGCTCGGATTCTTCGATGATCGTCGAGAGTAGCTCCCCGCGCGCGTCCGGCGGGATATCGTCGGCGAAATCCTTCAGCGTTCCGGCCGAGCCGAGGATTGCCGCGAGCGGCGTTTTGAGGTCGTGGGAAATGGAGGTCAGGAGTGCGGTGCGCAGCCGGTCGGTCTCCGCCGCTAACCTTGCCCGATCGACATCGGACACAAGTTGTATCCGCTCGATGGCGAGTGCCGCCTGATCGGCCAAGGCATCAAACAGCCGTTGCTGCTCAGGCGTCAGCAGCGGTCCGACGCGGTCATCGTCCAGCCCCACCACACCGACCGCACCGCTGCCGGTCCGCAAGGGGAGATAAAGCCGTTTGGCGCCAGGCAGTGTGTCAGCCCCACGGCCCGCGGCCTTGTTATGCTCCCAGGCCCACTGCGCGGCGGCAATATCGGCATCGACAAGTGTATCATCGGGCGGGTAGCCGGCCTTGACCGCGATCGTGTTGTTTTCCGGCAGAAGCAGAATGATGCGCACCCTCAGCATCGAGGCCATCTGGAACGCTGCGGCCCACAGGACGTCGTCCAACGTGGCCGTTACCGAAAGCTTCTTTGAAAACAGATACAGGTCTTCCGTGGTCCTGGCCCTCGCTCGCGCGGCGGCGGCCTGTCGCTGTACCGCTGCGGTGAGGTTCGAGGCGACCAGCGCCACACCGAAATAAAACAGCAGCGCCACCACGCTTTCGGGATCGCGAACGGTGAGCGTGTAACGCGGTTCGAGAAAAAAGAAATTGAAGGAAAAAGCGCCGAGAAGGGAGGCGTATATGGCGGGTCCCAAGCCGCCGCGGACGGCAGCCGCCAGCACCGCCATAAGGAATACCAGCGCCAGATTTCTCACATCGAGCGTCTGGTCGAGAACGATGCCTGCGACAATTGCCAAACCGACGAACAGCGTACTTGTCAGATATGGCCAGAGCGAGCGGTGCAATGGCGGCGATGCCGCCTTGGCGGCCTGCGCCGGCTTTTCTGTGGACTTATCGCCGGAAATCACATGCACGCTGATATCGCCCGCATGGTCGATCAGATCATGTGTCAGCGAACGCTGGAATAATCGCTGCCACCACGATTTTCGGGGGCGACCGATGATGATGTGAGTGAAGTTATTGGCATTGGCGTAAGACAGGATCTCGCGGGTCAGATCAAGCGCCGGCAACGTCACCGTCTCGCCGCCAAGCTGCTGCGCAAGGCGCATGGTGGAAGCCAACCGATCCTTATCGGCGTCAGACATTTGCTGGGAGCGCGGCGTATCGAGGTGCAGAGCCGTCCACGGCGCCCGCAGGCGATCCGCCTGCCTTCGGGCATATCGCACCAGCCCCGGGCCGTTGCCGCCGTGATCCAGGCAAACGAGGACCCTGTCTCCCGCCGCCCAGGGGCCGGAGATGGCGTGGGACTGCATGTGGTTGAGCAATTGCTCATCCACTCGCTGCGCGGTGCGCCGCAGCGCCAGTTCGCGCAACGCCGTCAGGTTGCCGCGTGAGAAATAATTTTCGATGGCCCTGCGCGCGGTACGCGGCAGATAGACCTTGCCATCCTGCAAACGCTTGATCAGATCGTCAGGCGTGATGTCGATGATCTCGACATCGTCCGCCCGGTCGATGATGCTGTCGGGCACGGTTTCACGAACACGGATGCGGGTGATCTGCGCGACGATGTCGTTCAGGCTTTCAACATGCTGGATATTCAGCGTTGTGTAGACATCTATCCCCTGCGCCAGAATCTCCTGAACATCCATGTAGCGCTTTGGATGACGGCTGCCAGTCGCATTGGTGTGGGCCAGTTCATCGACCAGAACAAGGGAGGGCCTGCGGGCAAGGATCGCATCCAGATCCATCTCCTCCAGTACCTGTCCGCGATATTCAATACGCCTGCGCGGAACAACGGACAGCCCGTCGACCAGCGCCTCGGTGTCTTTACGACCGTGGGTTTCGACGACACCGATGATCGTGTCGACGCCGTCCGCAAGCTTCGCCCGGCCGGACATCAACATCTCATAGGTCTTGCCGACGCCGGGTGCTGCGCCCAGAAAAATCTTCAGCCGGCCTCGCGCCTCACGCCTGGCGCTCTCCAGAAGCGCATCGGGCGACGGTCGGCTCGGGATATTGCTGATATCGTCAGGCATTTAACCACCAGTGGTCGAGGCTATGGCTTGCGGACAAGCCATAGCCATTTCAATTCATGAGCCGGCTGCGTCAAGCTCCATATTCAGCGCGAGCACATTCACCACGGGCTCTCCCACGAAACCAAGCTCCGGCCCTTCGACATGACGCTCGACGATCGCCCGCAGGGCTGCCTCATCCACGCCCCTGGCCTTTGCAACCCGGGGAATCTGGAAATAGGCAGCCTCTGGTGAAACATGCGGATCAAGGCCGCTGCCCGACGCCGTCACCAGATCGGCCGGAACCTCGGCCGCCGGGTTTTCGCCTTTTGCGGCCTCATAATCTTTCTTCACCCTGTCGATGAGTTTGCCGCTCGTCGGACCGAGGTTGGAGCCGGATGAAGACGCGGCATTGTAGCCATCACCTGCAGCCGATGGCCTGCCATGGAAATATTTCTCACTGGCAAAGGCCTGCCCGATCAATTGCGAACCCACAACCGCACCATTCTTTTCGATTAGGCTGCCATTTGCCTGAAAGGGGAAGATCGCCTGAGCGAGACCCGTCATGCCCAGAGGATAGGCCAGGCCGGTGATGGCGGTGGTGGCGAGGATGAGCACCAGTGCGGGACGAAGCTGCTTGAACATTGTCTTTACTCCTCAGGCGAGACCGAGCGCCGTGACGGCGAGGTCGATGAGCTTGATGCCGATGAAGGGGACGATGATGCCGCCAAGCCCGTAGATGACCAGATTGCGCGACAGGAGTGCGCCTGCGCCGATCGGACGGTATTTGACACCCTTCAAGGATAGCGGGATGAGCGCGATGATGATCAGCGCGTTGAAGATGATGGCCGACAGAATGGCGCTTTGCGGCGTCGAAAGCCCCATCACGTTGAGCACGCCAAGCTGCGGATAAAGCGCCAGAAACATCGCCGGGATGATGGCGAAATATTTGGCGATATCGTTGGCAATGGAGAAGGTCGTCAGAGCGCCGCGCGTCATCAGCAACTGCTTGCCGATTTCAACGATCTCGATGAGCTTTGTCGGATCGCTGTCGAGATCGACCATATTGCCCGCTTCACGCGCCGCCACCGTGCCAGTGTTCATGGCAACCCCGACATCTGCCTGCGCCAGCGCCGGCGCATCGTTCGTGCCGTCGCCGCACATGGCCACCAGCTTGCCCTTGGCCTGTTCCTCGCGGATGAGGTCCAGCTTGTTTTCCGGTGTCGCCTGGGCGAGGAAATCGTCGACACCGGCTTCCGCTGCGATGGCGGCAGCCGTCATCGGATTGTCGCCAGTGATCATGACCGTGCGGATGCCCATGCGGCGAAGCTCCGCGAAACGCTCGCGAATGCCACCCTTGACGATATCCTTCAGTTGCACGACGCCGAGCAGCTTGCCGTCGCGCACCACGGCAAGCGGTGTGCCGCCAGCCTTGGCGATATCTTCCGCTATCACGCGGATTGCCCGCGTGGCATCCGTTTCGGTTTTGAGGGCGAGCGCCGAATTGCCATGTTGCAGAGTGCCGCCATCGACATAGGCAAGAACCGCATCAACCGCGCCCTTTCGAATAGAGGCACCTTCGAAGTCCACGCCGCTCATGCGGGTCTGGGCGGTGAAGGGCACGAAGCTGGCGTGCAGCTTCTGCATGTCACGGGCACGGATACCGTATTTTTCCTTGGCCAGCACCACGATGGAGCGACCTTCCGGGGTTTCGTCGGCGAGCGAGGCGAGCTGCGCAGCATCGGCAAGCTCCTGTTCGGAAACGCCGGGGATGGGGCGGAATTCGGTCGCCTGCCGGTTGCCAAGCGTGATGGTGCCGGTCTTATCGAGCAGCAGCGTATCGACGTCACCCGCCGCCTCGACGGCACGGCCGGACATGGCGAGAACGTTGAAACGCACCAGCCTATCCATGCCGGCAATGCCGATGGCGGAGAGAAGTGCACCGATGGTGGTCGGGATGAGTGTCACGAACAGTGCCACCAGCACGATGATCGGGATGGAACCGCCGGCATAGGCCGCGAAACTCGGTATGGTCGCGGTGGCGAGAACGAAGATCAGCGTCATGCCCGCAAGCAGGATGTTGAGCGCGATCTCGTTCGGTGTCTTCTGGCGCTCGGCGCCTTCGACCAGCGAAATCATCCGGTCGAGGAAGGTAGAGCCGGCAGCAGCAGTGATGCGAACGCGGATCCAGTCCGACAACACCTGCGTGCCGCCGGTAACCGCTGAACGATCGCCGCCGGATTCGCGGATGACGGGTGCGGATTCGCCCGTGATGGCGGCCTCATTGACGGAGGCGACGCCTTCGATAACCTCGCCGTCGGAGGGAATGATATCGCCTGCCTCGACGAGAACGACATCGTTCACCTTCAAACTGGTGCCGGCCACCATCTTATATTGACTGCGGTCGTCACCGCTCAGCAGCTTCGCCTGGGTTTCGGTGCGCGTCCGGCGCAGCGAATCCGCCTGCGCCTTGCCGCGTCCTTCGGCAACGGCTTCCGCGAAATTGGCAAACAACACGGTGAACCAGAGCCAAAGGTTGATCTGGAACGAAAATCCGAGATTGGCGCCACCGGTGATGAGATCACGGATGAATAGCACCGTCGTCAGCACCGACACCGTCGCCACCACGAACATGACCGGATTACGCGCAAGCGTGCGCGGATTGAGTTTTTTGAATGCGTCGGCAATGGCCGGCACGAGAATGCGAGAATCAAGAATGCTCGCTTGTTTGGACTGGCTCATGAAGAGGCTCCAGCGTTTGAAACAGGGCGATCGATGAGGGTCGATCAGCCCGTGATAACTTCGAGCGCGACAACGGCGGCGAACAGAGCCGCCATCATCGCAAGAATGAGATTGGAGGCGCACCAGCCGCCCGGCGTGGCGTTCCCTTTAACGGGAGCGCCTTTGCGAGCGGAGACGCGGTCACGTGGGGACATGTCGTCAGTCATGGCATCACCTCAGAACAGCTGGCCTGCCGCCATCACCAGATGTTCGGCAACGGGGCCAAGCGCGAGTGCCGGCAGGAAGGTAAGGCCGCCGACAACCAGGATGGTACCAACAAGCAGGCCAACGAAGAGCGGTCCATCCGTGGGGAAGGTGCCGGCCGAGGCCGGAACCGTCTTCTTGGCGACCAGTGAGCCGGCAATGGCCAGAGCTGGAATGATCACCAGAAAGCGCCCCATCAACATGCCAAAGCCAAGCGTAATGTTGTACCAGCTGGTATTGCCGCTAAGCCCCCCGAAAGCCGAGCCATTATTGGCGGCCGCCGACGTATAGGCGTAGAGGATTTCAGAAAAGCCGTGCGGACCCGCCGTTCCTATCGACGCCACGGCCGAAGGCAGGACGGTGGCAATGGCCGTAAAAATTAGCATGGCGAGCGGCAGGCAAAGAATGGCCAGAACCGCCATCTTCATTTCCTTGGCCTCGATCTTCTTGCCCAGATATTCCGGCGTCCGTCCGACCATTAGCCCCGCCACGAAGATGGCAATGACGATGAAGAGCAGAATGCCGTAGAAACCCGCGCCCACGCCACCGACGATCACTTCGCCCAGCTGCATATTGATAAGCGGGATAAGACCACCCAGCGCCGTGAAGCTCCCATGCATGGCATTGACCGCGCCACATGATGCCGCCGTGGTAATCACCGCAAAGAGCGACGAGAGCGCCACGCCGAAACGGACCTCCTTGCCCTCCATGTTACCGCCGACAAGACCGAAGCCGTGCATCAGCGGGTTTCCGGCCGCTTCCGCCCAATAGGTGACGGCAACGCCGGCGACGAACAGCACACCCATGGCGGCGAGGATTGCCCAGCCCTGACGCTGATTGCCGACCATGCGACCGAAGACATTGGTAAAGGCCGCGCCGATCGCGAAGATCGACACCATCTGGATCATGTTGGAAATGGCGTCCGGGTTCTCGAAGGGATGCGCGGAATTGGCATTAAAGAAACCGCCGCCATTGGTGCCCAGCATCTTGATCGCCAACTGCGACGCCACGGGGCCAACGGCAATCGTCTGCTGCGCGCCTTCCAGCGTCTGCGCCGTGACGTAAGGCCCAAGCGTCTGCGGCACGCCGAGCGAGACATAAACCAGCGTCAGCACGATGCAGAGCGGCAGCAGCACATAAAGCGTAGAGCGGACCATATCCACCCAGAAATTACCGATCGCCTTGCCGGATGCCCGCGAAAAAGCGCGGATCAGACCAATGGCGATTGCCATGCCGGTTGCGGCGGAAACGAAGTTCTGCACTGTAAAACCGGCCATCTGGGTCAGGTAGGACATGGTGCTTTCGCCACCATAGTTCTGCCAGTTGGTATTCGTGACAAAGCTGACCGCCGTGTTAAAGGACAGCTCCGGCCCCACGGCCGGCATTGACTGCGGATTATAGGGTAGAACCGCCTGAAAGCGCATTAGCGCATAAAGCAGGGCAAAACCGAGAAGGTTGAAGAGAAGCATGGAGAAGGCGTAGGTCGTCCAGTGCTGCTCCTCACGCTCGCTTGTTCCAGCAAGCGCATAAAGGCCGCGCTCGACGGGTACGAGAACCGGCGACAGCACGGTCCGCTCGCCATTGAAGACGCGCGCCATATAGAAGCCGAGCGGCTTCACCAGCGCAAAGATGATCCCGCAGAAAAGCAGGACCTGAAACCATCCATTGAGGGTCATGGTATTTAACTTTCAATAGCCGCCGCTTCCCGATCAGAAGCGTTCGGGGCGAATGAGAGCGTAGGTGAGATAGGCGGCGATAAAGACCGTAACGGCGCCGCTCAGGATATAATCGAGGGTCATCGCAGCCTCCGTCTAAAGCCGGTCACAGGCGCGCGTATAGGCAAAGCAGATGGCGAAAAACACCGTGGCTGCGCCGACAAGAACAAGATCCATCATCGATGGGACTCCTTTTTAATCGAGGAGCCGGACAGGAAGAAAAGCGCCGTCATGTGGGACGTCGCTTTTCAATCTTTCTGGCTGGAAAGGGAACACCATCCCTTCCCGCACAGAAGATGCACCCGAACCGCATAAAGGTTCGAGACGGCCGCAAAGGGAATAAAATAGGAATCCTATAGGAATTTTCGAAGCCGGCCGGAGCGGGCAACGGGTCACGTCTTCACGAAAGAGCGGTCACGCGAAAGCGGAAATAATGTCCTCTGGCGCACTTTCGCTTGCCAGCAACGCCGCGAGCAGAATGCGGGCCTGGCCAGGACGAAGCGTGGACGAATGCACGGCACCCGCCGCGACGAGATCGTGGCCGCCGCCGCCGCCGCCATAACTCGCGACCAGCAGGCCTTCAGGGACACGGCTAGAAACCACGACCGGAACACCGCGATCTGCGCAGCGCTTCACCGCTTCAGCAATATGCGGATTGGCGTTGCCGGAACCGAGGGCGGCGAGGACGATGCCCTTTGCGCCGGCCTGTAGGCTCGCATCGATGTGGGTGGCTTCGCAGCCGGGATGGATGGCGACAATATCGACGCGTTGGCTGGCAACGGAGGCGGTAAGATGGAGCGCCCCATCGGTAACCAGCGGCCGGGCGGAGCGGAAGGCGTCCGCAGCGTCAGCGCTCAACTTATAAAGTCCCCACGCCGGCAACGAGCGACCACCAAAAGAAAGAAGCACACCCTTCGTGGCGTTCTGTTCATCGAGCGCCATCTCTATGGCGCGGCCGAGGTTCGCCGGTCCGTCGGCCTCATCATGGTCTGCGGTAAACTGCGCGCCGGTGAAGATGACAGGCTTGGTGAGGACATGTTGCAGATGCACAAGCAGGGACGTTTCCTCCATGGCATCGGTTCCATGCAGAACGACGACCCCCGCCACGGCGGGATCGTCAAGTTCGGCACCGACCGCATCGCTGATGCACTGCATGTCGGTCAGTGTCAGGCTGGAGGAATCCTTTGCCATCAGATCGATCGGCTTCAGCCGGGCGTTGACCTGCGGCACAAGCGCCAGCAGATCGTCACCGGAGAGGCTGGGCGTGCTGGCGCCATCGGCGCCTCGCCTGCTCGCAATCGTACCACCGGTGGCGATCACCGCCACCAGTGGAATTGATCCCTGCCCGATCAATGCGACGCTCCTGTGCCTGCCTGTTCGCCTGCAAGACGGTGGATGCGATCACGCAGGAGGTACCAGCCGATCACCAGTGCAGGAATGATGACAATCAGCGAGGCAATGGTCCAAGAGCCGACAGGATAATCAAACGCCATCAGCACAAGAACACCAAAAAGGAAGATGAGCGTGAGGATGCCGGTATAGGGAGCGCCGAACATGCGGAAATCCGGACGCGCAAGCTCGCCACGCTGCGACAGTTGCCAGAGTTTGAGCTGGCAAAGCACGATGACGGCCCAGGCGCAGATAATGCCGAGCGCCGACAGGTTGAGTGCGATTTCAAACGCGGCAGAGGGAACAACGGCGTTGAGCGCGACGCCGAACACGGTCACGACGGCGGTCACCGCGATGCCACCATAGGGCACGCCATTCTTGTTCATCTTGGCCAGCGCTGCCGGGGCCGAGCCTGAGACAGCCATGGAGTGAAGGATGCGGCCGGTGGAATAGAGCCCGGCATTGAGCGAGGAGAGAACCGCAGTCAGAACAACGAGGTTCATGATGACGTCTGCGCCCTGCACGCCGATGGAGCCGAAGAAGGTCACGAACGGGCTCTCACCGGCCTTGTAGGCCGTGTAGGGCAGAAGCAGCGTGAACAACAGCACCGAGCCAACGTAAAACACGACGAGGCGCAGGACGACGGCGCGGATCGCACGCGGCATGACCTTGCGCGGGTCTTCGGTTTCGCCTGCTGCCGTACCGATCAACTCGATCGAGGCATAAGCAAAGACCACACCCTGGATGATGACGAAGGCAGGAAGAATACCGTTCGGGAAGAAGCCGCCATTGTCCGTGATGAGGCTGAAGCCGGTGACATGACCCTCGATAGGCGTACCGAAAATGACGAAATAAACGCCGACAACGAGGAAGATGGCAAGCGCCAGGACCTTGATAAGGCTGAACCAGAACTCCAGTTCGCCGAACACCTTCACCGACAGCATGTTCATCGCCAGCACGACGACCAGCGCCGTCATCGCGAATACCCACTGATCGATGCCCGCAAGCCACGGTACGTATTGCTTGAAGAAATTCATGTAGAGCGCGACGGCGGTGACATCGGCCACCGAGGTCATGGCCCAGTTCAGCCAATACATCCAGCCGGCCGCAAAGGCCATCTTCTCGCCGTAGAACTCGCGTGCATAGGACACGAAGGAGCCGGAGCTCGGGCGGTGCATGATAAGCTCGCCAAGCGCACGCAGCACCAGAAACGCGAAAAAGCCGCAGAGCGCATAAACGAAAACCAGCGCCGGACCGGCCTGTGCGAGACGTCCACCCGCGCCCAGAAAAAGGCCCGTTCCGATGGCGCCGCCGATGGCGATCATCTGGATCTGGCGCGGCTTCAGGGCTTTATGGTAACCGAGGTCCTCTTCAACGAAGACCTCACGTTCGGCGGGCGCCGTTTTTCCAGAATGCATGGATTTATCCTCCCGATAAAATGCTTGTAATCGGCAATAAGCCGGAAATCAAAGTGGAACTGGCGTCGTCCCCAATGCTGGAAATGTGGCCAGCGAATGCGTGCAATCAGTAAAGCTGCATGACAGATTTTTGACCTCATAATTGCATGTCATGGCTTTCGTCAAGAGCGACGGACGATGTTGACCTTCCCCCGCCCTGGGAATATGGTGGATTAATCTGTATGACAGCTTTACAGATTTTGCAACGCTTAAGCCGGTGGAGGACATTGTGAGCGTGACGCGCAAGGAGCATGATTTGCTCGGGTCGAAAGAAATTCCTGCAGAAGTCTATTGGGGCGTGCACACGGCGCGTGCCGTGGAAAACTTCAAGATCACCGGGGTGACCATTGGCCACAATCCTTATCTCGTCAGGGGACTGGCCTACGTGAAGGAGGCGGCCGCACGCGCAAATCACGAACTAGGCCTGCTGGACAAGGAGCGCATGGAAGCGATCGCCGAAGCCTGCCGCGAAATTCGCGCGGGTTCTCTTCACGAGCAATTCGTTGTGGATGAAATCCAGGGCGGCGCCGGCACCTCGACCAACATGAACGCCAATGAGGTCATCGCCAACCGCGCACTCGAACTGCTTGGGCACGAGAAGGGCGATTATACTCATCTGCATCCAAACGATCACGTCAATCTCAGTCAGTCCACCAACGATGCCTATCCGACAGCCGTCAATGTCGGCCTGATCGAATCAATCGACGACCTCGCCGCCTCGATGGGCGTGCTGAAGGAGGCGTTCGACCGCAAGGCGCAGGAATTTGCCGGCTTCATCAAGATCGGCCGCACCCAATTGCAGGACGCCGTGCCGATGACGCTCGGTCAGGAATTCCGCACCTTCGTTGTGATGCTGGGAGAGGATCAGGCACGCCTCATCGAATCGGCAGCCCTTCTACACGAGATCAATCTTGGCGCTACGGCCATCGGTACCGGGCTCAACGCACCGCGCGGTTATGCCGAGCTTGCCTGCCGCCATCTGGCGGAACTGACCGGGCGGCCGCTGGTGACGGCTGCCGACCTCATCGAAGCCACCCAGGACCCCGGCGCCTTCGTGCACCTTTCCGGCGTGCTGAAACGCGTCGCGGTCAAGCTCTCCAAAACCTGCAACGACCTTCGCCTGCTTTCGTCAGGCCCGCGCGCCGGGATTGGCGAAATCACCCTGCCCTCCGTCCAGGCGGGCTCCAGCATCATGCCGGGCAAGATCAATCCGGTCATTCCCGAAGTGGTGAACCAGGTGGCCTATGCCGTCATCGGCAACGACATCACCATCACGATGGCGGCGGAAGCGGGACAGCTGCAACTGAACGCTTTTGAACCCATCATGGTGCGCGCGCTATCCCAGAGCATCAGCCAACTCAGCGCCGCCTGCCGTACGCTGGCAGAAAAATGCGTAGACGGCATTGTCGCCAATCCGGCAATCATGGCGCAGCGCGTGGAGGAATCGATCGGTCTCGCCACGGCGCTCAACCCGCTGATCGGTTATTATGCGGCAACCGATGTCGCCAAGGAGGCCCTTGCGAGTGGTCGCACCGTGCCGCAGGTAGTTCTGGAGCGTGGCTATCTCACGGAGGCGCAGTTGCAGCAGGCGCTGAGCCCGCGACACCTTGCCAACCTGCCAACGCTGGTCACGGCTGGCGAAGCCGATCTTCGCCAATGATGGTGGTCACAACCTGCTTCACCTGACCAAGGTGGAGTTCCATTGCCTCCCGCGCCTCGGGCGCTGAACCCCGCCGGATTGCCTCGACAATCCGGCGGTGCTCGAAATTCGAAGCGACGCGGCGACCGGCCATCAGGTTCACCATTCCCGATTGTTGGGCGACGGCTTCGCGGGCATCCGACACCACCTTCGCAAAGAGACGGTTGGCAGAGGCTTCCGCGATGGCACAGTGAAACTGGCCGTCCAGCAGCACCCAGGGATGCGGCCTCTCCTCGGTTTCCATGCGGCTACAGAGATCGAGCAAGACCTGCAATTGCGCATCCGTGCGCCTCAAGGCAGCCCAACCTGCGGCCGGGACTTCGATGAACGGGCGCGCTTCAATCAGATCGCGCGCGGAATAAGCGCCGTAATTCAATTCCGAGGGTGGCGCCAGCGTCATGACGTAGGTGCCGCTGCCGGTGCGCGTTTGCGTCAGGCCCAGCGTCTGGAGAGATCGCAATGCCTCACGGATGATCGGACGGCTGACGCCATAGCGCGTTGCGAGATGGGCTTCCGAGGGCAGGCGCGTGCCGACCCCAAGCTGGCCAGACGTGATGGCGGAACGGATATCTTCGAAGACCGCTTCTGCGGCGTTCTTGCGGTTGATCGGCTGCGCGTCTGCAAGCCAATCCGTCAATCCGCCCATATAAACATCCTCCACATTCTCGATATGTCCGCACCATTACGCCAGCGAGACCGTCCAAACGCGAAAGGTCGGCTGCCGCTCTCGCTGCTAAGCCGACCTTCCTATCATTATCCGGCCTGCCGGAACAACGAGGGTTGATATTTTTGTTGGGGCGAGCGCCGGGGCATCACCGCCCCCCAAACCAGAGGCGAAATTATGCCGTGACTTTAGATGCCTCCGGTTTTTCATCTTCACGCGGGATCCGGAACCACGCGACATAGAGCGCCGGAAGGAAGAGCAGCGTCAGCGCCGTGCCCACCACAATGCCGCCCATCATCGCATAGGCCATCGGCCCCCAGAAGATTTCCCGTGATATGGGAATGAGCGCAAGCGTTGCCGCTGCCGCCGTCAACATAATTGGCCGCATGCGGTGCTCGGTCGCTTCGATGACGGCATGCCATGCCGAGACGCCCTCGCTCCTCAAATGCTCGATCTGCACCACCAGAATGACCGAGTTACGAATGAGGATGCCGATCAACGCCAGGACCCCGAGAATGGCAACGAAGCCCATCGGCGCATTGGAGACGAGCAACGCCACCACGACGCCGATCAATGCCGTGGGCGCGACGGCGAAGACGAGGAACAGGCGGCTGAAGCTCTGAAGCTGAACCATCAGGATTGTCGCCATCGCAAACAGCATCAAAGGCACCACGGCAACGATCGGAGCCTGCGAATCCGCGCTGGACTCCACCGAGCCGCCGATTTCGAGCTTGTAACCGACAGGAAGTGTCTTTTCGAACGCTTCGAGCTTTGGCTTCAACTGTTCCACGATCGTGGCGGGTTGTGTCGGGCCAATAATGGCTGCCTTGACGGTAACGGTCGGAATCCTGTCACGACGCCAGATTGTCGGTTGCTCCAGCTCATAGCGGAAGTTTGCAATTGCGGAGAGTGGTACTGCCTTTCCATTTGTCGCCGGCAGTTGCAGGTTCTGCAACGTCTCGATCGAACCGCGCTCCGCCAGCTGCGCGCGCGCCACGACGTTCACGAGATAGATGTCATCCCTGACCTGGGTGACGGTGGAGCCCTCGACAATGCTGTTCATAGCATTGGCGATATCTTCCGACGAGACGCCGAGCTGGCGGGCCTTGTCCTGGATGACATCCACCTTCACCACACGCGTCGGCTCGTTCCAATCCATCACGAGGTTGGAAAGCAACTGGTGGTCTCCGACGATGCCGGACAATTGCTGGCCAAGTTCGCGGACCTTCTGAATATCAGGACCGCTCAGCCGATATTGAACCGGTTTCCCGACGGGGGGGCCGATATCAAGCAATTTCACGAAGGCATCCGTACCGGCAAATGTTCGGTTGAGATACTCCTGCAGGTCCGCGCGGACCTTGTCGCGCACATCCAACCCCTTGGTAACAATCACCGTCTGACCGAAGGTCACGTCAGGGGTCTGAACGTCGAAGGACAAGATAAAGCGCGGGGCGCCTTCGCCGACATAGGTTGTCCAATGGTCGACATCAGGATTGTTGGCGAGCATGTCCTGCTCGAACTGCGCCATCTGGCGGTTGGTTTCCGCAATCGAACTGTTCTGCGGCAGGTTCCAGTCGACGATCAGTTCGACGCGGTCGGATGAGGGGAAGAACTGCTGCTGGACCAAACTCATGCCCGCGATGGAAAGACCAAACAATGCAATGGTCATGATGATCGTGACCCAGCGCCAGCGCAGCGCCCGGCCAAGAAGCCATGAAAAAGCAGAAGCGAAGCGACCTTTCTTTTCATGGTGGGATTTCATTGTCTTCGGAAGGATTGTCACGCCGAGAAGCGGCGTGAAGAGAACCGCGACGATCCACGACACGATGAGCGAAACGGCAATCACCACGAACAGCGTGAAGGTGAATTCACCCGCGGCGCTATTGTTGAGGCCGACGGGAATAAAGCCCGCGACAGTGACCAGCGTTCCCGTCAGCATCGGAAAAGCGGTCGACGTGTAAACGTAGGTTGCGGCTTTCCTGAGATCGTCTCCGACCTCCAGCCGCGCCACCATCATCTCGACGGCGATCATCGCGTCATCAACAAGCAGACCAAGCGCGATGATGAGTGCACCAAGCGAAATACGTTGCAGCGAAATGCCCGTGTATTCCATGTAGACGAAGGTAATGGCCAGCACGAGTGGAATGGAGACGGCAACCACCATGCCGGCCCTGAGGCCAAGGCTGATAAAGCTGATGACGAGGACGATGGCGATGGCTTCAAAGAGCGCCGAGGTGAAGCCGGAGACCGCTTCATCGACCACGGCCGGCTGATCGGACACGCGGTGCACGTCGACACCAACAGGCAAATCCGAAACGACACGCTTCATCTGCGCATCCAGCGCTTCCCCAAAATGGAGAAGGTTCGCGCCGGTCTTCATGCCGATAGCAAGGCCGATTGCCGGCTGGCCGTTGAAGCGGAACAGCGAGGATGGCGGGTCGACATAACCACGCCGGATCGTCGCCACTTCTGTCAGCGGGAAGAAGCGGTTGTTGACCCGCAGATTGATGGAGCGAAGGCTTTCCTCGGAGGTGAATTGCCCGCTCACCCGCAACGCCACACGCTCTGGCCCGGCATTGACGAAGCCGGATTGCGTGACCGCGTTCTGGGATTGCAGCGTGTTGATGATCGACTGCTGGTCGATGCCGAGCGCCGCGATCTGCCGCGTGGAAAACTCCAGATAAATCGCCTCGTCCTGCGCGCCAATGACATCGACCTTACCGATATTGTCGACCGTCAGTACCTTGGCACGGGCATCCTCTACCAGATCACGCAATTGGCGCTGGCTGAGACCGTCGCTGGTGAAGGCATAGATATTGCCATAGACATCGCCGAAACGGTCGTTGAAAAACGGGCCGACCACGCCAGAGGGAAATTCACCCTTGATGTCGCCGATCATGTTGCGAACACGCACCCAGGTCGGCTCGACATTACGCGCCTTGGTTTCCGGCACCAACTCCACAAAGATCGTCGTGCGTCCGGCCATCGTCTGGCTGCGCACATAGTCGAGATTGTCGAGTTCCTCGAGCTTCTTCTCGATTCTGTCGGTGACCTGCTTGGCCACCTCCTCCGCGGAAGCGCCGGGCCATTGCGCGCTGATCACCATGGTTTTGATGGTGAAGTTTGGATCTTCCTCGCGGCCTAGATTGAGGTAGGAGAAAACGCCGGCGAGAACGAAGACCAGCATGAAATACCAGACAAGCGAACGGTGTTCGAGCGCCCAGTCGGAAAGGTTGAATTTCTTCACTGACGGACCTCCTGATCGATCCTGATGGCCTGTCCATCCTTGAGTTTGTGGACACCGGCGCTGGCGACGCGCTCGCCCGGCTTGATGCCGCCGGTGACGCGCACGCTTCCACTCTCTGCGGGATCGCCCTCAATCGTGACGGGCCTGAACGTCACTGTCGCCGTATCGACATTGACGATCCAGACGCCCCAGCCGTTGTCGGTTTTCAAAAGGGACGATGAGGGCAGCATGATGCGGGGTTCGGATGCAACAACGACGGAGGCCGTGACCACGGAGCCCAAGCGGAAGGCTGATGGTGCATCCTGAAGGCTGATCTTCGTGCGACGTGTCCTTGTCGCCGTTTCGGCTTCCGGCGCAATTTCGCGCACGACACCGGTGGTGCGAATTTTTGGATCAAGTTGCAGGGCGATATCGAAGACGGAGCCGATCTCCAGTCGCTGGGCTGCAAATTGTGGAACGTCGACCACCACATCGCGCACCTCCGGGCGGGCGATGGTCACGACAGTCTGACCGGCGGAGACGACCTGGCCAATCTCACCTGCCGTTGCCGTGACCACGCCGTCGAATTCAGCACGTAATTGCGCATAACCCAGCTGTTCCTCGGCCTTATCGAGATTGGCCCGGGCCTTGGCGACGGCGGCATTGGCAGTGCGGGTCGCCTGTTCGGCTTCTTCCAACGCCGCTTCCGTGCCGCTTCGGGCTTCGGCCAGCACGCGCTGGCGCTGTTCTGTCGTGACCGCATTGGCGAGTTGCGCTTCCGTATTGGAAAGATCGGACTGAGCACTCTTCACCGCAAGCTCAAGGGCAAGCGGATCGATCGAGGCCACGACATCGCCTTTCTTGACCAGATCGGCGACATCGACGTTGCGGGCGATGATGCGTCCCAGAACACGGAAACCGAGATTTGTCTGGATGCGCGGTTCAACCGTACCGGTCAGCCGCAGCGCATCCGCTGGCTTCTCTTCCACGACGACGGAAAGTACCGGACGCGGTGGCTCAGCGGCGGCTTCCTGCTGTTCCTGGCAGGAGGAAACGGCAATTACCACGGCTCCCAACAACAAGCTTTTGTATATCCTGAACATTATTGTGCTTGCCCCTTTTCATAGGCGACCTTTTCACCAGCGCGGAGGAACTTGGTCCCAACGGTGACGACGAGATCGCCGGGATTAAGCCCCTCAGCGACGACAAACTGGCCGGTCTCGTAATCGGCGACCTCAACACGCCGCATATCAACCTCCTGCGACCGCGGATCGACCACCCAGACGGCTGGAGAACCCTCTTGCGACGTCATCGCAGACCATGGCAGCTCGATCGCGTCGACCTGTTTGAAGCGGAAATGACCGGAGACGGGAGCACCGAGCGGCATTGTCATGTCACCATTCAGCCCGACCTTGACCCTTATCGTGCCATTGTCGGGGTCGATCGTCGGCGAAATCTCCCGCACCGGCGCCTCAATCGTGCGGGCAGGATCCGAGAGAAGACTGACATCGACGAGATTGTTGATATCGCGCTCTAGGAACAGGGATTCATAGACATCGAAAACCGCATCGCGCGGCCCGTCATGCGCCAGCGTGAAGACGAGCTGGGCTGCCTGCGCCACTTGACCCACTTCGACGTTGCGCGCCGTAATCACACCGTCTGCATCGGCTCGAAGCTCAGTATACGACAGCGCATCCCGCGCCGTATCCAACTGCGCCTGTGCAGATCTGACGGCACCCTGCGCCGTGAGCAGAGTTTCCTGGGCCTTGTCCACCGCCGAACGCGATGTCACCTGCGTCTTGAAGAGGCTTTGTTGCCGATCGAAGGCCAATTTAGCCTGCGTCTGCTGCGCCTCGGCAGATTGGAGGTTGGCAAGCGCGACGTCGAGATCAGCCTTTTGTTCTTCAGGATCGATACGGGCCAGCAATTGCCCTGTCTTGACCCTGGTACCGACATCCACAAGGCGCTCGATTATCTTGCCACTGACCCGGAAAGACAGATCCGTCTGAACCCGCGCCCTCACTTCGCCCGTGATAAGGCTACCGCGATCCACGGGCTTCTTTTCAGCCACAACCACGTCCACCGTGCGCAGTGGTTTTTTGGAAGGCGGCTCTTCGTTGCTGCAGGCCGAGAGGGCGAAAATGCCGCCGAGCGCCGCCGCGATGAGAATGGTTTTCATGGTGACCTCTTGATCTTCGCATCGTCCTATAATATTTGACTAACCGAATAGTCAATGAAATTCTTGTACCGTAGATCGGTTGTCTGCACACCATCAAACCGGACCTCCGAAGGACTCTCCTGTTCGCCCCGCACACGCCCGCGAGTGCGTCAGCACCCGTCCTTAATGGTGTCGAATGAGCAGCTTGGCAAAAATCCATTCCGGTTTTTACGCCGGTGCTGTAGGCACTGATCTCTCATTTCCGCCAATGCGACGGACAGAAGGGCACGCGCCAAAACATAGGAATCCCGGGCCATGGCAAAAGCAAAACTGACACGCGCTGAACAGAAGATACAACGTCCGTTGCAAATTCTCGATGCCGCATTCGAGGAATTCACCAAAACAGGATTTGCCGCCACCCGGGTGGAGGACATCGCTGAACGCGTGGGTGTCACGAAAGGAACTGTCTACGTCTATTTCGAAACGAAGGAGGCACTCTTCGAGGCCATGGTTCGGCATGCGTCTCAGCCATTCCAGCAGGCCTTCAACGCCTACTCACAAACCTCTGATGACCCTGTCGAAGCGCTTCGACTGCTTTTGGAATTTCTGTTCGACGCGCTTGTCGACAACAAGAAAATGCGGGAGCTGTTCCGCCTGATCCTCGCCGAGGGGGCGAAATTTCCGGACCTCATCGACCAGCATCATGATACGATGATGGAGCCGGTTTTCCAGCGCATCAACGCCATCCTGGAGGATGGCGTGGCAAAAAAAAGATTCCGGGCCAATCCGCCCGAACTCTGCAAGGTCGTGGCGTCGCCTATGGTCGGGACTTTAGTCTTTCGGCTGATTTTTAACGACCGGCGTAGCCTCGACCGACAGGCAGTTCTTAATATTCACCTTGAATTGATCATGCGCGGGTTGCTCGCATAGGTCTTGTCTGGTCAGGGCAAGACCCGAACCGATCAGCGCTTCACAGCATGCGATAGCGCCGGTTGAAATACATCAACGCTTCGTCGCCATCGTTGATCTTCATATCAACGACATCACAGATCAGAATATCATGTGTGCCGCCGTCATGGGCCTCGCGGATACGGCAATCGAAAGAGACAAGCGCGTCCTTGAGAACCGGCGCGCCGGTTTCAAGCAAGCCCCAGCTGCCAGCAGCAAAGCGTTCCTCCGCCGGCGTCTTGCCGCCGAAAAGCGTGCTCAGCACCTCGTGATGCGCAGCAAGCGTATTGACGCAGACAACCGCGTTAGCTTTTACCACCTTATAAGCGGATGAATTGCGGTTGAGGCAGACGAGAAGCGTGGGCGGATTGTCGGAAACGCTGCAAACGGCAGTCGCGGCAAATCCCGCGCGGCCTGCAGCCCCGTCAGTGGTCACGATATTGACCGCCGCACCAAGCCGCGCCATCGCATTTCTGTAATCCTGGCTGCGCTGCTCTGCAGTCTTCGTCTCCATACCCGCTTCCCTTTCAAGAGACATCATCTGCATCTAACCCATCCTTTCTTAACAGCCTATCAAGCCAGCACGCAGGCATCGTCAAAGGCAAGACGCGGCAGACGCCCGAAAAGCTTCGACGGATCACCATGGCCAAGATTGATCAGGAAATTGGATTTCCACGTCGTGCCGGCAAAAAAAGCCGCATCCACCTTGCCCTTGTCGAAACCGGACATGGCACCAGTATCCAGCCCCAACGCGCGGGCGGCGAGGATCAGATATCCGGCCTGAAGCGTTGCGTTGCGAAAGGCTGTTTCTTCGGACACGGCAGGGCTGGTTGTAAACCAAGAACGCGCATCCGCATGGGGAAACAGCTCCGGCAGCTTTTCATAAAATTCGCCATCGATCGCTGCGATGACGGTCACGGGAGCCGCCATCGTCTTTTCGAGATTACCCGAAGAGAGTGCCGGCCGCAGCTTTTCCTTCGCTGCGGCGCTGCGCACGAAAACGAAACGCGCTGGAGAGCAATTGGCCGACGTCGGTCCCATCTTGACCAGGTCGTAAAGCGCTTTCAGCGTTTCATCGCTGACCGGATCGTCCGTCCAGCCATTGTGGGTGCGTGCTTCGGTAAAAAGTGCTGCGAGTGCTGCATCATCGAGTGCTTTCGTCATCGTGCTTTAAATTCCTGTCAGATTGTCGCGTCGGCGGGCAAAAGGAACTGCAGCAGCCGCGTATTTAAAAGGTCGGGCTCGGTAATATTGACCGCGTGAGCCCCGAAATCGAAAAGGCAAAGCTCGCTTTGCGGCAAACCGTCGGCAAGACGCAACGAGCGCGTATAGGGCACCAGAAGATCGTCCTTCGTCGCCACCACCAGCACCGGATTCCCTATCTCGCCAAGCCGTGTGTCCACATCGAAGGTCCGAAGCGCGGCGATACGCCGGAGCACATTTTCCTTGCCCTGAAAATGCGCGACGCCATGCGCATCGTCCCGCGCCAGCCGCTCCTGATTGTCCGACATCCACGCCGCCGGATAAAGGAACAGCGGTTGCGCTTTGACAAAAGCCTCGACACCGGATTTCTCCAAAAGCTCGATCCGCACGTCAAAGCAGCGCCCGGAATGCGGATCGGCCTTGCTCCACGCGTTGATCAGCACCAGCCGGTCGATAAGGCTGGGCCGGCGCAGCGCGATATCGAGGCCGATCAGGCCACCGAGGGCATGTCCCATGAGGTGGAATTTTTCGAGGTTCAGGGCCGAGACAATTTCCAGCACATCATCTGCCATGGCGGAAATGCCGCCATCCTCCGGCACCTCGCCGCCGGTCCTGCCGGTGCCGCGATGATCATAGGTGACGACCCGGAAATGGCCGGAAAGAGCCTCGATCTGCGGTACCCAATAGGCACCGGATCCGCCAAGGCCCGAGGACAGCAGGATAGTGGTTGCCTCGGCATCGGTGCGACCATGAACCTCGAAATGCATCATCTGCTTTTCGCCTATTTGCCGATATGGGCGACGGTGGCGATTTCCACCAGCGCATCGGGTTTCACGAGGCCGCACTGGATGCAATAGCGCGCTGGCTTGTCGCCGGGGAAATATTCGGCATAGACCGTGTTGACGGCCTGATAATTGGCCCAGTCGGTGATGAAGATGTGGTTCATGGTCACATCCTCCATCGTGCCGCCCGCGGTTTCGATGACCGACTTGATGGTTTCCAGAACATGGCGGGTCTGCGCGCTGGCATCGCCCACATGCACGACATTGTTGTCCTTGTCGAAGGGCAGCGTGCCGGACACGTAAACCACGCCATCGGCAAGGGTGCCTGGCGAGAAGGGAGCGATGGGTTTGCTGGTACCCGCAGGCACGACGATCTTTTTCGGCATTTCGTTCTCCTCTTATGTTGAAATCAAGCGCTGACGGGTGCGGCCTGCGAAATGACGCCGCAGAAATCATTGACGGTGGCGACCCAGCCGAAAAATTTCTCGACATTATAGACCGTCGCCTGCTGGATATAGTCCGGCCCCAGATGATGCGTGGCATCCTCCAGCATCACCCCGAAATATTCGAGGTGGAAGGCATCGCGCAGCGAGCTTTCCACGCAGACATTGGTGGCGATGCCGACGAAGACCAGATTGCGGATGCCACGCGCGCGCAGCACGCTATCCATATTGGTGTTGAAGAAACCGCTGTAACGCGTTTTCGGCACGAGAATATCGCCGGGCTGCGGTTGCAGCTCATCGACAATGGCGTAGTCCCATGTGCCCTTGGCGAGCAGCTGGCCCTGCAGTTCCGGCCTTTTGCGCATGGTCTTCAGCGCATTGGACTTGTGCCAGTTGGGCGAACCAGGCCCGCCGGCCTCGACATAGTCCTTGTCCCAGCCATTCTGGAAATAGATGACCTGAACGCCTGCCGCCCGCGCCGCATTCAAAGTCTTCTTGATGTTGGCGATGGTCCCCTTCGCCCCTGATATATCGAAACCGGCAAGATCGACATAACCGCCCTCGGTTGAGTAGGCGTTCTGCATATCGACCACAACAACGGCGGTCTCGCTGGGTTTCAGTGTGATCGGCTCCGGCCTTGCAGGCAGCGTGACGCTTTGCGAGCGAGTTTCCGGGCCCTTGTAACCCGCCACGACGGCTTCGCTCATTCCGCTGCCTCCAGTGCCGCTTGAACATGCGCGCGGCTCTTCATCAGCGGCTGCACATATTTCCCGAATTTCTCGACCCCTTCGAGGAAATCATCGAAGGTCAGCATCACGCCGCCCGTTCCCGGCACCTCGCTCATTTCATCCAGCATTGCCGCCACTTCCTCATAAGAGCCGATTAAGGTTCCCATATTGATATTGACCGCAGATACGGGGTTGGACATATGCCGGACATTGGTGTCGGAGCCGGATTTGGTATCGACGGCGCTTTGTAGACCAAGCCATTTGATTGCGTCCTGATCCGCGCCAGCCTTGTAATGCTCCCACTTCGCCCAGGCATCCTCGGATTTTTCCTCGGCGAGCACCATCGTCAGCACAACAGATTTAACCTCGCGGCCGCTCTTTTCCGTTGCCGCCAGCAGGCGCTCGTTAGTGGGCGCAAAGGCCTTCGGCGTATTGACGCCCACGCCAAAGCAGAAGCTGTAATCCGCGAATTTGGCCGAAAACGCCATGCCGGAATTGGAAGAACCGGCGCAGATGAGCTTCACATCACCCTGCGGCACCGGCTTCATGCGGCAATCGTCCATCTGGAAGAACTTGCCCTTGAAATCCGACTGCCCTTCCGTCAGCAGCTCTTTCAGCACAGTCGTATATTCGCCGAGATATTCGTAACGATCGCCGAAATAATCGTCACCCGGCCAGAGGCCCATCTGGCTATATTCCGGCCGCTGCCAGCCGGTGATCAGGTTGATGCCGAAACGGCCACCGGAAATGGAATCGATCGTGGTTGCCATGCGCGCAACGATAGCCGGCGGCATGACCAGCGTGGCGGCGGTGCCGAACAGCTTGATCTTGGAGGTGACGGCGGCCAGCCCCGCCATCAGCGTGAAGGATTCCAGATTGTAATCCCAGAACTCGGTCTTGCCGCCGAAGCCACGCAGCTTGATCATCGACAGCGCAAAGTCGAAACCATATTGCTCGGCCTTTAGCGTGATCGCTTTGTTGAGATCGAAGCTCGGCTTGTATTGCGGCGCGTTTTCGGAAAGAAGCCATCCATTGTTCCCGATCGGGATAAAAACACCAACTTCCATTTTACTGTTCCCTTTTTGACGTCAGGTGCCTCCTGACTTGACAAAAGAGTAGCAGGTTCTGTGCCAGACCAAATAAAATAATTTTATCAAATGGATAAAATTTCGAGAGAGATTGAGCCCTGACCGAAAGGCAAATTTTTTATCATTTGGTAAAAATACTTGCCTGTTTATTCAGCATATATTGAGGGCGATACGTCGAAGGTGGGCGACCTTCACGGCAATCGCAGACCGATCTAAAAATTCGAAGGCTCTCCTCCGTTATGCCGGACCCGATCCGGCATCCAGCCACGGCGCGTCTGCGCGGTAAATAGAATCTTTTGCGATCAAGGACTTGATCGCACTGGACCCGGATCAAGTCCGTGGTGACGGCGGTAGGGAGTTAAGACTCAATCAAATGCGCACGCGCGAGGGGGCATTTCTGCCCGATGAGGACAACGACCGCGCAGTTATGCCAAAACCTCAATCCATCCGCTGCTGGGCATAGGCATGCACTGCCCGGAATGCCGCCTCGGCACCCGCGATAACCCGCTCTTCCTCTTCAACGGTCAGCGAAATGTCATCCAGTGCGGCAGTGAAAGTGCGCCAGTGCAGGCCGCGTCCTTCCGGTGCGCCGGCCAGATGCCGCGCACCGAATTCTTCACCAAGGCCGAGCTTGGCAGCGTCTTTCAGCAGGAACGCGGCACCGAGATTGGAGCCCTCCACGACATAGAGCCAGCCCATCGCCTGCGGCAGATCGAATGGCGTTTCATCGGTGAAACGGGCAGCCCCGGTTTCCGGAATGGCAAGGCCGAGATCGGCAAGGTCCTGCTCGATCATGGCGAGACGACGGCGCCCTTTCAGGTCGGGAAGCAGGCCGTCAAGCGTTTCATTTGCGAAGAAGACATCGAGATCGCGA
The DNA here is from genome assembly GCF_007680755.1 of Agrobacterium sp. DE0009. Classification (NCBI taxonomy): domain Bacteria; kingdom Pseudomonadati; phylum Pseudomonadota; class Alphaproteobacteria; order Hyphomicrobiales; family Rhizobiaceae; genus Agrobacterium; species Agrobacterium sp. DE0009. The sequence goes on from NZ_VEIU01000002.1 coordinate 500,178, forward strand.
TGGAAAAGATACTGCGTTTCCACGAATTTGCCGAAGTTCTCCCGGCTCTCGAACGGCTTGGCAGCCATGATGAAGCTATCAAGACCACCATGCGCGTCGCGCGTCGCCGCCTTCAGGCGCTTGACGCGGCTCTGTTCGATCTGGTCCACAGGCGCTGCCTTCCCCGCAATGGTCATGATTATCGTCCCTTTATCCCTATATTCAGACTGCCTGATAAAAATCTTTACTCCAACAGTCAAATTTTATTTTCGCACATCTCCTGACCTCGCGCAAAGGCAACGGGAGGGACAGACGCGGCAAAATCGACGATTGTGTAAACCACGAAAATCCTTCTGGACATGCCCGGCCAGAGCAAAGCCCCCAGATCTTCACAGCAAATTTGCAGCGCCAAAAAATCCGAACAATCGCCATGCAATTACCTCTTTACAACTAACATGTCAGTATGCCATCAATTCGTAGTCACCTTGGAGGAGCATTTTAATTGACCCAGAAATTCGGCCTTTCGGCAGCCCTGACAACCCCTTTCACAACGGACGGAACGGTCGATATCGATGCCATGATCGCCCATGCCCGCCGTTGCCTGTCCAACGGCTGCGACAGCGTGACACTCTTCGGCACGACAGGTGAAGGGTGCTCGGTTGGGAGCCGCGAGCGGCAGGTCATTCTCTCACGCTTCGTCGAAGCAGGCATTGCCCCGTCGAGCATCGTCACCGGCGTTCTGGTGGATTCCATCGAAGACGCGGCCGATCAGTCGGCCGAAGCGCTGAAAGCGGGCGCCCGCAATATTCTGCTCGCGCCACCCTCCTATTTCAAGAATGTCAGCGATGACGGCCTGTTTGCCTGGTTCTCGGCGGTGTTCGCCAAGATCGGCAAAGATGCGCGGGACATTCTCGTTTACAACATACCGTCCGTAACCATGGTGACGTTGTCGGTCGAGTTGGTCGGACGGCTGAAGGCGGCGTTTCCGGGCATCGTCACCGGCGTCAAGGATTCCTCCGGCAACTGGAGCCACACCGAGCGTTTGCTGAAAGAACACGGTGACCTCGCCATCTTGATCGGCGATGAGCGCGATCTGGCGAAAGGCGTGCGCCTCGGCGGTCAAGGTGCGATATCAGGCGTTGCGAACTTCCTCACACAGGAAGTGCGCGCCATGGCCGTTGATGGCAAGGACGACCCACGCATTGTCGATCTTGTTGTGGAACTTCTGAAATTCCCGGTTACACCAGCCGTCAAGGTGCTGGTATCACACACGACGGGGGAAGCGATCTGGTCGGATGTGCGCGCGCCCCTCGTCGCCATTTCGGCTGAAGGCCGGCGGCAGATCGAAGGTGCATTCGACGCGCTGTTTCGCAAACAGGCCGCCTGAACGGAGCTAAAAGGTTGAGCATGGACGATACTGGCGAACAGACATTGCGGGAACGGGCGTATGAGAGCTTTACGCATCACCTTCTCTCGCGTGATGTTCGTCCGGGGCAATTCATCTCGCAGCGCCGCCTTGTGGAGCTGACGGGTCTGCCGCTCGGTGCAATCCGGGAGGCAATTCCGCGGCTGGAGGCGGAAGGTCTGATCAAGACCGTGCCGCAGCGGGGATTGCAGGTCGCCCACATCGACATCAACCTCATCCGCGAAGCGTTTCAGTTCCGCATCTTCCTCGAAAAGGAAGCCGTGGCGCTGTTCACCCGTTCTGCCTCAGACGCAGCTATTGCCAAACTGTTGAAACAGCACCGTGATGTCGCCGAAGCGGCTGAAAACGGTGGAGAGTCGCCCGAACTGGAGCAGCACGCGCAACAGGTGGACTGGGGCATGCACGATGCTTTCATCGATGCGCTCGGCAATTCGATCATCTCGAATGCCTACCGGGTCAATTCCATCAAGATGCGCCTCATCAATCAGGAGCGCTTTCGCATCGCCGGTCATGTGAAGTCGGTGATGAAAGAACATCTCGCCATTCTCGAAGCCATCGAGAGGCGATCCGCAGAAGACGCCGTGGAGCGGCTGACCGCCCATATCCGCAACGCAAGGGACAGGGCGCTGGCGGTATAAAATGTAGCAAGCCGGGGTGAGGAGAATTCCGGCACAAGGAGGAGAACTGGACATGACGAATTGGTTGCTCAACCCGACGCGCCGCGGGTTTCTTGCCGGTACGGCCGCGCTTGGCAGCAGCGCGGTGCTTGGCATTCGACCGGCATCGGCGGCGGTGAACTGGAAAAAACACGCCGGCACGACGCTTGAGGTCAACCTCGTCAAAAGCCCGCGCAGCGAAACGCTGATCAAATATCTCGGCGAATTCGAGGAGCTGACCGGCATCAAGGTCAATGCCGAAGCAACGCCGGAACAGCAGCAGCGTCAGAAGGTGGTCATCGAACTTTCCTCGGGCAAGCCGAGCTTCGATGTGGTGCATCTGAGCTACCACGTGCAGAAGCGCCAGTTCGAAAAAGGCAAGTGGCTGGCCGATATCAGCGGCTTCCTGAAAGACCCCTCGCTGACCGATCCGTCGCTCGTTGAGAAAGACTTTGCCGAGGCCGGGATGCTGTTCGCCAAGGACAGCGACGGCGTGCTGCGTTCGCTGCCCTTCTCGGTGGATTACTGGATCGTCTACTGGAACAAGGAGCTCTTCGAAGCCAAGGGGCTGAAATACCCTGAAACTTTCGAGGAACTGGTAACGGCGGCGGAAAAGATCACCGATCCCTCCACCAACACCTATGGTTTCGTGGCGCGTGGCCTCAAGAACGCCAATACACCGGTCTGGACCTCGCTGATGCTCGGATACGGCGCAAAGCCGATCGTCGATGGCAAGGTCAACACTGAATCCAAGGAGGCGGTTGAAGCGGCAAAGCTCTATCAGCGCCTGATGACGAAAGCCGCCCCTCCCGGCGTTTCCGGCTTCAACTGGGCGGAAGCACAGTCGGCATTCCTGCAGGGCAAGATCGGCATGTGGTTCGATGGCGTCGGTTTTGCGCCGCCGATCGAGAACCCGGAAAAATCCCGTGTCGTCGGCAAGGTCGGTTATGGCGTCATGCCGAAGGGCCCGGCAAGCCAGGCAGCGGGCACGTTCGGTGATGGCCTCGGCGTCGTCGAAGCCAGCAGCAAGAAGGAAGCCGCCTACCTCTTCTGCCAATGGGCGATTTCGCATGAAATGGGTGCGCGACTGCTGCAGGCGGGTGCAGGCGTTCCGTTCCGCCAGTCCATCCTCGAAGACCAGAAGGTCCGCGAGGGCGTCAAGATGCCGGCCGCCTGGCTGGACGCGGTCGTCGGTTCCGGCAAGGTCTCGCAGCTTGCGCTTCCCGTCATCATTCCGGTGACGGAATTCCGCGACATCTACGGCGTCGGCCTCACCAATATGATCGGCGGCGCGGATCCAGCAGCCGAACTCAAGAAGGCGACGGAACAGTTCACACCCGTTCTGGCGCGTAGCGAGGGATAATGGCCTCCGTGAGCATCGAAAACACCAAGACAGGCGTCAGCCGCAAAGAAGGGAGCAGGCCGGCAAGGCTTGCTCCCAACTACTGGCCCTTCGTCGTACCGGCACTTGTCGTCATTTCAGCGGTTATCGTTTTTCCATGGGTCTTCACCCTCTGGATGAGCGCGCATCGCTGGACGCTCGGGCAGGAGCAGAGCTTTATCGGTTTCGAGAACTACGTCAGGCTCGCCAGCGACGCAAGATTCTGGGAATCGCTGTGGCATACGCTCGTTTATACCGTGCTGTCGGTCGTTGCCCCGCTGTTTCTCGGAACATTGGCGGCGCTGGTTTTCGATGCGCAGTTTCCGCTGCGTGGTTTTCTGCGCGGCGTCTTTGTCATGCCGATGATGGCGACCCCGGTCGCCATCGCGCTGGTCTGGACAATGATGTTCCACCCGCAACTTGGCGTTTTGAACTATCTCCTGTCTTTCATCGGCATTGGCCCGCTGGAGTGGATCTATAATCAGTCGACGGTCATTCCCTCGCTGGTCCTTGTCGAAACCTGGCAATGGACGCCGCTCGTCATGCTGATCGTGCTCGGCGGTCTCGCCGCCGTTCCGCGCGAACCCTATGAGAGCGCCGAGATCGACGGCGCCAATGCCTGGCAGAAGTTCCGTTATCTCACCATGCCAATGATCGCGCCGTTCCTGATGATCGCCGTCATCATCCGCTCCATCGATGCCGTCAAGAGCTTCGACATCATCTATGCGATGACCCAGGGCGGACCCGGCACCGCATCGGAAACCATCAACATCTACCTCTACAATACGGCGTTTGCTTATTACGACATCGGTTACGGCTCGGCCATGGCAGTCGTCTTCTTCATCATCATCGTGGCGCTTTCCTTCGTGCTTCTGATGGTGCGCCAGCGGTCGCAATGGAACGAGATGGAGGATCGCTGATGTCCGCAAAAATCCTGAAACGCAGAAATCTCGACCGGCTCGGCCTGTTCTTCGTGGCGCTGGTGATGATTTCGCCGGTCATCCTGTTCTTCATCTGGATGATCTCGCTGTCGCTGAAATATGAAATCGACAACGGCGCTTATCCACCGATCCTCATTCCTGAACGTTTCGCCTGGTCGAACTATGTGAAGGTGTTCGAAGAGAACAATTTCTTCCTCTATTTCTGGAATTCGGTTCTCGTGACAGGGGCGGCCACCATTCTGGCGCTCGTCATCGGCGTTCCCGCCGGCTACGGCATTGCAAGGCTGAAGGCGGAAAAATCCGCCGTCGTGATCATGATCGCCCGCATGACGCCCGGTCTCTCCTTCCTCATTCCGCTGTTCCTGCTGTTCCAATGGCTGAACCTGCTCGGCACGCTCTGGCCGCAAATCATCATCCATCTTGTCGTGACGGTGCCGATCGTCGTCTGGATCATGATCGGTTATTTCGAGACGACGCCGAAGGAGTTGGAAGAGGCCGCAAGCATCGACGGCGCATCTTCCTGGCAGGTGTTCCGGCTGGTGGCGCTGCCGATTGCCAAGCCGGGCATCGTCGTCTCCTTCATCCTCGCGGTCATCTTTTCGTGGAACAACTTCGTCTTCGGCATCGTGCTGGCCAGCCGTGAAACGCGCACCCTGCCGGTCGCGGTCTACAACATGCTCTCCTTCGAACAGGTGAGCTGGGGTCCGCTGGCCGCAGCCGCGTTGATTGTGACGCTGCCAGTGCTGCTGCTCACCATGTTCGCACAGAAACAGATCGTGGCGGGCCTTACCGCCGGCGCCGTCAAGGGCGGCTGAACCATCAAACAAAGAAATACGGGAACCTGCACATGGCACCGGTCAATATTCAAAACGTCCAGAAGCGCTTTGGCGCGGTCAACGTCATCCACGGCATCGATATCGACATCAAGGATGGCGAATTTGTCGTGCTCGTCGGCCCTTCCGGCTGCGGGAAATCCACCCTGCTGCGCATGATTGCAGGGCTGGAAGAGCTGAGCGATGGCGAAATCCACATCGGGCCACGCGAGGTCAGCCACCTGCCCGCCCGCGACCGCGATATCGCCATGGTCTTCCAGAACTACGCGCTTTATCCGCATATGACAGTCAAGGACAATATGGGCTTTGCGCTGAAACTGAAGAAGATGAGCCCGGAGGAAACCAAGGCCAAGGTGGACCGGGCGGCCGCCATTCTGGGGCTGGAAAAACTGCTCGACCGTTATCCGCGCCAGCTCTCTGGCGGTCAGCGCCAGCGTGTCGCCATGGGCCGCGCTTTGGTGCGCGACCCGCAGGTCTTCCTGTTCGATGAGCCGCTTTCCAACCTAGACGCCAAGCTGCGCGTGCAGATGCGCGGCGAGATCAAGGCCATGCATCAGCGCATCGGCACGACAACCATTTACGTCACCCACGACCAGGTGGAAGCCATGACCATGGCCGACAAGATCGTGGTGCTGCATGATGGCGTCATCGAGCAGATCGGCGCGCCGCTGGAGCTTTACGACAACCCCGCCAACCTCTTCGTTGCCGGCTTCATCGGCTCGCCCGCCATGAACTTCATTCGCGGCCGGGTGGAGGAAGGTGTGTTCCGCACGGCGAAGGGCCTCAGCTTGCCGCTGCCCGCCCATGCCGATATCGGCAAGCTGGGCGGTCGCGATCTCGTCTACGGCGTTCGGCCGGAGCATATCCGCGCTGCCGAGACCGGCATCGAAGGCCGGGTGGAACTGGTCGAAGGCACCGGCTCGGAAATCTATGCCAAGCTGAATTGCAAGGGTGACGATATCGCCTGCCTGTTCCGCGAGCGCCTCAATGTCCGCTTCGGCGATACGATCCACATTGCCATCGATCCGGCAACGGTGCATCTGTTCGACAAGGACAGCGGCAAGCGCATCTGAACACGGCAGGAGCGAAGAGAATGGTGAGGGAACCGGCCAGCAAGCATGTGCTCTGCGTGGGTGCCGCCGTGCTGGACACCCTGTTTCGTGTGCATGACATGCCAAAGGGGGAAGGCAAGGTCCTGCCCTATGAGATGCTGCAGATCGCCGAAGGCATGGCGTCAAGTGCTGCCTATGCCGTGCATCGCATGGGCGGGCGCGCCAGCCTCTGGGGCGCTGTTGGTGACGACGAAACCGGAAGCCGTATCCTTCGCGATCTCAACGAAAGCGGCATCAACACGAGCGGCACGACGGTCGCAGCCGGCGCACGCTCGGCCCTGTCAACGATCATCATCGATAACAGGGGAGAACGGCTGATCGTGCCGTTCTACGATCAGCGGCTGCACGAGAAGAAGCGGTCCTGTACTCCGGAGGATATTGCCCCCTTTGATGCCGTTCTGGTTGATGTTCGCTGGCCGGAGCTGGCGCTGGATGTGCTGAATGTGGCACGCACGCTGGGCAAACCCGCCATTCTGGACGGCGACGTTGCACCCGTCGAAATCCTCGAGAAGCTTGCGCCAGCCGCGAGCCATATCGTCTTTTCCGAACCCGCCGCCGCCCGGCTGACAGGGCTTGAAACGATGAAAGACATGCTGCCGGTGCTGCATGCCCGCTATCCGCAGACCTTCCTCGCCGTCACCGCCGGTCCGCAAGGCTGCTGGTGGACGGAAGCCGGTGATCCCACGGTGCATTTCCAGTCAACGATGCAGGTCGAAGCAGTGGACACGCTGGCGGCGGGCGATATCTTCCACGGCACGTTTGCACTTGCGATGGCGGAACGCATGGAAAGCCGCGCCGCCATCCGCCTCTCCTCCGTTGCTGCCGCGCTCAAATGCACAGTCTTTGGTGGCCGGGCCGGCGCACCGACGCGCGAAGAGACGGAAGACGCGATGCGGCAATGGCTAGAGCGTGAAGGCGAACCCGCGCTACGCGCCTCCTGAGGGCATCCAATGCCCGCATGAAACTATTCCATTTTTGCGATGCCGTTTCCCGGCGAACTAGGCTAACGTCAAGTCAGAGCAAAGCTTTTTGCAAGCCGCGCTCGTTTTACATTTAGCCTGCATTCCGCAAAAGTGATCACCCGATGCATCAGACGACCCGCCCGAGACTGCGCGATATCGGTTTCCGGCCCGGCCATTTCGAAACCGGCCCGCTCAACGCCATCACCGATGTCGCGGGCGTAGCCGTTGGCCATTCGACCGTCATCGAAGGAGACAAAATACGCACCGGCGCAACCGCGATCCTGCCGCATGGCGGCAATCTGTTTCAGGACAAGGTGCCCGCTGCCTTCGCCGCCTATAACGGCTTCGGCAAGTTTGCCGGCTCGACCCAGATCGAGGAACTCGGCGAACTCGAAACACCCATCATCCTCACCAATACGCTGGCGACAGGCCGGGCCATCGAAGCGATCAACCACCATACTCTGGCACAGCCGGGTAATGAAAAGGTCGTCTCTATCAATGCCGTCGTCGGCGAGACCAACGATTCCCGCCTGAACGACATCCGCGCCGGCCGCCCGACCATTGAAGAAATTTCGGCCGCGCTAAAAAACGCCACTACAGGCCCAGTCGCCGAGGGCAGCATTGGCGCCGGAACCGGCACGGTGGCCTTCGGTATGAAGGGCGGTATCGGCACCGCCTCCCGTCTGGTCGCCATTTCCGGTGAGACCTACACGCTCGGCATTCTCGTACAGTCCAATTACGGCGGGCATCTGCTGGTCTGCGGCAAGCCCTATGTCAGCCCTGATCATAAGGACAAGGATGGCTCGATCGTCATCATTATCGCCACCGATGCGCCGCTCTCTTCCCGCAATCTGAAGCGCTTGGCGGCTAGAAGCTTCGGCGGACTTGCCCGCACGGGTGCCGCGCTCAGCAATGGCTCCGGCGATTATGCGCTGGCATTTTCCACCGATGAGCGGCTTCGCCGCACGCCGGCGCGCCGCAAGGCCGTGACGGACTACCCTGAGCTCTCCAACGATGCGATTTCACCGCTTTTCGAAGCCGCGATAGAGGCAACGGAGGAAGCGATCCTCAATTCGCTCTGCACAGCAACCACGACCACGGGCTTCAATGCCGGCACCGGCAAGGTGTCCACGGTCGAGGCCATTTCCATCGACGCCCTTAAAACCCTTCTTTCAGCCTGACCTTCCAGACGGAGTTTCCATGACCAGCCCATCCGGCCGCATCGTTTACGTCAACGGCGAATTTCTGCCCGAAGCGGACGCCCGCCTTTCCATCTTCGACCGCGGTTTTCTGTTCGGCGACGGTATTTACGAAGTCACCTCGGTTCTGGAAGGCAAGCTGATCGACAGCGATCTGCATATGGCCCGGCTGGAACGCAGCGCCCGCGAAATCGACGTCGCCCTGCCGGTCACGACGAAGGACATCGTTGAGGCCGAGCGCCGCCTGATCGCCGACAACAATCTCGTTGAAGGCATGATCTATCTGCAGCTGACGCGTGGCGCCGAGGACCGCAACTTCCTGTTCTCCGCCGATCTGAAACCGACGCTGGTCATGTTCACCCAGGCCAAAAAGCTGCTTGGCACCCCCGTCGAGGAGGCCGGCGTCTCCGTAAAGTCGGTTCCCGACCAGCGCTGGGCACGCCGCGACATCAAGAGCGTCTGCCTGCTGCCGCAGGTCATGGCGAAGCGTATCGCCAAGGCCGAAGGCTGTGACGAGGCGTGGATGATCGAGGACGGGTTCGTGACCGAAGGCGCGTCCTCCACCGCTTACATCGTCACTGCAGACAAGAAAATCATCACCCGCGGTAACAGCAACAAGACTCTGCCCGGCTGCACACGCCTTGCTGCTCTGCAACTGGCCAAGGAGGCCGGCTTCACGCTGGAAGAACGGCCCTTCACGCTGGAGGAAGCCATGAACGCCGATGAGGCCTGCCTGACGAGCGCGTCCAACTTCGTGGTTTCTGTCACGAAGATCGACGGCAAGCCGGTAGGCAACGGCAAGCCCGGCCCGATGGTAAGCCGCCTGCGCGAACTCTATCTCGAAAACGCCCGCCGCACGGCGATTTAAGCAGGTATCAACCTTCGAGAACCGCCCAGATGCGCTCGACAACGGGCCGGCGGTTCTCTTTGGAACGGTAGAGCCTGATATCGACGGAAATGTCGAAACTCGGATCGGCTGCGCGCACCAGCCCGCCGCTATCCATCTCCTGCCGCATCAGGCTTTCGGGCACCCAGGCCACACCCCAGCCGGCCATCGCCATGGCTTTCAGCCCCACCGACATGCTGCCCTCATGCACCCGCTCGAATTTGGGCAGCCGCGCGCTCAGGAGATCGCGCAATAACGGCCCGAAGAACGACGCTTTTTCATAATCCAGATAGGCGAAGGGTTTTTTCGCATCCTGCTGAAGCGCGTGCAGCGGTGAACCGTCTTTTGCGGGCGCTGAAACGGGAATGATCTTTTCCGCACCCAGCACCCGAAACTCGAAAAGCTGCGCATCGAGCAGCATCGGCACTTCGTGATGGGCATAGGTCAGCAGGAAATCGCTCTGCCCGTCCACCAGCGAATTGAGGTTTTCCTCCATGCTGCCGGAGTCGGGCCGCAGGACGGAAAACAGCGGGCCCGCCTTTTCGTTCACCCGTTTCAACCAATCGGGAAAGAAGGTGAAAGACAATGTATGCAACGCCGTCAGCCGCACGGTCTTCGCGTCCTCACCGTCTTCCTGCAACAGGGTGCGCCGTGCATGATAAAGCTGCTTCAAGGTCTCCTGCGCCACCGGCACGAACTTCACGCCCGCCTCGGTCAGCCGCGACGGATAGGACGCGCGGTCGACCAGCGTCGCGCCAACCCAGGCCTCCAACTGCTTGATACGCCGGCTGAAGGCGGATTGCGTCACATGCCGCTCATCGGCGGCCTTCGAAAAATTGAGCGTTCCGGCCAGCGCCAGGAAATCCTCGAGCCATTTGACTTCCACGGCTCACACTCCCAACAAAAAATCTTTCCGGTTATTCAGAAACGTCTTTATTAGGTGCAATGAGGCGTGAATGAAACCCTCCTGTAAGACGCAGACCTGCGACCAAATTGCCGGATCGGCCGGACGACCTATCGGCTGCGATAATATTCGATCATCCGCGCCCGGCTGGAGACCAGTTCGATCCGGTCGTTGCTGAGACGGTTGAGGCAGACCCGCTTCGTCCACGGCCCGTCAATCAGCGTGAAGAGGAAACGGCCATTGCCGAGCGCCTTCAAGGGCATGCTGCGACGCGTCGGGCCGATGCCCATCGTCAGCGACGGACCGCTGATGATAAATTCCGCGCCCTCATCCGAACGCCATGTTCCCGAAAGATCATTCGGCACCGTATGTTCTCCGACAGGCAGGAAACGGCGGGGGGCATGACCGGCCTCGCCGACAACGGCATCGCAATCTAACCTGAGACGCATCGGAGAAGATGCGGAGCGGGAAGAAACCCAGCCATCGACATCTTCATAGAGCGTGTCGTCGCCATCGATGAAGGTGGAGGTGCTGCCCTTGATTTCCAGCCACCACGGACCGCTTTCGGTCACATAAAGGCCTTCCGGCAGGCTGGCGGCCGGCTTGGGCAAAGGCAGGCCGGTCAAGGCCGCCATGCTTTCCAGCGCGATTTTGAAACCGTTGGTATCCTCGCGGTTCGAGACCACAACGAATCCCGTGCCATTTTCAGGGTCGAGCAGGAAATAGGTCTTGTAGCCCGGATGCGAACCGCCGTGACCGACGAAGCGCCTGTCTCCCAGATGCGACCAGCGCAGACCGAGGCCATATTCGCTCATCCGCCCGTCGGCGAGCGACCGCTCAGCCGAAAGCCTGCCGAGAACACCCGCAAAGCTGCCCTCGCCCCGCATCAGACCCTGCAACCAACGGGTCAGCGCATCGGCACTGCCTGCGAGGCTGCCGGATGCGGAGATATGCAGGCCGGCGGCGGAAAGCTGCCAGTTGTCTTCAGCCTTCCAGTAACCCGGCACCAGCCCGTTGACCGGATCGTTCCAGACGTCAGGCGCTTTCAGAAACACGTCGAACGGCGCAGCAATATACCGCTGCACGAAATCGTCGAAACGGAACCCATGGCGCTCCAGCGCCGCTTCCACCAGACGGTAACCGGTATTGGAATAGGACACTTCGCTGCCTGCATCGAAATTGAGCCGCGTCAGCCGGGACAGGTATTCGAGAAGCGGTCCGGCCTTCGTTTCGGTATAGACGGAAAGGCCAAGCAACGAGAGGCACTCGCGCATATCCGGCAGGCCGCCGCTCATATCCAGCGCCTGCCCAACCGTGACATCGCGCAGCGGCGATTGCAGCTCCGGCAGATGTTTGCCGAGCGGATCATCGAGACCGATCAGATCCGCATGGGCCAGAACCATCGCGCAGAAAACGTGTTTCGTGACGGAGGCATACCGCACCACGCTCTGCGGCGTGAAGGGCGCAAAAGTCGAAAGGCTCTCGACGCCGCCGGCATGGGCAAAACGAATACCGTCGAGATCGAAGCCGATCACTGCCCCGCCCGGCTCGTTGCCTGTCCATTGCGAGACGAAGGCCTCTGAAAGGGTTGACGCGGCGTTCCAGTCGAGTTGCTGTGACATTGTTCGATCTCGTCTTTCGGCTCAGTTATGGATGGACAAGCCTCGACGTTGCGGCTCGTTTCTTCTCCCCACCGGGGAGAAGGTGGCCCGAAGGGTCGGATGAGGGGGCACCGTTGCCGGATTTCGGAGAGCTTGCCCCCTCATCCCGCTGCCGCGACCTTCTCCCCTCGGGGAGAAGAAATGCGCGGTGCCCGCTCGATCAACAGGAAGACGTTCGACCCAGCCCTCAGGCCGGCTCCTCTAGCCGGATACTCAAGCTACGCAACTCTTCCGTATGCGGATGTTTCGTCCGTCCCTCGCGCAGATCACCCGCGCTCAGTTGTTCCACCATCTCGCCATTCAGCATCACGCCCACCTGCGGGCAAAGATGCGCAATGACAGCCAGATTGTGGCTCACAAGAATATAGGTGAGGTTGCGCGCCGCACGAAGGTCCTGCAACAGGTTCAGGATTTCCGCCTGCACCGAGACATCCAGCGCCGAAGTCGGCTCATCAAGGAGCAGCACCTGCGGGTCGGCGATCAGCGCCCGCGCAATCGCCACGCGCTGGCGCTGGCCACCGGAAAGCTGATGCGGGAAACGGAAACGGACCGCCTGCGGCAGCGCCACGTCGGACAAAGCCTGCTGAATGCGCTTTTCGATATTGTCCATGCCGTGCACCAGAGGCAATTCGCTGAGAATACGGTCGATGGTCTGGCGCGGATGCAGTGAGCCATAGGGGTCCTGAAACACCATCTGCACCTGCCGGAAGAATTCCGGCGTACGACGCAGAGGGGCATCCTTGCCGGCAAAGGCGATGCGGCCTTCCCAGCTTTCGTTGAGCCCGGCCATGGCGCGCAGGATGGTGGATTTGCCCGAGCCGCTTTCGCCGACGATGCCGAAGCTGCCGCCCTTCTCCACCGAAAAGGAAACGCCCTTCACTACTTCGCGGTCACCGAACTTGATACGGAGGTTTTCGACGTCGATCATTGGCTGGACCACGCTGCATCACGGTTGAGAACGGGAAGACGCTCGCGCGGATGCGTCAGCGAGGGAATGCAGTTCAGAAGTCCCTTTGTATAGGGATGTTCGGCTTTCAGCAGTTCGGAAGCCTTCAGCTCCTCCATCACCCGGCCGGAATACATGACGGCGACGCGGTCGCAGAAATGCGAAACGAGCGGCAGGTCGTGGCTGATGAGGATGAGGCCCATGCCACGCTCCGACACCAGCTCCTCGATCAGCCGCAGGATTTCCGCCTGCACCGTGGCGTCGAGCGCACTCGTCGGCTCGTCGGCGATCAGCAATTCCGGATCGGGGGCGAGCATCATGGCGATCATGACGCGCTGGCCCATGCCGCCGGAAACCTCATGCGCATAGGAAGAGGCGACCTGACGCGGATTGCGGATTTTCACCTGATCGAGCAGGGCGATGGCCGCTTCCATGGCGGCACGCTTGCTGCCGCCCTTGTGGGTGCGCCAGGCTTCAGCCACCTGCGCGCCGATGGTCTTTACCGGGTTCAGCGAATATTTCGGGTCCTGCAGGATGAAGCCCGCCCGCTTGCCGCGGATCTGGCGCATCTGCCTTTCGCTGGCGGACAACACGTCGATGCCGTCGAATGCGAGCTTGTCGGCGCGGATATCGGCATTGGAGGGCAGAAGCTTCATCAGCGCACGCGCCGTCAGGCTCTTGCCCGAACCGGACTCGCCGACGATGCCAAGCTTCTCAGTGCCGAGCTTCATGGACACACCGCGCACCGCCTCGAAACGGCTGGTGCGGGTCTGGAAAGCGATCTTCAGATTTTCGATTTCGACCAGCATGGCTCAATGTCCCTTCGGGTCGAGAACGTCGCGCAGGCCATCGCCGAGGAAGTTGAAGGCGAGCGAAACGAGGAAGATGGCGATGCCGGGAATGGTGGCGACCCACCATTGTTCGAAGATGAAGCGCTTGGCCGTCGCAATCATCGCGCCCCATTCCGGCGAAGGCGGCTGCGCGCCCATGCCGAGGAAGCCGAGGCTGGCGGCGGTGATGATGATCGAGCTCATGTCGAGCGTGATGCGCACGATGAGGCTCGGCACGCAGAGTGGCGCAATGTGACGTGCAATGATGCGCCAGGCGGAAGCACCAGTCAGCCGGTAGGCTGCGACGAAGTCGCTGCCGCGCACCGTCATCGTTTCGGCGCGCGCCAGACGCGCATAAGGCGGCCATGCGGTGAGCGCGATGGCGAGAATGGCGCTTTCGACACCCGGCTTCAGCGCCGCGACGAAGGCGAGCGCCAGAATGAGACGCGGGAAGGCCAGGAACACATCCGTCACCCGCATCAACACCGTATCGACGATACCGCCGAAATAACCGGCGATACAGCCGATGGCGAGCCCGATGGGTGCCACGAGAACGACGACAGCAATGACCATGCCGAGCGTGACACGGCCGCCATAGAGAATGCGCGAGAGAATGTCGCGGCCCAGCTCATCCGTGCCGAACCAGTGTTCGGCGCTCGGAAACGCCAGGCGATTGCCGAGGTTCTGCGTCGCCGGGTCGTAGGGCGCAAGCAGCGGCGCCAGCAGCGACAGCGCAATGAAGAGAACGATGATCGTAAGCCCGATCACCGCCAGCGGGTTGGACTTGAGATTGAGCCAGATGCGATACCGGTTGCCCCAGGCAGCCTGTGTTCGCGAATGCGGCGTTTCATCCAGCGCCCAGTTTCTGAAATTAGCTAACATCATCGAACGCGAGGATCCATAACTCTGTAAAGCACGTCTGCGAGCAGGTTGAGGGCGACATAGATGAAGCCGATCAACAGGGTTGCTCCGACGACGGGGTTCATGTCCGCGTTCATGAGCGAGACGGTGAGGTATTGACCAAGGCCCGGCCAGCTGAAGACGGTTTCCGTCACCACCGCACCTTCGAGAAGGCCGGCATAGGTGAGCGCGAGAACCGTGACGAGCTGCACGGCGACCGTCGGGAAGGCGTGTCCCCAGATCACGGTCATAGCCGAAAGCCCCTTGGCGCGGGCGGTGATGACATATTCACCCTTCAGCGCGTCGATCATAAAGGCGCGCGTCATGCGGGTAATATAGGCCATGCTGAAATAGGCGAGAATGCAGACGGGCTGCACCATATGGGCGATGGCGTCGTAAAAGGCGTCCCAGTCGCCCGCAAGCAGCGTATCGACCGTCATCAGGCCGGTAACCTGCGTGATCATGCCGTCATAGATGATGTCCTGCCGGCCCGGTCCCGGCGCGACGCCAAGCGTGGCGTAAAAGACCAGCAGCGAAATCAGCGCCAGCATGAAGACAGGCACGGAGTGACCGGCGAGGCAGACGACGCGGATGACCTGATCGGTGAGCTTGCCCTGCCTCACGGCGGCCCAGACACCAAGCGGAATGCCAATCAGTGCAGCGAGGATAAGCGCTGCGGTGGCAAGCTCGAATGTGGCGGGGAAAACGCGCTTGATATCGATCCAGACCGGATTGCGGGTCAGGATCGAATTGCCGAAATCGCCATGCAGAACCTGCGAGACATAATGGAAGAACTGCACGACCAGCGGCTGGTCGAGACCCATTTCGGCCCGGACCCGCACGATGACGTCTTCAGGCGCATTATCGCCAACCGCCGCGATGACGGGATCGACCGGCATGACGCGCCCGATCATGAAGGTGATGATCATCAAACCGAACAGCGTCAGGAGGACGCTGCTCAGTATCGACGATATGCTTTTAACGCGCTTGTTCAATGTCACGCTTTCTTCGCATCGTGGTAGGAATTGCCCTCGGAGAGCACGCCGAGTTCGAAACCGGAAACGCCTTTGCGGAAGGCGGCCGTCTTCGTGGTCTGGAACATGAACACGAAGGGGCTGTTTTCCATGTGCTCGCGCTGCAGGGCTTCATAAAGCTCCACGCGCTTTGCAGGATCCTTCTCGTCACGCGCGGCTTCCGCCTTGGCGGCAAAGTCGTCGTTCTTGAAGCGCGAACGCCACAGGAAGGGCTTCGACTTGGCGTCGTCGCCATTGTCCTTGTTGATGTTGAAGACATCGGCGTTGGAATGCGGATCGAAATAATCCGTGCCCCATGCGGAGAGCGCCATCTGGTGTTCGCGGGCGCGCATCTTGGTCAGGACCTGGCGGTTTTCGGCCGATTGCAGGCGCACCTTGATGCCGATATCGGCAAGGTTTGCCTGGATAGCCTGCGCCAGATCCGGATAAGGCTGGGCGGAATAATGGTCCATGCTAATCTCGAAACCATCGGCAAGGCCGGCTTGGGCCATCAATGCCTTGGCCTTTTCGACATCGCGCTGGAATGGAATGTCGTTGACGGCGCCGGGGAAGCCCTTCGGCTCGAAACTCTGGTGGATTTCGTGCGTCAGCGGCACGATGTTTTCCTGCATGCCCTTATAATCCAGCGCCCACTTGATCGCCTGCCACACCTGCGGCTTCGCAAGGTTCACATTGCCCTGGTTGAGCGAAATCAAGACCAGCGAGGCAATGGACTTACGCTCCAGCTCGATGTTGGCGTCGTCCTTGACGGTGCGCAGCTGCTCCGACGTCAGGTCGCGGGCAATGTCGATATCGCCCTTCTGCAGCATCAGAAGCTGGGAAGACGGATCGGTAACGTGACGCAGGATGACGCGCTTGATATTGCCCTTATAGGGACCATTCGGGTTGACTGTCAGCGCGACGCTTTCGCTCGGCTTCCAGGCCTGAAGCATGAAATCGCCCGAACCGGCGCTATTCTTCTGCAGCCAGCCATTGCCGAGGTCTTCACCGGAAGCATTGGCAAGAACGGCTTTCTTTTCGACGACCGCGCCGATATTGGCGGAGAGGCAATAGAGCAGGAAGGAGATGGCGGTCGGCTTTGCCGTCGTCAGCTTTACCGTCTTGTCGTCGGCGGCAACAATGGTCGTTTCGGCGTTTTCAGGCGTGAAGCCGAACTGGCCGATGATGAAGGCCGGGCTCTTGTTCATCTTGATGGCGCGCTGCAGCGAGAACGCAACGTCTTCCGCCGTCACTTTCGCGCCGCTCGCGAACGTCGCATCGTCACCGATCACGAAGGTAAACACCTTGCTATCGGCATCGGCTTCCCAGGATTTGGCGATAACCGGATCGACCTTGGTTGAATCCTCACGGTTGGCGCGCACCAGCTTCTGATACATGTTGGAGATGATTTCACCGCCCACGGCTTCGAAACCCTCATGCGGGTCAAGGCTCGTCATATTGTCAAGCTGCTGGGCAACGACCAGAATGTCCTTCGGTGTCGCGGCAAATGCCGGAATGCGCGCATAGGACAGGAACGGAACGGCAGCGCCGGCAATCAACAGGTTGCGTCTTGAAATCATCGAAAATCCCCTTTCGGACCTTATTTTTCGGAAAATGGTGGGTTTGCCCCAATCCAGTCGTTTTTTTTATGTTTCCCGCGATTACCATGAGCCAACGAGGCACGACCAATTCCAAATTTGGCAGAGCCTATGCACGGATTGCATTTGCTCCCGGCTTGACCTTTCCTCTACCAATTCCGAAAACTCTCCCGCAGGCGCGTCCGCGCAACCCCGTTTCCGAAGGATGACCATGACCGATCTAAAAACCGTACCCGTCTTCGACGGTCACAACGATGTACTTCTGCGGTTATGGAAATCGGGCAACGCCTCCCCCGAAACACTTCTGATCGAAGGCGACACCGTCGGCCATATCGATCTGCCCCGTGCAAAAAAAGGCGGCCTCGCCGGCGGCCTCTGCGCCATGTACGTGCCGTCGCCAAGCATGGAAAAGGATGCCAACGGTGATTTCCCGACACCGGCAGAAGCCGATGCGCTGAAAGCCACGCTTGGCATGGCGGCCCTGCTGTTCCGCGCCGAGAAACAATCCAATGGTGCGCTGAAAGTCTGCCGCACGGCCGCCGATATCCGCAGCGCCATGGCCAGAGGCGCATTCGCCTCCGTCTTCCATATCGAGGGCGCGGAAGCCATCGGCGCCGATCTGGATGCGCTGTACGTTCTGCACGAGGCGGGTCTGCGCACGCTCGGACCGGTCTGGAGCCGCCCGAACATCTTCGCTTATGGCGTTCCCTTCCGTTTCCCCTCGACACCGGATATCGGCCCCGGCCTCACCGATGCAGGCAAGCGGCTGGTGAAGACCTGCAACGAGCTGAAGATCATGGTCGATCTGTCACACATGAACGAACAGGGT
The DNA here is from genome assembly GCF_007680755.1 of Agrobacterium sp. DE0009. Taxonomy (NCBI): domain Bacteria; kingdom Pseudomonadati; phylum Pseudomonadota; class Alphaproteobacteria; order Hyphomicrobiales; family Rhizobiaceae; genus Agrobacterium; species Agrobacterium sp. DE0009. The sequence goes on from NZ_VEIU01000002.1 coordinate 518,234, forward strand.
TTCTGGGATATCGCCAGGATTTCAGACGCACCGCTGGTGGCATCGCACTCCAACGCTTACGCAATCTGCAATCACAGCCGCAACCTGACGGATCGTCAGCTGGACGCCATCCGCGATACGGGTGGCCTCGCTGGCATCAACTTTGGTGTCTTGTTCCTGCGCCAGGACGGCGTGAAGAACCCGGATACCGACCTCAACGAACTCGTCCGCCATGTGGACTATATCGTCAACCGCATCGGGATAGACCACGTCGCACTCGGTTCGGATTTTGATGGCACCACTATTCCCGCCGCCATGAAGGATGCGGGCGACCTGCCGTTGCTGGTCGAAGCCCTGCGCAAGGGTGGTTATGACGATGAGGCACTGGCCAAAATCTGCCACGGCAACTGGATTGGCGTATTGGAAAGAACCTGGGGCGCTTAACGCTTCCAGTTTTGCACTCCGGCGCTATGCGCCGGAGGTCTAGAGCGGCGAGGTCTCAGACCTTGGCCGCTTTTTTCTTGCCCGTGGCACGAAACGCAAAAAGTCCGGCAATAAGACCGATCAGCGCCCATTTCATCGGCAGTACGTCTGCTGTCTCGCTGCGGATCGGCCGCACCGTCACGGTACCCGGACGCGATTCATAGCCCGTCTGACCTTTCGCCTGCGCCTCGGCGATCTGTTGTGGCGAAACCACCCACTCGGCCCCACGCATCTTATCAAACGTCATGTAACCGCCTCCCGCCACGAGGGCGACGACGAGCGCGATCGCTATTCTAGTCGGCATGTTCATATGCATCTCCTTCCATCGAAAGGAGCGTGTAGTTGCATTAAATGCCACCACCAAGCAACCGCCGCGTTTAATTTATTGATGTTTTAGCAGGAGACGATACTTCCACATTTTCAAGTTGCATTCCGGCTGTTAAATTTGTCAAAATCTGGCGACAACCTGCACAAACTTCACATCGACACGTCACGCAATTCTGCTAAGCAAATTTCCTCAACCGAAACGAATTAGCGACACAATCCTGTGGTTCGCCAACCAACGGGACCGGCGCTGGAAAAAGTAGATGGCAGACAAGAGCGAAGTTATAGAGACGGATATTACAGAATCCCCGGTTGAAAGCTTTTTCGCCAGAAACCGGCCCTATCTGACGGCCATTGCCATAACGCTCATCTTCGTGATGATGACGTTTGCGATTTACCGTCTCACATCGGAAGTGCGATATGACGACGTGATAGCCGCTCTTCTTGGCACGTCGTTTTCCGCCGTCCTGCTGGCAATCGTCTTTACCGCACTAAGCTTCCTCGCACTGATCTTCTACGATGCGAATGCCATCGAATATGTCGGCAAGAAAGTCCGTTTTCCATCGATGGCGGTCACGGCCTTCGCGGCCTATGCCATCGGCAATACGGCCGGCTTCGGTCCGCTGAGCGGCGGCGCCATCCGCTTTCGCGCCTATTCCCGACTCGGTCTTTCGCCGGGTGATATCGCCCGTGTCATCGCTTTCGTCACGCTTTCTTTCGGCCTCGGGCTGCTCTCGGTCAGCGCGATCTCCACCTTCATCGTCGCGCCGCGCATCGCCTCGATTATCAACGTCGATCCCGCCGTTCTGCGTGGCGTTTCGCTCGCGATCATCGCCGTGCTCGTGACCACGGCCTATATCGGACGCAACGGCAAGGTCATCAAGCTCGGAAAGTGGCGGCTGCGCCTGCCCGATAGCCGAACCTGGTCACAGCAGTTTCTTGTCTCCGCGTTCGACATCGCCGCTTCAGCCTCCGTGCTCTATGTGCTTTTGCCGGAAACCCATCTCGGTTGGCCGACCTTCTTCGCCATTTACGCCACGGCCGTCGGTCTCGGCGTTCTCAGCCATGTGCCCGCAGGCCTCGGTGTTTTCGAAACCGTCATGGTGGCGGGGCTCGGCAATGCAATCAGCGTCGATCAGCTGCTCGGAAGCCTCGTTCTTTACCGCGTCATCTACCATGTGCTGCCGCTGGTGGTCGCGATTCTGGTCATGATCGTTTCCGAGACGAAACAGTTCGCGGCCAAACCCGTTGTGTCGGATATCAGCCAGCTTGCCGTCAGGCTCGCTCCACCGCTGCTTTCCACCTTCGCCCTCATCCTCGGCACCATGCTGATCTTTTCGAGCGTGACGCCGACGCCGGACAGCAATCTCGATTTCCTCTCGAATTTCGTGCCATTGCCCATCATCGAAGGCGCACACTTCCTGACGAGCATTCTCGGCCTCGGCCTTGTCGTCGCCTCCCGCGGCCTCGGGCAGAGACTGGACGGCGCGTGGTGGATCGCACTCGTTGCGGCCTCCCTCGCCCTTATCCTCTCCATCCTCAAGGCCATCGCTGTCTTTGAAGCGATCTTCCTCGGCCTCTTCATCGTGGCACTCGCCTTCAACATGCGTAGCTTCAACCGTCACGCCTCACTGGTAAAACAGGCGCTCGGTCCGAGCTGGATCGCCGCGATGATGGTGATCATTGCGGGCGCGGCAACCATTCTGCTCTTCGTCTACCGCGATACGGATTACAGCCACACGCTGTGGTGGGAATTCGAGTTTTCGGAAGAAGCGCCGCGCGGCTTGCGCGCCCTTCTCGGCCTCGTCCTTGCCTCTTCCACCATTGCCATTTTCAGCCTTATGCGCCCCGTCCGTTTCCGCCCGGATGCCGTCGAGGCGGACGATATTGCCAAGGCGACGGAGATCGTCATGACGCAGGACGCCGCGGACGCCAATCTGGTGCGCATGGGCGACAAGCATGTAATGTTTTCGGAAACCGGCAATGCCTTCATCATGTATGGCATTCAAGGCCGCTCGTGGATCGCCTTTGCCGATCCTGTCGGTGACGAGGAGGATTTCCCCGATCTCGTCTGGCAATTCGTGGAATCTGCCCGCGGAGCCGGTGCCCGTGCGGCCTTCTATCAAATATCGCCCTCGCTTCTGTCCCATTGTGCCGATGCGGGCCTGCGCGCCTTCAAGCTTGGGGAGCTCGCCCTTGTCGATCTCACCACGTTCGAGCTTAAAGGCGGCAAGCTCGCGACGCTTCGCCAGTCTCTGAGCCGTGGTGCGCGCGACGGACTGAGCTTCGAATTGATCGAAAAGGCCGATGTTCCAGCCGTTCTCGATGATCTGAAGCAGGTCTCGGACGGTTGGCTCGAGCATCACAATACCCGCGAAAAACGCTTCTCGCTCGGTGCTTTCGAACCCGCCTACATTCTTTCCCAGCCGGTCGCGGTCTTGCGCAAGGACGGCAATATCACCGCTTTCGCCAATCTCATGGTGACGGACACCAAAAAGGAAGCGACCATCGATCTCATGCGGTTTGCGCCCGACGCGCCGCGCGGCGCGATGGACTTCCTGTTCGTCAGCATCATGCAGCATCTCAAGGAAACGGGCTACCAGAGCTTCAACCTCGGCATGGCCCCGATGTCCGGCATGTCGAAGCGTGATGCCGCACCCGTCTGGGACCGTATCGGCAGCACGCTGTTCGAACACGGCGAACGTTTCTACAACTTCAAGGGACTTCGCGCCTTCAAGGCAAAGTTCCACCCGAAATGGGAACCGCGTTACCTTGCCGTGCAGAACGGCGCAGACGCCGCTCTGGCGCTGATGGATGCGACGGTTCTGATTAGCGGCGGCGTCAGAGGAGTGATCGGCAAATGATAAAAAGCAACCTGATGGGGGCATTCATTGCCGCCTCGACGTTACTCTCCTCGTCGGCCGCCTTTTCCCAGGATAAGCCGGCTTACGAAACGGGCATGATCCCGGCCGACCACATCATGGTGCCCGATGGGGATATTCAGGCCAGCATCTTCCTGATCTCCGATGCCAATGGCTGGACGGATGGCGACGAGACCCGCGCCAAGGCGCTCGTCGAAAAAGGCGCCGCCGTCGTCGGCATCGACTTCAAGGAATATCTGAAGGCGCTCGAGGCCGACGATGACGAGTGCATCTACATGATCTCGGACATCGAATCGCTGTCGCAGCAGATCCAGCGTACCGCCGGCACAGGCAGTTATCGCCAGCCGATCGTCACGGGCATCGGCAAGGGCGGCACGCTTGCGCTCGCCATGATCGCGCAAAGCCCGGTTTCCACCGTCCGCGAGGCCGTGGCGGTGGACCCGAAGGCGGGCCTGCCCCTGGAAAAAATTCTCTGCACCCCGGCAACCAAGGACAAGGTGGATGGTGAAACCGTCTATGGCCTCACAGATGGTCCGCTTCCGGCACCGGTCAGCGTCATCTTCACCCCTGACGCCGACCAGAAAGGGCGCGACCACGTCAATGCGCTTGTAAAACTGCATTCCGACATCGACGTCACCGACGTTACCGACAAAGCGGACGAGGTGCTGACCCAGACTCTTTCCGACAAGGTCGATGCGGCCGGAGACAGCGACAACCCGCTCGGGCTTCCAATCACCGTTCTGGAAGCGAAACCTGTGATGGACACCATGGCTGTGATCTATTCCGGCGATGGCGGCTGGCGCGACCTGGACGAGGAGGTCGGCAGCGCCCTTCAGAAACAGGGCGTGCCGGTCATCGGCGTCGATGCCCTGCGGTATTTCTGGAAGGAGAAAGAACCAAAGGAAGTGGCGAGTGATCTTGCCCGCATTATCGAGACCTATCGCAAGGAATGGAAAGTTCGCAATGTCGTGCTGATCGGTTACTCCTTCGGCGCCGACATCATTCCCGCCACCTACAACCTCCTGCCCGACCGGGTGAAATCTTCCGTTGCTCAGCTTTCGCTGCTCGGCCTTTCCAACGAAGTGGATTTCGAAATCTCCGTTCAGGGATGGCTGGGCGTGGCTGGCGAAGGCAAAGGCGGCAAGACCGTCGATGACATCGCCAAGATCGATCCCAAGCTGGTGCAATGCGTTTATGGCACCGAGGAAGAGGATGAAGACCCGTGCCCCGGCCTCAAGGCAAAGGGTGTCGAAACCATCGGCATCGAAGGCGGGCACCATTTCGACGAGGATTACGAGGCGCTTGCCAAACGCATCGTCACCTCGCTGAAAACCAGGCTGGCGAAATAATCCGCTAGTTCCCGCTGGCAGTGAAGCTTGCGGAATCGATCAAACTATTATTCAAAAGAAACCGGCCTGCGGCGAATGTTCATCACATTCCCGCAACCGTTCTGTCGTTGATCGCCAACCATGGATTTACATTTCCGGACCGGTTCAGGGAGCCGCCCCATGCTCGCCGCAAAACGAAAAACAAAAACACCGGTCCTCGTGGAACGCATCTATCAATTCGTCAGCCAGGTCAAAGAGGCGATGAAAAGCGACGACGCTTCGCGAAACAGGAAAATCCGCGATCTCTGGGATGCCGAAGTCCGCTATCATTTCGACAATGGCCGCACCGAAAAGACACTCGAACTTTACATCATGAAATATCGCAATGCGCTGAAGGCCGAGTTCGGCCCGAAGAGCACCCCGCTTGCCATCTGCAACATGAAGAAGCTGCGGGAGCGGTTGAACACCTACATCGCCCGCGGCGATTACCCAAAGACCGGCGTGGCGACATCGATTGTCGAAAAAATCGAGCGGGCGGAATTCAACACTGCCGGCCGCAAACCCACTGTTCTCCTTCGCATCGCCGATTTCATTGCCGCGATGAATGGCATGGGCGCGAAGCAGGACATGCAGGCCTTGTGGGACGCCGAAATCGCCATGATGAAGGGCCGGGCCCAGACGACGATCATTTCCTACATCACCAAATATAGGAACGCGATCCGCGAAGCCTTCGGCGACGACCATCCGATGCTCAAGATCGCTACCGGTGATGCCGCAATGTATGACGAGGCACGCCGGGTCAAGATGGAGAAGATCGCCAGAAAACACGGCGCGCTGATCACCTTCGAGAACTACGAGCAGGTTTTAAAGATTTGCGCCGACAAACTCCTGTCGGCCGATCCCCTGATGATCGGCATCGGCCTGATCGGTATGACAGGGCGCCGCCCGTATGAGGTCTTCACTCAGGCGGAATTTTTACCTGCACCCTATGGCAAGGGTGTTTCGAAATGGAGCATTCTCTTCAACGGTCAGGCGAAGACGAAGCAAGGCGAGGGGACGAAATTCGGGGTGACATACGAAATTCCGGTGCTTGCCCGATCGGAAACCATTCTGGCAGCCTATAAGCGCCTGCGTGAAAGCGGGCAGGGAAAATTGTGGTATGGCATGTCGATCGACGATTTTTCGTCAGAAACACGCCTGCTGCTGCGCGACACGGTTTTTAACCTCTTCGAGGATATCTGGCCAAAGGAAGAGCTCCCCAAGCCCTATGGTCTCAGACACCTCTATGCGGAAGTCGCCTATCACAATTTCGCGCCGCCGCACGTCACCAAGAACAGCTATTTCGCCGCTATCCTCGGCCATAACAATAACGACCTCGAGACCTCGCTGTCCTATATGACCTACACGCTGCCGGAAGATCGCGACGACGCGTTGGCGCGCTTGAAACGGACCAATGAGCGGACATTACAGCAGATGGCGACGATCGCGCCGGTATCCCGTCGGGGATGAGCGGCCAGCCGCGGATTTTCAGTCCCGCGGCCGGCAGTTCTATTCGTCAAGACCGCGCGTCGCCGGACGTGCGGTAAAGCAGGGTCAAAACGGTGAGCATCAACCCAACGAGCGCGACCGAGCCGAAAATGTAGAAATTCCACTCCGGCGCCAGCCCCCTTTGCAACACCAGCCCGCCGATCATCGGTCCGGCAATCCCGCCAAGCCGCCCGACCGCCAGCGAGAAGCCGAGACCCGTGCCGCGAATATGGACAGGATAAAGCCGTCCGACCAGGACATTGGCCAGTATCTGGGTTCCGATGGTGCCGGCACCCGCAAGGGCGACGAGGGCATAAAGAAGCGGACCCTTGTTGACAGTCAGGGCGAAGATCGATGCGGCGCCGATGGCAAACAGGATTGCCACCACCACCTTGACGTTGCCCTTGTCTGCAAAGCGTCCGCCAATAAGGATGCCGATTGCGGCGCCGACATTGAGCATGACGGCGAAGCTGAGCGCCGAGCTGATGTCATAACCCATCTTGTTCATGATGGTAGGCAGCCAGTTGACCATGCCGAAGGTGAGCAGCAGCGAGCAGAAGTGAATGCCCCATGCATTCAGCGTCGAGGCCAGTCTGCCTTCCGAGAACAGCGCACCGACGCCACCCTTCTGCATTTTTGCGTGCGGCACGATGCGTTGCAGACCATAACTGTCGCAGATGCCGTCAGCCTCCGCCTGCCGGCCTTTACTCGCCAGCCACTCCGGCGATTCCGGCAGGAACCGCATGAAGATCGGCAGCAGGATCAGCGGCAGGCCGCCGATCAGCATCAACGGTCGCCAGCCATAACTTTCCAGAAGCAGCATGCCCATGACGCCGGAAATGATGCCGCCGATAAGGTAACCCAGGAAGGACAGGGAATTGGCCTGCGCCCTGCGCTGCGGCGGCGAAAATTCCAGCACGAGCGCGGTCACCGTGGGTAACAATGCGCCAAGGCCAAGACCAGCGAAGAATCGGGTGATTTCGAAGGCCAAAAAATTCGGCGTCGTGGCTGAGGCAATCATCATCGCCGAAAAACCGGCGAGGCTGAGAAGCACCACCTTCCGCCGGCCGATGCGATCGGCCATGGTGCCGGCAAACAGTGCGCCGAGCAGCATGCCGACCAGCGTCAGGGCGGCCGCGCGCCCGACCATGGCCGGGTTGAGGGCCCAGGCGCCTTCTTTGAGCAGCGCCGGTGCGACCGCGCCATAAACGACCAGATCGTAGCCGTCGAACATGATCATGAGGCCGCATGTCGCGATGACGCCGGCCGGGTTCTTCGTCCGCACGGAAGCGGCGCTCAGATAATTCGTGGACATATTCCTCCCTTTCACGCATGAACGCGCCATCCGGTATGGATCAGCGTCTCCCCGTCCCTGCATTATCCTGCGTGAGTGCCCCGCCGGCTCCACCCTGATATGTGCCCTGCTCCTGTCAAGCCACACGTCGCCGATATCACTCACTGTCGATTAAATGTTGCATCTGCAAAAATTGCAAATGAAATACTGATAAATGCCAATCGCCGTGCGACGGCTGAAATCAGCGGGATTCCAGCCCGGAAATCGTTGACAGCGTCGGCGTCCACTTCAAAATGCGCATGCGATTATAGACCCCCTGAACAACGAAAGGATCGGCGTCGCTGAAGGCGATAACGTCCTCGAGAGAATGCGCCTCGGCGATGACGAGCGCAGCGGCCGGACCACCGTCACCAGCGCTCATCGGCCCCGACGCCAGGATACGAAACCCCTCTGGCTTCCCTTCGCCATTGCGCAAATGGGCCTTGTGCGCCTCCATCTGCGCCGCCCGCTGCTCAGCGGCGCCGGCATCGCTTTCGGCAAAGCGCACGTAGAGCCTTGGTAGATCGCTCCGTTCACTCATGGGCAAGCACGAAATCGTGGTTCACGGACCAGAACCAGTCACCGACAAAACCCAACTCCCGTGCCTTCCCCCGATCCTCGACCCGCTCGAAATTCGCCAGCAGGCTTTCCTTCACGCCGAACACTGCGTCAGAGCGGATGTACGGATCGTCGGGATCGAAAATATGGGTCACGAGCGTGGTGAAGCTTTCGGCCGAAACAATGTAGTGCAGATGCGCCGGCCGGTACGGATGCCGCCCCATCGCCCGCAACAGCCGCCCCACCGGGCCATCATCCGGTATCGGGTAATATTTGGGCTTCGCCGCTCGGAACCAGTATCGCCCGTCTTCGCCGGTAACAAAGACGCCGCGGAGGTTGAAATCGGGCTGGATACCCTTTTGCTGCACGTCATAAAAGCCCTCGTCATTGGCCTGCCAGACATCGATGCGCGCGCCCGCGACCGGCGCGCCTTCGGTATCGAGAATGCGGCCGGCGACGACCATATCCTCGCCCTTACCGTCAAGACAGATATTGGCGCCCATCGGCATTTCCGGCGCATCGGCCACATGGAAGGGACCAAGAACGGTGGATTCGGATGCGCCGCTCGGCTTGCGGTGGTTGATGGCATCGACCAGCATGGAAACACCGAGAATATCGGAAAACAGGATCCATTCCTGCCGCCACTCGTTACAGATCTGGCCCACTTCGGTAAGGAAATGAACGGCCTTCATCCACTCCTCCTCGGTCGGCTCGATTTCCTTCACCGCCTCATGCAGCTTGCGGGTCACGACCGCCATGATCTCCTTGAGCCGCGGATCGTCACAATCGCGCATGCGGGCAATCACGGTTTCGGCGGAGCGCTCCTCGACGAAATAGCCGTCGTCACTGGTCATCTTCATATCCATAGTCTCCTCCCGTCAGTCCGGCCGCGAGCCCTCGAAGGCGCGCTGCAGCAGGTCCCGGATCGCGTTTTTTTCAATCGCCCGCGGGCACCAATAAGGATTGGCCGTCGCAAGCTCGGCCATGGGGTCGAGATCGTCAGCCCCAACGCCAAGGGCCGCCAGGCTTGAAGGCGCGCCGAGCCGCGCGGCAAAATCGTAAAGCCCCGGTCCGGCCCGGCCGCCAACCAGTGCAGCCAATGGCGCGAGCAGATCCGGCGCGGCTTCCTCCACATAGGCGATGGTATGCGGCAGAAGCACGGCATGCGTTTCCGCGTGCGGCAGATCGAGACTGCCGCCGAGCGTGTGGCAAAGCTTGTGATGCAGCGACATGCCGACCGCACCCAGCACCGTGCCGCAAAGCCAAGCGCCATAAAGTGCCGTCTCGCGCGCGTCGATATCGTGCGGCGCTTCCCGAATGACCGGAAGCGCATCGATCATTGCCCGCAGCCCGTCCACCGCCATCAGGCTGGCAATGGGGTTACGATCCCGAGCATAAAGCGCTTCCGCCGCATGTGCCATGGCGTTGAGACCACTCGTCATGCTGATCGAGACCGGCAATCCAAGTGTCAGTTCAGCATCATAGATCACCACTTCCGGCAGGATTTCCGGCCCGCGTATAGTGGTTTTTACGCCGTTTTCCGTCTGGCCAAGAATGGGCGTCACCTCGGAACCAGCATAGGTGGTCGGGATCACGATCTGCGGCGCTTCCGTGCGTAGCGCAACGGCCTTGCCGAGACCGGTGGTGGAACCGCCTCCCAACGCCACAACGCAATCCGCACCGGCAGCGCGATAGGCATCGACCGCATCCCTCGTCACCTCGACCGGCGTATGCATGGTCGCATTGGAAAAGACCCCAGCAGCAAATGGGCCGAGACGGGCGGAAAGAGCCTCGGCGTCTCCCTTTTGCTGCGGTGTGGAAAGCACCAACGCTCGCTTGAGGCCGAGACGGCGGATCTCCTCCACCACATCCGCCAGGCTGCCCGCCCCGAAAACGATGCGGGCAGGTGCGGCCGTGTAGACGAACGGCTCCATGGCTCAGGCCGCGTCGAGCTTGAACAGGCGGCGCGCATTGGTACGACCGATCTTCACTCGATCCGCCTCCGCGATACTTGTCGCATGGAACCAGTCGGAGGCATGGTCGATATTCTCGAAGGGCCAGTCGGTGGAGAACAGAATGCGATCGGCACCGATTTCCAGAATGGCATCGATCAGCGTCTGGGTGCGGAAATTGCCCGATGTGGTAATGTGGAAATTTTCGTTGAAGTAATCCACGAAACGGCGCTTAGCCGGATAACGCGGCGGCAGCTTCACCCAGGCATTCCGATGGTCGATACGCCACATCATGTAGGGCAGGCCCTCGCCCATATGGCCGAGAATGATGTTAAGGCGCGGATGCTCATCGAACAGGCCTGATGCCATGAGGCGGAGCGCATGGACAGCTGTTTCCTGTGCAAAGGCCCAGGTGGGGCCGAGCAGCCAGGGATGGCCGTCATAGATACGCGAATCCTGCGGCAGCGGGTTGCGCGGATGCAGGTAGAAAGGCACGTCGAGCTTCTCGACCTCGCCCCAGAAGGGACGATATTGCGGCAGGTCGTAATAAAGCGGGGTCTGGCCATCCCCCTCCTGGCTGAATCCGTTGACGAGCGCGCCGACGAAACCAAGATCGTTGACGCAGCGCTGCAATTCCTGCGTCGCCGCATCGGGGTCCTGCAAAGGCAGGGCGGCGAAGGCGAGGAAGCGATCTGGCCGCTTGGCGCATTCTTCCGCAAGCACGTCATTGGCGCGGCGTGCGATCTCGATCGCCTTGCTCTTGTCGGGAATGGCCTGCACCGCCGGGGCATTCAGCGACAGGATCATGGTCTCGATGCCATGCGCATCCATCAGCTTCAGGCGCGTATCCTGAATGTCGAGCAGGCGGTGCTGCAGTTCCTTCCAGTAGTCGCCGGGCACGAAACCGGCCGAATCCTGAAGTGTTTCCGGGATTGCGAAATGCTCCTCGAGAGCGACCTTGCCTTGCATGTAGTTTCCTCCGAATTGCGCTGTTGGTTTGCCGCCTGAATGGCGGTCAATATTGGCCCTTGGGTTCGAGGCCGAGCATGCTCTGGCCGATCATGGTGCCGACGGCATCCCAGTTCATGCTGATGTGGCGGCCAACCGCATTGGCATCCCGCCAGGCGCGCTGCACCGGGTTCGCCAGATCGAGCCCGACGCCGCCGGTGGAGTCATTCAGCGCCTGTACCGCACGCAACGAGAGAGACACAGCAAAGGACTGGCCACGGCGGCTCAGAAGGCGATCGTCCACGGTAAACTCCGAGCGACCCTCGATGCGGGACTGTGCCAGCGCCTGAGCGCGCGAGACGTCGCGCAGCAAGATTTCGCAGGCTGCGTCAACACTCGCCGCCGCTTCCGCGACGCGCAGCTGGATGGTCGGGAATTCGGCCATGCGGTTATTGCCGCCCGCCACCGCGCCGCGCGTAACCCGGCCACCGACATGATCGACATAGGCGGCAAGCGCCCCCTTGGCAGCGCCGACGCCGGCCGCCGCGAGACAGGAGGGGATGCCGGTCAGAAGCGGCATGTTGAACAGGCCCTCATGCGCGTAATAGCGCCCACCCGGCGTGTGCCCGCTGGTTGCGTCCGGAAAGGTGAGAACCCGGTGTTCGGGTACAAAGACGTCATCGAGAACCAGCGTCTTGGAACCGGTGCCGGCCAGCCCAACCACATGCCAGGTGTCTTCGATCACATATTCGCTGGCGGGAACGAGCAGAAAGGCGGGAACCGGCTTTCCTTCGCCTTTCGGTGGCAGAATGGCGGCGCAGAGAGACCATTGTGCGTTTTCGCAGCCGGAGGCGAAGGCCCATTTGCCGCTGAGGCGATAGCCGCCATCGGCAGCCTCCGCCATCTTCACCGGCGCATAGGAACCGCACAGCAGAGCATCGGGATTTTCACCCCAGACATCGGCCTGCGCCTGTTCCGGAAACATCGCCAGCAGCCATTGATGGGCGGACAGCAGGCCGGCGACCCAGCCCGTCGATGCACAGGCCGCCGAAAGCTCTATATTGGCTTCCACCAACTCGGCAAAATCGCCACCCTTGCCGTTAAAGGCGCGGGGCTTGACGACATCGAAATAACCGATGCCACGCAGCGCCTCTATATGGCTCGCAGGCACGCGCCGCGCCTCCTCCGTCCGCCTCGCGCTGGAGCGGAAAAGATCGGCTATGCCGACAACGCGGCTGGCGAGGCGGACATGCGGGTTCGTTTGCACCGGCTGCGGCGCATGGCTCATATCGTTCATGATTGTCTCCTTGCGGGAATGCTCTGACCGCGGAAATTCAGGCGGGTTCGTGCGCGGGGCTTGCCGCGCAATATTGGGCGTTTTCGTAAAGCAGCGGCCGCGTCGTCTCACTGACATCGGCCGAGACCACCTGTCCGATGAAGACCGTATGGGTTCCATAGGGCATGGCCGCAACCCGGCGGCAGGCGATGGCGGCATGGGCCGTGGGCAAATAAAGGACGCCATTCTCGTGGCGCTGCCAACTGCCGTCACGGAAACGCTCCTCCGGCGGCAGCTTGCCGCTGAAGCCATCCGAAAGCGCGATCTGGTCCTGCGTCAGCACGCTGACGATGAAATCGGGCCGGCACAGCAGCAATTCATGCAGAAGGGTACGATTGTTCAGACAGACCAGCAGAGACGGCGGCTCCATCGAAACCGAGGTGACGGCCGTGACCGTCATGCCATGATCGCGGTGATCACCGGCGGCGCAGGCGGTGATAACAGTTACAGTTGCCGGAAAACGCCGCATCGTCGAACGGAAATTCTGGCCGACGCCTTCAGGCGCAAGACTGCTCAGGCCAAACAATGCTGATGTCATGAGATCCTCCCAAATCCTGTGTCTTGTTTATTTTCATTTGCAACATTTGTCAATGCAAATGTTTTCCGTCATTTTTATCGCCAGAGGGCCTGCTCTGCCCGGCGTTGTAGCGCGACACTATTGAAACCGATGGATTGTGCCGGTACAGCCGATAGGCGCACATCTGCGTCTGCGCGCATGGTTCTCAAACAGGGATTTGCTTGTGTCTTATCAGTTCACCGACTCGGTACCCTACCTGCTCAACTGGGTGGGCGTTCGACTGGGCGAGCGCTTTTCCGTGAGACTGACGTCCTACGACATCACGCTGCCCATGTACCGCGTGCTGGCGACGCTCCGACAACAGGAAAGCAAAACGCTGACCGAGCTTTCGGACATGGTGTCGGTGGAAATTTCCACCCTGTCGCGACTGGTAGGGCTGATGGTGCGGCGCAATCTCGTCAGCCGCGAGCGGCCGGCCGACAACGCCCGCATCGTGCGTATCACCCTGACGACAAAAGGCGAGGAACTTGCCGACGAGCTCATGCCTATCGCGGCCATGTTTGAAAAAACCGCGATCGAGGGCCTCGACCCGGCCGAGGTGAAGCTTTTCAAGAGCATCCTGCGCCATATCGGCCTGAATATCGCCGGTCTCTGAGAGCGGCGTCAGGGCGCTCAATCGCTGGAGGCGGAGCCAGCAAGCCAGAGCTCTCCAGGCCCAGGGCATGCAATGTTTCTGCAATGGCGGATTCCTATTCTTGCGAAACCTTACGCGGATGAAAGGAATCCCATGACCAAGCGATCGTCAGTAACCATCCGGTCTGCAATATTGGCCGTCGCCAGCACATCCGCGCTGCTTACCGCCTGCGCCTCGACGACCATGAAGAGTTACATCGGCGCGCCCATCACCAATGTGATGCTGGATTATGGACCGCCGGACAACATCTACAGCCTTGGCCCGGGCCAGCAGGCCTACCAATGGCGAAAAAACAAGACACAGGTCTTTCCCGGATCCTCGAACGGCGAAATGCGCACAACGAGTCAGGGCGAGCGGTATGAAGTCTCCGAAACGCCCGGCTATGTAGAGCGCATTGATTGTTTTTACACGTTCTACACCCGCAGCTCAGGCAGCGACTGGTATGTCACGGACTTCAGGCAGCCATCTCTAGAATGCGAGTGAATGTCTACGACTTTCAGGCCGCGGCTTGCCGCATAATTTCCGTTGGTCGGCCACCGCTTCCGCGTTGGACCCGGCGGCTTTCCGTTCTCCCTGTTCGCCTTCATTTTGAGCCGATCAGAAGCGATAGTTCACGCCGGCCTTCAAGACGTGATCGCTGATATCGGTCTTCGACCTGCCACTCGCCGTGGTCGTCGCCACATCTCCCGTATTCACATAATTATACTCGAACTTTGCCGAAAGACCGCCGCCGAAACTCTGCTCTACACCTGCACCCAGGAGATAGCCCTGTTTCCACCGATCAGGCCCGGTCACACCGTTGCCATCCTTGAACCTTGTGGTGATCAGGCCCGCGGTTCCATAAAGAAGCGTTTGATCCAGAGCCACACCTGCCTTCAGTTTGGCCGCACCCCGGAAACGCTCACGCAACCGGCCGTTCGGCACACGGGCATCGTTTCCGAGATAGGAGCCTTCCACTTCCGCACCGACGACACCAGAGCCGAACTGGAAATTGTACCCCGCCTGAACGCCACCCGTCAGGCCACGGCCGCTGGCCAGTGGACTGAACTTCGGAGAGGCGACACCGCCATGGGCACCGACATAGGCCCCGCTCCATGAGAAAGCCGGCTGATTGCCGTAGTCGAAGGATTGCTGATTGTAGTTGGTGAGATCGGCGGAATAAGCGTTGCCCGCGACCGCGACGGCGATAGTGACGGCGGCAAGTGATTTCTTGATGATCGACATGAATGACTCCAGACGAAACCGCTGCGCCAAGGCCTGGCGCCCGCAGGGTTTCAGTTCGCGTTGAAGAACCGGAAACCGGTTCCCATTCGTCTCCTGCGCCCAATCGGCATGACATGCCGATGAGCTCAGCAGATAAGGGCATCTTCCCCACGAGAATTACGCCTGCATTGCACGCGACCAATTTGACTATAAATAATTGATTTATTTAATATAGTTAGAGGATTTTATTTAACTGTATCTTAACCATTGTCGGACGCGACCGCTCTTGGAACGACCGAAAGGACTTCCAACCGAACGCAGAAGCCGGGGTTCAAATCAAGGAACAGAACACGGCCACGATGAAGCTCGGCGGCCTTCTGGACCAGATTTAACCCAAGGCCTGCGCCCGGCGAATTTGTGTTGATGCGATGAAAGGGCTCGAAGACCTGACCGCGCTCCGCAACGGGTATGCCTGGCCCTTCATCACAGACCTCGATAGCCCCGGCCGCGTCAATCCGAATTGTGATTGCACCCTTGCCGCCGGCATGATCGATCGCATTGCGAACGAGGTTGACGACCGCCATCTCGATGATCGACGCCTGCATGGTAAAAATGGCGGGACCCGCGCTCGGCTCGAAATCGAAATCGTAACCGGCGTCCAGCGCAATCGGGGCAAGGTCGGTCGCGATGCGCTCGACAAGTTGATTGAGATCGCACGGCTCCGCCGGCAGTTCGACAGCGCCCACCGCCTGCATTTCCAGCAGCTGATGCGCAACGCGGGTGAGGCGATCGATATCCGCCCGGATCTGACGGCTCAGCGC
Source organism: Agrobacterium sp. DE0009 (assembly GCF_007680755.1). Lineage (NCBI taxonomy): Bacteria > Pseudomonadati > Pseudomonadota > Alphaproteobacteria > Hyphomicrobiales > Rhizobiaceae > Agrobacterium > Agrobacterium sp. DE0009. The sequence goes on from NZ_VEIU01000002.1 coordinate 534,119, forward strand.
GTTATCCGGCAAAAGATCGGCTCTGGTCCGCACGATCGCAATAGGCGTCCTCAGTTCATGTGCCGCATCGGCAAGAAAACGGTTGCGGCGATTATAGCCGTCATCAAGCCGCGACAGCGCAATGTTGAAGGCATCCACCAGCGGAATGAGTTCAACGGGAACCTTCGACCGGTCGATCCGCTCTGACCGGTTGTCGAAATCGATGGACTCAGCCTGCCTAACCGTATCCATCAGCCCACCGAGAGAACGGCCGACTGCCCTCGGCGTCACCAGCAGTGTCGCGATACCCGTCAAAATCAGCATCGGCACAACAGCGATGAGAATGATGAAGCCCAGAGCGGGCAGCACCTTGAACCAGCGGATCGAGCCATTGGCATCCTTTTCCAGATCCAGCTGGACATTGATCCAGATGCTGAGGCCGTCATTCGGCATTCCATCCTCAGTACCCGCAATGAACTGGAGGCGGCCTGCCGCGGTATCGCGGTTCTCGACAGTGGCACGCAACGTCCCGGCCGCATCCAGACGCGCACGATCAAAGCTCAAGGGAAAGATAGCGGAAAGGGCCGGTGGCGGGACAGCGCCAAATTGCAGGACGACGCCGTTGGCGTCGCGCACGACGAACCAGAGGTTTGGATAGCGCCGCTTCAGCTCCGTCAGTTCAGGCGTCGCTGGCAGTTGCGGCCTGCCTTGCCCATCCTTCGTCGCACTCTCAGCGACTATCCGGGCTGCCTCTTCATTCGCACCTTCAAGACGTGGATCGATGATCCAGATCCAACCGATGAGGAGGATGACGAAGAGGATTAGCAGGGAGGCCTGTAACGCGAAAAGCCGCTTCATCAGCCCCCACCGCAGGGATCGATTGCGCGCCGTCTTCATGTCTTCAACCGGATGAGATACCCGATATTACGCACGGCTCTTATTTCCACCGTGGCCCCAGCCTGCAGCAATTTCTTCCTGATGCGGGAAATATGCGCATCGAGGGCATTGGACTCGATTTCGTCATCGAGCGTATAGACCGCGTCGATCAGGTTCGACCGCGTGACGATGCGGTTCGGTCGCCGCATCAGCGCTTCGAGAACGAGGTATTCGCGACGCCGCAATTCGATGATGGAGTTACCGATGCTCACTTCATTGCTGCGCGGATCAAGGCAGAGATTTCCGAACTGGGCGCATCTTTCAGACAGCGAGGGTCCGCGTCTGTGGAGAGCCCTGAGGCGCGCGAGCAATTCTTCGATGGCGAAGGGTTTGGCAAGATAATCGTCGGCACCGGCATCGAGGCCATCGACACGATGATCGACACTGCCGAGTGCAGTGAGCACAAGGATCGGTACGGACTGCCTGCTCTTGCGCAGCGAAGCCACCAGGTTCAGCCCTTCCCCATCAGGAAGACGGCGATCAAGCACAAGCACATCATAGGAGCCGTCCCTCGCCAACGCGTCCGCATCGCTGATTGTGCTGACATGGTCGGCGAGGACGTCGCGGCGGCGTAGCGCTTCCAGAAGCGCGCGTGCCATTTCCGGTTCATCCTCCAGAAGCAAGATTCGCAATGACGTTTCCCCGATGGACTTATGCCATCCCCTCCACTCATCCGTGAATGTTACAGCAACATTGCAGGATCATCGTCAGACAATCGATATCCTACCGCATGCCGACCAAAAGCCGATGGCGGAGCGGGTGGCAAGACCTGGAAATCATCAGAGGCGCTGAGACTTCCACATCACCTGACGGGCTTGTAGCCGTGCCTCGCGTGAAACCGGTCAAGCTCGCGCGGCTGCGGCTGTTCGCCGGTGTAGATGGCAATGTAATCCGGAATTCGTTGCATGCGTACCGAGATATCTTCTTCGGATTGCATGGAAATATAGCCGATCTGCACCAGATAGGTGGTGCGTGCGCGCACATCCGCCGTGCTTTCGCTGTGGCCGAACCGGACGAACATGCGGGAGAGTGCCCCCATTCTTGCCTCATCGGCCTTACGGACCTCCGCGAGAATTTCGTCGGATTGAAGAGCCCAGCTTCTTACCGCAAATTCAAATCGGCTATCAAACAGCGATGGATCGAGCCAGCAATCGAACACATTCAGCATGGCCTCCGCCAGTGTCTCCGCGTAGGCCTCCGACTGCCGGAGGATGCTGCCGGTATTTTTTTCCCGCCAGCGGGCGACGAGCGCAGCCAGTAATTCCTCCCGGTCCTTAAAGAACCAGTAAAAGCTTGTGCGGGACAAGTTGAGCTTTTTCGCCAGGGGCAGGATTTTCACGGAGTCGACCCCGGATTCCAGCAACGCCTGATAGGCGGCGCCTAGCCACCCCTCCTGCGAACCGCGCCAGCCGTTTTCGTTTATTGTCGCTTCCATGACAGGTTTCTAGCAAACTGGCCTCTGCGCGACAAGAAAAAGTACACCGACGTCAAATATATATTCACACATGTTTTGTAAATTGACATGGGTGTACATTCGCATTTAGCCTCGCTCGGAATATTCTCTTTGGAGCAGGTCATGTCGAGCGATCCCCTTCTGCAGCCCTATCAGCTGAAACACCTCACCTTGCGCAATCGCATCATCGTCACCTCGCACGAACCCGCCTATCCGGAAGACGGCATGCCGAAGGGTCGCTATCGCGCCTACACGGTAGAGCGCGCCAAAGGTGGTGTCGCGTTGACAATGACGGCGGGTTCCGCGGCCGTGTCGAAGGACAGCCCGCCCGTCTTCAACAATCTGCTCGCCTACAAGGATGAGATCGTTCCCTGGGTCCGGGACATGACCGACGCCGTGCATGAACAGGGTGCTGCGATCATGATCCAGTTGACCCATCTTGGACGACGTACCCGCTGGGACAAAGGCGACTGGCTGCCGATCCTTGCGCCGTCGCATCATCGCGAAGCGGCGCACCGGGCATTTCCGAAGAAGATAGAGGATTGGGACATCGAGCGTATCATCAAGGATTTCGCCGATGCCGCCGAGCGGATGAAGGCTGGCGGGATGGATGGGGTGGAGCTGGAGGCCTATGGTCATCTCATCGACCAGTTCGTCTCGCCGTTGACGAATGAGCTCGATGGCCCATATGGCGGCCCGCTTGAAAACCGGATGCGCTTCTGTCTCGATGTTTTCAGGGCAATGCGCGAACGCGTGGGCGACGATTTCATTCTCGGTGTCCGCTATACAGCCGACGAATGTCTTGAGGGCGGCACGGAAAAGGCTGACGGAATCGAAATCGCCAGACGGCTGAAGAACAGCGGACTGATCGATTATCTCAATGTCATCAGAGGCCATATAGACACCGATCCCGGCCTGACCGATGTCATTCCTATCCAGGGCATGGCCAATGCGCCGCATCTCGATTTCGCCGGCGAAATCCGCGCCGCGACAAATTTTCCGACTTTTCACGCCGCCAAGATCCAGGACGTCGCGACCGCCCGTCACGCCATCGCGTCCGGCAAGCTGGACATGGTGGGCATGACGCGCGCCCACATGACCGACCCGCATATCGTGCGAAAGATCATGCAGAAACGCGAGGACGATATCCGGCCCTGTGTGGGCGCGAATTATTGTCTCGACCGGATCTATCAGGGTGGCCTTGCCTTCTGCATCCACAATGCGGCAACAGGCCGTGAGGAGACCATGCCGCACGAGATATCAAAGGCGGCAGAACGCCGAAAAGTGGTGATCGTCGGTGCCGGGCCGGCAGGGCTGGAGGCCGCGCGTGTCTGCGCCGAACGGGGGCATGAGGTAGTCGTTTTCGAGGCTGCCAACAATGCAGGGGGGCAGATCCGCCTGACCGCGCAGAGCGAGCGGCGTCGGGAAATGATCAGCATCATCGACTGGCGTATGGCCCAATGCGAGAGGCTAGGGGTCACTTTTAATTTCAACAGCTGGGCAGAAGCGGACACGGTGCTTTCCGAAAAACCCGACGTCGTCATTATTGCGACAGGCGGATTGCCACATACGGACGTCCTGTCCGAAGGCAACGACCTTGTCGTCTCTGCATGGGATATCATCTCGGGAGACGTGAAGCCGGGCACGAACGTGCTGGTTTACGACGACGCCGGCGACCACGCCGGACTACAGGCCGCAGAATTTCTCGCAAAAGCCGGGGCAAAGGTGGAAATCATGACGCCGGACCGCGCTTTCGCGCCGGAGGTCATGGCCATGAACCTCGTTCCCTATATGCGCTCCCTGCAAAAGCTGGACGTCACCTTCACCGTAACCTATCGGCTGGAAGCGGCCGAGAAGCAAGGTAACCAGCTTATCGCCCATATCGGCAGCGACTATGGTGGCGTGATGAAATCAAGGATGGTGGACCAGATCGTCATCAATCACGGCACCGTTCCGCTGGATGACCTCTATTTTGAACTCAAGCCTGGTTCAAAGAACCTTGGCGAAGTTTCATACGACGACCTGCTTGCGGGGAAGTCCCAGAAGGTGGAGCGCAACCCTAAAGGCACATACCAGCTCTTCCGCATCGGCGACGCCGTCGCTGCGCGCAACACGCATGCGGCAATCTACGATGCATTGCGCCTGGCCAAGGATATTTGAGGCGGATCGGCGCGGCGCGAGAGGTGGAGATGGAGAAGGTTGGCCCGATGAGGACTGCCTACCAATCCACCGCGGCGCCGTTCGACTCATGGCTCGAGCCCACCAAGCAAAAAGGCCCTGCGATTTATCGCAAGGCCTTGATACATAAAGAATTCGGATGGTGGGCGTGACAGGGATTGAACCTGTGACCCCTACGATGTCAACGTAGTGCTCTCCCGCTGAGCTACACGCCCTCCGTTGCGGCGGATAGACCACAAAACCGGTTCATGCGTCAACTGCTTTTTTTCGGTTTTGTGAAGGTTTTTTGAGAGGCCTTACGCCACAAGGAGTTTGTTCACCTCATCCACGAGATCGCGCAGATGGAACGGCTTGGAAAGCACCTTGGCATCCTTCGGAGCCTTCGAATCAGCGTTCAGCGCAACGGCTGCAAAGCCGGTGATGAACATGACTTTCAGGTCAGGATCGAGTTCGGTCGCGCGACGTGCGAGCTCGATGCCATCCATTTCAGGCATCACGATGTCGGTCAGCAGTAACGAAAATGGCTCTTCGCGAAGCCGGTCATAGGCGCTGGCGCCATTGTCGAAGGAAGAAACCTTGTAACCGGCTTTTTCCAGCGCTTTCACGAGGAAGCGGCGCATATCGTTGTCGTCTTCAGCGAGAAGAATTTTCTGATTCATCATAAGTGACCGTAACTGCTCAATGTTTGGAATACCCTAGCCCGATTATAGGATTTTCACGGTAAATATCCTGTGAACGCGTGAATCGGTATAGCGCTGTTTGGGCGATAGTATGGACTTGCCGCACCGTAACTGGCAACATGAACCTCCTGATAGTTTACGACATGGTAAATGGCACTGAATGGACTGGGTGACGGGTGAATATGAGCTGTTTGAAGTAACGGAACCTGCCGTCCAGACCCTGCCATTTGTCTATAATTCACCCCATAGCGGCCGCTGCTATCCCATCTCCTTCCTCGAGTCGGCACGGCTCGATTCGCACGACATCCGTCGCTCCGAAGATCATTTCGTCGATGAGCTCTTTGAGGCGGCGCCAGAAATTGGCGCACCGCTTCTGAAAGCCAACTTCCCGCGCGCCTATCTCGACGTCAATCGCGAGCCTTACGAACTCGATCCGCGCATGTTCGACGGCACGCTGCCGCCCTATGCCAATATCGGCTCCATGCGCGTCGCCGGTGGCCTTGGGACGGTGCCTCGCATCGTCGCCGAAAACATGGATATTTACGCGCACCGCCTGCCTGTCGAGGAGGCGCTTTCGCGGATCGAGACGATCTATAAACCTTATCATGCCTGCCTGCGCCGCCTGTTATCGCGCACCCATGCCCATTTCGGCATGGCGGTCCTGATCGATTGTCATTCCATGCCCGGTAATATCCATGTCGCCGGTTCCAACCTCAAGCCGGACGTGATCATCGGCGACCGCTATGGAACCAGCGCGTCGCAGGAGGTCTCCCGCGCGGCCCTGCATTTCCTGAAGGAGCTGGGCTTCGTCGCCACCTGCAACAAGCCCTATGCCGGCGGCTTCATCACCGAGCATTATGGCCGGCCGATCCGTTCGCTGCATGCGTTACAGATCGAAGTCAATCGTGGCCTTTATGTCGATGAAAAAACGCTTTTGAAAAAACCCGATTTCCCCGTCATCCAGGCATCGCTGGAAATCTTCATGCGCCAACTCGGCGCGTTTGTTTCGGAATATGCGATCGAGACGTCTCTCGCCGCCGAATAACTCACCAGCTAACAAACTGTTTCAGGCCCCGCCTCTCTCGTCCGGTTCCCAAACCGGGCAAAAAAACCGCGCCTTGGCGCGGTCAAGTCTAGGGAGGAAACACCCAAGGAGGGTATTTACAGTCAAAGACTGTAGGATGAAGCTACGCCGCCCATGCCTAATTGTCAATCATTTTATTATTTGCCTATTTATTGACCTTTTGCTGAAAATTTAGAAACCGTGCGGTCCGAAGCATTCGGGTGGACGGCAGATGACATTCCGGTTTAAGGATGAGGCACCAAACTGATTACTCTTCCAGCGACGAGGTTTAGCATGCTGCCCGATCGGGATTTCTTCTTTAAACTTGCCGATGCCGCCAGCGCCGAAACGCTTCCTCGCTTTCGCACGGGCATAGCCGTCACGAACAAGGAGGATGGTGGCTATGATCCGGTGACGGAGGGCGATCAGGCAGCAGAAACCGCCATTCGTGCGCTTATCGAGCAGCGTTTTCCGCAGCACGGCATCCTTGGAGAAGAACACGGCAATGTCGGTCTCGACCGCGACCACATCTGGGTCATAGACCCGATCGACGGCACACGCGCGTTTATTTCGGGCGTGCCGGTCTGGGGCACGCTGATCGGGTTCCAGTCGGGTGGTCGCGCAAGAATGGGCATGATGGACCAACCCTTTACCAAAGAACGCTATTTCGCCGATGGCGAGGCTGCCTGGTATTTCGGACCGGATGGCGAACGAAAGATACGCACGCGCGATTGTACCTCACTTTCGGATGCCGTTCTGTTCACCACGACGCCGCACATCTTTACCGAGGAAGAAAAGCCCGTTTACGAGAAAGTCCAGGACCAGGTTCGGCTTTTCCGTTACGGCGTGGATTGTTACGCCTACTGCCTCCTCGCCGCCGGTCACGTCGATCTCGTGATCGAATCTGGCCTGAAGCCCTATGACGTCGGCGCCTTGATACCTGTCATCGAACAGGCCGGTGGCATCATGACCACGTGGGACGGGGGACGTCCGGAAAATGGCGGACGCATCGTGGCGGCTGGCTCAAAAGCGGTGCACGAACAGGCGCTCGCCATTCTCTCAAAACTCTGAGGCAGCCCGCTTAAGCGGCCATCACTCCGGCGCGAAAAACGCGTCGATGGCCGCCAGCGCCTGTTTGCGGAAAACGTCACGCTCATGCAGCAATTCGTGGCGCGCACCGGTGATCGGAAGAAGCTGCGCTGCCCGGAAATTGCGTGAGAGTTCCTCCTGCGCCTTATAGGGCGTGATTGTGTCCAGCATGGGCGCCAGAACGAGCGTCGGCACCATGATGTTTGTGAGGTGCTCCTGACGCGTTACACGCCGCATCGTCTTCAGCGCCTCGTAGACCCAGCGTGCCGTGGGCGCGCCGATGAATAGTTCGGGAAACTGCCGGTGCAGGGTCAGATTCCTGGAAAAACGCGTGGCGTCTGAGGTGAGCGGGTTGCCGTCAAAGTCGCGCTCCCGCTGGTCCCTTCCGAGTTGAATTCGACCCAGTCCAAGGAGGCTGAACGTCGTTGCAACCAGCTTGATGACCCATGAAGGGACGGACTGCTGGCTGTCGAGCTCGATGAAGGGCGAACACAAGGCCAGGCGGTCGATACGATTGGCCAAGCCGGGAGCGGCAGCAAGGGCCGCAAGCGCGCCGGTGGAGTGGGCGATCATGAAGAAGGGCAGCCGCGTATCCGGCAGCACAACCTGCTCAAGAAACAGGCTAATATCGCGCGTATAGTCCGAAAATCGCCGTACATGCCCGACACCCGGCTTGTTCAGGAGCCGTTCCGATCCGCCCTGCCCCCTTGTATCGAAGGTCGCGACCCAGAAGCCCATGGCCGTCAAGTCGGCGACAGTCTCGAAATATTTCTCGATACATTCGTTCCGGCCGTGAAGCAGTACCACCGTTCCGCGGGCAAGGGAGCGGCTGGAACGGAAGATCGCATATCGAAGCTGTTTGCCGCCATGTCCGGTAAAATATCCGACGGTATGGTTGCCGGGAACCGGGTTGTCTTCACTGGCGCGCAAGGTGGCTTCGATCATCGGTCTTTTCCGGCTTTTCTGCCCTTTCGGGATAGGTCGGCGGCGCGGGAAGGTCAAAGAAAAAATTGCCGGAACCGTCGGTTAAAGCAGTCGCGGTTCCGGCCAGTATGACAGAAGAAGAAGGGACGTTATTGCTTCTGCCGACGGAGCATGCCTCCGATGACCGCAGTTTTATGGCGCTCAAACTGAACGATCCCGGAACCGGATGTTCAGCCATGGTTCATATTGCTTTCGTCTTTTCACGCCTCTTGACGCCGCGTGTCAGCATTCCCATCTCATTCGTGCGGTCGCCAGATCGGGACCGCGCCAAATGTCCAACCATTGCCAGAACGGGGTGGTGGACCTAACCGCAAACAGTCGCTTCTTAAGGAGGACACCATGCGCCACGTTGATTTTTCCCCTCTCTATCGCTCCACCGTCGGCTTCGACCGTCTTTTTTCGATGCTTGACGGCCTTGGCCAGCCCGAGCAGGCTCAGTCCTATCCGCCCTATAATATCGAACGGACAGGCGAAAATACCTATCGCATCACCATGGCGGTTGCCGGTTTCGATGAAACCGAACTTAGCATTGAATCCCGCGCCAATGCGCTGACAGTGAAGGCCGAAAAGGCCACGGACGACAAAACGACTGAAGGCGAGTTCCTGTATCGCGGCATCGCGACCCGCGCTTTTGAACGCCGCTTCCAGCTTGCAGATCACGTCGAAGTGCAGACCGCTTCCCTGAAGAACGGGCTGCTTCACATCGACCTCGTTCGCAATATTCCGGAAGCCATGAAGCCGCGCCGCATCGCGATCTCGTCCGACAGCGCCGATGCGCCGAAGACGATCGAAGCTCAGGTTACCCCGGCTCAGGTCAACTAAGGATTCCGACAGGCAAGACGGACGGCCCCCTCGCGGGGCCGTTTTTGTTATGGGAGAGCGCTTTATCGAGCGGAGGCGACCGAGCCTTCTGCTGCAGCCGCTTCGGCTACCGCCGCCTTTTCATGCGCCTTACGGGCGTAACGCTGGGCGAGAACCGCGCAGACCATCAACTGGATCTGGTGGAACAGCATGATCGGCAGAACTATCGCGCCGATGCTCTGCCCTGCGAAGATTGCGCCCGCCATCGGCACGCCGCTCGCAAGGCTCTTCTTCGAACCGCAGAAGGTGATGGTGATTTCATCCGCCTTATCGAAACCAAGCAGACGGCTGCCGAACATTGTCGCGCAGAGAACCAACGCCAGAAGCACAATGTTGATGAGGACGACGACGCCGATATCCCTGATGGAAAACGTGTGCCAGATACCCTCGATGACCGCATCGGAAAACGCCAGATAGACCACCATCAGGATCGAACCGCGATCGACAGGTGACAGAAGCTTCTTGCGCGCCCGGATCCAGTCGCCGATCCAGGGCTGCAGCACCTGGCCGGCGATGAAGGGCAGAAGCAATTGCAGGAAGATTTGCAGGAACGCGTCCAGCGAAAATCCACCGCCGTGGCCCCCGACCGAAAACAACAGACCGACGAGGAGTGGCGTCAGGAACATGCCGAAAATGTTCGATGCCGAGGCCGAACAGATTGCCGCCGGCACGTTTCCGCCCGCCATTGACGTGAAGGCGATCGAAGACTGCACGGTGGATGGCAGCACGCAGAGAAACAGTACGCCCATATAGAGCGGTGCCGGAAGGATGCTTTCGGGAATGAAGCCGATCGCCACACCGAGAAGCGGGAAAAGGCCGAAGGTGACGAGCAGAATCGCCAGATGCAGGCGCCAGTGCAGAATGCCCGCAATGACCACATCGCGCGAAAGGCGCGCGCCATGCAGGAAGAACAGCAGGGCGATGGCAAGTTTCGTCGCAAGCCCGAAATATTCAGCCGGCTCGCCACTGATCGGCAGAATGGAAGCCAGAATTACGGTGGCCACCAGCATCATGGTGAAACGGTCGGGTAAGAAGCGGGTCATGGGACGTCTTTCCGGCATTGGTTTTGCTTGAAACGCCCGCCACTATCCATCATCATGATTTCGGATGCAAAGACTAACAGTTATCATGATTTGAGATAATGCTGAACCTTCAACATCTTGCCAGCTTCGTCATGTTGCAGCAAACCGGCAGTTTCACCCTCGCCGCCGAACGGCTCGGCATTGGGCAATCTACCGTCAGCCAGCATATTCAAAGGCTTGAGGCATCGCTTGGCCGGCGACTGATCGCACGCAACACGCATCAGGTGAAGCTGACTGGCGAGGGTGAGGCATTGCTTGGTTACGCCCGCAACATGCTCGAAATCGACAGCAAAGTGTCGTCGCTCTTCACCGAAAGTCGTCTGCGTGGGCGGCTACGGCTTGGCGTGTCAGAGGATTTCGTCGCGAGCCGGCTCACGGCCATCCTGGAGGAATTCATCCGCCTTTATCCCCTTGTGGATCTGGAGCTGACGGTTTCGCTGAGTGGGGTGCTTTACCAGATGCAGGATAATGGTGAGCTGGATGTGGTACTGGCAAAACGCCGCCTGGGCGACAAGCTTGGCCATTTCCTTTACCGTGAACCACTCGTCTGGCTGGCGCGTGACCCCGAACGCATGCTGAACCAGCCGGATGCCCTGCCGTTGATCGCCTTCCCGCCGCCGAGCATTACCAGAAAGGCCGCACAGGAAGCGTTGGACCGGGCCGGACTCTCCTGGCGAATCGTCTGCACCTGCGGCAGCCTGAGCGGACTTACTGCTGCGGCAAGGGCGGGCATGGGTATTCTGGTGCAGCCACGCAGCATGGCACCGTCCGGTCTTAAGGAGATTACCGCCGGCGTGCTACCCATCCTTGAGGATGTCGAATTTGTGCTTCAGCCGAGCAAGGGCGTCGATGCGAAGCTGGTGCGCGCCCTTTCCGACCTCGTGTCGAGCAAGAGCATCGCACCCGGCAGCTTCGTCTAACGCGCCTTAATTGTTCCGGTTTGACAGGCAGCGGCCGACGCTGTCACGCCAACCGGCGATCGCGTTTTTCCGCTCCCCATCGTCCATCTCGGGGCTGAAGCGGCGGTCGCGTCGCCAATGGTCAGCGAAAGCCTTGCGGTCCGGCCAGATGCCTGCGCGTGAGGCCGCAAGCCAAGCGGCACCCAGGATGGTCGTCTCCAGAAAGACAGGTCTATCGACGGGCGCAGCGAGAATATCCGCCAGCCGCTGCATGGTCCAATCGGAGGCGACCATGCCGCCATCGACCCTCAGCACCGTTTTGCCATTGTCACCCGCCCAGTCCTTGCGCATGGCATCCAGCAGATCAAACGTCTGATAGGCGACGCTTTCCAGCGCCGCGCGGGCAAATTCCGCCGGCCCGGTGCCCCGCGTCAGGCCGAAAATCGCACCGCGCGCTTCGGCATCCCAATAGGGCGCGCCAAGACCGGTGAAGGCCGGCACGAGATAGACCCGCTGCTTGGGATCGGCTTTTTCGGCAAGCGCGCTGACTTCAGATGCAATAGAGATGAACCCAAGCTCGTCACGCAGCCACTGCACGGCGGCACCGGCAATAAAGATCGAGCCTTCCAGCGCATAGGTCGTCACGCCGTCGAGGCGATAGGCAATGGTCGTCAGCAACCGGTTTGTCGAGGCGACCCGGTCGGTGCCGGTGTTAAGGAGCGCGAAACAGCCGGTGCCATAGGTGGATTTCATCATGCCCGGCTCAAAGCAGGCATTGCCGATCACGGCCGCCTGCTGATCGCCGGCCACACCCAGGATCGGAATTTCCGCACCCAGCAGCGACTTGTCCGTCACACCAAAATCGGCGGCGCAATCCAGCACTTCCGGCAGCATGGCGCGCGGAATATCCAGGATCGACAGCAACTCGTCATCCCAGGCATTGTCTTCGATATTATAGATCAACGTGCGCGAAGCATTGGTGGCGTCGGTCACATGGCGACGACCGCCGGTGAGGCGATAGATCAGAAAGCTGTCAACGGTGCCGAAGCAGATGTCGCCCTTCACGGCTTTTTCACGAAGGCCGCTGACGCTATCGAGAAGCCATTTCAGCTTGGTACCGGAGAAATAAGGGTCAAGCAGCAGCCCGGTCTTTCTTGAAAAGAGCGGCTCCAGTCCGCGGCGTTTCAGATCCTCGCAGATGGGCGCGGCGCGCCGATCCTGCCAGACCACGGCCCGGTGCACGGCCTCGCCGGTATTGCGGTCCCACAGCACCGTCGTTTCGCGCTGGTTGGTGATGCCTATTGCCGCAATATCGGAGGCGGCAATGCCGGCATCTGCAAGCGCCAGCCGGATGGTTTCGAGCACGCTTTTCCAGATATCCTCGGCATCATGTTCGACCCAGCCGGAGGCAGGGAAATGCTGCGGAAATTCTCGCTGGCCGACACCGATGACCCGCATGTCGCGATCAAAGACCATCGACCTCGTCGATGTCGTGCCCTGATCGATCGCCAGAATATAACCGCCCATTATGTAACTCCCTTTCAAACGCAATGACGGGGCGGCAGAGCCGCCCCGGTTTCAAGATTTTAGGCAGACATTACTTCTGCCAGCTTTTGACCAGTTCGTCGTAGTTGACGGTGACCGGCTTTTCCTTTTCGTTGGCAATCTTCAGTTGCGGCGCCAGATTGCCCTTCGAAACGGCGTCCTTGTTCCAGTATTCAATATCATGCTCTTCCGCCAGCTTAGGGCCGATATCGCCCTGCACGCCGGCACGTTCGAGACGGCCCATGACCTTTTCCTGCTCGGCGCAGAGCGAGTCCATCGCTGCCTGTGCGGTTTTGGCACCCGACGACGCATCGCCGATTGCCTGCCACCACAGCTGCGCCAGCTTTGGATAGTCAGGAACGTTCGTCCCCGTCGGCGACCATTGGACGCGGGCCGGCGAGCGATAGAACTCGACGAGACCACCGAGCTTGGAGGCACGGTCCGAGAAGCTCTTGTGATGGATGGTGCTGTCACGAATGAAGGTGAGACCGACGTGGCTCTTCTTCACATCCACGGTTTTCGAGGTCACGAACTGCGCATAAAGCCATGCGGCCTTGGCTCGGTCGTCAGGCGTGGATTTCATCAGCGTCCAGGAACCCACATCCTGATAGCCAAGCTTCATGCCGTCCTTCCAGTAGACGCCATGTGGCGAGGGTGCGACACGCCATTTCGGCGACCCGTCCTCGTTCACGACAGGCAAGCCCGGCTTGGCCATATCGGCCGTGAACGCCGTGTACCAGAAGATCTGCTGGGCAATGTTGCCCTGTGCAGGCACCGGTCCTGACTCGGAGAAGGTCATGCCCTGTGCTTCCGGCGGCGCATATTTCTTCAGCCACTCAAGATATTTCTCGATGGAATAGACCGAGGCCGGGCCATTGGTATCGCCGCCGCGCGCTACGCAGGAACCGACCGGCTGCGACTTGTCATTGACCTTGATGCCCCATTCATCGACCGGCAGGCCGTTTGGCAGGCCCTTGTCGCCGTTGCCAGCCATGGAAAGCCAGGCATCGGTGAAACGCCAGCCAAGCGAGGGGTCCTTCTTGCCGTAGTCCATATGGCCAAAGACCTTCTTGCCGCCGACATCGCGGCCGGTGAAGAATTCGGCGATGTCCTCATAGGCCGACCAGTTGACGGGAACGCCGAGGTCGTAGCCGTACTTGGCCTTGAAGTCCGCCTTGTTCTTGTCGTCGTTGAACCAGTCGTAACGGAACCAGTAGAGGTTCGCGAATTGCTGGTCAGGAAGCTGGTAGAGCTTCTTGTCCGGCGCCGTCGTGAACGCGCTGCCGATGAAGTCCTTGAGGTCGAGACCGGGATTGGTGACGTCCTTGCCTTCATTGGCCATGAAGTCGGTCAGGTTGCGGACCTGCTGGTAACGCCAATGGGTGCCGATGAGATCGCTGTCGTTGACCCAGCCATCGTAGAGGTTCTGGCCGGTTTGCATCTGGGTCTGGATCTTTTCGACAACGTCACCTTCCTGGATGAGGTCGTGCGTCACCTTGATGCCGGTAATGGCGGTAAAGGCCGGCGCCAGAACCTTTGATTCATACTCGTGGGTGGTGAGAGATTCGGAAACCACCTTGATCTCCATGCCCGCGAAAGGCTTCGCGGCATCGATGAACCATTGCACTTCCTTTTCCTGCTCCGCACGGGAAAGCGCCGACATGTCGCCGATTTCCTTGTCCAGAAACTGCTTTGCTTCCTCCATTCCGGCAAAAGCCGAACCTGTCATTGCCAGCAGCATGGCTGCCGTCGTCGTCATCAGATGCCGTCGCATGTCATTCCCTCCCAAAGGTTGCGATTGCATGAAGTCTGCAAGTGCGGTTTTCCTCGTCCGCACCATTTCCTGCTCTATACAAAACGGAAAACGCCGATGGCGTAGACCAGAGACAGAGCGAGAGCCCACCACAGGTTCGGGCCGACCAGCCCGAGCCATGCGAGATGAATAAACGCGCTGCCAAGCAGCGAGATGAACAGCCTGTCACCACGCGTCGTCTCGAAGCGCAACAGACCGAAGCGGGGATTGCCGCCGGGCGACAAACGTTCCCAGAGCCACATGCCGACCAGCAGGACGGCGATGGTGCAGAAGAAGGCCGCCGTCTGCCAGGTCCATGCCATCCAGGTGAAATCGGGCATCTTCGTCATGGTCAAACCCTCCCCAGCGCGAAGCCCTTGGCGATGTAATTGCGCACGAACCAGATCACCAACGCGCCCGGTATCAACGTCAGCACACCGGCGGCTGCAAGAAGCCCCCAGTCCATGCCGGCGGCGGAAACGGTGCGTGTCATCGTCGCGGCAATCGGTTTTGCGTCCGTCGTCGTCAGGGTACGGGCGATCAGAAGCTCGACCCACGAGAACATGAAGCTGAAGAAGCAGGCGACGCCGATGCCGGAAGCGATGAGCGGCATGAAAATCTTCACGAAGAATTTCGGGAAGGAATAACCGTCAATATAAGCGGTCTCGTCGATTTCCTTCGGCACACCGGACATGAAACCTTCGAGGATCCACACCGCCAACGGGACGTTGAACAGGCAATGCGCGAGCGCCACGGCAATGTGGGTGTCGATCAGTCCGAATGCAGAGTAAAGCTGGAAGAACGGCAGCGCAAAGACGGCGGGCGGCGCCATGCGGTTGGTCAAAAGCCAGAAGAACAGGTGTTTGTCGCCGAGAAAACGGTAGCGCGAAAAGGCATAGGCTGCTGGCAGCGCGACAGCGACGGAGATCACCATGTTCATGACGACATAGGTGATCGAGTTGATATACCCGGAATACCAGGATGAATCGTTGAAGATCGTCCGATAGTTCTGCAGCGTCGGCTCGTGCGGATAGAGCGTCATGGATGAGACGATTTCCGCATTCGTCTTGAAGCTCATATTGATAAGCCAATAGATCGGGATGAGCAGAAGCAGAATATAAACCGTCGGCACCAGCCAGGAAAAGCGTGATGGTCCATGGTGGCGGCGTGACCGCGCTGTCGCGGCGAAGCTCGGCCGCACCGACACCGCGGAGCCTGCATTCAGGCCATTACGTTCCACCCCGGTCGTGACATTGGAAGCGCTCATCTCAGGTCTCCGCGTCGTGGCTGGTCATCACGGTGTAGAACACCCAGGACAACAGCAGGATTATGAGGAAGTAGATCAGCGACATGGCTGCTGCCGGGCCGAGATCGAACTGGCCGAGCGCCACCTTGACGAGATCGATGGACAGGAAGGTTGTGGAATTGCCCGGGCCGCCCCCGGTGACGACGAAAGGCTCGGTATAGATCATGAAACTGTCCATGAAGCGCAGCAGGAAGGCAATAAGCAGGACCCGCTTCATCTTCGGCAGCTGGAGGAACCGGAACACCGCGAAACGCGACGCGCCGTCGATCCTTGCCGCCTGATAATAGGCGTCCGGAATGGAAACGAGGCTGGCATAACACAAGAGCACGACAAGGCTCGTCCAGTGCCAGACATCCATGATGACGACGGTAATCCATGCGTCGACGGGATCGTTGACATAGTTATAGTCAAGCCCGAGTTGATTGGCATAATAACCGAGGAGCCCGATATCGCTGCGGCCGAAAACCTGCCAGATCGTGCCGACGACGTTCCACGGGACCAGCAGCGGCAACGCCATGGTGACGAGGCAGATAGGCACGCCGATGCCGGACTTCGGCATTTTGAGCGCAATAAAGATGCCGAGCGGGATTTCAATGGCCAGGATGATGCCGGAGAATAGCAGGTTGCGCCCCAGCGCATCCCAGAAACGATCAGAGGCAAGAATTTCCTCGAACCATTGGGTTCCTGCCCAGAAAAATTGGTTATTGCCGAAAGTGTCCTGTACCGAATAATTCACGACGGTCATCAGCGGAATGACGGCGGAGAAGGCGACCAGCACCAGCACCGGCAGCACCATGAACCATGCCTTGTTGTTCCAGCTTTTTTCCATGGTCAGGCCCCCATCTTCACACGCCAGGAATCAGCGAAAACGCCGATGGCGGCCGGATCGAAGCGCACACCCGCCTCCGCCGGGATTTCCTCGTCCTCGGCAACGACAATCGCCAGTTTCTGGCCGGCAAAGCGGGCACGGACGATCTTCTGGCGGCCGATATCCTCGACCTTGTCGATGCTGATCGGCATGCCGCCGCGCTCCAGCCGGACGAATTCCGGGCGGATGCCGATTTCGATGCGCTGCGCTCCATCAACTTTTGGCGCACCTGCCAGCGGCACACCAAGACCGCCGACCACAGCCGTCGTCCCCTCAATATGGGCTGGCAGCACGTTCATGCCCGGCGAGCCGATGAAATAACCGACGAATGTATGCCCCGGCCGTTCGAATAGCTCGGCCGGCGTGCCGATCTGAACGATCTGCCCATCATACATGACCACCACCTTGTCGGCGAAGGTCAGCGCTTCGGTCTGGTCGTGCGTGACGTAGACCATGGTGAAACCCGATTGCCGGTGTAGCCGTTTCAACTGTGAGCGCAGCACCCATTTCATATGCGGATCGATGACCGTTAGCGGCTCATCGAACAGGATTGCGTTGACGTCGGAGCGTACGAGGCCACGCGCCAATGAAATCTTCTGCTTCTGGTCCGCCGTCAATCCGCGGGCCCTGCGTTTGGCCATGCCGGAAAGGTCGGTCATCTCGAGGATTTCCCGAACGCGGCGCTCCACTTCGGCTTCCGGCACATGCCGGTTGCGCAGCGGAAAAGCCAGATTGTCGTAAACCGTCATCGTGTCGTAAACGACCGGAAACTGGAACACCTGCGCGATGTTGCGGTCTTCAGTTGCAAAATCCGTCACGTCTGTTCCGTCGAAAGCGATGCGGCCTTCGGATGGGCGCAGGAGGCCGGAAATGATGTTGAGCAACGTGGTCTTGCCGCAGCCGGAGGGGCCGAGAAGTGCATAGGCACCGCCATCTTCCCATTCGTGATGGACTTCCTTCAGGGCATAATCGCCTGCAGCCTGCGCCTTGGCGTTATAGGCGTGGCGGATGTGATCGAGGGTGATGCGTGCCATGACCGATCTCCCCTTACGCCGCTTCGCCAATGGCGCGGCCATTCGCGTCAAAGGCCATCAGGTGTTTTGTATCGAGAAACAGCTCAATGTCCCTGTCCGGCTCGATGTCGTGGATGCCGTGCGCCAGCATGACCCATCGCCTGCCGGAAAACTCCACATGCACGAAGCTTTCCGACCCCGCGATTTCCGAAATCAGCGTGCGCGCCCTTATGGATTGCCGCGCTTCGCCCTTCGCCTGCGGGAAAAGATGATGTGGCTGGAAAGCGATGGTCAAAGGTCCATCCGGCACGGTGGCAAGATGCGCCGGCACGGCAACCACCGTCTGGTCGGCGCGCGTAAAAGCGTTACCCGCCTTGATGACCTCAATGGTGTTGAGCGGCGGATCGGCAAAAATTTCCGCGGTCACGATATCAACCGGCTGCCGGTAAACCTCGATCGTACGGCTGAACTGCGTCACTCTTCCTTCGTTAAGCGTTGCGGTATTGCCGCCCAGAAGCAGCGCCTCTGAAGGCTCCGTGGTGGCGTAAACAAAGATCGCGCCCGACTCCGCGAAGATACGCGGCAGTTCCTCGCGCAACTCTTCGCGCAGCTTGTAATCGAGATTGGCGAGCGGCTCATCGAGCAGCACCAGATTGGCGTTTTTGACGATGGCGCGGGCGAGTGCCGTGCGCTGCTGCTGGCCGCCGGAAAGACTGAGCGGTGTGCGGTCCAGATAAGGCGTGAGCCGCAGAAGTTCGGCGGCCTTCTTCACCTCCCGGTCGATTGTCGACTGATCCTTGCCGGCAACGCGCATCGGCGAGGCAATGTTTTCGTAAACGCTCAGCGCCGGATAGTTGATGAACTGCTGGTAGACCATCGCGACGTTGCGCTTCTGCACCGGCCAGCCGGTTACATCCTCTCCATTGAAGAGGATCGACCCGCTACTTGGCTTGTCCAGCCCCGCCATCAGTCGCATCAGCGACGTCTTGCCCGAAAGCGTCGGTCCGAGCAGAACGTTCAGGCTTCCGCGCTGCAACGTCAGATCGGTCGGGTGAATATGATAGTCACCCCCCACCATTTTCGAGACGTTTCGCAATTCAAGCATGGTGATCCAAAGCCTCCTCCGCTTTTCGATCGGATCGTCAGATTGCCTTCAAGCGTCCACCTGCAATGTCATCGATATAATCCTCCAGAGCACGCACCTCGTCGGCGCTCAAGAACAGCCCCTGCTTGGTGCGGCGCCACAGGATATCCTCCGCCGTCGCCGCCCATTCCCGCGCCATCAGCCAGCGAACCTCGACCTCGTAGAGCGTACCGCCGAAGTGCCGCCCCAGCGCAGAGGTGTCCGTCGCAGAACCGAGCATCAAAACTGCATCGGTACCGTAGCAGCGCACCAGCCGCTCGGCATGACGCTGATCGAGAAAGGGATAACGGGATCGTAATGCGGACACTTGCGCCGCGTATTCCTCCACGCCGAAGTTACCCCCCGGCAGATGGGAGCCTGCCGTCCATGGAACACCCTTTTCACCCAGCGCATCGCTGATTTTTTCAAGAGCATGTTCGGCAAGCCGCCGGTATGTCGTAAGCTTGCCGCCAAAGACGTTGAGCAGCGGTGCTTCGCCTTCCGTCCCCTCGGTTTTCAGCACGTAGTCGCGGGTTGCTTCCTGCGCCTTGGAAGCACCATCATCAAAGAGCGGGCGCACGCCGGAATAGGTCCAGACTATATCCTCCGCCTTCACCGGCTCAGCAAAATATTCACTCGCCGCATTGCAGAGATAGCTGATTTCCTCGTCGCTGATCTTAACGGACCGAGGATCGGCGGTATAGTCGCGATCCGTGGTGCCGATCAGGGTGAAATCCTGCTCATAAGGAATGGCGAAAATGATACGGCCGTCCGGGTTCTGAAAGAAATAGGCGCGCGGATCAGAAAACTTTTTGCGAACGATGATATGGCTGCCCTGCACGAGGCGGACATTGTGGACGTTGTTTTTACCGAACGTCCGCGACAGCACCTGGTCGACCCAGGGGCCGGCGGCGTTCACCAGCATACGCGACTTGTAGGACTCCGTTTCTCCACCTGCATTTTTTGTTTCAATCCGCCAGAACGCGCCTTCCCGCCGGGCGGAAACCACTTGCGTACGGTTGAGGATCAGGGCGCCTCGATCAGCGGCATCGCGGGCGTTCAACACGACAAGACGGGCATCATCCACCCATCCATCGGAATATTCGAAAGCGCGGGCAAAAATCGGCTTCAGCGGTTTTCCAGCTGGGTCACGGCGAAGGTCGAGCGAGCGGGTCGCGGGCAGGAGCTTGCGGCCACCAAGATGGTCGTAAAGGAAAAGCCCCAGGCGCACGAGCCAGGCGGGACGAACACCACCTTTCTGAAACGGCAGCACGAAGCGCATGGGCCAGATAATGTGCGGCGCCATGGCCCACAGAACCTCGCGTTCCATGAGCGCTTCGCGCACCAGACGGAATTCGTAATGTTCGAGATAACGCAGGCCGCCATGGATCAGCTTCGTGGCAGCCGAAGACGTACCGGAGGCAAAGTCGTTCATTTCCGCAAGCGCAACGGAATATCCGCGCCCGACAGCGTCTCGCGCGATGCCGCAGCCATTGATGCCGCCGCCGATCACGAAAATATCGTGGATTGCCTCGTCAGACATCGCCCCTCCCGTGCTTTCATCGATGCTCTCCCCATCGATATTTTGAAAGCAAGACCATCTAATTCGAAGATAAAACGAATGTCAAACGAAATTCCATGGTCGCTAGATCAGCCGTCCTGCGCCTCGGTTTCGATCAGGCGGACATCGTGATCTGCGCAGATGCTGCGGATGGAATCGACCGGACAATGGTCCGTAATAAATGTGTGGACCTGAGAGAGATGGCCAATCCGCACCGGGGCGGTGCGCTCGAATTTCAGTGAATCCGATACGAGAATCACATGACGGGCATTGGAGATGATCGCCTGCGCGACCTTGACCTCGCGGAAGTCGAAATCCAGTAAAGCCCCGTCTTCATCGATAGCTGAAACGCCGATCACGGCAAAATCGACCTTGAACTGGCGAATGAAATCCACTGCTGCTTCCCCGACGATACCTCCATCGGAACCACGCACGACGCCACCGGCAATCACCACTTCGATGCCCGGGAACACCCGTAACCTGTTAGCAACATTGATATTATTGGTGATCACCATCAGTTCGTGATGGTCAGCAAGGGCTTCGCCCACCGCCTCCGTGGTCGTGCCGATATTGATGAAAAGCGACGAGTTGTTGGGGATGAGCGCTGCGGCGGCAGCGCCAATGGCCTGCTTTTCAATAGAAGCAATCGCCCGACGCGCTTCATATTTGACGTTTTCGTTGCCGCTCGGGAAAAGCGCGCCGCCATGAATGCGGGTCAGCACGCGCGTATCGCAGAGATCGTTGAGGTCCTTACGGATCGTCTGGGGTGTCACCGAAAACCGCGCCGCCAGCTCGTCAACCAGCACCCGCCCATTCGCTTTTGCCAGCGCAACGATTTCATCCTGACGCGGTGTAAGCAGCATTTCACCCTCCCTCCTCTTTCAATTTTTTCGTTTTATTGAAGAGCGAAGGAAAAACCAATGTCAAGGTACGGTTGAGCGCCGGAGGCGCCTGCTTTTACCGGAACGGCCGAAAATCCCTTTAGCCAGCTATTCGTATTGGAGCGGCATCCGCCGTCTTTGCGTGTTCAGCCGCAGGCGCCGTACGTGCGGTATGAAACGTATCACCGATGCCGATAAGAACAGGCTCATTCACGCCTAATCCCGTCACGCCCTCTGCCAGTTGCGCAAGCGAACCGCACCAGCGTTTCTCGTTGTGACGACTGACGGAAACCATCACCACCACCGGCGTCGAGGCGGGCATTCCGTTGGCAATCAATGATGCCTGAATATCCGCCGCGGTTCGTCCGCCCATGTAGAAAATAGTTGTTACTGACGGGTTCGAAAGGGACGGCCAGTCGATATTGTCCGGCAGTTTTCCCTGTCGTGAATGGCCGGTGACGAAGCGGACCGACTGGGCGTGATCGCGATGCGTCAAAGAAACGCCGAGGCGTGAGGCCATGGCGCTTGCGGCGGTGATGCCGGGCACGACCTCGACGGGGATGTTTTCCGCTTCCAGCGCGGCGATTTCCTCACCGGCGCGCCCGAAAATCATCGGATCGCCTGACTTCAGTCGCACGACTCTCTTGCCGGCCTTGGCAAGCCTGATCATCATGTCGTTGATGTCTTCCTGTTTACAGCTTTCCCGGCCGCCGCGCTTGCCGACCAGCATGCGCTTGGCCTCCCGCCGCGCCAGTTCCAGCACCTCCGCCGAGACGAGATCATCGAACAGGATGACGTCGGCCGCCTGCAGGGCGCGCACCGCTTTCAGGGTTAAAAGCTCGGCATCGCCCGGCCCCGCGCCCACAAGCGTAACCGACCCGACGGTGGCCGCCGTCCCAGCAGCTTGTGTCCCGAGATCGGCGAGCAAGCGCTCCTCACTGTCGTCATCAAGACGCTCTGTGAAGGCCCTATCGACGAATTTTTCCCAGAACGAACACCGCGCGCTGCCAGGCGAGAGCCGCATGTTGACATGCTCGCGGATAGACGCCGCAAGTGCCGCCCAGTCCTTCAGGGAGCGCGGCAGCAATGTCTCGATCCGGCGACGAATGGCCTGCGCCAGGATGGGGGCTGCCCCATCGGTGGAAATCGACACCACGACCGGTGAGCGATTGACGATCGACCCAAACTGGAACTGGCAGAATTCCGGCTTGTCGATGATGTTGACGGGAACGCCTGCCGCGCGCGCCGCCCGGTAAAACCGCCCGGCCTCGCTCAGGGTCTCGCAATCCGCCAGCGCCAGTTCCGCGCCCGCCAAACCGTCTTCGTTCCAGCAACAGTCGTGCCATGTCAGCCTCGAGCTCTTTGCCATCAGCGAGATCAGGCATTGCGAAAGCTCGCGCTCCTCGCAATAAAGATGAAGTTCTGCGCCGCAGGCGAGCAGCAGTTCCGCCTTCCACGCGGCGGCATCCGATCCGCCAGCCAGCACAACGCGCTTGTTCTCTAGCCCCCAAAAAATGGGCAACGTCGCGAGCTTTTCCATGCGGGCCGGTTCATTCCGCCGCGGTTTTAAGGCATCCATCGATGATCCCCCTGATCTCGGCGCGGCAGGAGCCGCAATTGGTTCCGGCGTTCAGCGTCTTGCCGATGGCTTCGACGCTGCGGCAACCATCACGTATGGCTGCCGTGATCTGGTTCAGTCCGACATTGAAGCAGGAGCAGACGGTAGCACCCGGATCGGCACGACCGGCACCGGGACGGCCGGCGACCAGCGCAAAACGCAGGCGCAAATCCTCGTGGCGCTCGTTCAACTGCGATATCGCCCAGCTGCGGGCAACGGCCACCGGCTCTCTGGCGATAAACAGCGCCGCCAGAAGAGTGTCGCCGTCAAAGAAAGCCAGGCGCAGATCGCCGGTCTGCCGGTCGCTATATCCCAGCGGCTCGACCCGCGTTTCGATGCCGAAAACCCGCCGCGCCCAGAGCGTCCAGTCTTGCGGCACTTCAGCGAAGGCCAGCTCCAGGCGATAGCCGCCATCCGCCTTGGCAATCGCCCAATAGGCGCAATCGTGCGCAACGGGCCGGGTGCGGGAAATGGCGAAACCATAAGCTTTTGCTTCGTAACGCCTTGCCCGAACGCCCACATTCTTCGAAGCAGGCTGACCGGAATGCGGGTCCGTTACCGGCGCGACCACCACATCGATCCGCGCCTTCGAGGCGAACTGATCGTTCCAATGCATTGGCACGAAGACCGAGCCGCGCGCCTGTCTTTCGCTCACCAGCGCCCGCAGCAGCACCCTGCCATGCGGGCTTTCCAGTTCCACCAGATCGGCGCTTTTTATGCCCAGCGCCTGCGCATCGCGCGGGTGAAGTTCGGCGAACGGCTCGGCGATATGGGCGGTGAGGCGGGTGCTTTTGCCGGTGCGCGTCATCGTGTGCCATTGGTCGCGGATGCGGCCGGTATTCAGCGTCAGCGGAAAATCCGCCGATGTCCTGTCTGTCTGCGGCAAGGCAGTGGCGATGAGCCTTGCCCGGCCATCTTCATGATAAAACCGGCCGTTCGCGAAAAAGCGCGTCACCTCGGCCTTGCCGGCCTCGGCTTTTGGCCATTGGAAGGGTGTCATCCCGTCGTAGCCATCCCGGTCGATCCCGCCGATATCGAAATCGCGGCTTCCGGCATTTTCGAAAGCGGAAAGAGCGGCATGTTCGGCAAAAATTTCCGATGGCTGATGAAAAGCGAAGGCGGCGCCGAAGCCCATGCGCCGGCCCACTTCCGCCATCTGCCACCAGTCCGCTTTCGCTTCGCCCGGCGCATCGAGAAAACCGCGCTGGCGGGAAATGCGCCGCTCGGAATTGGTGACAGTGCCGTCCTTTTCACCCCAGCCAAGCGATGGCAAAAGCACATGCGCATGGCGGGCCGTATCGGTACTCGCCATGACATCGGACACCACGACGAAAGGACAGGCCTTGATGGCCGCCTCGACGGCGCCGGCATCCGGCATGGAAACCACCGGATTGGTGGCCATGATCCACAGCGCCTTGATGCGGCCGTCGGCCACCGCCCGGAACATGTCCACCGCCTTCAGTCCGGGTTTTTCCGCAATGGCGGGCGAGGCCCAGAAGCGCTGCACACGATCCCGGTCTTCGGCACTTTCGATGGCCATATGGGCGGCCAGCATGTTGGCCAGCCCGCCGACTTCGCGCCCACCCATGGCGTTCGGCTGGCCGGTCAGCGAAAAGGGACCCATGCCCGGCCTGCCGATGCGGCCGGTGGCAAGGTGGCAATTGATGATAGCGTTGACCTTGTCTGTGCCGCTTTGTGACTGGTTGACGCCCTGGCTGTAGCAGGTGACGGTTTTTTCGGTGCGTTCGAACAATTCGTAAAAGGAAATCAGTTCGGCAATCGCCAAGCCGGTGGCTTCGGCGATCTCCGGCAGGCTATGCTCGCTTGCTGCCTGCATCGCTGCATCAAAGCCGAGCGTGTGATTTTCCACATAACCGCGATCGATTGCAGGACTATCGGAAAGATGCGCCAGCAAGCCGGTGAACAGCGCCACATCTCCATCCGGGCGGATGGCGAGATGCATATCGGCAATATCGGCGCTCATCGTCCGACGCGGATCGATGACAACGACTTTCATGTCCGGCTGCGCCGCCTTTGCCGCCGCAAGCCTTTGGTAAAGCACTGGATGGCACCAGCCGAGATTGGAACCGGTGAGGATCACCAGATCGGCAAGCTCCATATCCTCATAGGTGCCCGGCACCGTATCGGCCCCAAAAGCGCGGCGGTGGCCGGCGACGGAGGACGACATGCAAAGCCTTGAATTGGTATCAATATTGGCCGAGCCGATGAATCCCTTCATCAGCTTGTTGGCGAGATAATAATCCTCGGTCAGCAATTGGCCGGAGACGTAAAAGGCGACCGAATCCGGGCCGTGTTCGGCGATGGCTTGAGAAAACCGGGAAGCGACGAGATCGAGTGCCTTGTCCCATGCGGCCGGTTTTCCGTGAATTTCAGGATGAAGAAGGCGGCCGTCGAGATCGATGGTTTCGGCCAGAGCCGAGCCTTTGGAACACAGGCGGCCGAAATTGGCGGGGTGATCCGGATCGCCTTTGACGGAAACGACGCCGGAATCATTGACGGTGGCGATGACGCCGCAGCCGACGCCGCAATAGGGACAGGTGGTTTTGGTTTCAGCGGGCATGGGACCGCCCTCTCGGTGCGAAGCGATTACCCCCCTCTGCCCTGCCGGGCATCTTCCCCTCAAGGGGGGAGATCGACACGCCGCAGGCTTTCCGCTTGATCTCCATAGTCGGTGACGCAAAATTTAGTGCGAAGTTCGTGCGACAATTAACCTCCCCCCTTGAGGGGGAGATGTCCGGCAGGACAGAGGGGGGTATCTTCGCCATCGCCACCATCGCCATTCACTCCGCCGCAATCATCAAAGCTTCAAGCGCGATGGAGACCCGTCCACCCATATTCCGCACCGGAATCGTCCTTACCTCGCCCTCATCAGCCCCCAGCGCCTTGCCGGTCTCCAGCGAAATAACCCAATTGTGCAAGGGACACGTCACTGAAGCCCCATGCACGATGCCCTGGGAGAGCGGCCCGCCCTTATGCGGGCAATGGTCCTCAATCGCGAAGACCTGATCTTCCGCCGTGCGGAACACGGCGATCTTGCCCATCGGCGTTTTTACGCAACGCGCGCCGCGCAGGGGAATGTCGGAGATATCGCCAATATCGATCCAGTTACTGTCCATCGTTCTCACTCCGCCGCCTGATTGAAACCGATCGCCGCCATGGGCCTGAATTCGTGCTTGTCGTGGCCGGATACGCGTTCCGACCAGGGATCGACCTGCGCGAATTTTTGGCTGAAGACGAAGCGGTCGAAATAGGCCTTGCGCTTTTCCGCATCGTCCATGATCTGGCGGCGGATTTCGTCGTAACCGATCCGCTTGGCCCATTTGTAGATGCGCTCGAGATAGCGGGCCTGTTCGCGATACATCTGCGTCAGCGCGACGATATGTTCCAGCGCCTCGTCCTCGGTATGGACGAGACCGAGCACTTCCGTGCCCTTGATATCGAGACCGGCGGCGCCGGCGAAATGGATCTCGAAACCGGAATCGACGCAGATGACGCCGATATCCTTGCAGGTGGCCTCCGCGCAGTTGCGCGGACAGCCGGAAACGGCGAGCTTCAGCTTGGCGGGCGTCCACGAGCCCCACATGAATTTTTCGATGCGGATGCCGAGCCCGGTCGAATCCTGCGTGCCGAAGCGGCACCATTGCTGACCGACGCAGGTTTTTACCGTTCGCAAGCCCTTGGCGTAGGCCTGACCGGAAATGAAGCCGGCCTTGCCGAGATCGGCCCAGACGCCGGGCAGATCCTCCTTCTCGATGCCGAGAAGGTCGATACGCTGGCCGCCCGTCACCTTCACCATCGGAATATCGAACTTGTCGACCACATCGGCAATCGCCCGAAGCTCGGAGGAAGAGGTGACGCCGCCCCACATGCGCGGCACGACGGAATAGGTGCCGTCCTTCTGGATATTGGCGTGAACGCGCTCATTGATGTAGCGCGACTGGTAATCATCGGCGTATTCGTCCGGGAAGTCGCAGACGAGGTAATAATTGAGCGCCGGCCGGCACTTGGCGCAGCCGCAGGAGGTTTTCCATTCCAATTCCTGCATCACGGCGGGAATGGTCTTCAGACCCTTGGCCTTGATAAGCAGGCGCACATCGTCATGGCCAAGATCGGTACATTTGCACATGGGCTGCACGGCGGCGGGATTGTAGCCGTCGCCGAGCGTTATCGTCATCAGCTGCTCGACAAGACCGGTGCAATTGCCGCAGGAGGCGGACGCCTTGGTGTGGGCGCGCACATCGTCGAGCGACGTCAGCCCCTTGGACGTGATTGCCGAGGTGATCTTGCCCTTGCAGACGCCGTTGCAGCCGCAGATTTCCGCATCATCCGGCAAGGCTGCAACGGCCGCCATAGGGTCCAGCGGCGACCCTCCCTGATAGGCCTGACCGAAGATCAGGGTTTCTCGCATGGCGGAAATATCGGTCGATTTCTTCATCAGGTCGAAGAACCACGATCCGTCCGCCGTCTCGCCGTAAAGCACCGCGCCGATGATGCGGTTTTCCTTGAGGATCAGGCGCTTGTAGACACCGGCCGTGGCGTCGCGCAGCACGATTTCCTCGCGGTCTTCGCCTTCGGCAAAATCGCCGGCGGAAAACAGGTTGATGCCGGTGACCTTCAGTTTCGTGTTGGTGACGGAGCCGTGGTATTCGGCCGAGCCGCCGCAGAGACGGTCGGCCAGTACCCGTGCCGATTCGTAAAGCGGTGCAACCAGCCCGTAGCACATGCCGCGATGCTCGGCGCATTCGCCGAGCGC
Source organism: Agrobacterium sp. DE0009 (assembly GCF_007680755.1). Lineage (NCBI taxonomy): Bacteria > Pseudomonadati > Pseudomonadota > Alphaproteobacteria > Hyphomicrobiales > Rhizobiaceae > Agrobacterium > Agrobacterium sp. DE0009. The sequence goes on from NZ_VEIU01000002.1 coordinate 561,804, forward strand.
GTAGATCGAAGCGTCCGAGGTCATCATGCCGTCATCGACGACGATGCCGCGATTGACGGCGAGACCAGCGTCCTTGGCAAGACTGGAAGCCGGGCGAATGCCGACCGCCATCACGACCATGTCGCCCTTGATGATCCGGCCGTCCTCCAGCTCGATGCCTTCGACCTTTTCCTCACCGAGAATGCATTTGGTGTTGGCCTTGGTGATGATGTCGATGCCGCGCTCGGTGAGCGCCTTTTCCAACAGATAGGCCGCTGCCGGATCGAGCTGGCGCTCCATGATCGTCGGCATCAGATGAATGACAGTCACATCCATGCCCTGGCGCTTGAGACCATAGGCGGCTTCCAGCCCGAGAAGGCCGGCGCCGATGACGATGGCACGGCCTTTTCCCTTGGCGATTTCGAGCATCTTCGTCACATCGTCGAGATCGCGGTAGGCGAGCACGCCCGGAAGCTGATGGCCGGGGACGGGGATGATGAAGGGCAGGGAACCGGTGGCGATCACCAGTCTGTCGTAGGAAACCGTGATGCCGTTTTCGCTGGTGACGGTCTTTTTGTCCCGGTCGATGCCCGTCACTTTGGCACCCTTGTGCAAGGTGACGTTATTGGCCGCATACCAGCCGTCATCATGGATGACGATGTCCTCGTAGCTCTTTTCGCCCGAGAGGACCGGCGAGAGCATGATGCGATCGTAATTGACGCGCGGTTCGGCGTTGAAAATGGTGACGTCGTAAAGGCCGGGTGCGGTTTCGAACAGGTTTTCCAGCATGCGCCCCGGCGCCATGCCATTGCCGATGATGACGAGTTTTTGCGTCATGATTGTTACTCCGCAGCTTCGACGAAGCGGTGACGTTCGTAAAGGAACTTCAGCACGGCCTCGCGGCATTTGAGGTAGGTCTTGTCGGATGCAAGCTCGATGCGGTCGCGCGGGCGGGCGAGCGGCACGTCCAGCACCTCGCCGATATGGGCGGCGGGACCATTGGTCATCATCACGATGCGATCGGAGAGCAGCACCGCCTCATCGACATCGTGGGTGATCATGACCATGGTGTTGCCGAGCCGGGCGTGGATTTCCATCACGGCGTCCTGAAGATGGGCGCGGGTCAGCGCGTCGAGCGCCCCGAAAGGCTCGTCGAGCAGCAGGATCTTCGGTTCCATGGCGAGCGCCCGGGCGATGCCGACGCGCTGCTTCATGCCGCCGGAAATTTCCGAGGGTTTCTTGTCCCTGGCATGTGCCATCTGCACGAGATCGAGATTACGCATGACCCAGTCATGCCGTTCGGCACGTGTTTTTGTCCTGCTGAACACCTTGTCTACGGCGAGATTGACGTTTTCATAGACCGAAAGCCACGGCAGCAGGCTGTGGTTCTGGAACACCACGGCGCGCTCCGGCCCGGGCTCGTTGACCTCACGGTTTTCGAGCAGAACGGCACCGGCCGAAACCTTCGTCAGCCCGGCGATGAGGTTGAGCATCGTGGATTTGCCGCAGCCGGAGTGGCCGATGACCGAAACGAATTCGCCTTTTTCGATGGTGAGGTTGATGCCTTTCAGCACCTCGGCGCGGGAGCCGCCCTTGTCGAAATATTTGTCGATATGATCGAGCTTCAGATAAGCGTTCATAATCGTCGCCCTCTCAATTCGCCGCAGCGCCGCGGGTGATGACCTTGCCGAGCGCCGCCACCAACTTGTCGAGCACGAAGCCGACGACGCCGATATAGGCGAGCGCCACGATGATGTCGGGCAGACGCGAGGAATTCCACGCATCCCAGATGAAGAAACCGATGCCGACACCGCCGGTCAGCATTTCCGCGGCGACGATCGCCAGCCATGAAAGGCCGACACCGATGCGCAGGCCGGTGAAGATGTAAGGGGCGGCCGATGGCAGCATGATCTTGAAGAAGAATTCGAACTGGTTCAGCCGCAGCACCTGCGCGACGTTGCGATAGTCCTGCGGAATGTTGCGCACGCCGACCGCCGTATTGATGATGACCGGCCAGACGGAGGTGATGAAGATCACGAAAATCGCCGATGGATTGCTGTCCTGAAATGCGGCAAGCGACAGCGGCAGCCAGGCGAGCGGCGGCACGGTGCGCAGCACCTGGAAGATCGGATCGAGACCGCGCATCGCCCAGACCGACTGGCCGATCACAGCCCCGAGGATGATGCCCGCGATAGCGGCAAGGCCGAAACCGTAAGCCACCCGCTCAAGCGAGACGAGGACACGCAGGCCAAGGCCGATATCCTGCGAACCATTCTGGAAAAACGGCGAGACAATGAGATCGTAGCTCTCTTCGAAGACCTGGCTCGGCGGCGGCAGGGAGGCGCCGGGGGCGGAACAGAGCAATTGCCAGACCCCGAGCAGAATGGCGAGGACGACGAAGGGCGGGACGATGTTGCGGGCCGCGATCGCACCCCAGTTGCGCAGATCGATGCGCGGCAACTGCTTCGGCGCGAGCGCCACGACATTTGCCTTGCGTACTGCCGGCTGCTGCGGCTCTTCCTTGAATTTTCGCGCTAATGCGGACATGGGCATTTCCTCTTGATTGCGGTTGCGGTCTGGGCTCGCCCTTCATCCGGTCTTCAGTCTCGGCCGCCGAAAGGCGGGCACTGGCGGATGAAGGGCGATGCCCGGTCTCCTCCTCAGGAGGCCGCCTTGATGGAAAGGCTTTCGAGATAGGCGGACGGATTTTCCGGGTCGAAGACCTTGCCGTCGAAGAAGGTTTCCTTGCCGCGCGAGGTGGAGGCGGGAAGATCGGCAACGCCGAGGTCCTTGGCCGCCGCGCGCCAGATATCCTCGCGGTTCACCTTCGCAACGAGCGCTTTCACGTCCGTGTCGGGCGCGAATTTTCCCCAGCGGATGTTTTCGGTGATGAACCAGCTGTCATGGCTGTGGAACGGATAGGAGGCATGGTCCTGCCAGAACTTCATCTGCAGGCCGGTATTTTCCATGACGCGGCCGTTGCCGTAATTGATATTGCCCTTGAGGCGGCCGAGAACATCCTTCGGCGGCACGTTGAACCATTGGCGCTTGCCGAGGATGGCGGACATCTCCTCCTTGTTGGCCATCTCGTCGCACCATGCTTGAGCTTCCATGACCGCCATCAGCACGGCCTTGGCGGCGTTGGGGTTCTTTTCCACCCAGTCGGCGCGCATGCCGAGCGCCTTTTCCGGATGGCCCTTCCAGAGTTCGCCTGTCGTACAGGCAGTAAAGCCGATGCCCTGATTGACCAGCTGCTCGTTCCACGGCTCGCCCACACAGAAGACGTCCATGTTGCCGACCTTCATGTTGGCGACCATCTGCGGCGGCGGAACGACGATGGTGGAGACGTCCTTGTCCGGATCGATGCCGCCGGCGGCGAGCCAATAGCGGATCCAGAGATCATGGGTGCCGCCGGGGAAGGTCATGGCCGCCTTGATTTCCTTGCCTTCGGCCTTCTTCTTCTCGAAAACCGCCTTCAGCTTGGAGGCATCCAGCTGAACGCCGGTCTCGGCATATTCCCTGGCGACGGAGATGCCCTGGCTGTCGAGATTGAGGCGCGCGAGGATGGTCATCGGCACGGGCACATTGTTCTGCGTCACCTTGCCGGTATGCATGAGATAGGGCATCGGCGTCAGGATATGCGCGCCGTCGATGCCGTTCGAGGCGCCTCCGAGCACCAGATTATCACGCGTCGCACCCCAGGAAGCCTGCTTTAGAACCTCGACCTCGGGCATGCCATGTTTGGCGAACAGGCCCTTTTCCGCCGCGATGACGAGCGGCGCGGCATCGGTGAGCGCGATAAAGCCGATTTTCGCGCCTTTCACTTCCGGCTCAGCGGTTGCCGCGAAAGCACCGGAGGGAAAGGCCACTCGTAAGGCGCTGACGAGGGCTGCCGCGGCTGTCGTCTGAAGTATCGTGCGGCGGCTGACATCGCCGGAGAATATCTTTTTCATTCGCATGTTCCCCTTATTGGGCCACCTCTGCGGGTGACGCTTTCGCTTGCGAAAAAACCTGAAAACAAAAAAACGCCGCTCGGTGTTTGCGCCTTGGAACGGGAGGTGTTCCGGGCAGCAAAACCTTGCGACGTCTATGTCTTTGAAAGCGCCTATGCCGCGCCCTGCTCGCTCCGATCGCCGTTGATCGGTGCAAACAATAGGAGGCAAGAGGCGTGCCAGTTTACAAAATTAAGTTTAAATAATTGAAAGTATAGGTTTATTTATCGAGGTCAACCGCATGATTAAATTTTAATCAGCGACATTCTTGTCTTTACTTTGTGCAAATTGGAGGAATGCGCGCTTGAAATTTGCGCAGATGGAACGGCGAAAGACCGATCATGCCTCGCCCGGAGTGGCGGAAACGGGTGCAAATGTGCGCACGGCAAAGCTGTTCACATAACTGGCTATATCGGCAGGATCGAACACGACGCCATCCACGAAACGGTCTCCCTCGTCTTGCCCCTCGATGCGGATGTCGGCATCGTCGGGCGCTTTCCCGTCACCTAAAGCCGCCCGATAAATATCCGGTCGATAGGCAGAGAGAGCGGCGTTGACACCGGCCTCAGACAATTCCGCCTGCCCCCAGCGGACCATCTGGCTGTAAATCCACAGGGCCTGGCTTTGGCGCGGATAATTGGCGTGGTCGCCATGGAAGGTGAAATATTTGTCGATGACCCGACGGTTGCCCTGGCTGTCGATGCTGAATTCGCCCGCTAGCACGCGGCGAATAATGCTTTGCGGCGCGCCGATATAACGCGGATCGGCGAGCGCACCACTCAGCGCGTCGTGATTATCTGCGCTATCACACCAGCTTGCGGCGGCATCGAGCGCCGTCAATAGCCTCCCCACCGTTTCCGGCTGGCTTTCCGCCCATTCCGGCCGCATGGCGATGACTTTTTCGGGAGCGGAGGGCCACAAATCCTGCTTGGCAGCCACGATCCGGCCGACACCACGCTCGGCAGCGACAATGTTCCATGGCGCACCGACACAGAAGCCATCGATGGCGCCCGCCGCCAGCGCATCCGAGGTCATGGGCGGCGGCACCACCACAAGCTTCACATCATGATCGGGATGGATGCCGCCAGCCGCAAGCCAGTAGCGAAACTCGTAATTATGCGATGAAAACGGATAGGTCATGCCAAGCGTCGGCGGCGCTTCACCGCGCGCTCGTCTGTCATCGAGTACCGTCTTCAAAGCCCTGGCATTGTCGAGTGCACCTGCCGTCTCGGAAAGCCCCGTCAGCGCTTTCATGCGCTCGAACAGCCGGGTCGACAGCGTAATCGCGTTCCCACCACGCCCGAGCGAGAACGGCGTGATTGTCGGCGATGGGTTGGAGCCCAGTCCGAGCATGGAGGCAACGGGCATCGGCGACAGCATATGGGCGATGTCGAATTGCCGGAACGCCAACCGGTCACGCACATTCGCCCAGGAAACGTCTTTCACGAGATCGAGCGTCAGGCCTTCGCGTTCGGCGAAACCGAATTCGGACGCAGCAATGAGAACGGACGCATCGACAAGAGGAATAAAACCTGCCCGCAGGATTTTTTGCCGGTCGCTGCCGACCATTGCCGGTGAACCAGGGGCTTGCGTTCCGCCGCCATTTGATTCCGTTGCCGCCATTTCACGCACTCCTTGACTGTCCGGCCGGCAGGTTCGTCACATCAACAGACCCGCCGCGGTGACCACGCTTTGCGCGATCTCGGAAATCTTCTTCTTCTCGTTCATCGCCGTTTGCCGTAGAAGTGCAAAAGCCTGTTCCTCGGAAAGGCCGCGCATCTTCATCAATATGCCCTTCGCCCGCTCCACGACCTTGCGTTCCTCCAGCGCCGATTTTGCATCGGCAAGTTCCCGCTGCAGGCGGCTGAAGGCATTGAACCGGCTGACGGCCATATCGAGAATGGGCTTGACCCGCTCCTTCTTTAGCCCGTCGACCACATATGCCGACACCCCGGCCTCGACGGCCGCCTCGATGGAGGCCGTATCGGAACGATCGACAAACATGGCGATGGGGCGGCTTACCGTGCGGGTCAGCTGGAAAAGATGCTCCATCATATCACGGTTGGGATTTTCAAGATCAATGAAGATGACATCGGGCTGCAGCGTCTCGATGGTGCGAGCGACCCCGTTCACCTCATGGATGACGGTGACGCGCTGATATCCAGCTTCGCGTAGCCCCTCCTCGATGATGGAGGCGCGGATCGCGTTTTCGTCAATGACAAGAATGGTGAGGTCGCGAAGCGTCATGGCAGCATTGATGACGCAGCGCAGCAAACTTGGCAATCGCCTCGATCTGCAAAAGTGGGACGGTACGGCAAGGAACGTTTCTAAACCTGCCGCCCGCACCTCAAGAGGCGTGTTCGACGGCGCGTTCGAGCGCCTTCAGTACCGTGCGCTCGGAAAGATTGAGATAGATATCCATCTCGTCGCCCGCCTCTTTCGCCTTGCCTTCCTCCATCAGCGACAGGATTTTGCTGTTCATGTCGACAAAGGGAGAATGAAGCTGTTCGGGATCTTTCAGGAGGCCGAAACATAGCCTCAGTTCCGCAGCGATACGCTCGTAAAAGTCGCTGATCCGGGCACTGTCGAGGAGATCGACCACGGCGGCGTGAAATTTCATGTTGGCGCTGCCCACGCCCAGCCAATCGGCGGCCTCGCGCTTGATTTTGGCGTCCTCGACCGCTGCGCGCATCGTCTTGATCGCCGCATGCTTGTGCCAGGCCTGGCGCAGGGCCCCACACTCAACCATGCGCCGCACCCGGTAAATGTCGATGACCGAAGACATGGTGGGCACGGCAACAAAGACGCCACGATTGGCTTCATGACGCAGCAGCCCATCCTTCGTCAAAAGGCGGAATGCTTCGCGCAGCGAGTTGCGGGAGACATCAAAACGTTCACTGAAGGCCGCCTCTGAAAGGCGCTGCCCCGGCGCCAGCTCACCAGATATCAGCAGGGTGCGAATACCCTTGGCCAATCGATCCGCAAGCGGCAGACCTTCTATCGTTTCCGTCATGGCGCTCCTTTCTGAAGAGCAATGCAGCATCGGGAATTCCGTGACAGGCATGTTCAGACACGGCTATGTTCTGCCCATAGCACAAAGCATTAGCAAAGCACGAAAAAAACGTGGTGAATTCATGCGCATAACGTCCAACAAATAGACAAAATGAGAGAACGATTATTATTTATTGTTGAACAATATTGACAATTTCACAGAACACGACAAACTCTTGCCATAAAGCATCCGCGAGGGGCGGATAGCGATAGGAGCGGAGAAAATCCATGGAGCAGAAAAAGCTCACCCCGACTGCCGATCTAAAAATGTCAAAACGAGCTTCGCTTCTGGGAGCGATCTTCCTGATGGCGACCTCCGCCATCGGTCCGGGCTTCATCACGCAAACGGCGACATTCACCACGCAGCTGGGCGCTGCCTTCGCCTTCGGCATTCTTGCGTCCATCCTCATCGACTTCGTTGTTCAGCTCAACATCTGGCGCATTGTTACGTTGACGCGTATGCGCGCATCCGACATCGCCAATGCCGCCATTCCCGGTTCCGGTTATCTCCTGGCCATCCTCGTCATTGTTGGCGGCTTGTTTTTCAACATCGGCAACATTGGCGGCACCGGACTTGGCCTAAACGCCATTTTCGGGCTTGATCCGAAAATCGGTGGCGCCATCAGTGCCGTTTTCTCCATCGCCATTTTCGTTTCCAAGCGGGCGGGCCTTGCCGTCGACCGTTTCATCATCTTCGCCGGCATCCTGATGATCGTGCTCACGCTCTACGTGGCCTTCGTTTCCGCTCCGCCGGTGGGCGACGCTTTCCGCCAGACCTTCCTGCCAGACACGATCAATTTCGCCACCATCACCACCATCGTCGGCGGCACTGTTGGCGGCTACATCACCTATTCCGGCGCACATCGGCTGCTGGACCGCGGCATGGTCGGCATCGAAAACCTGCCGGCCGTCAATCGGGCCGCTTTGACCGGCATCGCCGTCACCGGCGTCATGCGCTATGTGCTGTTCCTCGCCATTCTCGGCGTCGTCGCCAGCGGTGTCATCATCGACACCTCCAGTCAGGCCGCCAACCCTGCCGCACAGGCTTTTCGTTCGGCCGCAGGAGATCTTGGCTTCCGGCTTTTCGGCATCATCTTCTGGGCCGCAGCCATCACCAGCGTCATCGGCGCGGCCTATACCTCCGTTTCATTCCTGCCAGTCTTCAAGCAGGACATGACGGAACGCGCCCGCAACATGGCAACGGTCGTTTTCATCGCCGTCTCGCTCGTTTGCTACCTGCTGATCACGACCCCGCCCGCCGCCATGCTGGTCTTCGTCGGTGGCCTGAACGGTCTCATTCTGCCCATCGGCCTCAGCATCTTCCTGTTTGCCGCATGGAAACGTGAAGACCTGATGGGTGGCCACCGCTACTCGCGTGTTCTTCTGGTGCTCGGCGTTCTGACTTGCGCATTGACATGGTACATGGGCTACAAGTCTGCTGGCACCATCTTCGGCCTGCTCGGCCTGTAAGCAAGAAATCAAAAAGGGAGGCAAACATGGCCGCTATCGATCTCAACAGCGATCTTGGCGAAAGTTACGGCGCATGGCGCATGGGGGATGACGAGGCAATGCTCGCTATTGTTTCCAGCGCCAACATCGCCTGCGGATTTCACGCCGGTGACCCGGCCGGTATCTACCGCACCGTCAAGGCCGCTGCCGAAAAGGGCGTGGTCGTTGGCGCCCATGTCTCCTATCCGGACCGCGTCGGCTTCGGCCGCCGTGATCTGGACGCCACCTCGGAAGAACTGATCGCCGATGTCATCTACCAGATCGGCGCGCTGAAAGGCGTTGCCGCCGCGGCCGGCACCACGGTTCGTTACGTCAAGCCGCATGGCGCGCTTTACAATCGCATCGCCAATGATACGAAACAGGGGCAGGCCGTGATCGACGGCATCAAGGCCATCGATCCTTCACTGGTGCTGATGGGCCTGGCCAACGCGCCCATTCTCGATCTCGCCCGCAAATCCGGTCTTGCCGTCGTTGCCGAAGCCTTTGCCGACCGCGCCTATACGCCTCAGGGCCAACTCGTCTCCCGCCGCGAAGCCGGGGCCGTGCTGCATGACGCGACAAAAATCGCCGACCGCATGGTACAGCTTGCCCGCGAAGGCACGTTGGAGGCAATCGATGGCAGCGTCATAAAAATCGAGGCGCAATCCATCTGCGTGCATGGTGACAGCCCCGGTGCGGTCGCGATCGCCCAGGAAATCCGCCGTCGCTTCGAGGCTGATAGCATCGATATCCGTTCCTTCGCATCCGATCGCTGAAAGGGGTAGTCGATGACGATACCAACATCCTATCTCAACCATACGGATGCCGAGATAGCACGAAAGGCCCGTGCGACCTATCGCGACGGCCTTGTCGCCCCCACCTCAGGCATTGCACCCGGCTTCACGCAGGCGAACATGATCGTACTGCCGCGTGACTGGGCTTTCGATTTTCTGCTTTATGCGCAGCGCAATCCAAAACCCTGCCCGGTCCTTGATGTTTCCGATCCCGGCTCGCCGACCACGCTTCTGGCTCCCGGTGCCGACCTCAGAACAAACCTGCCGCTGTACCGCATCTGGCGGGATGGCAAGCTTGCCGAGGAAACGGCCGACGCAACCGCCGCCTGGGCGGAGCGCGACGATCTCGTTGCCTTTCTGATCGGCTGCAGCTTCACTTTCGAGACGCCGATGGTGGAAGCGGGCATCGAAATCCGCCACATGACCGACAAGAGCAACGTTCCGATGTATCTGACCAACCGACCCTGCCGCCCCGCCGGTCGGCTGAAGGGCAATATGGTCGTTTCCATGCGGCCTATCCCGGCATCGCGCGTGGCCGATGCTGCCACGATTTCCGGGCGTTTTCCGGCTGTGCATGGCGCGCCGGTACATGTCGGCGCACCGGAGGAGATCGGCATTTCCGATCTTGCAAAACCTGATTTCGGCGATGCCGTACGGATCGAACCCGGTGAGGTGCCGGTGTTCTGGGCCTGCGGCGTGACCCCACAGGCCGCCGTGATGGCATCCGGTGTTCCCTTTGCCATTACCCATGCGCCTGGCCACATGTTCATCACAGACATTCCCGACACCGCCTATCACGCGTGAGGATATGATGCGTTTTCTCCCCGTCAGCCTCACTACGATTCTTGTCGAACTCGCCGATCTCGATGAAACGCTGGCGCTGTTCGCCTCGCTTCAGAGTGATCCGGTCGAGGGCATCGAAGAGACGGTGCCGGCTGCCCGTACCCTGATGATCCGTTTCCGCCCCGAAAAGATCGGCGCGCAGATGCTGGCCGCGCAGCTTGCAAGCCGCGATCTCTCGGCAAAGGTCGCGCCTTCCGACAATCTTGTGGAGATTCCCGTCCATTATGATGGTGAAGACCTCGCCGACGTTGCCGACCTAACCGGCCTGAGCATCGAAGAGGTTATCCGCCGGCACACCGAAAGCGAATTCACCGTCGCCTTCTGCGGCTTCGCTCCCGGTTTTGGTTATCTGGTCGGAGGTGATCCCGCGCTGCATGTCCCGCGCCGGCAAAGCCCGCGCACCCGCATTCCGGCCGGCTCAGTAGCATTGGCCGGTGCCTTTAGCGGCGTCTACCCGCAAAACAGCCCCGGCGGCTGGCAAATCATCGGCACGACGCCGGTGAAGATGTGGGACATTGACCGCGATCCGGGCGCGCTCTTCCAGCCGGGCTACCGTGTGCGTTTCTTCGACATGGACAAGACCAATCGAACGGTCGATATCCCAGCTCCGGCACCGGACAGGAAATTACCAAAAAATGACCGCCCGCATTTCGAGGTGCTTGCCGCGCCGATGCCAGCCATCTTTCAGGACCTCGGCCGTTTCGGCCAGACCGGGCAGGGTGTCTCCGCGTCAGGCGCGCTGGATCGCGGTGCGTTCAATGCCGCAAATCGCATCGTCGGCAATCCGGTCAACACGGCCTGTCTCGAACTCACGCTCGGGGGTTTTTCTTTCAAAAGTGCAAGCCGCGCCGTTATCGGCATAACCGGCGCCCCCTGCCCCATCACCATAACGGCGGCAGATCGCAGTTTCGTGGCAGAGACCTATGCACCAGTTTCCCTTGAGGCCGGTGACGTGGTGACCTTCGGCCAACCGCCTAAGGGCATGCGCTGTTATCTTGCCGTGCGTGGCGGGTTCGATATCGAGCCGGTTCTCGGCAGTTTTGCAACCGATACTCTGGCTGTCGTCGGCCCCGATCCCGTGGGTGCCGGTGCCATCCTGTCGCTTAAGGGCGAAAAGTCAGGTCTATCCAGCGTATCGATCAACGAGGCTCCGGCTTTCGAGCCGCCGGCAACGGGCGAGATCGTGACACTGGACGTCGTCCTCGGGCCCCGAACCGACTGGTTTACGCAAGAGGGTATCGAGACGCTGACCGGCCAACTCTGGCAGGTCACCCCGCAATCGAACCGCGTCGGCATTCGCCTTTCCGGCGAGGTGGCGGTGGAACGCAAGGACAGCGCCGAATTGCCGAGCGAAGGCACGGCAACGGGCGCGATCCAGATTCCCCATAGCGGCCAGCCGGTTCTTTTCCTTGCCGATCACCCCCTGACCGGTGGTTATCCCGTCATCGGCGCAGTGGCCGAATATCATCTCGATCTTGCCGGGCAGATCCCGGTCAACGCCAAAATCAAATTCCGCCCGATCGGCCCCTTTGCCGAAATCGCAGCGAAAAACACATAGTTCGGAGGAGAAAAGCGATGAAAAAAGTGCTGATTGCCAATCGCGGCGAGATCGCGGTGCGCATCATCCGCGCCTGTCGCGATTACGGCCTGGAATCGGTCGCCGTTTATGCCGACCCCGATCAGGACGCGCTTTTCGTCCGGCTGGCGGATGAGGCCTACGCACTGGACGGCGTGCGTCCCGCCGAGACCTATCTCGACATTACCAAGCTGATCGCGATTGCCAAACGTGCCGGCGCGGACGCCGTGCACCCCGGTTACGGCTTTCTGTCCGAACGCGCGGAGTTTGCCCAGGCCGTCATCGATGCCGGCCTGATCTGGATCGGTCCCGACCCTCATGTCATCGAGGCGTTAGGCGATAAGGTCGAGGCACGGCGCATCGCCACGGGCGTTGGTGCGCCGCTGGTCGCCGGCAGTGACGGCCCCGTCTCTTCCGCCGCGGAAGTCATCGCCTTTGCCGAACAGCACGGCCTGCCGGTCGCTATCAAGGCTGCCCATGGCGGTGGCGGGCGCGGCCTGAAGGTCGCGTGGAAGATGGAAGAGATCGCCGATCTCTACGAATCCGCGGTGCGCGAGGCGACTGCCGCCTTTGGCCGTGGGGAATGTTTTCTTGAACGTTTCCTCGATCGGCCGCGCCATATCGAAGCGCAGGTTCTGGCCGACAAACACGGCAATGTGCTTGTCCTTGGCACCCGCGATTGCTCGCTGCAACGACGGAACCAGAAACTGATCGAAGAGGCGCCTGCCCCGTTCCTGTCCGATGAACAGCGGCAGAAAATCCACGCGGCCGCAAAGGCGATCTGCGCTGCCGCTGGTTATTCCGGCGCCGGCACCGTTGAATTCCTGCTCGGCGTCGATGGCACGATTTCCTTCCTTGAGGTCAATACGCGCCTGCAGGTGGAACATCCCGTCACCGAGGAAACCACCGGCATCGATCTCGTTATCGAACAGTTCCGTATTGCGGAAGGCCAGAAGCTGCGTGTCCTCGAAACACCCGAACCACGCGGCCATTCGATGGAATTCCGCATTAATGCCGAAGACCCTGGCCGCGGTTTCCTGCCGACGCCCGGCTCAATCTCGGTTTTCGATGCCCCCTCCGGCCCCGGCATTCGCATGGATAGCGGCGTCGTGAGCGGCTCCAGCGTGCCTGGTGTGTTCGACTCGCTGATGGCGAAACTCATCGTGACAGGTGTCGACCGCGATCAGGTTTTGCGCCGTGCCCGCCGCGCGCTGAAAGAATTCCGCATCGAGGGTATCGCGACCGTTCTGCCGTTCCATCGCGCCGCAATCGAGACGGACGACTTCATCGGCACGGATGGGTTCAAGGTTCACACCCGCTGGATCGAAACCGATTTCGCCGCCATGCCCGACGCCATGGAGCGCCCGGCACCGACCGACGACCCGTCGATGACCCGCACCTATCTCGAAATCGACGGCAAGCGTGTTTCGGTTGGGCTGCCAAACATTCTACTCTCCGGCCTCGGCGCCGTTAGCGGAGGCAATGCAACCACGTCTGCGGCCGCGACCAAGGAAAAGGAGGGTGAAATCAATGCCCCCGTTTCCGGTACCCTGCAATCCTTCAAGATAAAAGACGGTGACACTGTCTCAAAAGGCGATCTTTTGGCGGTCATGGAAGCCATGAAGATGGAGACGCAGATTGTCGCCACCAAGGCCGGCAAGGTTCGCCTCATCGGCAAGGAGGGCGACTATCTGCAGGCGGGAGCGGCGGTGCTCGAAATAGCCGGCTAATATATGCCGGCGCGTCGGCCTCCCAATCCCAGATCGCCCGGCACCGGCGGCGGAACCCTTTCGTCACCGGGCCGTTTATGGCGCGACCTGCTAACCATTGTGAGGGACATATGGCCGGACGCACCTTGCTTCAATTCTTCCACTGGTATTACCCGGACGGAGGCAAATTATGGAGCGAGGTTGCAGAGAAGGCCGAAATCCTTGCCAAAATGGGTGTCACAGACGTCTGGCTGCCGCCCGCCTACAAGGGCGCAGCCGGCGGCTATTCGGTTGGATATGACACCTACGATCTCTTTGACCTCGGCGAATTCGACCAGAAAGGCACCGTTGCCACGAAGTATGGTGACCGCGGCGCCCTTGAGCATGCTGCAAAGACACTGAAAGAGAATGGCATGCGTGTCATTCATGACGTCGTCCTCAATCACAAAATGGGTGCGGATGAAAAAGAAAACGTCCGTCTTCGCCGCGTCAATCCCGATGATCGTACCGAAATCGACGATGAGGACTTCCCCGCCCTCGCCTATACGCGCTTCACCTTTCCCGGCCGGGGCGGCACACACTCCAAGTTCATCTGGGATCACAGGTGTTTCAGCGGCGTCGATCACATCGAGGAACCGACAGAGAACGGCGTCTTCCGCCTCGTCAACGAATATGGCGACGGTGAGTGGAACGAGGAAGTCGATCAGGAGAACGGTAATTTCGACTATCTCATGGGCGCTGACGTCGAATTTCGCAACAAGGCCGTTTATGAGGAGTTGAAATATTGGGGCCGTTGGCTCTCCGAGCAGGTTGAAGTGGATGGCTTTCGCCTCGACGCTGCCAAACATATCCCGGCCTGGTTCTTCCGCGACTGGGTGGGGCATATGCGTGAGGCGATCAACCCCGATCTTTTCGTCGTAGCAGAATATTGGCACCCAGACCTGGAGGCGTTGAAAAGCTATCTTGAACTCGTCGACAAGCAGCTGATGCTTTTCGACGTCGCTCTTCATCATAGCTTCCATGAGGCTTCGAAACAGGGTGGCGATTTTGACATGCGCAGCATCTTCAATGGCTCACTCGTCGCCGCCTTCCCCGACCATGCTGTCACGCTGGTCGATAATCACGATACCCAGCCGCTGCAAGCGCTCGAAGCGCCGGTGGAACCCTGGTTCAAACCTCTTGCCTACGCGATCATTCTGCTGCGGGAAAATGGCGTTCCCTGCGTCTTCTATCCAGACCTGTTTGGCGCGAGTTATACCGACACCGGCAACGATGGCAGCGAATACACGATCGCTATGCCTGCGATTGAATGCCTGCCGAAGCTGATCGAAGCCCGCAGCCGTTTTGCCAACGGTCCACAGACGGACATTTTTGACGATGCGGACTGCGTCGCCTTTGTGCGACATGGCACGGCGGACGCGCCGGGATGCATTGTGGTGATGTCAAATGGCAAACCGGGGGAAAAACAGGCCGATCTCGGCCCCGAACGAGCGGGAACTGTCTGGCGCGACTATCTTGGCCACCGTGAGGAGCAGATCACCCTGGACGAAAACGGCAGCGGTGTCTTCCCAACCAATGGCGGCAGCGTCAGTGTCTGGGTTCCCGCCGACCTCTCGTAAGTTCCAACGGCCTTGGCAGAGATAGATGCTTATTCGATGGAAACAAGGCGGCGCGGTCCAGCGCCGTCATCGGCCAGTACATCATTCGGGTTACGCAGGGGACAATCCTCAAGCGAAAGGCATCCGCACCCAATGCAGCCTGTCAGCTGATCACGCAGCATGACAAGGTTGTTTATGCGGGTCTGGAGCATTTCCCGCCAGGACTGCGAAAATCTGCGCCAGTCCGCCGTCGATACCACCCGGTCCTGGGGCAGATCGGCCATCGCATCCCTGATGACGCTGAGCTGGATGCCGGCGCGTTGCGCGATCCGGATAATGGCAATACGCCGCAAGACCGCGCGATGGTAGCGCCGCTGATTACCAGCGGTCCGCCACCCCTCGATGAGGCCCTTCGCCTCATAGAAATGAATTGTAGACACGGCAATGCCGCTGCGCCGCGCAACATCTCCGACCGACAGACTGTGTTTAAAGAGAGTGCTTTCCATTCCTGCTCCTGCTTCCAGATCGTTGTCGCTGATAGATGCGACAAACGATCGAAGAGCAGCCGGTATAATTCCTCAACCAAGGTTGAGGTCAATAGAGCAGTGTGCCGAAAAGAGGCTTGACTGGCTACGATCCGATCTGTGTTTGACGACAGGTTTACAGTTACCACTTTTGCAATAGGATCAAATCTCTACCCTCTGATTGAGCGGATCGAACGCCCCATCTTTATGTTTGGGCCTTTCGGTTGTTTCAGCGCATCGATGAAATCGAAGCTGCAATTTAACCGGCCGTAAGCCTTTCCTTGCCATAGTGTTCGAATTTCAAGCGGAAATACTTTATTCTGGAAAATAAATCGCGGGTTTTGTGGGTTATTGATGTGCGGTTTTGCGGGTTTTTTTGGGAACGTTCGTGAGCCGGCGCGGCTGCTTTCCGCGATGGCTGACGCCGTTTCCCACCGTGGGCCGGATGATCGTGGTCATTTCATCGGCTCTTCGACTGGGACCGCCCCTCAAGCAGGATTGGCGCATGTCCGCCTGTCCATCGTTGGCCTCGATGATAGCCACCAGCCGATGATCTCCCCCGACGGCAAGCTTGTGATTGCTTTCAACGGCGAGATTTTCAATCACGTCGAACTCCGGAAGGACCTGATCGCACGGGGCCATGTCTTCCGCACATCAGGCGATACCGAAGTCCTGCTTCAGCTTTATGATCGCCTGGGTGAGAAGTGCCTATCGCTGCTTAACGGCGACTTTTCATTCGCTATCTGGGACGGTCGGCGCAATCGCGTGTTTCTTGCTCGCGATCGGATGGGCGTTCGCCCTCTGTTTTACATGCGCCACGCGGGAACCCTCTATTTTGCATCAGAGATTAAAGCCCTGCTGACGGTGCCCGGCTTTCAGGCTGCACTCGATCCTCTGGCGCTCGATCAGATCTTCACATTATGGTCGCCCATCGGTCCAAGAACTGCCTTTGCCGGCGTTTCTGTAATTGAACCCGGCACATCTATGGTGGCAAATCCCGACGGAGAGCACTTATCGTCCTATTGGCATCTCGATTTCCCGGATGCGGCGGATGCACGTGCCGACGAAGCCGGCGATACGAAGAGCACGGAAGAGCTGCGGTACCTCCTCGGTGACGCGACGCGTCTGCGTTTGCGCGCCGACGTTCCGGTGGGCGCATGTCTTTCGGGTGGCCTTGATTCGTCTATCGTCTCAGCACTTGCAGCCGAGCATTCTCCGCACGGCCTGAGAACATTCTCGGTGGCCTTCCAATCCCCTGAGTTTGACGAAAGTGCGTTTCAACAGGAGATGGCGCGCCATCTCAATGTGCATCAAGCGACGACCCTGTGCACGAATGACGATATCTCGTATCTCTTTCCCGAGGTCATTCGATTGGCGGAGACGCCGCTCATCCGCACCGCACCGGCACCAATGTTGAAGCTGTCGTCCCTCATCCGTCAAAACGGCATTAAGGTCGTGCTGACGGGCGAAGGCGCAGACGAAGTTTTTGCCGGCTACGATATTTTCAGGGAAGCCCACGTGCGACGGTTCTGTGCGAGACAGCCAGGGTCACCAAAGCGCCCTGCTCTCTTTCGCAAGCTCTATCCCTATATGCCGGCTCTGCACAAACAAACCCCTGAGAGCCTCGCCGCATTTTTTGGTGTCCACGCAACGTCGCTTGAAGACCCGCTTTTTTCGCATCGTCCGCGTCTCAACAACACCGCTGCGGCAAAAATGTTCTTCTCTGCTGACCTCAAGGAGACCCTTCGCGGCTACGATGCAGCCTACGACATGATTGGTTGCCTGCCCGAACGCTTCAGACGGTGGCATCCCCTGCATCAGGCGCAATATCTGGAAACGCGGTTCCTCCTGCCCGGTTACATCCTGTCGAGCCAGGGAGATCGTATGTCGATGGGCAATGGCGTTGAAGGGCGTTATCCGTTCCTTGACCACCGCGTCGTTGAATTTGCCT
Source organism: Agrobacterium sp. DE0009 (assembly GCF_007680755.1). Classification (NCBI taxonomy): domain Bacteria; kingdom Pseudomonadati; phylum Pseudomonadota; class Alphaproteobacteria; order Hyphomicrobiales; family Rhizobiaceae; genus Agrobacterium; species Agrobacterium sp. DE0009. The sequence continues at coordinate 579,309 of NZ_VEIU01000002.1, forward strand.
CGACGTTGCCGCCACAATCTAAACTGCGGGGTCTTCGGGAAAAACATATCCTACGCGAGGCACTGGGGCATCGCCTGCCGCAATCTATTGTGGAGCGCGCAAAACAACCCTATCGTGCACCAGACAGCCGTTCTTTCGTCGGTCAGGAAACGGCTGGCTATGTCGAAGAGGTATTCGACACGACGCGGCTCGCGGATCACGGACTTTTTAATCCGCTGGCCGTTAATAAGCTGGTCGAGAAATGCAGGAATTCGCATGCACCCGGCTTCCGATCAGACACGGCTTTCGTTGGCATTCTGTCAACCGGGCTATGGTTGGACGCCTTTACCAAACCGAAAAATATAATGGATGCCGCGAAAGCGGACGATATTTTGGAGACATTGGCATGACTGGAACAACATCTCTCGCAGTTCGCACATTCATTCTGGAAAACTTCCTGTTCGGAGACGAAGCCGCTCTCCCAGCAGACAACCAGTCCCTTATTGCCGGCGGCATCATTGATTCCACCGGCGTTCTGGAGCTGGTTGCATTTATCGAGGACGGCTTCGGCGTTCGTGTCGATGACGCCGATATTACGCCGACCAATCTGGACTCGGTCGATGCGATCGTCTCCTTCCTGCAACGCAAGGCGCAGCTTGCGGCCTAAGCGTGGAAGTCCCGGCACCTCGGTGGGAATTGCGCGCTTTTTGATCGAAGCGGCGCGTCGGAGCATTTGGAAAGGCGACGACTTTGGACGTTGAGAGGAAACCGCTATCCTTCGGTCCTCATGTCTTCGATCTTGATGTCGAGGCTGAGACCCTTCGCATCGTGGAGGCGCTCCGAGGGCAACTCCGCAGCCAGCGCAAACGGGGGCTGGTCCTCGGCCTGTCCGGCGGCATCGATTCGAGCGTCTGTGCGGCTCTGGCGGTTAAAGCCGTAGGACAGAGTAACGTCTGCGCGATTTTCATGCCTGAAGCGGATTCCGGTCCGGACAGCCTTCATCTTGGCAAGGCCGTCGCGACAAGGTTCGATCTTGAAGGCATCGTCGAAAATATCGGGCCGACATTGCTTGCCATGGGTTGCTATGAGCGCCGCGATGCATTTATCCGCGAGATCGTGCCGGATTACGGTGTTGGATGGGCCTCCAAAGTGGTGATCTCCAGCGCCTTGCAAGGCGGTTTCAGTCTCTCTTATCTGGTCGTGGCGGATCCTAAGGGAAAACAATCCAAGCATCGAATTCCGCACGCCGCCTATCTGGGCATTGTCGCAGCCTCCAATATGAAGCAGCGAACCCGCAAGCAGATCGAATATTACCACGCCGATCGTCTGAACTTTGCTGTTCTCGGGACCCCGAACCGGCTGGAATACGATCAGGGATTCTTCGTGAAGAACGGCGATGGCGCGGCCGATGTCAAACCCATCGCCCACCTCTACAAGAGCCAGGTCTATGCGCTGGCGCGGCATCTGGGCGTGCCGGACGACGTCCTCTCACGACCGCCGACCACCGACACCTACTCTCTGCCGCAGACCCAGGAGGAGTTCTTTTTTTCGCTGTCGTGGGATCGTATGGATCTGTGCCTATACGGCTTAAACCATGACATCCCGCATCATGAAATTGGTGCGGCCGCGCAGCTCACACCGCAAGAGGTCGAGCACGTGCTCGCGGACATCGTGGCAAAACGGCGCGCAACGCGCTACCTGCACCAACGCCCGCATTTGGTGGAGGACATCAGGGAAATCGGCTGAGGATAACCCATTTCAGGCTACGCCGCCGCCGAAAAAACGGTTCCATGTCTCTCCTGCCAGGCCATTGATGAAGCCACGGCCATCAAGAAAAGGCTCCGCGAGGGTTGGATCCTTTGCGTGGATGACGCTGGCCGACAGATTAGTAAACAGCATGGAGCGTCCAGGCGCCACTTTAAGAAGCGCGGGAATGCTGCGTCCGCGCAGGCCCGCCGCGCCTCGTCGAAACGCATCGGCGAATAAATGGTCGAGAATGAGACCGTAGTCCGACGTCGTCGATGCGATCTGCAAAACACGCGCAATAGCGTCCGGCTTCGTGTGATACAGAAAGCCGCCTAAAATCGCTCCATCCTTTCGACGCACGATGCCGATGACGGGCTCGCCATATACCGGTTTTTCCAAAGAAGCGTTCAACACATGCTCAAGATAGCCGTTGCTCCAGTCAGGACGCGCTGCAAATGAATTGCCAAGACGGCGGACGAGGGCGGCGAAGGCTGCAATGTCGCCAACCTCGGTAAAGACATTTGCGTTGATTGGCTCCGGAATGAAACCGGTCAGTCCCGATGACGTGCGACGCCTCTGCAAAAGCCCGTCCGCGTAACCGGCAACGGCGCCAACGGCTTTGAGAAACGGCAGGCGGTGTGAGCCAGCGGCAAGTGCGAAGCTGGCGGGCCGCAAAATGCGAAACCACTCGAGGCTTTGTTGACCGATCACGCCGCCGCGTAGCTTCTCCCACATTGTCTTGGTGACGGTGCTGGCGGTTTCACTCAAGGAAATATCCTGTGCCCCGGCCAGAAATCCCTTTAGCAGACGCGCCCCCGCCAGCGGATCTCTGCCTTGCCGTTCCGTCATGAGTGCGCCACAAAACGCAGCCCTGACGCTGCGGACCCCGGTCTCGAACGCTGCGTCATCGATGAGGTAGGGTACCGTATGGACACCGATAAAGCCGGAGACACGTCCGTTTTCAGTGACATGGACGAGCGAAGGAATATCTGCATCCCGGAAAGGTCCATCGAAATAAAATTCCCCAAGATAATTCCTGATAGATGCGGTCGTCCGGCTTCGTCTTCGAAGGAATGTTGCGTGATATAGGTCTGCGACATCCTCAAGGTCGCGCTCTTCGAGGGGGCGGACCGCACTCACGGGTTGTGACCCACGAAACGGGCGACAGCCACCCTTGGATTTCCATCATCGTCCAAAGCGAACTTTACTAGCTCGAATACGCCAGATCTTGAAAGAAGCGAGCGTACCTGGCGATCCTGGCCCAATCCGAATTCAAACAACAGATATCCCCCTTCTCGTAGATAAATTGGTGCTTCCTTAACCAGCCGTTGCTGGATGGAAATGCCGTAGGGGCCACCATCGAAGGCTTCGCGCGGCTCGTTGACAAGCAGGTGCGCGCTTTCGCCCAACAGCTTTCCGGTCGAAATATAGGGCGGGTTGCAGACGACCATCGTGCATCGGCCTTCGGGACCCTGATGCGCCAGTGCGGAGAATAGATCGCCCTGCAGGACTGTAACTCTGGCCGCAAAGCCGAGCCGCTCGACGTTTAAACGTGCCACGCGCACCGCATCGTCGGTTAGATCCGCGGCAAGGACCGTGGCATCAGGTGACGCCGCGGCCAAGGCGCAGGCGAGATTACCCGAGCCGCAACACATATCGATCAGAAGATGTTTTCTTTCGTGAAATTCTCCGAGGATCAATATAGACGTCCGCGCCAGCAATTCGGTCTCGACGCGCGGCGCAAGCACAGTGGTATCGACAATAAAGTCCAGACCCATGAAGTAAGGTTTATTCTCCGAAGCCATGGATATCCCGCCAAACAAGGCAGATATTAAGCCTCTTAATGGTTACCAATTCACCCCTCATTCAGGCGCCACTCAATATATGGATCTTGCGCTCAAACCCAGCGCAGCGAAATAAATATCATCCCGCCAAAAATTATTGTCGAGCCTCTAAAAATAATTCTTCCCTAGACGCTCTAGCACACATTTCGTGGGGCAACTTTTGGACCGTCCGTTCGGATCTCGGAAGCCGAAGCAACGCCACGGGAGGCAAAATGCAAAGTGTGCTGCGCCACGCAAACGAGCTCCCTCAATCAAGCACAATTTCGCTATACGCCGTCTACTCACCTCGATCACGCCGACGAGGAGCGCTTATAGTGAGCCGGCCAGCGGCTGGGAGCGATGAAATGGAGCCCAGCAGGAAGCTAACGCGGTCCTACGTCAAACGTACATGCATCAGAGGAACCGGAAAGGCAGCCCGGATATCAGCGCTTTGACGAAGCGCTTTTTTTGGAAGCGTCCGTTGAGCGAAACGCGGGACAACTGTGTCGGCCTCTCAAGGTTTTGGCGGCTGATAGTGCCGGCCTGCGTAGTCACAGCCACGGGATATCCAGCGTCGTAAACCGCCTTTGCTTCGCGCGCTCCCGCGGCCGTCACCCAGCCATAGGGGTAGGAGAACGACCGCGGCCTTTGCCCGGAATAGGACTCCACCCGCCGTGTCGACTCGGCGATCTCGTAAGCGAGCCGCTCCGCATCGATCTTGCACATATTCACATGTGTCATGGTATGCGCGCCGAGATGAACCAGGGGGTCTTTGGAAAGCATCCCGAGTTCAACGGCATCCATGACCAACTCGTCCACGATGGCGAGCGGGTCAATGCCGTGTCGGCTTGCCGCGTGGTCAATTCTTTTGACCGCCTCGTCCTCCTCTGACTTCTGGACGAAATCTTCCAGGCGCGTGAACGCTTCCGCTTTCTGCGACGGGCTCACGCACGGCACCTGCTCCGGCCCCATTCCGAAATCGAATTCGAAGGATGTGGCTTTCTCCGTCAGGGCGGCTGCTGTTTCCCACCACAGGCTGCGCGTTCGCTCGACAAAACCCGGCGTAATGAAAATCGTATAGGGCACCGCATATTTGCGGAAAATCGGCGCCGCAAATTGGGAATTGTTGCGATAACCATCATCCAGCGTGAAGGCGCAAAACGATCTGGTGTCTCGGGGGTCGGCCAGCAAAGCCGGCAGATCGTGGAGATGAACGGGCACAAGACCCGATTCAAGCGCTGCCTGAATAGCCTCTTCCAGGAATTCGGGTGTGACAGACAGTTGAACATTTGGTGCGAAGGCGGAGATGGCCGCGCCCGGCCGCACGTGGTGAAGTGTGAAAATCACCCCACGTCCGCCAAAGGATGGAAATGCTGACCGCACGGGCCGTAGAGCGCTTAACTCCAACCCCGCTCTTATCATCGCATATCTCGCGATTTGCCTGAGGGGCGGAACAAGACCAATCTTCGTCGTCGTCGTCGCTATTTGCGGAAGAATTCGTTTTTTGAGGACCCGCCAGACCGTCAGCGGCAGATCGATCAAACCCGGCATGGGATCGTTGAGGGCAAATGCGGCCCAGCTGCGGATTTTGATCAAGGAAGCGAAATAGTCTGTCATCCTCGCCTGTCCCCGGCGGGCCAGTGTGAAAGCCGCGACCGTGTCGCGGATGAGATAAGACCACGAAACGCCCTGCCGCGCAGTGGCAGATTGGTTCGTCGACGCCTCATTGGCAACCCGCCACAACAGCGCGCCAAGATCAACGCCAGCAGCTCGGCATAGGCCGAACCACGACCATGGCCGCGGGTTGACGTCGAGGAGTTTAAGTTCGCCGTCGCGGCTGTCGAATTTAAACTCAACCTCGACCAGCCCGCTATGGCGAGCCAATCGCAGTATCTTCCGGGCCGCATCGACCGCCTGCCGGTTATCTATGACCTCGACTCGGGTGCTCGTATAGCCGAAATTGACCGGATATTGCCTGGCGCGCCGAGCGGTAAATTCCGCGACCGGCTCTCCATCTAGCCATAGTGCCGCATAGGAAAACTGGCTTTCTCCGCCGCCGGGAATGAGTTGCTGTACGACGACGTTGCTAGCGCCAATTTCCGCGCTCGCATCGGCGAAAGCCGATCTCAGCGTCCGACGATCATCCGCGCGGACCACTTTCGCGCGCGCGATTACTGTATCTCCACCGCCCATGTTCGGTTTGAGAATGATGGGAAAGGCCACGTCGAGCGCCTCGATATCGGCAGCCGATGCCAGCGCGTAGGTGCGCGGAATGCTGACACCAAGCTCCAGCGCGCGCTGATAAAGAAGCGGTTTCTCGCAGAGCCACTTCAGTTCCGCCCAATTCGGCAGGATGATCCGATAGAGGGCCGAAAGCTCGTCACGATGCTGGGAAACGAGTTGAACCTCACCATCTCCGGACGGGACAAGCAGATATCCCTTCAAACCATGCGTCTCGGCCAGTTGGTTCAGGAAGAGAGCTGCGCCGGCATCGTGCGGGCCCGCCCATCGAATTGTCTTGCGCACGAAACGCGACCAGCGCGGCAAAGGGGAATCGTGGGTGAGGTAAACAACCGGCACATCAAGGGCACCGAGGCTGCGGGCAAGCGCAAGTGTGCCGTGAGCACCGCCTACGATAACAACACCTGGAATGGTCAAAGCCTGGTCCCCATCCTATTCCATGTCTTGATCGCAAAAATTGATAAATAAATTGGATATTTCTAAAGTATCGGCCTATGGAAATTGAACGGAGGGAAGGCCAACTCCCCCTCCCCTGCGGCGCCCTCTTCAACGGATCTGATCGTCATGCCTCTTTGCGCACAGGGCGTGGTTCACCCTTGTCATCCACGGCAACCATGATGAAAACGGCTTCCGTCACCTTATCGCGAGAATCCTGATAGTGCCTGCGGGTCCAGGCCTCGATCTTAAGCGTGATGGATGTGCGCCCGATTTTCTCAATCCTGCTGTAGACACACAGTGTGTCGCCGATCTTGACCGGCTTTTTGAAAATGATCTCGTTGACTGCCACGGTAACGGTGCGTCCGCCAGCCACGTCGTTGGCACGCACGAAAGCCGCAAGGTCCATCTGCGACATTACCCAGCCGCCGAAAATGTCGCCGGCCGGATTGGCGTCGGCTGGCATTGCAAGCGTTCTCAGTGTCAGTTCCATATCGGCGGGCGGTTGCTGGTCCATTTGCCAAGTCCTTTCATAAACCTCCCGCTGCCGGACTTAAACCAGCCGCCCCTGATCCGCCAATAGCCGATTTTTCGCAGCTGCCCTTCCAAAACAGCAAGGAATATCAGGCCATCGTAAGTTTCGGTTAACCATGATGAGGCACGATTCCAGCGAAACATGGGGGCGTGCGAATGGCCTATGACTGGAGTGGAAACAACACGATACAACAGCGCTACGACCGTATCGTCCTGGCGGTCGCGAGTGTGATTGCCGTCAGCCTCGCAACAGGCACGATTGCCCTGCAATCACAGCCGAAGCCTGACGCGCCGGTTCACATTGTCAAGCAGCAACGCCTCGCGTCGGACACATGGCACTTGCGCCTCTGATCCGTTCGATCTGACTTCCCGGGTCTGTCGAAAGACTCCACTGCAAAAGCCAGAGCCTCAGCAAGAACAACTGGCTCTTCAAAAGTTGTGGAGTACGGCTTTGCTTCCCCGTGTGTTTGCCAAGAAGCTGAAATACCGGAAAATGCTGATTTCCCGTGGCAATAACCATATCCCTTGAGCGAAGCGCTCCGCGCAATTCCCAGAACAAATCACAATTTATTGTGGTTGCACTTCGTCGCGATTTGGACTTGGTTAGCGGCTCAAAAAACTCACGGGGAAAGAAACAATGTCGATCACAACCAAGACTCGCGCCGCACTTCTGGTGGGAACGCTTCTTTTTGGTGCAAGCTCCGCGCTCGCAGAAACGGTCCTGCACCGTGGCAATGCCGGCGAACCACAAACGCTCGATCAGGCACAGACGTCCATTAACATCGAAGCCTTTATCGTCAAGGACCTCTATGAAGGTCTGACGATCTATGATGCAGCCGGAAAGATCATTCCGGGTACGGCGGAAAGCTGGACGCTGTCTGATGATGGTACCGTCTACACGTTCAAACTGCGCGCCGATGCGAAGTGGTCGGACGGTACGCCCGTGACGGCAGAAGATTTTGTTTTCTCCTACCAGCGTGTCGAAGACCCGAAAACCGCAGCGAAATACGCCAATATCCTCTACCCGATCAAAAACGCCGAAAAGATCAATAAGGGCGAAACAGCCGTCGACCAGCTCGGCGTAAAAGCGGTGGATGACAAGACGCTTGAGATCACGCTTGAGCGGCCGACGCCGTTCTTCCTGGAGCTCCTGGCCCATCAGACGGCTCTGCCCATATCCAAGGCGAGCTTCGAAAAGAACGGCACGAATTTCGTGAAGCCTGGTGTGATGGTCTCGAACGGCGCTTACAAGCTCGAAGCCCATGTTCCGAACGACAGCCTGACGGTTGTCAAGAACACCAATTTCTGGGACGCTGCCAATACCAAGATCGATAAGGTAATCTTCTACCCCGTCGACGATCAGGCCGCCTCCGTTCGCCGTTTCGAGGCGAAGGAAATGGACCTCGCGTACAATTTCTCCGCTGACCAGATCGACCGTCTGCGCAAATCCTATGGCGACCAGGTGCATGTTTCACCGACGCTTGCGACCTACTACTACACCTTCGATACGCGCGAAGCGCCTTACGACGATGTCCGCGTACGCCGGGCGCTATCCATGGCTGTCGACCGCGACTTCCTCGCCAAGGAAATCTACAGCGGCTCGCAGGTTCCGGCCTATTCGATGGTTCCCCCGGGTATGGATTCCTACGGTGAACCCGCCAAGGCCGACTTCGCGACCCTGTCGCAGCTCGACCGCGAGGACGAAGCGCTCAAGCTCATGAAGGAGGCCGGTTACGGTGAAGGCGGCAAGCCGCTTTCCGTCGAAATCCGCTACAACACCAACCCCAACCATGAACGCGTCGCGACGGCGATCGCCGACATGTGGAAGAACACGTTCGGCGCGAAGGTGTCGCTGGTGAACCTCGACGTCGCTTCGCACTATGGCTATCTGCAGGAAGGCGGAAAGTTCAACGTGGCGCGGGCCGGCTGGGTCGCCGATTATGCGGATGCGGAAAACTTCCTTGCGCTCTCCATCTCGTCCAACAAGACCTTCAACTACTCGAAGTTCAACAATGCCGAATACGACGCATTGATGAAGAAGTCCTATGAGGAAAAAGATCCGGCAGCTCGCTCCAAGCTGCTGCATGAGGCAGAAACCATTCTCATGAAGGAACAGCCGGTGGCACCGCTTCTGACGCAGGCCGATCTCTGGCTGGTTTCCAACCGCGTCAAGGGATGGGTGGACAATGCTGCGAACGAACACCTCAGCCGCTTCCTGAGCGTTTCCGAATAAGCAGCGCTGGCACGGTGGCAGACACCACCGTGCCATGCCGGAGCCCGAAAACATGATCTCGTTTATTCTGCGCCGTTTGGCGAGCGCCGTGCCGACGTTGTTCATCGTCGTCACGATTTCGTTTTTCCTGATGCGTTTTGCGCCGGGTGGCCCCTTCAATCTTGAACGTCCCCTGCCGCCGCAGACGATGGAAAACCTGATGCGGACCTATCATCTCGATGAGCCATTGTGGCGCCAGTATCTCATCTATCTCGGCAATGCCGTCACCGGCGATTTTGGCCCGAGCTACATCTACAAGGACAACACCGTCGCGCAGCTGATCGGCAAGGGCCTGCCCTATTCGCTCGAACTGGGTTGTTATGCCCTGTTACTGGCGCTGGTGGGCGGTGTGCTTGCCGGCACGCTCGCGGCACTCAGGCAAAACAGCGCCTTCGATTTCTCGATCATGTCTATCTCGACGGTCGGCGTGACCGTACCGAACTTCGTTGTCGCGCCGGTTCTCACGCTTGTATTTGCCGTGCTGCTTGGGCTTCTTCCGGCAGGCAGTTGGGGCGACGGATCGTTGCGCTATCTCATTCTGCCAATGATCGCGCTCGCCTTGCCGCAGCTTGCAGTCATTGCGCGCCTGACGCGCGGCGCAATGATCGAGGCGTTGCGTATGGACCATATCCGCACGGCCAAGGCCTATGGGCTTCCCGCGCGCAGCGTCGTCGTTTTCCACGCCATGCGCGCGGCAATGCTGCCGGTCGTTTCCTATCTCGCCCCCTGTGCGGCAGCCCTGCTGACGGGCTCCGCGGTCATCGAGACGATCTTCACCATTCCCGGTGTCGGCCGCTACTTCGTTCTCGGCGCCATCAACCGTGACTATACGCTGGTGATGGGAACCGTCGTTCTCGTTGCCATCTTCGTCATAATATTCAATCTCGTGGTCGATATTCTCTACGGCCTGCTTGATCCGAGGGTCAGACATGACTGATATCCCCGGCACGAACGCCCATACGCAACAAGTCAAAAGCCGCAGCCTGTTCCAGCTGGCAGCCCTGCGTTTCAGACGCAACAAGGCGGCCATGGCTGGCTCCGTCATGCTGCTCCTGATCACTCTGTTTTCGTTTATCGGGCCACATTTTCTGACGCACACCTATGATCAGGTATTTTCGTCCTATGTCTCGGTGGCACCGAGTCTGGAGCCGCGCCCGGATGTGAACAACCTTCAGGGCGTGATGGAGGGTGTGGCAAGCCGCGCCCGCGTCGAGCTGAAGGAATTTTCCGTTGAGGGCCAGACATTTACGGCGACCATCACCTCCAGCAGCGCAATCGATCCGCGTGCCACACGCTATTTCGACCGCGCCAACGAATTCGAAAATACCAAGGTGATTGCGACCGAAGATGACGGCCGCACGCTAAAGCTGGAAGGCGATGTCAACCGCGAATACTTCTTCTTCGGCACTGATTCGAATGGCCGGGACATGCTGGCACGCGTCATGCTGGGCGGACAGATTTCGATTGCCGTCGGTGTGCTGGCGAGCCTCGTTTCGCTGGGAATCGGCGTGGTCTACGGTGCAACAGCGGGCTATATCGGCGGGCGCGTCGACAATGTGATGATGCGCTTCGTCGAAATCCTCTATTCGCTACCCTTCGTTTTTCTGGTTGTGGTTCTGGTGGTCTTTTTTGGCCGCAGCTTCATCTTGATCTTCCTCGTCATCGGGGCGGTGGAGTGGCTGGATATGGCGCGTATCGTGCGCGGACAGACACTTGCCCTGAAACGGCGGGAATTTGTAAGCGCGGCACAAGCTCTGGGTTTGAGCGACTGGCAGATCATCCGCCGTCACATCATCCCCAATACAATCGGACCCGTGGTCGTGTTCGTTACGGTCGTCGTGCCCAAGGTCATTCTTCTGGAAAGCTTCCTGTCTTTCCTAGGTCTCGGCGTTCAGGCACCATTGACAAGCTGGGGCGCACTGATCTCCGAAGGTGCCAATAATATCCAGTCGGCTCCCTGGCTTCTGATATTTCCGGCGATCTTCTTCGTGCTGACCCTGTTTTCGCTGAATTTCGTCGGCGATGGGTTGCGTGACGCACTCGATCCCAAGGATCGTTGACATGAATACGACAACAGAAACTATTCTCGCCGTTCGCGACCTCAAGGTGGATTTCACCACGCCGGATGGCACTGTCCATGCCGTCAAGGGCATCGACCTTGACGTCAAGCAGGGAGAAACGCTCGCCGTCGTCGGGGAGTCCGGCTCGGGCAAAAGCCAGACCATGATGGGCATCATGGGGTTGCTTGCATCCAATGGCGAGATCAGCGGCTCTGCGAAATATCGCGGTCGCGAACTGCTTGGATTGCCTGTCGGCGAACTGAACAAGATCCGCGGCGCGAAAATCACGATGATCTTTCAGGAGCCGATGACCTCGCTCGATCCTCTCTACCGGATCGGCGCGCAGATTGCCGAACCGATCATTCATCACCGGGGCGGCACTAAAAACGAGGCGCGGGCGCGCGTTCTCGAGCTGCTCAAGCTCGTCGGAATTCCAGAACCCGAGCGGCGGATCGATAGCTATCCGCACGAGCTTTCCGGTGGTCAGCGCCAGCGCGTCATGATCGCCATGGCGCTCGCGAACGAGCCGGACATCCTGATTGCGGATGAGCCGACAACCGCCCTCGACGTCACGATCCAGGCCCAGATCCTTGATCTTTTGAAGTCGCTGCAGCAGCGTTTCGGGATGGCCATCGTCCTGATCACCCATGATCTCGGTGTCGTCCGCCACTTCGCAGATCGCGTCGCTGTCATGCGCCGAGGGGAAATTGTGGAGGCCGGGACAACGGAGGATATCTTCGAGCGCCCGAAGGCTGATTACACGCGGATACTTCTCGATGCTGAACCCCGTGGGCACAAGCCCGCAGTCAGCCAAGAAGCTCCGATTGTGCTTTCCGGCCAGAACGTGACGATAGACTACACAATTCCGGGCGGCTTTCTGTCGAAATCGAGCAAGTTCCGGGCCGTTGATGGCGTGAACGTCAACCTTCATCAGGGACAGACGATCGGCATCGTCGGCGAATCCGGGTCAGGCAAATCCACGCTCGGTCGTGCGCTCCTGCGCCTGATCCAGGCGGATGGCCGGATTTTTTTCGGGAAGCAGGACATTACCGGATTGGATCGAAAGGCCATGCGGCCGCTGCGGCGGCATCTGCAGCTGGTGTTTCAGGACCCGTATGGTTCACTTTCCCCGCGACAGACGGTGGGCGAGATCATCACCGAGGGTCTCTTCGTGCACGATCAGGGCCTCAGCCGCGCGGAACGGGAGAGGCGCGCGATCGAGGCGCTGAAGGAAGTCGGCCTCGACCCCGCGGCGCGCAACCGCTACCCCCACGAATTTTCCGGGGGACAACGCCAACGCATCGCCATTGCCCGCGCTATCATTCTGAAGCCCGAGGTCATCATTCTTGACGAACCCACGTCGGCGCTGGACCGATCCGTTCAGGGGCAGGTCATTGACCTGCTGCGCGACCTACAGAAGGCGCATGGCCTTTCTTACATCTTCATCAGCCACGATCTGTCCGTTATCAAGGCTATTTCAGATTACGTCATCGTCATGCGGAACGGAAAGATTGTCGAGGAGGGGGAGACAAACGCTATCTTCAACCGGCCGTCGGCTGAATACACCAGAACACTTATCAAATCCGCTTTTTCACCCGCCGTCGTGCCGTAGATAAAAAATGGAGCGCACGCAGATCGCAGCGCACCTGCTCCGCCCGTGCGAAACCAGTTGCTTTAGGGCAGGTGCTCATTAGACTGTGACGTCCAAGACGCGGGCGGCTGGTGCATATCGAGGTTAACATCTCCTTGGTCGCTCAATAGTGAGGCACAGGGGTCGCCACTTGCCGGAGCCTGCACGACCGTTGAGCGGTCGAAGCGCTCGTCTGGGCCCAGTATCGAACGTCGCGCACTATCGAGGAGCGCTGATTTCGCACAAACGTCAGGGCGCCTCGCTATTGCGGACGTGCGACCTGACGATCACGCACCACTCCCTTAGGAGCACAGGAGCCCATTATTAAAGGCCTGTCGCTGGTCGTTATCTGTTTACTCCTTCTTCGATTGTTTGATGACGTGGAAACGCCAGGAAAGACCGGCAGTCGGACCATGCAAACTTCCGCCCTCATCAGCCGTTGAACGACACTCGACCGACCAGAGACGATCGTCTTCCTCACTCGATGATCAATCGCAAGTATGTTGCCTGACATAAACTGGCTTCACCCAAGCGTCGAATTGATCTATCCTGTTGGCCGACATGACAGTCGATGTGCATCCGGACGGCGAGGGTCGCCAAGGCAATGTCCGGCCACAAGCGACTTCGAAACTCGGCCGGACTCTCAATGGAGAGTCGTCATGTCGGAACAATCTGCTGCATTACCGTCCCTGCCCTTTGCGCCCGTCGATGTTTGCGACGGAATCCATGCTGCTGTCGCCTTCGAGGTGCTGCGCGATCAATACTGCCTGCAGGCCGCGACAATCGCGGCGTGGTGCGCCATCGAAGCGCGCACCCAAGGTGATGAGCACCGCTACCGTTTCTGGTTCGGGGTGTTTTGCGACCTTCGCAAGGCCTCGCCTATCTTTTCTCTCGTGCTACCCACAGCCTCCAAACTGCGGCCGTTCTTCCCTGAAGGAACCGATTTCCTGCCTGCAAACGGCAGAGACGGCGATGTTGATCGCCTGCTTCACTCCAACAATATCGGTAGCGCTATTATTCGTCAAATTCAATCAATCATCGAAAACTAATATTGGAACTGGGAAGCAATTCTTTCGCAAAGTCTCCGAAACGCCAGTCAAGCAGACAAACGTGAGGGTGAACGATGAAATGGAAAATCCTGTATGTTACATTAAGTGTAACAGTGACTATGGCCGACAAGGCGAGTTCCGAGCAGTTGATCGTCAACAGCTACGGCGGACCGTACGAAGACATTATTCGCAGCCGGATCATTGAACCCTTCGAAAAAGAGTTCAATGTGAAGGTTATTTATGACGCCGTGGGGTCCGCGTCGCAAGATTACGCGAAAATCAAGGCGACACGCGGCCGGCCAGGCTTTGACGTGGTCGTCATGACTGCCTCTCAGTCGCTCGACGGGTGTCGCGATAACCTTCTCGAAAAGTTCTCAACCGAAACCGTACCGAACATCGCGAAACTGAATCCGGAGATCAGCGGCATCGCCGGAGCCTGCGGAGCCGTCCACGAGGTCCAGTATCTTTCTCTTCTCTGGCGCAAGGACAAGCTTGCGAAAGCGCCCGTCTCCTGGTCGGCGTTCTTTGATGAAGAACTAAAGGGAAAGGTGATCCTTCCAACTTTCCAGAACATCATGGCGGCATATCTCATGCAGATCATGTCCGTCGCGAATGGCGGCGATATCATGGACAACGTTGACCCAGGTTTCGAGGCCATGGGCAGGCTCGCCGGCCAATCGATGGGCTTCGAGCAGTCCTCGTCGATTATGGAAAATTACATCAAGGAGGGCGAGGTCTGGGCCATGCCGTTCTGGAACGGGCGTGCACAGCTCCTCGTCGATAGCGGCCTGCCGGTTGACTATGTGAGGCCGGCGGAAGGGACCATCCCCCTCGTCGCGACCTTGAATGTGCCGGTTGGTGCTCGAAACAAGGAGTTGGCATACAGGTTCGTCAATTTCTTTCTTGAAAAATCGAGCCAGGAAGCGTGGGTGACCGGCTATAACGTCGGCAGCGCCCGCACCGATATCGAGGTTCCCGACGCCGTCCGCGCGCGTCAAATCACCACCGACGCAGATCTGAAGACACTTCTTCTTCCTGACCTTTCAGAACTTGCAGCCAAGTTGCCCGAATGGGGTGCGCGCTGGGAGCGTGAAGTGATCGCGGTAGCGCGATAAGGGGGCGATCATGACAACAATCGAACTCCAGTCGCCAATCAAACCAAGCCGCCATCGGGGATTTACACTCAGGCCCTATGCCTCGCTGGTTCCCCCTTCAACCGTCCTTTTGCTCTTCTTCGCTCTGCCAATGGGTATGATGATCGGAATGAGTTTCCATGGGAGCGACGGCCAGGAGTGGACTATTGCCAATTATCAAAGGTTCTTTGCTGACGATTTGATGATGGCGGGTCTCGGGCGAACGATGCTGATGTCGGGACTCGTCGCGATTTGCGTCACTGTCATGGCGTATCCGCTTGCTTATTATCTGGCTCGTGCGACGTCCCGATGGCGCATGGTTGTCTTCGCCCTTGCAATTGCCCCGGAACTCGCCGGTGTTGTCCTGCGCACCTATGGATGGCTCGTGATCCTGGAGGACCGGGGTTTTGTAAACTCGATGCTCCTGTGGGCGGGATTGATCTCCGAACCGCTGCCGTTGTCGAGAAGCATGTTTGGCGTCGTCGCCGGTCTGACGCATGTCGTTCTACCTTTCGGCGTCCTCTCCCTGACGACAAGCCTGCAAGGCATCAACCCCAATCTTGAAAAGGCCGCGCAGGTTCTGGGGGCTTCCCGGCCAGCCGTGCTGCGCCACATTGTTCTGCCGCTTTCCGTTCCGGGGATCGTCAGTTCCCTGCTTATTGCCTTCACAATGGCGGCCAGCGCTTACGCGACACCAGCGCTGCTTGGCGGCGCGGGTTTCAAGGTTCTGGCAACGATGGTCTACGAGCAGGTGCTTTTCTACATCGACTGGCCGTTCGCTGCCGTGATGGCGAATGTGCTGCTTGTGGCAATGCTCATTGCTGTCTTCATCGGCTCGCGCATTGAGGCGCGGCTCCACAATAAACTGCATCTGTAGGAGACGGTCGTGAACAGGTTTTTATCGATGACGTTCAGGATCTCGCTTGGACTCATCCTCGCATTCATCACGCTGCCGCTGCTGGTCGTGCTTGTGGCTTCCGTCAGTCCGACGGCGAGGATTGTCTTTACGCCATCGCTCTGGACGACAAAATGGTACGGCGCCCTCATGTCCAGTCGCTGGATTGACCCATTTTTGCTGAGTGTCGAACTCGCATTGATCGTCACGGTTCTCAGCGGGCTATTTGGGCTGCTCGCTGCTTTTGCCGTCGCCTACGAGAAGTGCCCCGGCCATGCTGCAATCATGTCCTTCCTGTTGTCTCCCCTCTCCGTGCCGCAGATCGTCAAGGGGGTAGCACTCGTCCTGTTCCTGTCGTCGACCGGATTTTACACTCTCCTTGGCACGCCGGGCCTGATCATGGCCCACGTCATCCTCACCCTGCCATTCGTGGTGAGGATGATCGCAGGAGCGATGTTTAATGTCGACAAGAGGCTTGACCTTGCCGCCCGTGTTTTAGGCGCAAACAGGCTGCAGCGGATCCGCTACATCCTGCTGCCCTTGATCAAACCAGGTCTGTTTTCAGGAATGACGTTCGCCTTCATTCTCTCCTTCAACAACATTCCCTTGTCGGTCTTCCTTGTCCGGCCTGGCGAGACGACACTGCCCATCACGGTCATCAATCATCTTGAATACAGCCTCGACCCGGTGTTGGCGGCGGTCAACGTCGCCTCCCTCCTTTTTATTCTTGCAGCCGTCTTCCTGTTTGAGCGGATCGGCGGTTTTTCGACACAGATACATGGTGGAAGCAAATGAGCACAATGGACATAGAACTGATCGCGGTTTCCAAGAGCTATGGAGCCAATCGGGTCGTCGACAATATCGATCTTTCCATTCCGGCCGGAGAATTCGTCAGTATTCTGGGGCCGTCCGGATGCGGAAAGACAACCACGCTGAACATGATCGCCGGCTTTTCCGATCCTTCCGGCGGAGACATCCGGATCAGGGGACGGAGCCAGTTGGGTGTTCCGCCGGAGAAGCGCGGAATTGGACTGGTTTTTCAGAACTACGCCCTCTTCCCGCACATGACGGTCGCCGAGAATGTCGCCTTCGGCCTCAAGATGAAGGGTACTCCGCGCGCCGAGACCGAGACCGAGGTCCGATCGGCACTGAGACGCGTGCATCTTGAGGGGTTTGAACAGAGGTATCCGAAAGAACTGTCCGGCGGCCAGCAACAAAGGACGGCGCTTGCCCGGGCGATCGCGCCCAAACCATCCCTTCTTCTTCTCGATGAACCTCTGTCCAATCTCGACCTCAAACTGCGCGAGGCCATGCGTATCGAGCTCAAGGAGATACAGGAAGAGCTCGGCATGACCTTCATCTATGTTACCCACGATCAGGACGAAGCGATGGCCATGTCCGATCGCATCGTGGTCATGCATGGCGGCCTCGTGGCCCAGGAGGGCAAGCCCGATGATATCTATGATCATCCGCGATCGCGTTTCGTTGCCGACTTTATCGGAAAGTCGAATCTTCTGCCGGTTGCGTCCTTGAGAGCGGAAGGGGGATCGACAACTGTCGTGCTCGAAGACGGTCTTACCCTGACGGCGGCGGCGCCAGAAAATCCGGGCTCCGTCCACTACTGTTGCCTGCGTCCCGAGGCCGTTCGTCTCACGCCTGTGGGAGAGGAAGTGCCCTCGCCGGTCAACAGGATCGACGGGAACCTGACCCGGATCGTCAATCTCGGCGCCTACCGGGAATGCTTTGTTACCCTGCCAAATGGGACAGTACTCAAGTCGCTTATCCGCTCGACGAGACTGCCGGACTTGAGCGTTGGGCAATCGGTCGTTCTCTCCATCGGTCCCGACGCGGTGCAGCTTCTCGATAGCTAGGATTGATCGTGCACCCATATCAATGGACTAAAATTGATATTGGAGACGGAGTGATCGGTCGCGTTACTCTTCCCTTGCAGAGAAAAACTATCCAAGGAAGGAACAGACATATGCTCAATACTCGAAGGATTTCAGCGGTCCAGGACGGAAGCAACGTTTGTGCGGATATCGTTGGCTTCGACTTCAACGACTATGACGAGCAGGACATTGCAGAGATTCGTAAATACTGGCTCCACTATGGCGTGCTTCGCTTCCAGAGTGCCAATATAACAGACCAGCAGCAAGTCGACTTTTCCCGTCATTTCGGGGAGTTCGTCATCCACCCCAAGCAATTGCAGGAAGGCGGGCATCCCACGCACAAGGAAATACTGGTGATCGCCAACACCATAAAGGATGGCAAGCCATCGGGGGCCATGGGCAACAGCGAGGCGACCTGGCACACTGACACCTGGTTCTACGAACGTCCGCCCGCCGGCGCCATTCTGCGAGCCGTCGAAGTGCCGGCGGAAGGCGGAGACACCTATTTTCTCTCCACCTATCAGGCTTACGACACCTTGCCTGATGACGTGCGAAAGGAAATCGACGGTCGGCAGATATTCTTCCAGAATGTCTACGACAAGACCGGCAAGCTTCGGCTTGGCAAGCGCGAGCCGAGGACCAGCGATTTCCGTGAGTGGAGTGGTATAGTCCACCCGCTGGTGCGAACCCATGCCGAAACGGGGCGCAAAGCGCTTTATCTTGGAGGAACGGCTGAGGGTGCCTGGATTGTCGGCATGCCGCTTGATGAAAGCGACGATCTGCTGACGCGCCTTTGGCGCCATACGACGGATACGAAGGAGGTTTTTGTCCAGAAATGGACGAAAGGCGACATCATGATGTGGGACAATCGCTGCACCATGCATCGTCGGGATTCCTTCGATCCGAACACGATCCGGATCATGCACCGGACCACGACCGCCGGCGAACGCCCGGTCTGATCATTTCTGACGCCAGCAAAGCGACCTGATTCATGGAACAGTATCGGACAAAACCGGGAGAGCCCCCTCTCCCAACGGACCTCTGCGCCCTGCTGCGCGATGTTGAGACCGCAACCATCGGACATACCGAACATCTCGGCTTTCTCAGCACGAGCATCCGCCCGGTCTGCTCCGCGAAGGTCACCGGTCAAGCCCTTACCGTCGCGGCCCCGGGCCGCGACGGAGTTGTGATCTACAGGGCGATCGACCTTCTCCAGCCCGGCGACGTTCTCGTCATCTCGAGGATCGACGGGGATGACATCGCATGTGTCGGCGGCGGTGTCGCGACGGCGGCAAAGGCGCGCGGCGCCGCTGCCATCATTGTCGACGGCCCGTGCACTGACGTCGAGGAAATTGTCGCATCGGGTCTGCCCGTCTGGTGTCGCGGCGTTTCGGCAAAAACCACGAACCGGACATTCCGGATTGGTGGTTCCATCAACGTTCCCGTCGCTTGCGGCGGCACGGCGGTCCTTCCCGGTTTCGCGGTGCTCGCAGACAACTCCGGCATCTTCGTCGCAGACCGTTCACTGATGCGCAGCCTGGGTGAGGCTGCGCTGAAGCGTCAGGAACGGTCCGCGCGGCTGCGAGCCCATCTTGCGGCAGGCCATTCAATCTTCACGTATGATGAGGCGCACGCCCAATGAAAATATCGCTCATTCAAATGAACTCCCAGCCGGACCGCCGGGCAAATCTGCGTCAGGCGCAGGCTCTGATGCTCAAGGCCGTCAAGGAGGAAGTGCCGGATCTTATCGTCCTGCCGGAACATTTCGACTGGTCAGGCGGTACGGCCGCGGAAAAACTCGCGGCGGCAGACTATATGCCTGGCGGTGCGGCTTACCGGATGGCACAGGAATTTGCCTGCCGGCACGGATTATGGCTCCACGCAGGCAGCATGCTTGAGCGTGTTCCCGGGGAAGAGCGTATATACAACACCACCGTTGTGTTCGATCCCGACGGGAAGGAGGCTGGCCGCTACCGAAAGATTCATCTTTTCGACATTGTGGCGCCCGACGGCAAAGCCTATCGCGAGTCCGCCACAGTCGCACCGGGGCACGACCTGCTCGTCTATGAAGCTTGCGGCCTCCGGATCGGCGCCGCAATCTGCTACGACCTTCGGTTTTCCCGGCTGTTCGATCAACTTGCCGAAAACAAGGTCGATCTTGTCATTCTGCCGGCTGCCTTCACGATGCAGACCGGAAAGGATCACTGGGAGGTCCTGTGCAGGGCACGCGCCATCGAGTTCCAGGTCTATTTCGCCGCGTGCGGCCAATGGGGCGGTTACCTCGCGGCCGGTGGCGAGACCCGGCAGTGTTTCGGCAACTCGCTGGTTTGCGATCCCTGGGGGCAAGTGATCGCCCGCGCCTCGGACGGGATGGGCATTGCGACAGCACGGTTGGACAGCCAGCGAATACATGATGTGCGTCGGCTTATTCCGATGGCGCGCCATCGTCACCAGTTTCCGGCCGCAGCATCCCGGGCATGTCCCGCTGAAACGGCGGGGCTAGCAGCTCAACATTTGGCAGTCGATCATGCTGCCTGCGATGGGCTATGTTCGACTTGCCGCAGCAAGACAGGCCTGCCTGCCTCTTTTTGATAGTGGAGAGAGCATCATGAATGCCCCCGCAACGCTGACCCTTGCGGACTACCTCGTGAATACGACTTTCGAGAACCTTCCGTCCGACGTGGTAGAGAAAGCTAAGCTCTGCCTGATGGACTCGCTCGGGTGCTTTTTTGGCGGTCATCAAACCCCGGTCGCGTCGGGCCTGGAACGGCTTTTGGCGGATATCGCCGGAGGCTCCACCTCGGCGCCCTTTCCGGATCCCGCCTGGCAGGCATTTCATTACGCGACTTTGGCCAACGCCCTCGACCTCGATGACATCTACTGGAAGGGCCATCCGGGGGCGACAGTGATTGCTGCCGCGCTCGCAGTTGCCAACCGCTCGGGCTCTACGGGGCGCGACCTGATTGCTGCAATCGTCGCCGGATATGAGGTAGGGTGCCGTATTGGTATGTCGATCGTCAACGACACGCCGCGTAAGACAGTCCATGGCCACGGCACCTGGCAAATATTCGGCGCAGCCGCCGCATCGGCGAAACTGCTGAAACTCGATCGTCGGCAAGCGGCCCATGCCTTTGCCATCGCAGCTGTCAATGCCCCTGTCGCTTCAGTCATGAAGACGGTTTACGGGACCACACCGACAATGGCGAAGAACAATTTTGCGACCGCGGCAATGGGCGGTGTTAATGCAGCGTTTCTTGCGCGTGCCGGATTTGAGGGACCGCTCGACGTTTTCGAAGGAGACACCGGGTTCTGGCGGATGGCGGGCGCCGACGGCGCCGACCTGTCGCGGCTGAAGATCGGTCCCGATATGCGCTACGAGATACGAGACATCGGCTTCAAGGCGTTCAGCTGCTGCAGGATCATTCAGAGCAGCGTCGAAGCTGCTGTTGAGGCTTTCGCCGTCGGAGCGATTGAAGAGACCGGTCATGACGTCCGGGAGATCGAGGTCTTCGCGTCGGAGATTGTCTGCCGTCCTCCATTCAATGATCCCGAACCCCGCGATATCTGGGCAGCACAGTTCAGCGCACCGTTTGCAATCGCGATGGGCGTGCTCAGGCATGCGGCCGGTCCGGGATGGTTCGCACCATCGCGTTTTGCAGAACAAACAGTGCGCGAGCTGACGGCAAAAATCCGGCTCTTTCCTCTGAGGTCGGCCGATCGAGCGCATCACCACCACGCGGCAAGGGTTTGTCTTCACCTGCTCGGCGGTCGGGTCGTGGAGACCGCCGTCGAGGTTGCAAAGGGCGATGCTGCCAATCCGCTTGCGCCTTCATTCCTGGAGGAGAAGTTTTTGCGCCTGTCGGCGGGGCACTTAACCGGAAACGCAAGGCTGGAAATGCTGCAGTTCCTTAAACAGCTGCAGTTGAAAGATGACCTGCGGTTTCTGCTGGATGCGATCCGTGTACCAGGATGCTCATGTTAATCTGCAGACAGTCCCATGTAACCGCAATGCATATTGTTGCATAAAAGATAGCTAATCTTGGCTTTATTTCCCGCTGATTCCTGCTGAAATCATCTCGTTCGATGTTCGAGAAGGATCACGCATGAGCCGAGGATTTATCAGTCCAAGCCTGTCAGACATACCGTGTTACTCCGCGACCGCGATCGCCAGGGATGGAGCTCTGCTTGATGGAAAGATCGTCCATGCGGTCGCCGGGAAAGCATGGGACGACATTGCCCTTGGCTCCGCGTACGGCACGAAATCGGTGCTTTCCATCCCGCCCGGGGAGACTGACGGGCACCCCTTGATCAAGGAGGCAGGTTTGCTGGAGGAGCGCCTCGGCTGGAAGCTGTCCTGCCTTTCAAGCGTCAACAGCCGCTACGGGGCAGTGAAGATCGTTGGCGCAAACGCCCTCAATCGGCAGCTTGGTCTTCCACGCTCGCGGTCCACAATTGTCCTTATGGACAAGTTTACCCTCGTTCCTCTGTGCCTGCTGGATGGAACCGACATCTCCGCCGCCCGGACGGCGAGTTATGCGACGCTTGTTCTTGAGCGATTGCTGGCGCCCCGTCGGGATATGTCAGTCTTCCTGTTTGGCGCCGGGCCAATTGCCGAGAAGATTATCCTGGCGCTCGATCGATGCCATGGGGAGAGGGTGCGCGAGGTCCTTGTCCGTAGCCGGACAGGTGATTCTGCCATACGGCTCGCGGGATCGCTCGGAGAGAAGGTGACCTTCGACATCAATCCTGTTTTGGACAACCGCGATCTCGGTCGATGCGATTTTGTGATTACGGCATCGAACGCCAAAGCGCCCGTTTTTGAGGCCAGCGAGATCGGCGACGCTGCCGTGCTTCATCTCGGTGGAGATGAGACCCCGCCCGCACATCTGGAGCGGGCGCTGCGGTGCGGTCGCGTTCTATGTGACGACGTGGCAATGGTGTCGCGCCGTGGTTCCCAAAGCCTAGCGCTTCACTTCTCGCGAAAGGGGACGACGCTGGAGCAATTGGGATCCTTGCTCGGTATCGGCTCAATCACGACGATCCTGGATCCGTCGGAAATCGGGAAGGAAAAACCTGTCCACATCACCTGTGTGGGCCTTCCCATGCTGGACCTTTATGTGGCCGCCCATGTCTATGAGGCTTTGTCTGGCGTCACAAATGATAACGCCAGCGGAGCGCCGGTTGCAGAAGCAACCCAGTGAGAGATGCTCCCATGTATTTGACGACGCTTCTCGCCGAATGCATTGCCGACCGCGTTTTCCATGGCGCGCCGGTAGAGGTCAGGAACAAGGCGCTGGCCTGTCTGTTCGATGCCATGGTGTGCGCCCTCGCCGGAAAAAATGCCACGGGATCGACCAGCGCCAGACTCGTTGCAGCCCGAATTTTCGGCCCAGGACGCGCACCGCTGTGGTTTTCGGACGACCGCTTATCGACCGTCGGTGCCGCCTTTGCCAATTCTGCTTCTGTATGCGCCCTTGATTTCGATGATGGCCATCGCGCGGCGCGTGGACATCCAGGTGCTGCGGTTATCCCTGCTGTTCTCGCCGCCTGCGCGGAGAGCGCAGCTGACCCGGAGGACTTCGTCGCCGCAATTGTCGCCGGCTACGAGATCGCCATCCGGATCGCCGCCGCACAAAATCCTGACAACATAAAAAGCCGCCAGAGCGGGCTTTGGGCCGGCTACGGCGCTGTCGCTGCAGCCGGAAGTATCCTCAACACAAGCCGGGATCGCCTCGCCCAAGCCCTGGCGATCAACGGTGTTTGGGCTCCCAATCAGGCCGCAAACGGAAGTTCCGGCTATTCGAAGCTCACCGGAAATCAGGCGAAAGAAGGAATCCCGTGGAGCGTTGTTACTGGCCTTACCGCACTCGAATTGGCCGAAGAGGGGTTTACTGGTCCGGCAGACATTCTCGATTACGCATCTCATTTCAATGGGGAGCGTATCAGGAGCGGACTTGGTCTGACCTGGGAAATACTGGGAACCTATTTCAAGCCGTATTCATGCTGCCGCTATATCCATCCGGCCATCGATGCAACGCTGGACCTGATGCGAAGCCGGAGACTCGAGCCGAAAGACGTGCTGTTAATTGAAGTCCACACATTCCAATGGGCTCAGCGGCTGCAAAACAGCGTCATGCCGAAAACTCTTGTTGAGGCGCAGTACAGTTTGCCGTTTTGTCTGGCCGCAGCGGTCCGCCGCGGCGCCTCCGCGCTCGCACCCATCAATGAGCAGCTTCTCGAAGACGGGGACATCTGCTCCCTTGCTGGCGCCGTCACCTTGACGGTCGATGACCGGATCGACCATAAATTTCCGGCAGAAACCTTGGC
This sequence comes from Agrobacterium sp. DE0009, assembly GCF_007680755.1. Taxonomy (NCBI): domain Bacteria; kingdom Pseudomonadati; phylum Pseudomonadota; class Alphaproteobacteria; order Hyphomicrobiales; family Rhizobiaceae; genus Agrobacterium; species Agrobacterium sp. DE0009. The sequence continues at coordinate 603,322 of NZ_VEIU01000002.1, forward strand.
GAGGGTGACGTTGACCACTCCTTCAGGCGAAATTACGTCCACCACCGCGACGCCACGTGGGGATGTGGGCCGACCGATGCTTTGGGACGAGCTCGAGAGGAAGTTTCATGAGGTCTGCAGCGGGAAATTGACTGCGGCGCGCGAGGAGGCTTTCGACAGGGCGATTGATCATCTCAAATTCGGCGATCCTCTGCCGTTCCTGCAAGAGATTTCGGCCGACCTGTGATTATCGGCTCACTCTCCCGACCGCCGAAGTGCTCCAACCCTTCCCACCAATCGCTCCATTCCAGACCACAACCTTGCCATGGATGATGACATGGCGGACGCGTCCCAGATTAACGTGATCGACGATCACGAGATCCGCGCGCCTGCCCTTCTCGATCAGACCGCGATCGCCTGCCAGTTGAGGAAAGGCGCGTGCAACGTTGCCGGTGGCCAAAGCGACAGCTGCAGCCGGTGGCATCTGCTTTTTGCGAACAATGCGCTGGATTGCCACGAGGATGCTGTCCCAATGCCCGCCGGCATAGTCCGTCGAAATCGTATCGACGCATCCCGCCTCGATTAGAGCGTCGAAATTCGCCGGATTATTCCGCCAGCGTGTCTGGATGCTGTCGAGCGTCGAAACATCGATGGTGACGCCGCGCTTTCGCAGTTCGCGCGCGAACGATACGGATTCATCCGGCAGAAACATGGGATGGTTCGAGTGACCCGCGACGATGTTTGCGCTCGGGAATTTTTCGGCGACTTCGATCAGACGTTCGACCGACGGCGCCGAATTATGAAAAATCGCCGGGAAGCCCACACGCGCGGCTTCTCGGGCCACTTCCTCAAAGCCTCTGAGCGCGAGAGCGACGGACGGCATCACGGAAGCAAGAATGACCTGACGGCAGGCTTGCGCGCTGCAGACATCGGACAGACCAGCTTCGTCGAGAATCGCCTGCAATTGCCCATCGGTGACTCCATCCTCGACTCTAAGGTAACGGCCGACCACCGCATTTCGCAACTGACGTGAAACCAGAGGTGAGACGTCCCGTCCCGTCGCCCGCTTCATCGCCTCGGGAATGAAGCGATATTCCTGCGCGCCGCCGCCCAACGTCTGTCCCCCGCCGACCTCGCCGAGCGCTTTTGCTCCCTGAAACAAAGCATCATCGATCGATGCGTGTCGATGCCGTGCGGTGAGGCCGGCGCCGTCAATTGCGAGTGCCGCTTCGATATTAGACGGCGTGTGAGCTGAGGAGATGTGGACATCTAGCGGATGTGCATCGCCCGCAAACGCCTCCTCTGGCAACGCCAGACCGCATACATTCAATAACGTTGTCGTCCCCTCGAGGAGATGCCTGTTCCGATTCCAGAGAATTACCCCCCTGTCAACAGGAGATGACCCGCTTGGCATTGATGGGCCGCTAATGCAGCCATGGGCATGCGCGTTGATCACGCCGGGAATGACCGTGTAGCCGTGGGCGTCGATGACGTCGACCCCGACAGGATCGACGGATATGTTCCCTGGCTGGACAAAAACAATTCTACCCTCACCGATACCGATGGACGCATTTTCGTGAAACGTGGTTCCGTCTCCCGTTATCACCGAAGCACCAAGGATGATCCTGTCGAGCCGATTATGGGGCATCGCGATCGCCCCCCAAACTGGCCGGAGCCTCACGCGCAGGAGATTCCAGGATATATCCGACACCGCGGACGGTGCGGATCAAATCGGGAAGCCCATTCTGGTTCAGTCTCCTTCGCAGTCGGCCTATGTGAACGTTCAGGGTGCGCTCCTCGACGTGATGCAGCCCGGGCCACACCGCGCTCACGAGTTCCTCACGATGGCAAATCTCGGTCGGCCGCTCCATCAGGAAGGACAAGACAGCAAATTCCAGTGGTCCCAGATGAATGTATTGACCGCCTCTTGAGACGCGATGATGCTCAAAATCAATCTCGATGCCGCCATAGGATAACTGACCTGTACGCGCTCGAAGCGGTGTCCGGCTGAGCGTAGACTTGCGCAGGTATTCGAGCAGCTTGACCGGCGCAAAAGGCCGGACAAAACACTCATCGGCGCCAGCGCGCTGCATGTCCACGTATTGCCCCTCGGCACCCGCACCGATGATTGCGAGCACAGGGACGGCCGCAGTGCGATGATTTCCCTTGGTCCTCGCGCACACCTCAACGGCGGGAAAGGGACCAGGCCGGCAGTCAAGGAGGACGGCTCTGACCTTGGGATCGTCGGCAAGATGGGACATCTCTTCAACGCCTCTGGCCATCAGAACCTGATAGCCCTCAACTTGCAGAATATGCGACAGGAGGAGAAAGAAGTCCGCGTCTATCGAACCGATCAGGATCAATTTTTTCATCAAATGTCCTCTACGCTGGCTGCAAGCCCTGAGAGCAGGGAGATTATTCCCCGACTTGAACCACCCTTTCTACGATCAATGCACCAATTTCCCGCAATTTTGTTTCAAAATCGACTACTAGAAGTAGTAGTCGTCAAACGCGGCGCATTGTGACATGTTTTGAATTTCGCTTTTGGTATCGGAGGAGACGGTGGCTGCCGGCACAGGTTGGCAGTTCACAAGAAAAGCATTGTAAGGGCGGACATTTGGCTAGATCGAAGAGGAAAGAGATCGGGAAGGTCGTTGGACTAGCTTCCTATCCAATGGATGGCGACAAAATCGCAAGCATGACGTCGTTATCCCTGAAATATCGTCGCATCATCCTGCCAGAGAGAAACGCCTCCGCAGGGCGACGCTTTATGCCGCCGAACCAGATTCCCCTACCAACCGGACACAGCACACTGATTGCTACGCCCTCGCTAGAGCACGGTTGGATGTTTTACCGTCGGCATCGGAAGGTTGCTCCTGTCAGACCATGTCGGTCGACCGGAGCGACTACTGAGAGACCGGCCATGGCGACCGAGCGCTAGACTTACCGAATTGCGCAGCTATGCAGGTATCGGTTTCGAAGCGACCATCCCGCCAAAGTCGCACCGATAGCGGCACGATAGGTCGAGACGAGCAACAGCCCGCCATGGCTTCTGCCGTCAAAACGCTGGCGGGTTGTCGTTTAACGACAATGGGGAACGATGCTTCTGATCTGCGCCGTGAAATTTTCCCACACACCGGAAAGGGTTACCGCATGAAAACAGTATCTGCGACTCTCGCTAGAGCTATCGAGACAATCACAGATGCCCCCACAGTCTACGAGGCTCTTTTATCTGTTCAGGAAATCTACGATGTAGATTTCGTCACCTACCACCTAACCGCAACAGTGATCACTGATCTTGATGCACCGTTTGTTCAGTCCACCTATAGTCCGGAATGGATCGCACGGTATTTTCTGAAACGATATGTCCAGGTTGACCCTGTCGTGCAACAGGGCTTTTTGCGGCAACTTCCATTCGACTGGCGTGAATTCGAGATGGCGCCCGAAATTGCAGCATTCTTTGATGATGCCTGGCAACATGGCGTCGGAGAGTTCGGTTACTCAATCCCCGTTACGGACAGGGTCGGCCGGCGCGCGATTTTTTCCCTCAGCGCGGTAGGTACCGTGAAGAAGTGGGACCGACTGGTTGCAGACAACCGATCAGACTGGATCGAACTCGCATATCAGATCCACATGAAGGCGATCAGCGAGATCCACAAGGGAGGAGACCCCGTTCCGGGCCTTAGCGCGCGTGAACGGGAGTGCCTGTCGTGGGTGGCACGCGGAAAGGATCATAAGGACATCGCGCTGATCCTCGGCATTTCCGAGCACACTGCACGAAGCTACCTTAAGTCAGGACGGCTAAAACTTGGATGCGCGACTATTTCCTCCGCCGCGGTCCAGGCGATGAAGTTCAGGCTGATCACTATCTGATGTTGCAGCAGGAGCCTAGCCCTTTCACTCTATCGCATAAACAGCCATAGACATTTAACTTTCGGCGCAATACCTCAATTGTTTGTGCCCATGCGTGGCGATGGGCAGCCCGGAATTTACGTGCAATTTGTGTCCGACAGATGATCGGAGATCGGCTCGTGTTCCTTCTTATCCAACCCCATCAATATGACCGGTACGGAGGCTTGCTGGAGCAATCGTTCCGATTGCGGAAACGGGTTTTTCACGATTGCCTTGGCTGGCAGGTCGATGTGCCTCACGGCCTTGAACGGGACGCTTATGACGGGCTGGGCGCTGTCTACCTGGTCTGGTGTGACGAGGACGAGCATCATCTCTATGGCGCGGTGCGGCTCATGCCAACAACAGGACCGACATTGCTGCGGGATGTGTTCAGTCGAACGTTGGCAGGAAAGGATATGGTGTCCCCAGTCGCATGGGAAGGCACGCGAATGTGTCTCGATGTCGACCTCCTTAAAAAGTCACAACCGGCGCTCAGCCCATCAAGGGCGTTTGGGCTCCTTTTGCTGGCGTTGTTTGAATGCGCCTTCGCCCACGGCATCAAAACACTCGTGTCGAATTACGAGCCGCCAATGGAGAGGGTATACCGGCGAGCGGGATTGAGAGTGAAGGAGATTGGCCGTGCCGATGGTTACGGCCGGCTCCCGGTGTGTTGCGGCGTGTTCGCGGTCTCAGCCGAAACGCTTCACCAAATGCGGAAAGTCCTTCGCGTTGCGCAACCTCTGTACAGGCGCATTCTGCCCGACCGGACGGAAGCGACGGACTGGCAAACGCCTCGACGCGCGGATCCTATCAAGCCTCTCAGAAGAACGAAGAACCTCTGGACCTGCAATGCAACTCACAGTCAGACGTGCAACTCCCGGGCGGGGCGAAAAGACCTGGGATGAAAATCTGGCTGCGCAAATTAATCGATACGACGTCCATGATGAAAACCAGCCAGGCGACGGCCGAACTGCTGGATCATCTGACCCGTGAGCTTGGGTTTGACTACTATCACGCGGTGACCGTCCGTCACCCCGGATTGGGAAACGCCATCTTGTCCAATGCCCCGGAGGAGTGGCTGGACAGATATGCGCAGGAACGTTTTGAACAAATCGACCCAATCCTCATTCGAGCCCGAGAAATAATGGCGCCATTTGTCGTTGATATTGAGAATGAGGGAAGAGGCGCACGCGGACAGCTTCAGGCATTCTATTCTAGTGCCGACCTAGCGGGCGTAAGGGCCGGCATATGCATGCCCGTGACAGCACCATTCAGCGAATTGTTCACCCTCTCACTTTTCACCGGTGATGTTACCGTGCCCCACAAATACCAACTGCAGCCCGTTCTGAGTGCAAACGCTGTCGCGCTACTCCATAAGCACATCGAAGCAACCGAGGCGGCGTCGACCAGAGCACCGCCCATCGAATTGACGGCGCGGCAGTCAATCGTCCTTAAATGGGCGGCTGAAGGAAAAACGACCCAGGAGATAGCGCTGCTTGAGAACATGACGCACCACACTGTCAATTTTCATATGAAGAACATTCGGCGGAAACTTAAGACCGTAACGCTCCCGCAGACGACGGCAATGGCCACAAAGTTGAAACTGATCTAAAAACCACGAGGTCGTCGACATTCGTCCACTATAACAACCTAAGCAGCGTTCGCTGAATCAACTCCACCGAAATCGATCAGTCGGCCGATAGCATAGCCGACATTTTTCCGCGCCGTGCTCAATTTTGCCAATGCACAAGATGAGGACGATCGTCGGTTCGCCCTTAGGTGCCGAAACTTAAGAAATTGTGTGTTTTGCTATGTACTATTTTTTCCTGCCGGGCTGTAAGAAGGTCTGCTATTCTGCGTTACGTCGGCTATGAGCCGCGTCTTCCCGCGCAATCAAATCGTGCACTACGGGGCTTTGCAAGGTAGATCAAAAGCAGCCACCAACAGGCCGCTTGTTGGTTGCAATTCTGATTGTAAGCACCGAACGGCGGTCTCCAAAGGGTTGACTTCCTGCACCGGCGCTGGCGCAATGGTGCCTAGGGGGCAAGCCATGAAATGACGGTTGAGGAGACTTTGGCCTCATTGGTCGAGGCGGTAAAGGGTTTCCTCAAGCAGGTAGAACTCGCCTATGCTAACAACGACGAGACGGCGCTATTGAGCGTCCTTTACGCTCAGATGTTTGGCCGATATGCGGGGTGGTACGTGAACGCGGATGGGACAAGCGCGAGCAAGACGGCAAATGGATGGACGCGACTGGCAAGGCCGACAGCGATCTGGTGACAAGAATTCAGCCGGACGTCGTCGCTCATATAGTCGGGAAGCGCAAAAACCTTCTGGTCGTGGAAAAGAAGCGCTCCGCTAACCGAAGCCGAAAAGCTTTGGCCCGCGATATCCTTACCCAACAGGAAGGGGATTACGGATGTGCGGTTGGCGTTCACCTTATCGTAGACATAACTAGGAGCGTCATCACCGGATGCAACGCCTACATCAACGGCGCGATAGACGACCACTCGACAGGATGGCTAATGGGAGCGACTTCCATAGATCCCGTGTTTGCGGCTCTGCGCGTGATTGGCCAAATGCATCTGCAAAATCATAGCCTCTTGACGGAGGCGCCGTAAGAGCGAGTTTCCGCATCGATTAGCGCCCTAAGTTTCACTTTGGGGTAGATAATTGTCTCCCATTGACTGAATGCTCGATGTTCAAAGCGGGCCTGAAAGCAGGTTTAGCGGTGCGAAGGTCACAAGCCCGTATTTTATTAGGTTCGTTTCCTGGCGGGGTGTAAGAGACGACAAGATACCCGGAGAGGTTATAGATTCGATTGGTTTGACCAACTGGCCGCCAAGAGCCGGTTGACCTTGTCCGGTCGGTCGAGCCAGACGGCTGGATTCACCCCGCCGCTGGACCAAAACCGGGAAGCACTTCACGACTGTCTGGTTTCCATGCAGTGGATGGCATGCCCAGGGTCAGCGCGCAGCTGGTTGGCGGTCAAACTCAAGCACCAAATGAAAGACCAAGTCTTCAACCTGCGGAGGAGACTTCGAATGAGTGCATGATATCCGGCAGAAACGCTTGGGTTCGCCGCCTTAAGGGAGCGAATGATGGAAGGTGGGTATGACGGGAGTAGCGGCGGCCATGCCGGCGTCAGTTTCATCTGACCGCACGCTACGATCATCGGTCACAGTGTAAGCCACCATCCCGCCACAAGCTCGTCGGTGTATGGCTCCTTCGGGTCAGAGAACCGTCCGAGGCCGTGAAGAAAGAGATACTGGTCGGAAATATCTCTGTCCTTAACCAAATACCTTGGCCTCCGTTCTCAGTTCCACGTCACCAAGGCCCGCTTCGATATAAAACGAAATCCGTGGGTTTGGCTTTTCGACCTATCCCGGTCTTCTGTCTGCGCGGAACATCTTTATGAAACTCAAGACTGTCGATATCTGCAACCTCCGGGCCGAGTGTCGTCCGCCTCAGCATTGGGCCGCACTTAGCATTTTCCATTTCGCCGCGGAGAGCTTCGGAAAGCGCTGTGTCCTCAGGCACCCAATAGCCGCCTGCACTCGGCCTCGGCGAAACGTAATTGACGTGTGCGGCTCATCGACCCACGCACCGGGGGCATAGGAGCCGAACAGGACAATTTGATAAATCCGTCCGTGCTTCTTGGCCTCGGACTTCGAACGCTCGACGATGCCAGCGAACTCTTCATGGATGATTCGGACGACCTTTTCCAGTTCACGCTGCTTTGTCTGTGGAAGATGTCCGATATCCGTTTTGATGGTCTCATCATCGATTCTTTCGGGTAGATATTCTCGCCGCTATCGGCAGACTATTGCTACTCCACATGTAACCCAAACGCGACTGCATTATGCGGCGCTTCACCGCCCTCAGCAAGCATTAATAGTGATACCTTATCAATGTTGCATCTGGACCTTGGCAACCGAGCCTTTTATCTTTCCTGTAATCGAGGCCTGCCTCGACCCTAATTATGCTGCTAGGCGAAAGGGTTTGGAATGGATTTGCGCCAAATGAGCACATTCGTTGCTGTCGCGGAAGAACTGCATTTCGGGCGCGCCTCTATCCGGTTAAACCTCGCCCAGCCCGCCGTCACGGCCCAGGTACAGGCGATCGAGAAGGAGCTTGGTGTTCCCCTTCTCATTCGTTCCACTCGTCGGGTTCAGCTCACCGCCGCAGGTTCGGTTTTTTATGAGCGCTGCGTTCAACTGCTTCGCGATGTAGACGAAACTTGTGCCGTCACACAAGCGGTGGCGGGCAAGGCTGCGAGCAAGATCACCATCGGCACCATCCATCCGGCAACCTTCGGTGTTCTGCCTGACTTTCTTGCCCGAATTGGCCGACGCTATCCGGATATCCGCATTCATATCCGCAATGGCACAACAGAGTCCATCGTGCGGGACATCGAGCGCGGACAGGTCAATATCGGTTTCGTCCGGCCTTTGGACAATAACGGTGCATTGCGATGGCAGGCGATAACGGAAGAGCGTTATTTACTCGCCGTGGCCAAGGATAATGCTCTCGCCCAAGCCCAGACCGTCACACTAAACGATCTTCGCCGCCAGAAGATTATTTCCTTTTCGCGTTCGAACCTGTCCTACACCGAGCGGTACTTTCTGGAGACTTTTCGCGAGCATGAACTTTCCGACCGCATCGTCTATACCTGCGACGACACGCTTTCTCTGATCGCGCTCGTTTCCGCAGGTGTCGGTGTCGGGTTCGTTCCGGAATGGGCGGCAAACCTGCCGAATAGGAACTTCTGTTTGAAGGCAGTGGAGGAGATTGATCTGCGCATCGACCTTGGATTGGCCTGGAGCAATCAGGACCCAACGGCCAATCGTGATGACATCATTGAGATCGGCCGCCAGCTAGCAGCCAACATTGCGAAAGGGCCCGCTCGTAAGCAATATCGCAATTGAACGTCCGATACTGCATGGCGACGGTCCTACGGTTTCTCGTTTGGAGTAAAGTTGTGATCGCCCCGAAACAAGCCCCCCTTGTCGTGTGCGACGACCAAGCAGCAAGTCTGTCGCACGCTGCAGCCCTGCCTCCGTTCATTGCCAAGACCATTCCTTGGACAAAGGGCCTGCGAAGAATCGAGACCGACGGCAGGACCCGCTCGGAAGAGGTGGGAGGACCTGCTGTTTCCAGCCATCCTGACCTTTGATCCACCAGCCTGCGGCGGGCAGAAGCTCTGCATCGTCGACCTTGTGGTATGGCCCACGCGCCATTGTTTTGCCTTTCAGCCGCTCGATGAGGTTTGAACGGGAGACGCCCAGCGTGTCTGCGACGGCCTTCGTCGCGAACCGTCCTTCGGCAACAAGATCGGCCGCGATATCCGTTTTTTTGAGTTCGCTTTGGATAGGGCTTCGCGGAGGATTTCAACCTCCATCGTCTTGCGACCGAGCATGCGCTCCAGCTCGCGGACACGATCCTCCAGCTTCTTCACTTCGGAATTGCCGACAACTGGCTCGTCAGAATCCACGGCTGCAGCACCTCCCTCGCTCAAGTGCCTGCGCCGCCGATAAAGCAGATCGGGCGCGACGCCATGACAGCGAGCGGTCGAAGATACCGTCTCCCCAGGTTCGAAACTCTGCTCAATGATTGTCAACTTTTGCTCGGTTGTCCAACGCCTGCGGCGGACATCACCCGTCAGCAATTCAAAGTGTCGATACTCGTTAGACATAAGCCTGATGGGGTTGTCTAATCGCAGCCGGGGCGTCAATAGGAAATTTTGTCGATGCATCGCGCTGCCGGGTGCAGGACGAGCCTTCAATGTGGACGACGCATTCAACTGAGACAGTGATGCAACCCCATCAACGGAATGGCTCGGCTCACGTCCCGGCAGGGACACTTTTCGCGCTCAGTTGTGAGCGCTACTTGATACTATGCCGTCACTCCCGCAGTTGGATTGAAGAACTCTCCGGTTTTCAGCATCGTGTGCATGATGACCGCAAGCTTTCGTGCGACCGCCACAGCAGCTCTTTTGAAGCCGATCCTTTCTCGCAGTTGAAGCCCCATGTTCGCAATGAACTCTGCACGGAGCGGCGCGTAAGAATTACCGCAGCCGCTTCGTACAGGAGCCCGCGCAAGTGGCGTCTCCTCTTCGAGATATGTGTCCATCATAATCGCTTCACCGGATTAATAGCGGCGCGCGGTGAGGCTGATCCATGCACCCACGGATCGTGACTTCCTGAAGTTTTCCGGCTCTTCAATGGCGGTAGCGAAAGATGTCGCAGTGATTGCTCCCACGCCCGGGATGGACATCAGGATGCGGCAGGCCTGGCTTTGACGGGCATCCGCGACCAACTGGCGTCCAAGGTCTGCGGCGCGAGCGCGGAGACCTTTCCAGGCATCAAGAAGCGGTAGCACGATATGGGCGAGATCATCATCGCTAGGAAGAAGATTTCGAACGTTCTTCTCGAACACGCTTCCTTTACCGGCCGGAACGACCAGGCCGAACGTCTTCATGATGCCGCGGATCTGGTTGGAGAGTTCGGTCGTCATAGGACCAAACGGGTGCGGGCCGCGACGAGCGTGCGCGCTAACATGCTGTCGAACCCCTTTACGCGAACCTCGCGAAAGAATCCCACCTCCGCCAGGTGGGCCAGCCCATCAGCGTCATTGGCATCCGTTTTATTCGTCGCCATGTCGAGCGCTGCTTTGGCGTGTCTTGCATCAATGCAGATGATAGGAAGGTTTTTGGCTCGAAGCGCGTGATAGAACCACACGGAGAGCGGCCCTGTTTCAAACACCACGCGTATCACCGCGGGTGCTCGTTTGCGGATCAACTCGGCAATGATATGAGGATCTGATGCGCATTTCCGCACCAGACACGCACCCCATCCCGACGGATGGCAAGTGCTGTCTCTTTCATAGATACATCGAGGCCGATATACTCTTCCATGGCTGTTCTCCGTTGATGCTGGGCCCGGCGTCCAGTCGAGAGCCCGTACTTCATCTTATCGGGGAACAGCCGCCATCCAAGATCAGGATCTGATCGAGAGGGGCATCGTTCCCGCGATTACCCCATGTGGACGCCTCCTTCGCCACCCTTGTGGAAGTGTGGCAGTATTCAAAGTGTTCACCACCAGGAGGTTGACTCAATGACGCAGGTAGTTCTCATCGGCTTGGATGTAGCCAAGCATGTTTTCCAACTGCATGCAGTGGCTCAGACGGACGTGTTGTTTTCCGCCGACAGGTCCGGCGGCCTCAGCTAGTGAAGTTTTTTATGTCGATCCCACCATGCATGGTCGCGATGGAAGCTTGTGGGACCGCGCCGTGTTGGGGCCGGCAACTGGAAGAGCTTGGCCATGAAGTATCCCTTATACTGCCGGTTCACGTCAGGCATTTCGTGAAGAGACAGAAGAACGATGCTGCTGACGCCGAGGCCATCGCGGAGGCCGCGCAGCAACCCGACATGCGCCGAGCGCCTGCTTTAGGCGCTTTGCCACCACGATGCTCTCTGGGGAGATTACCTGGATACGCAGCGACGTCATATCTGGCGTTTCCACGCGGAGAACCCCCACCTCATCCAGCAATATGACGACCTTCTTTTTGAACTTTTATCCCTCCACCCGTGAAACATCGCTCATGGTCTGGCCGCATGTCGGGTATCCGGGCTGAGAGGGCTGATATGAAAACGATAAATGAAACCGAAAATCCCGGAGCAGATCATGCAGATGCGGTTGAGCTAGCAGACCATTTGCGATCTTCAACGCGGCTGCGCAGCCACCTGAAAATAGCGGCCGGCGTGATGCTAATAATCGCAACAGGCGGAAGTCTCGCGCTCCTTTCACCAGGCGGCAATGCGGTGGCCGGAGCGAACGACAAACAGCAGCCTCGGGCTGTTCAAAATCAGCCGCAGGAAAAGAAACCTGGTGTCCAGCCGCAAAGGTCGGCCGATCCGGCGCCGGGGTCGGTGCAGGCCGGGGCCGGGCAACCGGCCGAAGGCATCTTTTCCGAGAATGCAACCAAAATTGGTGCGACCACCTGTGCCGGTTTCTACGGTGCCCTCGGCAAGGACATCACGCTCGGCACTACCTTTGCCGTTCAGACGCAAACGGCAGGGAGCGACCCCGCGGAACACGCCACCCTCGGCCTCATCGGCATGAACTTCAACAATCCGAATGACTATGCCGGCCCCGGAAGCGGCGTCGTTCTGGCGGTTCCCACGGCGAAAGGCTGCGAGGGGAACATGGTGAAAATCGTGCCGTTCCCGCAAAGTTGCGTCGTCGCCCAGTCAAGTCTTCCAGAGGGCAGCAACAAGCAGACCCCGATTATGGGCATGGATGTGTTCGGACTGCCAGGCGGCAGCCAGGCGATGTTCATGCCCTCAACGGGCGGCTGCGTCATCGTGACAGTTGCCCGACGCTGAGAGTCAACGCGACCACATCGTGCGGGTCATTCACCGCACGATGTTTCTCGAGGGCCCACCAGGCGGGCGTCACGCATTGCGTCCGAGCACCACAAAAGCGATGATATGCGGCATTCCTGGTTATCCGGTTTCACCAGACATGCATTTAACAGGGCCCGCCGCAACGTGTGTTCATTTAACACTGCGCTGAAAATCAGTGCGGCACGCCCCGCCCTTCATTCCAGCTGAGTGTTATCGACATTGGCGAGATTCTCCTTCGGCATGGCATGATCGAGATGGGCGACGTCAGGCGTCAGGGTCGACAGAAACGTCTCGGACCGGCCGATATAGATGATCGCCGCACCCTCGATGCCGTTCAGGACCTCCGCCAGTGTATCCTGCGTCTGCTTTTCCAGCCCTTCCAGCAAATCGTCGATCACAATGAATTTCGGTTTCAAAAGCAGCGCATTGGCGATGCGGATACCGGCCTGTTCGTCCGAGTCGAGTTTCTTGTCCCAGCGGATATTCTCATCGAGACGCGCGGTCATTTCCGCAAGCCCGCATGCGGTGAGTGCTGCGACATACTCCGCATCCGCATAACGCTGCGGTGCGCGTGGATAGGCAAGGATTTCGCGAAGTGTTCCCGCTGGAAGGTAGCCATGCTGGGCAATGAAAAGCGTGTCCGATTGTTCTGGCATTTCGATCCTGCCCTGCCCCCAGGGCCACAGGCCAGCCATGGCTGCGAACAGGAGGCGCCGGTTGACGCCCTGCTCACCATTGACCATCAGCCGCTGGCCGGGGCCGATCTCGACCTCCGCCTCGCGCAGGCGGAACCCGCGCTCAAGATCCTGTCCGCCCGCCTCCCGGCAGATCGTCACCGACCGCAGACGGATTTTTTCATGCTCCGCGTTGCGGTCGAGATCGATCGTGAGGCCGTGCTGCTCGACGCTATCCATTTGAATGAGAGCGTTGCGAAAGACCGAAACGCGCTGCAACGTCGCCTTCCAGCTGGCGATCGGGCCGAAATTATCGATATACCAGCGCAGCGCCGTGTTGACCTGGTTGAACGCTCCAACGGCCATCATCAGCCCGCCGAAGGTGAGGTTGCCGGAAAAATAGACCGGTGCCGCAATCAAAATTGGCGCGACCACCGCCAGCCAGCCATAACCTGCGGAGACCCATGTCAGATGCGTCAAGGCCATGGCAAGCCCGCGAATGACGCCGAGCACGGCGTCGATATCGATGCCGATGCGGCGTCTCTCGTTTTTCTCACCTCGAGCGAGCGCGATCGCCGCGAGATTTTCGCTTGCCCTCATCAACGAAAAGCGCAGCTCCGCTTCCTTTGAGTAACGCTCGGCATTCAACCCCACCAGCCGATACCCGACGAGATTGCTGAGAAGCGAGGCCGACCCTGCATAAAGGATCGCCGCCCAGACCATATAGCCCGGTATCGCGTAGGTATCGCCACTGATCGTGATTGCAAAGCCCGCCGAAAGTGACCAGAGGACACCGATGAAGCTGACGAGCAGTATCGTTGCATTGACGAGGCCGATGGAAAGGGCTGTGCTGCTTTCCGCAAGATTGCGGACGTCGTCATGCAGGCGCTGATCCGGGTTGATGGAAATCGTGCCAAAGCTGGCGAGCCGGGCCGCGCGACCCGGCTTCAGCCACTGGTCCACCATATCCTTGGCGAGACCCTCGCGCATGTTGAGAGCCGTCATCTGGTTGAGCCAGGTCTGGATGACATTGAGCAGCAATAGTAGCCCGGCAATGATGGCGAAAACTTCGAGCTGATGAAGGAAGGCATCGAGATCGCGCCGCTCAAGTGCGTTATAAAAGGGCGCGTTCCATTCATTGAGCCTGATCTGCCCGTAGGCAGTGAGCAATATCACCGTCAGCAGAGCCACCGATAACAGGATTAGCCGCGTGCGCACCGGCGACGTCCAGAAGGCACGGCCCATCATGCGCAGCTGTGCTGGAAAATCGAGATCGAAACCCGAAAGATTAGCCGCGCCTTTGCGCTGATCGTCGGTTACCGATGTTGCCATTCATTCCATTCCGAAACGCCAATCGGCAAAGAAAGCGGGTCGCGATTCTGCGCCTTGCGATGCCAAGCAATAACATGCCGTTCACCCTTGTCCACAATCGCGGCAAAATCTGAACGGCAGTGACTAAAAAGCCGGGGCAATTCTTTGTGCGGGGAAGTACCGCCATCCAAAGCGAACAATGCGATTGCCCCCGGAAATGATCCTTGCTTTCTCTTCCTGCATTGCACAAAATCCCGTTAATTTCAGAGGGGCGGACAACCGCATAAACCGGAAAACCGGGCAAGGCAGATTAATGGCGATCAAAGCGAGCATCTATCATCTGACGCATTATAAATACGATAACCCGGTCCGCCTTGGACCACAGATTATAAGACTGAAGCCCGCCTCGCATTCCCGAACCCGCGTCATCAGCCATTCGCTCAAGGTTTCGCCTACAAACCACTTCGTGAACCTTCAGCAAGACCCCTACGGCAATTACCTCGCCCGCTTCGTTTTTCCCGAGCCGGCGACGGAGTTCAAGATCGAGGTCGATCTTGTCGCCGATATGACGGTTTATAATCCGTTCGACTTTTTTGTAGAGGAAGAGGCGACCAAGTGGCCCTTCGATTATCCGCAGGAACTGCGGGACGATCTTTCCATTTACATGAAGCCGGAGCCAGCGGGCCCTTTGCTCTCCGCCTTCATGGCCACCGTCGACCGCACACCTGGGCAACCAACCGTAGATATGGTTGTCGGCCTCAATGCCCGGCTGCAGCAGGAAATTGGGTACGTGATCCGCATGGAACCCGGCGTCCAGACGCCCGAGGAGACGCTCGCCTCCGGCAAGGGTTCGTGTCGCGACACAAGCTGGCTGCTGGTGCAGGTTCTGCGGCACCTTGGGCTCGCGGCACGCTTCGTGTCGGGATATCTCATTCAGCTGACGCCTGATCTCAAGGCCCTCGATGGCCCCTCCGGGACCGAAGTCGATTTTACCGATCTGCACGCCTGGGCCGAAGTCTATATGCCCGGTGCCGGCTGGATCGGCCTCGACCCGACCTCCGGGCTGCTGACGGGAGAGAGCCATATTCCACTCGCGGCAACGCCACATTACCGCAATGCGGCACCGATCTCGGGTGGATATTTCGGCCACGCCAATACCGAATTCGCCTTCGACATGCAGGTTCGGCGGGTTGCGGAAACGCCGCGCATCACGAAACCGTTCTCCGATGAGAGCTGGGACGATCTTAATGCTCTTGGCCATAGGGTGGATGAGGTTCTCAACAGCCATGATGTCCGGTTGACAATGGGCGGCGAGCCGACGTTCGTATCCATCGATGATTTCGAGTCCGACGAATGGAATACCGGCGCGGTGGGGCCGACAAAACGTGAGAAAGCAGACATCCTGATCCGCCGTCTGCGGGAACGCTTCGCACCGGGCGGCTTTTTGCATTATGGACAGGGAAAATGGTATCCCGGCGAAAGCCTGCCGCGCTGGACTTTCTCGCTTTACTGGCGAAAAGACGGTCTCCCCATCTGGCAAAATCCTGATCTGATCGCCAATGAGGGCGCAGACACGGGCGTTGGTGCCGACGATGCGCAGAAACTACTAGGCGGCATCGCAACACAGCTCGGCATCGAAGGCGATATGGTGTTGCCCGCCTATGAGGATCCAGCCGAATGGATCATCAAAGAAGGAAGCCTTCCCGACAATGTCGATCCGTCCAATTCCAAGTTGAAAGACCCGGAAGAACGAAACCGCCTCGCCCGCGTCTTCGAGCGCGGACTGACGACGCCAACGGGCTATATCCTTCCTGTTCAGGCGTGGAACGCGGGGGCTGGCGGCAAGCGCTGGATCAGCGAGAAGTGGAAGACCCGTCGCGGCAAGATATTCCTTGTTCCCGGCGACAGCCCCGTGGGTTATCGCCTCCCGCTCGGCACCCTGCCCTACGTGCCGCCATCTGCTTATCCCTACATCCATGAGGCCGATCCTTCTATTCCCCGCGGTCCGCTTCCCGATGCCTTCAAGCCATCCGGCCGCCCCATGCCGGAAGCGTCTTTCCAGGCAAGCGAGGTTTCGGGGCAGGAGCGGATCGAACAGACGCTCGGCGAGATTGGCGGTGCGGTGCGGACGGCCCTTTCCGTCGAGCCGCGCGATGGCCGGCTCTGCGTCTTCATGCCGCCGGTCGAGCGCATCGAAGATTATCTGGAGCTGATAGCCGCCGCAGAAGCAGCCGCTGCCGAGCAAGGATTGCCCGTGCACATCGAAGGATATGCGCCGCCCCATGACGAGCGCATCAACGTCATCCGGGTCGCGCCCGATCCCGGTGTCATCGAGGTCAACATCCATCCCGCTTCGAGCTGGAAGGATTGCGTCGACATCACCACCGCAGTCTATGAGGAGGCGCGCCAGTCGCGTCTCGGTGCCGACAAGTTCATGATCGACGGTCGTCACACCGGCACAGGCGGCGGCAACCACGTGGTGGTTGGGGGCGCGAGCCCCAATGACAGCCCGTTCCTGCGCCGTCCCGATCTTCTCAAAAGCCTCGTGCTCCACTGGCAGCGGCATCCGTCACTCTCCTATCTTTTCTCAGGCCTGTTCATCGGCCCGACGAGTCAGGCGCCGCGCATCGACGAGGCCCGGCACGACAGCCTTTATGAGCTGGAAATAGCGTTGGCGCAGGTGCCCCCACCCGGTGAAGGGGTGCCACCGCTGCCATGGCTGGTCGATCGCCTGTTCCGCAACCTGCTGACGGATGTGACAGGCAATACCCACCGCGCTGAAATCTGCATCGACAAGCTGTTCTCGCCAGATGGGCCGACCGGTCGTCTCGGGCTGGTGGAATTTCGCGGCTTTGAAATGCCGCCCAATGCCCGCATGTCGCTTGCCCAGCAATTGCTGGTGCGTGCCCTTATTGCCCGTTTCTGGAAAAATCCGGCCGCCGGCAAATTCGTGCGCTGGGGCACGGCGCTCGCTGATCGCTTCATGCTGCCGCATTATATCTGGGCCGACTTTCTGGATGTGCTGGCTGACCTCCGTGAAAACGGATTCGACGTGAAACCTGAATGGTTCACGGCCCAGCAGGAATTCCGTTTCCCGTTCTTTGGTGAAGTAGAATACGAGGGCGCGAAACTCGAATTGCGCCAGGCGCTGGAGCCGTGGCATGTCATGGGCGAACAGGGCGCCATTGGCGGCACCGTGCGTTTCGTCGACAGCTCCGTCGAGCGGCTGCAGGTGCGGCTGGAAACCTCCAATCCCGCCCGTTACACCGTGGCCTGCAACGGCCGCGCCGTCCCGCTGACGCCCACGGAAAATCGTAGCGTTTCGGTGGCCGGCGTCCGCTTCAAGGCCTGGCAGCCCGCCTCCGGTCTGCACCCGGTTTTGCCGGTCAATTCACCCTTGACCTTTGACATTTATGATGCATGGTCCAGGCGATCGATCGGCGGATGCATCTACCATGTTGCTCATCCGGGCGGGCGCAATTACGAGACCTTTCCCGTCAACGGCAACGAGGCGGAGGCACGCCGCCTCGCCCGTTTCGAACCATGGGGACATACGGCAGGGCAATATCCGTTGCAGGCGGAAACCGTGTCGCCAGAATTTCCGCTGACGCTTGATCTGCGCCGGCCTTACGGAGTGTAAATTGTCCAAAGCCCCGGCAACGGATCGCAAGTTGAAGACGGGCCCGCAACCGAGCGGGCTTGACTATTTCCCGCTGCCGGGTGTGGCCGATGAAATGCTCGATACCAACGGCAGGGTTAGGCCGGTATGGAGGACCCTGCTCGAGGCACTGTCGCGCATGTCGGAGCGGGAACTGCATGAGCGTTTTGCCCGCACCGACCGCTATCTGCGCGACGCCGGGGTATTCTATCGCGATTACGGCAAGGGCAGCGGTGAGAGAAACTGGCCGATTTCCCACATTCCGGTCCTGATCGACGACCGGGAATGGGCTGTGCTTTCGGAAGGCTTAAAGCAGCGCGCCGATCTCCTGGAGGCGATGGTCGCTGACTTCTATGGCGAGAACCGGCTGGTCAAGGAAGGCTATGTGCCACCGGCGCTGATTGCCTCCAATCCGGAATATCTGCGCCCCATGGTTGGCGTGAAGCCAGCGAGCGGCCACTACCTGCATTTCTGCTCTTTCGAAATCGGCCGGGGGCCGGACGGAAATTGGTGGGTGCTGGCCGACCGGACGCAGGCGCCCTCAGGGGCCGGCTTCGCGCTGGAAAACCGAGTGGCGACAACCCGCGCCCTGTCCGATATCTACGCGGAAAGCCATGTGCATCGCCTCGCCTCGTTTTTTGGGGCCTTCCGTGATGCCCTGCAGTCGCACCGGAAACACCCTGACGACCGCATCGCGGTGTTGACCCCCGGCCCCGCCAACGAGACCTATTTCGAACATGCCTATATAGCCCGTTATCTCGGCTTCATGTTGCTGGAAGGCGAGGACCTGACGGTCGTTAACGGTCGCGTCATGGTCAGAACTGTGGCCGGACTGAAGCCCATTGGCGTGCTGTGGCGACGTCTCGATGCCTCCTATTCCGATCCTCTCGAGCTCAACCAGCACTCCCATATCGGCACGCCGGGCATGGTCCAGGCGCTGCGCAATGAAGCGCTGACGATCGTTAATGCGCTCGGCAGCGGCATTCTGGAAACGCGGGCGCTGCTTGCCTTCATGCCGCGCATCTGCCGCCACCTTCTCGGGGAGGAGCTAAAACTTCCATCCATCGCCACCTGGTGGTGCGGACAGGAAGCCGAGCGTCGCCATGTTGCCTCCAATATTGAAGGCATGGTCATTGGCCCCGCTTATTCGCGGTTGCCTTTTTTTGATGATAACGGCCAATCCGTACTCGGCTCCTCATTGCGTGAAACAGCCAAGGAATCGATCAGCGACTGGCTTGCTTCCGACGGCCACAGGCTGGTGGGCCAGGAAGTGGTGAAGCTTTCGACCACACCTGCCTATGTCGACAACAAGCTTGTCCCGCGTCCGATGAGCCTTCGCGTCTTTGCCGCCCGTACGCAGGAGGGCTGGCAGATCATGCCCGGTGGCTTTGCCCGCATCGGCAGCGGCGACGATGTCTCCGCCATCGCCATGCAGTCGGGTGGAAGTGCCGCTGACGTCTGGATCGTCAGCGACCAGCCGGTTGAGCGCACATCGCTGCTGCCAGCGGAAGAGAGTTTCACCCGCAATATGCCGGGAAGCCTGCCGAGCCGCGCCGCCGACAACCTCTTCTGGCTTGGCCGCTATATCGAACGCTCGGAAGGCGTGCTGCGTATCCTGCGCGCATGGCACGGGCGCTTCGCGGAATCCGCCGATCCGCGCCAGCCGCTGCTTGCCCATGTGACGCGTTATCTCGAAGCGCTCGACGTCGAGATGAATGATGCGGTGCCGGAAAGTCTGCTCAACAACATCAACAGCGCTCTTTATTCGGCCAGCAATATTCGCGACCGCTTTTCACCGGATGGCTGGCTGGCGCTGAACGATCTCGCCAAGACCGCGCGGCGTTTCCACGCCAAGGTGGCGCCCGGCGACGACGCCACCCATGCGATGACGATCCTGCTGCGCAAGCTCGCCGGTTTTGCGGGCCTTGTGCACGAAAACATGTATCGCTTCACGGGCTGGCGTTTCCTCTCGATTGGCCGTTATCTCGAGCGCGGGCTGCATATGACGCGGCTTCTCGGCCACATGGCCGGTCCCGACGCTCCGGATGGTTCTTACGACATGCTGCTTGAGATCGGCGACAGCGTGATGACCCATCGCCGGCGTTACAACGTCAACACGGCCGGTCTGACCGTCACCGATCTTCTGGCGCTTGATCCGCTCAATCCGCGCTCGATATTGTTCCAGCTGAATGAAATCCGCACCGAGGTGGAGCAGCTTCCGAACGCTTTCGTCAATGGTCAGATGTCTCCCTTCTATCGGGAGGCAATGCGTTTGCATTCCGGACTGGCGGTCATGACACCTGAGACCATGAACGGCGCGATATATCGTCAGCTTGAGACCGATATGGAACATCTCTCCGATGTTCTGGCTCGGACCTACCTCGGATAACCGATGCTTTACGACCTTTCCCTGCATATGGGTTATACCTACGACACGCCAGCCCACGGCGCACGCCACATCATTCGTATCCTGCCGCTCTCGATACCGGGTCGGCAAAGGCTGGTCGCCGGATCCATCGATGTTTTGCCGACGCCGGAAGAGCGTGTCGTCTTCGAGGACTTCTTCCATCAGTCTGCAACATCAGTGCATCTTCGTGCGCCGCATGAGAAGCTCGACATTCGCATGCAGGCGCGCGTGATGGTGGAGCCAATCGCACTGACCGCGGATTTTTCGCCGGAGCTTTCGCGCCTGCCACAGGAACTGGCGGATGTATGGTCGCTGGATTTCCAGTCACCCCACCATCTCGTCGGTGCAAGCCCTAGAATTGGAACGGATGCGGCGATCTCCGCCTATGCACGGGACATGGTGGAACCCGGAATGACCATTCGCGAAATCGCTCTTTCGCTCTGCAAGCATATCCACAAGGACTTCACGTATGATGGCGAGGCAACGACGGTGGACACAACACCATCGGAAGCCTTCAAGCTCAAGCGCGGCGTGTGCCAGGATTTTTCGCACATCATGATCATGGCGCTGCGCAGCCTCGGTATTCCTGCCGGTTACGTCAGCGGTTTCCTGCGCACCATTCCGCCGCCTGGCAAAGAGCGGCTGGAAGGCGCGGATGCCATGCATGCCTGGGTGCGCATCTGGTGCGGTGAAGCAACAGGCTATCTGGAACTGGACCCAACGAATGATATTGCCGCGGGAAGCGACCATATCGTCGTCGGCTACGGCCGGGACTATTCCGATGTCGCTCCCGTCATCGGCGTCTTGAAGAGCTACGGTAACCAGCGGATAAAACAGGCGGTCGATGTCGTTCCCGTCCAATAACGATACGATCTGTATTATTGCGGACAACGCCTCAAGCAATTCTTGAAAATACTTCAAAATCTGCACCAATTTGAACGCTGCGTAAAATTGAAGCGGTCATGTTAGCGTATTTTACATCGTTTGCGGCTTTCCTGCGCTCAGTCGAATATTCTAATAGTGAGCACCCGATGACCGTCCTGCCGTGCAGAAGCCTCAAGCGCCGTTTCCTTGCAGATACGAGCGGAAATTTTGGCATGTTGACGGCTATATTGCTTCCGGTCCTGCTGGGCGTTGCAGGCGCCGGCTTGGAACTCGCAAATGTTATGCAGGCGAAAGCGAACCTGCAGAATACAGCAGATTCCGCCGCACTTGCCGCCGCAACGGAAGCGCGTCTGCGGGAGGGCAAACTGACCGACGAACAGATAAAGGAAATCGCCAAAGCCTTCATCGCCGGCCAGATGGACCAGAGCCTGACCGAGGAGCAGAAAAAGGAACTGGACGAGAATTCTCTCACCAATGTCGGGACAACCGAAAATGCTCGCGGCAAGACCTTCATCATTGAAACCAAGATAAACCAGAAAATCCAGCTTAACCCGCTGCTCGGTCTGATCGGGGCGCACACGATCGACGTTTCCGTAACGGGTACGGCAAAGAGTACCGTTAACAAAGGCGCGCCGATCTCCATGTATCTGGCGCTCGATCGTTCCGGTTCCATGTCGTTCAAGACGGACACAGTCGACACCAAAAAAACGTCCTGCCAGAACTACACTGCTGACAACTGGATCAAATATCCCAATCTTGCCAAGTCATCGCCGTGCTACGTCAACAAGGCCACCTCGCTGAAAACCGCAGTCGCGTTCCTTGTCGCAACGTTGAACAAGGCCGATCCGACCTACACGGCGAACGGCGGCTCGGAACTCGTCCGCACGGGCGCGTCTGTCTATACGCACGAGACCTATGCTGCCCAGCCCCTCAGCTGGGGGACGAACAGCGTCGTCACCTACGTCGACAAGCAGATCCCGGAATTCCCCACCGGCGGCACGGATGCCCGCAGCAGCCTGACCGCCGCCTACAACGCGCTTAAAACATCCAACCCCGCCGAAGCGAAAGCACACAAAGACAAGGGCAGTGAATCCTTCGAGCGCTATATCGTTCTCATGACCGATGGCGAGATGACGGGAAACAGTGCGTCGTGGAATTCCAGCATTGACCAGTCCGTGCGGACCACCTGCGAAACCGCGAAGAAGGACGGGATCAAAATTTTTACCGTCGCCTTCATGGCTCCCGACAAGGGCAAGGCGCTGCTGCAATATTGCGCTTCAAGTGCGGACAATTATTATGCGCCGGAAAACATGGAGCAGATCGTGACCGCGTTTGGCGAAATCGCCCGCAAGGCCGCCGGCAGTATCGCCACGCTGACAAATTGAAGGGGCTCGCGATCTCCCCGGATGAGGTTTATACCGTGCATGGCTGTCAGAACCTGCACGGCAGGTGACAGCGGCAGCGGCCCATGGCATAGGAGGGCCGCTCCCATTCACAGGCCCTGTCATGATCCGCATCGAAAATATCAGCAAGTCGAACAGCCATCGCATTCTCTATATCGAAGCCTCCGCCGCGCTCAATCGCGGCGAGAAGATCGGCCTCGTCGGCCCGAACGGCGCCGGCAAGACCACGCTGTTCCGGATGATAACGGGGGAAGAGCAGCCCGACGAAGGCCAGGTCGTTGTCGAGAAGGGCATGACGGTTGGCTATTTCGATCAGGACGTCGGCGAAATGTCCGGTAGGTCTGCCGTTGCCGAGGTCATGGAGGGGGCAGGTCCCGTCAGCGCCGTGGCCGCCGAACTGCGGGAGCTGGAAGCCGCGATGTCCGATCCTGACAGGATGGACGAGATGGACGCGATCATCGAGCGCTATGGCGAGGTGCAGGCGCGGTACGAGGAACTTGACGGCTATGCGCTCGAAGGCCGAGCGCGGGAAGTTCTTGCCGGACTGAGCTTCACCCAGGACATGATGGACGGTGACGTTTCCAAGCTATCAGGCGGATGGAAGATGCGCGTGGCGCTTGCCCGCATTCTGCTCATGCGCCCCGACGTGATGTTGCTCGACGAACCGTCGAACCATCTGGACCTTGAGAGCCTCATCTGGCTTGAGGACTTTCTGAAAAATTACGATGGCGCTTTGCTCATGACCTCGCATGACCGCGAATTCATGAACCGCATCGTTACAAAGATCATCGAAATCGATGCTGGTAACCTCACCACCTATTCCGGTGACTACGGTTTTTACGAGCAGCAGCGCGCCCAGAACGAAAAGCAGCAACAGGCACAGTTCGAGCGCCAGCAGGCGATGCTTGCCAAAGAAATCAAGTTCATCGAGCGTTTCAAGGCCCGCGCCTCGCACGCCTCGCAGGTGCAAAGCCGCGTGAAGAAGCTTGAGAAGATCGACCGTGTAGAGCCGCCGAAACGGCGACAGACGGTGGCATTCGAATTCGCGCCTGCACCGCGCTCAGGGGAGGATGTCGTCGCGCTGAAGAAGGTCAACAAGACCTATGGCAACCGCACGATCTATGACGACCTCGACTTCATGGTTCGCCGCAAGGAGCGCTGGTGCATCATGGGTGTGAATGGCGCCGGGAAATCGACATTGCTGAAAATGGTGACGGGAACGGCAGAACCGGATTCCGGCAATGTTACCCTCGGCGCCAGCGTCAAGCTGGGTTATTTCGCGCAGCACGCCATGGATGTCCTTGACGGTGACAGCACCATCCTCGAATGGCTGGAGGAACGGTTTCCCAAAGCCGGTCAAGCACCGCTGCGTGCCCTTGCCGGCTGCTTCGGCTTTTCTGGCGATGATGTCGAGAAGCGCTGCCGCGTTCTGTCCGGCGGCGAAAAAGCGCGCCTCGTCATGGCCGCCATGCTGTTCGACCCACCGAATTTCCTCGTGCTGGACGAGCCAACCAACCACCTTGATCTCGACACCAAGGAAATGCTGATCAAGGCACTGTCCGACTATGAAGGCACGATGCTTTTCGTATCGCACGACCGCCACTTCCTGGCCGCGCTTTCAAACCGCGTGCTGGAGCTGACACCTGAAGGCATCCATCAGTACGGCGGCGGCTACACCGAATATGTCGAGAGCACGGGACAGGAAGCACCAGGTCTGCGCAGCTGAGCTCAGGAACGTCAATCACGATTAGACGGAGTAGTCTCTGCGGAGCGTAGACAAAAAGAACGTAGGCGCCCGGCGGCATGGCTTTTTGATGTCCGCCGCCAAGGGCCATGATTTCATCGCTGAGTGACTGGTGCTGAATCCCCATCCGGCGCCGCGTAGCTCGAGATCAGACCAAACTGCCGTTTAAATCGGGCAAATGGTCCGCAAGTTCCCTAACCCGCGTATATAAAGGCTTGGAACCACGACTGGCCACCGCGGTTCGCACTATTGCTGTGCTCGAGCCGTCGTCCTGCGAAGGTGCTGATGGTTAGAAACGATTCTTGGTGGACTGCGCAGGAAAGGAACAGTGATGGATGCTGGTTTGATCGTTGGTTATCTCGCCTCGTTTTGCTCGGTTTCCAGTTTCATACCGCAGGTCTGGAAGGTGGTGAGAACAGGCGACACGGCAGCTATTTCGGCGCGCATATATTTCCTGACCGTGACGGGATTTGCGCTTTGGGCGACATTCGGTTTTCTGCGCAGCGAATGGCCGATCATTCTAACGAATTCCATCTGTTTCTGTCTCTCCGGCATCGTCCTGTTTAAAAAGCGACAGGCACAACGTCAGCACCGCTAAGATTTTTGCATTTGGCGATCTGGCGCGCGCTCGTGTGCCATGGCGGAACTTTCCTTTCGGGCTGAGGTTGGACAGGACGACATTTTCTCGAACCTTCAAGGGAGAACGACATGGGTACGGATCGCGAGGAATGGATTTCGAAACGCGCTTATGAACTATGGGAACAGGCGGGCCGCCCTGATGGGCAGGATGAAGAGCAGTGGCACGCCGCGAGCGCGGAATGGGAGGAGGAGTTCGGACCCACCGAAACCCCGCCACAGGACGACACCTCGTTGAAAAGCATTGATGCGGAGCGCACTGAAACGTCGCTCGCGCCTTAAGCGCGAATAATCTTCGCGACAGGGAGGAACCGTTCGGCTGCGCGGAGGTTGTTTGCGTGGCGGAAAACGAGTTCGTCTTTCCTCCAGATGCCACGACTTCCTTTCCCCGTCGAACTTTTCAGAGGCAATAATGATCAGCAGAAATTCCCGTATCGTCGCCGGTGACTATCGTCAACTCGGCGCGACAGCGGACGATAAGGGTGTGAATTTCGCGCTGTTCAGCGCGCATGCGGAGCGGGTGGAACTCTGCTTATATTCGGAAGACGGATCTCAGGAGGTCGATCGCTTCGATCTTCCAGAATATACGAATGAGATCTGGCACGGCTATGTGCCGGGACTGAAGCCAGGCGCACTTTATGGCTACCGTGTTCATGGTCCTTTCGACCCCGAAAAAGGTCACCGCTTCAATCCGAACAAATTACTTTTGGACCCCTATGCCAGAGAGCTCGTGGGCGATATTGCGTGGCAACAGGCCCAGTTCGCTTACGTTATCGGCAGCGAGGACAAGGATCTTTCGTTCGACGAGACCGATAGCGCGCAATTCGTCCCAAAAGCCCGAATCGTCGGATCGACAGACAAGCGTCCTCGTGCAACCCGCCCCGAAATTCCTTGGTCCAAGACAATATTTTACGAAACCCATGTCAAAGGCTTCACGCAGTTGCACTCGGCCGTTCCGCAAGAGCTTCGCGGGACTTTCGAGGGCCTCGGTCATAAAAATATCGTCGACTATGTCAAAGGCCTTGGCATCACCTCCATCGAGCTGTTGCCCGTGCACTGGTTCCCGGACGACGCCCACCTGTTGGACAAGGGGCTGAAGAACTTCTGGGGATATAACACGCTGGCTTTCTTCGCGCCGGCCAACCGATATTTTGGACCTCGCGGCATAGATGGTTTCCGCGACATGGTTCGTGCATTTCACGATGCCGGTATCGAAGTCATTCTCGATGTCGTCTACAACCATACGGCCGAAGGCAATGAGATGGGGCCGACGCTCTCCTTCCGGGGCATCGACAACTTTTCCTATTATCGCACGATGCCGGATCAGGCCCGGTATTACATCAATGATACCGGCACCGGAAACACCGTGAATACATCCCACCCCAGGGTTTTGCAGATGATCACGGACTCTCTGCGCTATTGGGCGCAGGAGATGGAAATAGATGGCTTTCGGTTTGATCTTGGAACAATTCTCGGGCGCGAGCCTGAAGGTTTTGACCAGCGCAGCGGCTTCTTCGATGCGGTTGGCCAGGATCCGGTTCTGTCGCGTCTGAAGCTGGTCGGTGAGCCCTGGGACATTGGCCCCGGCGGATACCAGGTAGGCGGGTTTCCTCCCGGCTGGGCCGAATGGAATGACAAATACCGCGACACCGTGCGCGACTACTGGCGGGATAAAGACGGTACCACGCCGGATTTTGCCGCACGAATTCTTGGTTCCGGTGACGTATACGACAAGCGCGGCCGCCGGCCCTGGTCGGGCGTCAACTTCCTGACGGCCCACGATGGCTTCACCCTCAACGATCTTGTCTCGTACAACGACAAACACAATGAGGCCAACGGGGAAGACAACAAGGACGGTCATGGCGACAACCGCAGTTTCAATTTTGGCGTCGAGGGCCCTACGGACGATGAGACAATCATCGCTCTTCGCGATCGCCAAAAGCGTAACTTCCTGGCGACGTTGTTCCTGTCCCACGGAACGCCCATGCTGCTGGCAGGCGACGAATTCGGCCGTAGCCAGATGGGCAACAATAACGGCTATTGTCAGGATAGCGAACTCAGTTGGGTCCACTGGGACAATCTGCCTGAAAGCGCCGACCAACTCCGTAATTTCGTCCGCAAACTGATCGCATTGCGCCATTCCCATTCGATCCTGAGGCGCGACGACTGGCGTGATGGCATGGTCATTACCTGGTACAATCCCGCCGCGACCGAACAGACGGAGGAACAGTGGGCTGATCCCGGCGCGACCACGATCGGTCTACGGGTTTCCCGTGATCATGACGAGGAAGAGGGCTGGGACGACATTCTCATCCTCTTCAATCCACATGACGGGCACGTGCCGTTCGCCTTGCCCGAGGTTGAGGGCGGCTGGTTTGAAGTACTGACCACCGCCGATCCTCTCCTGGAAGAGCGGGAGGTGGGGGATTCTCCATATGATCTGGTCGAACGCAGTCTGGTCCTGCTTCGCTCCGGGAAGCACCGCTGACGTGGATGGCCGGCGCCATTGAGCCCTGCTCCGGCCGATATGAAAAGCAGATAGCCCCAGAGGTCGCCGACACCTGGGGCTGATACCCTTCGAGTTCACGCAAACCAAAGAGCCTCGCTTATCGCGGGCGCTGTTTATCGAAAATGCTATTGTCCCAGCTGTGAAACCAGCGCCTGCATGGTCACGCGCAGTCCGTCAGGATCGTAATTGACCTCGACGCCTCCGGTTCCCAGGAGGCCCATACGGATCAGCTTCGATCCGAACCCTTTGCCCGACGGCAGTACCACCGGGGGACCATCCTGTTCGTCCCACTCGACAACGAGCGTGCTGTCCCCACCGACGGGTTCGACCCTCCACGTCACGATGACCTTTCCAGCGTCGCTCGACCAGGCGCCATATTTCAGGGCGTTGGTGCCGAGCTCGTGCATGAGAAGCCCAAGGCTGAGCGCAGTCCGCGGACCGATCTCAAGGTCGGAACCTGAAAGACGGTAACGATCCGGAAGGGAAAGTTGCCGAAGCACGGAATCGATCACGGTCATCATGCGCGCTGATGACCAGTCGTGATTGAGCAGGACTTCATGCGCTTTCGAAAGTGCATGAAGCCGGCTGAAAAAGGCTTCCACGGGCGCCCTGTCGGTGACGGGCCGAAGGGTCTGGGTCGCGATTGCCTGAACCATCGCCATCGTGTTTTTCAGCCGATGGCTTATCTCATGGTTGAGAACCTGTTGCTCCTGTTCCGCACGGATCCGCGATATTGCTTCGCGGGTTCGATCGGCAATCGTCCGCACAAAATCCCGTTCTTCTGGAGAAAATTCGTGCGGCTTTTCGTAGTGCACAAACATGACGCCGACAAAAGCGCCCCGTTCAAGGATCGGCACGTTAACAAGGACGGAAATGCCCAGCGAGTTCAAAAGCTCCGCTGACCCCGATGTTCTCGGATCGGCAGCGACGTCAGCTATGATCACCAGTTCGCCACGCTTCAAGTCTTCGATATAGGAACCGTAATCACGAAAATGATGGCGGCCGGCAACGGTGAACATCCCGGCCGCGCGCCAGTCAGGCAGCATCTCCACAGTCTCGGCGATGGGATCGACGATGCCATAACCCGCCCGCGTTGCCCCTTGCAGATTTCGAGCCATAATTTCCGCGGCTGCGAAAGCGACGTCGGCGACCGAGTCGAGTTCGCGGATCTTTTCCCCCAGTTCGAGAAAAGCGAGCTGCCTGTCCTCCGAGAGCTTTTGTGCTGTCGCGTTTCTCGCAACCTTGATGAAGCCGGAAAGATGGGAGGAGTAATGATTGGGCATCGGGCGTATGGTGCCATCGAGAAAGACCCGCGTACCATCGGCGGTGAGATGCCATCGGCGATCAAGTGCAACACCCTCGCGACCCGCCGTGTCGATCTCAAGCTGCGGAATATTCGCCGTCCGATCTTCCTGCGTAAAAATATCTTCGAACGGTCTGCCAAGCATCTGCGCTTCCGACCAACCGAAAGTCTCCTCGGCACCGCCAAACCAGCTGGTGATGCGGTGGTTCTCATCGAGCGTCAGGATGATGTAATCCTTGGCCCCTTCGACGATCAGTCGCAGTTTCGTCTCGCTGTTGCGTAACGCCTCCACCGCCTGCATGCGATCGGTAACGTCGACGAAGATGATGACGAATTTATCGTTGCCGGTCGCCTGCACGTAGCCGTCGAACCAGCGATCCAGGGAGCGGATCTTGCGTGTGAAACGCTTGCTTTGCCTGGTCTCCATCGCTTCGGCGACATCGGAAATCCATTCTTTCTCAAAGTCTGGGAAGACATCGCGCATCGTTTGGCCGGGGACATTATCTCCGGGTAAGCCGAGAAGAACACTCCAGGCCGGATTGATTGTTTCAAACCGCCAGTCGATGATCGATCCTTCGAGATCGCGGATCACGGAGCCGACGACGATGCCCTCTTCCAGCTGTCGAAACAGTGTTTCCCATCGACGCTCGGAGAGGAAGGTGGCAATCTGATTGGAAGCGACACGCCCGATCCGGCTCAGCTGTTCCAGCTCACTCTCGGTCCAGCTTCGCGGCTCTCCGTCGATTGCCGCGAGCGCACCGATGACCAGACCATCCGGCATGGTGACCGGAACGCCCATATATGAAATCACGCCGAGATCGGCGATGGCCAAATTATCCCTGACGAGATGGTGGAGTGTCGCGTCGCCGATGATGAGAGGTATCTTGTCGCGCACCACGTGCTGGCAGAAAGAATGCGTCAGCGGCGTCTCTGCCGCTTCGGCCCATTTTTCCGGAAGGCCGAGATGGGCGATGAAGACCTGCCGATGCTCATCGAGAATGGAAATCAGTGCTACCGGACATTTCAGCCCGGATTTCACAACCTCGATAATATCCTGGAATTCGGATTGGCCCTGAACATCAAGCAAACCAGAATTGCGAACGGCTTCGATGCGTTCAGATGGCGAGTTCAAGGGCAAATCCTATTTACGACGGCGTCTTACACCGACAATGCAGCGAGCAAGTTTGGCGACAACACAAGACTTGGCGGTGCGGTAACCGACTGGTGCTCGCCGTTCACGATGGTGTCGATGAATTCAAGTGCATTTTGCAACCCGTTCATAGTGT
Organism: Agrobacterium sp. DE0009; assembly: GCF_007680755.1. Taxonomy (NCBI): domain Bacteria; kingdom Pseudomonadati; phylum Pseudomonadota; class Alphaproteobacteria; order Hyphomicrobiales; family Rhizobiaceae; genus Agrobacterium; species Agrobacterium sp. DE0009. The sequence goes on from NZ_VEIU01000002.1 coordinate 633,415, forward strand.
AAGGTTTTTCGATCGCGCCAAGGGCCCCCGCGAAATCCTCTGGGATGCGCTTCAGGTTTCCGGAAACGAAAACATAGGGAATTGAACGGGACGCAAGGTGCCGGCCGACATCGATACCAGTTGGACCGTCCAGCAATTGAATATCCACAAAGGCGAATTGTGGAGAGGTTTTTTCGATCAATGAAAGAGCTTGCTTGCTGTCAGCGGCGACGCCCACGATCTCGTGCCCGGCCTCTTCCACTTCACTCTCAAGCTCCATGGCCAGTAAAGCCTCATCTTCAACAATCAAGATCTTCACGAGATATCCTTTCAGTCTTTTACAGAAAGCGTGACCTGGACGTCCGTCCGGCTATTATCGACGGTCCTCACCATCGTTGCACGCAACTGTTTTAGTGATGCTTCCAGCATCTTTTTGCTGAAGGCGGCTTGTTCGCTATCGACGTCAACCGGAACAACGATATCAACGACCCGAATGAGGAAGTGGCCGTTGAGCCGTTTCACTTCCAGATGCAGTTCGCCACCGCCATCATTCAGTCCACGGCCAATCGCGTCTCCAATCAGCTCGTTGATGATCAACGCCAAAGGCGATGCCTTGGTTGCTGGAACCACGACCTCGTGGAGGTCCGTCGTGAGAGTGATGTCGCTCCGTTTCAAGGCACCGATCTTGTCCAGCATCAGGGTATTGGCGAAATCCGCCACATCGAAATGGCCCACATCCTCATCGTTCAGAAGTTTGCGCTGAACGGTGCTCAGCGCTTCGACGCGGTTCAGCACGGACATCAGTGTCCGCTCGACGACCTCGTTGTCTGTCATTCGCGCCTGAAGCTTGACGATGGAGGCGATCGTCAAAAGATTGTTTTTGACGCGGTGATCGACTTCATGGACGAGCGCCGTTTTTGCGCGCAGTGCCTCGGTCAGATCGGCTGTCCTCAGCGCCACCTCTTCCTCGGCAATGTGCCGCGCACGGGCGAGCTCTGCCTCCTTGCTTTTGATGTTGGTGAAATCGAGCTGCGATGCGAAAAAGTAGATGACCGCTCCGGACACGTCGCGCACAGGACTGACGAAAAGCGCGTTCCAGAACTCCGAGCCATCTTTTCGGTAGTTCAGGATATCGATGGCGAGATCCCGTTCCGAAGCGATCGCGTCGCGCAGCTTGTTGACCGCCTCCGGGTCTGTCTTCGGTCCCTGAAGAAGGCGGCAGTTGCGCCCAATCAGCTCCTCCATCCCATAGCCGGTCAGGTTGCAGAAGGCGCGGTTGCAGAAAATGATTGGATTGTCGGGCTGCCGAGGGTCGGTGATGAGCATCGGCATGCGGGTGGCTTTAAAAGCCGCCGCAAAAGGATCTTCTGAAGCATGGCCTGAAACAAGACGCTCTCCGGCGTCTCTAGCGTCCTGCCGGGAGTGTGGGTCGTCTTTCATTCAGCGTCCTGAGGATTATACGCCGAGGAAATGTGTCATCTTCAATTTTGTTCCGACCGTTTAAGAAAAAATCTCAGTAGCCGGTCATTTCCAGATAGCCACTCCCCGAGGTGGTCCCTGTGAAACTGATAGGCCCCTCCCAATAGGGCGTCGAGGTCGCCATCCAGGCCTGTTCATTAAGAGCGGTCGTGTTGATGTCGAGACTGCGGCTCGGTATCTTCAGGTTCCATTCCACAGGTATGGCCCTGCCGTTGACACTTGCGGTTCGCAAGGGTGAAAGCTGCACATCTGCGGGATCAATGGCTGCGGTCGTGCCGTCCGCCGACACCCAATTGGCAGAAACATATCCTTGCCTGTCGTCCCGCAGGCGAAACGCCATAACCTTTTCACCCGTCGCAAGATGGAGGGAGAACCAGTCCCACCCCGTCTGATTTGACGCCAGCGGCTGGGACGACCACTCCCGGTCGAGCCAAGCCCTGCCATTCACCTCGCGTGATCGGCCATCAAGGATGACCGTCCCGCGCACCTCGTAAAATGGCTGGGAATAATAATAGCTTGCCTGGCCTGCCGCCGATTTGACCGAAAAGCCCTTTTCGCCCTGCAAGACCAGAGGTCCTTTCGCGATAAGCCTTAACTGATACTGGAAACCGTCGCCTTTGGCATTCAGATCAATCTTGTCGAGAGGATCGGCAAGTTCACTCGTCGTCGCTTTCATCTGCCAGTTGTCGATCCAGGCGTCGAACGGCTCAGCTTCGACGCCTGCCTGTCCAACACCGCCGCGCGCCAATCTTTCAGCCACGCAATGACGGCTTGCGGTCGTCACTGCCGCATGGCCCAGCCATATTTGCGGATCGGCCCATCCGCCACGCTTACCAGGTTGAAGCGCCGACCGGAAAAGCGTCCATTGCGCACCGAGTTCTTCACCATCGGATGTGCGCAGATTAGCTGTGACGTACCACCACTCGATCCTGAAATCGGGATGCGCCGCATGGTCCTGCGGGAACACCAGCGGCACGCCTCTCCTCGGAACGCTAAAACCCTCCGCGTTCGACCCGAGACCGGCAAAACCCTGCCCGACTGCCGCGCCGGGCATCAGAACAAGAGAAGCGCAAAGAAAAGCGATGATGGGATTAGCGTTCATTGGCAAAGACCCTCAGAAGGTCGGCAGGAGCCGTTCTCGCCAGCCGCCGGATCGGAATGAGAACCGAGATGACGGCGGCGAGCAGCGCGACAACGGCCAGTCTAAGCCATTCCAGCGGGAAGAGCATCATCGGCAGGCGCCAGCCGAATGCTTCGACGTTGATGATCACCAGGAGAACCCACGCCAATACTAGCCCGACGGGAATTGCCGCGAGGAAAGTGATGAACCACAAGGCAAGCGTCCGGAGAAGTTCTAGCCACGCCAGATCGCGACGACGAAGCCCGAGCGCCCAGACAGGAGCCAGCTGTGGCAACCGGAGCGACGAAAGCGTCAAAAGGCTCGAAAACATCGCAAAGCCAGCGACGGCAAGCGTCAGGACGTTGAGCGCACCCGTCACGGCAAAGGTCTGCTCGAAAATGGCCGTCGACTGCCGCTTGAGAGAAGCCTGGTCAACGATATTGCTTTCAGGCAGCCCGAACTCGTCCATCAGCCGCTGCCGGAAGGCGGACGTCTCCTCCGGGGCGATGCGGAGCCCGTAGCGCAGCTTCTCAACGTCGGGATAATGTTCAACAAGGGCTTTGATACCGATGATGACCTGGCCGGTCGGATTGCCGTAATCCGAAAACACACCGACGACGGTGGCGCTCCAGCCGCCCGGCAGGGCGATTTTCTGTCCGAGCGATGCCTTGCCGGACCGCCAGAACTGCTCGTTGACAAGCGCTCCCTGCCCACTCGCAACCTCGTCCCAGGTCGCTTTGGTACCTTGGATCAACGGCCAGTGGTCCCTATAGGTGGCGTCATCGGCGACACCAAAAATCTGCACCTTTTCTCCCGAAATTTCGCCCTGAGTACTCCAGATCGGTAGAACCGCTTTTGTATGATCAGGGAACCATTGACGCAATCGGTCCGCCTCACTCTCATCCCTTGCCGTTACATAAACTTCCGCCGCGAGCCGCTGGTCCAGCCAACCGACAAACGTTTCGCGAAAGCTCGAAACCATGGTTCCCACGCCAATATTGGCCGACAATGCCAACAGCAATGCCATCAACGCGAGCGACAGTCCCGGCAATTGCTGCCGTGTGTCGGCAAAGAACCATTTTGCCAACACATGTCGGGATGTCTGCTCACATGTTTTCAGGGCAACAGCCAGTGACGGTGGGAGGGTAAGAGCCGCGCCCAGCAGGAATGCCGCCAGCACGGCAAAGCCGGCAACGAGACCCTTGCCCCACCAGATCAGCAGGATAGAAAGCGCAAGAAGAACTGCGCCTGCTATGGCCTGAAGCACAAGCCCCTTGAAGGAGGCCATTGCCCAAGCCCTGCTTTGCGCCGGTGACAGGATCGGCATCTTCCAGACACGCCAGAGATGTTGAAGGGAAGAAAGCCAGGTGCCGACCAGCGCCATGCCAAGGCCTGCCAGCCACCATTCCGGCCTGATGGAAAGCGAACCCACAACGCTTGCCCCGTAGAGACCGCCGAGCGTCGCTGCCACGCCAGGCAGAAGCGCCGAGGCAATCACGTAACCCAGCACAACGCCGAAAGCGCCCGAAACGAGCGCAAAGAGCGTGACTTCGATAAAGAGCATGGCCGTGAGGGATGTCAGCGAGACGCCGAGCGATCTCATCGTCCTGAAGGTGCCACGCCGCTGCTCAAACGACAGGCCGGTCGCGGAATAAACGATGAAAAGACCCACAACGAAAGCAAGAAACCCAAATGCGGCAAGGTTGAGATGAAAGCTGTCGGTGAGCCGCGCGACATCCGGCCGCCCACCTGCTTCTCTAATCCTCAGCTCGGGCGCGACGGTCGCAATCGCCTGCAATTTCTGCCCTTCTCCCGCGGAAACGACAATTCGGCTGAGGCGGCCATTGCGTTCAAGGAGACGGTCCGCGGTGGCGATGTCGACAAAGGCAGCACCGTCAGGGATATTTTCCGCCGGTCTCACCGCAAGGCCTGAAGTTTCTTTCAGGCTACCGGCTGTTTCCGGCGACACGATCATGACGCCGGGCGGCGTCATGAATTCGATCAGTCCAGATCGATCGTTGGCGGGCAGAAGCGTACCGTCCGACGGCATCGTCAACGGATCAATTCCGATAAGCCTGATACGCGTCATCCCAAACCGGTGTTGACCCTCAATGACTGGAGAGACATCGAAACCTGCACGCCGAAGTTTTGCGTAAGTCTGCGACGCTATCATGCCCCCGTCCTTTGCCACCAACTGATCCAGCTGGTTTTGAGACAAAACGGAGGCAGCCCGGTCATAACTCGCCCGCGCCTCGGCATTGATGGCCTGCACGGCGGCCCAGAGAGCTGTCGCGAGCGCCACGCCCATCACGAGCGTCATCAGCTGAACAGGTCGGTAGCGCCAATGCGAAAGCAGCGCGTTGAAGGCGGATAGGTTCATTGCGAAACCTTCCCGCCGCTTAAGGTGATCCGCCGATCAAGCTTCGCGGCAAGCCGGCTCGAATGGGTGACGAGCAGAAGTGCTATATTGGCCGACTTCGTCAGCCGAAGCATGATGTCGATGACGACATCCGCGGTCGCCTCGTCCAGATTGCCGGTTGGCTCGTCGGCGAGGATCAGTGCCGGCCGTGCCGCAAGGGTTCGTGCGATTGCAACCCGTTGCTGTTGCCCGCCCGAGAGCTGCTCTGGGTAGCGCCTCAGCAGCGTTGCAATTCCGAGCGCTTCGACCAGCGTCTTTTCCCACGTCGGATCATGGCGGCCCGCAAGCTTTGCATGGAAAGAAACATTGGAGCCAACATCAAGGCTCGGTATCAGATTGAACTGCTGAAAAATCAGACCGACATCATCTCGGCGAAATTGCGCCCGGCCCCTGTCGTCAAGATCGGTGATCTTGCGGCCGCTTACCATGATGGTGCCGCTGTCGGGAAGATCAAGGCCGCCAGCAAGATGGAGAAGCGTGCTTTTGCCGCTGCCGGATTCTCCTGTCAGGGCAAGGCTTTCACCGGCATCGAGCGATAGCCCGACACCATTGAGCACCGGAATGACACCTTCAGCCGTTTCATAGGTCTTTTTGACGTCGGAGATGAAGAGGATCATGCGGCTTCGGTTTCCCAACTCGTGTTCTGCTCGGTGACATGCGTACGGTCATCAACCAAGCTTACCCTGCGATGTTCCCGCTACGCGATGTCGAAGCGTGATGGATTTTGCCAAGCGACCGTAATTCAGCCCTGCATGTCTGCACATTTGGAATCAATAGCCGAGTCGGTTAAGCCTGTGTGCGGATCTGCTTCCGATTGTGCTGCGGATCACCCGAGGTTGGAAGTGACAGACGAATTTTCTGCTCAGCTTGATGGCTTGCATCACAGCACTTTTGATTATTTCTGGTCCGGCAGCCATCGCGAAAGCGGACTTCCGAGGGATCGAATGAGTTCGGACGGAGAGCCGATCCATGAGGTTACCTCCATATCCGGTGTCGGCTTCGGATTTCTGGCGCTGATCGTCGGTGTACACCGTTCGTGGATCACGCGGCAGGAGGGAATTGATCGGGCAAATCGAATGCTTCGCTCTCTTCTTGCGATGAAACGATTTCACGGCGCCTTTCCGCATTTTGTGCAGACATCAGGAGGCAAGACCATTCCGTTTGCAAAGTTCGACGATGGCGGAGACCTCGTTGAAACGGCGCTTCTGGTCCAGGCGCTGATCTGCACACGCGAATTCTTCGGCGAGCCGACGCCAAGCGCAATCGGTCTGCGCCAGTCCGTAGCCGCCATCGTTGACACGGTGGAATGGGACTGGTTCACACAGGGCAAGCCCGGCCCGCTCTTCTGGCATTGGAGCCCCCGGTTCGGCTGGGCGAAGAACCTGCCGATCGTGGGGTGGAACGAGGCTCTGGTCTGTTATGTTCTTGCCGCGGGATCGGCGAAACATTCGATCGATCCCGCATCTTACCATATCGGATGGGCGCGCAACGGCGACATCAGGAATGGTGCATCCTATCTGGGTGTCCGGCTGCCGCTCGGACAGCCATTCGGAGGTCCGCTTTTCCTGTCGCATTACTCCTTCTGCACGATCGATCCGCACGGATTGCGGGATGCCTATTGCCAGGATTATGTCGAGCAGGCGCATGCTCATAGTGTCATCAACTATCGCTATTGCAGCAATCGCTATGCGCCTGCTGACGGATGGGGGCTTTCCGCTTGCGATGGCCCCAAAGGATATATCGTCAATTCGCCGACGGAAGATCACGGCATCATTGCAACGACGGCTGCTCTCTCAAGCATGCCGTTTCTCCCGGCACGATCAAAACAGGCGGCGATGTCCTTTCTGCAATGGCGGGAAGGCAGGCTAATGGGTCGTTTCGGCCTGATGGATTCCTTTGAGCCATCGACTGGATGGGTTTCAAAAACCCATCTCGCGATCAATCAGGGCCCGGTCGTGGCGATGATGGAAAACTATCGCAGCGGCCTGATATGGGATTTGTTCATGAACGCGGCTGAGGTGAGGAGCGGCCTTACAAGGCTCGGTTTCCAGACGGAGAGGTATTCAAACGGAGCCGACATGCAGGAAACGCAGCAATCACCATAAGTCACCTCGCCTCGCTTGACCCTATCAGCTGCTGACCGGGTGCCGGCTCGCTTCAACTCGGCGCAACGCCGCGCATATCTCGCAATCTGAAGTAAGAAGCCAGCCCGCGGGCGCTCGAACCGCGCGCCCTGTTATAATCTCGTTGACGGGCGTCGAGGGTTGCCTCAGGCGAGGCGTGGATCCTTATCCCGGCGCGAACCAGTCGAGGCGATAAAGTTCGTCTCCGGCGCCAATAAATCATGTTTTTGCGCGAAGGCGGCAAACAGCCCTCTGGCAGTTTCCGCTTCGATCTCACCGCGCAGTGCTGCTCCGCACGCCTTGAGCGCGACCGAATGTGCGCTGTCTCTAAGCGCTGTCGGCCATTCTACGAGGTGTCGGTAAGCATCGATGACGCTGCGCACCTGGGCGGGATAGCCGAGACCAACAAGAATTGAAACAGGTTCTCTGAACATATCGGGTTTCATTGCTTCCTCCTTCCAAACCCGTGATGTCGAAGGCGCCGCGGCCACGGCGCCCTCATTGAAAGCTATAAGCTTACGCGGCTTTTTTTGCTTCGATCTGCGCAGGAGACGATGTCGAGCCAAGCGCGGGCGCGGTCTCGATGGTTATCCTCCGCGGCTTCATTTCCTCGGGAACCTCACGGACGAGATTGACGGACAAAAGACCGTTTTTCAAATCTGCTCCGCTGACCCTGACATGATCGGCAAGCTCGAAACGATGCTCGAATGACCGGCCGGCAATGCCGCGATGCAGATAGGCCTCTGCGGCCGTCTCCTGCTTTTTGCCGGTGACTGTCAGCAGATTGGATTGAAAGGTAATGTCGAGATCGTCCTGCGCAAAGCCGGCAACCGCGATTGCAATCCGGTAGCTGTCATCGCCCGTCTTGACGATGTCGTAGGGCGGCCAGTCGCTGACCGAGCGGGCGCGCTGCGCGTTTTCGAGAAGATTGAACACCCGGTCGAAACCGACGCTGGACCGGAAAAGGGGGGAATAGTCAAAAGATGTTGCCATAGCCATATCCTCCTTGAAGCAACATGGGTACGGAGCGCCAAAGATGGCGCTTCCAGCAGTGCCAGCCCTGTCATGAGCGGCCGGCGCGTATCGATTTGGTTTTGGACGCCGCGAATTCAAGAGCCGCCTTTAAAAAATTTCGAGGGCGGCGGTCGATTAGAGCGTGAAGGTTCAGCAGGTGGCGTTTCTCATCCCCGAACACGCCCAAATGCGTCGTTCAGGGAAAGCCCCCTGGCGTTTTCCACGTCTCATACAACTGGACATCTCTCGGAACCGGCAATCACGAAGATCGTTCAGCATCTTATTCAAGGGAGTGCGCATGTTCGAAGATTTCAAGCTTGAAATGATCAGGTTGCCGGAGACAATGCTTCGTGTGCGACATGGCGGAAGTGGCCCACCTGTTCTTCTGCTGCACGGACATCCCAGGACTCACACCACCTGGCACAAGGTCGCTCCTATTCTTGCGAAGAATTACACGGTAATTTGCCCAGATCTGAGGGGGTTTGGAAAGTCCGGCAAGCCGGCTGACCCCTATGATTATGAAGCGTCTTCCAAACGGGCCAAGGCCCGTGACTGTGTCGCACTCATGGAGCACCTGGGCTTCGACCGATTCTTCCTGGCAGGTCATGACAGAGGCAGCTACACCGCGTTCCGCACGGCCATGGATCACCAGGAAAGGGTGAAAAAGCTGGCCATCCTGGATGGGATTCCGATCCTGGAAGCATTGGAACGATGTGACTTTCGTTTTGCCTCACGATGGTGGCACTGGTTCTTTTTCGCGCAACATGGCAAACCCGAGCAGGCCATCCTCGCTGATCCCCTGACATGGTACGGTGGCAACGAAGCGTCCTTGGGGCGCGAGAACTTTGCGGATTTCTGTTCGGCGATCCGGGATCCGTCGACGGTTCAGGGTATGCTTGGCGACTATCGGGCCGGTGTCCGGGTCGACCACCTCCACGACCGCGATGATCGGAACACCGGAAAAAAGCTGACTTGCCCGCTCCACGTGTTGTGGTCGATGCAGGACGACCTTGAAGAACTATATGGAGATATTCGGGCAATATGGCAGCCTTGGTCAACACATCCGGTTTCAGGGCAAGGAATAGACAGCGGGCACCACATGGCGGAAGAGGCACCTTCAGAACTGGCGCAGGCCCTCACTTCGTTCTTCGAGGCATGAAGCGAGGGTCAAATGCTGCTAATACTGTCAACGGAGAGCCGTACCTCCGTCGCCATAGGAGAAAGAGGTCGACGTTGACACCGACTGTCCGTCGCACGGCTTTCTATCTCAGTCACCTCAAGTCATTTTGACTGGGCGCTCTTCACGAGATTTCTACCGCCGTGTTTAGCCTGGTAAAGCGCGGCATCCGCCCTCAGAAGGAGTTCCTGGAGCCTCTCGTTCTGTCGAGCTTCAGCGACACCGAAACTGCAGGTGATGCGCCCTTTTGCCAGTGGCTCGACAACACATTCGGCGACGGCGTTACGGAGCCGTTCAGCCACGATCAGTGCCGACGCCATGTCAGCCCTGGGCAACACGATGCAAAATTCTTCGCCGCCGATCCTTGCCGCATAATCATAGGGGCGCAAGTGATCCTTGACGGCCTCGGCAACCGCCATCAGCGCCTTGTCGCCGGTCTCGTGTCCATATTCATCATTGATCCGCTTGAAGTGGTCCAGATCGAAGAGGATGATGGAAACCGCGTCATCCGATCGGCTGGCCTGGGCCTGAATAACCGGCATGCGTTCCATCAGCGCCCTGCGGTTTCCGAGCCCCGTGAGAAAGTCCGTGCTTGCTTGATGCTTGAGCTTCCTTGTCAAGTCCTCGACCTCCAGCAGCATGGACCGCGCAATATCGGTAACGGTGCCGATTTCATCAGCGGCAGACGCTGGCAGGGTCAGGATCGTTTTGTCGTCGGGATAGCGTTTCAAAGCCGATGCAAGCCGGTTAAGTGGACTGATAAGTCGCCAGATCGCGTAAAGACACAGAACCGTTCCGACCAATGTCGCGCTGAGGACAAGACCGAAAATCGACAGGGCGCTTGGTTGGAAGCCGAGCGACAAAAAGGTAACGAGCGCAATGAGCGGCACGTGGACGCTGACGAAGCAGACAAGAAAAATCTTCGCAACGATGGACGATTTGATTTTATTCAAGCGATCCTCGAACATCAATTTGGCTATCTATCAGTTGCCTCTTATTTAGGTAAATTGCGCGCACCGGCCCATTCTGCTTTTCGATGGGCAATATTTTGGAGGTGGAGATGTCCGTATATGTCACCATAAAGCGGCTGCACCTCCTCTTCCGGCATCGCTGATCGCGTTCCGCGTGCCAGGCCGCTATCATGAAAGAAAAAACTCCCTGACTGGAACGTGGGGCAAGGACCGCCGGCACGGCCCGAGCAAGTCTTGGGAACCAAATCAGTCAATAGATGCAGGGTCCTATGGACGGGGCGCCTCATAGGCCACGACCGTTAAGGACATGTATCCGGCAATCCACTCAGTCCCTGTGTCATATGCTTGAACTGCGGCTTTTCGCCGTTGCCTGGAAAGTGCAGGACATAAAGACTGTCGAAATCATCGCCTGACCATTTGGGGATATCATCAGGGTCTCCGCCTTCAGCCTCCATCAACGCCCTTGCGACTTTGACCAGTTTCTTGTGCTCCCATGCGACCAAGGTAACCCGGTCTGGGTGTTCGGTAGGGTCCAAAGCGGTCACCAATTCTTTGACGTCCTCGTAGCCTATCGACGTTTCCACCGGCAGGCCGTTTGCAATCGCTGTTGGCTCGATTGTCGCCAGCGGTCGGACATAGGCATAGCTCTTACCAACATCTTCTTTTTGCCGGGATGGATCGGGCGCAATGATGCGGTCAGGCTTGCCGAACAATCGGGTGAGAACTGCCGGCAGAGCCAAGGACCTGTTCAAGCCCCGGCAATTTAGCTGGCCCAATCCATTTGACGGCTTTTCTCCGTGCCGAATAAAGACGATAACGTGATCGTCCTTGCGGACCTGTTCCGCCGCAACGATGGCACCAGCGCCAGAGATGAAGACGCTTGCCAAAAGCAGCATCAGTAGGTTTCGCGTAGTGATGGAGCCTTCGACGCCCGCATGGAATTTTAATATTCTTGAGGTGCGTGTCATGAGCCAGATACGAGTGCCAGGGCCGACTTAAGATAGCGCGCAGCAAGATCGTCACCGTTTCGGTTTGCAATCTCATAGGCTGCACGACAATGCGCTTCAAGCGCACTGGAGCCAAATGTAACGTCCGGCATGACGGCATCCATGACAGCCCCGGTGAACACCGACGGCTCGCCGTTGCTGTCCCTCAGACATCGCCCATAGGCGACAAGGCATTTTCGCCCGCCATTTTTGAGCTGCACGGCGTAAGATGATGCGGATGTATTACCAGAAATTATTGCTTCATGAGTATTACGGGCAATCATCGCCCTATCCTCCTCAACGATCCTTGAGAGGATGGTCTCGACAGGCATGCCCTTAACTAAATCCTCAAGTGGTATCTCGTAGAGCGACGCGAATACCGCATCGGCAAAAAGAAGGTTGTCGGCAAGAACCCAGCTGAAGAACCCGATGGAATCGCTCAAACCGCCGACATATTTGATGTCATCGTTGAAGTCGCGCATCTCTTTTCCATTGCTGTCAGTTGAACCTATGACGGCACTAAATGCATAACTTGCCCGCCTTAAGTTTGTTGCATAGTATGGGAAAGCTCAGAGTTGAGGGCAAAGCGCAGCTTGGCATATCTGATCGCTACTTGTCCCAAGTTGATCAAATGAGGTCAGGACAAGGTTGAACAGTTCCGGATCGGTACCATGTACTCAAATTCTTCCAAGGCCAGATTGTTATCCAATCTCTCAAACGAGGTGAGGCTGGAGATTTTGTCGATCATCTGCGACAATGAAAGCTCGGTTGGCAATCTGGCCGAGCGACTGAATATGAGCCAGTCGGCTATCTCACAGCACCTTGCCAAGCTTCGCCGCGATGGACTAGTCGCGACGCGCAAGGACGGCCAGACGGTTTATTACATCTGCCGAAATCCCGGCGTTCAACGCGTCCTTGATATGCTGAGCGAGATCTTCAGCCCCAGTTTTGAAAAAAAGAACGGCTATCCCCTGGCGCATCCTCGCAAGAGCCGCATCTAGGCGCCGCAGGCACCTGTCATTTCAGGACTTGGCCCACTCGATAGAATGGACAGTTCTGATTGATTCAGCGAGGTGGTCCGCCAGGCGCATGGCAAGGGCCACTGCCGGCATTGTCGGGTTTGCGTGGCCACCAGTCGAAAAGACGCAACTGCCGGCGACGTAGAGGTTATCGGCGTTGTAAACCTTGCAGTCGCTGTCCACCACCCCGTTCTCAGGCGATGCAGCCATTCTGGTCAAGCCGATCTGGTGGAACCCGTCATAAGCCTGGTCGCGCAGCGCTTGCCTGCGCTCCTCCTCAGCATGGAGATAGTCTAGCCGCCCGAGCTCATTTTTTCTTAGCCATTGGTCGAGGAACACATGAGATCGTTCGATCGACTCAAGGTCTTCTTCGCGAACACGATAATCAATGGTCACCGCAGCGCGGTGATGCTCGCCCTTCGACGGAGATGGCGTCACGGCACTTGCCGGATCCGGGGCCTGTTCAGCGTGATAGCGCAGGAGGTATCGCCGGGCCGGGTTGACTAGCGGCGCTTTCCGATTGCGGCGACGGAGTTGCCTTACGGTGTCGCGCAGGTCATTGAGCGCCCGCAATGATGGAACGAGATTGCGCAGATGATCGCGATAACGAACGTCCCTGCGCAAAAACGACCCGGCAGCTTTTCCGTTTGCCAGGAACCGGTATAGCCCGGTCAGTTGCAAGATGAGAAACAACGCGGAAAATCCTGCCGAATGATGCAGGGCATTTGAAATCGACACGGTATCGAGCCAGAAGACGCAGTTGAGCAAACCAAGCCGATGCTGCACATACTCAGAGAGTTGCAGTCGCCGTCGAAAAACACTGCCCTTTGGCGTCTTTTTGAACGACAGCGCATCGACAACGGCATCATCATGAAACTCTATCATGGCGATATAGCCGGTCAGATGTCCCTGATAGTAGGCGCCAAGCGTGCGTGAAAGCCTGCCGGGATATGCCCTGTTCAGCTGTTGCAATAGGCGGGCGTTTCCAACGCCGCCGGCTGCAAGGACCAACTTGGTGACGGGAACCCGTAGTCTCCCCTGCAGACCTTCGAGATGGAGGTGGCTTGCAGCGCCCGAAGCGTCGAGCTCGATCGAGGTCGCCGAAGTGTCGGGAAGAAAGTGGATGAGTTGCGAACCTTCGATTTTCTCGCGATATATGTTTGCGAGCTCAGGCTTCGAACTCCACCATTCCATGGAATCGGCATGCACTTCGCCGAGTGGTAAAGGGTTGCTTGTCACAACCGGACCCGGGCCTTCAACATTCAGAAAATCGAGGGCGTCGTCATAATACCGACCGACAGCATGGTGCGGGATAGGCCAACCCGAGTTTGGGACATGAGGCCGTTCGATAAAATCGATGTCGTCAAACCCAACACAACGCCCGCCCCAAAGCGATGAAGTCCCGCCGAGACCACTAGCCATCGAGGAGGCCCGAGGGGCGTGGTGGTGGTTGGTTGCGTTCACCACTCGACCGCCGTTATCGTGTTGTCCCGCCTCGACCAGAAGAACGCCGATACCCTGTTTCTCCAGGCGAAATGCAGTGGCTAGTCCCACCGGCCCAGCACCAACGATGCAAACCTGAAACGGTAATGATGTCACGTCCTGCGCACGCGTGATCATGGAGCCTGACTTCCCGGTATCATCCCTACACTAAAGGGACAGGGGGCACGAGTTGCAACGACCAGATTTTACCACTCACTTCAGGCGAGCGGCCACAAGCCGTTCAACATCCGGGCAACATCGAGATCACATGTCACACTTTGCGGACAGTCCTATCGTGGCATCCGGGCAAATCCCTTTGCAAGAATTGGCCCGGTGGGTTTGCCGGTTGGCGAGCCACCCGCCTGCTCGAGCGTGATTTCGTAAAGCTGGTCGGTTCGGGGGGCAGGAAGTGGAGGCCCTTCCAGCTGCGCGGAACGCACGCCCTCGAGCAAACCGAGCGAAACGGGACCAACCTCCTTCGAGGGCAACGTCCATAGCTGGATCGTCTTGTCGTGCGGCACCGCAAAATCGGCCAGCATCCGCACCGTTGCCCTCTCGTTTCCGAAATCCTCAACGACAGCCTGCACCTGACCTCTTTCGTCAAGGAGAACCGCGATCACGAGGGGATCGGAAGGCCGCGCTAGGCTGAAGGCGAGACCGATGGCGAGCAGCAGGCTTGCGGCGATAGCTGAGAGAGCGACGCCACGCCAGCTATTGTTATCATTTGCGGACCTGGGCGACGCGTCCTGGGCGGGAGCGCTTTGCTGAACCAGGCGGGCTTCGATTTCTTCCCATAAGCCTTCGGTATTTGCAGCAGGTTCAACCGCGGTATCAAGGGGAAGAAATCGCTCCCGGCTTCTGGACACCTCCGCGCGCAGGGCAGCATCATGCACCAGTTCAGCCTCGATTGCTCCGACGTCCTTTTCATCCAGCAAGCCAAGAACGTAATCATCGGCAAGATCGGCACTGTCTTTTCGGTCAATTGTCATGCCATGCACTCCCGCAGGGCGATGAGGCCACGCCTTATCCAGGACTTTGTCGTTCCGAGCGGAATGGATAGCCTGCCGGCGATCTCACCGTGAGAGTATCCCCCGACATAGGCCATCAAGATTCCCTGACGTTTCGTCTCGTCGAGGTTGCCGAGACATTCATAGAGCCGTGAGTTCCGATCCAGTTGCTGCCATGCGGCGATCACCTGTGTTGCGGCTTCACTATCCCGAAGCATGTCGACGTCCTCAACGGTCAGTTCGCGGCGCGTATCGCGGATAAGGTTGAGGGCGCGGTTGCGGACGATCGCGTAAATCCATCCCCGCGCAGATCCCTGATCGGCGCGATATTGATGCGCATGGGTCCAAATTCGCACAAAGCTTTCCTGAACAACCTCTTCGGCCAGCTCGCGCCGCCTGACGATGCGCTGGGCTACCGCGACGAGCCGCCCGGCCTCGCGATCGAATATCAACCGCAACGCATTTTTATCGCCTTTCGCGCAGGCAGCGAGCGCCCTGTCGAGATCGTTCGGCACGGAGCCCATCTGCATCCTATTCCTTTCCACGTGGTCGGGTGAACGGCGACCGCTGCATCATACCCATCAGACAAGTTAATGGATGCATCTTAAAATAATTTTTCCCGCCTGCATCCAACTGCGCGGGCTGCCGTGTCCTGAAACCGGAGGCGTTCGAACGACGCCTTCAGAATGGTTCAACAACGGGAGAAGCACATGCATATTATCCGCCTCGGTCTCATCGCATCCATGGCCCTCGCGGCATCGGCAGGTTTTGCCGTAGCGGCGCCGGTCCTTGGTCTCACAGGAGACAAGACCCTCGTCATGTTCGATACGCAAAAACCTTCGGTTACGAAGTCCATGGAGGTGACCGGCGTCGAAAAGCTCGTCGGCATCGACTTCCGCCCGGGCAACAAGACCGTCGTTGGTGTGACATCGGATCATCGTATCGTCACAATCGACCTCGAGACCGGCGCTGCCACCGAGGTCGCGAAGATGGACAAGACGCTCACCCTTTCCGATGCACCTGTTGTCGTCGACTTCAATCCCGCTGCAGACCGTCTTCGTTTCATGACGGGCACGACGAACCACCGCGTTCACCCTGACACCGGGGCAGTCACGGTGGATGGTTCACTCGCTTATGAGGATGGCGACATGCATAAGGGTGAAACGCCGAATATCGTTGCTGCGGCTTACACGAACTCGATCGGCAAGCCCGAGAAAACCGCGATGTACAATATCGACGCCACAATCGGGGCGCTGATCCAGCAGACAAAGCCAAATGATGGAACGTTGAAGTCGATCGGCAAGCTCGGCCTGAAGGAAACACCCGCAAGCTATGCATTCGATATCCACGGAGAGGAAGGCGGCAAGAACACTGCCTTTCTGGCCGCGGGTAATACGCTTTACACCGTCAATCTGGACACGGGTGCTGCGACTGAAATTGGTGCGATTTCCGGCGCTGACGGCCGGATTCGCGACATCGCCATCCTGCCTGCAACCTGAGACACTGTTGCGGCAACAACGCGAGATGACAAAGGGCTGGCTCCGAAACCGGAGCCAGCCCTGTTTATCAAGGGTTTACCGTCACATCTTAGGAAGCAGGACCTTGTCGATAACGTGAATGACGCCGTTCGACTGTTTCACGTCGGCGATTGTCACATGGGCTACACCGCCAGTCTCGTCGGTGAGGGTGATCTTACCTTTGCTCTCCTTGGCTTTCAGAATACACCCGCCCACTGTCTTCACGTCGTGGGTGCCTTTGTCGTCCTTGATCATCTTTGCAATAGCCTTTGACATGGCGTCAGCCGCAACGACGTGACACGTGAGAACCTTGGTCAGCTGTGCCTTGTTCTCAGGCTTCAAGAGATTGTCGACGGTGCCCTTGGGCAGGGCCGCAAAAGCTTCGTTCGTTGGTGCAAAAACCGTGAAGGGACCCTTGCCCTGCAACGTTTCCACCAGGCCGGCGGCCTTGACGGCTGCGACAAGCGTCGTGTGGTCTTTTGAATTCGCGGCGTTTTCAACGATGTTTTTGTTTTCATACATCGCGGCGCCACCGACTTTCGGATTAGCGGCGAAAGCGCCAGTCGAGATGGCAGAAACGATTGTGGCAAGCGCAAGCTTCTGTATTGCAGACCGGATCATCGTAACGTCCTCTTGTTCAATTGCCCCGACGCGGATTGCGCGCCTCCTCGGGCTAACACTCCTTCATTGGAGCGAGACAAAAGACGAAAGGACTGACAGAAAAGTTTCAGGAAATGATGACCCGCCGTTAAAATCGTTTTGCGGGACCGAAAACTACCACTCGATTCTTGAGCCGTCATAGGCAAAGAACTGACCGGTCTGCTCTGGCGTGAGGGCGTCTATCGTCTGGAGGAGGCGCGCGGCAGACTCTTCCGGCTCGAACCGATCCTTTCCCTTTGAAAACGGCTGCGACAAATCGGTCGCGACCGTTCCGGGATGAAGTGCCACGACAATAGACCGTGGATTGGTGCGCCCGATCTCGATTGCTGCCGTTCTTATGATTTGGTTCTGGGCCGCCTTGGATGCCCTGTAGGAAATCCACCCGCCCAATCGGTTGTCTCCGATCGAGCCGACGCGTGCGGACAGAGAGGCAAAAACGCATTTTTCTTCGCGCTTCAAAAGCGGCGCGAAATGTTTCAGCAGCAGGGCTGGTCCGATAGCATTCACGGCAAACTGTTTGGCCATCTGCAAAGGGTCGATTGCCTTGATCGACTTTTCAGGGCCAACACCGTCAATGGTCAAGGCGCCGGTGGCGTTGAAAATCAGATCGAAGGACCCGCGCTGGTCTCCGAGACGGCTCGCGGCCGCGGCGACGCTCGCCTCATCGGTAATGTCCAGATCGTCCTTGCTACGCGAGAGCGGCAGGGCAACCGCGCAGCAAGCATCGGCTTCAAGGAGGGACATCAAGGCCCCTCCGACGCCGCCGGATGCGCCTATCACGATCGCCCTGTAGCCGTCCGCTAGGGAATGCAGCATCGATATACCCTTTCAGCGTTGAGCGGGAAACTCAAGCTTGCTGACGTCATAACCCAGCGCGCGCGTTTTCGCGATCATTCCTTGGAGCTTGGCTTTGGAGGGTATGCCACGCGCATAAATCCACACGTCGTCAGTGGAGGGGTTGGCGCTGATGAACCAGGATTTGTCCGGGGATTTGTACAGAACCCAATAGTTAAACGTGATGAGAAGCGGATAACGCACCCGCATCCTGGCATTCGCGGCGCCAAAATCCTCGATCTTGCCGACACCCTTGATGGTTTTCAGTCGGCCCTGCGGAGAGCCGACCCGGCAGCCGTCTTCCACCAGGACCTCGTTTGCAGCGCTACCCTGCCGGTAGGTCGAGTAGCCGGCGACGCAGCCGTCCGTCAGCAGCATGGGCATGCGGCCGATCTCAAGCCACGTACCGCGGTAGTGATCAATCCCCACCGGAACCGGCTTCGGGCTGGCGGCGACGGCGGATTGGGCCGATAGCGTAACTGCGAACGTTAACGCTCCCGCCAACATTTTGATACGCGTCTGCATGAACTCCTCCTTTTGATGGCGTCGATAGGCCCAGGTATCCGCCCGCCGTCGCGTTATACCCCGACAGCGATCAAGGACGAACGCTGGCGCCATAGAACGCATCGGCGTCAAAAAGCGTTGCACATGCGGGCCCAATCAGGTCAGCGACAAACCCTATTTCGCTGACGGTCCCGCGATGACGGATTTCGCCCTGATGCGCGCCGCCTTTCTGTAAGCCCTGGGGGTAAGCCCCATCTCCAGTCGAAAGTAACGATTGAAGTTCGACAGGTTGTTGAAGCCCGCCTCGAAACAGATATCGGTAATTGATGTCTCCGTCTCGGCAAGCAGGGTTCGCGCCCGCCAGACGCGAACCGATCGGCTATAGTCGGAGAAGTTCATGCCGGTCAGGCGTCGGAAGGCGCGGGAGAATGCCGAGGGCTCGAAGCCAACCAGTTCGGCCACTTCCTGCATCTGGGCGGCCGGGTTCGATTGGAGGATCTGGATCGCCTGATCGATCCTGCGATGCCTGCGGTCAGACACCTGGTTATAAACGGATATGAAATGTTCGCTTGCGAGCAAGCGTTTGTCGGCGGCTGCCTCGATGTCTTCGAGAATTTCCAGAAAAAGCCCAAGCCCGCCGCGGTGTCCCACCGCGTGCAATTTTAGGATTTTGGCACCGATCAGGAGAGCGTCTTCGCCCAGAACCTCGATGCCACGCTGTGCCAGAGGTTTAAGCCGGTGAAGGACATCAAACTCCGGACAGACCGCGCGGATACCGATCAGCGCACCCGCGTCAAACTGCAGAACCATGTCTCGACCGGGCAACGGGGGCGCGCCCGGCGTAATCCAGTTATGGGGAAGGTTCGTCCCCGTGAGCACCAGATGCCCCGGGCGGAACGGCCCGATGTAATCCCCTACATAGGCAAAGCCTGTAGCATCAGGAATGAAGTGGATTTCCCATTCTGGGTGGTAGTTCCAGATGCAGATCGGATTGGGGTAGTCGTCCCTGCGGATCAGATAGGACGCCCCTCCTGGCAGAACGATCTGCTCGCGTGTGGCGGAGAAGGTCTCGGAGACCGATTGCGGAAAGTCCGATGCAATACGCATTCATCTGCTCATGTTATGGCGCACAAATGTCAAGATAATACCAGTTCTGTGATTGACGCCAACTAGTTTACGCGTCTCGCTTGCGCAAATCTGGCCCGGTCGATGGCACGGGAGTTGCCACCAAGGGAGGACATCATGACACTGAACGCACTCCGCGCCGGCTGCGCGGTTATCGCCATCTTTGCCGCATCCAACGCATTTGCCGCCGCACAATGTACCAGCGACGTGCGTGTCCTGGCGCAGCCACGCGACGGACTGACACTTCTCGAAAAATACGTCGATGAGTTCGAAGAACTCTCGGGCGCTGGTTTCGAGATCAGCTATCTCAACGAGAACGATCGCCGCGCAAAGTCACAGGCTGACGCCGCGACGGTCGGGAGCTTTAACGTCTATTACGTCGACGAGGCCAATCTTGCCCTTTTTGCCTCGTCAAAGTGGATCGTTCCGCTCGAAGGCTTTTACCCGGCAGAATACGATTACAAAGATTTCGACGCCGGCATGCGCGCTGCTGCGACCTATGATGGCAAGGAGTGGTTCGCACCGGTACAGGGCGGCGGCGACCTGATGGTCTATCGCACCGATCTGCTGGAGAAGGCAGGCATCGCCCCGCCGAAGACTTGGGACGACTATTTCGCCGCGGTGAAGAAGCTGCATGATCCGGCAAATGGTGTTTACGGCACCGCCCTGCGCGGACAGCGCGGTTCAGGCGCCAATGTCTGGCGCTGGATGCCCTTCTTCAAGGCAAATGGCGGCGAGTGGTTCAAGGATGGCAAGCCGGCCTTCAATTCGGATGCAGCTGTAAAGGCGACCGAAACCTACCTCGAACTGTTCAAATACTCCGCACCGGGCACCCAAACGGGCTCCTGGGATGAGTCCACCGGCGCTTTCCGCTCCGGCAAGGTGGCGATCATCATCGAATCTGCGCCACTCGGTGGCATGTCGGTCGATAAGGCGCAGAGCCAGGTTGCAGACAAGGTCGCCTTCTCGGTTCCACCGTCGCCGCTGCCGGGCGCTGGTTACGCCCATGGTTTTGCAATCGCTTCCAAGGCCAACAAGACCGACGAGGATAAGGCCTGCGCCGGCCTCTTCGTTGCCTGGGCGACATCCAAGGAACAGGAGGCACGCCGCCTCGCCGCCGGTCAGCCGGGGGAGTTGACGCGCACAAGCACCTATCAGAGCCCGGAATATGCCAAGACCTTCGGCCAGAATCTTGCCGATGCGATGGCCGCGACCGGCGAAAAGACCACCGTTACCTTCTGGCAGGATGCACGCTGGCAGGAACTGGGCAACCAGTGGGGTATCATGCTCGAAGAGCTGATCACCGGCAGCCGCACGGATATCAAGGCGACGCTCAACGAACTTGAAGCTTTCGCCGCAAAACTCTGACGCCTCCCAAGCCGCCTGACGGGCGCGTCTGGTGACGCGCCCCCTTTTTCCCACCCGAGGATCTGCCATGCGCCGCGGCCGCTCGCTGCCTTACGTCTTTCTTGGACCCACTCTGGGCATCCTGATCGTTCTGGCGCTCGTGCCGACGGTCTACGCCATCAATATCTCCCTGCAAAACCGCACGCTGTCTGCGCCCGACGCGGACTATGTCTGGTTTGCCAATTATCTGGCGCTATTCTCAGATTCCCGTTTCCTGAATGCGCTATGGGTGTCCTTCAAGTGGGAGGTCATCAGCGTTTCATTGACCATGGTTACCGGGCTTGCACTCGGGATTGCGATGTTCGAGGCCGCAAGCCCGCGCATGCGCAACGTGCTCTGCGTGCTCTTTATCATTCCTGTTCTTTTGCCACGCGTCTGCGCCGCTTTCGTCTGGAAGTTCGCCTTCCATCCGCTCTACGGCGCTTTAACATGGCCGGTCAGAGAACTCACCGGCATCACGCCCGATATCCTGTCGACGCCGCTTGGCGCACTCCTTGCCGTTGCCTTTGTAGACGTCTGGCAGTGGGGCCTTTTCTTCGCCGTGATCATCCTGAAGCTTCTGGAATCCCTGCCGCCCCAGCCGCTGGAAGCCGCACGCATCGATAAGGCGACCCGCTTCGAAATTCACCGCTTTGTCACGCTGCCGATGCTAAAGGCACCCTTGATCAGCCTGCTGCTTGTCAAGGCGATCGAAAGCCTGCGCTCCTTCGACCTCGTCTATGTCATGACCCGCGGTGGTCCCGGCATCTCGACCGAGACGCTGGACATGTACGCCTATTCCCAGGGCTTTATCGAAGCCGGCAAGATTTCGTACGCCTCCTCCATGGCCGTCATCATGATGGTCCTGACCATCGTGACCTTTACCTTCACCTGGAAGAGGCTGAATCGATGAAGATTTCCACCTTCCTGCTCAGGCTCTTGCTGGTCCTTGCCGCCGCGCTCGTCGTGCTGCCGCTGCTATGGACGCTGCTTAACGCCTTCAAGACGAATGCCGACCTGCTGGTATCGACCCCGAAGCTCGTCTTCCAGCCTGTTCTCGAGAATATGAGTTACGTGCTGAACCGCCGATCGGTCGCACGCGCGCTCACAAATTCCTTGATCATCTGCTCGAGCGCGGTCGTCCTGGGGGCTGTCCTCGGTGTGCCCGCCGCCTATGTGATCGCCCGGTTCAAGAACAGGATCACGGCGGAAGCGCAGTTCTTCGTGCTGTCGCTCCGCTTCCTGCCGCCCGTTGCAATCGCCATTCCCATGCTGGTCATCTGGCTCGGCCTCGATCTCTACGACACGCGACTGTCCCTGATCGTGACCTATCTCATCGTCACGGCGTCGATCACCATCTGGCTTTCCGTCCCGGCTTTCGAGCGCGTCAGCCTCCATGTCGAAGAAGCTGCCAGGGTGGACGGACTTGGCCCTTATGCGACCTTCTTCCGCATCGCCCTGCCAATTGCCCGTTTCCAGGTCTTTGGTGCCATCGCCTTCTCCTTTGTCCTCGTCTGGAACGAGTTCCTTCTCGCCATGATGTTGACGACCTCGAAGGCAAAGACCCTGCCGATCATCGCGTCCGAAATGTCGCAGCTTGGCATGAACGTTCCCTGGGGCATTCTCAACGCCGCCGTGGTGCTTCTATCGCTGCCGCCGCTGATCCTGCTCGGCGTGCTTGCCGGTGGCCTCAATGCTGCATTCTCCAAAAAAACTGATTAAGGTTGACTGACCCATGAAAGCACTTGTCCTCGAACGTGTCGGCGAACTTTCCCTGCGCGACATCGAAATTTCCCAGGAAATGGGGCCGGATGACGTTCGCATTCGTCTCCATACTGTCGGCGTCTGCGGCAGCGACGTGCATTATTACACTCATGGACGCATCGGTGACTTCGTCGTCAACGAGCCCATGGTTCTCGGTCACGAGGCGGCCGGCACCGTCATCGAGACCGGTGCCAATGTCACCCATCTGAAGCCGGGCGACCGGGTTTGCATGGAACCGGGTATTCCCGATCCGAAATCGCGCGCCTCCCGCCTCGGCCTCTACAACGTCGATCCTGCCGTCACTTTCTGGGCGACGCCACCCGTCCACGGCGTTCTGTGCCCCGAGACAGTTCATCCCGCAAGCTTCACCTATAAACTGCCGGATAATGTCTCCTTTGCCGAAGGCGCTATGGTCGAACCATTTGCGGTTGGGATGCAGGCGGCCGCCCGGGCGAAGATAACGCCCGGCGATACGGCAGTTGTGACCGGCTGCGGCACGATCGGCATCATGGTGGCCCTGGCCGCTCTCGCCGGCGGCTGCTCGCGGGTCCTGATTTCGGATATTTCCGCCACAAAGCTGAAGCTTGCCGAAAGCTATGGCGGCATCACGGGGGTCAATCTAAAAGAGGTCGATCTCGTTCAGACCGTCAATGAAGCAACCGAAGGTTGGGGAGCGGACATCGTTTTCGAATGCTCGGGCGCGCCGGCTGCGGTCCGCGATCTCTTCAAGGTCGTGCGTCCGGGCGGAACGGTCGTCATCGTCGGCCTGCCGCCGGAACCGGTCGCCGTTGACCTTGCAGCGGCCTGCTTCCGTGAATGCCGTATCGAGACCGTTTTCCGCTATGCGAATGTGTTTGATCGTGCGCTGGCGCTGATTGCCGCGGGCAAGGTTGATCTGAAGCCGCTGGTTTCCGGCACCTACGCTTTCGATCAGTCGATCGCAGCTTTCGAGCGGGCGGCCGAAGGCAGGCCTGAAGACGTGAAGTTGCAGATCATCCTGGATGGGGAGACGCATTGATGGCCACCGTCGAGTGCCGGGGAATCCGGAAAGTCTATGGCTCGCTTGAGGTGATGCGCGATTTCGACCTGAAGATCGACGATCACGAATTCGTCGTCTTTCTCGGTCCATCCGGCTGCGGGAAATCCACGATGCTGCGGATGATCGCCGGGCTTGAGGAAATTTCCGGCGGTGATCTTCTCATTGGTGGCGCGCGGATGAACGACCGCGACCCGGGCGACCGGGGCATCGCCATGGTGTTTCAGAACTATGCGCTCTACCCTCACATGAGTGTGCGCGACAATATTACCTTTGGTCTTGAGAGGGCCGGCATCGTCAAGGCCGCAATCGATCAGCGTCTGACGCCTGTGGTTGATGCGCTTGGCCTTGGCGTCTATCTCTCGCGTAAGCCCACCGAACTATCTGGCGGCCAGCAGCAGCGTGTGGCGATTGCCCGCGCCATGATCAAGACGCCAGAGGTCTTCCTGTTCGATGAACCGCTTTCGAACCTCGACGCCAAGCTGCGCGGTAGTCTGCGTGTTGAGATCGCACGGCTCCACACGGACCTGAGAACGACGAGCATCTACGTCACTCACGATCAGCTCGAAGCCATGACGCTTGCCGACCGTATCGTGCTCATGAAAGATGGTAGGATCGAGCAGATGGGCACGCCCGAAGAGATTTACCAGACACCCCGAACCATATTTGCCGCAGGCTTCATCGGCACGCCGAACATGAATTTCCTGCAATTGCAGATGACGGCTGAGGGCGTCGGCGACGATCTCGTCACGTTTGCAGCCCCGGCGGGTCTGCGCTCTGGTGAGGTCACCGTCGGGATCAGGCCGGGATCATTCCGCCTGAACCACGATGCCAAGGCGTTTCGCGGAACCGTTGAGCGCAATGAGTTCCACGGTGAGACACGTTTGATCTGCCTCAAAAACGACCGGCACGAGATCAACATTTCCGTTCCGGCGGAGGTCAGACCAGCCGTAGGCGAGGTGCTCGGGGTCGACGTGGCCGCGTCGGATATTCACGTCTTTGATCCCGCCACAGGTTTACGGTTGAACTGACGCCTGTTAGGCCGGTTTCTCAGCGTCTCGGTCCCCGGACAAACCCCAAGAACGCTTACACGCTGCGTCTGCTCTGCAGTGTTTTAAGACCAGAGGATATCGGAACCGGGAGGTTATTTGATGGTTCGTCCTTCAAAAGGAGACCATGATGCGTGACCTGAACAAGAACACGGTTGGCAAGCCTGATGACCCGAAAGCCACCCGCGGATCGACGTGGCGGCCGAGAGCCCGGGATGAGGACATCATCACGAACGGGGACGAGGGTGCCCCGCCGGTCCCTATCGGCCAACCCGGCGACAGGGAGAAAGAAGCCGGTAACGCAGCGCCGGGGTCTGACGAAAAAATTTAGGATGTCAAAGCCGCGACGGAAGAGTTCGCACTCCCCACATATTGGGGTGGACTCTGCGCCGACCAATGTTATCCTTTAGATATTGCCACCAACCGAATTCGTAGGCGGTGGCAACTGAGGGTCACTATGTGCTCCCGCCTGCTGATCGGGAGAGCCATTGTGTCCTCTTACAATAATCTCGACAATTGTCTTTTACGGCGCACATTGATGCGCTGGGCCGTACGTTTTACCTCGCACGAAGGGCTGCGGGTGAAACTGGTAGAAGATACCATCAATCACACATTGCGACGCTTCCCCGTGCGAAATGACGAGCTTGCGATCGATGTTGAGTTGTTCGCAACGGTGCGGCGGGTTTTCCTGCGCGAATTTAGTATCCCTTCCACCCGCACCGACAATCTTCCCGCTCGGCCTGAAGCAGGCACGATGAAAAACGGTCAGTGAAGCGTTGACGACGCTCCCGGCGGGCCGAACAGCGCGTCGGCAATTTTTCGAAGCTGTTTTCTGCCATCGCTGAGGACGTACCCTGCGCGGTTTGCGGACATGGGAGAAGAAAAGACGAAGGGTAGCCCCATCGCCTCGAAAAGCGTCGTTAGTTGCAGAATCGTTCCAACGTCGACGTTGATATCGATGATGACGGCGTCGGCGTCTCCCGCTTCCAGTGTCCGCAGTACTGCCCGCAACGAAGGGACGGGACCGAGGACAGTCGCTCCGGCGGCCGCAATCTGCGCACGGCACGCCGCCGTCAGCACCTTGCGCTGCTCAACCACCATCAGCCTCTTGCCTCTGAAGACACGTAGCACGGTAATGTCCTTTTTATGCCGGCAGCCGCTCCATGGCGGCAAGCAGGAGACAATCACTTCCTTTGTCCCATGCGTTATGTCCTGCATCGTTACGCCAGCTAAACCGGCTATCCTTGCACCGCAACATAACCGAACAGCAACAGACAGGTTCCAGTCTGATTTATCGGCGAAGCTTTTTTTGGGCTCCGGCAATGGAACCAAGACCGCGAGAGCAGGTTGAATGAAAATCCATGAAAACGGGATAGTTTGCAATGCCGCGGTATTATTTCCACATCAGAGATGCTGAAGGTCTCTCTGTGGATACAGAAGGTGCAATGCTTTCGAACGACGAAAGGGCCTGCATCGAGGCACTGCAGGCCGCCAGGGAAATGCTTGCCGAGAAAATTCTGAAAAACGAAATTGTCGATGGCGCTGAGTTCGAGGTCGTGAGGGGCGATGGCGTTCTGGTCGCAAAAATCCCGCTAAAATCTGTTGTCCGGTTCGAGTAAGGAGATTTCTGATGGAACGTCGGCGTTCATTGCCGACCATGACATCCTGCCTTCTCCCGACGCCCCTTGAATGGAAAGGCTCCGCTCTGCGCAGAGTCGTCCGCTGGGTCACGGATAGAGGATAAGGGCCTTCAAAAACTCCCCCGGACGATCCCTTGTGTCGTTGAGTGCCTTATCGAGGTCTCGTAGCGGGTAGCTGTGGATGTATAGCCTCGTTGGGTCGAGTGCGCCGGAGACCACGGCTGCCTCCGCATTTTTCATGCCAGTGATATAGATTTGTGGATCCCGTTCATGGGCATTGATGACGTCCAACCCCCGCCAGTTCCACGATTGCATGTTGACCTGCCGTGGGCCGTCCTGATGATAGCCCGCAATGATCAGGCGGCCGCGCTCGGCAACGAGTTCTCCTGCGAGTTCAAGCGGCCATTGCTGGCCGACGGCTTCAATGACCCGGTCGCAGAACCTGCCGCCGGTCAATTCCTTGACGCGTTCGATGATTCTCCAGTGGTCGTCCATCTCGATGACCTCCGCTGCACCAATCGCGCGTGCCAGGGCCAGCGAAAAAGAACGTCGTGATATGGCGATGACCCGCGCACCTTCTCGGGCAGCAAGTTGGGTCAGCAGTGCTCCAAGGAACCCGACGCCCACCACTGCAACGGTCTGGCCGGCCTGGATCTGACACCGTTCGAAGATATTCATGGCGCAGCCCAGCGGCTCACCCGGAAAGGGCTGGCCATCAAGTTCCGATGGCAAGCGAACCACCATATCGGCCTCGGCAATATCATGCGTGGCATAGGCGTGATAGCTTAAGGCGCGACCCTCTCGCCGACTTTTAAATGGGGGTGACGTCGCCCAGAGAAAGGCCGTTTTTGATGAGCCGCCGAACGGCTCCTTAAGACCGGGGAGGGATCAACGCCCAATTATCCAAGCGATGACGCCGCCCGCGACAATCAGCATGATAATAAGACCAATAGACGCGCCGGGCCTTCGTTAGTGTTCCTGTCGGCACCGACAATGGCCCAATAAAGCGACTTTTCGTCAGTTCGTTCACTCATCTCATACTCCTCTTCAGCTCTGGTATCACGAGACCCGACCCGGATGCGTTCCCAGGAGGAAGGACAAAGCGATGACGATTGCGAGGGCAAAAATGACCAGCACATAACCGATCATTCTTTTCCAAGTCCTGTTCCGCCCGCGAAAGGCGCCATCATCGATACCGACAGGCGAAAATGTCGAATCCAGCTTTTCGCTGACGGTGCGGTTCAGGTCCTCCTCCGGCCTGATACGTTCTCGTGGCTCCGGCATCGCAACCTCCTGCTTTTTTTGTGGCGACGACGCCTACTGGCGACCCGCTCCCAATGAAGGATGTTCATCATCCTCCGGCCCGGCAAAAAGAGGCAATTGCTCCTTATCGGAACCGGACTGAAATTGGTGTGGAATACCGGCCTCCAGACAGGCGGCGATCAAATCTTCGCGCGCAACGGCCGCGGGCCCGTTCCTGAACAATGCCAAACGACAGCTTCTGAGCGCCCGGCCATAGTGGATGCCCGTCTTGTTCGGCCAGTGTTGTTCAAGCAACTGCACGGCGTCATCGACACCGGAGAGCGTGAAGCGGCGGGTTCCCACAAGGAGACCGATTAAATAGGCGCCTAGATGCGGAACGGTTGCCATTTAATTCTCCATCAACGCGAGTGGCTAAATACAGTGAACGCCGCCCGTCCCGGAATTTCTTCACGCGCCGGCGATTTCGCTACGTCGTTCGTGCAAGCCGAGAGGAAATTACGCGGCCCTTCGACTTTCTGGTTCGCGAACGCAAGCTTGGTGAGCTTTTGTCCGTTGCGCCATCCTCATCCAGATTGGCTGTCGAGGGTCTTTTGAGTAGCCATTGGGGATCTCCGTGTTTGAACATGGCCCCGAACCTTGGCAGTCCTGTTTTGTTCCTGTCAAAATACAAAGCGGAATTGAAATATACCCGCTGCTGAAACTCGCCGTGCACTAGCTTCGTATATACCAGACGAAGTCTGCGCAGCCTCGCAGATATTTGATGAAGCCCGATGGGCCTTTATGGCTCGCCGCGCGTATACGCCTTCATGAAACGAGGCGTCGCTGGCGAGCACGCAGGGAGTATTGCATGCGAAGCACAGGACGCTTCACCATCCTTGTCATTGGCGAGGTCGACGATCTCACATCCGAGATCAAGAGGGCATGGGCAGCGGCCCACATCGACCTGCTTGGGCCTTACACCGCAGATGCAATAATCAATGGTCAAACGCTGTCATATACGGCCGCGATAATCGACGTTCGTTACGACGCCGAAATCATGCTTCGCCTGACACAGGAACTGGAAGAAAGAGGCACGCCCTTTCTCTTCTATGTGTCACAAACGCTTGCTCGGCAGGAGGCTGGCCCCTACGTCCTTTCCGCCCATCCGCAGGATATCAGGAATATTGTCTCTGGTTTGACCGCGCAACAAGGCGGCACCTTCCACTAGAGCTCTTTCGGCTACCTAGATGACCCAAAATGCTCTTCTCTTCGTTTTATGCATTTCGCACGAAAAACCGGCGCCAGAGGTTTGCCGGGACGTACCCGGGATCTGACCGATCTGCTGGCCCGCATGCCGGTCGCTTTAAAGAAATTGCTCCTGCTTCCAACGCTTATAGGGTGCAAGCGCCTGACCAGGAAAACGGTTTTCGATTTCACTAGCTGTCAACTCAACCTGGGCGGCGACCTCATCTAGACCTTCTTCTTCGCTCCTGATTTCAAGCCCTCGCATTTTCTGAAACAGTTCGTCGTCGGTCGCAACGCGAAAGAATTCGGCAAGGTCGGTCTCGTCTGTCATTGTAAGTCCCGGAGTTATTGCGGTTAAGGCAGAAAGCTGAACAAGCACCGCCTCTCATCATCGACAAACGGCGATAGAACTCGTTTGTTCCTTCAGCATTCGATCTCCGGGAACAGCTGCTTTTGCATGAGCATCACAGCCTCGCCTCAACGCCTTTCGCGACCGATGCGAAGAAGACGGAAATACCCGGTCGGGCGAATTTTTCTGTTTTCGATCATCTGAAAAGACGGGTTCTTTTGCAGCCATCTTTCGATCTCTTCGATGTGAAAGGCAGAACTCAAACCGATTTGTTGCGCTAGCGGCGACACCAATTGCTCGACCCGACGCACCGCGCCCGCACTATCTGTGATCTTGCTGACGATCACGATTTCCCCCTTTGGTCGAAGCACGCGCGCGCATTCGGAAAGCAGACGATCTGTATCCGGTATCAGCGGCATGACAAAGGGAAGCGAGATCACGTGAAAAGAATTGTCGTCGAAGGATAGATCGCAGGCATCCATGACATGAAGGGCCTTGACGTGCGGCATCGATCCAAGCGCGACTTTCTGTTTCGCTCTCAAAAGCATGTCCTGCGACAGATCGATACCGGTTACGGTAGTTGTCGGCGGATAGAGTGGAAGCACGAGGCCAGTTCCCACGCCGATTTCGAGAACGTCGCCTGCGACGTTGCCCGCACATCGCGCCAGCTCAACCTGCGCGGGCCTTAGGAAATAGCCATAGACCCGGTCATAAATCGGCGCCCAGAAGCGGTAAGCCTTTCGCTGCTGTTCGCGTTTTGCATCGATTGCGTCTGTTGCCTGCAAGTCTTTGCCTCAGCGTGAAACGAATTTGTTAAAGCGCCTTTCGCCCTTGGACGTCTTGTCCTGATGAAGGAACGCCAGTTTTCTTTCTTCGAAGATTTCAAAAAACTCGTACCAGGAAATCTCTGTCAGGTCCTCTTCCGGTTTGCCGAAATCAATCCGCAGGATACCTCCGTCACCGGAGACGTCCACCTTGGCGGGCCGACCGTCGCGTTCCTCGACCCATTTCCTTATTACTTCATGGTCGGTGGTTGTCGCTGCTTCCGTCATCATTCTCATCCTTGTCACTGCCGCCGTACCGTTCTTTGCGCATGCGGTCGGCGTTTTCCTTTGCTTTCTGCCGGTCCTCCCGGCTGACATCCCCGTCTGCAGATCGGGCGTCGTCGCTACCGGGTTCTGGCCTCACGTTATCTCTGTCTCTTTCCATTGCCTGCCCCTTGCAAAAACCCACTCATGGGCTTCGGTTCACAACCCAACCCAGCAGCTGCCAAGATGTTCCAGCCAGGGCAGGTTTGCGCGCTACTGGGATAGCAAGAAACCGGGAATGTTCACGAAAGTTCGATACAAGAAGATCGCGCGGCCCCACGGTCGCCCTTGAGGATGGACATGATCGATGATGATCCCCCATGTTGCCGTTTCCCATTCGTTGCTGCGGTTTCGCCTGGTACTCGTTGGGGGCCTGCATCGCAGGAGTTGTCTTGACGGCCTTCTGGTTTTTGACCGCTCCTAAAACACTCTTTGATCAGGCCGATCCCCGCCTTTCCGCGGGCGATCCACAGGTCGGAAGACCGGTGTTCCTTGCTGGAAGCTGCGGGTCGTGTCACGCGACACCGGGTCAGGCAAATCCTCTTCTTCTCGGCGGCGGCATGACGCTCGCTTCCCCCTTCGGTGTGTTTCGGCCACCCAATATTTCTCCCAACGTCAAGGATGGTATCGGCTCGTGGTCGGCGGCTGATCTCGCCAACGCATTGATTGCAGGCGTTTCTCCCGCCAGCCGTCACTATTATCCTGCTTTTCCCTATACGAGCTATACAGGTCTGGACGTGCGGGATGTCGCAGACCTCTATGCCTACTTAAGGACCTTGCCGGCGGTTTCCGGCCGCCCACCGCCGCACGACCTCCCGTTCTTTGCGCGCATCCGACGTTTGATCGGGCTCTGGAAGCTCTTCTTTTTCGCCAGGGAACGCCAAGCGCCGAATGTTGCCGGTGACGCCGTCTTCAATCGCGGCGCCTACCTTGTCGAGGCTGTCACGCATTGCGCTGAATGTCATTCCACGCGCAATGTTCTCGGAGCAATCAAACCCACAACGCGCTATGCTGGCGGCCCGGATGCGGAGGGAACAGGCTTCGTGCCAAATATCACAGCACGCCGCCTGTCCGGTTGGACGCAAGCCGATGTCTCGGAGATGCTCGCAACGGGCAAGACCCCGCAAGGCGGGCACGTTGGCTCCGCAATGGTGGATGTCATCGCCAATCTCTCGCAACTCCCTCAGGCCGACCGCGACGCCATCGCGCGGTACATCAAATCCCTGCCCCCGGTCGATACCCCGCATCCGTAAGGTCATCTGGCATAAAGGTAGGCAGCAACATGCCGCGCCTCGGTTTCAGTTATCCCGGTCACGGGCATCGCCGTTGGCTTGGAAAAATCCGTTGGAGACACGATCCAACGGACGAGATTGTCCGGGGTGTTGTTGAGACCGTCACCAATATAGACCCGTTACAGAACCATGCTCAGTTCGCCGCCCACTTTACCGTCGGCGCCCGCAACGCCGGGAATCGTATGGCACCCGCTACAGCCGTAGCGGCGAAAAATTGCGGGCGCGAGCGTTTCATCCCGCCAGTCATCGCTGTCGCGACCTCACTTCTCTGCGACCCGTCCTTGACGATGGCGACGGCGACGCCGGTGAGAACCGCGGTTGTCAAAACCGCAGAAATGACGAGGCCAGCTTTAAACGGCAGGAGCGTGACTGTCATAACCACCTCGCTTGCTGGAGCGTGAAATCCACGCTGCCATCATCATGAGTGCCGCTCCCGCATATCCCACATGATCGTCCAGGAGAGGAACCGGCGAGAGAAACTCGCCAGCAACCGGGATGAACGGCAAGCCGTATGGATCAAGGAGACGCTGACTTTCCTGACGGACCAGCGCCAGGCCGTCGTCGAAGCCATGGAGGACTGCCTCAGGAAGGACCATCATCTCGCGGCCATGGCTGACGTGCTTATGTCGCTCAAGGGCATAGGCCTGAGAACAGCTTGCTTCCTGATCGCGGGATTGCCGGAACTCGGCTTGATGGACAAGGGGCAGATCGCCAAGCTTGTCGGCGTGGCGCCGATCAACCGCGATAGCGGGCAGATGCGCGGCAAGCGGATGATCGCAGGCGGGCGAAAGCAGGTGCGCGACGCCCTCTATATCGCCGCCCTGCCGGCCATTCGCTTCGACCCCGTTATGAAGGCATTGTTCCAGCGTCTCAAAGAAAAGGGCAAGTCAGGAAAGGTTGCCCTCGTCGCCGTCATGAGAAAAATGATCATCATCCTAAATGCACGAATGAGAGAGCACAGAGCAACGGTGCTTGACCGATAACACCGTTGCTTTTTTATTGTCCAATTTTCAGTTCAATCCCAATTAATCTCCCCAAGCACGGCATCGCTATTTAATTGGTCCTGAGCCTAGTGGCTAAGCGTATCAATCAATATCTTGCGAAGCTCGCTCATCGGCCACTGCTGTGTCGTGTTCGTAGGTATCATTCCTGCAGTAAATCCGCGATCGAGAAACCGCGTAAGAAGCTCTGAATCGTCTGTAACGATATGTACCGGCACTGATCTTGAGGCTCCGGGCCCGGTAATGATAGATGCGGGCTGATGATCCCCGAGTATCACATAGAGCGCACTCTTCCCTTGGCGTTCCATGAAGCTTCCTAATGTCTCGAGCGAATAATCGATTGTTTGAGTGTACTGTGCGCGCACGCGCTCAGGATTGGCCCAAACAACGGAAGGAGAGGCGCCGCTTCTTGCCTGAATATTGAAGTTCGAACCATCGCCGATATCGTTCCAGTCAACAAGTCTTGGTACGGGCGTCCACGGTGCGTGGCTGGAAATAAGGGCGATCTCCGCCATTACTTTTTCTGCACGGCCATGTGCCGGCCTCACTACAAGTCGATCAAAAGCGGATAATGTATACTGATCAGGCATTGTCACCCAGTTGAACGGCTCTCCGCGATATCCAAGATCCGAGGCAGCGAGAACTTGGTCGTAGCCGAAATGACCTGCCTCAGGCCAGGCCATGGTAATGGCAGGCATGACCGCAACCGTGTGCCAGCCAGCCTGCGAAAACAGGCGGTTCAAGCTCGGCTGATCGCTGATCATGAGGCGATCGTAACGCGCCTGACTGTCCACCCAAAGGCCGGAAAGCAATGTGCCGTGAGCCAGCCAACTCAGCCCACCGACGGTGGGCGATGCCAACCAGCCGCTGGCTGCATGAAGCCCACTCGCCTCGATCTGGCGCTGGATGCTCACGAGACGGGGTAAGATCACATCAGAATATCGTGGATCCTCAACCGCGGATCGACCATAGGATTCCACGAAGACAAGGATTACGTCCTTGCCCTTTACAACATTGAAAAGACCTTTCCCGTCCTTTGGGCCGTGGGAAGCCTGGAGTTGTTTTTCGAACCCTCTCATGTCTTCAATCGAGCGGGCGACAAGGCTAAGCCTTCCGGCGAGATATGTGGGGGTCTGCAAATCAACCTTCGCCTTATCAATAAGCATAAGGCTACCACCGACAGCGATTAAACCCGCAAAAAGCCCAAGCAGCAGCTGCCGCACACCTCCACGGGCTTCAGCCATCTGGCGCAGCGACGTCAGAAAAATGGCGACGGTCAGCAAGATCAGGACAACGCCCCCGATGAGAGCGACTAGGGCAGAGAGTGTTCCTATTGCGTTGGATATCAGGTTCCAGCCGTTCGCCAGCATCGTTACATCGAGATAAGGGTTGAACGGCCGCTGAAACGCCGCCTGTACGCCGATATCCGCCAGTTTTAAGAAAAGAACCAAAAAAACCAGAAAGCTGCTGAAAACGATAAGATAACGCCTCAAACAACCGCTGGTCATCAGCATGAGAATGGCGACAAATGGCCATTCCAGCGGCAAGCGACCAAATGCCTCTGGAACCAACGCATCAGGGTGATCAGGCAGGCTGAAAACAAAAAAGGCGATGATAGAGAAAAACCATGCTCCGACCACGGCTTTCAAGTTAATATGTCCTAAATCTGCCCGGCCTATTCTTACCATCGCAAACCGCTCCTATTGACAGCGGGCATGAATTTATCGGAAAGACAGATAAAATACAGGGCCCTACCCGCTTGTATAAACTGCGAATACTGGTGTCCGTTATCGCCCTGGCGATCTTTGCTGCCGTTACTTTTCAAGCGGATCTGACGGCGGTCAGGCAAGCGCTTTCCCGAATTTCCTGGATAGCGATCATTTTCAGCCTCGTGCTGGTGCAAGTGCAAATCGTGGTGTCCGCGCTGCGGTGGCGGTTTACCTCTGCGCGACTTGGTCATAACATCACGCCTTTCAGGGCAATAGGCGAATACTATATCGCCACCCTCCTGAACCAGGTTCTGCCCGGTGGCATGGGTGGCGATGCTATCAGAGCCTGGAGGATGCGCGGCATTGCGCCAGGCGGATGGAAACAACCTGCCAAGGCGGTGATCTTTGAAAGACTTTCCGGTCAGGTAGCCCTTGCGTTCATCGCTGTGATCGGGTTGTCGGTATGGCCCTTTGTAATGAACACAGATCTTGGCAGCCACACCCGACGTCACATCGTTATCGCGGTAGTGGTTATCGCGTTAATCCTGCTGATCATCGTATGGTTCAAAAGGCGGGAGGTAACGGATAGCGCCTTTCGTGCAGATATTATCAATGTCTTTGTCCGGCACAACGCATGGCTCCTTCAGGCATCGATGAGCGCTATCATTCTTTTCGCATATATCGCGACATTCTTTATCGCAGCACAGGCAACGGGCTCGAATCTGCCATGGGTCGCGGGCATCACGATCATTCCCTTCTGTCTACTGGCAATGCTGATACCAACCGGATTTGGCGGCTGGGGCACGCGCGAGGCAGCCGCCATGGCGCTTTGGCCAGCGCTCGGTCTGTCCTCTGTCGATGGCCTCGCTTCAAGCATCACCTATGGTTGGCTATGTCTCGCCGGCTCAGCGCCTGGTATGGTCTTCCTGGCGCTCGCCGCGGTGAAGAACCGGGCTGGCAAGGAGTGACGCGGACCCGATTTAGGCGAAACCAGGCGATCCCTTGCGTCCCTGATCCAAGGACGTTAGAACGCCTGCTCCAACCTTGGAGATCGCCCGGCCTCAACATGCCCCGGCAAGGTAGCGAGCGCGATCATGCGGCCACTCGATTGCGCAGTAGAAATACGATGTCGATGGCGAAAGATACAGTCAGCATGGCAAGAGAGAGGGCTGCAAGATAGTTCGATACCGGAATGTCGACGGCAGGGACCAGGATCAGACACAGGGTTGATACCTGTGTAACGCAAACGGCCTTACGCCTGAAGGATGAAGGCAGGTCGGCGCCCAGCGCCGCGATGAACCAGCTTGCGGCCACAAAAGCATAGCGCATAAGGCCGATCAGGAGCACCCAGGCGCCAGCTTTCTGAAGCGTGGCTGCCGCCACTGAAAGGATAAGAATGAGAAATGCGTCCACTTCCATGTCGAAGCGTGCCCCGAGTTTGGATTCCTGTCGATATTTGCGGGCGAGATAGCCATCCATACCGTCAAGGGAAAGAGCAAGAACGACAACCCCAACCAGTATCCAAAGGATCGCGTCGGCCTGGTGAAGAGTTTCAAAGCAGAGTACCGTTGCAGCCGTGAGGCTGACGAGTGAGGCTCGAAATGCCGTCACGAAATTGGCATAGCCGAAGTCGCGGTGAGGATGGCTCGGCAGGAAATAGATCACGAAGCCGAAGATGAAGGACAGGGTCAGTGTTGCGGCTGCGACATAGTCCCAGCCAAGGGAAAGTTCCCAGCGCACAAGCATGGCCGTGGCGGTCGTTCCGAGCAAAAGACACGCCATATTGGCGAGTGTATTTCGAATGAGTGACCTGCGATCATCCACTCTGCTCAGTCCATCACCACCGGTAATAGCCATACAGTCCTCCCCACAGACGTCATTCCGCCGCAATCAGTGCTTCGAGGTCCAAGAGATGTCCGGCGCGGAGTGTCTTGGTTCGCAGATAATTCTGGTTTTCAGTCGTTACGGTTCCCAATACAGGGGACCGCGCGTCAACCTCTATACCACCTGCTTTCAGGGCGCTGATCTTCGTCGGATTATTCGTAAAGACCGCAACTTTCCCGATGTTCAGGTGCCGAAGCATAGCAACCGCCGCTTCGTAACGGCGATGGTCTGCGTCGAGCCCAAGTTCTGCATCGGCGTCGATCGTATCAAGCCCAAGATGCTGATAGCCGTAGGCGCGCATTTTAGCGCCGATCCCCGTCCCGCGTCCCTCCTGATCAAGATAAAGCAGGACGCCACCTCCGGCCTGCTTCAGCAACGCAAGTCCGTTGCGGAGCTGATCGCCACAGTCGCATTTCAGCGAGCCGCAGAGATCGCCAGTGATGCAAGAGGAATGGATGCGGATCGGAACGGTGTGCGACACGTCGGGCGTGCCGATGACGATTGCCACCTGATCCTTCTGGGCAAGACCGCCGCGAAAAACCACGAATTTCGAGTCTCCAAGTTCCTTGAGCGGAACTCGGGTCGTGACAACTTTATCGAAACGCTGTCGGGCGACATCCGCCCCCTTCAGATCGGCCGCAGACAATTGACAGCATCCCGAGAAATCTGTGCTCGCCGCAGAAGCATCCGCCAGTACCATTGCCGGAAGAAGTAGCGCTATGCGCGCCAACTCGGCCGCGTGAGACGCCAGCTCATCAGCCTCGACCCACTTTGACGGTTGATCCGCGCCGAGACCGTACGACAGCCGGGAGGCATGTTCAAAGCTGACACCTGCTAACGGTGCAAGAATATCGCCTCGGGCGGATATAGAGAGGCGGCTGGCCCGTGGCGCTGTCAGGAGAAGCAAATGTCGATTTTCGGTCGCCGCTGCGAATTGATCATAAACAGATGGGCCGACCGCATCCAACGCCAGTATCGCCAATTTACGGCTATCGGAAGACATTACGATCGGTCGACCATATCGCAGTTCAGACACGGCACGCTCAACTCGGATCCCCGGCGTATCGAACAGAAAATTCGGCTCTGCAGAATTGGACATCTTGAATGCTCTCCCTAGACGTTTTTATTGTTACGAAGGAAATCTTGAACGAGTTTCGGCGGGCTCGAAAAAATTATTTGAAGCTGTCCGCGGAACAAAACGCGCAGCTCGGTAATACGCTCCATTCGATATTGATTAATCAGGATCACTCTTTTGGCATCTGCTGACGGCACGCAAGATCTCTCCGCATCACTCACGTCCCGGGCGCTCTGGATTGAGGGCAAAGGGCGTTGCGGAGTGAGGGAGGGAACCCTGAGATCGCTGGCGGAGAATGAGGTGCTTGTTAGAAGCCTCTATAGCGGCATTAGTCGCGGAACCGAATCGATCATCTTTGATGGTGCGGTACCGCAAAGCGAATTCGAGCGCATGCGTGGACCTCACATGAGTGGCGAGTTTCCATTTCCGGTGAAGTACGGATATTCCAGCGTCGGTCTTGTCGAAGCAGGATCAGCGGCGCTGATTGGCGAAATCGTCTTCTGCCTTCACCCTCATCAGGATCTCTTCGTCACGACAAAAGATATGGTTTTCCCGCTACCCAGGCACCTCCCACCGGAACGGGCCGTACTGGCAGCAAATATGGAAACTGCTCTGAACATCGTTTGGGACGCGCTGATTCAGCCTGGGGACCGCGTGGCGGTCTTGGGCGGCGGTCTCGTTGGAACGCTTGCCGCCAGCCTCTCCAGCCGAATAGCAGGGACGGAAACGTTGCTGGTGGACACCAATGCCGCGCGAGGCGGACTTGCGTACGCCATGCAAATTCCCTTCGTAGAAGCTGAAAAGCTCGAGGGTGAGTTCGACGTGCTCATCAATGCTTCGGCTTCCGATACCGCTCTGGCAAACGCGATCGATCACGCAGGCATGGAAGCGCGCGTTGTGGAAGCGAGCTGGTACGGTGACAAGACCGTGTCTGTGCCCCTCGGTGGCGCTTTTCATTCCAAGCGTCTCTCATTGATTAGTTCGCAGGTAGGATCCATACCTGCATCTCGCAGCCGCCGCTGGACCTTCGGAAGGCGATTGGGGAAGGCTCTGGAGCTATTAAAGGACGACCGCCTTGATCACTTGATTACCGGCGAGACGGCATTTGCTGATCTAGCTGACGACTACCCACGTATCCTGTCATCCAGCAATACGCTCTGCCACCGCATCCGCTACTAACGAAAGAGAAATCATGTTCGCAGTTGAAGTCCGGGATCACATCATGATCGCCCACAGCCTCCCCCGCCCGGTCTTCGGTCCGGCCCAGGGTATGCACGGCGCAACATTCGTCGTGGACGCAGCCTTTTTCACCAAGGACGTGGACGAGGACGGTCTGGCAGTCGATATCGGCGCGGCGACCACCGTTCTCGCGCAAGTGCTGAAACCTCTGAACTATCAGAACCTGGATGAACTCGATGTTTTCAAAGGCAGGGTCAGTACGACGGAGGTCATCGCTAGATATATTTTTGATGAGCTTGCGGCGGCGGTCGCAGCAAAGCACCTCGGACCCGGAAGCTACCGGATCTCTCGCATCAAAGTGACTTTACATGAATCTCACGCGGCGCGCGGATGGTATGAGGCAGACCTTTGAAAGCAAGCCTCACCTTCGCTTACCCAGGAAACCTTGGACTGAGGACAGGAGGGTACGGTTATGACCGGGAAATCATCAAGGGTTTGAGACAACTTGACTGGGATGTCGACCTGCTCCCGCTTGGAGACGGTTTTCCATCGCCCGCCGATCAAACCTTGAGAGACGCCGAGAGACAGCTTTCCGCTCTTCAGGACGGTGAACTCGTTCTGATTGACGGCCTCGCCTTCGGTGTCATGGATACCTGGGCGATGCGCGAGGCTGAACGTCTCAGAATCGTCGCTCTGGTTCACCATCCGCTGGCACTCGAGACCGGGCTGAACGAGGAATTACGTGCACTGCTGCGACAAAGCGAAAGGGCAGCGTTGACCGCAACACGGCATGTCATCGTGACCTCGACCATGACTGCTGCCGAACTTACGGAAAATTTCAGCGTTCCGCCTCACAAGATAACCGTAGCTGTACCTGGAACGGCTAGGCCATCTGAACGGCGAAAGGTGGATAACGACATTCTGCAAATTTTGTCCGTAGGCTCGCTTACCAGGCGCAAAGGACATGACATACTGATCGCTGCGCTTGCCATGGTTCTTGATCTTCCTTGGCAGACCACGATCATCGGAAATCCCCGTTTGGACTGTGCCATCGCGGATGCACTTGCAGAGCAAATCAAAGAACTGAAGCTTTCCGATCGCGTTACCCTGGCCGGCGAGTCCGATGATCTAGCCTCGGCTTACGAAAAAGCTGATATCTTTGCACTTGCTAGCCGTTACGAGGGTTACGGCATGGTCTTTGCAGAAGCCCTTTCGTACGGCCTGCCGATAATTGCCTGCAAGGCAGGAGCGGTGCCGGACGTTGTTCCCAGCGACGCCGGTATCCTGGTTCCTGTGGACGATGTTGACGCAACGGCATCCGCACTGAGGTCATTGTTGAGCGATCCCCAGGCGCGCGTTCGTCGCTCGGAAGCCGCAACACGCGCCGGAAAATTGCTGCCCGGATGGGCGGACACGTCGCAAATCATATCGCAAACATTGAAGGCGTTGGCATGAGCGGCTTTGACAAGGAATGGCTGAAACTTCGGGAACCTGCAGACCGCGCGGCTAGAGCGCAGCCGATGCTTGAAAGAGTACGCCAGTATCTGGACGCGCTTCCACAGCCGAATATCATTATGGACATAGGGTGCGGCACAGGATCAACCTATCGCACGCTCTCACCCATACTTCCTACAGCCAGTTGGAGGCTTGTCGATTATGAGACCGCCCTGCTGGAGGAGGCGCAGCGTGAGATCGGTACCGGTGAAAATATTGAGTTCCATTGCCATGATCTGAACCGTCTCGATGAAACGCTTATGGATGGGGTCACAATGGTCACCGCGTCGGCCCTGTTCGACCTGTGTTCAGCCGATTTTTGCGGCCGGTTCGTGGAGCGACTGGCCCGCAGACAGATCGGACTATATGCTGCTCTCAACTATGATGGTCTCATGGAATGGTCGATTAAGCACCCGCTGGATGCGCAGGTGGCTGGAGACTTCAACCGGCATCAGCAATCAGACAAGGGGTTTGGCCCAGCCCTCGGACCGGAAGCCTCCGCTCATCTCTCCACTCTATGCGAAGCATCAGGATTCCGGGTCGGTACCGCCGAAAGCCGCTGGTACCTCGGCCCTTCATCAACCGAACTGCAGAAAGAATTTCTGTCAGGGCTGGTACGGCCAGTCTGCGAAATTGGCAACGTCGATGACGCCGAGCTCAACGAGTGGCTCGAATTTCGACTTTCAAAAATTGGCGTGAATGGCAGCCTCTGCATCGTCGGGCACACGGACTTCCTTGCTCTTCCACGTCATTGAAGAAGCACCCGCCTTGAGGAGGCAGTCAAAAAGCACGTCGCTTCCCAGCGCATAGATATCCGCCGCAGGCCGATGGGCGTGGCAGAGTTCCCCGATCGGCGTCAAGGATATGCCGCATGGCCCGGACCCTATGATTAAGGGCGCTATGGCAACGTGAAGATGATCGACTAGGTTGGCGTCGATGAAACGGGCAATTGTTTTTGCGCCCCCCTCCACGAGTACACGCTTCAATCCGCGCTCCGCGAGACAGTCGAGGACATCATGTGGATCCAGGCCACGCGGACCGCGTTTCAGCCTTATGACATCGGCGGGATAGTCTGAGTTCCGCGCATCGTCGCCCTGAATGAGGATAACCGGCGCTCCGCCATCATGAAACAGGCCTTCCTGTCCGGTCAATTCGCTTCGACAGTCGATGACGACCCTTGTAGGATTGGGGCCCTTAACTTTACGCACTGAAAGTCGTGGATTGTCATTCCGTACGGTTCCAACACCAACGATCACCGCATCGACAAGGGCACGGCAACGGTGGAGGTGGACAAGTCCATCCGGTCCGGAAATGTCCCGAGCATCACCGCTTGGCGTCGCGACACGGCCGTCAAGGGACTGGCCGACTTGCGCAAGGACAAAACGGTCCCTTGCCGAAGCAATAGGGCCGTATAGCGAGAAGGCCGGACAGGCCTCTCTTCTGCGAAGCGCGTCTTTTCCTTCGCGGATGGAAAGGAGCCGCGTCCAAAGCCTGTCAGTTACATTGAGGTTTCGCATCGATGTCCCTGTCTAGAGAATTCGGTAAAGCGTGGAGTCTCGGCGGATCAGATGATGGAAGATCACTGCCAGTATATGTAACGCTAACAGCGCCAAAACGATCCATGCGCTCCACTCGTGGATCGTTGATAAAACTGGCGCGATCTCCGGCGATTTATCCAGCGGGCTCCAGATCGGAATTATCCCAAACCATCGCAGGGGAAAACCGTGTGCGTTGGTGGCTAAAAATCCAGAGACGGGCATGATGATCAAAAACGCGTATAGCAGGCCATGAACTGTGTGTGCCGCGATGCGCTCCAACACGCTGCCGGATATTGGAGGAGAGGGCTGATAAAACTTGGCGCCAGTCCTGAGCAACATGAACCAGAGCAACAGAAAGCCAAGGCTTTCGTGCACGAGATAGAAATCGAGCTTTACAGCATCCTTTGCAAAGCCGATCATCAGCCCCATAGGCCAGGTTACAAACACAAGCATCGCCACGATCCAATGGAGGATCCTGGCAGTTCGGCTGTATCTCGCAACTTCCGCCTCGGAATGAGAGCTCATCTCTTTCCCCGTACATCGTATTGAAAATACTGTAGTTCTTAGCTTGCAAGATGAACGGCAACTCGGACTTGAGCCAATTGGGACTCGCCATGTCACAGCGATCAACTCATCGCTTGAAATACGCCATTCCCTGTACGTATCTCAGGAGGTTCACTCGAATTACTGTCCGCCAAGTCCGATAGTGCCACCGTTTCCCGTTATCTCGAAAAGAAGTTGCGACCGCATAAAGCAAGCTGCCAAGAAGAGCTCCGTCCCCGCATCCCTTAACAACTTGCTCCCAAACAGCGCTTTTGATGCCCGGACGATTGGCAGCACCACGCGCTCGAATAGCGACGATCGACGGATAACAACCAAGATTGCCAGATAAGAGACCTGAGATCAACTTCGCCAACGAGATGGCTAGGAATGGCTAAAATGACTCAGTCATACGGACGATCCAAACAACCGTCGCCGAGACAGAAGCAATGAAATAGTTCGTGGGCGGCTCTCCACTCATCCCACTATGCGACCCGGAATATACGCTTAATGTAGCAGCATCCAATTCGATTCCGCTCAACGTGAATCCGACCATGCATCTCTACCGCGCATTCTTTTTCGTCTAGCCCTAAGGCGTAGTCGGCAAGCAAAATCGCCGAGCTCAAAACTGCCGTCATGCTGAACGGTTATCCTGAGTCTACTCGAAAGCCCTGGAGCTCCAATCAATCGAGCCACTCCGATGGCGCAATACGAAGCGCGCCGCAATGACTATGGCGCGCTTGCTGTCGAGTTACCCTTATTTTATCCAAGGAATATGTCTGAGTGGCGAGTTAGCCTGCATGTTTTAATTGAAGGTGCGACACACCGGCTGCAACATTGACCCCGGTGCCAATTTCGGCACTGATAGGCTGCAGTGCGAAGTTCTTGGAATTGCCGCCGATCAGAGCATTGGCGCCAACACCGACACCAACCGACGCGCCTGCCGAGGCGCTGACATAGTCGCCACTTAGAGTGACCTTGCCCCGTTGAAATAATCCATTTTGAAGTAAGCTCTGGCCCATTTTGAAGTGCACCCCGAATTTGGGCCAGCGGGAGCTGGAATTTTCCGGGGGGTTTTGGCTCAGTTCGGCGGGGGTGCCGATTAGCCGTTCATAAGCGAAATCGGCACTTTGTTGCCTATCGCGCTGTGTGGCCGGAACTCGTTATAGTCTCTATGCCAATCCTCCATCTTTGCCCGCGCGTCGTCAAGGGTCATGAACCAGTGAGCGTTCAGGCACTCGGCGCGGAACTTGCCATTAAAACTCTCGATGTAGCTGTTGTCGGTCGGCTTGCCTGGCCGGGAGAAGTCGAGCACGACACCCTTGTGATAGGCCCAAAAAGATCAAGGTCTCGAGAGATGAACTCGCTGCCGTTATCGACGCGAATGGTCGTCGGATATCCGACCTGCCGGCAGACCCGCTCCAGTGTCTGAACGACATCCTCCCCCTTGTAACTGAAGCGGGCATCGACTGCCGGCGAGAAGCGCGAGTAAGCGTCGACGACCGTCAGAACCCTGATCTTGCGACCAGTGGCCAGTTGGTCATGAACGAAATCCATCGCCCAAACATGGTTGGAAAGGGTCGGCTCCGTGCGGTCAGCCCGCAGCTTCGCCTTGACCCGGCGCTTGGGAACCTTGTTGCGGAGCTGGAGGTCCATCTCCTTGTAAAGACGATAGATTCGCTTCGGGTTCACAGACCAGCCTTCACGCTTGATAAGGATATGCACACGCCTGTAGCCGTAGCGTATCCGCGTCTGGCAGATGTCCTTGATCTTCAGCTTTAACTCGGCCTGCTCGCCACGCCTGGACTTGTAGACATAGAGCGACCGGTCGACTTTCAACACCGAGCATGCACGCCGGATCGAAACCTTCCAGTCCGCCTTGATCGTGTCGACAAGCTTGCGCTTGCGGGCAGGCCTCAAAGCCTTTTTTTGAAAGCACATCCTGCAGCATGGCCTTGTCCAGCGACAGGTCGGCAACAATCCGCTTCAGCTTGGCATTCTCTTCCTCAAGCTGTCGCAGCCGCTTCATCTCCGAGGGCATCAAGCCCGCGTATTTTTTGCGCCAATTGTAAAACGTCGCGTCCGAAATTCCTGCCTTGCGGCAGACCTCGCAGATCGGCGTGCCATCCTCTGCCTGCTTCAACACGAATGCGATCTGCGCTTCCGAAAACTTCGAGCCCTTCATCGAATT
This sequence comes from Agrobacterium sp. DE0009, assembly GCF_007680755.1. NCBI lineage: Bacteria > Pseudomonadati > Pseudomonadota > Alphaproteobacteria > Hyphomicrobiales > Rhizobiaceae > Agrobacterium > Agrobacterium sp. DE0009. The sequence goes on from NZ_VEIU01000002.1 coordinate 677,533, forward strand.
CTCCTCTTCTTCCCACCAGGGATCATAAGTGGAAAATTCCAGTTCTAAATGGCCTAATTTATTGGGGGCACGTCATTCATGGGCCCGAACGCAAAAAGCCGCCCAGTTGGTACGGCTGACGCGCGCGATTTGGTATCCCCATTTGATTTGGTTGCGGGGGCAGGATTTGAACCTGCGGCCTTCAGGTTATGAGCCTGACGAGCTACCGGGCTGCTCCACCCCGC
>NZ_VEIU01000030.1:0-1058 GCF_007680755.1 Agrobacterium sp. DE0009
GCGACGTATCGCACACCCTGTCGAGGCTCAGGCGGCAAGGCCGACCGGCGTCTTGACGAAGTCGACGAAGCCTGGAAGTTGTTCGACCCGGCGCAGCAGAGCATTGATGGACGGATAGGCGCTCAGATCAACATTGCCTTCCGGGGCCCGCGCGACGTAGCTGTAGATCGCGACATCGGCAATCGTCGGGTGATTGCCCACAAGCCATTCCCGCCCTTGCAGCTGGCTCTCGATCCGGCCAAGGATGGTGTGTGCACGGTCAATGACCTCTTCCGGATTGAACTTGGCGCCGAAGACCGTCACCAGACGGGCAGCAGCCGGTCCGTAAGCGATCTCGCCTGCCGCAACCGAAAGCCAGCGCTGGACCTCAGCCGCCCCTTTTGCGTCTTCCGGAAGCCATTCCGTCTGACCCGACTTTTTAGCGAGGTAAACCAGGATCGCATTCGAATCAGAGATGAAGACATCGCCATCCGCCAGCACCGGCACCTGGCCGAAGGGGTTCATCTTGAGGAAGTCAGGCTGCTTATGGGCGCCGGCCTTCAGATCAACCTCGACCAGTTCATGCGGAAGTCCAAGCAGCGAAAGGAATAGACGGGCACGGTGAGCGTGACCTGACAGGGGATGGTGATAAAGTTTCATGAGTTCGCTCCTGATTGAAGGCCGGGTCCATTCCCGATCTGTGAACACAGGATGCAATGCGCGATCGCGCGGCTGAATACTCATGTTTGGTATTGGACCGTTACGCTGGGTGCAATAGTGCCGAAAGCGCCGAGATCACGGATGAGTTTCGTACCGACCCGATGAGCAATCCCCTAAATCGAAGGAGGTCTCTCAACGTCCATTCAATCCCGTAGCGCCTTGATCAAGTCGATAAACCGGCGCAGCTTCGCCGGGATGTTGCGTCTGCCGGGATAGTAGAGACACAGTCCCGGATATGGCGGGGTCCAATCTGAGAGGACCTGCTCCAGCCTTCCGGCGGCAACGTCGTCCCCGACCTGCCATTCGTTCAGATAGGCAAGTCCGGCTCCGTCGCGGGCAGCCCGGAGCATCAGGTCGCT
>NZ_VEIU01000031.1:0-1029 GCF_007680755.1 Agrobacterium sp. DE0009
GCATTCTCGGCTTCCAGACCATTGGCGAGCTTGCCAACACGCCACGTGCGCCACTGACGTTGCGCTTTGGACCGGAGATCGGCCGCCGCCTCGACCAGATGCTCTGCCGTATCGCCGAGCCTATCGAGCCGATTCGAACGCCTGAGCTGATCGAAGTCTCGAAAGCCTTCGCTGAACCGATTGGCGCTGCCGAAACGATCAACAAATATGTCGGCCGCCTCGTCGTCCAGCTGGTCGATGAGCTACAGAAGCGCGGCCTTGGGGTGCGCCGCGCCGACCTGATTGTCGAGAAGGTCGACGGTACCAGGCAGGCCATTCGCGCAGGCACCGCCAAGCCTGGCCGCGATATCGCCTGGCTGACGAAACTGTTTAGGGACCGGACCGAAAAGATCGAGCCGGGTTTCGGGATCGAGAAGCTCATCCTTGTTGCCGTTCTGGCCGAGCCATTGGAAGAGGCACAGAAAGTCTCTGCTCTGGTCGAGGATGACACCACTGATGTGACGCCGCTCATTGATATCTATGGAAATCGGGGCCAGCGGGTGTATCGCGTCGCACCGGTCGCCTCCGATGTGCCGGAACGCTCCGTGAAGCGGATCAGTCCCGTTGCTGAACCGATCGCTTTTGCCTGGGTCAGCCATTGGCGTCGGCCGGTCCGGCTGTTGCCGCGGCCCGAACTGATCGAGGCGATCGCGCTGATGCCGGACCGGCCGCCGGTCTCCATCGTCTGGCGCGGCAAGCGTCGTAAGGTCAAACGCGCCGATGGCCCGGAACGCATTTTCGGGGAGTGGTGGCAGCGCCACGCAGAGATGGAGGCGGTACGGGACTATTTTGTCATCGAGGACGAGGCAGGCGAGCGCCTGTGGGTGTTTCGCTCCGGTGACGGGGTGGATCCCGAGACCGGGTCCCATCGCTGGTTCTGCCACGGGATCTTCGCATGAGCTACGCCGAGCTCCAGGTCACGACCCACTTCAGCTTCCTGCGCGGCGCCTCCTCCGCACAGGAATTGTTCGAGACGGCGAAACAGCTCGG
>NZ_VEIU01000032.1:0-966 GCF_007680755.1 Agrobacterium sp. DE0009
GCTAGGCCAGCCGTTTGCAAGGCGCTCGAGCGTCTGCGTCAGCCAGGCCTGGGGATCGACAGAATTCATTTTTGCAGTCTGCAAAAGTGTCGCGATTGTCGCCCATGTCTTGCCGCCGCCGTCGCTGCCGGCGAAGAGACTATTTTTTCTTGTTATCGCCTGAGGTCTGATCGCTCGCTCGACGATGTTGGAGTCGAGCTCGACACGGCCGTCCGTGAGGAAGCGTTCGAAGACGTCACGACGCTTGATCGAGTACCGTAGAGCTTCGGCGAGTTTGGATTTGCCTGATACTCGCGGCAAAGTCGTCTGCCAGAGAGTGAAGAGGTCACGGACTATCGCCGCCGAGCGTTCTTGTCGGGCAGCGACACGCGCCTCAGGGCTTTGACCACGGACGGTATCTTCTATTTCCCAGAGCGTTGCCATTCGCTCGACTGTCTCAGTTGCAACCTTGGAGCTCTTGGCGACATGCAATTCATAGAACTTGCGACGGCTATGGGCCCAGCAGCCAGCCAGAATAACGCCGTCGTTGCCGCCGTCCTTGCGGACGAGTTTGCTGTAGGCCGCGTACCCGTCAACCTGCAGAATCCCGCGATAGCCGCTGAGGTGTCGTGCCACGCAGTCGGTCGCCCGACTGTCTTCGAAGCGATAGGCCACCATGGGCGGGCTGTTGCCTGCGAACGGTCGGTCATCCCTGGCATAGGCCCATAACCAAGCGGTCTTCGCCGACCCGGATCCAGGCGCCAGTGTCGGCAGGGTCGTCTCGTCGGCAAATATTCGTTCCGCCTTCTTGATTTCGTTCAGGATGTAATCGGCGAGGATGTCGAGCTCGAACCCCAGCTTTCCCATCCATTGAGCCATGAGCCTGCGGTCGAGTTCGACCTTGTCGCGGGCGTAGATCGCTTCTTGCCGATAGAGTGGTAGGCCATCGGCATATTTGGAGACGGCGATCTGGGCCAGAAGCGCTTC
>NZ_VEIU01000033.1:0-803 GCF_007680755.1 Agrobacterium sp. DE0009
CATTAAATGTCCTTCGTTGTTGTTCTGCCCCTGCGAGCGTCCTGACTATGGCGAGGCATCAAGGGGTCGAAACTCCGCTTTCTGATCTCAAATTCGGAATTTTGACCGGTCTACGTGATCAGGGATTGACACCGATCCCAATCGTAGACATTTTATATCCACGATTAGGAGATGCAACATGAAACTGAGCGAAGGCGTCGAACAGGCGATCCACTGCACGGCATTCCTGGCGGGTCTGTCGGAAGATGGCGTGCTGTCTGCCGCGGCACTCGCCGAACTGCACGGCGTGTCGACGAGCTATCTGCTGAAGCACCTTCAGGCGCTGTCCGGCGCGGGCATCGTCGCGACGACGCCGGGTCCGAAGGGTGGCTATCGGCTGGCGAAAGCGCCAAAAGACATCAGCCTCCTCGACATCGTCCTCGCGGTCGAAGGGCCGGCGCCCGCCTTCCGGTGCGCCGAGATCCGGCAGCGAGGACCGAACCCTCTGCCGAAGCGCTATTTCACAAAACCCTGCCAGATCAACGCCGCGATGCTGAAAGCCGAGAAAGCATATCGCGCAGAACTCGCCAAGGTGTCCGTCGCGGACCTTCTGGCGGATCTCGGCGCAGACGACGACGGCGAGATCGCCGCCCGCGGATGCGCCTTCCTGAAACTCCACGAACGCAAGACGGGCAATCGCGCCTCGTCATAGGAGAAAGCAGAAATGAGTACGTTAAAGAAGGTCGCCGTCATCGGCGGCACGGGCCTGATCGGCTCGAAGGCAGTGAAGTTGCTACAGGACGCCGGCCACGAAGCCGTCGTCG
>NZ_VEIU01000034.1:0-741 GCF_007680755.1 Agrobacterium sp. DE0009
CCTTTCCTGCAGGTACTTAGATGTTTCAGTTCCCTGCGTTCGCTTCTTACACCCTATGTATTCAGGTGCAGATACCTCATCGCGATATCTAGAAACCTCTTTCGCTGAACCCTTGAACCCGGTATCGCCGGGTTTTCTTTTGTCTTCACGCTGTCGCGGCCAAAGGCCGCTGCGCTCCAGACGGGGCGGCCAAACGTGGCCGACGCGCTACCGCGCTGTATCGCTGCCAAACTCAAGATCGAGCAAGGCACCAGTACAGGCCGATAGGCCGTCGGCGGGCGTCCGCCGCGCCATCGCAGCGCCAGCACTTCCAAAGGAAGTGCGGTACGGCGCGTGAGATCAAAAAGTTCAGCAAAACAGATTTTCTAGATATCTGAGGTGGGTTGCCCCATTCGGAGATCCATGGATCAAAGCTTATTCGCAGCTCCCCACGGCTTTTCGCAGCGTATCACGTCCTTCTTCGCCTGTGCATGCCAAGGCATCCACCAAATGCCCTTAATTCACTTCTTCGTTCTCATTGTCTATGCTCATCCATATTTGCTTGATTTGGAATTCCTATCCTCCTCGCTTGCGCTCGAAGGGGTTCCAAATCCGGCCATACGGTCACCTCTCGGTAGCCGCTAACCAGCAAAATCTGATTACCTTTTACAATCAGATCGTTCTTGATGACATCGACGTGTCGGTATGGTCTTCATTGAGGGCACGCCGGTGCACCTCGAAGCCATACCATTAAGACCAGCT
>NZ_VEIU01000035.1:0-645 GCF_007680755.1 Agrobacterium sp. DE0009
TCCACGATTAGGAGATGCAACATGAAACTGAGCGAAGGCGTCGAACAGGCGATCCACTGCACGGCATTCCTGGCGGGGCTGTCGCAAGACGGCGTGCTGTCGGCTGCAGCACTGGCCGAACTCCACGGCGTGTCGACAAGCTATCTGCTGAAGCACCTTCAGGCGCTGTCCGGCGCGGGCATCGTCGCGACAACACCAGGGCCGAAAGGCGGCTACAGGCTGGCCAAGGCCCCACGCGAAATCAGCCTCCTGGATATCGTCCTCGCGGTCGAAGGACCGGCGCCCGCTTTCCGCTGCGCCGAGATCCGCCAGCGGGGACCGAACCCATTGCCGCAGCGCTACTTCACAAAGCCCTGCCAGATCAACGCCGCGATGCTGAAGGCTGAAAAGGCCTATCGCGCAGAACTCGCCAAGGTATCCGTCGCGGACCTTCTGGCGGATCTCGGCGCAGACGACGACGGTGGTATCGCCGCCCGCGGATGCGCCTTCCTGAAACTCCACGAACGCAAGACGGGTAATCGCGCCTCGTCATAGGAGGAATCACCATGACCAAGATGAAGAAGGTCGTCGTCATCGGCGGCACGGGCCTGATCGGCTCGAAGGCAGTGAAGTTGCTACAGGACGCCGGCCACGAAGCCGTCGTCG
>NZ_VEIU01000036.1:0-595 GCF_007680755.1 Agrobacterium sp. DE0009
GTTGGGCACTCTAAGGGGACTGCCGGTGATAAGCCGAGAGGAAGGTGGGGATGACGTCAAGTCCTCATGGCCCTTACGGGCTGGGCTACACACGTGCTACAATGGTGGTGACAGTGGGCAGCGAGACAGCGATGTCGAGCTAATCTCCAAAAGCCATCTCAGTTCGGATTGCACTCTGCAACTCGAGTGCATGAAGTTGGAATCGCTAGTAATCGCAGATCAGCATGCTGCGGTGAATACGTTCCCGGGCCTTGTACACACCGCCCGTCACACCATGGGAGTTGGTTTTACCCGAAGGTAGTGCGCTAACCGCAAGGAGGCAGCTAACCACGGTAGGGTCAGCGACTGGGGTGAAGTCGTAACAAGGTAGCCGTAGGGGAACCTGCGGCTGGATCACCTCCTTTCTAAGGAAGCTGTGGAACAGTAAGACGATCGCACAGGTCTTCGGATCAACGCGGTATGAACTTTCCCGTGCTTTTTAGAACATAGATGGCGCCAGTCAGGCGACCATCGAAACGTAATACGCCTGCAGATCTGCTACGCAGACAGCGGGTATGGCGAGGTTCGCCGTCCACGTTTCTCTTTCTTCAAGAAG
>NZ_VEIU01000037.1:0-556 GCF_007680755.1 Agrobacterium sp. DE0009
TAATACGCCTGCAGATCTGCTACGCAGACAGCGGGTATGGCGAGGTTCGCCGTCCACGTTTCTCTTTCTTCAAGAAGACAAAAGCCGCATTGACCGGTACCGGAATGGGCCCGTAGCTCAGTTGGTTAGAGCACACGCTTGATAAGCGTGGGGTCGGAAGTTCAAGTCTTCCCGGGCCCACCATTTGCATATGCGAATGAGGGTTTGGGTTGAGACTGTTGGTTGATGCGAATTGTTGCCGCGCCTGGTTGATGAGACCTGGGTGATCGAGCTGGATGGGGCTGTAGCTCAGCTGGGAGAGCACCTGCTTTGCAAGCAGGGGGTCAGCGGTTCGATCCCGCTCAGCTCCACCATTTATTTGCGCTCACGGGTGAGCGGTCCTTCGGACCTACCCTCCGCGAGGGCGCCGAACGATCGGCGACGCGCTACCGCGCTGCACTGGAGAATTGATCCGGCGGCTGCGAATTGTCTTCTTTGAGGAAATAAAAGTTTGCATCGTCCTGCTAAGGACTGATGCCTGTTCTGAATACATTGTGAAGAGAAGATATGTCTGGAA
>NZ_VEIU01000038.1:0-492 GCF_007680755.1 Agrobacterium sp. DE0009
ATGATATGTGTCGGGGCCGCAGCCTGGATCACGCCGTCTTCGTTCTTAAAAGCGTATTTGGGACGGCGCGTAACAATGACACGGAACTTCGCTGCAACGACATCCAAGCGTTCGGATATGTCTTCTCCGATCAGGATTTTGGTCTTACCCGTATGCTCCGGCAAGTCTTCCGGCTCGATCACCACCTCGATACGCTCCAGATGCGCCGCAAAGCCCTTGCGTGGCCTCGGTGGACGTTTGCCATCTTTGTTGATGCCACTCGTAACCTTGGCCCTGATCGCCGCAATACCGGTCTCGATCTCCTCAAAGACAAAAGCATGCTGCTCGTCATCAACACTGGCCGCTGCAAGTTTCTCTGAACGCCGCCCGAAGCGCGCGCGGTCAAAAGCTTTCAGGATCTGTGTCAGCCGCTCGATGCGCTCATCGGCATCAGCATTTCGGGCCTCGAGATCATCGACCTGCTTTTCCAAAGCCTCGACGCGAGCGGCCTTT
>NZ_VEIU01000039.1:0-476 GCF_007680755.1 Agrobacterium sp. DE0009
GCGCTTGCTGCTCTTGAAGACAGCGACAAGAAGATCGGTGAAGACGCGATCCGCGAGCTGATGGCTCAGGTTGACGCCTACATCCCGACGCCTGAGCGTCCGATCGACCAGCCGTTCCTGATGCCGATCGAAGACGTGTTCTCGATCTCTGGCCGTGGTACGGTTGTGACGGGTCGCGTTGAGCGCGGTATCGTCAAGGTTGGCGAAGAAGTCGAAATCGTCGGCATCCGTCCGACCTCGAAGACGACTGTTACCGGCGTTGAAATGTTCCGCAAGCTGCTCGACCAGGGCCAGGCTGGCGACAACATCGGTGCACTGGTTCGCGGTGTTAACCGTGACGGCGTCGAGCGTGGTCAGATTCTGTGCAAGCCGGGTTCGGTCAAGCCGCACAAGAAGTTCAAGGCTGAAGCCTACATCCTGACGAAGGAAGAAGGCGGCCGTCATACGCCGTTCTTCACGAACTACCGTCCGCAGTT
>NZ_VEIU01000003.1:0-579028 GCF_007680755.1 Agrobacterium sp. DE0009
GGAGCAGCCCGGTAGCTCGTCAGGCTCATAACCTGAAGGCCGCAGGTTCAAATCCTGCCCCCGCAACCAATTCAAAATATTTAGACAAGATATGCCGCCCTTCATGGGGGCGTTTCTTTTTTGGGCGCGAACGGGGCACGAGGACCACGTTTCGATCGGCCATCGCGAGTATAATGTGGCCGATTCCTTGGCTCGCAACTCGGCCATACCACCCGTGACCGGGCCGTATGAAACCCTGTAGAAATCGGTAGCGACTGACCTGAGACCCAACTTCCCTCCAGATTTCGGGAGAGTCTTGGGTTTTCAATCTGGCCTCATGCGGCTTGTTTTTCCATAGCCATTTTCATTGCGAACTCGCTGGGGGGTGATATTGCCCAGCGACGAGTGCGGCCTGTTCCTGTTGTAATCCTCCTTCCATACAGTGATGGCGGTGCGGGCCTGAGCGAGCGACGAGAACAGCGTCTCGTTCAGGCATTCGTCACGGAAACTGCCGTTGAAGCTTTCGACGAAGCCGTTTTGCATCGGCTTGCCGGGAGCGATGTAGTGCCATTCGACCTTTGTCTCCTGGCACCATTTGAGGATGGCCATGCTGGTCATCTCCGTGCCGTTGTCCGAGACAATCGTTCTCGGTTTTCCGCGTTTGGCGATGAGACTGTCCAGCTCGCGGGCAAGCCTTGCCCCCGACAGGGATGTATCGGCGACCAGGCACAGGCATTCACGGGTGAAGTCGTCGACCACCGCCAGAATACGGAACCGGCGGCCGTCGGTGAGGGCATCGCTGATGAAGTCCAGGCTCCAGCGCTCGCCCGGACGCGACGGCAGAGCCAGAGGACGTCTTGTGCCCAAGGCTCGCTTTCTGCCGCCACGCTTGCGCACCGTCAGCTTCTCCTCCCGGTAGAGACGCCGAAGCTTCTTCAGGTTCATGACGATCCCCTGCCGGTCGAGCATGACGTGAATGCGGCGGTAACCGAAGCGCCGCCGCTCTGACGCCACCTTCTTCATTGCCTCGCGGATTAACGCATCGTCCGCCCGCACGCTGCGATATCGCATGCTCGACCGATCTACCGATAGAACCTCGCACGCCCGACGCTGGCTCACTCCATGCTGCGCACAGACATGAGCCACCACATTCCGCTTCACATCGGGCGTCACCATTTTTTTGCAGCGACATCCTTCAGGATCGCATTGTCCAGCATCGCTTCGGCCAAGAGCTTCTTCAGTTTGGCGTTCTCGTCCTCGAGCGCCTTCAACTTGCGGGCATCGGACACGTCCATGCCGCCATACTTCGCCTTGTATTTGTAGAAGGTTGCATCCGAGATGCCGTGCTTGCGGCAGACATCAACCCTCTTCGCGCCCGCCTCCTGCTCCTTCAATATCCCGATAATCTGCTCTTCCGTAAACCGTGAACGCTTCATCCGTCCGTCTCCTAGCTGTGACGGACTCTACCAAATTCTGGAGGAAGTTCGGGGTCTCAGGTCAAAACTCTTCGGCCATGCAATCCTTAGACCTTCATTGCTGCGCGGGAATTCGTCAGGCTGGCTGCATGTAAGACCCTCCGTGCTTTAGAATTGCCCAGGCGACGCGAGCCATCTTGTTCGCTAGCGCTACGATCGCGAGCATCGGTGGCTTTCTGTGGAGGATGCTGGAAGGCCAAGCGCTTGGCTTGATCTTCCCACGCCTTACCCAAGAAACGACGGCACTGGCCCCCATGATCAGCAGACGTCTGAGCGTCCGTTCGCCCATCTTGGATATTCGTCCGAACCGCTGCTTTCCTCCGGTGGATCGCTCGAGCGGGGTTAAGCCAACCCATGCCGCGAAGTCACGTCCCTTCCGGAAAGTCGCCGGATCGGGAGCCAGGGCCGCGATCGCTGCCGCTGTCACAGGTCCGATCCCTGGCACAGAAGTCAATCGACGGGCAACAAGGTCGTCACGCGTCGGCTTTTGGATTTCCCTGTCGAACTCTGTTAGCTGAGCTTCACACGATGAGAGATGCTGCCATAGTGAACGCAGGATGCCTTGAGCTGCGGGCGGCAGATTATCATCACTCTCGATGACCTCCTGCATCTTTGCAGAAGCGACGGCACCCTGGGGGAAGATGTAACCAAATTCCGCCAAATGGCTTCGTATCGCATTCAGAAGCTGGGTCTTCTGGCGTACCACCAGATCTCGTGCGCGAAAGACAATACTCGCGGCCTGCGATGCCTCACTCTTCACATGAACGAAGCGCATGTCCGGCCGCTGCGCCGCCTCCGCGATGGCCTCGGCGTCAGCAGCATCGTTCTTCTGCCTCTTCACAAACGGCTTGACGTAATCTGGAGGTATCAGAAGCACTTCATGCCCCAACTCTTGCAGCTGCCGCCCCCAATAATGCGCGGTGCCGCAAGCCTCCATCGCTGCCCGGCAGTGGGGAAGTGACATCAGCAGCGTGATGAGCTGTGCTCGCCGGACCTGTCGGCGGAAAACGACATGTCCGTCTGCAGCTACGGCATGCAGTTGGAAAACATGCTTGGCGACATCCAAGCCGATGAGAACGATCTGGGTCATTGGGTCAACCTCCTGGTGCTGGACATCCTCGATACTGCCACAAGGTGGCGAAGGAGGCGTCCACTCCATCAGGCTTATGTCTAACGACCATCGAGACCTTGAATTGCTGACGGCGATGTTCGCCGCAGTGGTGGACAAGCGAGCAAAAGCTGACAACCATTTATACCATCGCTCAATGATCAGAACTCATTGGCCCATTTGCGGTGACCGATGGACATGATGCGCCATGGCTGACTTTCGAGTTTCCGCCAGGCCTCGCAGCAATGGTCGACGACGGCGTGCGCGTCGCCATCGACATGGCGGAAGATTTCGGCCAGATGCTACGTCATCGCATAGGTGTCGCACCACGGCATGACGACTGCCGCCGCTTTGCCGAACTTCGAACAGATTGCACCGAAGATGTAGGCCGACCCTGTGCCCTGGTCGTGGGGTGCTGAAGGTCGCGTTCCGCGCTTGGCCCAACGGCGCGTGATTTTGTTCTTCTGGCCGATCCGGGCCTCGTCCCGGAACCAAATCTCAACTTGTTTTCCTCGGGCTGCTCCGGCAGCAATTTCTGCCACAGCGGTAGGGGAGTTTTTTTAAATTCCTCAATCGCTTGGCTATCCTGAGCATGATGTTTCGGCCGGGCCGTGAGTTTGCGATAGCCCATCGCATTCAGTTCGCGCCCAAGCGTCTGACGGCTCACCGAGATACGGTGTCCCTGCCAAAGCCACTGCACCGATCGACAAGCCTCCAGCGCACGACACCATCGAGATAGGGAACGGGACCTTCCTCGACCGCCTCGATGAGCGCCTTGCGTTGCTTGTCGTTCAGTAACGGCTCACGGCCCTTGGCCTTTCCGGTCTTTAGACCGTCTGGGCCGTGCTGATTGAAACGCTCGACCCAATCGCGGATGATCTGCAAACCGACCGCACCAATTGATGCGGCATGGCTCCGAGAACCGCCTTCGTAGATCACCGACAAAGCAAGTAATCGGCGGGACCAGTCCGCGTCCCAGCTCTTTCTTGCAAGCTGACGCAGATCATCTGCCGTGAAGTCCTGACGCATATTGGGGGCCGTTCCCATGGCGAAATCTCCTTCCCCATGTTGAATCATGATTTGCCTGAAAAGGGAATCCCGTGAGTCAACTTCATCGAGCCTCGGTATGAGCAGAGTTCCGAGCCAGGCGAGACAGTATCGTCGACCGCTCGCCGTCATGGCGTCGCGCCCAATTTCCTTCATCGGTGGCGCAGGCTCTTGAGCGAGGGAGGTGCTGCTGCCGTGGATTCTGACGAGCCGGTTATCGGGAATTCAGAAGTGAAGAAACTGGAAGATCGCGTCCGGGAGCTGGGGTGCATGCTCGGTCGCAAGACGGTGGTGGTTCAAATCCTCCGCGAAGCCGTTTCCAAAGCGGACGCAGAAAAAACGCATTCGCGGCCGATCTTGCTGCGGAAGGACGGTTCGCTATGAGGGCGGTCGCAGACGCGCTGGGCGTATCCCGTTCCTACCTCGCTGAGCAGCTGAAGGGCAAATCAAAGCCGCGTGAGCCATACCACAAGGTCGAGGATGCAGAGCTTCTGTCCGCCATTCGCAGGCTGGTGGATCAAGGGCCGACCTACGGCGATCGGCGGATCGCCGCGCTCCTCAATCGCGAAAGGCGAGCCGCCGATAAGCCTGTCGTCAACGCCAAACGGGTTCATCGCATCACGGGCAACCACGACATGCTGCTGGAGAAGCACTCGGCCGTTCGCAAGGGGCGCCTCCACGACGGTAAGGTGATGGTCATGCGCTTGAACTTGCGCTGGTGCTCGGACGGCCTGAAGTTCACTTGGCTCGGAATGGTGAGGTGATTGGTCTCGCCTTCATCATCGACGCCTTCGACCGCGAGATCATTGCCTGGACAGCAGTTGCCAATGCGGGAGCGCGGCAAACGACGCAGGGTCGAGTCTGTACAGATGGTTGAGCCATAAGGGGAGGGGGACGATGATGATGGCGTCGACCTCCCCGGTGTCGATCTCGGTGCCATCGATCCGTTGCTCGCACGATCGGAAGCCAAGATCGAACAGGCAAAGCGGCCCGGGCGAGCTGACGCCGGTGAACGAGGCATTCTCGTCTATGATTTCGACTGGGACGAGGATGCGCGGCTGGACGAGTGGCGCGGCGTGCTGCGCCAAACCGAACACCTGCCGGCAGTGCTGCAGGCGATCGTCGCCCTCGACGCCCAATATAGACCGAGTGGCCTGTTTCATGCCCCCGCGGTCCTTAGGCGGTAGGCCAGTTGCGCTCGACTCAAGCCCAGGGATTGCGCGGCTTTCGCCACGTTTGCGTTCGCGCGCTCCAGGGCAAGCTCATAAATCAAGCGGTTGAATTCTTCGAGCTCGAAGCCCTTTTCGTCCAGCGCGGCCTCAGCCAATGACCGGAGCACGGGATCGCGATGATCGGCTTGCGACCACACGGCGGCCGCTTTTTCGATGGCGCCGGCGTCGATCCGTTTCAGAGGCGAAACCGCCATTTGCGCATTGGCAAGGACGGCCTCAAGGGTCAGCAGATTTTCCGGCAGAGCCAGCGATGCCAGTTTTTCCAGGGCTGTGGGGTCGATGTCGCGCGCCGGCAGGTGCAATTTTTCCGCCACGACATCCGCCAAGGCAAGAGCAAGCGCCGGAATATCGCCGCGTCTTGCGCCCAAGGCAGGCATGACGACCGGCTTTATCGAAAGCAGGCGGCGCAAAGCGGGGCGCAGGCGCGTATCCGACAGGAAGGCGGCGGGCGAGGCTTCCGTCAGCACGATCAGAAAGGTCTGCGTGGTGACCTGGCTATGCGATCGAAGGTGATTTTCAAGCAGGGCCTGACACGCCGCGTCGAGATGCTCGACGTCCTGCAACAGCGCCACGGGCTGTCTGCCCGAGCGTGTCGAGGAGGGCGACAAAAGACCGCGCAAGCCATCGGGGGCCAATCCGTGGCCCGACGTCCATTCGGGCATCGCGCCGCCGGGCGCGGCGATGCTCGCCATCTGACTGGCGGCTATTCGTTTGCCGCTGCCCACGGGACCCGAAAGCAGCACGGGCAAACGCGCGCGCGAACAGGCTTCGATCTGGTCCATGACCGGAGACAGGACGGCAAGATCGTATCTTGCCGATGCATCGCCTTCCGAGGGGCTGGATTTGCTCTTGACTGGACGCGCGGCGATTTCCTCGCTCAGATAACGCGGCATGATCTGCCGGCGAAAGCGTTGAACATCGGGATCGTTTTCGCCCCAGGCATCGGCCGGCTTGCCGACGACGCGGCAATGCCTGTGACCCATCGCCTTGCACTCGATCTCCTTGTAGACGATCAGCTTGCCCAGCGCATGGGTCGCATAGCCGGAGGCGTAACCGATCAGCGACCAGCAAACCGGCTCGATCGCGTCGCCGTAATGCTTGCGGTGTTCGGAGGCTTCGGCGCTTTCGTGCCAGAGAAATTCGCCTGAGAACTTGCCCTTCTTGAAGTCGAAATCATTGTGGACCGTTTCGACGCGCGTCACGCCGCTGACGGTGTGAAGGCGCGTGCCGGCGGTGAAGGCGTCGCCGGGGTCGAGATTGGGCCATGAGACCTTGACGAAGCGGGAATCCTCGACGCCGGCCTGAAAGCCGAGCCGCATCAGCAAAACGAAGGCATCCTCGCGTCCATAGCTGCGCACGATCTCTTCGCGCAGATGGCTTAGAAAGCTGGTTCTTTGAAGCACCATTCGCGTATCGCCGAGGCGCAACACGCCATTGACGGGACTGAAGACGAGATGGGTGAGAAGTTCGCGCAAGGTGGGCCGCCCGCCCCGATCGAGAAGGGCTTCCTGTCCGCCGTTGATCTTCATGTCCGCCTCCCGTTCACGGCGCGCCGGCACCACCCATGTCTTTGCGCCGCATCGTTGATGAAATGATAAACACGAATTGATCTTTTCATAAATACACAATTCAAATACGCGCCGCAGCGTGCCGTTTCATTGCCGTGCGCCTGCGAATTATGAATAGATATTTCAGTGCGTTATAAGGATTTTTCCGAAAGTCGCGGCCGGCCGCCGATTATCCCGTTGACCCTTGGCAGGCACGAAACACAGACTGGCTTCAACTTGCTGAACCACGGAAAATCGGGAGGAGATTTCCATGAACAAGCCGGCCCATATCGTCAAGCTTCCGGAAGAGCCCCACCATCAGACGATCCTGAAATATGCGCGCGAAGGAGCCCATATTCCGGGAGACGACGACAGGAACCCCTGGGTTCCCTTCGGCGACAGCGCTGCCATCAAGCACTTCTGTTTCGACGTGCGGACCAATTCGGTCGCCAATATTCTCTGGGTCAAGGGCGGCGGCCGCATCGGCACGCATCGCCATCGCGGCGTCGTCTCGGCGCTGACGCTTGAAGGCTCCTTCGCCTATTACGAATATAGCTGGGTCGCCCGTCCCGGCGATTTCGTCTACGAGCTGCCGGGCACCGAGCATACGCTCTATTCGGACGATCCGAACGGCGTGAAGGCGATTTTCTGGATCAACGGGCCGATCGAATTCTACGACGAGCAGGGCAAGTACGATTTCACCGCGGACGTATTCTGGTTCATCGATCACTATACGAGCTACTGCGAAAAGAAGGGCATTCCGATCAACAAGGAAATGTTCATCTGACAGCCCTCAAACGAGAGCATCCCGGCCCTTCGCCAATGCTCCGGCTCTTTGTTTCGTCGCGGTTTTTGACAGATGACCGCGTGACGGTTCCATTCAAAACGCTCGAAAACGGATTGTTCGCATGTCATTGCAGGAAATGTTCGACGTCGCCGGAAAAACGGCCATCGTGACGGGGGCGGCCAGCGGTCTTGGCCGCGCCTATGCGGAAGTTCTCGCCGAAAACGGCGCCAACGTCTGCCTCTTCGACGTCAACCGCTCGGCGCTGGAGGACACGCTCGACGCGTTGGCCCGCGCCGGCGGCATTGTTTGGGGCGGCAATGTCTGGGGACAGATCGTTGACGTCACCGACCGGGCGAACATGGAGGAAGCCTTTGCCCGGGTCTTTGCCGAACGCGGCAGCATCGACATCGTTTTCGCCAATGCCGGCATCGATGCGGGGCCGGGCTTCCTGACGCCCGAAGGCGAGCGCAATCCCGACGGCGAGATCGACAATCTCGAAGACAAGCACTGGGACAAGGTGATCGCGACCAACCTGACGAGCGTGTTCAACACGATCAAGCTTGCGGCGCGCTACATGAAGCAGACCGGCGGCGGGCGGATCATCGCCACCTCGTCCTGCGCGGCGCTCTACAATGACGGCATTGTCGGCACGCCCTACATGCCGGCCAAGGCCGGGGTCGCGCATCTGGTGCGCCAGGCGGCGATGGAACTCGGCCGCTACAACATTCTCGTCAACGCGATCGCGCCAGGTCCCTTCGTCACCAATATCGCCGGCGGACGGCTACGCAATGTCGCGGACCGGGCCGCCTTCGAAAAATGGTCGGTGCTGCATCGCGTGGCCGAAACATCGGAAATCAAGGGCCTGGCGCTTTATCTCGCCTCGCCCGCGTCGTCTTACGTAACGGGCGCTCAAATGGTGATCGACGGGGGACTGCACCTGCGCCCCGGAGATTGATCCAGTCAGGCATCGGGTCGTGGAGGAGACGAGCCGATGCAGGTATTTTTAAAACTTGGGAGGAGAGCATGAATACACTATTGGAAGGCATAAGCCAGACGCGGCTTTCGCGTCGAACGGCGTTGAAAACCATGGGCGCCGCCGCAGCGACGCTCGCCATGCCCGGTTTGACACGCGCATCCGGCGGCAAGATCAAGGTGGGTTTCATCAGTCCGCTGACGGGACCGCTTTCGCCCTTCGGCGAATCCGACGGCTACACCGTCGAGATCATCAAGACGCTGCTGGCCAACGGTATCCAGAACAACGGCAAGACCTACGAGGTCGATATTCTGGTGCGCGACGCCCAGTCCGATCCGAACAAATCGGCGGAACTGGCGGGCGAACTGATCCTGAACGAGAATGTCCAGCTTCTGATCCCGGCATCGACGACGGATGTCATCAATTCGGCCGCCGATCAGGCGGAACTGAACGGCGTTCCCAGCATTTCGTCAGCCGCGCCCTGGCAGGCTTTCGTCATGCCGCGCGGCGGCGACAAGAAGCCGTTCGACTGGACCTACCATTTCTTCTGGGGACTTGAGGATGCGCTCGCAACCTTCGTCGGTCTCTGGCAGTCGCTCGAAACCAACAGGAATGTCGGCATGCTGTTTCCGCGCAATGCCGATGGCGAGACCTGGGGCAATCGCGGCTACGGCCTGCCGCCGGCGGTCGAAAAAGCCGGCTTCAAGACCATCGTGCCGAGCATGTTCCAGCCGCGCACGAACGACTTCTCCGCGCAGATTTCCCAATATAAGAGCGGCGGCTGCGACATCGTCGGCGGCATCACCTATGTGTCGGACCTGAAGACCTTCATCACCCAGTGCAGCCAGCAGAAGTTCAATCCGAAGGCCGTCACCGTCGCCGCGGCACTTCTCTTCCCCTCGGGCGTCGAGGCCATGGGGCCGCTCGGCAACGGCATGAGTTCGGAAGTCTGGTGGACGCCGGCCTTCCCGTTCAAGTCGTCGCTGACCGGCGAAGTCAGCCGCGATGTCGCCAATGCCTGGGAAAGCAAGATGAAAAAGCAATGGATCCAGCCGCTGGGCTATGCCCACGCGCTCTGGGAGGTTGCCATCGATACGCTCAAACGCGCCAAGGACCCGATGGACCGCACCTCGGTGCGCGACGCGCTCAAGGCGACCGATCTCAACACGCTTGTCGGCCCGATCAAATTCGGCGCCGGGCCGCATGCCAATATCTGCAAGACCCCGATCTTCGGCGGCCAGTGGGTGAAAAGCGACAGGTGGATGTACGATCTGAAGATCGTCGACAATTCCGTCAGCAAGCTCATCGAGCCCGAAGCCAAGCTGCAACCGATCAAATGGTCCTGATCGCGTGAACTGTCCACTGACAGGTCGAAGGCGATCTGTCCGTGGACGACAATTCCAATGCAGACGAAGGGCATGCGATGGCGCAGACGATTCTATCGGGGACGGGGATATCCAAGTCCTATGGCGCGCTGAGGGTTCTCCATGGCGTGAACATCGACGTCCGCGAGGGCGAAATCCTCGGAATATTGGGCCCCAACGGTGCGGGCAAGACCACATTGTTCAACATGATCAGCGGCGACGCGACGCTGGATGCCGGGGAGTTGACCTTTAACGGCGAAACGCTCCGTTCCGAGGCGCCGCACCGGCGCTGTCGCCGCGGCATCGGCCGCACCTATCAGATTCCGAAGCCCTATGCGGGCATGACCACATTCGAGAACCTCATGGTCGCAGCCATGTTCGGCGCTGCGTTGAGCGAACGCCGCGCCAACGCCTTCTGCGCGGCCATTCTCGAGGAATGCGGCCTCGCGGCGAAGGCGAACCTGGCCGCCGGTTCGCTAACGCTTCTCGACAGAAAGCGGCTCGAACTGGCGCGCGCGCTGGCGAGCGATCCGAAGCTGCTGCTGCTCGATGAGATTGCCGGCGGCCTGACCGAGGAGGAGGCGCGCCAGCTCGTCGCGCTCGTTCGCCGCATCAGGCAGCGCAACATCACGATCGTCTGGATCGAACATGTGCTCAACGCGATCATGGCGGTGGCCGACCGGCTCCTCGTGTTGAATTTCGGGGAAAAGATCGCCGACGGTCCGCCAAGAGAGGTGATCGCCAATCCGGATGTCCAGCGCGTGTACATGGGGATCGAAGCATGATGACGACATTCGATCTTCTCTCCACCCGAAGTCTCAATGCCCGTTATGGCGACTTTCAGGCGCTTTTTTCCGTCGATTTCCGCATTGCCGAGGGAGAGGTCGTCGCCCTGATCGGCGCGAACGGGGCGGGTAAATCGACCTTCCTGCGCGCCCTTATGGGCCTTCTTCCCGTCGGTCGCGACATGGTGCTCTTTGAAGACCGCCCGGTCGGCGGCGGCGCGCCGCACCGCATGGTGCAGCTCGGCATCGCCATGGTGCCGGAAGGGCGGCGGCTGTTTGCCGGCATGTCCGTCGAGGACAATCTGAAGGTCGCCGTCGACCATGCCCGAAAGGCAGCCGAAAAGACGTGGACGCTCGAACGCATCTACAGGCTGTTTCCGATCCTTCAGGAAAGGCGAAGGAGCCAGGTCGAGAAGCTGTCGGGCGGCCAGCAGCAGATGGTGGCCATCGGCCGGGCGCTCCTGGCCCAGCCGCGGCTTCTGCTTTGCGACGAGATATCGCTCGGGCTCGCGCCGAAGGTCATTCGCGAGATCTACGAGGTGCTACCGCAGATCGCCGCCACCGGCACGTCGATCGTGCTTGTCGAACAGGACGTGATGCTGGCCCAGCGCGCCTCCGACCGCCTCTACTGCATGCTTGAAGGCCACATCACGCTCGAAAGCCTGTCGTCGAACGTTACCCGCGCGGATATCGCGCAAGCCTATTTTGGAGCCGGTCATGACGTGGCTTGACGCATTGATACAGGGTGTTCTGCTCGGCGGAATGTATGCGCAATACGCGCTCGGCATGGCGCTGATGTTCGGCGTCATGCGGATCGTCAACATCGCCCATGGCGACCTCGTCGTCCTGCTCGCGCTGATCGGCATATCGGCCTCCGTCGCCTTCGGCGTCGGGCCCTTGCCGCTCGTTCTGCTGCTCGTACCCCTGGCGGCCGTCATCGGCTGGAGCCTGCAGAAATTCGTGCTCAACAAGGTGGTCGCGGCGGATTCCCTGCCTTCCCTGATCGCCACCTTCGGCGTCTCGATCGCGCTGCAGAACCTGATGCTCGAAATCTGGTCGGCCGATACGCGCTCGATGAGCGGCGGCGGCATCGAGGCGGCGTCCGTCGATATCGGCGGCATCTATATCGGGCTTCTGCCGGTGATGATCCTGATCGCGGCGACGCTGCTGACGCTTGGGCTCGACCTGACCATGCGCCGCACCCGTTTCGGCCGGGCCTTGCGCGCCGCCGCCGCCGACACGGAAGCCGCGGCCATGACCGGCGTGAACCCGCGCGTCGTCTACGCTTATGCGACAGCGATCGCGGTCGGCATTCTCGGCCTTTCGGGCGTCTTCTTCGCGCTGCGCGCCACCGTCTCGCCGGCCGACGGTCCGGCCCAGCTGATCTATGCCTTCGAGGCGGTGATCATCGGCGGCATGGGCTCGATCTGGGGCGGCTTTGTCGGTTCCATGGTTCTCGGCATCGCGCAGGCCATCGGCTTTCGCATCGATCCCGGCTTCGGAACGCTGGCCGGCCATCTCGTTTTCCTCACCGTGCTGGCCACCCGTCCGCAGGGCCTGATGAGCAAAGGTTGAACCCATGATACTGGCAAACCCCGTCCCTCCGGCCGATGCCGGACCGTTTGCGGCCGAACCGGCCCATGTCGCCGTTATCCGTCACACCGGGTCCAGCCGCGTTGCGGCGGCTGTCTCTCTCCTCATCCTGGCCGCCATGGTTTCGATGCCCTGGTGGGGGCAACCCGGTCACATGCGCTGGGTGGTGGAGTTTTCCGTTTATCTGGCCATTGCCCAGATGTGGAACCTGCTTGCCGGATATGCGGGGCTTGTCTCCGTCGGTCAGCAGGCCTTTATCGGCGTGGCGGGCTATGCGATGTTCGTGCTGGCCTCGAATTTCGGCATCAATCCGTTTCTGGCGGTCTGGATCAGCATTCTTGTCTCGGGCCTGCTGGCGCTTCCCACCTATGCGCTGCTGCACCGTCTCGACGGTCCTTATTTCGCCATCGGCACCTGGGTGGTGGCGGAAGCGGTGAAGCTCGTCGTGTTGAACATCGACTATGTCAACGCAGGCTCGGGCATGACGCTTCGCGTCATGAGCCAATATTCCCTGCATGAGCGGCAAGTCGGACTGATGTGGCTTTGCGCCGCGATGCTTCTGGTGACGGTCGGCGGCAGCTATTGGCTCCTGCGCTCGCGCCATGGCCTTGCCCTGACGGCGATGCGCGACAATCCCGTCGCCGCCGAAAGCCAGGGGGTGAACGTCAAGCGGCTGCGCTTCCTGATCTTCGTGGCCGCCGCCATGGGCACGGGGCTTGCCGGCGCCGTCTACTACATGGCGCAGCTGCGCATCACGCCGGCGGCCGGCTTTAATCCGAGCTGGGCCAATATCGCCATCTTCATCGTCATGGTCGGCGGTGTGGGGACCATTGAAGGCGTTCTCGTCGGCGCGCTGATCTATTTCGTCGCCGATCGCTTCTTTGCGCAATACGGCGCGGTCTACATGGTGGTGCTCGGTCTCATGACCCTCCTGACCGCCCTTTACGCGCGCCAAGGCATCTGGGGGCTGATCTCGAGCCGCATCCACGTTCCCCTCTTCCCGGTGGGCCGAAAGCTGGTCGTCTCGAGCACCGTTACGAAAGGGTCGCATCCATGAAAGCCGCGCTTTTCGACCGGATCGGGGCGCCGCTTGTCGTCGGCGATGTCGATGATCCGAAACCGCAACGCGGGCAATTATTACTCAAGGTCTGCCGATGCGGCATTTGCGGCAGCGATCTTCACATGACCGCCGAGGAGGTGTTCGGGGTTCGAAAGGGCGACGTGCTCGGTCACGAGTTCTCCGGGGAAGTCGTGGAG
Source organism: Agrobacterium sp. DE0009 (assembly GCF_007680755.1). Lineage (NCBI taxonomy): Bacteria > Pseudomonadati > Pseudomonadota > Alphaproteobacteria > Hyphomicrobiales > Rhizobiaceae > Agrobacterium > Agrobacterium sp. DE0009. The sequence continues at coordinate 13,148 of NZ_VEIU01000003.1, forward strand.
ATCGGCGGCGAGGCGGGCGGCCTGAAGGTCGGCGATCATGTCAGCGTCGCGCCGATGCGCGGATGCGGACATTGCCCATCGTGTCTGCGCGGCGAACCGGCCTGGTGCGAAAAAATGACGCTGATCGGCGGCGGCTATGCGCAATATGCCGCTGTCGATGCCTCCCAATGCCGGCGCCTGCCCTGGGGCATTTCTCCCGCCGACGGCGCGCTCGCCGAGCCGCTTGCCGTCGCCCTGCACGGGATTACGCAGTCCGGCCTGAAACCCGGCGACACCGTCCTCATTGTCGGGGCGGGCGCCATCGGCCTTGCCGTCGCCTTCTGGGCGCGACGGCAAGGCGCGCGAAAGGTCGTGTTGGCGGATCTTTCGGATTTGCAGGCGCAGCGGGCCATGGCTCTCGGAGCAACCGGTTTCGTCGTCTCGCACGACGACATCGCCGTCCAGGCAGCGGCGGCCTGCGACGGACGGCCCGATATCGTGTTCGAATGCGTGGGGCGGCCGGGCATGATCGATCACTGCATTTCACTGGTGCGGCAGCGCGGCAAGATCGTGGTCCTGGGGCTCTGCACGGCTGTCGACCACATGGACTCCTTCCGGGCGATCTCGAAGGAAGTGACGATCGTCATGTCGGTGTTTTTCAACATGCACGAATTCGCAACCGCGATCGATGCCCTCGATTCCGGACGCTTTACGCCGCAGAACCTGATTTCCGATGTCGTGGGCCTCGGCGACATGCCTATGGCATTCGAGGCGCTGCGAAAGCGAACGACGCAATGCAAGGTGTTGATCGATCCGTTCGGCAAATGAGCTTATAGAGGTGGCTCAGGAAATCTGTACAGCTACAATAAGTGGAGTTTCTACCTGAGATCGGCTTAGATGCCGGGAACAGGAGGTGCCATGACGTAAGGACCGCGCCGGAACACAGTACGGCTTTCAAGGCGAGGGTGGCGTTTGCTGCCATCAAAGGTGCACAGACGATGGTAGAATTGTATCAGCAGTTCTACGTTCGTGCCCACTCGGACAAACAGTGGAAAGACCAGTTCATTGAAGAGGGCGACAGGCGTATTTGGAGATGAAACCAGCCGAACCGGCAGAACCGATCGGCGATGTCAAAACGCTTCACGCCAAGATCGGCGAACTGACACTGGAAGCGATTTTTTGCACGGCTTAACAGGCGAAATGCTGGTGACGCTGCTGGACATGTAAGTCGGCGGCATCCGAATAAGGTTATATATGTAGGTCAGCCGTTTGGGGTCATGGGGAGAATGCAGCCAGACCATGGCAGTGGCATCGACTTGCAGGACGCAAGGGAAAAAGACTGCGACCGGCGGCCTCACCAATACGCTGACGTCCAGCCTATGAGTTTGGCGCATTGGCTGCGCACGAATACCGATCCCGCATCAAACTCTTGACGCAGAAATGGTTCAGGGGCCCGGAGCGGGGCAAGGCGAAAACTTGGCTCGTGTTTGGTCGGAATGAACGCGACGACCCCGTTGGACAAGGGTTGAAACGGCTTTTCTCAAGCCCCAAGGGTAAGCATCCGGCCAAGCTTGTGATTGCCCATAAGTAGCTGACTCGTTAACGAAAAGCTCTCGCTAAAATCTTGAATCGAGAGAATTACTTGTGATTCTGTGCCGAGCACCTGACTCTTTTTAGGCGGTGCTTTCTGCCGGTTCGAGACGACGTCGATGGCGTCTTAGAGGCCGAGTTCGGGCGGAATGCGCTAATCGGAGGCATCATGTTGAGCAGGCGAGGGTGCAGCCAAGCAGCTGTCTGGAGTCGAGGTGCCGCGGCTAGTGGTCGCAATACGAGATAATAATACCTTCCGGCGAAGGCGAGCCGATCAAAGCACAATAAGTTCGGTACCCTTAGAGAGGCGCCTGTAGTGCCTTTTCTCAGTTCAACAGACCCGACGCGTTTCTAAACGCTTCCGACCAGACCGCGTAGCCTGCTGCGTTGAGGTGGACCAGATCGGGTAGGTAATAACGGAACATCGGCAGGCCATTCTCACCAAGGAGGCCGGCGTTTGGATCACACCATGTCGTGCGGTCGCGGCTCTCGCACCAGTCGCGCGCCATCTGATTGAAAAGATCGAATTCGTGTCGATAAATCCACCGCGCCGGACTGGGCTTGATGGCTAGGACAAACACCTCCGCCTGCGGGAGGGTGCGAGAGATGCCGCCCCGCAAATCCTGCAGGTGCCGAAGCGTGGTCCCGGCCTTGAGGCCGTCGCTGGCAATGTCGTTCTCGCCGAAATAAAGCACCACCTTGCCGGGCCTCAAGGGAACCAGCAACTGGTGCAGGTAGTGGCTGGCGGAGAGGTAGGTGCCGCCGCCAAATCCCAGATTGACGATATCCAGCGAGCCGAGATCCTCGGTGATGGAGTTCCAGATTCGAAACGAGGATGACCCATAAAAGGCGATCGGATTGGTTGGAACGCCGATGCGCTGAAGGCGGGCAAGGACGGCAAGGACATCGTTTTCGTGACGGCTGGTGCCGATATTGACCGGAAAGTCGTACATGATTGGTCCTGAAAAATTCTGTTGGAAGCAGGATGCCGTCATTTAGGCGCCCCGCGATCGGCAAGGGTCACGGAAGGGCGTGCTGCAGCACAGTCAGGGCACCTTTTGTAAGGGCGTCATCCGCCCCCACGGATGTCTTGAGACCGAACACCTCTGCGGCAACCAGATAGAGATCGTTCAGGCCGTCATTGCCGACGATAGCGGCTTCGTCTCCCTCCGCATACCATCCGGCCTCGCGGGCCTGGCGAAACTCCTGCCCGATGACCAGTCCGCGCACAAAGGAGCGCAACTGATCCGGTGAAAGCCGGCCGGCAAGCCCGCCGGTTCGCGCTGAAAACATGAGCGACAGCATGGCAGCGGATCGTTTTGCCTCTTTCAGACCCCAGAGATAGGCCTCTTGATCATCGACCGGCGGCTGCGTGGAGCCACGCGCGATGAAGGAATAATTGATGAGCAGGTTGAAGATTTCACCGGTCACGAATGTCTGAAAACCGTCGATCCGCCGTGCCTTCACCCGCGCCCATTTGCTATGGGTTCCGGGGATGATGAGGGTAGCGTCTTCACCAGGGCCGTGGCCGACGATCTGGGTTTCCTCACCGCGCATCACGTCCGGAAAGGGCTGGCGGGCGGGGTCGTTGAGACCCGGCAGGAAGACGAGGTCGGAGCCGTTCGGCAGCGACCTGCGCACCGTGCCGGCCGCAAGTTCCGCCGGGCCTGCCGGGCACGGCACATAAGCGACTTCGACCCAGCCGTTGCGGCTGGTGATCATGCCGAGCGCGGCGACGGGCAATGCCCCGTGGCGTGAAAACCAGGGTGCGAGCGCAGCCATCAACGCCGCCTCGTGTTCACCCTTGGCGAGGCTCGAAATACCGTCGGCGGTTTCAAGATGATCGAGCTCTTCGCCGTCTTCGCCAACGAGCGCCGCCCTCAGCGATGTCGTTCCCCAATCGACGATAATCGAGTTCGCCGCTGCTGCCATGTCTTGAACCTCCTCGTTCATCTCATCTTGGGGCTTGTCATAAGTCGCAAGTCTATGTAGTGTCAATTAGTGAATTCAAGGTATCAAAATATGATACTTAATTGGGAGGAAAATGATGATGGCTGGCCTCAAGGGGATTTTGCCTGTTTTGCCCACGCCGTTTCTGGCGGATGGCGGCATTGACGAAACGGGCATGAAGCGGCTGGTGGTCTTCGCGCTCGACAAGGGTGTGGATGGTGTCGTGTTTCCCGGTTTCGCCAGCGAAGTTGAGACTTTGAATGCCGCCGAACGCGCGACGTTGCTGAAGATCGTCGTCGATGCGGTGGCAGGTCGGGTGCCGGTCGTGGCCGGCGCCAGTGCGGCCGACTGGCGTGAGGTGGTCGAGCATGGGCGGGCGGCATCGGCGCTTGGCATTCGCCACCTGATGGTGCAGCCGCCGAAATCGGTCGGCACGGATGCGCCAGCGCTGATCGAATTCCTCGGCAGGATCATCGAGGCGCTGCCCGAAGTCGAAATCATCCTGCAGAACGCGCCTGCGCCGCGCGGCTCCGATCTTTCGCCGCAGGCCATCGTGGAAATCGTGCGGGCGTTGCCGCAGGTGGCCTATGTCAAGGAAGAGACCCTTCCGGCCGGCCCGGCCATCAGCCACATCATCGCCCATGCGCCTTCGACGCTGAAGGGCGTCATCGGTGGCGGCGGTGCGCGTTACATTCTCGACGAATATGCCCGAGGCGCTACGGCGGCCATGCCAGCGCTGGAGATCGCCGAGGAACATGTGGCCATCGACAGGGCGCTTGTTGCCGGGCGGCAGGAAGAGGCTCGCCGGATTTATGTCCGCACATTGCCGCTTCTGGTGTTGCAGGCGGTCTATCGCATGCGACTGACCAAATATGTGCTCGCCCGCCGCGGCGTGATCGAAGGTATCGGCGTGCGCGCGCCGACACCCGAGCTTGATGCTGCGGCCATTGCCGATATCGATGCCAATCTGGTCGAGCTTGGCCTTGTTGCCGCGGAGGCCGCATGAACAGCCCCATCGCAACCGTCGAGGTCTTCACGCTGACCCAACCGCGCAAGGTTCCCTATCTCGGTGCGCTCAGGGAAGGGGAGGTGGTCAATCCCAACGGCTACATCGTGCGCAAGGGCAATCGAACGGTCTACCCCACCTTCGACCGCAGCGTGCTGGTGCGCATGACGACTGAGGCGGGCACCGTCGGCTGGGGTGAGACCTATGGTATTGTCGCCCCTGGCGCGGTTGCCGCCCTCATCAACGATCTTCTCGCCGGTTTCGTGATCGGCCGGGATGCGTCCGATCCATCGGCTGTTTACGACGACCTTTACGACATGATGCGGGTGCGCGGTTATACCGGCGGCTTTTACGTCGATGCGCTTGCCGCGCTCGATATTGCGCTCTGGGACATTGCCGGGCAGGAAGCCGGAAAATCCATCCGCGACCTTCTTGGCGGCGGTGTTGACAGCTTTTCGGCCTATGTTTCGGGCCTGCCTGAAAAGACATTGAAGGCGCGCGGGGAACTGGCGAAATATTGGCAGGATCGCGGTTTTGATGCTTTCAAATTCGCGACGCCGGTGGCTGATGATGGCCCGGCGGCGGAAATCGCCAATCTCCGGCATGTCCTCGGCCCGCAGGCAAAAATCGCCGCTGACATGCACTGGAACCAGACGCCGGAGCGGGCGCTGGAACTCATAGCCGAGATGACGCCGTTCGACCCGTGGTTCGCCGAAGCGCCGGTCTGGACGGAAGACATCGCCGGACTGGAAAAGGTTTCGAAGGGAACAGACGTCCCGATTGCCGTCGGCGAGGAATGGCGCACCCATTGGGACATGCGTGCCCGTATCGAACGCTGCCGCATCGCGATCGTGCAGCCGGAAATGGGCCACAAGGGCATTACCAATTTTATCCGCATCGGCGCGCTCGCGGCCGAGCACGGCATTGACGTGATCCCGCACGCAACAGTCGGTGCAGGTATCTTCCTTGCTGCGAGCCTGCAGGCGTCATCGACATTGCCGACCCTGAAGGGGCACGAGTTCCAGCACTCGATTTTCGAACCCAACCGCCGCCTGCTCGCCGGCGACATGGATTGCCGCGAAGGCAGATATTACCTGCCCTCCGGACCGGGACTTGGCGTCAAGCCGTCGGAGGCGGCGCTCGCCCTTATTGAACGTATCTGAACTGGTTTTCTGGAGGAGGAACCCATGACCAAAAGAATAAAAAAGCTGGCGCTTGGCACAGCGACCGCGATGTTGATGACCGTAGGCGGATTTGCTCCCGCCATGGCCGATACCGTTTTGAAATTCATTTCCTGGCAGACGGACGATGCTGGCACGGGCGAATGGTGGCGCTCTGCCATTGCCGCCTTCGAGAAACAGCATCCGGGCGTGAAAATCGAATTCACCAAGGCCGAGCGCAGTTCCTATGCCGACACGATGACGACGCTTTTTGCGGCCAACCAGCCGCCGCAGATCGTGCATCTGGCGTCCTTCGAATTTCAGATGTTTGCCGATAGCGGCTGGCTCGAGCCTCTCGACCCGTGGCTGAAGAAAGACGGCATCGACATGACGGGCTGGGCCGGCCAGCAGAAGTGCGAATGGAATGGCGAAACCGTCTGCATCATGACCAACTACTTCGGTTTCGTGATGGCCTACAACAAGAAGATTTTGGAAGAGGCGGGCGTCGCGGTTCCGAAGAGCTATGATGAGTTTCTGGCTGCCGCAAAAGCCACGACTAAGGATCTGAACGGCGACGGCATTATCGATCAGTTCGGCACCGGCCATGAAACGAAGGGCGGTCCAGGGCAATATCTGACGGAGATGCTGAACTACATCCTCGACGCCGGCGCCTACTGGACCGACAAGGACGGCAATATCACCATCGACACGCCGCAGATGGTGGAGGGTCTTTCACGCTGGAAAACCGTGATGAAGAGCGGCATCAGCCCGGTCGACATGAGCGCCAGCGATGTGCGCAAGCTCTTTGCCGATGGCAAGATGGCGATGCGGCTCGATGGGCCCTGGCTTTACGGTACGACCGAAAAGGGTTCGGCCAAGGCTGACATCGTTTACGCCGCGCCACCGCTTCATCCGCCGCTCGGCGGATCTTCCAACGTACTGGCGATGCCAGCCGATATTCCCGACGACCAGAAGGCCCTTGTCTGGGATTTCATCAAGCTGACGATGTCACCGGAATTCCAGCGCAGCTATGCCACCCTCGGCGGCAACACCCCGCCAAGCCCGAAGGCCGACGTCTCGGGCGTTGAAAAGACCATCCCGCATTTTCCGGTGCTGATTGAGACGATGAAGGCCGCGTCGGAAGCCGGTATCGACCGCATTCCGACCGGACTTGAGCTTTTCTACAACGAGTTCAGCAAGATGGTGATGGAAGAAAGCCAGCGAATGATCATTCAGGATCTCGATCCGGCAGAGGTGGCCAAAACCATGCAGGCAAAGGCCGAAGCCATCAAGGGTTGATCCCGTCGTTTCGCCATGGCCCGCTTGAAAGGGCCACGGCCATCATCCGCATCCGGCAGGAGGACCATCCATGACCGAACCCGTTCGGGCTGGGCGTCGCAAGTTTTTCGATCTGGCACGTCCCAGCCGGCAACATCTTCTCGGCTATATTCTGATCGCGCCCGCGGTCCTGATGGTTGCCGCCATCATCGTCTGGCCGCTCGTTTTGGCCATCGACCTGTCGTTCCAGCAGGTCAAGATACCAAGGCTCGGCGGCGCCAGCCGGCCGTTTTCATTGGCCAATTATAATTGGTTGTTTTCCTCGCCGGAATTCTGGCTGGCCTGCTGGGTGACGCTGAAACTGGTCATCGTCGTGACCGCCGGCAGTGTTGCTGTTGGCCTCAGCACGGCGCTTCTGGCCAATAACCGTTTCAAGGGCCGCACCGTCGCGCGGTTGGGAATGGCACTCCCCTGGGCGGTGCCGGAAATCATCGCGGTCGTCATCTTTGCGTGGATGTTCGACACGTCCTTCGGCCTGTTCGGCTGGCTGGCGATAAAGCTCGGTTTCACCGATCAGATGATCCCGTGGGTCAGCAGTTCGACAGCCGCCTTCTGGGCCGTTGCCATCACCATGGTCTGGAAGGGTTTTCCTTTCGTCTCGATCATGTGTCTGGCTGGCCTGCAGTCCATCCCCGCCGATTATTACGCGGCCGCCAAGGTGGATGGCGCCAGTGTGTGGCAGCGTTTCCGCTGGATCACCATGCCGCTTTTGATGCCGGTGCTGGGCGTGACGCTGGTGCTGACGCTGCTGTGGGTATTCCGCGACTTTTCCATCATCAAGGTCCTGACCGGCGGCGGGCCGCTGCGTTCGACCCAGACATTGTCAATCATGACCTACGACCAGGCCTTCCAGTATCACAATTTCGGTCGTGCCGCCGCCGTCGGCGTGCTGACGCTGGTGATCTGCATCGTCGCGAGCCTTCTGATGCTCGGCCGGCGTTCGAAATCGATCTATTGAGGAGGCTTTGATGAAACGCACATTTTTACAGAGCCTTGCCCTCTACGCGACTGTGATCTTCACGCTGGTGATGATCCTGTTCCCGGTCTACTGGCTTCTGGTCACAGCACTTTCCACCACCGATGAACTGTACCGCCTGCCGCCGACCTTCTGGCCGGATGATGCGCAATGGGATATTTTCGCCAGGGTCTGGGCGGCAAAACCGATCCTGCTGTGGCTCTGGAACTCGATGCTGGCGGCCATTGGCTCGGTGGCGCTGTCGATGCTGGTCTCGGTCAGCGCCGGTTATGCGCTGTCGCGTTATTCCATGCGGGGCGGTGCGACCATGGGTCTCTTCGTTCTGACGGCGAAGATGCTGCCCGCGACCCTGCTGGTCATTCCGCTGTTTTCGATCTTTTCAAGCTTTGGACTGATCGGCAGCCTGTGGACGCTGGTTCTGGCGCATTCAACGATGATCATTCCTTTCGCCACATGGATGCTGAAAGGCTATTTCGACACCATTCCAAAGGAGTTGGAGCAGGCCGCCATGGTCGACGGCTGCTCGCCGATCGGCGCGATGGTGCGTGTCGTGCTTCCCATCGCCACGCCCGGTCTTGCCGCCACCGCACTCTATGCCTTCGTGCTCAGCTGGGCAGACTATGCCTATGCGCGCACCTTCCTCGTCAACTCGCCGGACAACTGGACGGCCAATCTCGGCATCACCACGATGCAGGGCGAATATGTCACCTACTGGAACGACATCTCCGCCGCATCCGTGTTCATCGCGCTGCCGATCATCGCAATCTACCTGTTCCTTGAACGTTATTTGGTCGGCGGCCTCACCGCTGGCGCGGAGAAATAAGCATGGCCAATATTTCCATTCGCAACGTCAGCAAGTCCTATGGCGCGCTCAACGTTCTCAGGCCCTTTTCGCTCGAGATCGAGAATGGCGAGTTCGTGGTGCTTGTCGGGCCTTCCGGCTGCGGCAAGTCGACGATGCTGAAAATCCTCGCCGGTCTAGAACCGGCAAGCGAAGGGCAGATTTTCATCGGCGAAAACGAAGTGACGGACCTTGCGCCGGGTGACCGCGACATCGCCATGGTGTTTCAGAACTATGCGCTTTATCCGCACCTGACCGTTCGCCAGAATATCGGCTTTGGCCTCAAGATGCGCGGCACGGACAAGGCCGAGATCGACCGCCGCGTCGACGACGCGGCGCGCATTCTGGAAGTCACCCCATATCTCGACCGCAAGCCCAAGGATCTGTCGGGCGGCCAGCGGCAGCGCGTGGCACTTGGCCGCGCCATCGTGCGCCAGCCGCAGGCCTTCCTGATGGATGAGCCGCTGTCCAACCTCGATGCCAAGCTGCGTGTCCATATGCGGGCCGAAATCGGTGCGTTGCACAAGCGCATCGGCGTCACCACCGTTTATGTGACGCATGATCAGGTGGAGGCGATGACGATGGCGGACCGCGTTGTCATCATGCAGGGCGGCGTCATCCAGCAGATCGCCGCTCCGGACGAGCTTTTCAACAACCCGGCCAATCTTTTTGTTGCCGGTTTCATCGGCTCGCCCGGCATGAATTTCCTGAATGCGGAACTGCGTGACGGCACAGTGACCCTCTTTGGGCAACAGGTTTCCCTGCCGGGAGCCAGCGACCGTCAGGGCAGCGTGATCGTGGGCCTGAGGCCAGAACATCTCGTTCTGGGCGATGCGCCTGTTACCTTCGATGTTCGGCCGACGCTGGTTGAAAGCCTGGGATCGGAAAAATACGTCTATTTCGATGCGGAAGGCGCAAGGGTGGCCGATGGCGAAGAAGGCAAGTCCAAGGGGCTGATCGCACGCGTCTCGCATACCGGCAGCCTTCCCGGCAATGCGGCGCTCCGGCTCGGTTTCGATCCGGCGCAGCTTTATCTTTTCGATGCAGAGACCGGAGCACGGCTATGATCCTTGTCACCGGATCGTCAGGTCGTGTCGGCCGTGCCGTTGTCGCCGCCTTGCGCGCGCAGGGCCGAACCGTTCGCGGCTTTGATCTCAGACCATCGAGAACCGGCGGCGAGGAAGTCGTCGGGTTACTTGAGGATGCGCAGGCACTGTCCGACGCCACCAAGGGTGTGAGCGCCGTCCTGCATCTGGGCGTTTTCATGTCCTGGGCTCCGGCGGATCGCGACCGCATGTTTGCCGTCAATGTCGAGGGCACGCGCCTGCTGCTCGACGCGGCCGCCGCGGCTGGTGCGCGGCGGTTCGTTTTCGCCTCATCGGGTGAGGTCTATCCCGAAAACCGCCCGGAGTTCCTGCCAGTCACCGAGGACCATCCACTTCGACCCAATTCGCCCTATGGTCTGACTAAGCTTCTGGGCGAAGAGCTGGTGCAGTTTCATCAGCGGGCGGGCCGCATGGAAACGGTGATCCTGCGTTTCTCGCATACGCAGGATGCAACAGAACTGCTGGACGAAGAGAGTTTCTTTTCCGGCCCCCGGTTTTTCCTGCGGCCGCGCATTCTCCAACAGCAGAATTTCGGAAATACGGCTGTCGCCGAATTGCTCCGGTCCCGCGATATTGGAGAGCCGTCGCATATACTGGCGCGGAATGAAAACGGCCGGCCGTTCCGTATGCACATCACCGATACGCGCGACATGGTGGCAGGCATCCTGCTTGCCCTCGACCATCCCGACGCGGCGGGCGGCATCTTCAATCTCGGCGCGGACGACCCTGCTGACTTCAGCGACGTTTTGCCAAAAATGGCGGTGCTGACCGGACTTCCCATCGTGACAGTCGATTTTCCCGGCGACGGTGTTTATTACCATACATCCAACAAGCGGATCAGAAACACTCTGGGATTTGAACCACAATGGACGATGGACCGGATGCTGGAAGAGGCGGCCGCCGCAAGACGGCAGCGCCTCGCGACGGAGCGGACATAATGAAGCCGGAAACGCCGGGAGGAACGGCGGCGCTCGCCAAAGGGCTGACGCTTCTGGATATGGTAGCGGATGCGCCGGAGCCGCCACGTTTTGCGGAGCTTTTGCGTGCCTCCGGCCTGCCGAAACCGACGTTTGCCCGCATTTTGCGTACCCTCATCGCCTATGGGCTGGTGCGGCAGGACGAGGCGCGGGGCACCTATGTGCTTGGTCAACGCTTTCTGGAAATGTCGCATAAGGTCTGGGAGAGTTTTGACCTCGTTTCGGCCGCAACGCCGGAACTCGAGCGGCTCGCGGCTGAGCTGGGCGAAACAGTTGCGTTGTGCCGGCTTGACGGCACGATGACCCAATATCTCGCCGAACGTTCGCCGAATGGACTGTCGGTCCGTGTCGAAGTGGGGCGTCGTGTTCCCCTGCATTGCACGGCGCCCGGCAAGGCGCTTCTCGCTTTCCAGGACCCCGCCGTCGGCCGCGCACTGCTCGATCGTCTGGCGTTCGATGTGCAGACGCCGAAAACCCTCACCACGCTCGACGCGCTTCAGGCGGACCTGACGCTGACACGCGCACGGGGTTATTCAATTTCCTATGAGGAGCATCTGCCGGGCGTCAATTCAGTGGCCGCGCCTGTCATGGGTCGCGACAATACGCCAATGGGGGTGCTCGTTGCGCTCGGTCCCTCGTCGCGGCTCGATACGTCCAACGTCCATCCGGCCGGTCGCGAGCTGATCGCCGCCGCGCGCCGCATCACGGGCGCTGCCGGGGCCGTTGCCATCAGCTCCAGGCCGAAACCGCGATCGGCAACGGGCCGTCCGAGCGCCGATTTAAGTTGCATCCTGCCATGGGGCGCGCAACTTGGCGAGAGCCCCGTCTGGCATGAGGGGGAGAACACTCTCTATTGGGTGGACATTCTCCACCCCGCCGTTCATCGCTTCGACCCGGCGACCGGTCGCAACGAAACCTGCGAGACCGGCAAGCTGGTCAGCGCGGTCATTCCGGTTGGCGGCGGCCGTCTGCTGGTGGCATCCCAGGACGGGATTGAGTGGCTTGATTTTCCATCCGGCCGCCTCACGCCCTTTGTCAGCCCTGAGGCGGGTATCGTGGACAACCGCTTGAACGATGCCAAATGCGGGCCCGATGGCGCGATATGGGTCGGATCGATGCGGATCGATGCCTCTAAACCCACCGGTGCGCTTTATCGTATCAATGCCGATGGCGCCTTCGAACGCAAGGAGGGCGGCATCATCGTCTCCAACGGGCTCGGCTGGAGCCCGGATGGGAGAACGTTCTATTTCGTTGATACCGTGCCCGGTCTGATCCACGCCTATGATTGCAACCCTTTGACAGGAGCGCTGTCGAACCGGCGCGAGTTTGCGCGCATCCCCGTCGCCGACGGCCGGCCGGACGGTCTCGCCGTGGATGTGGAAGGCGGCGTCTGGTGTGCCATATGGGACGGTTGGTCGGTGCGTCGCTATCTTCCGAACGGGAAGCTGGATCAGGTGATCGAGATGCCGGTGCCGCGCCCCACCAGCATCGCTTTTGGCGGGCCGGATCTGACGACGCTGTTCATCACCAGCGCCCGCACTCGCCTGCCGGCGTCGACACTCGCTGACGCGCCGCTCTCGGGCGGTCTGTTTTCCTGCCGACCGGGCATTGCCGGCGCGCGCGTTTCCTTGTTTGAGGGTTGAACAATGTCCCTGGAGACTATCTTCGGCCTGAAGGGCCGCACCGCGCTTGTCACGGGATCAAGCCGTGGCATAGGCGCGGCGATCGCCGAAGGGCTCGCCGGTGCGGGCGCACATGTCATCCTGCACGGGGTGAAGCCGGGTTCGACGCTTGCCGTACAGGAAAAAATCGCTGCAAGCGGCACCAGCGTGAGCGAACTTGCGGCTGATCTCGCCGAGCCCGGTGCCGGGCATGATCTGATAAGACGCGCCGAAGAGATCGCCCCGGTCGATATCCTTGTCATCAATGCCAGCGCGCAGATCAACGCGCCCTTGGCAGAGCTGACAAACGACGATCTGACGTTTCAGCTTGCGGTCAATCTGGGCTCCACCGTCGACATGCTGCAGGCCGTGCTTCCGCGCATGGCGGCCCGTAAGTGGGGCAGGGTGGTTTCGCTTGGCTCAATCAACCAGCTGCGGCCCAAATCAATTGTCACGGCCTATGCCGCCACCAAAGCGGCGCAGCATAATCTGATCCAGAGTCAGGCACGCGATTACGCCCGCGACAATGTCCTGCTCAACACGCTCGCTCCCGGCCTCGTTGACACGGACCGCAACGCCCATCGTCGTGATGGGGACCCCGAAGCCTGGGCCGAGTATACGCGAACCATCAACTGGATGGCGCGGGCCGCGCATCCGCAGGAAATGGTGGGCGCCGCGATCTTCCTGTCGTCCGAGGCGTGCAGTTTCATGACCGGCGAAAGCATATTTTTGACGGGGGGAGTTTGACGGATTTGGCCTGCGGGGAGTGGTAATCGCCGGCGAGACGATTGCTGACCACACGCTTCCTCAGCTGATCGACATGACAAGTCACTGCTGACGGTGGGTCATTCACGTGGCTTTGGTTTGGTGAGCGCATTGTTTTGCCGATGCATGTCGTTCGGCATGGACCGTGCGACTGCTGCCTTCTCCGCGCATCATAAGACCGCAAGCGTTCGTACAAAATCCGCGCTTTGATGGGCGTGGACGCGGGTGAACCGTATCAGCTCATCGAAATGCCGCTGCATCTTTCGGATGGATTCGGCGTTGTTCAGCACGAGATACATCCCGCCGACGAAAATCGCAGCGCGTTGCGATCCGAAGATCGTGTAGGGTACGGAGAACCGTTCCTTCTCATTGAAGAGGAACAAGCGGAAGGACGGATAGAGCTCGTTGATGAGTGTCGACATGTACTGAAGCTGTTCGGCGCGGATTTCCTTTTTCAGCCTTCGCCACATCCCGCGGCCCTCAGCAAAGGCTTCGAGTGTTTCGCGTGGCATGCACACTTCCATGTCTGTGCCAGGTTGGCGATTGTAATCGAGCCGGAAGGCCGTCTCGCTCGCCTGCGCCTTGACGCTCTGATGCGCCGATTTTGCCTCGAATGCGATGATCTGCGGTGTTCGAAGAAGGTCGGGAATGCGGGCCGGCACGTATCGTATCTTGGAGCCGGCGGCCTCCGCATGCCATTTCATCAGGAGCGTATCGGTATAATCTTCGCCGCCTTCCTCTATTTCAAAACTTGGACGTAACTCTCCCATCAAGCCCGGATCGTGCGAGATGCCGAGCAACCAGTCCAGCGAGACCGAGTGGCGCTCGGCAATATTCAGGAGCGTTTCGACGCGCGGAAGCCTCGCCGAATCACTGGATAGAAGCTGCGAGAGGGCTGACCGATCGATGCCTATGCCGGCTGCGAAAGCGGAATGACTGACGCCGGCGCGGGTAACGAGATCACTCAGCCTGACGCGAAACAGATTTGACAGAGCGCGTTTGTCCACTAGTCACCTCATTGTTTACAATTGTCATCATATTCTACTTTTCGTGATCAGAATCAACGATTGGTCACCATAATCTCGTTGTGCCATGCGACCTCCGATGAAAATCTCTCGATCAGATTTTGTCGGGGCATGAAATGAGCGAAATTTCCAGGGATGGGCATCTACAATTGATCGGCCGACGCCGGTCGAGGGGTTTGAGAATAGAGTGGCCAACGGTCGGCTTGCTGGTGATCTGCTACGGTCTTTGGGGAGGAGCCGGATACGCTCTCTATCCACATTATCCGCTGCTGGCGTTGGTCTTGATGGGTGTCGCTGTCGCCCTGCATTCATCGCTTCAGCATGAGGTCTTGCACGGGCACCCGACCCGCAACGCAAGGCTTAACGAAGCTCTGGTCTTCGCACCGCTCGGCATTTTTTATCCCTACCGCAGTTACAAGCGGACCCATCTTCAGCACCACGCCGATGAGCGTCTGACCGATCCGTTCGATGATCCGGAAAGCTACTATCGCGCTATGGGCGACTGGGAGAAGCTGCCGGGGTTTCTAAAGACGCTGCTGGGGTGGAACAATACATTGATTGGACGCTTGTTGATCGGACCGCCATTGATGGTGATCGGATTTACGGTATCGGAGTGGCGGAAGATCGCCAAAGGTGACCGGCGTGTCATGTATGCCTGGGCCCTGCATCTAGCCGGACTGGTTCCGACGGTGTTCGTCATATCGCTGCTATTTGGAATTCCCCTCTGGCTCTATATCGGCGTTGCCGCCTACCTCGGGATTTCCATCATCGCTATTCGCTCCTACTGCGAGCACCAATGGGCAGAACGTCCGGACGGGCGCACGATCATCGTTGAAAACTCCATTCTGGCCCCCCTGTTTCTCTATAACAACCTGCATTTCGTGCATCACAAGCTGCCGACTGCCGCATGGTACAGGCTACCATCCCTGTATAAAGCACGCCGCGCCGAGTGGCAGACCATGAATGAGGGGTATGTCTTCGCCAACTATTTCGAGGTTTTCCGCGCCTTTGCCCTGCGTGCAAAGGAGCCCGTGGTACATCCCGCCTTGAGGCGGACCGAGACCGTCGCAATGGCGCCGGCCGTCGCCTATGTGCCAACAGACGTCGTCGCCTACGTCATGTCGGAGAATACACTGAGAACGGATATTGCAACGTGACCCTGATCGCGGCTCTGCCGATGTATGACTGGCCGGAATTGCGTGCCGAGACCGACGCTTTATGGGCGGAAATGCGCGCGACGTTTCGCGCCCATGGCATCGACGCTCCAGAGCGTCTCGTGCGGCGCAATGGAGAGATGCCAGCCGTTCCCGGCGGCATTCGCGGGGATGACGGCTCCATCATCGCGGCGGATCCTGCCACACTGGATCCCGAAATGCTGGATCTCGCGGTCTTGTGGCGTCACCCGAACCTACTGGTCTCCCAGACGTGCTGGGGTCCTATGGAGCTTGGCCTTCAAGATCATGTGGAGGTCATTGGCGAGAGCAATTATGACGGGATTGCAGGGGGTAAGGGTCCATTTTACTCAAGCGCGATCATCGCCCGTATCGGTGAGGGCGGCGGCGATATCGGCCCGTCCGACGATGGCGAGGCAGTTTTGCCGCTGAGCTTTTTCCATCAAAAAAGACTGGCGTTCAACGAGCATCGGTCCCTGTCCGGTTACCTCAGCCTCAAGCGGGATTTGGAGGCTGCTGGCAACAGTCTCGACACGTTCGGCGACCTTCTGGAGACAGGCTCGCATCGCGCGTCGCTCATCGCCGTCGGGCGCGGGGATGCCGATCTAGCCGCGATTGATTGTAAATCCTGGGCGATTGCACAGCGATACGAGCCGGTGGCTTCCCACCTGCACGTCATTGGCTGGACCGCGCGGCGCAAAGGACTGCCTTTCATAGGCGCCAAGGCCCTGGGTGTAAAACTTCCTCTGTAGCGAAGAAGCCAAGAGGGATGCCCGGCCTGCCCGAACTGCCGGCAACGCCGCCATGTTTCAGGATGGCGGCGTGTTCCGTATCATCAGGGAGCGGGCAACCTCGATATCCGCCGATAGCGGTCGATCATCCGCATAGGGCGGAAGATGGGCGCGGAGCAGGCGATGAAGTGCGTCGGTGCCTGCCGCCCTTGCCGCAACGGATGCGACCAGATCATGCGCCTGCGTCGCCGCCATCCATTCAATCGACAGGATATATTCGGCATTATCGATCATCGTGAGAAGTTTGCTGGCGGCGGCGGTCGGATGCGCCAGAAAGTCTTCCTGCAGAGCGGAGGTCAGTCCTCCGTCGGTCGAGGCGGGCGCTGCAAGCCGGCGATTTTCGTTGGAAAGGGCTGCTGCGGTATATTGCGCGATCATGAAACCGGAATGGCTGCCAGGATCGGAGGCGAGAAATGGCGAAAGCCCGCTCACCAGCGGGTTGACGAGCCGGTCGATGCGCCGTTCGCTCATGGCCGCGATTTGCGCAACTGCGATGGCGAGACTATCGGCCGCCTGCCCGAGCGCCGGCGCTACCGCGTGAGCCTGCGACCACACCATCGGCTCGTCGGGGGTCCCGGCGATCGCCGGGTTGTCTGTCACCGAGGCCAGTTCGCGGTTGACAATGGTCGCGCAGCTATCGAACACATCGCGCGCCGCACCATGGGCGTGGGGAATGGCGCGCAGGCTGAGAGCATCCTGTGTCCGCCTGCCTCGCGACGCTTCGATGAGACCGCTGCCTTCGAGGCGGGAACGGATGGATTCACCGACAGTCGCAATGCCGGGTGACGTGCGTAGCAAGAGCACAGGTTCCGCGAAGGCCGACATCTGTCCGCCAGCGGCTTCAAGCGTCAGTGCGGCTACCGCGTCGGCCCAATCGAAGAGCCGTTCTGCGCGCGCTAGAGCGACACTGGAAAGCCCCGTGGAACAGGCCGTGCCGTTAACAAGGCTGAGACCTTCTTTGGCGCCAAGAACGAGCGGTTCAAGGCCCATGGCCGCCAGGGTGTCGCTGCCGCTCAGCGGTTTGCCGGCGAGCTTAGCCGAACCTTCGCCGATCAGCACGAGTGCGATGTGAGCATTATGGATCAGATAGCCGGCTGACCCTTTTGAGGGAACATCAGGAACGCAGTCGTGCTCCAGAAATTTCGTGAGATAGGCGACGACATCCCTGTGAACACCGGAATGGCCATGGGCGAAGTTGGCGATCTGTGCCGCGATGATCGCGCGCACTTCGGTCCGGCCGAGCAACGGGCCGACGCCGCAGGCGTGGCTGAGAACGATGCTGCGGGAGAGTTTCCCCTGCGCTGCGCGATCGACGACCGTGTCCGACAGGGCGCCAACGCCGGTACTGATGCCATAGGCGCGAACACCGTTCTCAACGATGCTCTCGACAATCCGACTTGCCCTTTCGATCCGCTGATAGGCGTCGTCTGAGAGAACGAGATGATCCCCCTGGCTCACGAGGGCAACGTCGCGCCATGTCAGGCCTTTGTCCAGCAAGACGGTCACAGGTTTTTCTCCGGGGCGGAAGGCAGGACAGGCGAAAGAGGCATTGCAGGTTCCAATGGATGGTCGGGATGCTGGGCCTGACATTTGGGAATGTCAGGTGCTGTAAAGACGGTAGCGGCTTCCGGGATAGAGCAGCCGAACCGACGAGATGACCCCCACTTCGGACCAGGTCCGGCGTCGCACCAAGAGGCAGGGCTCGGCCTTGGAAATTGCCAGCAATTTGCACTCCCACGGCTGCGCCGTAACAGCCTCGATATGTTGTTCAGCCCTGATAATGGGTGCCACTGCAGTGAGATAGCCGTTTGGCGTCCTCGTGTTGAAATCCTGATTGACGTAATCCGGCACGATCTCGTGGTTGACGAAACGATCTTCGATCTGCATCGGAACGGAATCTTCAGCGTGGACGATGATTGAATGTGCGACCGTTGCCCCGACATCGACAGAGAGCGCTTCTGCGAGATCCGTATCGCTTGTCTCCGTGCGAAGCAGAATGATCTTTGCCGAGTGTATGCCGCCATTCTGGGTAATCTCGTCGGCGATGTTGGGAACGCTCTGAAACTGGGACGTCCGCTTTTTGCTGGCGACAAACGAGCCTTTGCCACGGACACGGACCACGAATCCCTCATCCGCAAGCTCGCGCAGGGCACGGTTAGCCGTCATCCGGCTGACCCCAAGCATGTCCACCAATTCATTTTCAGATGGCACGCGCTGGCCGATGGCCCACTCGCCTGTTTCAACACGGCTGCGAACGTAGTCCTTCAGTTTGACGTAAAGCGGCGGGGTAGCAGCTGCTTCGTCCTGCCTGATGTCAACCTGTTGCTTTACCGTGTGCATGGCGTTCCGAGGCGCTGGGGTGTCAAGGCCGCCCGTGTCGGCGCCTGAGTGTAGGGGAAGCGTCTGCGGGTATGGAGCTGCCATACCCGCAGATCAGGTCAGTTCAACTTGTGGGCCGTGAGCCACTCTTCGGCCACCACATCGAAGCTGTCGTGATTGGCAAGGCGACCGTTCATGACGATGAGGTCCTTGGTGGTCAAGGCTGCGGAGACGGCGTCAAGCGTCGTCGTCACGACGTCGTTCACCTTCGGCGTCGCGATGACAGGGACGATGTTCTGGGCTGGGAACAGGTTTTTCACATCTTCCAGAACGATGAGATCATTGGCGGCGATGGCGGGATCGGTCGAGAACAGGTTTGCGGCCTGCACCTGGTCGTTCACCAGCGCGGAGAGCGTCAGAGGACCGCCGACATCGAGCGACTTGAAGGACTTGAACTCCAGGCCATAGATGTCCTTGAGCCCGATTATACCCTCTTTGCGGGTTTTCCATTCGGGTGGACCGCCGAGCACCAGCTCGGAGGCGACTGGGGCCAGATCGGCGATTGTCTTCAGCTTGTATTTCTCGGCGGTCGCGCGTGTCACGGCAACACCGTCCGAGTCCTGCGCCTCAGAGGGTGTGAGCATCGACACGCCCTTTGGCAGAGCGGCCTTGAGCGCAGCCGCCACGTCGGCTGGCGAGTGTGCGGTGGCGTTCTTGTCGAGATAGCTCAGTGTCGCGCCCGCATATTCGGGCAGGAGATCGATCGAGCCGTCGAGCAGGGCGGGGATGTAGACCTCGCGGCTGCCGATGCTCAGTTTCGTCTCGACCTTGATGCCCTTTGCGGCGAGCGCCTTGGCATAAATGGTCGCCAGAAGCTGGCTTTCGGGGAAGTCAGCAGAGCCGACGATAATGGTCGAGGTGTCCGTCCGAGCCGCCGGGGCAGCTCCAAGCGGGTCGGTCTGGGCAAATGATGTGGTCGCCGAAAGCGCCACCAAGGCCAATGCGCCAGCGGCTTTAAAGATCCTGAATGCCATGCAGCTGCTCCTGTTGTTTTTGACTTGGATGAAAATGCGTCTGTCTTTCAGGCATGCCGAGCCTAGTGGCGGCGCGCCAGGCCGGGTGAGATCGTGAGCTTCGAAATAATTCCTATGGTAAGATCGACGGCAAGCGCCAGAACGCCAACGAGCACGGCGCCGGCCGCCATCTGGTAATAATCGTTTTGCGCCCGCCCATCGATAATCAACCGGCCCAGTCCGCCCAACGACACGTAAGCGGCAATGGTTGCAGTCGAGATGATCTGCAATGTTGCACTGCGCAGCCCCGAAAAGATCAGTGGCAACGCACATGGCAGTTCCACGTCGAAAAGAATGTCGAGTGGGCGTTTACCCATGCCGCGCGCTGCATCAACGGCGGCCGGATCAACCGCCGCCACGCCGGCATATGTGCCGTTCATGATCGGCGGCACCGCCAGAAGCACCAGAACGACGATGCTGGGCACGATGAAGGCCATGTCCGACGAAAAGACGGGACCGAACAGGATCACCAGCAGAACGATGAGGCCAAGGCTTGGAAGCGCGCGAAGGGCATTGGCGAGGCCAGCAATGAGAAACACACCCCGTCCGGTATGTCCGACATAAAGGCCGATCGGCAGGCCGATCAGGCAGGCGAAGAATAGCGCAATTGAACTATAGATCAGATGCTGCAGCACAAGCGCCAAAACACCGTCATTGCCCATCCAGTGTGCGGGGTCTGAGAACCAGTCAATCATTTTTCAGCACCTCCTGCCTGCCATGGCGTGAGACGACGCGCAATGAATAGCACAATGGCATCCAGAAGTACCGCCAGAACGATGCACAGGATAATGCCTGCGATGATGGGCGTCAGGAACCGCAGTTGCAGCCCCTGCGTAAACAGCAGGCCAAGCTGGGGCGTGCCCACGAGCGCTGCGACCGACACGATGCTGACATTCGAGACCACCGCCACGCGCAAGCCAGCTGCAATGACGGGAACGGCCAGCGGCAGCTCGACGAAGAGCAAACGTTTGAGCGGCCGGTAACCCATCGCGTTTGCGGCCTGCACGACATCCGGAGACACCGACTGAAGTCCGTCGCTGACGGTGCGCACCAAAAGTGCCAGCGCATATATCGTCAGTGCGACGACGACGTTGAGTGGATCGAGGATGCGTGTGCCCAACACGAGGGGAAGAAGCACGAAGAGCGCGAGCGAGGGAATGGTGTAAAGCAGCCCGGCGGCGCCAAGCATGGTTGAGCGGAAAAAACCTGCCCGTTGCGCGAGCCAGCCGAGCGGCAACGCCAGAATGAGGCCGATCACGACGGGGATGACTGAAAGCCAGATGTGCCAGGCAAACAGTTCGGCGATGCGGCCGGATTCACGGTATAACCAGTCAAATCTCATGATCGCAGGCCCTGACGTGCGTTGCGCGCGGCTTCGATGGCGGACACAACATCAGGCAGGGTGACTGTGCCGACGAGTTCACCCGATGGACCGACAATGACACCGCGGCCGGATGGCGAACTCAGCGCTGCGTCGAGAACATGCCGCAGGCTTCCGCCCTCTACCGCGAGCGTTCCGCTGAGATTGAGATCGCCGTCGCGAACAGGGCCCTTGATGCTCTCACTATCGACCCAGCCGAGTGGGCGGTTTGCGGCATCCGTAATCAGGACCCACCTGTCCGTGGCGTTCTGCCGAAGCGACGCGGGGTCGGTGCCGAGCGGTGCCGTGGGTTCCTTGCCAAGGGCGACACCATTTCTAAACTCGGCAAATCCGAGAATTCGATAACCGCGGTCCCGGCCGATGAAGTCTGCGACGAAATCATCCGCCGGCCGCGCCAGGAGCTCCTGTGGCGTGGCGATCTGTGCCAGCGTGCCGCCGGTGCGCAAAACGGCGACCTGATCGCCAAGCTTCAGGGCCTCGTCGATATCATGCGTCACCATGATGATGGTCTTGCCGATCTCGCGTTGAAGTCTCAGGAACTCATCCTGCAACTGTGCCCGAACGACAGGGTCGACGGCACTAAAAGGCTCGTCCATCAACATGAACTTCGGATCCGACGCCAAAGCGCGGGCAACGCCCACCCGCTGTTGCTGGCCACCGGATAGCTGCCATGGGTAACGATCGGCAAAGGAAGCAGACAGTCCCACGCGCTCCAGCAGATCGTGGGCGATACGGAGCGCCTGCTGCTTGGGGGTGCCGTTCAGGCGCGCCGTGGTGGCAATGTTCTGCACCACCGTTCGGTGGGGAAAAAGACCGGCGTTCTGGATGACGTAACCGATCCGACGCCGCAGCAGGGCGACATCCATCTTGTCCGTCGGCTCGCCATCAAGAAGGATCGACCCGGATGAGGGCGTGATTAGCTGGTTTATCATGCGCAGCGACGTGGTTTTGCCGCAGCCTGACGGGCCAACAAAAATCGTCAGTTTTCCGGTGGGGGCGGTCAGCGACAGATTGTCTACAGCCGTTGTTGCTCCACGATAATGCTTGCTCACCCGATCGAACGTTATCACGCACACAATCCTCTGTAGCCAAGGATATTGGTCACCCTCGAGCATCCCTTGAAGTTGTCTATACAAGCACGAAGCTTTGCATTCCGCAAGCGGGGTGCCTAAAGATTTCGCGTGTCGCGATTGTGATAATTCTTTGAGCGGTTTTTGCGCCTTATCGGTATGCCTGATCGAGAGAGGCTGTGCGGTCGAGATGACCCTGCCTTCGAACATTTAGCTGGGACTAATGCGATGTTGCTGACACCAGTCAGTCAGTTCAATCGCTCAACGCAAACGCTGCAGATTGGTTCAATGGCACCTGCATTCCTGTCGGGCGCATATGCAAACATCGTTACCCCTTTATCCCGCTCGCGGCGATGCTGGAGATGAACAGCCTTTGCAGGAGGAGGTAGAAGATAAGGACGGGCAGCGTGATGATGGTGAGGTAGGCCATGACTTCGCCCCAGGGAGTATTGAGCTGGAAGAAATATTGCAGGCCCACCATCACCGGCCGGTAGGCCTCGGACTGGGTGACGAGCAGGGGCCAAAGATATTGCTGGCTATACATCACAAGGAATTTCAGGATCGCGGCCGTAGCGATAACGGGGCCGCTGAGCGGCATCACCACCTGCGCGTAAATCCGCAGCCAGCTTGCGCCATCAATGCGCGCCGCCTCCAGGAGCTCTTTCGGCAAATCCTTGAAATATTGAACGAAGAGGAAAATCGTCAGCCCGTCGGCTATCCAGGGAATGATCTGCACATGCCATGAATTCAGCCATCCCCAGGTGAAGCCTTCGCTGCCGATCCATGGCAGATTATTGACCTCCAGGAGCAGAGGCACGGCGATCGTCTCGAAAGGGATGATGAGGGTGGCCAGAATGACGGAGAAGAGGACGTCTTTTCCGCGCCAGTTCAGATAGGTGAAGGCAAAGGCTGCCAGAGAGCCGAGTAACAGGGCGAGGAAGACGGTTACGCCCGTTACCAGTACCGAGTTGAATATGAAGGTCGCAATTGGCGCGCGCGCAAAAGCCGCCGTGTAGTTTTCGAGCGACAGATCACCCACCGGCATGAATGCCCGCAGGGACGTCGCATCCCGCAACAGCTGCTCGTTTGGCTTCAGCGACGAAAAAACCATGAAGAGCAGGGGCAGGATGAAGATCGCCGCAAAGGCGAGCATCAGCAGGTAGTTGCCGATGAGGAACGCACGGCTTTTGCGTTGTCCTGCCTGCATCACTGTTTCTCCCGTGTAAGATAGCGCTGCACCAGCGAGATCAACAGGACAAGCAGGAACAGCACGACCGAGATTGCTGATCCCGCTGCAATATCCTGCTGTCTGTAGCCGCGCTCGACGGCCTGATAGACGATGCTTTGCGTTGCGTCGCGCGGTCCGCCCTTGGTCATCACGTCGATCTGCGCAAATAGCGCAAAGGCTTGCATGGTGATGACGATGACGATGAGGACGGCGGTATTGCGCAGGAGCGGCCAGGTTATCATGCTGAACTTCTGCCAACGGCTGGCGCCTTCGATATCAGCGGCTTCATAAAGATCAGGGGAAATGGTCTGCAGGCCCGAAAGCCAGATAACCATGTGGAAACCGACGCCCTGCCAGACCGACATCACCAGAATGGCCCAAAGAGCCGTATCGGTTCGGCCGAGCCAGTCGACAGGTTGAAACAGGCCGAAACTCATATGGCCAAGAACACTGTTCAGAAGACCGTTATCGGCGGCATAGATAAACCGCCAGAGCAGCGCCACCACGACGACGGACAGAACGACGGGCATGAAATAGACCGCGCGGAAAACCGTGACGCCCGGAATTTTCTGGTTGACCAGCACTGCGAGAAACAACGCCAGCGCCGCCTGAACGGGAGCAACGACCGCCACGAAGGAGAGCGTATTGACAAGCGCCGTCAAGAACACGACGTCGCGCGCCAGAATGACGATCTGTTTCTCACCCCAGGTAAAACTTTTATATTCCCGCATTCCGTCGAGATGCGGATAATCGCGGTTTCCGCGGGTAAAGCTGCGGAGGCGCGGATAGGAGAGCGTGCCGTCAGCATCCTGCTTGAGGCTTCCATCCGCCTTACGCTCCGGCTCGAGCGCGAGGACCCCAACTCCGAGCAGCCGGGTGTAATTTTCAAAGCCCACAAATTCCGTCGGGTTGGGGGAGGTCAGCCGCTGGTTGGTGAAGGAGAAACCCAGCCCGAGCAGGAAGGGCGTGATCAGAAAGAGACCAATCAGCACCATCGCCGGTGCGGCCATCAGCCAGCCCGTCAAGCCGTCGCGGGAAAGTTTCTCCTTGGACGAGAAGAACGCCATTGATCGCTTCCCAATCTCGGCCCTATTTGGGCTTGTAACCGGCGTTGCGCTCGATGTTGTTGTTTATCTCGTCGGTCGCGTTGTCCAGCGTGTCGGCAACATCAGCACCATTGGCTATATCCGACACAGCCTTGGCAAAGACCGGCGACATGAAGGCGTAGGCCGGCGTCACCGGGCGCAGGGTCCCCTGGCGTTTGGAAAGTTCGAAGAAAACTTCAAGCGGTCCGCCCTTCTTGTAGTTCTCAGTCATCTGTGCGGCGGAAGAGGTGGCAGGGATCAGACCGATCGCATCGGAAAACTGCGCAAGATATTTGTCCTGTATGGCAAACTCAATGAAGGCGGAGGCTCCCTGCGGATGTTTGCTGGCGGCCGATACGCCGAACTGCCAGGACCCGGCACCGATTTTCGGGCCGTTGCCAAAATCCGGCGCGGGGAGAAACAGCAGATCGTCCCCGTATTTCTCCAGCGCTTTCACCGCAACCCAGTTGCCCATCCATTGCAGGGCATGCCTTCCCTCCAGAAACCGGGTTTCGTGGTCGGCGGGCGATTGTGATGTGCCGGGTGCCAGTTTCTTCTGGAACAGCGCCTGCCACCATTCCCCGAACTTGATGGCATTGTCTCCGTTGAGGGCATCTTCGGCAGTTTGATAATTTTCCTTGTTGATCAGGCTGCCGCCGAAGCTTTCCAGAAACGGGGTGAAGGCATAGCTGTACCATTCCGTCTTGTCGGCCATGCCGAGGTCGATCGCATAATCGAACTTGCCGCTCGCCGCGAGCTTATCGAGCGCCGCATTAAACTCCTCGCCGGTCCATGGCTGGTCGAGTGTCGGGATGCGGATGCCATTTTCATCGAGAACGGATTTGCGGGCGAACACCGCGACGGCGGCATCCCAAAGCCCGACGGAGTAGAGCTTGTCGCCCCATTTTCCGATCGCACCCGGGAGGAAATTGGCGAGCTTGGTTTCGTCGATCTGCAACGGCTGAAGATAACCGGACCATGCCCAGTTCGGCATGTTCGGCCCGTCTACGTCGAGGATGTCAGGCAGCTTGTTGGAAAGTGCTGCGGCGGTGACGGATTCGTTATAGGCGTTTTGCGGAAACTCCTGAAGAGACACGCGCCATTCGGACTGGGACGAATTGAAGTCCTCAATGATGCCAGCCAGTATCTTGCGCTCTTCGACGTTGCCAGCACCGTGATACCACATCGTAAGGTCGGTCTGGGCGAGCGCCGCGCTGGAAAAAAGCATCGACAGAACGGCGGCAGTGCCTGCAAAAACGGCTTTTCTGTTCATGGATGGTCCTCCTCCTGAAGGAGGGTAACTTCACCATCTCCAGATTGTTCCGAAAAAATTTGCATTCAGGCGCTGCATTTTTTCGCGCGGCAAGTATGGCTTTGCGCGCCTCGCAGGGCTGAAAGGCTTAAATCCGGCGCGCTCACGCCGCCGGCGTTCCGGAACCATTGCGCGTCTTCGTTGTTCGAAGCGAGGACATGCAGCGCATCGTATCGGACCACACCGCCTCTGGCTGATCTGACAGGTGCGTCGGCATCGTAAGATATGAGGTGCAGCGCGCCATGAACAGGTTCTTTACGCAATTTGCGAGCCGTATTGCGTCGTTTTCCGGTTCGCCGACGGCCTTTGTAGTCGCACTTGGGACCGTGATCGTCTGGTGCATTAGCGGACCGCTCTTCGGATTTTCAGAGGTCTGGCAACTGGTCATCAATACGGGCACGACCATCGTCACCTTCCTGATGATTTTCCTCGTGCAGAATTCGCAAAACAGGGATTCGGCGGCGATGGAAGCGAAACTGGATGAATTGCTGCGGGCCGTTGAGCAGGCAAGGGGGGATTTCATCGGCATCGAGCATCTCACCGAGAACGAAATCGAGGAAATTCGCGCCCGCCTCGAAAAGGAAAATGGCTGTGCTGAAGGCGGAAAGCCGCCGCCGCATCACGCCATGTCGCGGTTGCTGTCCCGACGCTAACGCCTTGGCTTTGGGGCGGGCATGGTCCTCAGCCAGACAAGCCATGATCACCGGAAAACACCATGCGGCAAGGACCGCTGACAGAAGGAAACATGATGTCTCTTAAAGCCATTGCCCTGAATGCGACCCTCAAATCCTCAACGTCGGAAGAGCCGTCTTCGACGGGAAGCCTACTCGACCTGATCGTTCAGGAGCTCGGCACTCTGGGGGTTCAGACCGAGACCGTCTGGCTTGCCGATCATGACATCAAACCGGGCGTCAGCTCAGACGAGGGGGAGGGAGATGCCTGGCCGGCCATTCGAAAGAAGATACTGGCGGCGGACATTTTACTTGTCGGTACGCCGATATGGCTCGGCCAGCCCTCCAGTGTCTGCAAAAGAGCACTGGAGCGTATGGATGCCTTTCTGGAGGAAACCGACGCGCAGGGACGTATGGTGTCCTACGGAAAGGTGGCTGCCGTGGCGGTCGTCGGCAACGAGGATGGGGCGCACCATGTCTCTGCTGAGATCTTCCAGGCCCTGAACGACGTCGGCTTCACCATCCCCGCGAATGCGGTTGCCTATTGGGTGGGAGAGGCGATGGGGTCGACGAATTTCGTCGATCTGGATGAGACGCCTGATGCGGTAAAAACCATGATCAGCATGCTGGCGCGCAACACGGTGCATCTGGCCGGTCTCCTGAAGAACAGCCAATATCCCGCAAGCAAAGAATGAGGTCTTTCGTTTTCGGCGCTGTCCCGGGCGGTTGCTACTCATGGCAACGCCGCCGTGCGATCCAAAACCGCTTCTCCTGATGCTGCGAAATATTTTCGGAACTCTCCGCATGCCGCTTTGTTCGGGAGGCGTCCGTGCTGGCTCAGGAAGGTTTTCTCGTCTCGCGGGAAGTTTCTGGGAGCATGAGATCAACGATGCAAGCGGAGGAACAATCCCAATGAAAAAGACTGTTTTTGTGGCTTTGCTTCTCGGGAGCGGTGCGCTGTCTGCCTTTGCCCAGCAGGCACCCACCGCCAATCCGGGTGGCGACACGCCGGCGGTTGCCACCCCGGGTGTCAATAACCCGACAGCGCCCGTCGAAGGTGCCAACAGCTTCACCGAGGCGCAGGCCAAGGAGCGGATGGAAGAAGCAGGGTACACGCAGGTCAAGGATCTGAAGAAGGACGACAAGGGCGTGTGGATGGCATCGGGCATGAAAGACGGCAAGGCCGTAACCGTCGCGCTCGATTATCAGGGCAACGTCGTCGCCAAGTAAGGCGCGCAGCATTTGGGAGAAATGACATGAGAACCGTAACCGGACTTTTCGACGACTATGATGATGCGAGCGCTGCCGTTTCCGAACTGGAGAGAGCGGGCGTGCCCTCCAGCGATATCAGTATCGTTGGCAGCAACGCCGACAGGCGGCATGGCGAGGATGAGACCAAGGCCGCGGAAGGCGCAGGCACGGGTGCCGGCATTGGCGCTCTTGTGGGCGGCGCCGGCGGCCTGCTGACCGGCCTTGGTTTGATGGCGATACCGGGCGTCGGCCCCGTGGTCGCAGCGGGCTGGCTTGCCGCGACGGCTGTGGGCGCCGCAGGTGGTGCTGTCGCCGGTGGCGCAGCCGGCGGGCTGATCGGCGCCATGACCCGCTCGGGTGTCTCCGAAGACGATGCCCATGTCTATGCCGAAGGGGTGCGCCGGGGCGGTACGCTCGTCACGGCCCGTGTCGAGGACAACCTGGTTCCGGAAGCTGAAGCGGTCCTCAAGCGGCAGGGCTGGGTTGATCCGTCGGAGCGGCGCGCCGCCTACCGCGAACAGGGCTGGACGAGGTTCGACGAGACAGCGAGGCCCTATGCCGCGGAAGACATCGAGCAGGAGCGCAGTCGCTACCGTCGATCGGTGCTTTGACGCGAAGCCTGTCATCCGGGGGTCTGGCTTGCACAAGGCCCCCGGTCAACGCCCTCAGGAGCTCCCATGGCCAAGAAACCAGAATCCATTTCATCCGCCACCGTCACCATTCATGACCAAAAGCTCGTCCGCGGTGCGGGGGGCGAACTGCACCAGACCGCCAGCGGTGGCGAGCCGGTGCTCACCACTGCCCAGGGCGGGCCGGTTGCGGACGACCAGAATTCGCTGCGGGTGGGGCCTCGCGGGCCCCTTCTCATCGATGATTTCCATTTCCGCGAGAAGCTTTTCCATTTTGACCATGAGAGGATTCCAGAGCGCGTGGTTCACGCCCGCGGGTATGGCGCGCATGGCTATTTCGAAACTTACGATTCCCTTGCCGCCCATACCAAGGCCGATCTCTTCCAACGGGCCGGTGAAAAGACCCCGGCCTTCGTGCGGTTTTCGACGGTTGCCGGCAACAAGGGCTCGGCCGACCTTGCGCGGGATGTGCGCGGTTTCGCCGTGAAGATTTACACGAAAGAAGGGAACTGGGACCTCGTCGGCAACAACATTCCTGTTTTCTTCATACAGGATGCAATCAAGTTTCCAGATGTCGTCCATGCTGCCAAGCAGGAGCCCGACCGGGCGTTTCCGCAGGCGCAGACGGCGCATGACACCTTCTGGGATTTCATCAGCCTCACGCCGGAAAGCATGCACATGGTCATGTGGATCATGTCAGACCGGACAATTCCGCGTTCCTTCCGGTTCATGGAAGGGTTCGGCGTGCACACCTTCCGTTTCGTCAACGCGAAGGAAGAATCGACCTTCGTGAAGTTTCACTGGAAGCCGAAGCTCGGCTTGCAGTCGGTGGCTTGGAACGAGGCGGTCAAGATCAACGGCGCCGATCCCGATTTCCACCGGCGCGATCTCTGGAATGCGATCCAGTCCGGCAATTTCCCGGAATGGGAGCTGCAGGTGCAGCTGTTCGACCAGGATTTCGCCGACAGCTTCGATTTCGACGTCCTCGATCCCACCAAGATCATCCCTGAAGAGATACTGGCGCCAAAGCCGATCGGACGGCTGGTTCTTGACCGCATGCCGGACAACTTCTTTGCCGAGACCGAGCAGGTGGCGTTCATGACGCAGAACGTGCCGCCGGGCATCGATTTCAGCAATGATCCCCTGCTGCAGGGGCGGAATTTTTCCTATCTCGACACACAGCTCAAGCGTCTGGGCGGCCCGAATTTCACGCATCTGCCGATCAACGCGCCCAAGTGTCCTTTCGCGCATTTCCAGCAGGATGGCCATATGGCGATGCGCAACCCGACCGGCCGGGCCAATTACCAGCCGAATTCCTTCGGTGAGGGCCCGCGGGAATCGCCGGAGCGCGGCTTCCGCCATTTCCCTTCGCAGGAGCAGGGGACAAAGGCGAGGCTGCGGCCGGAGAGTTTCGCCGATCACTATAGTCAGGCGCGGCAGTTCTACATCAGTCAGACCCCGCCGGAGCAGCGCCACATCGCGTCTGCGCTCACCTTCGAACTCAGCAAGGTGGAAACTCCCGTCATCCGCGAGAGGATGGTAGCCCATCTTCTCAACATCGATGAGACCCTGGCCGCCACGGTTGCGCAGAAGCTTGGCTTTAAAACCATGCCGAAGGCGGCTGATGCCGCCATGCCGACACGTCAGGACCTGGAGCCTTCGCCAGCGCTCAGCATCGTTGAGAGGGGCCCCAAAAGGTTCGAGGGTCGCAAGCTCGGTATCCTCGTTACCGATGGTGTCGACACAAAACTGCTGAAGGGTCTGACAAAAGCCGTAACGGCAGAAAAAGCCGTGTTCGAATTGATCGCCCCAAAGGTGGGCGGCGTAACCGCGGCGGACGGCACCTTCATCGAGGCGCACCATATGATCGATGGCGGACCTTCCGTGCTTTTCGACGCGGTTGCGCTGCTGACATCGGCGGCGGCGATCGACGAACTGGTCAAGGAAGCCACGGCCCGCGATTTCGTCGCGGACGCGTTCCAGCACTGCAAATTCATCGGTTACGACCAGTCGGCGCTGCCGCTGCTCGAAAAAGCGGGAATCGCTGATGCCATGGACGAAGGGGTGCTGGCCTTGCCGGGCGAAGGCGGCCTTGCGGCTTTCGTGTCCGAGCTCGGCAAGCTCCGGGTCTGGGGGCGCGAGCCGTCCGTGAAGCTCGGCAAGGCCTCCATCCCCGTCAGTGATCAATGAAGAAGCAACTGATTTCGCACTCACCAACCACAGCAACAGGAGACTAAAAATGGCTGAGAAGACATTGGAAGACCTTTTCCTCGACACGGTGAAGGACATTTATTTTGCCGAGCGCCAAATTCTCAAGGCGCTTCCGAAAATGGCGCGGGCTGCGCAGTCGCCCGAGTTGAAGGCCGCGTTCGAAAAGCATCGGGATGAGACCGAGGTTCACGTCGAGCGTTTGCAGAACGTCTTCGAGCTACTGGGCAAGCCGGCACGTGGCAAGACCTGTGAGGCGATCCAGGGCATCATCGCCGAAGGCGAAGAGATCATGGAGGAATTCAAGGGCTCGCCCGCACTCGATGCCGGGCTGATCTCTTCGGCGCAGGCGGTGGAGCATTACGAGATCACCCGCTATGGAACCTTGAAAACCTGGGCGACCGAACTCGGCATGAAGGAAGCGGCCAAGCTGTTTGAGCAGACGCTTGGCGAAGAAAGTGCGACGGATACCGCCCTGTCGTCGCTCGCGCAGGCGAGCGCCAACGTCAAGGGCAAGTCCAAGGCGGCGTAAGCCGGTCGTTAACGGTAGGTGCCGCCCGGAGCGGCGACACCTACAGGTAAAAACTGTTCTTCTTTCATGCGAGGCTGAACCATGGGGCTGTTTCGCGGTTCGCATCCGTCCACACCTCATCCTGCTCTATCCCTGGCGCCAAGGCCTGTTTCTCATGGTCAAATCAGGAGGTAAGGAGGAGAAGGATGGTCGAATTTTCGCCCGATGGAGACTGGCGCCACCTGTGTGTCGATATGCAGCGTGTCTTCGCGGAGGATACGCCGTGGCACGTCGAATGGATGGACCGCATCAGCGAAGCGGTGGAGGCGGTGGTTGAGGCCGATCCGGCGCGCTGCATCTTCACCTGTTTTGTGCCACCTGAAACCGTCGCTGGCGCGCCCGGTGCCTGGCGCGTCTACTATGAAAAGTGGCCGATGATGACGCGGGAGGCACTAGCCCCTGAACTCATTGAGATCATTCCGTCGTTGTCCCGTTACAGTCCACCCGCCCGTGTCTTTCGAAAAAGCGTCTATTCGCCATGGCAGCACGGCGGCCTTGCCGACATTCTGCGGAAGGAGCAGGTCTCGACGGTGGTGATTTCGGGCGGAGAGACGGACGTCTGCGTTCTTGCCACCGTTCTGGGAGCGATAGACCAGGGTTTTCATGTCATTCTTGCAGAAGATGCACTGTGCAGTGGCACGGATGCGACACATGATGCAGCGCTGGAGCTTCTCTCCGGCCGCTTCTCGACGCAGTTGCAGGTGTGTACGACGGAGATGCTGCTTGCGGCCCTGCCTTCCCGGGCAGCACCGCAGTTCAAGATGCCATAGGCAGATCAATCGCCCTCCGGCTCGGCCATTTTCCGATGCTGTCTGGCAAGGGTTTCGGCTGGCATTACATTCGCGGCGGCGGTCGTCAGCTTGTTTTTCCAGCCGGAGACGACGTCGCCCTCTCCATTCATCATGGCCTCGTAACCCACCTGCGCAACAAAGCCCGGGTCATCCTTCTTCTGTTTGCCGACCGGGGTGTCGAGCATGTCAGCACGTTCGAAAAACGCCGTCTCGGTTGCGCCCGGCATCAGGCAGGTGACTGTGACGCCGGAGCCGTTGAGCTCTTCGCGAAGTGCGAAAGAGAAGGAATTGATGAAGGCCTTCGTGGCGTTATAGACGGCCTGAAAGGTGCCGGGCATGAAGCCTGCAATTGAGCCGGTGAACAGAATCCGCCCGCTGCCGCGCTGTCGCATGCCGTTGCCGATCGCATGGACCAGCGCCACTGTGCCGCTGATATTGGTGGCTATCACCCTTTGAATCGCCTCCATTTGCTGGTCGAGGAAGCCATCGCCCAGCCCCTGTCCAGCATTCGCAAACAACAGGTCGACTGGCCGTCCGTCCGCTGCGATGCGGGAGAGGAGCTTCTCGACGCCTGCCTGCGTGGAAAGATCGGCCTGCACCGCCTCCACCTCTGTGCCCGCTGCCCGCAACCGGGCTGCTGCGCTTTCGATTTCCGTCTCGTCAGCCACCACGATGAGGTCGTAACCATCCTGCACGGCGCATCGCGCCAGCTCGTATCCGATGCCGGAGGAAGCGCCGGTAACGACGGCCAGCCCTTTGCGGGAAATATCCGGGTTCATGTTCGCCTCCTATGGCTTCAAAACGACCTTGATGCAGCCATCGTCGCGATGGCTGAACGTTTTGTAGAGATCGGGGCCATCCTCGAGGCCGGCGCGGTGGGTGATGACGAAGGACGGGTCGATCTCGCCCTTCTCGATCCGTTCCAGCAAAGTGGGCAGATAGGCCTGCACGGGCGTCTGCGCCATCCGGAAGGTCAGGCCGCGATTGATGGCCGAGCCCATCGGAATCTTGTCGAGGAAACCGCCGTAAACGCCGACGACCGAAACGGTGCCG
Organism: Agrobacterium sp. DE0009; assembly: GCF_007680755.1. Taxonomy (NCBI): domain Bacteria; kingdom Pseudomonadati; phylum Pseudomonadota; class Alphaproteobacteria; order Hyphomicrobiales; family Rhizobiaceae; genus Agrobacterium; species Agrobacterium sp. DE0009. Next base: position 46,127 of record NZ_VEIU01000003.1, read on the forward strand.
AAGTTGCGGCAGCAATAGATCGCCTGCCGCAACACATGCGGACGGTCCGTCCCCATGAAGGTCGCGACCTTGATACGGTCAATCCGCGAATCCCAGCCTGCGGCCGGATCCGGCTCGGTGCCCACGGCGTCGATGCAGGCATCCGCACCTCGGCCATGGGTCAGTTCCATGATCCGCTCGTAAATATCCTCATCCAGGTAATTCAGCGTGAGCGCGCCGGCAGAGGCAGCAAGGGCGATCCGATCAGGGACGGAATCGATTGCAATCACCCTTTCGGCACCCAGAAGGAAGGCGGAGCGAATGGCCATCTGGCCGACGGGTCCGCAGCCCCAGATAGCGATGGTATCACCGGGCTGGATATTGCAGAAATCCGCTGCCATGTAACCGGTCGGGAAAATATCCGAAAGGAACAGGACCTGCTCGTCCGTCAGCCCGTCGGGAACCTTGAGGGGCCCGACATCGGCGTATGGAACCCGCATATATTCGGCCTGTCCACCGCTGAAACCGCCGAGCAGGTGGGTATAGCCGAACAGGCCTGCAGGGGAATTGCCCCACATTTCCTTGACCTTGTGTGGATTGGGGTTGCTGCGCTCGCAGCCTGAATGAAATCCTCTTTTGCAAAAGAAACATTCCCCGCAGGCAATGGTAAAGGGAACGACGACGCGGTCACCGACCTTCAGCGCCTTGTTGTCCCTGCCGACTTCTACGACTTCGCCCATGGTCTCGTGGCCCATGATGTCGCCGCGATGCATGTCGGGCATGATGCCATTATAGAGGTGGAGATCCGAGCCGCAGATGGCGCAGGCCGTCACTTTAATGATTGCGTCGCGGCCGTGCTCGATTTTTGGATCGGGGACACTCTCACAGCGAATGTCGTGCTTTCCGTGCCAGGTGAGTGCCTTCATTGTCGGAGTTCCTTCCGTATCGAGGGATGGCAAGTTGCGCCGCGTCCGGGCCTAACCGGGGTCCTCCGTCGAAGTTCCCGACAGTTTGGCATCGATAAGAGGGAACAAGCCCGACCGAGCGCGGTTAGGCTGCCTATCTTCCAACAACAGGAGGTCGAGCCGTGACCCAGACGACCCAGAAAGTCGATCATGAAGCCGCAGACAGCCTGAACATCGAGGCCGCCACCCCGAAAGTGATCAAGATCGTCGTGGGCGAGCGGACGGTCCTTGAGGGCGTCTTGAACACCGGCAGCGTTCTCAGGGTGGAAACCCGGGAGGGTGCTGAGCCGCAGTCCATTGAATTGACGATCGAGGACCTGGCGAAGTGAGGGCCTGAAGCATTTCCGGTGACCATCGCGGCACGGGAAATGCTCCATCCCTTTGTTTTTGGCAGCTGGTTCGACGCCGATGCGAACACGCTTCGGCGGCTCCAGCCGTCAGGTCAACCCCTGAAATCGCCTTCATTACTGTCTCGCTCGTCGTAGTTCAGGTCCCAGTCCTTCTCGGGTTTTTTGGCGCCGGGAGGTAATTTGTTTGCGGTCGCGTCGTCCGAGCCGGTGATAACCCTCGGTTTTGCACTCGCGACGCCGTTGTTATCGGATGTTTTTTTGCCGCGGGCGAATTGAGGTTCGCTGTCTTTGTGGATTTGGTTGAGCTTGTCGTCCTTGGTCATGACGTCCTCCTTGATGGCTGCCTAACCATTCTGAAGCCGCCCTGTTCCCGCGTGTTGCGACACTCCTTCTGGAGTAAGGCGGCGGATATTGCGCCATTGTACGCTGGCGTACTGCAACCAAGGCCCGGCCGAGACATTTGCCTATCGTGAAAGGATGGGAAGATGACCAAGCACGCAGTGAGTGGAGTTTCCGGAAACACATTGAGTGAAGAGCAACTGGAGGTGTTGCGCACGGGCATTGCGGATCTGGCGCCGGCTTTAACGGCTTTTGCCCGACGCTTTGTCAGAAATGAGGAGGATGTCGACGATCTCGTTCAGGAGACGATGTTGCGGGGGCTGCGGTCACTGCACGGGTTTACACCCGGCACCGCATTGAAGTCGTGGCTTTTCACGATCCTGCGTAACACGTTCTGCACCCGCTACAAGGTTTCCAAACGCGAATGTGTCGGCCTTCCCGTCGGCATCGAACAGACGATGTCCACGCCCGCCAATCAGGAATGGCGCGTGCAGCATCACGAGGTCATGCGGGCGATCCGCGATCTCGACACGGACCAGAAAAAGGCCCTGCTCCTGGTCGCCGGCGGAACGAGTTACTCGGACGCCGCCTCGATTTGCGGCTGCCGCGTGGGCACCATCAAAAGCCGCGTTAACAGAGCGCGGGAATCGCTACGGCGCAATCTCGATTAAAGTCTGATTGCTCATCGAGCGGGCGGCTCGTCCGACCAACCGTATGCGCTGAAAAGCCTCTCCGGCGAATCGCCGGAAATCTTTTTCCAATGAATTGAACCGGCCGCGCAAAACATTGCCGCGGCCGTTTTCTTTCCTTACTCCTGTCAGCGGTCACCGATCGCAAATTGCAGGGCATAAGCGCCATAGTCCGTGCCCTCGATACTGCCGTGCCGGAGAAAGGCTTCCCCCTGCACAGCTGGAAGACTGGTGAGGTTTGGTGAAAGGTTGGCGCGCATTTCCAGCCGCCCCGCTGTGAAATACCAGTCGATCGCCAGACACTGCGTCTCACAGTCTAGGGAAACGCCCCTCTCGAAATCCGAGCGCAGGAGCGACCAGATGTACCGACGTCGTTTCTCAAGTAACGCCTTCATCCTTTCCCTCGCCAGCTTCCCCTCGGTCGTTTCCGCTTCATCCCACTTCAGGGTTGAGACCTGCATCGTGTGCGGATCATTCGGATCCAACACCACCTGTGGGGCATCGGGCGGCAATTCGCCCTGGAAGCTTTCCGCCTGTTTCAGCCGGTTCTTGATCTCCTGCTCCCGGTCGTTTTCGGGGTGGTCGGAAAAAAAGAAGAACGGGTTGGTCGAACCATGGTCGTCGCCCATGAACATCAGCGGCGTCTGCGGGGCAAGGAGGAGGATCGTCTCAAGCGTATCGAAAAGGGGACGTTGTATCAGGGAACGCAGCCGCTCGCCCCGCAGGCGGTTACCGGCCTGATCGTGGTTATGCAGAAAGTTTACGAACCGGTGGGGCGCAAGATGGCTGCTGGGTTCACCGCTGCCGGCAAAATTATGAGAAGGCCGCGGGTGGCCCTGATAGACAAAGCCGGTTGCGAGCGAGCGGCGAAGACCGTCATAGGGCTGCTTGGCGAAATCTTCGTAAATGCCACCATCCTCCTGCGTGGTGGCAACATGGATCACGTGGTGAAAGTCGTCGTTCCATTCCGCATCGACAGCGACGAGGCCATCAGACGAAGGTGTCATCGGTGAGGCTGCATTTCGCGCGTCTTCGGTGACGATATGGACATGCCTGTCTGTTATCGTCCGCTTCACGTGCCGTGCCATCTCGATCAGAAAATCCACGTCTCCATCGCCGCCGGCGAGATGGTCGGCGGCATCGATCCGCAGCCCGTCAAACCGATAGGCCTCGAGCCAGTAGAGCGCGTTCTGGAGAAAGAACGACCGCACCTCGGCGCGGTTGAAGTCCGGCGCGGGTCCCCACGGCGTTCCGCCCTGTTTGAAGAACGCTGGCGCGAAGGTCTCAATCGCGTTTCCCGTCGTGCCGAAGTGGTTATAGACGACATCCAGCAACACCATCAGGCCATGGCCATGGGCCTCATCGATGAAGGCCTTGAGGTCTTCGGGCGTGCCGTAATCCCGCTGGGGCGCGAATTGCAGAACGCCGTCATAACCCCAGCCGCGACTGCCCGAGAAGGTCGCAAGCGGCATGAGTTCGACCACTGTCACACCGATGCTTGCGAGATATTCGAGCTTTGTCGCGGCGGCGGCATATGTTCCTTCTTTTGTAAAAGTTCCGACATGAAGCTCATAGACGACCGCTTCGTGCCAGGGCCGGCCTTTCCAATCGGGGTTTTTCCAGTGGAAGTCATGGTTGACGATCAGGGAGGGGCCGAGCGGGCCTTCCTCCTGCCGGTGGGAAGCGGGATCTGAAACCCTTGTCCCGTCATCCAATATGAAGCCGTAGCGATCGCCGGCGGAGGTGGGTTTTGTGATGTGATGCCAGCCGTCCCCGGCCGGTTGCATGTTGGATTCCGCATCGTTCAGCCATAATCTCACTGCGGCCGATGCGGGCGCCCAGATCGTAAATTCCGTTTCGCCGGATTGCTCTCGCTGGGCGCCCCATTTGCGATATTTGCCTGCATCCATCATCAACCTCCTGTTGTCGGAGGTCTAACCCGTTGATGATCCTGCGGTTCCCGCCAGTCGCCTGTCAGCCCTTATCTTTGCGAAGGTCTCGGACGTGATGTGGGGAAAGGTGTCTCCGGCGGATGCGTCCGGGCCGACGAGGCTTTCGAAAAGCGACATATACTGCGCGGCACTCTTGTCCCAGGAAAAATTGGCCTGCATTGCCTGCGCCTGAAGCCGTCTGAAAAGCTGGCGGTCATTATAGGCATCAATCGCGCGGTCGAGTGCTGCGCGCAAATCCTCCTCATTTGCCGGTTCGAACTGAAAACCCGTCGCCACCCCCGCCTCGATGGCCGCGTCATTTGCATCTATGATGGTTTCGGCAAGCCCGCCCGTGCGGCTGACGATGGGAAGCGCACCGTAGCGGAGCGCGTAGAGTTGTGTGAGCCCGCAGGGCTCGAACCGGGAAGGCTGGATGATGAAGTCTGAGCCCGCCTGGATCATATGCGCGAGCCGTTCATCGTAACCGATATGGGCGCAAACCAGCTCAGGGTACCGCTTCGCCAGCGCCCGCAGATTTTCTTCCAGCGCCGTGTCACCCTCGCCATGAATGATTAGCCTGCCTTTTCGCGCGATGATCAGCGGCACGACCTGCGGGAGGAGGTCTATACCTTTTTGCCAGGTCAGGCGGCTGACCACGCCGAAGACAGGACCCTGCGTCGGGGCAAGGCCGAGGGCCTGAAGCAGGGCATATTTGTTCAGGCTTCGTCGGGTGGCCGTCGCAGCGGTGAAATTTGCTATGATGTAAGGATCGGTTGCAGGGTCCCACACATCCTGGTCGACACCGTTGACGATGCCACGCAGGTCATCGCGCCGAACGGCCAGCACACCATGCATGCCCATGCCCATGTCCGGTGTCAGGATTTCTCTCGCATAGGTCGGACTGACTGTCGTCACGGCTGAGGCCGTCGTGAGACCGCCCTTCAGAAAGGAAATGTCGCCATAATATTCAAGGCAGTCGACGGTGCAAAGGTGCGGGGGCAAGCCCAGCACGCCGGCCCGGCCCATTGCATATTGCCCCTGAAAGGCCAGATTGTGAAGGGTGAGGACGGTGGGCACCTTGGGTGTCGCCTCTGAAAGATAAACGCAGGTCAGCGCCGCATGCCAGTCATGGACATGGACAAGATCGGGCTTCCAGTCGGCCATGGCCCCAAGGGCAATCTCTGCCGCCACCTTGGATAGCACCGCGAAGCGCAGGTCATTGTCGCCGAAGGGCTCGCCTTTCATGCCGTAGGGATGGCCGTCCCTGTCGAACAGGTCTGCCGCCTCGAGAAGGAGAAGTCGATGCCCTTTGGCGGCGACGGCGTAAACCGATACTGGCCATCCGAGAATATCGGTCTTCAGACACGGTGTCTGGCCGCGAACGAGGGGGATCAGCTTGCGGTAAAGGGGCAGCAGAGTGCGAACGTCTGCGCCCAGTTTTGCGAGCGCCTCCGGCAGCGCCCCTGCCGCATCGGCCAATCCGCCGGTCTTGACGAAGGGAAACAGTTCGGCCGTGACGGCAAGAATGCGCATGTGGCGCCTCCGGGAACGCGTGGATATCAAACGGCAGGAACCCGGAGACGGAGCGGCGGCAGCGCGCAGCCGTCTACCGGAAGCAGGGGGCTATCGGTCCTGCTGGTGACCCTGGTGGGTGGTGTTGATCTTGATGTTTGCCTGCCTGCCGGTCCGTGTTGAAACCTTTTGTTCCTTGACCGGAGAAGCCTCTTCCGTGTTCAGGCGTTCATTGTCGCCTGACCCCTCGTGGCTTCTGTTTTCCTCGGGGATGGGGAGCGTTTTGCGGGTCATCGTCTACCTCGTCGGGCCTGAGTTCGTGGAGCAATCCGAACCATGCCCGCGTGGCTTTGTTCCTGCCTGTTCGATCACCTTTTATGGTGCGGTCGGGAAGAATTCAAAGGCAGGATGAGGCGTAACAATCCTGCTGGCCGCGGTGGGAACTTCGGCCGTGACGCGTTGCCTTTCATCCCGAACGGGATGTCAACGGACCCGTAGCTTGGTCCTGAAATAGAGGGCGGTCAGTTGCTGGAGTTTCAGCGGGTCAACGACGCCACGATCATACATTTTCAGAACGTAGCGGGCGACTTCGGCGCGGCAGAGGGCAGGGTCCGGCTCGGCCGAGACGACATTGTCGAAGGCTGCCTTAACGATATTGATGTCGTCGTCCAGGAATATTCCCGAACTCTGGTACTCGTGATTGGCATACATTTCACCTCCTCGAAATGCGTCCGGCATTTCACAGCGTGAGGGAAGATGCATCCATCTTATAGGGAAACCGCCAAAGGTAAATGTCCGCCACCGTACCAAACCGATGGCGCGAAAATCCTCCCGTGCGGCGCCTGCTGCCGCTTCAGACCGCGGTAAGATTACCCAGCGGCGGCTCCGAAGGGTGCGCGCGCCGGAAGCGAGCGAGCATGCGGTTTCCCTCGTCTTCGGGCAGACCGTAGAGCTCGCCGGCATAGGTTTCCAGTGTCTCGCGGTTCCTGATCGTGATCCGACCTCTTTCAGAACGAATGAAGCCATGGCTCTCAAGAACGTGCAGCGCATCCGTCACGCTTGCACGCCGCACTGCCAGCATCGTTGACAGAAAGTCGTGTGTCAGATGCAGGGAATTGCCTTCGACACGGTCGTGACACATCAAAAGCCAGCGCGCGAGACGCTCGGTGACCGACTGGATGGCGTTGGAGGAAGCCGTGCACTCAACCTGCACCCTGGCGATATGATGCGCGCAGGCCAGAATGTCGAAGAACACCCGATGTTTTGCCAGCAGCGTTTCAAACGACCCTATGTCAAGGGCAAGTGCCTCACCGGGGGCCTGCATCACGATCTCGGTCATGTTTCTCGGCGCGCCCGCCACTGCGGCCATGGGAACGAAACCCTCTCTGCCAATGAGTCCCGCTTCAGTCTTTCGCCCGGATTTCGAGACGACAACGACGGACGCGATGCCGGAAGAAAGGAAGAAGACGCGCTCGATCGGCGCGCCAGCGGATATCAGCACATCGCCCAGCACAAGCTCTACCGCGCTGCAGGCTCCCACTACCTCGCGCCTGACATCCTCAGGCAAAAGAGAAAACAGAATATTCGCTTCACCATGGCCCTGCGGTCGCTCCAGCATAACACGTGCCTCGCTCTAATGCCTGGTGCCTCCTCCCTGCGCAACCAGGGCGGAGACGATGGTTTCGATATCTTCCGAACGCTCGGAGAGGATAAAAGGTCCCGGTGCACTGTCGATAACGGTCGCGGGAACGAAAAAAAGATAGGGTATTGCTTCGGCTTCCAGTCTCTCGGTCAGCTGCAGGATAACGTCCGGCTCGTAACGGATGTCGACGATCGCCGCTGCGAATTCCAGCGCGTCCTCCCGTTCCAGGTGATCAGCCGTGTAGGGCCCTTCTAGGCCAACGCGGGCATTCGACCAGGCCTTCGTGATCTCGGGTGTCACGGTATCGGTCATCCCGATGATAGCGATGGTGAGGCGTTTGACAGTCTCCATGGCTTTCTCCTCGCATCCCATCGCATGCACTGACCTTCCAGGCCACCATAGCGCCTGAAAGGCGCAATTCCAGCCGTCCAATCAAGCGAAATCTGAAATATGCGCAAGAGAGGCAAAGGAGCCACGGATCGATCCGATCTTGGCGCCTGGATGAAGTTCCATGGTAAGTGGACCTCATCATGGTACAGGCGCAGGGGGCTCGGACAGCTGCCGCACAGACCGCCGCCCCATCGAGACGCGGCTGGTCTTCGATGCCGCTTAAATCTTGCCGGCTCTTAGACTGGAGCGGTCAAACGATGCGGGGTAGCTGACCTCGCCACTCCTGCGCCGCAAAGGCATATCCACCTGATAGGGCACTGCTACTGTTGGCTGTGATGAGGTGCGCCACCGGCTGATGGCCGCGGCATCGGTCAAGGGCGAATTGGCGACCGGACCGGAAGCCTTTGCCGTGTCCGCGGATAATAAATCGCTTTGAAGCTCTTTTGCCGCTGACAAAGCCATATGGCGGCTGGGGTACACGCCTCGTATCACACCGGAGATAACGACAGCCCATCCATTTTCATGGGCGATGATCTTGTGTTCGATTTTCTTGTGCATGGTTTTAACGCCTCCCTGTTTGGGAGTCCCTAACCACGATGGGAAAGGCTTGTTCCTGATGGTCGGACCGAATGCAGCAGATGCGGCGGTTACGAGGTTTCGGCAAGGATCTCCTCTATCCTGTGCAGGTCGGCGATGAACGCGCGCTGCTGTCGGTGGGCATCGTCGCGGTCGCGAAGGCGCAGGAGATAGGAGGGGTGTATCGTGACCAGGAGGCGCGTGCCGAAAGGCGTCGTCAGGAGGTTGCCGCGTTCGCTGGTCACGCCGGTTCTACGCCCGGTCAGTGTATAAAAAGCGGTAGCGCCCATGGCCACGATCAGCTCGGGGGCAAGCAGGCGCAGCTCTGCTGCCAGCCACCAGGCGCAGCTTTGAACCTCGCCGCTATTCGGGCGTTCATGCAACCGCCGCTTGCCGCGCTGTTCGAATTTGAAATGTTTGACGGCGTTCGTCACATAACATTGCGAGCGGTCGACGCCGGCTTCCTGGAGACATTGGTCGAGGAGACGGCCGGCTGGTCCGACAAAGGGTCTGCCTTTCCGGTCCTCCTCATTGCCGGGCTGCTCACCGACGAGAACCACGCGCGCTTTCGCGCTGCCTTCGCCGAAAACCAGCTGGGTGGCGTCTCGGTAGAGATCACATCTCCGGCACCCCTTTGCCTCGTCCCGGAGGGCTCCCAAAGAGGTGGCATCCGCGCCACCGGACTGGAAGGCAGGAGGCGGTTTTCTGCTTGGCCTTTTCTCCGTCACGGCGGTTTCTCCATCCTCGCCGGTTATCAGGACCGTTCCCCATCATTTGGCAAGCCATACCCAATCGCGGTATTTCGGGTTATCATGCTGTTTCAAGCTTGGGCAGGAATTGCGAATTTTGGTCATCCTGCGAGGCAGAGACGCCCCTTTCTGCAAATTTGTACGGTAACGTACTCACTGTTTTCATTCATTTTTCCCCTGCTAATATGATTCTGCAGGTTAATGTTTCGAGCAGAGGGGCGAACGGGGCGAACCGCTATGCTTGGATCAAATTTTGTTTTCTATAACCGATTGTTGAAAACCCTCGGCACGGAACGGCTGTCGCAGCTCGCCGCCCGTATGGAACCGGTAAACCTGCCGGCCGGGCACCAGCTCGTCGGTGCCGGCATGCCGATCTCCCATCTCTGTTTCATCGAAACCGGGCTCGCATCGACCATCGTGCATGATGAGGGCGGCAAGGGTATCGAGACCGTGCTTGTCGGGCGCGAGGGGATTACCGGCTGGCCCGCACTGCTGGGCGCAGAAACCACGCCGGATGAGACCGTGATGAGCGTGACCGGGCGCGGCTACCTCATCCCGGCTGCCGAAGTATTGCGGGATATGGAAGAGGATGCGCGTCTGCGCGAGCTTCTGCTCGGTTACGTCAATATCTGCATGCTTCAGGTCGGCCAGCTCGTGCTGGCGAACGGGCAATACAGCCTGCGCGAAAGGCTCGCGCGATGGTTGCTGATGTGCCATGACCGGCTCGATACCGATGACCTGCCGATTACCCATGAGTTCCTCTCCACGGTTCTTGGCGTGCGCCGGCCCGGCATCACCAATGAATTGCATATTCTCGAGGGCATTCATGCGATCCGCGCCAGCCGCGGCAAGGTCCGCATCATCAATCGCCGCATCCTGGAAAGCGTTGCCGACGCGACCTATGGCGTCCCCGAAAAAGAATATGAGCGGCTGATGGCGCGCATGCAGACGGATGTCGACGCGCCGTCAGCCATTTCTGTCTAACGCATCGGCAAAGCGGACGACTGTCAGAACCTCCTGCTGCGCGTTGCGGATGATGATGCACCCTCCGGAGATGTCGCGGCCCTGCAGGATGGCATCGCTCATCAGCGCGCGGGCATCTTTCAGCGCCTCCTCGATCGCCTGGTCGAGCGAGGGCAGAACGCTCCCTTCCTGATCATCAAGGACATTCTTGCCACTGATCACAGTGAAGAAAAATCTCGGCATTTCGGTCTTCCCGGCTAAGGCGTTGTCGTCGCCGCCATGCCCCTGCACCCTCAGCCGAACTGCCGCAGATACTGGGCCTGTTTTTCAAGTCGCGTGGCGAGTTCGGAAATACTCATATTCGTGGCACATAAATGGATGGCGCATTCCAGAAACTGCAGGGACGAGCGTCTGAGAAAGTCCTGCTGTTGCTCGTAAGCAATTCTGGAGATGCGATCGGACTTATCGGGTCTATCCGTCATCGTCGTGGTCCCTCTGATTGAATTTCTCTGCCGCCTAACCGGTGCAACCCGCAATGGTTTCGAAAAAACTTGGCCTCATCGCACCCTGCGTTCTGCGGAACATCACCTCAGCAAAGAGGTTGGGTGGGTTCGCAACTTAAATGGAGGCAGCGATGACCATTAAATCTCCGCGAGACGGTGCGCCTGGCACCACCGACCAATCGCCGCGCTGGGAAGGGCCGGAGGAAAACCGGCCGAGAGGTTACATGAAACCGTCTGACGATCCTGAGCACGATCGCGACGCCGTTGGCGAGAACCTTAAGGATCCACGCAAGAAGCGCGTCTCGGACGCGATGAAAACGCGCGATGACCAATGATCCGGCGGCCTGACCGCCGTCATCGATGACAGGAGGAAGAGATGTCCACGTCAACAAAAACGCCGGCCAGCATCCGACAGGGTGGGCCGGGCGCATCGCATGAAAATGCAAAGGAGCCGCTGGAAATCAAGAAGCCTCCCGCGGACAGCGACAAACGCTCGAAGAGCCACGTTTCCGGCGGCGGTGGCGAGCGCGACAGTCACCACACCCACGATCCCGGCCGAAAATCATGATCGTTCGGGAGAAGCACAATGAAAAAGGCGAAGAAGAAAAAGAAATGGTCGCAGAAAGTGACCAGGGAAAGCGATGCGCTTGACCTTGAAAAAGAGGTCTTCACAAAGGAGGACCCCTCGCAGATCGCCCGATCGCTGAAGGCCTCGGCAGAACAATCCGACAGGCGCAAGGCAAACCCTTTCCGGTCGGCCATGTCCATGCTGGTCTTTTACATCAACCGGGCCGGTCGATCGCTGCCGAGAAAACGAAAGGATGTGCTGGAAGAGGCCAAGGACGAACTTCGCAAGGAATTTGGAAAGCAGCGATGAGGGCCTGTCGCGATCTCACGAAATGTTAAAAAAAATCCGGAACTCCTGCCGCGCCGAATGGTTCGGTTGAGGCGTCTCACGGAAGGCGCGAGTGACAAAATCACCAATATGAGGAGACATACCATGGCAAATCAGGGTGGTACGCACGAACAGCATGTGAAGGCCGGCCAAAAAAGCCACAAGAACAGCGACAGCGGTTCCAAGTCGGCATCGGCCTCCTCCGGCAATGGCGACAATGGCAAGACCCGCGGCGGATCACATCAGCAGCATGTTAAGGCGGGTCAGCAGAGCCACAAAAACTCCTGACGCTGAAGATATATGAAATCCCCGCGTTGACAGCGGGGATTTCTCTATTGTAATGGCCCGCTCCCGTTTCGCGGGGGGGGCTTTTACTTGATCAACGGCAGAAGATCGTTGATCGACTTTTTCGCATCTCCGTAGAACATGCGCGTATTGTCCTTGTAGAACAGCGGGTTCTCGATGCCGGAGTAACCTGTGCCCTGGCCGCGCTTGGAGACGATGACGAGTTTCGACTTCCACACTTCCAGAACCGGCATGCCTGATATGGGTGAGTTCGGATCGTCCTGGGCTGCCGGGTTGACGATGTCGTTCGAGCCGATGACGATGACGACGTCGGTGCTTGGGAAATCGTCGTTGATCTCGTCCATTTCCAGCACGATGTCGTAGGGCACCTTCGCTTCGGCGAGCAGCACGTTCATGTGGCCGGGAAGACGGCCGGCCACCGGATGAATGGCGAAGCGCACGGTCTTGCCGTCGGCGCGCAGCTTGCGCGTCAGTTCCGACACCGCGCTCTGGGCCTGTGCCACCGCCATGCCGTAACCGGGTACGATGATGACGCTGTCGGCATCGTTGAGTGCCGCGGCCACACCTTCGGCGTCGATCGCCACTTGTTCCCCCTCGATTTCCATCGCCGGGCCCGTCGTGCCGCCGAAGCCGCCGAGGATGACCGAGATGAAGGAGCGGTTCATCGCCTTACACATGATGTAGGAGAGGATCGCACCCGAGGAGCCCACCAGCGCACCCGTGACGATCAAGAGATCGTTGCCGAGCGTGAAGCCGATGGCGGCGGCCGCCCAGCCGGAATAGCTGTTCAGCATCGAAACGACGACCGGCATGTCGGCGCCGCCAATGCCCATGATCAGGTGATAGCCGATGAAGAATGCGGCCAGCGTCATCAGCACCAGCGTCCATGCGCCGGCACCATTGCAATACATGATGAGCAGCACCAGCGACAGGATCGCAGCACCGGCGTTCAGCAGATGCCCGCCCGGCAGTTTCTTCGCCTTGCCATCCACCTTGCCGGCAAGCTTGCCGAAGGCGACGACGGAGCCGGTGAAGGTGACCGCGCCGATGAAAACGCCGAGGAAGACCTCGACCTTCATGATCGCCAGTTCCACCGGCGTCTTGTGGGCGAGGATGGCGGAAAAGCCCGTCAGTAGGGAACGTGCGGTTTCGTCGAGCGAGGCGACATGGGCTTCCTCGATATGGGCGTTGAAGCCGATGAAAACGGCGGCAAGACCGACGAAGGAGTGAAGAGCCGCCACAAGCTGCGGCATTTCGGTCATCTGCACGCGGCTTGCGACGAAGTAGCCGAGGACGGAGCCGCCGGCCAGCATCAGGAGCACGACGAGCCACTGCCCGACGCCCTTGCTGATTTCAGGGCCGAAGACGGTGGCGACGATGGCGAGACCCATGCCGACGATGCCGTACCAGACGGCACGCTTGGCGCTTTCCTGTCCGGAAAGGCCGCCGAGGGAAAGGATGAAGAGAACGGCTGCGGCAACGTAAGCCGCGGAAACAATACCAATGGTCATTTACTTAAATCCTCGCACGCTCAGGACTTCTGGAACATGGCGAGCATGCGCCGTGTCACGAGGAAACCGCCGACGATGTTGATCGTCGCGATCAGGACGGAAAGCGAGGCAAGGATCACCACCAGCCAGTTGCCGGAACCGATCTGCAGCAGCGCGCCGATGATGACGATGCCGGAAATGGCGTTGGTGACGGCCATTAGCGGCGTGTGCAGCGAGTGGCTGACATTCCAGATGACCTGGAAGCCGACGAAGCAGGCGAGCACGAAGACGATGAAGTGGCTCATGAAACTTGCCGGCGCATAAAGACCAACGAGCAACAGGATGGCCGTGCCGGCGACCAGAAGCCCGACCTGGCTCTTCGTCTGCGCCTTGAACTCCGCCTTTTCCTTGGCGTGCTTTTCCTCCGGCGTCAGCTCTTTGGCTTTTTCCTTCGGCTTCTGCGCGGCAATGGCCTGGATCTTCGGCGGCGGCGGCGGGAAGGTGATCTCGCCCTGATAGGTGACGGTCGCGCCCCGGATGACGTCGTCTTCCATGTTGTGAACCGGCTTGCCGTCCTTTGCGGGCGTCAGATCGGTCATCATGTGGCGGATGTTGGTGGCGTAAAGCGTCGAGGCCTGCGTTGCCATGCGGCTCGGGAAATCGGTGTAGCCGATGACGATGACGCCATTGTCGGATACGACGCGCTGGTCGGGAACCGTCAGGTCGCAATTGCCGCCGCGCTCGGCGGCGAGGTCGATGATGACCGAACCCGGCTTCATCATCGCCACCATGTCGGCAAGCCACAGCTTCGGGGCGTCGCGGCCGGGGATCAGCGCCGTGGTGATGACGATATCCATCTGCGGGGCGAGTTCGCGGAATTTCTCCAGCTGCTTCTCGCGGAATTCCGGCGAGGAGGGGGCGGCATAACCGCCGGTCGCTGCACCATCCTGCTGCTGGTCGGCAAAATCGAGATAGACGAATTCCGCGCCCATGGATTCGATCTGCTCGGCCACTTCAGGGCGCACGTCGAAGGCATAGGTGATCGCGCCGAGCGACGTGGCCGTGCCGATGGCGGCAAGACCGGCAACGCCGGCGCCGATGACCAGCACCTTCGCGGGCGGCACCTTGCCGGCGGCCGTCACCTGACCGGTGAAGAAGCGGCCGAAATTATTGCCGGCCTCGATGACCGCGCGATAACCGGCGATATTTGCCATGGAGGAGAGCGCATCCATCTTCTGGGCGCGGGAGATACGCGGCACCATATCCATGGCGATGACGTTTGCGCCCTTTTCCTTCGCCTGTTCCAGAAGGTCCTTGTTCTGGGCGGGATAGAAGAACGAGATCAGAGTCTTGTCCGAAGACAGGCGATGAATTTCCGCCATTTCCGGCGGGCGAACCTTGGCGATGATATCGGAGCCGCTGTAAAGCGCGTCAGCACTGTCGACCACCGTCACGCCGGCTGCGCGATAGGCGTCGTCAGAAAAGCCGGCCGCCTTGCCCGCCCCTGCCTCGATGACGCACTCATAGCCGAGTTTCTGCAAAGCCTGCGCGCTGTCAGGCGTCATGGCGACCCGCGCTTCACCTTCATAGAGTTCTCTTGGTGTCCCGATTCTCAAAACTGCTCTCCCATTCCCGTCCTGATAAGCCGTCATAGCCCATTTCGGGCGTTTTTGTCTTGTTATTGCTGTTTCTACCTGCGGCGGATTGACAGGCCGGAAAAGCCCATTTTGGGCCATGGCGGTACGGCCGCAACAAAAAACCCGGCGCCGAAACGCCGGGTGATTTCCACAGTCTATCGGGTGTCACTCAATCCATGGCATGGATATCGCGATCCTTGGTTTCCGGCAGGAACAGCAGGCCGATGACCAGCGTGATGCCTGCAAAGATGATCGGATACCAGAGGCCGTAGTAGATATCGCCCTTCGCCGCGCTCATCGCAAAGGCCGTGGCGGGCAGAAGACCGCCGAACCAGCCGTTGCCGATGTGGTATGGCAGCGACATGCCGGAGTAGCGGATGCGGGTCGGGAACAGTTCCACCAGCAATGCTGCGATCGGGCCATAGACCATCGTCACGTAGATGACGAGGACGGTCAAAACCGCGATGATGACGACCCAGTTCACGGCAGCCGGATCGGCTACCATCGAGAAGGTGCCGCCGCCGGCCACAGTGTAGACGGCCATTTCGGCTGCACCACCGGTTTCGGCCGGAGTGAGCAGCTTGTCAGCCACCAGCTTGTCGGTCGCAACCATCTTCTTGTCGGCGGCGCGAACGGCATCGGCATTGAGGTTCAGTTCCGGGTTTGCGGCAATGAAGGCGTCCAGTTTTGCGTCAGGCACCTGTGCCGCGCCGCGCACCAGCGGGTAGCCGCCATCGTGAAGCGCCATGTTGACCTGCTTCTGGAAGGCCCTGTCCTTGGCTGCGGCATCCGCGCCAGCGGCGACGGCGTCGTAGCTGGTGATGGTGGCGTCGCCGATCTTGACGGTGGCCGGCTGGCCGGCCGGCCCCGCGACCACGTCATAAGGCACGGAATTGCGCGTCAGGAACGAGGTTGCGATATCGCAGGATGTGGTGAACTTTGCCGTTCCGGTCGGGTTGAACTGGAATTTGCAGTCGCCGGGTGCGGCGCTGACGGTGGCGCGAACGCTGGACTGCGCCTGTGCAAGCGCCGGGTTACCGGCCCAGGTCAGAGCCTTGAACAGCGGGAAGTAGGTCAGCATGGCAAGGATCAGACCGGCCATGATGATCGGCTTGCGGCCGATCTTATCGGACAGCCAGCCGAAGATGACGAAGAAGCTGGTGCCGAGAATGAGCGCTGCCGCCACCATGATGTTGGCGGACTGGCCGTCGACCTTCAGAATGCTCTGCAGGAAGAACAGCGCGTAGAACTGGCCCGTGTACCAGACAACGGCCTGACCGATGACGGCGCCGACAAGCGCGATGAGCGCGATCTTGGCGTTTTTCCACTGGCCGAAAGCTTCGCTCAGCGGCGCTTTCGACGTCTTGCCCTCTTCCTTCATCTTCTTGAAGGCAGGAGATTCGTTCATCTTCAGACGGATCCAGACGGATACGCCAAGCAGCAGAACGGAAACGAGGAAAGGAATGCGCCAGCCCCAGGCAGCGAAAGCTTCCTTGCCGAGTGCAAACTGCACGCCGAGAATGACCACCAGCGACAGGAACAGGCCGAGCGTCGCCGTCGTCTGGATCCAGGAGGTGTAGTAACCTCTGCGACCATTGGGGGCATGCTCGGCAACATAGGTTGCAGCGCCGCCATATTCACCGCCAAGCGCCAGACCCTGCAGCATGCGCAGAACGATCAGGATGATCGGAGCGGCGATGCCGATCTGCGATGCGCTGGGCAGCACGCCGACGAGGAAGGTGGACACACCCATGATGAGGATGGTGATGAGGAAGGTATATTTACGTCCGACGATATCGCCGAGCCGGCCAAAGACCAGCGCGCCAAAGGGGCGCACGAGGAAGCCGGCGGCAAAGGCCAGCAGCGCGAAGATGTTACGCGTCGTTTCCGGATACTGGCTGAAGAAGTTCGCGCCGATGTATATCGCGAGCGAACCGTAGAGATAGAAGTCGTACCATTCGAAGACCGTTCCGAGAGAAGAGGCGAAAATCACCTTCTTCTCTTCACCCGTCATTGGACGGGCGGCGGCGCTTACGGCTGCAACATTTGCCATTGTCTGTCCTCCACAGATGTCCCAATCGACGCACTGCGGAGCCCAGCTCTCTCCTCTGGACTCAACCTTACGGCTGCAATGCGCGTGACAGCAGAGTGACAGAAAATTAACCCCAGTAAGAGCGATGCTTTCGGATTATGACTTTAGTCTAATGTGAAGCATCCCGAATATGTCGCGGGGCGGCTTCACGCCTGCTTCAGCCGGCGCCTTTTCCCTTGACAGGAACGAGAAACCTTCTAATAGCTTCTCGCGAAGAAGGAGCATCACCTTGCGCATGCATGTTGCAGACATGTTCGTCATGGAAGGACCGGCACAATCCGCCGGCGATGATCCGCGTCTTTCTTATTCTATCCGAATTACGGCCAAAACGACGATTAAAACCGTCTAACGTCTCTGGCCACCGCTCTCTCCCCGGTTTGGCTGGGGATCGAGGAAGCCGCGATATGATGCGGGTTCCCACCTCACCAAAAAGAGGAGAGACAGAAAGAGAGCTTGATCATGGGTTTCAAAGTTGCAATTGCAGGCGCCACCGGCAACGTCGGTCGCGAAATGCTCAATATCCTGGCCGAACGCGGTTTTCCCGCCGATGAAGTCGTGCCGCTCGCTTCCGCCCGCTCGCAGGGCACGGAAGTCTCCTATGGCGACCGCACGCTGAAGGTTTCGAACCTCGAGAACTACGATTTTTCCGACACGGATATCTGCCTGATGTCGGCCGGCGGCGATGTTTCCAAGAAGTGGTCGCCAAAGATCGGCCAGCAGGGCTGCGTCGTCATCGATAACTCGTCCGCCTGGCGCTACGATCAGGACGTTCCGCTGATCGTTCCGGAAGTGAACGCCGATGCGGTTGCAGGCTTCACCAAGAAGAACATCATCGCCAACCCGAATTGCTCCACGGCGCAGCTCGTTGTTGCGCTGAAGCCGCTGCATGATTTCGCCAAGATCAAGCGCGTCGTCGTTTCCACCTACCAGTCGGTGTCCGGCGCAGGCAAGGAAGGCATGGACGAACTGTTCCAGCAGACCCGCGCCGTTTTCGTGGCCGACCCGGTCGAATCCAAGAAGTTCACCAAGCGTATCGCCTTTAACGTCATTCCGCACATCGACGTCTTCATGGAAGACGGCTACACGAAGGAAGAATGGAAGGTTCTGGCCGAAACGAAGAAGATGCTCGATCCGAAGATCAAGGTGACCTGCACGGCGGTGCGCGTTCCTGTCTTCATCGGCCATTCGGAATCGGTCAATATCGAGTTCGAAAACGAGATCACCGCCGATCAGGCCCGTGATATCCTGCGCGAAGCACCGGGTTGCCTCGTCATCGACAAGCGCGAAAACGGCGGTTACATCACGCCGGTCGAATCCGCCGGTGAAGACGCGACCTACATCTCGCGTATCCGCGAAGATGCGACGGTGGAAAATGGGCTCAACCTCTGGGTTGTTTCTGACAACCTGCGCAAGGGCGCAGCTCTTAATGCCGTCCAGATCGCCGAACTGTTGATCAATCGTGGTTTCATCAAGCCGCGCAAGGCCGCTGCCTGATCAACGATACGATTTTTTAAGGTTCGTTAAGTATAACCCGTCTGTTCTGTGTGGGGCAGGCGGGTTTTATAATTGGCGAGATCACGGCCAGTTTATTTGCAGGCTTTGCTGTCGAAAGGCAATTTAGGCCGCCAAAAGGCAGTTTTGGCACCTGAACCATGCAGTATAATGGTTTGGTTCTCGGGAAAACTCTCCCAAAAACATCGAAGGCAGATTTAGATGCGGGCAATGAAGGCAATTCTGGCTGGTGTGGCCATGGTCTCGGTTCTGGCAGCGACGCCGGTCATGGCGGCGCAATGCGGCAACACCTCCGCGGGTTTTGAAGCGTGGGTCGGCGCCTTCAAGCAGGAAGCGGCGGGCCGCGGCGTCAGCGCCTCTGTGCTCGATCGCGCCTTTGCCAACGTAACCTACAATCGCGCCACGATCAGCGCCGATCGCGGCCAGCACAGCTTCAAGCTCTCCTTCGAACAGTTCATGCAGAAGCGCGGCGGTCAGACGATCATTTCGCGCGGCAAGACGATGAAGAAGAACAATGCCGCGCTCTTCGATTCCATCGAGCGCGCCTATGGCGTGCCGGCCGGTCCGCTCCTCGCCATCTGGGGCATGGAAACGGGTTTCGGCAGTTTCATGGGTAAACAGCACACGCTGTCGGCCGTTTCGACGTTGGCATTTGACTGCCGTCGTTCGGATTATTTCACCGAGCAGCTTTATGCCGCCCTGAAGCTCGTCGGCAGCGGTTCGCTGAATGTCAACGCCAAGGGCGCCGCACATGGTGAAATCGGCCAGACGCAGTTCCTGCCGTTGAACGTGGTGCGCTACGGCGTGGATTTCGACCGCGACGGCCGCATCGATCTTGTCGGCTCGCGCGCAGATGCGCTGGCTTCCACCGCTAACTTCCTCGTCGGCCATGGCTGGCAACGTGGTGCGGGTTACCAGCAGGGGCAGGCGAATTATGCCGCCATCCAGGGCTGGAACGCCGCAAGCGTCTATCAGCAGGCCATCGCCTTCATCGGCAAGGCAATTGACGGCCAATAAGGCGGCTTCCCACGCGCGAATTCTCACTTCCGTCATGCCGGACTTGATCCGGCATCCAGTCACGGCGCGTCTGCGCCGTGAAAGGGTCTTTGGCGATCAAGGACTTGATCGCACTGGACCCCGGATCAAGTCCGGGTGACGAAGTTGAATGTTATTGGCGGAGACTACACGCCTTAATCACAGATCGGGGCGGCGAAAGTCGCCGGTTTTGCCGTCCATCACCCACAATTCGCCGGTCGAAATATCGAACCATGCGCCGTGCAGCTTCACCTTGCCGGCGGTTTCCTGTGCCTTGACGAAAGGGAAGCCGCGCAGATTGGTGATGGAGTTGCGGATGGAAACGCGTTCCAGCGCCGTCTGCCGCTCGGAGGCGGTCATCACATCGTTGCTCTGGATTTGCGAGGCGGCCGACTTGACCAGGTTCATCCACTTGCCAATGAAATCGCCGGGCGACAACGGCTCGAGATTGGGATCGAGTGCTGCCTGGATGCCGCCGCAGCGGCCGTGACCCATGACGACGATGTCCTTCACCTTCAGAACCTGAACAGCATATTCGATGGCGGCGGAGGTTGCGTGATATTGCCCGTCGGGCTCGAAGGGCGGCACCATGTTGGCAACGTTGCGGACGACGAACAACTCTCCCGGTCCGCAGTCGAAAATGGTTTCCGGTGCCGAACGGGAGTCACAACAGGCGATGAACAGCGTTTGCGGTTTCTGTCCGGTTTCCGCCAGAACGCGGTATCTTTCGCGCTCATCGGCATAGCGGCCGCTCATGAAGTTCTTATAGCCGTTGAGAAGGTTTTCCGGAAAATCTTTCATCTATCGCAGTACCGTTGTGGTTGGACCGAGATCAAGAGAGGAACTCGGTGCGTTGAAGACCAATCCGTTGGAGCGTTTTCGCTTTTTTAAGCCGTAAAACCGCCCCAACTCCCTATGTGCCGCATTCCGGTTGGAAAACCCGCCCCGATTTTCCTGGAGATGCTCTGCCCGCTATTTGCGCCTGCTGCGCGAAGGATGCAAGAGATGACGCATCTGCACCATGGCCATGGGTGTGGAGAGACTTGACGAGTCGGTCTCCAGCGTCAGTTCGTTCATGTCGCGTTTTTTGGTGCGGGCGAGGACTTCGAACACGCTGGCGGTTGCCAGCTGCAGCGCCTTTTCATCGTCCAGACCCTCCAGCAGGCGGGCGAGGAACAGCGCCGACATCAGGTCGCCGAGGCCGTTCGGTGCATTTTCGATGGCGCGGTGTTCGGCGAGAAGCGCATGGCGGCCGCTGAGATAAAGATTGCCGGTGCCGCCCGTCATCATCGGTACGGCCGAGGTGACCAGCATTTTCGGCGGGCCGAGGGCGAGGGCGGCATCCATGATGGCATTGTTGGTCTCAAGCTCCGCGCCACTCATCCACGCCAGTTCGTATCGGTTAGGCGTCGCGACAGTCGCCAGCGGAATGAGCTCGTCGCGGATGGCTTCGGCGGTCTCGAGCGGAATATAGAGCCCGCCGAGATCGCCCATGACCGGATCGCAGGCGTAGATCAGCGCCGGGTTCTTTTCCTTGAGGTTGCGGATCAGCCTTGCGGTGGAGCGAACCTGCGCGGCGCTGCCGAAATAGCCGGTCAGTACGGCCTTAACCTCGCCTATCCATCTGGCGTTTTCGAGGTCGCTCATTGCCTTGTCGAAATCGTCTTCCTGAAAGCGCATGCGGGTGGAGGGGCCGTGCCCGGGATGCCAGGGCATGACGATGGTCGGCACCGCCCAGACCGGATAACCAAGCGTCTCCAGCGCAAAGACGGCGGCGCGGTTGCCGACGGAGCCACGCATGACGTGGCTGGAAATGACGATGACGGCACCCTGCGTATTGTCCTGCATCACGGCCTTCTTGCTTTCATACGTCGCAGAAATCCCGCAAGAACCCCTGCCCAAAGATCAAGATGCGCTCTCATGACATATCGCACGTCCGGTTTCCACCCTTATTCCCGCAAGGGTCGGTCCCGCTAAAGCATGGCGGGGGAGGGCATGTCGACGACGCCGGAGAGCTGCCGCGTTGCAATCAGGTGGGCACCTCTATGTTTTTGTTTATGCAACGGCATATCGGAAATCCGCGTTACACTTTCCCGGTCGATACCCTATAGTCGTACCATGCTCGATCTCGTCATTGCCTATTGGCCTCATATCCTTGCCGTCCTCTCCGTTATCATGGGTACCGTTGCGGCCGTGCATGCCACGATGACCAAGGAAGAAGTTCGCTCGGCGCTCGGCTGGGTTGGCGTTATCGTCTTGTCGCCGATCGTCGGCGCCGTCATCTACGCGATTGCCGGCATCAACCGCATCCGCCGATCCACAATCACGCAGCAGCGGTCCTTCATGCAGGACGAGATCATGGATCGTGTCGCGCGGTTCGACGCCGGCGGCGATCTGGTTGCCGAGCGGGTGGGGCGACGCTTCGCGGCGATGAAAATCCTTGGCGACCGGGTGACCCGCCACGCGCTGACGACGGGTAACAGCATCGAGCCGCTGGTGACTGGCGATCTCGCTTATGAAGCCATGCTGGAGGCCATCGAACAGGCGAAACGGTCGATCATCCTCGAAACCTATATTTTCGACAATGACCGGATCGGCATGCGCTTCGTTGCAGCACTGGAGAGGGCGCAGCAGCGGGGAGTCGAGGTTCGGGTGCTGATCGATGCGGTCGGCGCGCGATATTCGGTGCCGAGCATTCTGCCGACGCTGCGCGAAAAAGGCATCGTCGCAGCGGTCTTCAACGGCAATGTCATCATGGGCCTGCGCCTGCCCTATGCCAATCTTCGCACCCACCGCAAGATTCTCGTTGTGGACGGGCGCGTTGCCTTCAGCGGCGGCATGAATATTCGCGAAGGATTTACACGGGAATTCGCCGGTGAGAGCCAGTCCCATGACACGCATTTCAAGATCACCGGTCCCGTGGTCTCTGATTTTTTCTCGATTGCTGCGGAAGACTGGCGCTTCACGACCAAGGAAGTGCTGGATACGGCGGTCTGGGATATCGCGATCCCCGACGGCATACCGGGCTCGCAACTCATTTCCCGCGTTTGCTCGTCCGGGCCTGACAAAAGCATCGAGACCAATCACAAAATGCTGACCGGCGCATTTTCCATTGCGCGCTCGTCCATTCTCATCATGTCGCCCTATTTTCTCCCGGATCGCGAGCTTATTTCAGCGCTCATAACAGCGGCGCGGCGCGGCGTGGTCGTGGATATCGTCGTGCCGAAGAGCAACAATCTGGTACTGGTGGATCGGGCCATGACGGCGCAATTCGATCAGATGCTGCGCAATTATTGTCGCATATGGAGGGCGACCGGACCATTCAATCATTCGAAGATGCTGGTGATCGACGGGCGGTGGAGTTACATCGGGTCCTCCAACCTCGATCCGCGCTCTTTGCGACTGAATTTTGAGATTGATCTAGAGGTGATGGACGACGGCTTCGGCCAGACCATCAGCCAGACGATTTCGACGGCACGCGACGCTGCAATACCTGTGAGACTGAGCGAACTGAAAGCGCGTCCATTCGTTGTTCGTTTCGTGGAACGGGTTCTGTGGCTTGCCTCGCCCTATCTTTGAACGGAGATGACGTGTGAAAAAAGACGGCATGCTGGAAAACGAAAAAGCGGTGTTGGCCAGAAACACCAGCCTGCCTGCCTTCGTGATGAACTCGCTGCGCAATCACCGCCAGCGGCAGAATGCCAAGCCTGAGGAAAAGGCCCACCAGTTTCCCATCATCGCTTCCTATAACGTCCACAAATGTGTTGGCCGCGACCGCAAGTTCGATCCCGATCGCACGAGCCGCGTCATTCAGGAAATCGGCGCCGACATCATCGCGCTTCAGGAAGCGGACAGCCGTTTTGGCGAGCGCACCGGCCTGCTCGATCTCGCCCGGCTGGAACGGGAGAGCGGGCTGGTGCCTGTCCCCGTGCAACCGGGGGTGAAGGCGCATGGCTGGCACGGCAATGTCGTTCTGTTCAGGGAAGGCGCGGTGCGCGACGTGCACACGCTGAAGCTGCCGGGGCTTGAGCCGCGCGGCGCGCTGGTCGTGGAACTTGATCTGAAAAACGGCAGCGTGCTGCGTGTCATCGCTGCCCATTTCGGTCTTCTGCGGCACTCCCGCGCCCAGCAGGCGAAAGCCTTGCTTGGCCTTCTGGAAGCACGCGACGAATGCCCCACCATCCTTCTCGGCGATCTCAATGAATGGCGCCTCGGCAATGGCTCGTCGCTCAATACGTTCCGGGATGCGTTCGGCGCCCTGCCGCCGGCGGTGCCGAGTTTTCCGTCCAACCTGCCGGTGCTGGCGCTCGACAGGATCATCGCCAATCGAGAAGGGCTGATCGAGCAGGTGGAGGCGCATGACAGCGCTCTGGCGCGCATCGCCTCCGACCATCTGCCGCTGAAGGCGGCGGTGCGGACCGACCTGCTGGCGGCCTGAATTTGTCGGCTATTGATGCACTTTGGTGAGCCTCAGGCCACCGTCATCTGGCCGCTGCGCGAGCGGGCTTCCAGCAACGAGGTTCGGATGGCTTCCATCAGACGCTCGCGGTTGTTCCGGATCTTGCCCCTGTCGAGATTTTGCGCGGAAAGCGCGAGGTCGAGACCCTCATGCATCACGATCGAATAGGCAACGGTCGTCGCCCAGTTCTCGTAGTCCTGCTCCATCATGCCGCCCCTGAACTAAATCATTTAGTCCGAATCACCCTGCTTTTCAATTTATCACAGAATTTTAACTAAAAAAGCGCGCCTTTTCTTAAAGTTCCGCCCGGCTAGGGCGTCTATATTTCATTCCAAAAGCTTCGGCACTGAGACGTTGTAGCAGGATTGGCGTGTAACTGGCTGAAACAGATTCTATTTCAGTAAAGCGTCACGAATATTCCAGCCAATAAAACGCCGCGCATCTTGGGATGCGCGGCGGGCTTGCGTCGAAGGTTGCGGTGGATAGGTGTCGGCCTCAGCCGGCCTTTTCGAGCTTGTAGTCCGAGTTGGCCGGTTCTTCCTCTTTGTGCTGGATGAGCGGGCGGTTGCCCGCCAGTTTGCGCACCAGCACGTAGAAGACCGGTGTCATGAAGATGCCGAAGAACGTCACGCCGATCATGCCGGAGAAGACCGCGACACCCATGGCGGCGCGCATTTCCGCACCGGCACCTGTCGAGACGACCAGAGGCACCACGCCCATGATGAAGGCGAGCGAGGTCATCAGGATCGGGCGCAGGCGAAGCCGGCTTGCCTCGATGGCCGCCTGAAGCGGCGTTCGTCCCTCGAATTCCAGTTCCCGGGCGAATTCCACGATCAGGATCGCGTTTTTCGCCGAGAGACCCACAAGGACGACAAGGCCGATCTGCGTAAAGATGTTGTTATCCCCTCCCGTCAGCCAGACGCCCGTCAGGGCCGCAAGTACGCCGAGCGGCACGATCAGGATGATCGCAATCGGCAGGGTCAGGCTTTCATATTGCGCGGCGAGCACGAGATAGACGAGCAGCAGCGCCAGCGGGAAGACCACGATGCTGGAGTTGCCGGCGAGAATCTGCTGGTAGGTCAGATCCGTCCATTCATAATCGATCCCCGCGGGCAGGGTTTCGGCAAGGATCTTCTCGATCGCCGCCTGCGCCTGACCTGATGAGAAGCCGGGTGCCGGTCCACCATTGATATCGGCTGCGAGGAAGCCGTTATAACGGTTGGTGCGTTCCGGTCCAGTCGTTGCATCCACCTTCAGGAGCGTCGACAGCGGGATCATCTGACCCGTTGCGGAGCGAACCTTCAGGCGGCCAATATCTTCCGCATGGGCGCGGAACTGCGAGTCCGCCTGCACACGGACGCTGTATGTGCGGCCGAAGGCGTTGAAGTCATTGACGTAGAGCGAGCCGAGATAAATCTGCAGCGTCTGGAAGACGTCGCTGACGGAGACGCCCAGCTGTTCGGCCTTGGCGCGGTCGAGATCGGCGAAGAGCTGCGGCACGTTGATCTGGTAGCTGGAGAAGATGCCCGCCAGCTCCGGTGTCTGATAGGCCTTGGCGATGACGGCCTTCGCCGCTTCGTCCAGCGTCTGGTAGCCGTAGCCGGCGCGGTCTTCGATCTGCAGTTTGAAGCCGCCTGTCTGGCCGAGACCGTTGACCGGCGGCGGCGGGAACATGGCGATAAAGGCATCCTGAATGCCGGCGAACTTCTGGTTCAGCTGCATGGCGATGGCGCCGCCGGAGAGTTCCGGTGTCTTGCGCTTTTCGAAGTCATCGAGAACCGCAAAGACGATGCCGGAGTTGGAGCCGATGGTGAAGCCGTTGATCGACAGGCCCGGGAAGGCGATGGCGTGGCTGACACCGGGCGTTTCCATGGCGATCGCGCTCATCCGCTTGATGACGTTCTCGGTGCGGTCGAGCGTTGCGCCATCGGGAAGCTGGGCGAAACCGATCAGATACTGCTTGTCCTGCGCTGGCACGAAGCCGCTCGGCACTGTCGTGAACATGCCATAGGTGGCAGCCACCAGCGCCATGTAAACGATCATCACCAAGCTCTTGCGTGTCACCAAGCCGCCGACCGTCTTGCCGTAGCCGTTCGAGGCCGCGCCGAAGGCACGGTTGAAGCCACGGAAGAACCAGCCGAGTATCTTGTCCATGAAGCGGGTGAGCCAGTCCTTCGGCGCGCCGTGTTCCTTCAGCAGCAGGGCCGCAAGAGCGGGTGACAGCGTCAGCGAGTTGATGGCCGAAATGACGGTGGAGATGGCGATCGTCAGCGCGAACTGCCGGTAGAACTGGCCGGATAGGCCGGAGATGAAGGCAAGCGGCACGAAGACCGCGACCAGAACCAGCGCAATGGCGATGATCGGCCCGGAGACTTCGCGCATGGCCTTGTAGGTGGCGTCACGCGGCGAGAGCCCGTTTTCGATGTTTCGCTCGACGTTTTCGACGACCACGATGGCATCATCCACCACGATGCCGATGGCGAGCACGAGCCCGAACAGCGTCAACGCGTTGATGGAAAAGCCGAAGGCATACATGACGGCGAAGGTGCCGATGATCGAGACCGGAACGGCGATCAGCGGAATGATCGAGGCGCGCCAGGTCTGGAGGAAGAGGATGACGACAAGCACCACGAGGCCAACGGCCTCGAGGAGTGTATCGACAACCTTCTCGATGGAGGAGCGCACGAATTTCGTCGTATCGTAGACGATCTCGTATTTCACGCCATCGGGCATGGCCAGTTGCAGATTGTCCATGGTGGCGCGGACATTGTCGGCGATTTCGATGGCGTTGGAGCCGGGGGCCTGAAGGACCGCGACAGCCACGGCGGGTTCACCATCGAGCAGCGAACGCAGCGTGTAGTCTGCTGCGCCGAGTTCGATGCGCGCGACATCGCGCAGGCGGGTGATTTCGCCGTTCGCGCCGCTCTTGACGATGATGTTGCCGAATTCTTCCGGCGTCGTCAGACGGCCCTGGGCATTGACGTTGAGCTGCAGGTCGACGCCGTTCGGGCTCGGCGAAGCGCCGATGACGCCGGCTGCGGCCTGCACATTCTGCTGGCGGATGGCGTCGGAAACGTCACTGGCAGCCAGATCATGTTCGGCCACTTTCTGCGGGTCGAGCCAGACGCGCATGGAATAGTCACCTGCGCCGAAGACCTGCACCTGGCCGACACCTTCGATGCGGGCGAGGCGGTCCTTGACGTTCAGCGTCGCATAGTTGCGCAGGTAGGTGATGTCATAGGCGTCGGTCTTGGAAACAAGGTTGACGACCATGATGAAGTCGGGCGAGCTCTTCACCGTGGTGATGCCGAGCGCACGCACTTCCGCCGGCAGGCGCGGTTCGGCCTGCGAGACGCGGTTCTGCACCAGCTGCTGGGCCTTGTCGGGGTCCGTGCCGAGCTTGAAGGTGACGGTGAGCGTCAGCACGCCGTCCGATGTCGCCTGGCTGCCCATATAGAGCATGTCCTCGACACCGTTGATCTGTTCTTCGAGCGGTGTCGCGACGGTTTCAGCGATAACGGTCGGGTTCGCACCGGGATAGGTGGCGCGCACGACGACGGATGGCGGAACGACTTCGGGATATTCCGAAATCGGCAGGGCGCGCATGCCAAGAAGGCCTGCCACCACAATCAGGATCGACAAGACGCCGGCGAATACCGGCCGGTCGACAAAAAATCTGGAAATATTCATATCCAGTCCCTCTCCGGGTATATTTTGGAATGCGAAGGCCGCTCCGGCGGCAGGATTGCCGCCGTTGAAGGCCGGTTCTGTCTGAATGCGCGTCTCGCGAAAGCGCGGGACGCCTACTGATCAAAGAGGTGGGTTACTGCGAGGCAGCAACCTTGTCTTCCGCCTGCGGTGCGATGGTCGCGCCGGGACGGATACGCTGCAGGCCGTTGACGACGATCGTATCACCCGCGGCAAGACCGCTGTCGATGATGCGCTGGCCGTCTGCCGGTGCGCCCGGCTTGATCTGGCGGTAGCTCACCTTGTTTTCGGCATCGACCACGAAGACGAAGCGCTTGTCCTGGTCCGTGCCGATGGCGCGGTCGCTGATGACGATGCGGTTTTCCGGCTTCGGTTCGCCCATGCGGACCCGCACGAACTGGCCGGGGATCAGTCTGCCGTCCGGATTGTCGAAGATGGCGCGCACACCGATGGTGCCGCTGGCCGAGTCGACCTGGTTGTCGATCAGGTGCAGCGTGCCCTTGATCGGCGTGCCTTCATCCGAAAGCGTGCCGATTTCAACCGGTATCTGTTCCAGAGCGGGCAGGGCGCCATCGGTTTTCGGCAGCTCGGCAAGAGCCTTCGCCACCGTGCCTTCGCTGGCATTGAAGCTTGCATAGATCGGGTTGACCGAGACGAGTGTCGTCAGGGCCGGCGAGGTGGAGCCAGCGGCGACGAGGTTGCCGGCGGTGATTTCGATGCGGCCGACCCGGCCCGAAACAGGGGCGCGGATTTCGGTGTAGCCGAGATCGAGTTGCGCCGTCGTCAATGCTGCGCGGGCGGCGCGAAGCTGGGCTTCGGCATCCGCAAACGAGCTCTGGCGCTGGTCGAGATCGCTCTGGGAGATCGTGCGATTGTCGGAAAGCCGGCGGCCACGGTCGAGTTCGGTTTTCGCGAGGCTCACCTTGGCTTCGGCCGAGGCGACCTGCCCTTCAGCGCCGGCAACGGCGGCCTGATAGGGGGCCGGGTCGATGGTGAAGAGGGGATCGCCTTCCTTCACCAGCGCGCCTTCGCGGAAATGCACGGCCTTGATCTGGCCGGCGACGCGGGAGCGGATCTGCACCCGGTCTACGGCTTCCAGACGGCCGGAAAATTCCTCCCAGCGCATCACGTCGCGGCTTTCCACCTTCGCGACGGTGACCGGGATTGCCGGTGTTTCAGCGGGCGTGGAAGCGGCCGTTGCGTTGCGGCTGGTGGGGAGGTCGAAAAACAGTGCTGCGGCTGCAACGGACACGGCAAGCCCGATGCCGGCGCCCGTCAGGGCCCGGCGCTTTGTGTTCAGCGTCATGGGTATCTCCTTGGCCCCAGATCAGGAGCCGATCAGTTTCTCAATAAATGCGGTATTCAGTGTTTTAACTGGTCAACGAAAGTCTTGAACTCCGAACAGATGGATGGGACCCATCCGCCGCCCTCTCCTTGATAAAGCCCCGTCCAGCCGACGCCGGCGGGGAAAACATGGCTCCGGACGCTGACACCCGAGGCGATAAGGCGGTCTCCATAATTGACCGTCTCGTCGCGCAGAGGATCATCCTCGGCGGTAAAGATCAGCGCCGGCGCTACCCGGTTCAGCCGCGTGCACTGGCAGGGTGCGGCATAGGGGTGGAAAAACCCGCAGGCCTTGGCAAGGTAATGGCTCCAGCCATCCGCCCAGCGCTGGCGCATGCCGATCCTGTCCGCGTCGCGGAAGGATTCCGTCGTCATCATCGGGTCGATCATGGGCGACAGAAGTATCTGGCCTGCGAGCTTGCCGGGCATGCGGTCACGGGCCTTCAAGGCAAGCCCCGCCGCCACATTTCCACCAGCTTCTTCGCCGGCCACGAACAGCAGCGATTTCGCGCCGCCATAATGCTTGCGATCCCGGTTCAGATGATCGAGCGCCTCGTAAGCACAGTCGATAACCATCGGAAACTCGTTGCCGGACGGCTTGCTGTAGTCGGCTTCCACGACCACTGCGCCGCTTTCCGCAAGCGCGCGGGCCACCGGAAGCTCGGGGCAATTGCCATCAGGCTCAAGGCCGGGTTGCAGAAACGATCCGCCGCGCAGGTAAAGCACCACGGGCGGCTGGCTGCAAAGGTTTGCACCCTCATACCGGCGCACGGAAAGCTGGGATGCGAGGCCCCCGCAGCTTTTGATGTTTTCCCAGTGCGCGTTCATCTGATCCGGTCCCGTGCGCCACCATCGGCGGTGCACCATATTTGCAAAATCTGAAATTCATATTATTGTTCGGGGAAAAATGATCAACTACGCTAAAATGAAAACACTATTCCAAATATACGGATAATCGCATCATGGATCAGCTTTCCGCCATGCGGGTTTTTACGCGGGTCGTGGAAACCGGTAATTTCAGCCGGGCCGCGACCGCGCTGAGCATGCCGAAAACCACGGTTACCAACATGGTACAGGCGCTCGAGGCGCACTTGCAGACCACGCTTCTCAACCGCACGACGCGGCGGGTCATGCTGACGACGGACGGTGCTCTCTATTATGAGCGCGCATCGCAGATTTTATCGGAAATTGAAGAACTTGACGGCAGCATGTCCAGCGCACAGGTGCAGCCGTCGGGCCGGTTGCGTGTGGAAATGGCAGGTGTCTTTGCGGACCTCGTCGTTATCCCACATCTTTGTGAATTTTACCAGCGCTATCCGCAAATCCGCCTCGACCTCGGCGTCGGTGACCGTCTGGTCGACTATATCGCTGAAAATGTCGACTGCGCGCTGCGGGTCGGCGTGTTGCGCGATCAGTCGCTGATTGCCCGAAAAGTAGGCGAACTCCGGTTCGAAACATTTGCGTCGCCGTCCTATATCCAGAAGTTCGGCATGCCGCAGGAGCCCGAGGACCTCGAAAAAGATCATTTATCGGTGGGTTACCTCAATGCCACCACGGGCCAGATCATGCCGGCCTCCTTCGACAATGGCATACGCAGCGTTGAGTTGACGCCCAACTATGTCGTTTCCGTCAACGACAGCCGTACCTATCTCAATGCGGCGCTCGCCGGCATGGGCATCGTGCAGCTGCCGATCTTCATGGTGCGGGATGCGCTGTCGCGCGGAGAGCTGGTGCCGGTGCTTTCCGAATGGCGACGGGAGGCGATGCCGATCTATGTGGTCTATCCGCAGACCCGGCATGTGACGAACAAGGTCCGCGTTTTTGTCGACTGGTTGGCGAAGCTGGTGCATGGGCTGATGTAAACGATCAGTCCCGCCCGGCTCTCGCGGCAACGAAATCGATAAAGGCGCGTACCCGGGCGGCGAGATGCTCGTGGCCGGCGTAGACGGCGTGGATCACCTCCAGATCCTCGGCATTATGGTCCTCCAGCACCGGCACGAGCAGTCCTGCCTCGATATCGGGCTTGACGTGAAATTCACCCATGCGCCCCATCCCCAAGCCCGCGAGGCAGAGCCTGCGCATCGCCATGCCGCTATTGACCGAGGCATTGCCCGTGACAGGAAGGCGATAGAGATCGCCGGAAGCAGGGTCGCGGAACGGCCATTCGTTGAGGCTGCGGCTGAAATTAAAACTCAGGCAATTATGCCGCGCCAGATCCTGCGGTGTGTCCGGCAGACCATGTTGCTCGATATAGGCAGGGGAGGCGACGATCACGCGGCGGACCTCCTTCAGCTTTTTTGCCTTCAAAGAAGAATCGCCCATCGCGCCGGAGCGGATTGCGATGTCCGTGCGTTCCTCGATCAGGCTGATGACGCCGTCGGTGAGCGAAATATCGAGTTCGATTTCCGGATAGAGCGACAGGAATTCCGGCGCGAGCGGCAGGAGATAACGTTCGCCGAAGCCGAGCGTCGCGTTCACTCGCAGAAGGCCGCGCGGCACGACCTTGCCGCCGCTCGCCACGATCTGCTCGGTCTCGGCGATATCGGCGAGGATTCGTCGTGCCCGCGCCAGATAGACCTCGCCCTCGGGCGTGAGCGTGACGAGCCGGGTGGAGCGGGCCAGCAACCTCGTGCCGAGACGATCTTCGATACGTGTGACAAGTTTGCTGACCGCCGAGGGCGAAAGCTTCAGCCTGCGCCCGGCGGCTGAAAAACTGCCGAGTTCCGCCGCCGCCACGAAGACTTCCATCTCTCCGGCCCTGTTGTCCATCGCTTCCCACCTATGAATTCAATTCAAAGGTATTTATCCGGCTTTGCCTGTTATCATGCAAGTCCCCTTCGCCCATATTGTCTGCATCGATTTGATCCAACCGGGCAGCACATGCTGTCCAGAAGGCCCGCGATCCCCCTGCGGGCGAAGAGGTATTCGTCATGCCATTGGCTATATTTGCCCTGACGATCGCGGCTTATGCGATCGGAACAACGGAGTTCGTCATTGTCGGTCTGCTGCCAACCGTCGCAAACGATCTTCATATCACCCTGCCGCTCGCCGGCCTCATCGTCAGCGTCTATGCGCTAGGCGTGACCTTCGGTGCGCCGATCCTCACGGCATTGACCGGGAAGATAGAGAGGAAGCCGCTGCTGCTCGGCCTGATGGCCCTGTTCATCGTCGGTAACAGTCTCGCAGCCCTCTCACCCAGTTATGAGATGCTGCTGGTCGCCCGCGTCATCGCCGCCTTCGCCCACGGCGTCTTTTTCTCGGTCGGCTCCACTATCGCAGCCGATCTCGTGCCGGAAAACCGCCGCGCCTCGGCCATTGCCATGATGTTCATGGGGCTCACGGTCGCCATCGTCACCGGTGTTCCGCTCGGCACCTATATCGGTCAGGTCTTCGGCTGGCGCGCCACCTTCTGGGCAGTTGCCGCCCTCGGTATCGTCGCCTTTCTGGGCATTGCGACGCTTCTGCCGAACACGCTCAAGAAGGCGCCGCCGGCGAGCCTGCTGGATCAGGTGCGGGTTCTCGGGTCCGGCCGCCTGCTCATCGTATTCGCCATGACGGCACTCGGTTACGGCGGCACCTTCGTCGCCTTCACCTTCCTTGCGCCCATCCTGCAGGATGTGACCGGCTTTTCGGAAAAGAGCGTCAGCCTGATCCTCGTGCTTTACGGCATCGCCATTGCCGCCGGCAATATCGGCGGCGGCAGGATTGCGAACCATAATCCGGCCAAGGCCCTCGTTGGCCTGTTCCTGGCCCAGGCCATCGTGCTGCTCGTCTTTTCCTTCACCGCCGTTTCGCCGGTGCTGACGTTGATCACGCTTGCCGCGCTTGGTTTCCTCTCTTTCGCCAATGTGCCCGGCCTGCAGCTCTATGTGGTGCAGCTTGCCAAGCAGCATCGCCCCGGCGCCGTTGATGTCGCCTCGGCGCTCAACATCGCCGCCTTCAACCTCGGCATCGCCATCGGTGCGTGGCTCGGCGGTCTGGTGGTGGAATCACCGATGGGTCTAGGAGCCACACCCTGGGTCGGCGCCATCCTCGTCGCGGTTGCCCTGCTTCTGACCATCTGGAGCAGCACGCTCGATCGGCGCGCCGCGGTGACGCTGAAGACCGCCTGAACTTGCCTATAAATTCCGGCAGCACCCGATCTGCCGGATCACCTCAAAGGAGAAAATATATGTTTAATGTGACTGCCAGTGGTGCGTCGATCCCGGCGCTCGGTTTCGGCACGTTCCGTATTCCCGGCCCGGATGTTCTGCGCATCGTTCCCCACGCCTTGAGGGCCGGTTTCCGTCATATCGATACCGCCCAGATTTACGGCAACGAGGGAGAGGTCGGCGAGGTCATCGTCAATTCAGGCGTCGCCCGCAACGATATTTTCCTGACGACCAAAGTGTGGGTGGAGAATTACCGGCATGATGTCTTTCTCGCTTCCGTCGACGAAAGCCTGAAGAAGCTGAGGACCGATCATGTCGACCTGCTGCTGCTGCACTGGCCGAACGAGGCGGTGCCGCTTGCCGAACAGATCGGCGCGCTGAACGAGGTGAGGAAGGCAGGCAAGGTACGCCACATCGGCGTCTCCAACTTCAATAGAAACCTGATGGCCCAGTCGGTTGCACTTTCCGAGGCGCCGATCGTTACCAACCAGATCGAGTATCATCCCTATCTCAACCAGGACGCCGTGCTCGAGGCGGCCAGAGAGGCGGGGATGGCGATCACCGGCTATTACGGCATGGCCGACGGCAAGGTCTTTTCCGACCCTGTGCTGAAGGACATCGCTGCCGGACACGGCAAGTCCGTCGCGCAGATCGTGCTGCGCTGGCTCGTTCAGCAGGAGGGCGTGATTGCGCTGTCGAAGACGGTCAGCGAAGCGCGGGTCGCGGAAAATGTCGCGATTTTCGACTTTGCGCTTTCTGACGAGGAGATGGCCACAATCAGGGCACGCGCTATTGCCGGCGGCCGCATCGTTTCACCGGATGGTCTTGCGCCCGCTTGGGACGAGCCTGCCTGACGATCAAAAGGGGAGGGGCGTTGCTCCTCCCTTTCCGTGTCTGCCTGATCTCAGTGCAGGGAACCGACCGCCGTCATATGCCCGATCCGTCCAGTTCGCGGTCGTCTTCACCCTCCCAGGGTGTCGGCATGGAAGGGCGGTCATTATTGGCGGCAGGCACGGGCAACCAACACTTCAGTTCCGTTTCCGCATATTCAATGATGCGCCCTGGGGACGAATCTGAGGAGCGCCAGCCTTCTGCCCCGAATTGATCGCCTTTTGACCAATAGGCAAGGTCAACCTGGGCCGGTCCCTGTTCCGACGCGCCGATCGTGACGAGAATCCGGTTACCGTCCTTGGGCGCACTCGCCATGTGCCGCCACCTGTATGCCTCATCCATCGTTGTCCTCCCGCCGGCTGGTTGCATGTGTCGCCCCGTCATTAAAATCGGCGGGTGCCACCTTGTGCAACCTTTTTGTCAATGTCCCGGGAACGAATGTCTAGGGCTCCGCGGGGCGTTCCGGCCCCCGGTTCAGAATTCGATGACCTGCCTGACCGCGCTGCCATCATGCAAGCGGTCGAAAGCCTCGTTGATATCCTCGAGCTTGAGCCTTGCGCTTAGAAGACGGTTCACCGGCAATCGGCCATCGCGATAAAGGGCGATGAAGCGCGGAATATCCCGCAGGGGTACGCAGGTGCCGATATAGCTGCCCTTCAGCGTTCGCTCTTCCGCGACGAGTTGAACGACATTGACCGGCAGCGCGGCGCCCGGGGGCGGCAAGCCCGCCGTCACCGTCGTGCCGCCGCGTCTGGTCATCTTGAACGCGTTTTCAAGCGCACGGACGGACCCCGCCATTTCGAAGGCATAATCCGCGCCCCCAGATGTGATGGCGCGCACCTGCTCGACAGCATCCTCGTCGCCTCCATTCACGACGGCAGTGGCGCCGAGTTCGCGGGCGAGCGCGAGTTTTTCGGAGGAAAGGTCAACGGCGACGATTTTGCTGGCGCCCGCCGCCCGCGCGCCAAGGACCGCTGCAAGGCCAACGCCGCCGAGCCCGATGACAACAGCGGTCGAACCTGCTTTCAGCGCCGCAGTATTCACGACGGCGCCGACGCCGGTCAGAACTGCGCAGCCGAACAGGGCCGCCTCGACAAAGGGAAGGTCCCGGTCGACCTTAACCAGCGAATGGCGCGACACGACCGCGTATTCGGCAAATGCCGACACGCCAAGGTGATGGTGCACGGCCTCGCCGCGATAGTTCAGCCGCCTTGCGCCACCCAGCAGTGTGCCTGCCCCATTGGCGGCTGCGCCCGGTTCGCACAGCGCTGGCCTGCCTTCCGCACAGGGAAGGCAATGTCCGCAACTCGGCATGAAGACCATGACGACATGATCGCCGGGCTCGAGATCGACAACGCCTTCGCCCAGCGCTTCGACGGTGCCGGCGGCTTCGTGGCCAAGCGCCATCGGCATTGGGCGGGGCCTGTCGCCGTTGATGACGGAAAGATCGGAATGGCAGAGTCCAGCCGCGCGGATGCGCACGAGGACTTCGCCCGCACCGGGAGGATCAAGGTCGATCTCATCGATCGCCAGCGGTTTGCTGATAGCGTAGGGGCGGGGCGTATTCGTCTTGCGCAATATCGCGGCTTTGACCTGCATCGGTTCCTCCATCTGCGAAAACGGGAAATGGGGTGGCGATGTCATCGCGGCCGCGGCTGGCGCGGAACGTCCGCGTACGGAGCCCGGCAATGCGGACCGGAATGTCTCACCTTCGGCATGCCAGAGGCGCTGCACGAGGTATCGGACCAGGGCCCTAAAACAGCATGCGCCCGCCAGCCTTGAGGCCCCGGGCGCATAGACGCAAAACTACCATCGCGGTCCGCTATTTCCGCAGAACCGCGCCATCGACATTGCCGATGACGATACCAGAAGTCTGGTTACCGGGTCTTCTTCGGCTTCGAGGGAAGAAGGCCGTCGCGCTGCATCTGCTTGCGGGCAAGCTTTCTCTGGCGGCTGACAGCTTCTGCCTTCTCACGTGCCTTCTTGATCGACGGCTTTTCAAAAGCTTCGCGCAGACGCATTTCGCGGAAGACGCCTTCGCGCTGGAGTTTCTTCTTCAGGATGCGCAATGCCTGGTCGACATTGTTATCGCGTACTAGAACTTGCATATGCCCCTCTTGAGGTCGGAAAAAAACGGTAGGCCACCATACTCATTTTACGGCCGAAGCCAAGATCAACGAGCGCCTTGTGACAGTTATTTCTTCAATAATGTCGGCGTTTCCGTGTCTTTTGGCCGTCCGGATGAATTGGCGGAATTTCACGGGGGCATGGCCGGTCCGGCAACAACGACGCGTTCCGTATCGTTGAAGGAAGCTTTATCCGGCTTGCCCTGAAATTTTGGAGCGGGCGAAGGGATTTGAACCCTCGACCCCAACCTTGGCAAGGTTGTGCTCTACCCCTGAGCTACACCCGCTCAAATCCACCGGTCCGGGGTAGTTCGCTGAACCGTGGGCCGCCGAAGCGGCGACGGCTGCTATATCGCTCAAACGTTTTTGGAATGCAACAGATTATTTTGAGGTTTTTGCGGAAATCCGTCTTCTTGTGACCGCAGGCGGTATCGCCAGTGTCCAACGGCGGGGTCCGGCCGGAAGATGCTGTTTCCGCTGCCCTTTATACCCGGCTCTCAGGAAGAAGCCGGCAGGCGGCACAGAAAATGACCCGTTTACATTTGGTTAAAATCTGATTCGACAAGTGATTCGTTCAGGTGTACAAATCTCCTGTCCACGAAAAAAAGAAACGATACTTGGCAAATCATCAGGAGGATGAGCCTTGTCGTATGCAGCTTTTGAACGGGTTGGCGCGCAACTGTCGCCGGAGCAGATTACCGATCTACAAAACATTTTCGATGGCGTGTGCTTCGAGTGCTTTCAGGATCGCAGCAGCCACGTTGCCAATGAATGTGCAGCGGTTTTGATCCGCAGCGCCCAGCGTGGCATTCTCGATCATGACATGCTGAGAGATATCGGGCGCGCCGTCTTGCGGCGCCATTGACGCGTCAAAATAACGCCGCTTGAAACAGACAGCGCCCGGTTGGACCGGGCGCTTTGCTGTTTTTAAGCCGTTAGGTCGGCTCAGTTCTTTTCCTGCACATGCGCTTCGAGGAACCAAAGCGACTTGTCGAGGTCGCGCGAGGCGGCGGTGAAAATGTCCGCCGTCGTGGGGTCGCCTGCCTCGTCGGAATCGTCGATCGCCTTGCGGACCATGTTGGCCACGTCGCCGTAACGCTCGATCAGCGCTGCCAGGTGATCATGGATCGTATAAATGTCGGTCGGATAGGCCTTGAGCTTCGTCGCTGACGCAACCGTCTGCGTGCTGCCGAGCGCGGTGCCGCCAAGCTGCACGGCGCGTTCCGCGATCGTATCGCTATGCTTGTCAATCAGCGCGCGGAACTTGTCGAGCAGCTCGTGGACGGCGATGAATTGCGGGCCCTTGAGGTTCCAGTGCGCCTGCTTGGTGATGAGCGCGAGATCGATGATCGACGCGAGGTTCTCGTTGAGAATGCCGATCACGGTCGATTTTGCATTGGAAGGCAGGTCGTTTTTCGTCTTGTGGGTCTTCATCGAAGTCTCCTGGGAAGGGCGGACGGAAAGCCGCTTTGGAAAGTCCGTCGTATAACGCAACGGCCTGTGCCCTGTTCCATTTCGACGTCAGATGACCGGAAATGGGTTCGACACCCCTGCTCAGTTCGGCGGCCAGTCGCCGATGATTTCGCGGCGTTCGAGTTTCAGCGAGCGATCCGGCTGGATGCGGTACGTCTCGATGGCGAGACGTCCGTCGCCCATGACGAATTCGTGGCTAAGTGTGCTGCCGATCGGGGATTTTTCAAGCTTGGTACGCGGTTGCCCGCCATAGGTGATGCTGCCAGGAATGGGCTCGACATCGTGGGCGCCGGCGCTGCAGCCGGTCAAAGCAAGGATGGTCAGGATCGCTAGAGGTCTCATCGTCTGTTCCTATCGCCTTCGTCAACTGTACCATGTCCGGGGGGCGGGATCATCGGAAAAGTCGGTTTCTTTACGCAGTCTGAACGCAAGACAGCCGGTTGCCGGTTGTGTTCCATGCTGCCCGAACCGTGCGGCAATCGATAACGTTCCACAAAAAAGGCCCCGCATCCGAAGATACGGGGCCAGTTGCCTTGGGAGGCTCTTTAATTCTCAGTCCTCGTTGGCAGCAAGCTGGGTCAGTACTTCACCGCGGCCGCGGATACGCATGATCAGCGGGATGATGAAGGCGGCTGCCGCGACGATGAAGAGGCCAACGGCAATCGGCGAGGTGAAAAGTACCGTCGGATCGCCCTGACCGATGGCCAGCGCCCGGCGCAGCTGCTGTTCGGCAAGCGGGCCGAGGATGAGACCGACGACCGCAGGCGCGATCGGGTAACCGAAGATGCGCATGATGTAGCCGAGGATACCGAAAGCGAGCAGCATGCCGAGTTCGAAAACGGACGGATTGGCGCCGATGGTGCCGAGTGTCGCAAACAGCAGGATGCCGGCGTAAAGCCAGGGCTTCGGGATGGTCAGCAGCTTTACCCACAGGCCAACGAGCGGCAGGTTCAGCACCAGGAGCATCAGGTTGGCGATGAACAGGCTGGCGATCAGGCCCCAGACGAGCTGCGGGTTGGTCGCAAACAGCAGGGGGCCGGGCTGCAGGCCATATTGCTGGAAGCCGGCGAGCATGATGGCGGCGGTCGCCGTCGTCGGCAGGCCGAGCGTCAGGAGCGGCACCAGCGTGCCGGCGGCGGAGGCGTTGTTGGCGGCTTCGGGGCCGGCGACGCCTTCAATCGCGCCGTTGCCGAATTCTTCCGGATATTTGGTCAGCTTCTTTTCGGTGGCGTAGGAAAGGAAAGTACCGATTTCAGCGCCGCCCGCCGGCATCGCGCCGATGGGGAAGCCAATCAGCGTGCCGCGCAGCCAGGCTTTCCACGAGCGTGCCCAATCCTGCGCATTCATCCACACCGAACCCTTGACCGCCTCCACCTTGTCGGGGCCGCTATTGCCCTGGGCGACGATGAAGAGTGTTTCGCCAATCGCAAACATGGCCACGGCAAGCGTCGTCACTTCCACGCCGTCGAGCAGGTCGGGAATGCCGAAGCTCATGCGGGTCTGTCCGGTCAGCTGGTCGATGCCGACGATGGCAAGTGCAAAACCGATGAAGAGCGAGGTGAGGCCACGCAGCGCCGAATCGCCGAAAGCGGAGGAAACAGTGACAAAAGCGAGCACCATCAGCGCGAAATATTCACGCGGGCCAAAGACCAGCGCCAGCTTGACGATATAGGGCGCAATGAAGGCGAGCGCGATGGTGGCGATGAGGCCGGCGACGAAGGAGCCGATGGCGGCGGTGGCAAGCGCCGGACCGCCTCTCCCCTTGCGCGCCATCTTGTTGCCTTCCAGCGCCGTCACGATCGAGGCGCTTTCGCCCGGTGTGTTGAGCAGGATCGAGGTAGTCGAGCCGCCATACATGCCGCCATAATAGATGCCGGCGAACATGATGAGCGAACCGGCGGGATCGAGCCGGTAGGTGACGGGAAGAAGCAGCGCGACGGTCAGCGCCGGGCCGATGCCCGGCAGAACGCCGACGGCGGTGCCGAGGGTCACGCCGATCAGCGCGTAGAGCAGGTTCATGGGTTGGGCGGCAACCTCAAGACCGTGCAGCAGGAATTCAAAGGTACTCATGGACGGATGTCCCCCTGTCGAGCGGTAGGGCGGGCGGAACGGCTGGCTTCGTCGTCACGACGCGCCGGCTGTTCCCGTGATCTCTGATGTCGTCGGAATGGCTGTCAGAAGAACAGCCGTTCCAATGGGCCAGCGGGCAGAGACAATTGCAGCAGCTGGGCAAATACCACCCAGATGACGAAGCTCAGCACGATGCCGACCGGGATCGAATACCAGAGCTTGCGTTTGCCGAAAGCGCGCGCGGTGAAAGCAAACAGCAAACCGGTGGCGATGGAGAAACCGGCCAGGTTCAAAAGCAGCATCTGCGCGGCAAGGCCCGCGACGACCCAGATGACCGGGGCGATTTCCTGTTTGTCGCGTTCGGGAAAATCCCCGCGCCAGGCCTCTATGGCCGTCCAGATCGCCAGGCCGACAAGACAGAAGGCAATCGCGTAAGGCACGGTCGCCGGGCCGACCGGGGAGTAACCGGTGACACTGGCCAGGCGGGCGCTATCCCAGAAGATCACGCCGGCGACGATGACGAGGGCGACAGCGATCACCAGCGCCGCCCAGTCGGGGCGACGCTTCTGATCGTGCGAGGGGTTGAAACCCTGGCTCATTTTTTCACCAGTCCGATGTCTTTGAGGATGGTTTCGGTAGCGGCGGTGTCCTTGGCAAGCTGTTCCTTGAAGGCGTCACCGGCGAGATAGGTATCCATCCAGCCCTTGGTCTTCAGGGTTTCCTGCCACTTGGCGGACTTCACCAGCTTTTCGATGTCGGCATTGACGGCCTTTTCCTGATCGGCGGAAATACCGGGAGGAGCCGCAACCATGCGCCAGTTCTGCACGACGACATCAAGACCGCTTTCCTTCAGCGTCGGTGCGTCGACGCCTTCGAGACGGTTTTCGCTGGTGACGGCAAGAAGGCGCAGCGTGCCGGCCTTGACCTGGCCTTCGAATTCACCGTAGCCGGAAACGCCAGCCGTGACCTGCGAACCGAGGATCGAGGCAAGTGCTTCGCCGCCGCCGGAATAGGCGATGTAGTTGATCTTGGTGGGGTCAACCCCTGCCGCCTTGGCGATCAGGCCAACGGCGATGTGGTCGGTGCCGCCGGCCGAGCCGCCGCCCCAGGACACGCTGCCCGGATCTTTCTTCAGCTGCTCGACGAGTTCGGCCATGGTCTTGATAGGCGACGATGCCGGGACGACAACGGCCTCATATTCACCCGTCAGGCGGGCAATCGGCGTCACTTCCTTCAGTGTTACGGGCGCATTGTTGGTGAGGATCGCGCCGACCATCACGTAACCGCCGACGATGAGGGCGTTCGGGTTACCCTTCTGCTGGCTGGCAAACTGCGCAAGACCGATGGTGCCGCCGGCGCCCGGTACGTTCTGCACCTGGACACTCTTGGAAATGCCTTCTTCCTGCAGGACCGTCTGCAGCGAGCGCGCGGTCTGGTCCCAGCCACCGCCGGGGTTGGCAGGCGCAATGATCGTGTAGTCCGCGGCAGCTGCCGGAAGAGCGATCATGCCCGCCAGGAATGTGCTGATAAGAAAATGTTTCACGTCGAAAACCCTCCTCAGGATGCCCTTTCCGGGCGTCATTTTTCGTTTATGCGGAAGGGATTTCTGGGGACGCAGCTTTGCCGGCGTTGAAATCAAAACGCTCGGTCTTTGGATTCGTCCCGGATGTCCTCCCGCATCTTCTTCCGCCTCCACGGAATGAAGAAGGATTGCAGAGCATCATAAAAAGCTGTCATCTAACTGACGTTAAGCAAGTCCTTGCTCATTTACTCTCTATTAATTTCTGCAAACCGTAAAGCTTTGTGTCTGACGGTGTTATTGTGACCGCAAGGCTTCGTTCCAGCGCTCGATCAAGCGGCTGCGCTTGACCTGATCCAGATAGACCATCAGCCCGGGGCTGACCGGCACGGGCCGCAATTGCGCGCCATGGATGGCCTGCATGGTGTTGGCGGTGTTTTCGCCGGCCACTTCCGGGCTGACGGCCGGGATCTGCAATTGCCGGGCCATGATCGTCTGGCCTTCCTTCGACATGAAGAATTCGAGATACCGCCGGCCAAGTTCGGGATTTGCGGCCGCCTCCGGCACCAGCCCGATGCGTGACATCACCACGGTATAGTCTTTCGGCAGCACGATGCCGACATCCGGGTGGCGCGAGGCCCAGTCCGCCGCATAGGAGCCGAGGATATTATAGCCCATCACGAAGCGCCCGTCGGAGACACGCTCCAGAATGGCGGATGAGGTGGAATAGACTTTTACGCCTGCCGCGCCCATGGCCTTGATGACGTTCCAGATATCGCCGAACTGCTCCTGGTCGCGCGACATGAACAGAAAGCCGACGCCGGAGCGCTCGATGTCATAGGTCGCGATGCGGCCATGCACCTCTTTAGCGTGGCGTTCGAGATAATCGACAAATTCGGCGCGGGTGGCGGGTGGCTTCTCGGTGGTGAAGCTCGGCTTGTGATAAACGAAGACAGCCGGCTCGAAGGTCAGCGCGTAAGCCGTATTGCGCCAGTTCGCCCAGGCGGGCCAGCGGGCGCTCATGGCGAGATCGGAACGCTGGGCATAACCGTCATTGCTCAGCTTCACCTGCAGATCCATGGCGGAGGAAAAGGCGAAATCGGCGGTCTTTTTGCCAGCATCGGTTTCCTTCACGATGCGGTCGTAGATTTCGCCGGTCAGCATATCCTCATAATGGACCGCAATATCGGGATTGGCCTTCTGGAAACCCTCGATCATCGGTGTCGCCAGCGGTTCGTCCAGCGAGGAGTAAACCACCAGGGTTTGGGCATCTGCCTTGCCCGAAGGGGCCGGAAAAATGGCAACCTGCGCAAGCGCGGGGAGGGCCATGCAAAGACAGAGGCAGAGGAGAAGGCAGATACGCATGGAAAAGATCATGCAGCAGGCGCTTGCCATTCACAAGCGGCAAGGCTCTGGTTAAACTCGGCAATGCTGCGGGAGGAAGATTTGCGTATTTTGCTGGTCGAGGACAATCA
Organism: Agrobacterium sp. DE0009; assembly: GCF_007680755.1. Lineage (NCBI taxonomy): Bacteria > Pseudomonadati > Pseudomonadota > Alphaproteobacteria > Hyphomicrobiales > Rhizobiaceae > Agrobacterium > Agrobacterium sp. DE0009. The sequence goes on from NZ_VEIU01000003.1 coordinate 88,898, forward strand.
GGTGCTGTCGGAGGGGCTGTCGGCGCTGCTGCGCGGCAGCGGTTATGCGGTGGATGTGGTATCCGACGGCGCTTCCGCCGATGCCGCGATTGCGGCTGAAAGTTTCGATCTGGTCATTCTCGATCTCAACCTGCCGGAAATGGACGGCATAGAGGTGCTGCGCTCCATGCGGTCGCGCCAGGACAAGGCGGCCGTGCTGATCCTGACGGCGCGCGGCACGCCGGAAGAAAAGGTCAAGGGCCTCGATCTCGGTGCCGATGACTATATGATCAAGCCTTTCGACGTTGCCGAATTCGAGGCCCGCGTGCGTGTTCTCCTGCGCCGCAACGCCGGGCTTCGGTCGTCGGTCCTCAGTTTCGGCAAGGTGCTGTTCGACCTGACGTCGCGCACATTTTCGGCGGATGATCGCCCGCTCGATATTCCGGCCCGTGAAGTGGCGTTGCTGGAGGTGCTGTTCATGCGGGCCGGCAAGGTGGTCGCCAAGGAAGCGATCGTGCAGTCGCTGACCGGCTTCGACGACGATATTTCCGCCAATGCCATCGAGCAATATGTCAGCCGCCTGCGCAAGCGGCTTGCGCCCCACGGGCTGACGGTGAAGACGGCGCGCGGCATCGGTTATTATCTCGAAAAACTGCCGGAGATGGCGGAATGATCAAGGCCGCCTATTCGCTCAGGCGGCGACTTTTAGGCTGGCTCCTCATTTCCACTGCCATCATCGGCTGCGTGGCGCTGACCGACACCTGGCGCGAGGCGGTAAACACCGCCAATGTGGTTTCAGACAGGGTGCTTTCCGGTTCGGCGCTTGCCATTGCCGAGCGGGTGGTGGTGGCGGAGGACGGCTCGCTCGAGGTGGATATTCCCTATGTCGCGCTGGAAATGCTGACATCGGCGGCGCAGGACCGGGTGTTCTACCGGGTCGATGGACCCAACGGACAATTCCTCACCGGTTACCAGAACCTGCCGACGGTCGAAAACAAAAACGGCGATACCCCCGCCTATCGCGATGCGGTGTTTCGCGATGAGCCGATCCGGGTCGCTGCCATCAGGCGCTTCGCGTCGACCGGCATCAATTCCGTTCCCTTTTCCGTCACGGTTGCCGAAACCACCATCGCTCGCAGCCAGCTGGCGCAGGCGATCATCCTTCGCTCGGCGCTGCGGCTGCTGTTCATGATCCTCGGGGCGGCGATCATCGTCTGGATCGCGGTGACGATTTCGCTCAGGCCGCTTTACCGGCTGAGCGAAGCCATTGCCGAGCGCAGCCCGAACGATCTGCACCCCATCCGCCAATCCGTGCCTGTCGAGGTGGAGAACCTGGTGGAGACGGTCAATTCCTTCATGGTGCGGTTGCAATCGGCGCTGGATGCGCTCCGGCACTTCACCGGCAATGCCAGCCACCAGCTGCGCACGCCGCTCGCCATCATCAGTACCCAGCTTGCGCTTTCCGCCCGCGCAACGAGCCTCGAGGAAGCGCAGGCGGCGGCGCTGAAGGGCGGCGCTTCGGTGGCGCATGCGGAACACATCCTCGCCCAGCTTCTGCGCATGGCCAATATTGATGCCGCGGGCTCCAGCGAGAAACATGATTTTTCCGCGATAGACCTCGTGGCTGTGGCGCAGAACGTGACGGCGGATTTCGTACCGCGCGCCGCTGAGGCGGGTATCGATCTCGGTTTCGAAGGCGAGGGCGAGGCGACAATTCTCGCCGAGCCGCTCCTCATCGGTGAACTGATTGGTAATCTCGTTTCCAATGCCATCAACTATGCCGGGCGCGGCGCGGAAGTCACCGTGCGCGTTGGCCGCGAGCAAGCGATTGTCTGGCTGGAGGTTGAAGACAATGGCCCAGGCATCCCGCTCGAAAATCGCGCCATCGTTCGCCAGCGCTTCGCACGCGGGCAGGAAAACGCGGCGCCGGGTGCGGGCCTCGGACTTGCCATCATCGAGGAAATAGCCGGGCTGTTCGGCGGGCGGCTGGCCCTGGAGGATGGCGCTGGCGGGCGTGGCTTAAGGGCGCGGGTGGAATTCGGCTGAGGCGGCACGGCTGTACCGCCTCCTTGGGACTAGGCTGGATAGCCCTATTCATTCATCTTGTCGATGATCTGCATCATGATGTCGGCGCAGGCCTTCATCGGCTCGTCATCGGCACATTTGACGTCGATCTTGCGCTCGCCGTCTTCAATCCTGAAATGCGCGGCCTTGGAGGGCGGTGGCGGCGGCATTCTCTTGCCATGTGGGCCATCACGCCAGCCTGCTTCTCTCGGACCGCCAGGGCCGGGCGGCGGCGGTGGCGGGGGTGGCGCATCGACGCTCGGGCCGGCATCTGCCGGTCCCGGCGGCGGTGGGGGCGGCTGCTGGGCGAAACTGGACCCGGCCGCGATGAGCAACGCCGCGCCGGCAATGACGAGTTTTTTCATGTGAGAGACCTCGCTGTTAGGCTACAGCGAAGAAACGGTCACTGGAGATGCTCGGTTGCCGGCCGGTGAAAATAATTCCGCGTGGTTTCTTCTGACTCATCCCATCCGCTCGGAAGCATAGCTGCCTGGGCTTGGCGGGAAGACCACGGTGCGGTTGCCGTTGATGAAGGTGCGGTGGTGGATATGGGCGTGGATGGCGCGGGCAAGCACCTGGCTTTCCACGTCGCGGCCAAGCGAGACATAGTCATCGGCCGATTGCGCGTGGGTGATGCGCACCGTGTCCTGCTCGATGATCGGGCCTTCGTCGAGATCGGCGGTGACGTAATGCGCCGTTGCGCCGATCAGCTTCACGCCACGCTCATAGGCCTGCTTGTAGGGGTTTGCACCCTTGAAGCTCGGCAGGAAGGAGTGGTGGATATTGATGATCTTGCCGGACATCTTGCGGCACAGATCGTCGGAAAGGACCTGCATGTAACGGGCCAGCACGACGAGTTCCGTGCCTGTCGTTTCCACCAGCTCCATGAGCTGGGCTTCGGCCTTCGGCTTGTTTTCCTTGGTCACCTTGATGTGGTGAAAGGGAATGTCGTGGTTGACGACGACCTTCTGGTAATCGAAGTGGTTGGAGACGACGCCGACGATATCGATCGGCAGCGCGCCGATCTTCCAGCGATAGAGCAGGTCGTTGAGGCAGTGACCGAAGCGCGACACCATCAGCAGCGTTTTCATGCGCTGGCCATCCGGGTAGATATCCGCTTCCATGCCGAATTTTTGCGCCACCGGCTGAAAGCCTTCGGTGATGGCCGCAAGAGACGCGCCTTCTTCGGAAATGAAGGACACGCGCATGAAGAACTTGCCGGTCTCGAGGTCGTCGAACTGCGAGCTGTCGACGATGTTACACCCTTTTTCCGCCAGATAACCGGAAATCGCGGCGACGATGCCGCGGGTCGATTGGCAGGCTACGGTCAGAACATAGGATGTCATGCGTTTTCCCTCAAAAACGGCGCGCCGGCATCGACCCGGCGCAGTTCGACGTGTTGCATAACGCAGCTTGGCGACGGAGCAAAGCGCCAAGGTGACGTCGCCAAAGTCTTAGGGCGGGAAAGGGCCGCGCGCCGTGCCGGAAACGACATGGAATGTTCCATGGCCAGCACGGCGGCGCGTGTAAATTGTCGGCAGAGCGCTTGCGGTCAGGCGCGGCGAAGGCGCATGGCGGGGCGGCCACGGCCATCGATCAACTCGAGCACGCCCCGACGCGGCTCCAGCCTGAAGGATCGCGCGCCTTCCAGCGCTTCGATGAACTGCCGTTCCTGACGCATGATATCGGGTGCGCAGGCCATCTGGGTCGAAATCATCCGGCCGAAATCCACGCGGTTGCGGCTGATTTTGACCTCGCCGCCGATGCCGTTGCAACCGACATTGGCAGAAACGCGGCCCTCGCGGGAGATTTCGAGCGTTGCCTCACGGCGGCCACGAACCCGCTCGCCGCGGATTTCCTGCACCAGCCAGCGCCCGTCGATACCCGCTTCCGGCTCTGGTCGGCCCGGGCCAGCACCAACGCGCTCCAGCACGAGGTCGGTATCGTCGCGGCCGCCGGTCAGAACGGAATAACGGCGGGTGGTGGTGAAAAGCAGCCGGTCGCGGTCGCGGATTTCGGCGCTCAGCGCATAGGAGCGGCGGCCCCTGATGTCGCGGTCGTCATACCGCAGCACGAAGGGCACCGGCACCTGGCCGCGCGGGCGGATGGTGGTTTCGGCAATCGTCTGCGACGGCGCATCCGCCAGCGACACATCGATGAGGCGAACGGTGACGGTTGCGCCGGGCGGCAGGGCGATGCGTTCGCGATAGGAGACGCTGCCACGCAGGCTTGCCGGTGCGGCCGCCGCGCCTTCAGCTGCAAAAAGCGGGGCAAGCGCAAGGAGACCGGCGAAACTGCGGCGCGAAAAAAGGGGCTGGTTGTCGGTCATGATGCTTTGCTCCGTGCTGGGTCCGTTAGAATTTGAACGGATGATAGAAAACGGCACTGAACGGGCGATGAACTGACTTGGTGTGGGTGAGAGAGGCCGGGTAGCCTCCCTCAGCGTTCAGCCGCGGAATCGGTCCCGCAGCTCTTCGAACTTTGCCAGTTGCCCGGCAAGCAGTTCCTTGTTTTCGTCGCGGCGGACGAAGATCTTGAACATGGCGCCGCCGGCGGCGTTCATGAACCAGACGGAGCAGGATCGGCGTCCGTGGAAGCCGCGGTCGACGAAGGTGATGCCGGCGCAATTGTCCTTCTTGATGTGACCGCCGATGGGGCTGTCGCCGTGAATGTTGAACCAGCCGTGGCTTTCCGTGCCTTCCGGCAGATGGCCCGGCACTTCGAGCACGATATCGCCGGTCTGCACGATCATCAGGACTTCGCCCCAGCCGCGCATTTCGTTCCAGATCGCGTCGAACCGGTCGGCCGGCGTGGAAACGGCGGCACCTTCGGGCAGGATCGCCAGAATTTCGGCCGGCGTCACCTCTGCCTTGGCGGCGATGGCCTCGACGATACCGTCAGGCTTTTCGGCGAGCGCGGCGGCGGCGCGGGCCTGCCTGTCGTCACCGGTCTTCTGGGCTGCAATGCTCATCCGGTCGGCCTCAGGCGGCAATCGAATGGCGTTCGCCATTCTTGTCTTCATGGATGATGACGTCGAAACCTTCGAAATGCGGGCCGGAGAGATATTCCACCTTGCCGCGGTTCTCGCCAGCCTTGGCATGGGCGGCGCGGAACTGTTCGGATTTCGTCCAGGCAAGGAAATCCTCCTTGGTGGCCCAGACCGTGTGCGAGGCATAAAGCGTGTGGTCGTCCGCTTTCGGGCCCTTCAGCATGTGGAATTCGATATAGCCCGGCAATTCGCTCAGATGCGATTTGCGCTCGCGCCAGATGGATTCGAAGGTTTCTTCATAACCCGGCACGACGCGAAAGCGGTTCATGGCGATAAACATCAGAGTCTCCTTTTAAGTTTCCTGTTTCAGTCAGGATATCGAGCGAAAACCGGCTTGGGAAGAGGTTCGTATTAAAGCAAACAAAAATACTCCACTTACGGATTGCGCAGTGGATAAACATGTGTAAAGAACTCAAGATTAATGGCGCCGGGCAATGGCGCCGGTCGCGTTTCAGGATGACGTCATGATGAATTTCCGCCTTCGTTCCGTTGTTTTCGCCGCCCTCGTGCCAGCTGCAATCGCCTTTACCGCGCCGGCTTCCATGGCGTCCGACAAGGGCAATCCGCAAGCCAAACGGATCGTTGCGGTGGGTGGGACGGTGACCGAAATCCTTTACGCGCTCGGCGCGCAGGACCGCATCGTGGCGCGCGACAGCACGAGCAGCTATCCGGCCGACGCACTGACAAAGCCCGACATCGGCTATATGAGGGCGCTCTCATCGGAAGGCATCCTGTCGCAGAAACCAGATCTCATTCTTTCCGAGGATGGTGCCGGACCGGCCGATGTCATCGCGATCCTGAAGGCAAGCGCGGTGCCTTTCGTCACCGTCGATACGCCACCGAGCGGAGACGCCATCCCGAAGAAAATAGAGGAGGTCGGTGCGGCCGTCGGTCTTTCCGACAAGGCCGGCGCGCTGGCCGCCGAAACCAGGGCCGGGCTCGATGCTCTCGCCAAGGATGTCGCCGCTGTGCCGGAAAAGGGCAGAAAGCGCGTTCTCTTCGTGCTGTCCATCGCAGGTGGACGCATCATGGCGGCGGGCAAGGATACCGAGGCGGCTGCGATCATCGAAATGGCCGGCGGCATCAATGCGGCTGAGGAGATCAACGGTTACAAGCCGCTGACGGATGAAGCTGTCATCGCCGCGGCACCCGATGTCGTGCTGACCATGGCGCGGGGCGATCATGCCGGCAAGGCAGATGAGATTTTCGCGCTGCCCGCCTTCCAGTCCACGCCGGCCGCCGCCAGCAAGGCTCTCATCAGCATGGACGGGCTATATCTCATCGGTTTCGGCCCGCGCACCCCAGCCGCCGGCCATGAGCTGGCAGCGAAACTTTATCCTGATGTGGTGAAGCCGTGAGCCTTGCACTCTTGAGTTCGGCCGATGAACGGGTTGCGGGCGACAGGTCCCGTCAGGGTGCGATGACACTTGTCCTGCTTGTCGGCATCCTGCTGTTTGCCTGCGGGGTGTCGCTCATCAGCGGTCCCACGGGTGTCGGCGCCTCCGAACTCCTTGCCTACCTCTCCGGCGGTGCTGATCAGCTCGATCAGCGCGACCGGGTCATTCTTGAGGCGGTGCGCCTGCCACGGACGGCGCTTGGCATGCTGATCGGTGCGGGGCTTGGTGTCTCCGGTGCGATGATGCAGGGTCTGTTTCGCAATCCGCTGGCCGATCCCGGCATTGTCGGCGTCACATCGGGTGCGGCGCTGTTCGCTGTTGCGGCGATTTCGCTGGGGGAAGGCGCGCTTGCCACGGTCGCCGTGTTTTTCGGCCCGCATTTCCTGCCGATCATGGCATTCTTCGGCGGGCTCCTGAACACCTGGGTGCTCTACCTGATCGCCACCAAGGACGGCGCGACCTCCACCACCACGCTCATTCTGGCTGGCATTGCCGTGGCCGCCATCAGCGGCGCACTGACCGGGCTGATGATCTTTGTGGCCGATGATCGGGCGCTGCGCGACATCACCTTCTGGTCGCTCGGTTCGCTCGGCGGGGCGACGCCCGCCAAGGTGCTCGCCACCCTGCCGTTCATCATCGTCGTGCTTGCTATCATTCCCTTCGTCGCACGCGGGCTGGATGCGCTGATCCTTGGCGATGCCGCCGCCTTCCACATGGGCATTCCGGTGCAGCGGCTGAAACGGATCGTCATTCTCGCCGTTGCCGCCGCCTGCGGGGCGAGCGTGGCGGCGGCCGGCTCCATCGGTTTCGTGGGCATCGTCGTACCCCATCTGCTTCGTCTCGCCATTGGTCCGTCGCACCGTTTCCTGCTGCCGGCCTCGGCGCTGGGTGGCGCGGCACTGCTGCTTCTGGCCGACAGTTTCGCCCGCACGGTGGCCGCACCGGCGGAACTGCCGATCGGGGTTGTCACGGCGCTCATCGGTGCGCCGGTCTTTCTGTTCCTGCTGCTCGGACGCGGTGGTTTTTCCATGCGGAATACGCCATGATCCGGGCTCAAAACCTCACCCTCATCCGCTCCGGCCGCCGTCTGCTCGATGAAGTCAGCGTCGATCTGGAACCCGGCAAGGTCAATGTCATCATCGGTCCGAACGGTGCTGGCAAATCCACGCTGATGAAGGTGCTGTCGGGCGAAATGCGCCCCGAGACCGGGTCGGTGACGTATAATAATGTCGAGCTCTCCGTCTTCACGCCGGTCCAGCTCGCCCGCCTGCGAGCCGTGCTGCCCCAGAATACCCAGCTTGCCTTTCCCTTCACTGCGCTTGAGATCGTGCGGATGGGAGCTGTCGCACAGGGGTCCCGCGCGCCGGAAGAGCAGGCCCGCCGCGCGCTCGCCAAGGCCGGGCTGCGCGGTTTCGAGCAGCGGTCTTACAATATGCTCTCCGGCGGAGAACAGCAGCGGGTGCAGTTTGCCCGGGCGCTGGCACAGGTGCCGAACCCCGTGGATAATGGCGAGGCGCGGGCACTGTTCCTCGACGAGCCGACGGCCAGCCTCGATATCGGCCATCAGATTTCCGTGCTGGAAACGGCGCGCGATTTTGCAAGCGGCGGCGGTCTCGTGCTTGCCATCCTCCATGACCTCAATCTTGCGGCGGAATTTGCCGATCAGCTTATCGTCATGCATGGCGGTCGGGTGACGGCAAGCGGGCCTTCGCTGGAAACGATCAGCGATGAGACGATCGCCCGGGTCTATGGCATCGGCGGCGTTGTCGGTCGCCTTCCGGCGCGGCATATCCCCTATGTGCTGCCGCAGTCACGAAATCGCTAGCAGAGGCTGTCTTCAGCTCTCCGGCCGTGTGGCGATGAAAAGCGCGGAGCCAAGCATGACGGCGGCGACGATGGTCGCGCGCAGCGGCGGCGGCTCGCTGAGGAACCAAAAGGCGGCATAACTCACCGTCATGGCCGAAAGTGCCGCGAGCTTGGCCTTGCGGGCAATTGCGCCACGCTCGCGCCATCGGCGAAGCGAAGGACCGAACCTTGGATGGGCAAGAAGCCACGCCTCGAGCTTTGGCGAAGAGCGGGAAAAACACCAGAGCGCCAGAAGCAGGAACGGTGTGGTCGGCAGAACGGGAAGGAACGCGCCGACAATGCCGGTCGCGACCATAAGCCAGCCAAGACAGAGGTATAAAAGGCGCATGTCCAAGCCGGTATCATGAGTTCGCCAGTCAGGATAGGGTGATGACGCCGAATCGATATCAAGCCCACGCCACATCTTTGGCCACAGCGGAGAAACCGGGCCTTTCGCCATCACATTTACCGTGAACGGGTCTTTCCACCTTGTCGGCGGGCGCCTTTAGGGTTGAAAGCGCCGAGCTCAGTCCTTATTCCCATGGGCCGCGATGCCCGGAGCATAACCGGGCCGTCAACAGGAAGAAGAAGGATAACACCATGGCCAAGCTGATCCACTCGATGGTCCGGGTGCTGGACGAAAAGCGTTCGGTGGAATTTTACAGACAGGCTTTCGGACTCGAGATTGCAGAACGCGCCGAGTTCGAGAATTTCACGCTCATCTATCTCAGCAATACCGAGAGCGATTTCGAGCTGGAGCTGACTGTCAATCGCGGCCGCGAGGTGCCCTATGCGCTGGGCGACGGTTATGGTCACCTTGCCGTCAGCGTTGCCGATGTGGAGGCCGAACACCAGCGTTTCATCGACATGGGTCTTTCTCCGGGCAAGATCATCGAAGCGGATTATAAGGGTCAGCCTTTTGCAAAATACTTTTTCATCTGCGATCCCGATGGTTACAAGATCGAAGTGCTGCAGCGCGGCAACCGGTTCAAATAAGCTCTGATGGAGGCGGGCATGGGAGAGGCAGGCGTGAAACTCGAAGACAGCTGGAAGCGCGTTCTTTCCGGCGAATTCGCCAGCCCCTACATGCTGAAGCTGAAAGAGTTCCTGCTTACCGAAAAGACAGCCGGCAAGCGCATCTTTCCGAAGGGCGCGGATTATTTCCGCGCTCTCGATCTGACGCCGCTCGATGAGGTCAAGGTCGTCATTCTGGGGCAGGACCCCTATCATGGTGCGGGTCAGGCGCACGGATTGTGCTTTTCCGTCCAGCCCGGCGTGCGCATTCCGCCCTCGCTCGTCAATATCTACAAGGAGCTGCAGAGCGATCTCGGCATTCGCCCGGTCGGCCACGGCTTTCTGGAAAGCTGGGCGAAACAGGGCGTGCTTTTGCTTAACAGCGTGCTGACGGTGGAGGAGGCCCGCGCCGCCTCGCATCAGGGGCAGGGCTGGGAAAAATTCACCGACGCCGTCATCCGCGCCGTCAACGACGAGTGCGAGCATGTGGTCTTCCTGCTGTGGGGCTCCTATGCCCAGAAGAAGGCCGCCTTCGTGAACCAGCGCAAACATCTCGTGCTGCGCTCCCCGCACCCGTCGCCGCTTTCGGCCCATAACGGCTTTTTCGGCAACGGCCATTTTTCGAAGGCAAATGCCTTCCTCATCTCCCACGGGCGGGATCCGGTTAACTGGCAATTGCCGGAAACCGTGGGCGGAGAAAAAAACCTTCTCTAGCCACTCATAAAATACCTTTACGCTTAGCGGTTGTCGGGATTAAAGATAACCGGACTACAAAGTGAAGGATTATGCCCGTGTCGCTGCTGTCTGCCGAAACCTCCGTCTCGCTGCCCGATCCATTGTCGATCGTCGATGCCTTCGAGAGCCATTTTTCCGAGCATATGGAAATGGAACGCGACGGCGCGACGGTACGTTTCAGGACGGAATACGGCCATGGCAGTTTCAGCGCTGAGGGGGGCCGTTTTGCCGCGCGGGTAAACTGCGTTTCCGAACATATCCTGACGTCGGTCAAGGCCATGGTGGCCGAGCATATTGCGGAGTTTTCCGGCGAAACGGGGCTGGATTTCCGCTGGAGCGGCCATGGCGCCGAACAGCGCGAACTGCCCAATCTTTTCGTCGGCAAGGTCGCGCGTGCCTATAATCTCACGCCGCATATGCGCCGGCTGGTCGTGTCGGTCGAAACTGGTATCGAAAGGTTGCTGACCGGCGGCATGCATGTGCGCCTGCTGCTGGTTCCGGATCAGGCGCGTGCGCCGGTCTGGCCCTATCTTGCCCCCACCGGCTCGATCATCTGGCCACAGGGTGACGATCTTCTCACACGGCGTGTCTATACCATCCGGTCCGGCGATATCGCCCGCGGCGAAGTCAATATCGATTTCGTGATGCATGAGGGCGAAGACATGCCCGGCGCAACCTTCGGCGCGACGGCAAAACCCGGCGATATCGTCGGCATCGTCGGCCCGAGCGGCGTCTGCCCGGAAGCCGAGCGTTACGTTTTTGCCGGGGATGAAACCGCGCTGCCGGTGATGCTGCGCATGGCAGCCGAAATGCCTGCCGGCAAAAAGCTTAGCGTCTACGCGGAAATAGACAATGAGGCCGAGCGGCAGGAGGTGGTCTGCGCGGCAGATGTCGAATGGACATGGCTCTATCGTCGCGGCAAGCCTGCCGGCACCTCCGGGCTCATCGAAAAGGCGCTGCGCCAGCATGCATGGAGTGCGGAGCACGATGGCCTGCATGTCTTTGCCGCCTGCGAAAAATCCGAGGCGAGAGCGGTAAAATCTTTCCTGACCGACGAAATCGGTTTCCCGAAGGCGTCCCTGCGGGCCGTGGGTTACTGGACCATGGGCGCTGCCGACGACCATTGAGATCGCGATGGTTCACCTTGCCGGTTGAACAGTCCATTTTATTGTTCACCGATCGGAAACAATCCGTTCCTGCCGTCCACTCTATGCCGGAGGCGGCTCTTACCCCATCTTAACGCCATGAACAGGGCGGGCCCGATTGCGAGGCCTGCCGGCGAAAAGGGGTTTCATCATGCTTAACCAGATCAAGGGTCTGCACCACGTCACGTCAATGGCGGCAAGCGCGCGCCAGAACAACGGTTTTTTCACCGATACGCTCGGCCTGCGCCGGGTGAAGAAAACGGTGAATTTTGACGCGCCCGATGTCTATCATCTCTATTATGGCGATGAGGTCGGCACGCCCGGCTCCGTCATGACCTATTTCCCGTTCCCGCATATTGCCCGCGGCCGCCCCGGCACCGGGGAGGTGGGGACGACGCTGTTTTCGGTGCCGGAAGGGTCGCTCGGTTACTGGCAGGACCGTCTTTCCAGGGCCGGCGTCGATGGTCTGAAATCGGACGAAGCTTTCGGCAACAAGCGCCTGCATTTCGCCGGGCCAGACGGCGACGGTTTTGCGCTGGTCGAGGTCAGGGATGATGCCCGCGCCCAATGGACCGGCAATGGTGTCGGCGAAGATCAGGCGATCCACGGTTTTCAGGGTGCTTCGCTGCGGCTTCGCGACGAGGGCGCGACCGCCGAATTGTTGAAATTCATGGGTTACGAGGAAGTGGATCGTCAGGACGGCGTGCTGCGTCTCGGTATGCCCAGCGGTAACGGCGCCGATGTCATCGATATCGAAACAATGCCGAACATATCGGGTGCAAGGCTCGGTGCCGGTTCCGTGCACCACATCGCGTTTGCGGTCGAAAACCGCGAAAAGCAGCTGGAGGTGCGCAAGGCGCTGATGGATACGGGTTACCAGGTAACCCCCGTCATAGACCGCGACTACTTCTGGGCGATCTACTTCCGCACACCAGGCGGCGTGTTGTTCGAGGTGGCCACCAACGAACCCGGTTTCGACCGCGACGAGGATACCGCCCATCTCGGCGAGGCGCTGAAGTTGCCTACCCAGCATGCGCATCTGCGTGCCGCGCTGGAAAAGCAGCTGGAACCGCTGGGTGACGAGAAGGCGGTTTAATCCCTCGATAGCCTCTGGCACGACATTGCCTCGGTGTTCTTCTCCCCGAGGGGGAGAAGGTGGCCCGAAGGGTCGGATGAGGGGGCAACGTTGCCGTATCTCGCTACCCTTGCACCCTCATCCCGCTGCCGCGACCTTCTCCCCCTCGGGGAGAAGGCGACAAGCTGAAATCTCTCGCTCCACATGTGATTTCCCTCTGCTGAAAAAGCCGAGCGGCATCTCTGAACTTCCTCCTTCGAGAAAGGATTCTCCCATGTCCAAGGACAGCTATTTCCACAAATCCCGCGCCGGCGCGCCCGGTGCGCCGCTCTTCGTCCTGCTGCACGGCACCGGCGGCGATGAGAACCAGTTTTTCGATTTCGGCTCGGGCCTCCTGCCGCGGGCAACCATTCTCTCACCCGTCGGCGATGTCTCCGAGCATGGCGCAGCGCGGTTCTTCCGGCGCACCGGCGAAGGCGTTTATGACATGGCCGATCTTGAGCGTGCGACCGAAAAGCTTGCCGATTTCGTCAAGGCGAACCGCGAGCATTATCAGGCCGGACCGGTGATCGGCCTCGGTTTTTCCAACGGCGCAAATATTCTCGCCAATGTGCTGATAGAGCAGCCGGAGCTTTTCGATGCGGCGGTGCTGATGCATCCGCTCATCCCGTTCGAGCCGAAGATCCTCCCGGCCAAGTCCACCCGCCGCGTGCTGATCACCGCGGGCGAGCGCGATCCGATCTGCCCGGTGCCGCTGACCCGGGCGCTGGAAGAGAGCCTGAAGGCGCAAGGCGGGACGGTGGAAACCGTGTGGCACCCGGGCGGGCATGAAATCCGCTCCGGTGAGATTGAAGCGGTCAGGGGTTTTCTGGCGAGCTATGGGGAGTAGGTGACCGCCTCCGTCATGCCGGACCTGATCCGACCTCCAGCCACGGCGCGTCTGCGCCGTGAAAGGTTCCTTTCTCGATCGGGGACTTGATCGTGCTGGGCCGCCGCCTCAGCGATATCCGCATTGCTGCAACTGCGCCTCATAACGCAGCGCCATGTTGGCCGAGCGGCGGGCGGCTCGCTGGATGGCAGCATTGTTGCGCCAGCTACCCTTCGCGTAACCGGCATGACCGGAATAATAAGCGAGATAGAGATTATAGGGGTCGTTCAGCGCAATGCCGTTTTCGCGCCGGCTCTTGGCGTGGTACCAGCCGACGAAATGGATCGCATCGGTGAAATCGGTGCGGCTTGCCGACCAGCGGCCTGTTTCGCGCTGATAAACGCTCCATGTGCCGTCAAGCGCCTGCGCATATCCGTAAGCGGTGGACTGGCGTTTCCAGGGAATGAAACCGAGAAGCTTGGTCCGGGGCGGCCGCGCATAGGGGCGGAAGGCGGATTCAGTATAGATCGTCGCCATCATGACAGGCACGGGCACGCCGAATTCCCGCTCGGCCGCTTTCGCGTCGCGCCGCCAGTTGTTGAAGATGCCGTTGCGCTGCTCGAAAATCGCACAGGCATTGGTGACCTGCGACGGTGCGGTGGCGCAACCGGCCAGGACGAGCAGCATCAGGAAAACAACGGCAAATACGCCACGCATAACGGAACCCTTTCGTTCCGTTATTCTTAAATTGCTAACCATTAACGTCGGGTTTTAAGACAAGGTTAATTCAAATGCCTGACATCGGGCGGCCGTTAATACCCTGAAAATTCCTGTGGCCGGGATGGGGCGAAACCGGACGCGCATCGTCGCTTCCTGCCATTTTTCGACTTTTTTCTTCCCCGCACATCCCCGGTGTCATCTGGTGCGGTAGGCTTGTTTCCATACCGGTCATCAAACGTGCGCGCGGCGCGAGATGGGCGGGGCAGGCGGCCGAGACCGGGGAGTTTCCCGATGTCACGGTTGAGGCGGCCGGCATGTGACCTCCTTCCAAACAGGAACCGGTTTGGCGGGTGCGTTACAGGTTAAAATATCGGAGCCGGGCCGCATCGTCTGCAACCCTCCAATACCAATTCATGCCCCGCAGCGATGCGGCCCTTTTATATCCCTCCGACGTTGCCGCGACTTTCGCGGCGGCGATATGGGCGCATGTCCGCGAGTGGGCCTCGCTGTCCAAAAATGAAAACCGATAAAATTGTAGCAATCCGCTTAAAGCGACTGAAAACAGTGCTGTGCCAATGTGGGATCACAGACAGGGAGCGGCCTTTGAAAGAGGTGCTCCGAAAGAACGACATCGAGACCGGCAAAAGCCGGCGGATCGCAAACGGGGTATGAAATGCTGAAGAAGATTATTGCTGCCGCCATCTGCGGAATTGCCATTGCTTCCATGTCCAACCATGCCGACGCGGCGGGTGCTGCCGGTTTTGCGCGTGGATTTGCCGCCGTCGAGAAGTCTGCGGTGACGCAGATCGGTCTTTCCCCTGGGGATGGTTTCGATGGCTGTGTTCTTGCCGCTGGCCAATGTGTTGGCAGTATGTCTGCCCCGCTGACGGTAGAGCGCCGTGAAGAACTGCTGCGCGTCAACCGCGATGTGAACGCCACCATGGGTGCGCTCGATGATTATTTCTCCGATTTCGCAAGTGATGTTCCGGCAACGCCATCGGTAAGCCTGGGCGATTGCGGTGACTGCGCCGCGATCAAGCGTACGGCTCTTGCCGGTGCTGGCTGGTCGTCCAATGCGCTGCGCGTCGCCTTTTCACTGAACAATGACGGATCGCTCGAAAAGGTGCTTATCGTCACCACCGATAAAGGCGACGTTGTTCTCGGCAACACCATCGTTTCTCCTGAGAGCCGGGAAAACGCGCTCTAAGGATTAGATTTCAGCATCGGAAATATCGTTCGATCCGATGCTTACCCATTCATGCCTGCCAGACTGCGCCGGTTTTCCTTATCCCCGTTGGTTCAGGAAGCCGGCGATTTTTTTCGTTCGGCAACGGCGATACCGGCGAGCGCCAGCATCAATGCCACGATCTGGTAGCCATGCAGGGTCTCGCTGAGCACGACCACGGACAGCAATGTGCCGAAAAACGGCACGAGATTGATGAAAAGGCCAGCCCGGTTGGCGCCGATTTGCTCCACGCCCCTGATGTAGAGGATCTGGGCGATGAGCGAGGCGAAAATGCCGGCATAGGTCACCAGCATCCAGCCGGTCTGATCCGGCCAGATCAGTGTGTCGCGAGACATTTCCCAGAAGACCAGGGGAATGGAGGTGAGGAGAGCGAAAAAGGCTGGGATCGCCATCAGCGTTCGCCAGTCGACGATGGGCTTCCAGCGCAGGATGACGGTGTAGATTGCGTAGACCAGCACGGCGAGCAGCATGATCGCATCGCCGACATTGACTTCCAGCGACAGTAGCGAAAGCGGATTACCGTGGGAAGCGAGCAGCGCCACGCCTGCGATGGTGAGACAGAAGCCGACGATCTGGCCGATCAGCACCCGCGTGCGGAAGAGCACGAAGTTCAATACGAAAATGACCATGGGCACGCCGGCCTGAATGACCGCGACGTTGATGGCCGAGGTATATTGCAGTGCCGTGTAAAGAAAGACGTTGAACGCCGTATAGCCCACGGTGCCGAGCACGAAGAAATAGGGCAGGCGGGTCTTCACCACCGGCCAGTCGCGGATGAGTTGCGGCACGGAAATGGCGAAAATGATGGCGACCGCAAATACCCAGCGCAGCATGGTAAAAGCCATTGGGCTGATGTGGCCCACGGCAAGCTTGCCGGCAACGGTATTGCCGCCCCAGCAGAGCGTGGCGATGATGAGGGCGATATAGGCTTTGGAAGGCACGCTGATGGTTCGCTTTTTCACGGGGCGGGAAAATGACAAGGAGGTCGGGCGTGGCCCTGTGCCCGCGCTTCGTCCTCCGCCGGGCGAGATAATGCGGGAAATCGGCGGCTTGTCACGGAAAAAGCAAAATTCTCCATAAGAAACAGGGTCGCTTTCCTTAAAACAACACAGTATACATTCGCGGGTTTGGGTTTCCCATCGGGTTATCGGGCGCGCAGGCGCCATGAGCAGGAAAGCAAGAAATGACGAATGTTGTGGTGGTCGGCTCGCAATGGGGCGACGAAGGTAAAGGCAAGATTGTCGACTGGCTGTCCGAGCGGGCAGATGTCGTCGTGCGGTACCAGGGCGGTCACAATGCCGGCCACACGCTTGTCATCGATGGTGTTAGCTACAAGCTTTCGCTCCTGCCGTCCGGCGTCGTGCGTCCCGGCAAGCTCGCCGTCATCGGCAATGGCGTCGTTGTCGACCCGCATGCGCTGATCGCTGAAATCGGCCGTCTGGAAGCGCAGGGCGTCAAGGTGACCCCGGAAAACCTGCGCATCGCGGACAATGCCACGCTCATTCTTTCTCTTCACCGTGAACTGGACGGCATGCGCGAAGACGCCGCCTCCAACAGCGGCACCAAGATCGGCACCACCCGCCGCGGCATCGGCCCGGCCTACGAGGACAAGGTCGGCCGCCGCGCCATCCGCGTCATGGACCTCGCCGACATGGAGGCGCTTTCCGCCAAGGTCGATCGCATCCTGACGCACCACAATGCGCTTCGTCGCGGCTTCGGCGCGGCCGAAGTCTCGCATGAAACGATCATGGAGGAGCTGTCCTCGGTTGCCGAGCGCATCCTGCCTTTCAGCGAAACCGTGTGGCTGCTGCTCGACAAGAAGCGTCGCGCCGGTGCGCGCATCCTGTTCGAAGGTGCGCAGGGTTCGCTGCTCGATATCGACCACGGCACCTATCCCTATGTGACCTCTTCCAACACGGTTGCCGGCCAGGCTGCTGCCGGTTCGGGCATGGGTCCGGGTTCGCTGGGTTATATCCTCGGCATCACCAAGGCTTACACCACACGCGTTGGCGAAGGCCCGTTCCCGACCGAACTCAACGACGAAATCGGCCAGTTCCTGGGCGAAAAGGGTCATGAATTCGGCACCGTCACCGGCCGCAAGCGCCGTTGCGGTTGGTTTGATGCCGCGCTGGTGCGCCAGTCGGTCGCCACCAACGGCATTACCGGCATTGCGCTGACCAAGCTCGATGTTCTCGACGGTCTGGATGAGCTGAAAATCTGCGTCGGCTACAAGCTTGACGGGCAGGAAATCGATCATCTTCCGGCAAGCCAGGGCGCGCAGGCGCGTGTCGAGCCGATCTACATCACGCTGGAAGGCTGGAAAGAATCTACCGTCGGTGCCCGAAAATGGGCGGATTTGCCTGCTCAGGCAATCAAATACGTTCGGCAGGTGGAGGAACTGATCGGAGCGCCGGTTGCGCTTCTGTCGACAAGTCCGGAGCGTGACGACACCATACTTGTGACTGATCCGTTTGAGGATTAATGTCCTCGGCGATCTAGATTCATAAACCATATCGGGCCGGTACGTCGCCGGTCACGACGAGAAAGTGCTTATGGCGGATTTTGTAGCAGTCATTCGCAAGGCCGTGGATGGCTTGGCGAACAATACTCCCGAGAACCGGGCGAAGGTTTACGACAAGGCGCGCAGTGCTGTTGTGCGCCAGCTCGAGAATATGAAGCCACGTCCGCCGGAAGAATTGTTGCGCCGGCAGATCGCCAAGCTGGACGCCGCCATAGCAGAGGTGGACAGCGAATATGCCGAGGCGCTTCCGGCGCTGGAGGATGATGACGCTTTCTCGCCAGCGGCAGAGGAAACGGCTGCTCCCTATCATCATCAGGAAGCCGCTGAGGAGCCGGCCGCCCAGCCCGCCGAAGTTGTGCACGAGGCCGAACCGGAAGAGCCTGCCCATCGCGAAGACGAGCGGGAAGAGCAGGTTTACGCGGATGCTGCACCCGCTGAGCCGGAACCGGTTTACCAGGAGCCGCACAGTTACGACGAGCCGCGCCACGATGTTCACGCTTCCGAAGAGGAGCGGCTTGACAGGGGGCACGAGCCGGAAGAGCTCTACGACGCACCGGAACCCGCGCCTGTCGCGCCGGCCCGGGTAGACGCCCCCCATGACGAGGTCGGCACCTATTTCACCCGCGCGGAGGAAGAGCCGGCTCACGAGCCGCAGCAGGACCATGCCGAGCCGGAGCCGGTGTTTACACCCGCACCTGTTGACGATGCCGTTCCCCCCCATTGGGCGCAGCCCGTGGACGAGGACGACTGGCGCAAGCTGGACGACGAACGCAACGACGATCTTCGCCCGGCCGACGGGGACTATGAAGAGGTTCGCGACGAGACCGACGGACGCCCGGTCGTCGCCGGTTATGCCGCGCAGCATTATCAGGAGCCGGACCTCAGTTTTGAGCCCGCGCCGTATGGCGAGACTGATCGACGCGACGCCGACGACCATCTGGGCCCCACGGCTGTCGAGCACGCGCCCGCCTTTGGTGGCCGGCACGATTTTGACGAGCATCACCCGAGCGAAGAGCCGGCTCCGAAAAAGGCAGCCGTGGTCGAGGATTTCTCGTCCTATTTCCAGGACGCGGATATTGCCATTCCCGCCAAGGATGCGCCGGCGCTGCCGCGCGCGGACGATGATCCCTTTGGGGAGCAGGCGGCCGCAAAGGACAACAAGGAACGTACGCCCTGGGACGATCTGGATGAACTGATCGGTTATGACGGCGCCACATCTTCCACTCGACAGGCGACTGGTGACGTGCCCGGCCTCGCTGCCACGGCGGCGACGCCGGCCTATATGGTCAAGAAAAAGCCGCGCCGTAACTATGCGTCAGTCGTTCTCGCCGTCGTCGGGGTGGCACTTCTGGCTGGTGGTGGTTATGCCATGTGGATGAACCGCGACGCGCTGAACGATATGGTGGAAGGCCTCGTCAGCTCCGCCCAGAACGGCGGCAGCGGGCAGTCGACCACCCCGACCGAGACCACACAGACTGAGCCTTCGACCACCCCACCGGCGACGCAGCAGCCACCGGCCAGCACGGGCCAGCAGCAGCCGGCAACGCCGACCAATCAACAGGGCCAGACACAGAACCATGGCGACGACGGTTCCGTCACCGGCACCAAATTCACACAGCGGCTGATGGCCGATGGTACCGAGCGCGACGAGGGACCGGCACCGGGTGCCAATGGCCAGCCCGTGACGGCTGAAGGTCAGTCCGTCTACGAACAGAATGTCGCGCCACCGCCTGCGGGCGAGGCTCCTGCCAACACGGCTGGTGCGCCCGCTGGAACGCCGGCTGGCGCGCCTGCGGGACAGCAGCCTGCCGCCGCGGCCACGGGAGACCGCATGTTCCTCTACGAGGAAGTGCTGGGCCAGACGGTTCCGACCGCCATTCAGGGTACCGTGTCCTGGTCGCTGCAGCAGGAAAACGACGCGGAAGGCAAGCCTTCTCCGACCGTGCAGGGCCAGATTACCGTGCCCGGCCGTGGCCTCAGCGCGCTCATCACCTTCAAGCGCAACACCGATCCGTCGCTGCCGGCAAGCCATCTGATCGAGATCGTCTTCTCGGTTTCGCCCGGCTTTGAAGGCGGCGCGATCGACAGCGTCCAGCGCATCGCGATGAAGAGCACCGAGCAGGATCGCGGCAACGCGCTGATCGCGGTTCCGGCCAAGATCACCGACGATTTCCACATGATCGCGCTCAACGACTTCCCCGATGCGATGAAGACCAATCTCGAGCTTCTGAAGAGCCGTAACTGGATCGACATTCCGGTGTCCTACCGCAATGGCCGACGTGCGCTGTTGACCCTGCAAAAGGGCAATGACGGCATCGCCGCCTTCGACAAGGCGCTCAGCGAATGGGCGGCGTCAACGCCGGCGACGGGACAGTGATGATCCGGGGGCTTGCCGAAAGCTGGCCCCCTCATCGCCTCGCTTACGCTCCGGCACTTCTCCCCGACGGGGAGAAGAATTTGCGGCAACCTGTCGGCCTCTCAAAGCATCAGTCTCAAGTCTCCAGCGGAATGAGACGGCGCCCCAGCTTCTTCTCCCCGCGAGGGAGAAGTGCCGGAGCGCAGCGAGGCGATGAGGGGGCGGCGCCTACCGTCTTGAATAACGCCGGTTCATGCATAAAGCCCGCAGGTCTTGCGATCCGCGGGCTTTACGTCGATTAGCGTTTTAAGGAGCGCTTACGCATCCACCACGCGCAGGGCGCGCGCTGCTTCCAGCGCTTCCTTCTGCACCGCTTCCTGCACCTTCTCGAAGGCACGGACTTCGATCTGGCGCACGCGTTCGCGACTGATGTCGAACTCGGACGAGAGTTCTTCCAGCGTCACCGGGTCTTCCGCGAGGCGGCGGGCCTCGAAGATGCGGCGTTCGCGGTCATTCAGAACGCCCATGGCTTTCGCCAGCATGCGGCGGCGGGTTTCCAGCTCGTCCTGCTCGATCAGCACGTCTTCCTGGCTGTCATGGTCATCCACCAGCCAGTCCTGCCATTGGCCGGATTCGCCCTCGGAGGCCTTTATCGGCGCATTCAGGGATGCGTCGCCGTGCAGGCGGCGGTTCATCGAGATGACTTCTTCTTCCGACACCTGCAGCTTCGTCGCGATTTCCTTGACATGCTCCGGCTTCAGATCGCCATCGTCGATGGCCTGGATGCGGCCCTTGAGACGACGCAGGTTGAAGAACAGACGCTTCTGATTGGCGGTCGTACCCATCTTCACCAGCGACCAGGACCGCAGGATATATTCCTGGATCGACGCCTTGATCCACCACATGGCGTAGGTGGCCAGACGGAAGCCGCGCTCCGGATCGAATTTCTTCACCGCCTGCATCAGGCCGACATTGCCTTCAGAGACGACTTCGCCGATCGGCAGGCCGTAACCGCGGTAACCCATCGCAATCTTGGCGACGAGACGCAGGTGGCTGGTGACGAGCTTATGCGCGGCGTCGCGGTCGCCATGCTCGGCATAACGCTTGCCAAGCATGTACTCTTCCTGCGGCTCCAGCATCGGGAATTTGCGGATTTCGTCGAGATATCTGTTGAGACCGGCTTCGCCGGCTGTAATCGTAGGCAAACTATTGCGGGCCATAAAGCACCCCCTTATCTATGGTCTGGAACGGCACCCTCTTTGATCGGCGAATAACCCGCCGGAGGCGCACCGTAAGCTGCGGGTCGTTACCGACCCCGCACGAACCCATGTGACAGATATGTACGCGCGCACCGCGTTTCAAGCGAACGCTGCGTTCACACATGCGTTATGGCGAGACGACCCCTTCTTTGACCTGTTTAACTTTTGACCGGTAGATTCGTTCCGAAAAACCGCCGAGGCCGGAGCGCACCATCAGCTCATACATCACCCTTCGGCGCATCGGATTGTGCAAACGCACCACCTTCGAGCCAAGGAACTGCGTCTCGACATGGGCAAGCGCCTGCAGGTCCGGATCGGTGGCAATCGCGTCCGCATAGATGGCGTGAAATTCCCGGCGACAGACGTAGGTCTTGTATTTCGTCATGGCAAAGCAGGCGAGGTTATGACCGTGGGTGCGCAGGAAATCTGCAACGCCGACCGTCACTTCCGGCCAGGCGGGGTTGAATGTGTCGTCAAAGACGATGACGCCATGCGGCGCGATTACCTCCAGCGCCAGTTTCGCATCGGCCAACACATGGTGCAGGTGATGGCCGCCATCGATGCTGAAGAAGCGCGCCGGGCCAATGCGCGAGGTGATGTCGGCCGGTGACAAACGGGTGCTGTCGCCCTTGATGATGAGGTCCTCATCCATGGCAAAACCCAGCCGGCGTCCGCTTTCCATCAGGCGGTCATATTGGTCCAGGCTGCCGTCTTGCGGCGGGTCGAGATCGAACAGATCGACGCCCAGCACCTTTTCCTGCGCTTGCGCGAATTTGCGCAGCAAGAAATAGGAGCGACCGTAATAAACGCCGATTTCCGCGATGCCGCCGTGCAGGGCGCTTCTCGTCTGGGCCTGCAACAGCGCCTTGAAGACGAGCGCATCGGGCGGGTCGATATAACCTTCGACGCTTCGCAATTCCTGAAAAATAAACCGGCGGTCTTCAATCGTCATGCGCACTCGATCCCGTCATCATGCCGGTTCCGTTCAAGGCGGCTCGAACGTGCGCCGGTTCAAGGCTTTGCGAGGCAAAGGAGGTGCGAGGATTAAAGCGAAATTGGGGCGGTCTATAAAAAGGACCGACTGCGGAATATCGCGTTTCGCTAATCTGTTTTTATAATCCGAAGCTTCCGGCGAAATGGGCGGCGCAGCTTTTTAGGCCTGCGCCATGCGTTTTCAGGCCTGCAGGGCGGCGATCAACTCTTCCATATCGTCCGGCAGGTCGGTTTCGAACTCCATCACCTCGCCGGTGCGGGGGTGTTCGAAAGCCAGCAGATAGGCGTGCAGCGCTTGGCGCGGAAAGCGCCCGACGATGCTCTTTGCCGGTTCCTCGAGAAGGTTCGCCTTGGTGCGGAAAGCCGCACCATATTCGGGATCGCCGATCAGCGGATGGCCGATATGGGCCATGTGCACGCGGATCTGGTGGGTGCGGCCGGTTTCCAGGCGGCATTCCACCATGGAGGCGAGGCAGGTGGCATCCGCCCGTTCGTGATATCGCTCCACCACCTCGTAATGGGTGATCGCCTCACGGGCATCGTCCGAATCCTCGTGCTTGACAGCGCGTTTTGTGCGATCGGCACCGCGGCCGAGAGCGGCGTCGATGGTGCCGCGAAGCGTGCGCGGGCGACCCCAGACAACGGCCTTATAGGCGCGTTCCAGCGGGCCGGTGCGGCCATGATCGGCAAATTGCGCGGCCAGATGCCGGTGGGCATTGTCGTTCTTCGCCACGACCATGACACCTGACGTTTCCTTGTCCAGCCGGTGCACGATGCCGGGGCGCTTGACGCCGCCAATGCCGGAGAGGCTGTCGCCGCAATGGTGAATGAGGGCGTTGACCAGCGTTCCCGTCCAGTTGCCGGCGCCGGGATGCACCACGAGACCCGGGGGCTTCACCAGAACGATCAGGTCGTCATCCTCATATTCCACATCGAGCGGGATATCCTCGCCCTTGGGCTCAGGGTCTTCCGGTTCCGGCATAAGGATTTCGATACGGTCGCCGGGATGCACCTTCTTTTTCGGCTCCGTCACCGGCTTGCTGTTGATGGAAACGGCACCCTGTTCGATCAGCGCCTTCAGCCGGCTGCGGGAGAAATCGCCGCCCACCTCGCCCGCCAGCCAGGAATCGAGGCGGCCTTCGGCGTCTTCCCCGGCAATCAGGACTTTCCTTGCGTCTCCGCCTTGTTTAAAGGGGTCGTTCATTCTTATTTTTCCGATCCATCAGCATTTCAGGGAACCCGATGACGCAGATCGAGCAAGACGAACAGGAAGACAAGCCGCTTGATCCGGTCATGGAAAAACTTCGCCGCCGGATGATCCGTTTGCAGATCGTTTCGGGCTCCGTGATGTTCATCGCCCTTATGGCTGTCTTTGGTGCCGTTGTCTACAAGGCGACGGGTAGCTCGAAAACGCCGGCAACGCAAAGCGTCGCGCCAAATCTAGCCGTGCCAACCGGCAATGGCCCGATGGCGGTCACCGCCAGCCTGCCGCAGGGCTTCACCATTGAAAACGTCAGCTATTCCGGCGGCGATATGCTGTTTTATGGCCGGCTGGCAAACGGAACCCGCAAGGCGCTGGTCTTCAATGTCGCCAGCGGCCGGTTCCTCGCGGATGTGACTGTTGATGGCCAGTGAGGCCGAACATCCATTTTTCGGTCAGCGGGCGCTGATCCCGGTTGAAGACCCGACCGACCCGCGCATTGCCGCCTTTCGCGACATTCGCGAGCGTGATCTCACCGGCCGGCAGGGGCGTTTCATTGCCGAGGGTACGGTGGTGCTGCGCATGCTGGCTGCCGCTCACAAGGCGGGTGGGGCCTTTGCGGCGGAAAGCATCCTGATCCTGCGCAACCGTCTTTCCGGCGTTGCCGATATCCTCGCCGAATTCCCCGATGATGTCCCGGTTTACGTGGCGGAAGCGCCGGTGCTGGATGGTATCGTCGGTTTCCACCTGCATCGCGGCATTCTGGCGCTCGGGCGGCGCGTGCGCGATGATGGGCTGGAAGAGACGATAGCAGCACTTCCTGCCTCGTCTCTGGTGCTCGTCGGCTGCGGCATTTCCAACCACGACAATCTCGGTGCGATGTTCCGCAATGCGGCAGCCTTTTATGCCGATGCGGTGCTGCTGGACGAGACGTGCTGCGATCCGCTCTATCGCAAGGCGCTGCGGGTATCCGTCGGGTCGGTGCTCTCGGTTCCCTATTACCGCGGCGGCGGGGCGGTCGCGATGCTGGAGCGGCTTTCCGGGGCTGGTTTTGCAATCTGGAGCCTTTCGCCGGGTGGCGAGACCGAAATCCGCGATATTCCACGCTCCGGGCGGATGGCGTTGGTCATCGGCACGGAAGGCGAGGGCTTGCCGCAATCGGTACTGTCGCGGTTTCATACGGCGAGGATTGCGCAGTCGCCGCAGTTGGATAGCCTCAATGCGGGCACGGCCTCCGGGCTCGCGCTTTATCAGATGGCGGGGGTGATGCGGCGGGTGTAGATCAGAGCCGCTTTAGCACTTCGGCGAACCTAGCGTTTCCGATTCTCCATCACCACCTTAGCCCGCGCCGCAAGGCTTTCCCGCCCCGACGAATCTGACGCCTTGGCGAGGAGCCCCGGAATGGGTGATGCCTCGCCCTCCCGCGCTGCTGTCAACGCGATCATCTCGGCTGCGATCCGTGCGATTTCGCGGCGGATGGGCTCGTCGTTGCCGGTGCCGCGCACGTTCAGCAGGCGTTCGGTGAGAGCGGTGCCCTGATTGCGGATATCCTCGATTTCCTGTTCCAGACCTTCCGGCGCCGTCGCGTCCGGCTCTGCGCTGGGCTCCTCCGGCGGGGAGGCGGGGGCGGCATCCTCCGGGGCTGCCGTCTGTGGCACCTCCTTCTCGATAGCCGGTGCGGTTTCGAGCGTGGCGGCAGGGGCAGTTGCTGCGGGTTGCGGCTGCTCAACCGGCTTTTCAGCGGGAACGGCCGGGTTCGGCAGGCGAATGATCATGTCGTTGCTGCGGCCGCCGGTTGCCGCCAGTTGTTCTTTCAGCCGCGCGACTTCCTGGTTGCGCAGGGTCAGCATCGTGTCGAGGTCGGCGTTTTTGGCGATGGTGCTCGCCAGCTGTTCCTCCAGCCTTGTTACCTTGCGGCTTTCGCGGGCAACGGCCTCCATCGCTTCCCGGTTGCGGCTGGCGATATCCTGAAGTTCTCGGGTCACGGTCTCGCCTTCCTTACGGAAGCGTGTGGCGCTTTGCTTCGCCTGTTCGGCTTCAAGGTCGCGGGTGGCGGCGAGGATTTTCGAATCATCCAGCTCGCGCGTCAGGTTGGTGAGGCGCGCGGTGAGGTCGGCCATCTGGTTCGCGCGCTCGTTGGCGGCCTGCTCCTGTTGCGAGAGCGCGGCCTGGATCGTAGAGGCGCGGTCTTCGGCGGCGTCGAGTGCTGCGCGCAATTCGCCGATTTCCAGCGTCAGTTCCTCGATTTTCAGCGACAGGCCACGGTTTTGTTCGCCCAGCCGATAGGCATCGCTGGAGGCGGCTTCGTTGGCAAGGCGCAGCGATGTGTTCTTCTCCCGCTCCGTTTCCAGCTCCTGGCGCACCTTGGCGTTTTCGGCGGCATAGAGTGCGCGGGCCATGTCCTTCTGGGCGCGCACTTCCTGCGGGCTGATGGGCATCGTGGCGTGGATGCGCTTTTCCGTATAGGCGACGATCCGCCGGTGGATCGCAGGTGCGATCAACAGAGCCAGCAGGGTTGCGGTGAGAAAACCCAGTCCGAAGAGAATGGCATATTCGATCACGCTTTACAGTCTCCGAAACTCAGATACGCGCGCATTCGGAAAGAGGGGCGCGAAAACACGTTACGCTATTATTGCAACCGTGGGGAGGGGTTTCCCTTCGGCAATTCATGGGCGGGACCTTGCCACTTGTTTCTTCTCCCCGAGAGGGGGAAGTCCGCGTCAGCGGGATGCGGGGTCAAGGATTATGAGATACGGCAAGGTTGCCCCCTCATCCGACCCTTCGGGCCACCTTCTCCCCGGCGGGGAGAAGAAAGCTGCCGCAATAGTCTTGTCTTATCAGAACGGGTTCCAGGTCGGCTGCTGGGTGAGCTTGAGATAACCGACGTTGATGCCGAGGCGCGCGCCGATGCCGGTGCGGATGGGCGCCAGCGTCACGTCGCTGCTTTTCAGATAGGTCATGCCGACGCCGGCGACGATGAAGGCGGAGCCACTGACGCCGCCATAACGGCGATAAAGCGAATCGACGGAGGGCAGATTATAGACCAGCATCATGGCGCGGGTGCCCTGTCCGCCATAATCAAGCCCGAGCGACGGTCCTTGCCAGAAGACGGGGTGTTGGCCGGCATTCTTGGTGTAGAGCATGCCTTCGCCGTAGGTGAGGCCAGCAACGAAGGCGCCGGAGCCTTCCTGGCCGAGAATGTAGCCGTTCGGAAGGCCATATTGCTGGAAGGCCCGCTCCACCACCTTGGCAAGGCCGCCTGTGGTTTCACCGAAGAATCCGTGGCCTGCATCCACGACTTCCTGGAAAGTATACTGATCGCTGTTCTGGGCCGCCGCCGGCGCAACCCACATCAACAGGCTCGCAAGGAGCGCAACAATCTTTCCCAGTCCGAGGCGTGCAATGGTGCGGGTTTTCGTAAGGCGCATCGTCATGTCCGTCCGTCTGTTTCGTTGGCGCATCAGCCCAAAAATCCGAATCGATTTTCGAAAGGGCGGCCGCGCAGAGTCAAAGTTCTACAGCATGTTTCGTGCATTCTTGCGGATACACGGGGCTCCAGTGTGGCCTGTTAAGGCATTTGGCATTTTGAAACCATCCTATTAACAATCGGTTTACCAAATATGGTGTCATTATGGCTTAACAATTTCCACACCGTCCGCGCCTCCCTTGCGCAGGAGAGAATTTTATGACCAGCAAACTCAATATCACGCTGTCCGGTCCCGATCTGGCGGCCCTTTTGTGCAGCCGTGTGTGCCATGACGTGATATCCCCTGTCGGCGCCATCAATAACGGCCTCGAACTTCTGGACGAGGGCGGCACGGATGACGACGCCCTCGACCTCATCCGCACGTCCGCCCTTAACGCATCCGTGCGGCTTAAGTTCGCCCGCCTTGCATTCGGCGCTTCCGGTTCCGCCGGCGCGTCGATCGATACCGGCGAGGCCGAAAAGGCTGCGCAGGATTTCGCCGCCGCCGAAAAGAAGGCGGAGGTCAGCTGGAACGGTCCGCGCGCCATCGTTGCGAAGAATCGTGTCAAACTTCTGCTCAACCTTTTCCTCGTCGCTTACGGCGCGATCCCGCGCGGCGGTAATGTGGATGTGCTGCTGGAAAATCCCGATGGCGACGCCAGGTTCGAGATCACCGTCAAGGGCCGGATGATGCGCGTGCCGGCGAAGTTCGTGGAAATTTACGAGGGCCGGCTGGAAGAGGCGGTCGACGCCCATTCCGTGCAGCCATACTACACGCTGCTTCTGGCTGAAGAGGCCAACATGGAGGTGGACTACAAGGTGCATGACGATCGCATTGTCTTCACGGCGAAGTCGATCACGGCGTGATCGTTTCGGTGCGAGCGTGACGTTATCAGGGGGTCGGGCCGGCTTTGCCAGTGCCCGGCCTTTTCGTTTGAGAGGAGGAGATTTCTTGATCCGCATCGAAACCCCGCGTCTCTGTCTTCGGCCGCATGCCATCGAGGATGAGGGGCGCTATTGCGCGTTCTGGAGCGCTGCCATCCAGCCGATCCCCGGCGTGAGTTCGATCGCGCCGCTCGATCCGGAGCTCGCCTTCGCACGGCTTCTGCGCTTCATCGGCCACTGGTCCGTCTTCGGCTTCGGCCCCTTCGTGGTGGAGGAAACCGCCACGGGGCGGATCGTCGGCGAGGTCGGTCTCGCCAACATGCGCCGCGGCCACGGTGCGGATTTCGATACCGCGCCGGAGGCCATGTGGAAGATCGACAGGGATCTGACGGGCAAGGGCGTCGCCAGCGAGGCGGTGCAGGCCGCCCTTGGCTGGTTCGACGCGCAGCGCATATCGAACAGTATCGTGTGCATGATCGATCCGCTCAACACGCCCTCCCTCGCAATCGCCACCCGCTTCGGCTTCCGGCCTTTGCGGGATACGACGTTCCGGGAATGCCCGGTGCGGTTGTTTGAGCGGGTTGTTCAGACCCGCTGATTCGCATCAATCAGGCCGGGTTGTCCGCCAAATGTCGATAAACGAGATCGGACGGTAGTGGGCGCGGCGCCATAGGGTCCAGCATCCCGCCGATTCGCTCCGCAACGGCGGCGGATTGGCGGTTGGATGCGCTGACGTAGCTGACGAGGGTTGGAAGCTTGAGGGTGTTGAAGGCCCAGTCGCGCAGTGCCGTTGCGGCTTCTGCCGCGTAGCCCTTCCCTTCATGGCCGTCGTAAAGCAGCCAGCCCAGTTCCTTCTCGGGGTAGAGGGGGCCATGATTGGTGCCGACCTGACCGATGCATTCTCCACCCTCGGCGAGATCGATCATCAGCGCGCCGTGACCGAAGAACGACCATAATGCCCTGTCCTGACAAAACATCGCCCACGCGGCAGGAAGATCATGCGGTCCGCCAACGCCGATGGCGCGCGGTGAGGCCATGAAATCGCGATAGGCCGGAAAATCCGCCAGGGCAAGCGGGCGCAATATCAGACGGCTGGTCCTGAGGGTGGGAATAGGGTCGTTCATGGTTCGGCCTGCTCGAAGATGGCAACAAAAAACCCGCTGTCGCCAGCGGGTCTTTTAAAACTGTCCTGTTCCGAAACGGATCAGGCGGTTTCGAGGAATTCCGTGGCGCCGTCCGGCTCGCGCAGCACATAGCCGCGGCCCCAGACGGTTTCGATGTAGTTGGCGCCGCCGGCGGCGTTTGCGAGCTTCTTGCGCAGCTTGCAGATGAAGACGTCGATGATCTTCAGTTCCGGCTCATCCATGCCGCCATAGAGGTGGTTCAGGAACATTTCTTTGGTCAGCGTCGTGCCCTTGCGCAGCGAAAGCAGCTCGAGCATCTGATATTCCTTGCCGGTCAGGTGAACGCGCTGGCCACCCACTTCAACCGTCTTGGCGTCGAGATTGACGATGAGCTCGCCGGTGGCGATGACCGATTGCGCATGGCCCTTGGAACGGCGGACGATCGCGTGAATGCGGGCAACAAGCTCGTCCTTGTGGAACGGCTTCGTCATGTAATCGTCGGCGCCGAAGCCGAGACCGCGAACCTTGTCCTCGATGCCGGCCATGCCGGACAGGATGAGGATCGGCGTCTTGACCTTGGAGAGGCGAAGCGTTCTCAGCACCTCGTAGCCCGACATGTCAGGCAGGTTGAGGTCGAGAAGAATAATGTCGTAATCGTAGAGCTTGCCCAGATCCACGCCTTCCTCACCGAGGTCGGTCGTGTAAACGTTAAAGCTTTCCGACTTAAGCATCAGTTCAATGCTCTGCGCTGTCGCGCTGTCGTCTTCAATCAGTAGAACCCGCATAATTATCCCCTTTGCCGCCCGCGAACCGGTAAGTCATTGCCTCGCGCGATGCGGATCCAGACGTTGCCTGATTTGCAGGCTGCCACCAAATGGTTAACAAATTCTAATTGCCTTTGGCAAGGTGTATCGAATTTATTAAGCAAGCTAGGCATTTTGCTGTTTTTGCACGTGAATCCACAATCGCCAAAATTGAAGCTTAACGTGAGGATTTCCCGCTAAGTGATTCAATCGACTCTCACATCGTCTGGCCCGTTTTTTTGGACCTGGCATTTACCGACCCTTAAATGATCGTCGTTATCATTAACGATGCCCGTAAACGAAAGGTTAACAACGGCGGTTTTTTATTAACGTCGGGTAACTTTTGGGAATCATTCCGGCACAGGGAGTAACCCTTGCGGAAAACGGGCGGGTTAAACGGGCCGATCAGGCTGGCATAGTGCCATTTTGATCCGGGTCTCGCTATCCATGGAGTATTGCGTATGAAGTCGCGTGACAGCCTGGTTCGCCTGAAGGAATTTCAGGTCAATGAAAAACGCAGGCAGCTTAACCAGCTGCAGCAGATGATGTCCGAATTCGAGCGGATGGCCAAGGAACTGGTGCATCAGATTTCTCTGGAAGAGAGCAAGTCGGGAATTACCGATCCGACACATTTCGCCTATCCGACCTTCGCCAAGGCCGCGCGCCAGCGAGCGGATAATCTTCAGGTCTCCATCCGGGAGTTGAAGGCCCAGCAGGAGGCGGCGGAAGCGTCGCTGGAAGAGGTGCAGGCCGAATATGAAAAGGCCGCGGCGCTGGAAAACCGCGACGGAGCAATTCGCGCGCGCGCCTGACCAGGGCGTGTATCGGACGAATGATCGTCCTTATTGACGGCTGCCGGTGGATCAGGAGGCAGCTTTCAATGACGGGACGGCATGCATTTTTTTTGGAAGGTCGCTCCTCAAGGGGCGGCCTTTTGTTTTGCGCGGTGTCCGGCTCTGCTGGCGCGATGGCATATCCCGGATTTTTATTGTCCCAGGCCGGGAAAGGGCGTATTTTGAAAGCGTTCCGACCATGAGCCGGAGGGCGTTGCGTGCGCGCCTCAAGCGGGCGCGGACGGCTATGGCAGGGAGGCAAACATGGCCCGCCAATATATCGATTGCCGTGAATTTCCCAGTGACAGCAAATGCACGATCGCAATTTCCGCCGATTCCACTGAAGAGTTGATGGAGGCGGCGGTGCAACATGCCGTGGCCGTTCATGGGGCCAAGGACACACCCGAATTTCGCGAGGAAGTGCGCCACAGCATGCACGCGGGGACACCGCCGCTGAAGGTGGCGTGACGTCCTTTTATGATTAACGCGATATCTGGAACGGTTGTTGAGGGAGCAGGTGTGAACCGCTTGTTTCTTCTCCCCGCCGGGGAGAAGTCCGCGGCAGCGGGATGAAGGGGCGACGGTGGAGATATACGGAGAGCTAGCCCCTCATCCGACCCTTCGGGCCACCTTCTCCCCGGCGGAGAGAAGAAATACGCCGTGACGCTTGCGCTATGTCTGCCCATTTACCCCTGGATAACATCCGCCCAATCAGCGTGGCGCAGGGTCTGGGCCTTGAAGAACGGGCAGAGCGGGATGATCTTCCAGCCGCCCTTGCGGGCTTCATCGATGGCGTGGGCGGCGAGCGCCTGGCCGACGCCTTTGCCGCGCAGGGCATCGGGCACGCCGGTGTGGTCGATGATGATGAGGGTGGGGGAGGTGCGCGAATAAGTCATTTCCGCCGTATGGCCGTCGACGGTTGCGAGATATTCGCCGCGCGATCCGGTTTCGGTCGTCTTGATATCCATGATCTTTGCCTTGCCCTTACTTGTTCGTGTCCCCACTGTAACGGCTTGCGGCCGAATTGAAACAGCGGGAAAAGCGAACGCAGTGGACGTGATCCGGTGAACAATCACCGGGGTCGCCCTGGGGGAGTGCGGCGGGAGAGGATAGGAAACCGAAAGCCCCGTCGTTCAGACGACGGGGTATCGTTAACGTTCGATCTGCGGCGCTGCGAGGCGCCGTTGCCTTTAGTGGCGATATTGCTGAATGCGCGTGGTGCGCAGGCCGGCAAGGCCATGATCGGCAATCGAGGACTGCCAGGACAGGAATTCTTCAACGGTGAGCGTATAACGCTCGCAGGCCTCTTCGAGGCTCAACAGTCCACCGCGCACGGCGGCAACAACCTCTGCCTTTCTGCGAATGACCCAACGGCGGGTATTGGCAGGCGGAAGATCCGCAATCGTCAGAGGGCTGCCATCGGGGCCGATGACATATTTAACTCGTGGGCGTATCATTTCGGTCATTGGACACTCTATACAAACTCAAGACCATATGACGGGAACTTTAGCCCCGTACCTTTAAAAATTGCCTAAGCAGGTCGTGACAATTTATTAAGAATTTGAACGGTTTCGCCTGATTTGTTCGAGTCGCCTTATTTTGCCGGGCAAAAATTTCTGCAAAAAAACGCGTTTTTTCTCGCTCAGGGGTTGCCGCGGTCACAGCGCCGCAAGTGAAAGGCTGGTTTTTCCGTTGCCCTGGGCGAATTCCGCCGTTCCCTCGTGCTGCAGCCGCAGGCGGTCGCCGGCATTGAGGGCGAGGATGGATATTGCCGACTGCTGTGTGTCGACGGCGGAGGCGTTGCCGGCGACACTGAAGCCCGTGGCCAAGCCATTGCTGAGAAGTGTGACCCGGTGGCCGGAAGATGCTGCCACGGCAAGCGTGAGGGCAACGAGATAAAGCCCCTTTGCGGGGACGAGCAGTTCGCGTCCACCCGTCTCCACCGCGTCACCAAGGGCAAAGCCACCCTCCG
The DNA here is from genome assembly GCF_007680755.1 of Agrobacterium sp. DE0009. Taxonomy (NCBI): domain Bacteria; kingdom Pseudomonadati; phylum Pseudomonadota; class Alphaproteobacteria; order Hyphomicrobiales; family Rhizobiaceae; genus Agrobacterium; species Agrobacterium sp. DE0009. The sequence goes on from NZ_VEIU01000003.1 coordinate 121,448, forward strand.
AGATAGTCAGCAGGGAGAAGCCCGCCGTCGATCCACTGGCGGGTTTCGTCGTGCCGGCCGGCAGCCCTGCCACGGCAAGCGCGCGGTTTGGCAATGACACCCGACCGTCGCCGCTGCACAGCAGCGCCGTGTACCAGTTCGCGCCATCGGGGCTTGTCTTGATCGAAAAGCCGTCATGGCCGGCAAGCCCCATTTCTGCCCGGCCGCTCCAGCCGGTCTGGAACAGGAGAGAGGCCGTATCGGTTTTGGCCGCCTTGTTGATGGTCATGCGGTGGCTGCCATCCTGCTCCGCATGGCTGAAGAGGCTGGCGGGGGAGGAGAGCGTCAGGCGGTTGGTCGTGTTCGGCTCCGTGCCGATGCCAAGCCGGTCCATCCGGCCTGCGGCGGGCAGAGGAAGGTCGCGCCAGTTCTTGTCCTGAAGCACGCGATATTTGCCATCGCTCGCAAACCACGCCGTCCAGCCCGGTTGTGGGGTTATGAACAGCCATGCGCCATCCTGCCGGAATGCGAGTTTTCTCGCCTTGCCTGCGAGGTCGCCCGTGGCATTCGAGGCAAGGAGGAAGCAGTCACCCTCGGCGGGGTTTTCGGGAAGGGTGGAAAGGACGGCCTTCACGACCAGCTGCACGACGGCGTCGAGCTTTTGCAGCGCCTCGTTGTGGGTAACGTGTTTCTGTGCCTGCGAGGGGAGGATGTAGGGAAGGGAAAGTCTCGTCGTCTGTTCCGTCATGGCGTCGGCTCCGCGTTCGTGGTGTCGCGGGTATTGTGACGCGGTGGCGCGGGGCGGGGATGAGAATATTTTTGTCGGGTTGGCGTGTGCCGCTTAACTCCTCTGCCCGGCAGGGCAGAGGGAGGTGAAGCGGCATACGCCAACAAAAATGCTGGTAGCGGGAATTACCCCGCGTGCCCCACCGCCGCCATCGCACCTTCGGCAATGAAATCCGGATTGGCGAGCGCATCCTCGCCGTCGCCCCGGACCTTGTAGGTCAGCAGGTGCCCGTCGCAATCCAGCGTGCGGCCACCGGCGGCGCGCAGCACGGCGTCGCCTGCGGCCGTGTCCCACATCATGGTGCGGCTGAAGCGGGGGTAGATATCGGCGGCGCCCTCGGCGAGCATGCAGAACTTCAGCGACGAGCCGACCGAAATGCAGTCCTTCAGGCCGTGCTCTGCGACGAAGGCCTCCGTCTTTGCGGTGCAATGCGAGCGGCTGATCAGCGCCACAGGCGACGCGCCGCGTTGGCGGGCCCGGATCGTCTCGCGCGAGAGGATCGCGCCCTCGCTGGAAATGGTGAGCTTTTCGGCAGCCTCGTCCATGCCGGTCCATGCCTGCCCACGGCAGGGCGCATAAACGACACCGGCCACCGGAGCGCCATTGCGGATGAGCGCGATGTTGACGGTGAAGTCGTCCTTGCCGGATATGAACTCCTTCGTGCCGTCCAGCGGATCGACAAGGAAAAACTCCACGCCGGTCTCCGGCAGGATACCGCTTGAGACGGCCTCTTCGGCCACCACGGGGATCTGCGGAAAATGGAGGGCGAGGGCTTCCAGGATGATGGTCTCGGCGCGCTGGTCCGCCTCGGTGACGGGGGAGCAGTCGTCCTTGTAGGAAACATGCGGCCCCGCGCGGTGCACCGCCATGATCGCCTGGCCCGCGTCCAGCGCCGCTGTCGTCAATATGTCGATCATCTCTGCCGTCACCATCCCACCTGGGGATTTCATCTTCTCCATCTTCGCTACTCTTTTGTGTGCGACGCGTCAAATGACGGTCCGAACAAAGCTTATATAGGGAGAATAAAGCCATTTTTTCAGCAAACCCTGCTGAAATCCTAGCATTGTTGTCAGCGAAAAGGGCAGCTTGTGTGGAAATTCCAAATTTTGTGCAGGATCGCCCAATTTTGACTTCACATTTTTAGCGAACACGATATGCATTTCGACGGTGGGGATCTGTCTGACAGGGCACCCTATAACGAACATAACGAGGCGTGGTCCATTCGAGGCCGTGCCCGGGGGAAAAACATGGAGTATTTTATCCAGCAGCTCATAAACGGGCTGACTCTTGGATCGATCTACGGCCTTATCGCAATTGGCTATACGATGGTCTACGGCATCATCGGCATGATTAATTTCGCCCATGGCGACATCTTCATGCTCGGCGGTTTTGCCGCGCTGATCGTTTTTTTGATCGTGACAACCTTTGTCGCCGGCATTCCGGTGGCGCTTCTTCTGCTTTTGATGATGGTCGTCGCCATGCTGATGACTGGCCTGTGGAACTGGGTTATCGAGCGCGTTGCCTATCGTCCGCTCAGAGGCTCGTTCCGCCTCGCGCCGCTGATCACGGCGATCGGCATGTCGATTGCGCTGTCCAACTTCATTCAGGTCACGCAGGGCCCGCGCAACAAGCCGATCCCCTCCATGGTGACGGACAGCTACCATTTCGGCGCCATAACCGTGTCGCTGAAGCAGTTGATCATCATGGTCGTCACCTCGGTACTGCTTTTTGCCTTCTGGTATATCGTCAACAAGACGCCGCTTGGCCGCGCTCAGCGCGCCACCGAACAGGATCGCAAGATGGCGGCCCTGTTGGGTGTGGATGTCGACAAGACGATTTCCATCACCTTCATCATGGGTGCGGCGCTCGCTTCCGTCGCCGGCACGATGTATCTGATGTATTACGGCGTTGCCTCGTTCAACGATGGCTTCATTCCGGGCGTCAAGGCCTTCACCGCGGCCGTTCTCGGCGGTATCGGCTCGCTGCCGGGCGCCGTTCTCGGTGGCCTGCTGATCGGCCTCATCGAGTCGCTCTGGTCTGCCTATTTCTCCATTGCCTATAAGGACGTTGCGGCGTTCGGCATTCTGGCATTCGTGCTGATCTTCAAGCCGACCGGTATTCTCGGTCGTCCGGAAGTCGAGAAGGTTTGATATCATGGCCCATATCGCTTCCGAAAATAACGCTTCCGGCCCGAGCCTGATGGCGACAGCCGTCAAGGAAGGCATCATTGCGGGCGTCGTCTCGCTCGGCATGTTCATTCTGTATGTCGGCATCGTCACCTATCAGGACATCAACAACCAGCTGATCTGGGGCACGCGCTGGGGTCTTCTGTCGATCTTCGTCGCCGTTGCCGCCATCGGCCGTTTCCTCATGGTCGGTTTCATCAAGCCGTCCATCGATCGTCGCAAGCTGGCCAAGGCCAAGAGCGGCGTGCTGGAAATCTCCGAGGAGAAGGGCTTCTTCCACAAGCACTTCCTCAAGATCGCGCTTGTCCTGCTGCTTCTCTACCCTGTTATCGCCGTGCAGCTTTTCGGTTTTCAGGGTTCGCTGAAGTTCGTCGACAATTTCGGCATCCAGATCCTCATTTATGTGATGCTGGCCTGGGGCTTGAACATCGTCGTCGGTCTCGCCGGTCTTCTCGACCTGGGTTACGTGGCTTTCTATGCCGTCGGCGCCTATTCCTATGCGCTGCTGTCGAGCCATCTCGGCCTGTCCTTCTGGGTGCTTCTGCCGGTTGCCGGCATTCTGGCGGCCTTCTGGGGCATCATCCTCGGTTTTCCGGTGCTGCGCCTGCGCGGTGACTATCTGGCGATCGTGACGCTTGCCTTCGGGGAAATCATCCGCCTCGTGCTGCTCAACTGGACGGATGTCACCAAGGGCACGTTCGGTATTTCCGGTATCGCCAAGGCCTCGATCTTCGGCATCTGGTCCTTCGATGTCGGCGCCCCGAACAACTTCGCCAAGGCCTTCGGCCTTTCGATGTCTTCCGCCTATTACAAGATCTTCCTGTTTTACGTGATCCTGCTGCTCTGCATGCTGACGGCCTATGTCACCATCAAGCTGCGCCGCATGCCGATCGGGCGTGCGTGGGAAGCGCTGCGTGAGGATGAGATCGCCTGCCGTTCGCTCGGCATCGATACCGTCATCACCAAGCTCACCGCCTTTGCGACGGGCGCGATGTTCGGCGGCTTTGCCGGTTCGTTCTTCGCCGCGCGTCAGGGTTTCGTGTCGCCGGAAAGCTTCGTCTTCCTGGAATCGGCCGTTATTCTCGCGATCGTCGTTCTCGGCGGCATGGGTTCGCTGACGGGTATCGCGATTGCGGCGCTCGTCATGGTCGGCGGCACGGAACTGCTGCGTGAAATGGAGTTCCTGAAGCATGTCTTCGGACCGGATTTCACACCGGAACTCTATCGCATGCTCCTCTTCGGACTTGCCATGGTCATCGTCATGCTGTTCAAGCCGCGCGGCTTCGTCGGCTCGCGTGAACCGACTGCCTTCCTCAAGGAGCGAAAGGCCGTCTCCGGCAGCTTTACCAAGGAAGGTCACGGTTGATGGCCTCCGGAACGACAACAATGGCACCCAATGTAACTGGCGATACGATCCTCAAGGTCGAGCATCTCTCCATGAAGTTCGGTGGTCTGATGGCCATCAACGACTTCTCCTTCGAGGCACGGCGTGGCGAGATCACGGCGCTGATCGGCCCCAACGGAGCGGGAAAGACCACAGTCTTCAACTGCATCACCGGCTTTTACAAGCCGACGATGGGCATGATCACCATGCGCAGGCAAGATGGCGAGACGCATCTTCTGGAGCGTCTGGCGGATTTCGAAATTACCAAAAAGGCGAAGGTGGCCCGCACCTTCCAGAACATCCGGCTGTTTTCGGGTCTTACCGTTCTGGAAAACCTGCTGGTGGCGCAGCACAATGCGCTGATGAAAGCCTCGGGCTATACGATCCTCGGCCTTCTCGGCCTGCCCGCCTACAAGCGGGCGGTCGCAAGTTCGATCGAGAAAGCCAAGTATTGGCTGGACAAGGCAGATCTGACCGATCGTGCCGACGACCCTGCCGGCGATCTGCCTTACGGCGCCCAGCGTCGTCTGGAAATCGCCCGCGCCATGTGCACGGGGCCGGAACTCCTGTGCCTCGACGAGCCCGCCGCCGGCCTCAATCCGAAGGAGTCGCTGGCGCTCAACACGCTTCTGCGCGGTATCCGGGATGAGGGGACGTCGCTTCTGCTCATCGAACACGACATGTCGGTGGTCATGGAAATCTCCGACCATGTGGTGGTTCTCGAATATGGCCAGAAGATTTCCGACGGCACGCCGGACCATGTGAAGAACGACCCGAAGGTCATCGCCGCCTATCTGGGTGTCGAAGATGATGAAGTGGAAGACGTGATTGCGGAAGAACTCGACGGAGGAGCGGCCTGATGTCCGGTGAACCGCTTCTGAAAGTCCAGGGTGTCGAAACCTATTACGGCAATATCCGTGCGCTCGCGGGCGTGGATGTCGAGGTCAAGAAAGGGGAGATCGTCAGCCTGATCGGCGCCAACGGCGCCGGCAAATCGACGCTGATGATGACCATCTGCGGCAGCCCGCAGGCGCGGGCCGGCCAGGTGATCTTCGACGGTGAAGACATCACCCAGCTGCCGACCCATCTCATCGCGCGCAAGCGCATTGCCCAGTCACCGGAAGGCCGGCGGATTTTCCCGCGCATGACCGTGCTGGAAAACCTGCAGATGGGCGCCAATCTCGATAACCTGAAATATTTCAAGGAAGACGTCGAAAAGATCTTCGAGATGTTTCCGCGCCTTAAGGAGCGCCAGAGCCAGCGGGGCGGCACGCTTTCGGGTGGTGAGCAGCAGATGCTGTCCATCGGCCGTGCGCTGATGTCGCGTCCGAAGCTCCTGCTTCTCGACGAGCCATCGCTCGGTCTTGCGCCCTTGATCGTCAAGGGGATCTTCGAGGCGATCAAGAAGCTGAACCAGGAAGAGGGCCTGACCGTCTTCCTCGTGGAGCAGAACGCCTTTGCGGCGCTGAAGCTTTCCGACCGCGCCTATGTGATGGTGAACGGCAAGGTGACGATGAGCGGAACGGGCAAGGAATTGCTCGCCGACCCGCAGGTTCGCGCAGCCTATCTCGAAGGCGGGCGGCACTGAAAGATTTTACTTGCGCCAGACGTTTTGCGGCGCAAGATTACGAACAGCGACCCGCCGCAGCCTTGGCGCCAGGCGGCGGGTGGCAAACAATAAAAGCCGGCCGGCAAACGGCGGGATGACAAACAAGGCGGGGCGAGGGTGTTACACCCGGCCTGATGGGGAAAGAAATGCAGGGCCTATTTTTCGAAACGGATAACGGCGTGCGCTATGTCTTGCGCGCATTGGTTGTTCTCTTGGGTTTCTGGACGGCATGGCGCACGGGCAAATCCGTCGCCGATGGCTGGGGCGAATATCCGCGTGTGGTCATCTACACGCTGGCTCTGGGGCTGGTGATGCGCTTCCTGCATTTCGCCCTGTTCAATGGGCCGTTCATCAACGGCTTCTATTACGTGCTTGACGTCGTTCTACTTCTGGTCTTTTCCAGCATCGGTTTCCGCATGCGCCGGACAAGCCAGATGGTCAATAACTATTATTGGCTCTACGATCGGACGTCGTCATTTTCCTATAAAAAGAAGAATTGACAGCCGGGTTCTTCCGGCGTCACTAATACTCGTCAGAGTGGAACGGTTTCCTGTTCAGTGAAGGTGGGTACTGAACGGGTCTTTGCAATCAACCCCATCCAAGGAACTGGGAGTAAAGTAATGAAGAAGTCTCTTCTTTCCGCTGTTGCGCTGACCGCCATGGTCGCGTTCAGCGGTTCGGCCTTCGCCGATGTTGTGATCGCCGTCGGCGGCCCGCTGACTGGACCGAACGCTGCTTTCGGCGCTCAGCTTCAGAAGGGTGCCGAGCAGGCTGCAAAAGACATCAATGCCGCTGGTGGCATCAATGGCGAGCAGATCAAGATCGTGCTGGGCGACGACGTATCTGACCCCAAGCAGGGTATTTCGGTTGCCAATAAATTCGTTGCCGATGGCGTGAAGTTCGTTATCGGTCACTTCAACTCCGGCGTTTCCATTCCGGCGTCTGAAGTTTATGCCGAAAACGGCATTCTCGAAATCACGCCTGCTGCAACCAACCCTGTTTTCACCGAACGCGGCCTGTGGAACACCTTCCGCACCTGCGGCCGTGACGACCAGCAGGGCGGCATTGCCGGCAAGTATCTGGCCGACCACTTCAAGGACGCCAAGATCGCCATCATCCACGACAAGACCCCCTATGGTCAGGGCCTTGCCGACGAAACCAAGAAGGCTGCAAACGCCGCTGGCGTCACCGAAGCCATGTATGAAGGCGTCAACGTCGGCGACAAGGACTTCTCGGCGCTGATCTCCAAGATGAAGGAAGCCGGCGTTTCCATCATCTACTGGGGCGGTCTGCACACCGAAGCCGGTCTGATCATCCGTCAGGCGGCTGACCAGGGCCTTAAGGCAAAGCTGATCTCGGGTGACGGTATCGTCTCCAACGAACTCGCTTCCATCGCCGGCGACGCTGTCGAAGGCACGCTGAACACCTTCGGCCCTGATCCGACACTGCGCCCGGAAAACAAGGAACTTGTCGAGAAGTTCAAGGCTGCCGGCTTCAACCCGGAAGCCTACACGCTCTACTCCTACGCAGCTATGCAAACGATTGCAGAAGCCGCAAAGGCCGCCGGTTCCGTGGAGCCTGAAAAGGTTGCCGAAGCGCTGAAGAAGGGCACGTTCCCGACAGCACTTGGCGATATTTCCTTCGACGAAAAGGGCGACCCGAAGCTTCCGGGCTACGTCATGTACGAATGGAAGAAGGGTCCGGACGGCAAGTTCACCTACATCCAGCAGGGCAGCTAAGCCTCTCTGTGACACCCAATCGAAGCCCGGCAGCAATGCCGGGCTTTTCTTTGCGCGACGGCCGCCACACTGGAGACATGAAGGCAGGAGACAAAGCCTCCCGGAAACTGCAATAAGGGGTGGCAATGACGACGAAACGGATCGTGTCTCTGCTTCTTGGTCTTGCCATGCTGGCGGCGGTGCTCGGCGGTGTGCATCTCTTCAGCAAATCCCGGACGACGCAATTGTTCGGAGAAATCATTGCAAGGGTCGAGACGCCGAAGCCGGTGGTGGCCCTTACATTCGATGACGGGCCCTCGGTGCGCTTCACGCCTGAGGTCCTGACGATCCTGAGGGAACGCGGCGTGAAAGCGACCTTTTTCCTGACGGGCAAGGAAACCGAGGAAAATCTGCCGCAGGCTCGGATGATCGTCAGTGACGGCCATCAGATTGGAAACCACAGCTATACGCATTCCAACATGGCCTTGATGGGACCGGCGCGGGTAGGAGACGAGATCGAGCGCACGGATGCCGCCATTCGGGCTGCGGGCTACGAGCGCGAGATCATGTTCCGCCCGCCCTATGGCAAGAAGCTGTTCGCCTTGCCGTTGTATCTTTCCCGGCATGAGCGGAAAACAATCATGTGGGATGTCGAGCCGGAATCCCATCCAGATATTGCCGAGGATGCAGCCGCATTGGCGAAGCACGTCATCGAGCACACGAAAAACGGCTCGATCATCATCATGCATGTCATGTATCGCAGCCGCGAGGCCTCGCGGCAGGCCTTGCCGCTGATCATCGATGGATTACGTCAGCGCGGGTTCGAGTTTGTGACCGTGTCGCAACTGCTGGAAAATCGCTGAGATCGCTGCGATCAGTCCAGCCGCTCCAAAATGAAGTCGGCACGCTCGTCGACGCCCGTTTTCGGAAGGACGACGGTCTCATAGTCAAGGGCTTGATAATCGCTGGCGAGACGATCGTATTCGGCCACGGCCGAGGCAAAATCATGCCGACGCTCCGTGTCTGCCCGATAGATTTCCGGCCAGGGCGGGGTAAGGAAGACCAGCCTGTTGTAGCGATGTTCGCGGCGCAGCGTTTCGATGAAGGGGTCACCGCTGACCTCGCGTAACGCCGAGGCGGCATCGATCAGGCCGCGATCGAAGAAGACGGTGCCGTGTTCTCGCGCATGCTGCCTGTCTTCGAGCGCTACAGCGATGGCGCGGCGCGCAAAGGCTTCGAGGTTTATCCAAGGCAGAGCGTTGCCGCCATCGCGGGTTTCTTCGATGACGATTCTGCGGCCGGGTTCCTCAACGGTGGCGCAACCGCGCCGGGCAAGTTCCGCAAGAAGCGTGGATTTTCCGCCGCCGGAGCAGCCGGAGAGAATGATGAAACGGTCCATGGGTGTGCGTTCCTGTGTAGGGGTTCAGGGCAGTAGGAGTGATTTTTTGGAGGTGGGGTTGCCGCATGTTTCTTCTCCCCGCCGGGGAGAAGGTGGCCCGAAGGGTCGGTGAGGGGGCAACGTTGCAGGATTTCGGAGAGCTCGCCCCCTAATCCCGCTGCCGCGGACTTCTCCCCGGCGGGGAAAAGAAACAAGGGGTTACCGCTCGTTCAACAAGCAGGATTTGCGGACTCGAGCGGGAATGTGCCGGAAGAGCCTATCATAATTTGGCGAGTCGTCACCCCTGATGCAGAATATGCGCCGCTTTGACGGCTGCCGAGGCGCGGTTTTCCACGCCGAGCTTTACGTAGATCTGTTCGAGATGCTTGTTCACCGTCCGGGCGGACAGGCCGAGAATATCGCCGATATCGCGGTTGGACTTGCCCTTGGCGATCCACAGCAACACTTCGGATTCCCGCGTCGTCAGCGCGAAATGCTCTTTCAGCAGATGGTCGTCCGACTTCTCGTTGGCGGCGGTCAGGCGGAAGAGATGTTCATCCGGGCCCATGGCGCCGAGGAAGGAGAGCTGCAAAGCCGGGCGTCCGGCCTGGGTGATCGTCAGCGGCGCATCGCGGCCGGCTTCCGATGCTGCCCTTTCGCCGAGCCAGCGGCCGATATGGCTGACGACGATGTCCATGCCGTCATCGCGGCCCGTCGCGGCATTAACGAGCCGCGTCGCCTGCGGGGTGGACCAGTGGATGGCTCCGTTAGCGCGCACGGCGAGCAGATGGCGTCCGGCGGCATCAAGCGCGACCCGGGCGCTTTGTGCCGAGCGGGCATTGGAAAGATGGACGCGGATGCGGGCGCGCAGCTCGTCGATATTGATCGGTTTCGTCAGATAATCGACACCGCCGGAGTCCAGCGCCCGCACGACATGTTCGGTCTCCGTCAGGCCGGTCATGAAGATAACAGGCACCTGCGCCACCGCCGCATTGGCCTTGAGGCGTCGGCAGGTCTCGAAACCGTCCATGGTGGGCATGACGGCATCGAGCAGGATGATATCGGGCGTGATGCGCTCGGCGATGTTCAATGCAGCCTGCCCAGATGTGGCGATGAGGGCCGAGAAGCCGGATTGCTCCAGCGCATCGGTCAGGAAGCCCAGCGCTTCCGGGCTGTCATCCACCAGCAATACAATATCTCTCGGGGCCGCCGCCTGAGCGCTCATGCCTTGAGGTCTCCCCTGTCACTGTCTTCGAACCGCTTGAGAAAATGCGCGTAGCCGGCCAGATCGAAAGCCTGCACATAGGCGCCGAGTTCCTGCGTGAAGGGCAGGTTTTCCGTGTTGCGGGCGAGATCGGCGAGTTTCGCTTCGATGCCGCGTATGTAGCCTATTTCGCCCAGCCTCTGCAAATCCTGGATGTGGATGGCGCCCGGATTGACGATCTCGGCAGGGGGCTGCGGCTCCGGCGCGGGCGGCAGATCGGTATCGTAAATCCATGTCAGCCCGAGATGCACGGCAAGCCTGTCGCAGAGATGGCGGATATCGACGGGCTTGGCGATGGCGTCGTTGTGATTGTCATCGCCGGCACCCGCGACAGTGCCGTCGCCGATATTGGCCGAGAGCATGATGAGCGGGGCCGTCTGCCCGGCCTCGCGCAGCTTCGTCACCAGCTGCCAGCCGGTCATGCCGGGCATGGAAATATCGATGAGGAAGAGATCGGGCTTCACCCCTTCGATGAGAGTGAGGCATTCGGGGCCGGATTGCGCCGTCAACACCACGAAATCGAGCGGCGAAAGGACCTGCTGCATCAGCTCGCGGTGATCCTCGTTGTCATCCACCACGACAATGGTGCGGCGTGGACCGGAATAGGAGCGGATCGTTTTTTCCGGCGCCGGCGCCGTGTTTGGCCGGTGGACGGCGGATAGCATGAGGCGCACACGGAAGGTGGAGCCCTCGTCCTTTTCGCTGGAGACGGAAATTTCGCCGCCGAGCGTATTGGTCAGAAGCCGGGTGATGGTCAGACCGAGGCCGAGGCCCGGCATGGGCCGCACGCTTTCGGCCTCTCCACGCTGGAAGGGTTCGTAGATGCGGGCGAGGTCTTTTTCGGCAATGCCGCGGCCGGTATCTGACACGGTGAAGCTGGCCACCTGGCTGCGATAACCGACATCGAAGGTGACCGCGCCCTCATCGGTGAACTTGATGGCGTTGGAAAGCAGGTTGACGAGGATCTGGCGCAGGCGCTTTTCATCGGTGCGCACATATTGCGGCAGCGCAGGCGAGCGGTCGTGGCGGAATTCCAGCCCCTTGGCCTGCGCCTGCGGGCGGAACATATCGACGATCTGGTCGAGGAAATCCTGGATATTGATCTCGTTGGAATAGACCTGCAGGCGGCCCGCCTCGATCTTGGAAATATCGAGAAGCCCGTCGATCAGCCCCGACAGGTGGTCGGCCGAGCGGCGGATGACCTTGATCGCCGATTGCCGGGGAGGGGGGATGGTCTCATCGCGTTCCAAAATCTGGGCGTAACCGAGAACGGCGTTGAGCGGCGTGCGCAGCTCGTGGCTGAGGCCGACGACATAACGGCTTTTGGCGCGGTTGGCGGCCTCAGCCGTTTCCTTGGCATCCTGAAGGGCGGCGTCGGTCTTCTTGTGGGCAGCGATTTCCTTCAAGAGCAGCGTGTTCTGGCGCGAGGATTCCTCTTCCGCCACCACCCGGCTGTCATGGGCAAGGACCAGGAACCAGCAGACAATGCCGGCAATGACGGCAAAGACGAAAAACACGATGAGGATGGTGCGATTGACCACATCTGCCGTTTCCGGTGAGGCCGTGCCGACCTGATGCGCGATCATGGCCAATATGCCGCCGATGGCGGTGACGGCAATCGCCGCCGCCATGCCGTAGCGTCCTAGCCGGGTGGCGAGTTTTGCCACCAGCTGTCTCGGCAGGAAGGTCTTGGCGACGGTGGCGACCTGATAGTTCAGCTTTGCCTTCGGCTTGCACATGTCGTGGCAGCGGCTGTCCAGCGAACAGCAGAGCGAACAGATCGGCGCGGCATAGGCCGGACACCATGCCATGTCCTCCGGCTCGAAAGGGTGTTCGCAGATGGAGCAGGTGATGCTGCTTTCTGCGCGCCATTGCTGGCGTGGCTTGCGGGCAAGGTAGAATTTGCCCTTGGTGCCCCACGCAATCAGCGGCGAGGCGATGAAAGCGACGATGAGTGTGAGGTAGGGCGCGAGCGAGGCGGCGAGCGGGCCGAAGGTGCCGAAATGCGCCATCAGTGCGATGGTGGCGGAAAGCGCCATGGAGCCGACGCCAACGGGATTGATGTCGTAGAGATGAGCACGCTTGAACTCGATGCCTGATGGGGCAAGGCCGAGCGGCTTGTTGATGAAGAGATCGGCCGAGATGGTGCAGAGCCACGCCATGGCAATGATGGAGAAGATGCCGAGCGTTTCCTCGAGCAGCCGGTAGATGCCAAGTTCCATCAACAGCAGCGCGATGGCCACATTGAACACCAGCCAGACGACGCGGCCGGGGTGGCTGTGGGTGAGGCGGGAAAAGAAATTCGACCAGGCGAGCGAGCCCGCATAGGCATTCATGACGTTGATCTTCAGCTGCGAGACGACCACGAAAGCGACCATCAGCAGCATGGCTGCCGTCTGGTTGGGGATCATGTAACCGAAGGCGGTGAGATACATCTGCGCCGGGTCGGCGGCGCGATCCACCGAGACGCCGGAACTGAAGGTCAGCACGACGAGGAACGAACCGGCCAAGAGCTTCGGTACGCCAACGACGACCCAGCCTGCACCGGCCAGAAACACCGCGATGCGGTGGCGCAGGCGGCTCTGGCCCTCGGCTGGCAGGAAGCGCAGGAAGTCCACCTGTTCGCCGATCTGCGACATTAGCGCCAGAATGACCGCCGAGGCCGCGCCGAACTCCACGAGATTGAAATCCGCCACGGTGCCCGGCGGGCCGGATGCATGGTGGATACCGGCAAAAGCGCGCCACAGATCGTATTTCTCCCAGTCCATCAGGGCGATGAAGATGAAGGGCAGGATGTTGAGGACGATCCAGAAAGGCTGGGTGACGATCTGGAAACGGCTGATGAGCCGCACGCCATGGGTGACGAGTGGAATGACCATGACGGCGGAGATGATGTAGCCGATCCACAAGGGAATGCCGAGCGCAAGCTCCAGCGCGCCGGACATGATCGAGGCCTCGATCGCGAAGAGCATGAAGGTGAAGGCGGCGTAGATGAGCGAGGTGATGGTGGAGCCGATGTAACCAAAGCTTGCGCCGCGTGTCAGCAGATCGATATCGACGCCATGGCGGATGGCATAACGGCTGATCGGCAGGCCGACGGCCAACATGGCGACGGCAGCGACAAGGATGGCGTAAAAAGCGTTGGTGGTGCCGTAGGAGAGCGTGATGGCGCCGCCGATGGCTTCCAGCGCCAGAAAGGAAATCGCGCCGATGGCGGTGTGGGAAATGCGGTTGGAGGAAAATTGCCGGGCGCTCTTGGCGGTAAAGCGCAGCGCATAATCTTCCAGCGTCTGGTTGGCGACCCAGCGGTTATATTCGCGCCTGACGGGGATGATGCGTTGCCGTGCGGCCATGGCTATCGAGCGCCTTTCCGCCCGCGGCCTCTCACAGGCGCACCGACATGCCGCCATCCACCGTCAGCACATGGCCGTTGACGAAGGAGGCTGCGTCGCTGGCCAGAAACAGGGCCGCACCGGCAATCTCGTCCGGTCTGCCCCAGCGTTCCAGCGGCACGCGCAGCTTGGCGAAGGCCACCATCTCAGGATTTTCGGCAAGGGCAGCATTGGTTTCGGTGGCGAACATGCCCGGAGCAATCGCATTGCTGGTGATGCCGCGTGCGCCATATTCGACGGCGATGGCCCGCATCAGGCCCGTCAGCCCCTGTTTGGCGACGGGGTAGATCGCATCGCCGGGTCGGACGATATGGCCAAGAATGGAGGTGATGGTGATGATGCGGCCATAGGCTTTTGCCGCCATGGCTTCCGCCGCATCCCGCGACAGGGAAATGGAGGAGGTGAGGTCGGTGCGGATCAATTCCAGCACGTCCTCATCGGTGAATTCGGCAAGCGGGCGGCGGTCGCGTGCGCCGACATTGTTGACGAGAATATCGAGGTGGCCGAGTTCGCTTATGATGCGGTGGACGAGCGCCGCCCCGGCTTTGGTATCGGCAATATCGAAGGCGGCATAATCCGCCTTGCCGCCTGCCTTGCGCAACGAGTCGACCGCCTGTTGCAACGTCTCGGCATTGCGGCCGGTCAGCCAGACATGAGCGCCCGCTTCGGCAAAGGCCTTGGCGATTTCAAAACCCAGACCCCGGCCGCTGCCGGTGATGATGGCGCTGCGGTTTTCGAGAGAGAATTTCTGGAGAATGCCCATCGCTCACCTTCTTGCTTGACGTGCCGAAACTTCTTGGAGTTCGCGAAGGAAGAATATGCCGCGTGGGGCAGAGAGCGAAAGGTCGCCCGTCCGGCCCGACCGTTCGGTGGACAGAAAAATGGCGTCGCCCGGTTCGGGCGACGCCATCAGTTCGATATCAGGCAGCAGCCGACTTTGCGAGCGGCACTTCCGCGATCGTCTTCAGAACGACGGAAGCGATCTGATAGGGGCACCCTTGAGAGTTCGGACGACGGTCTTCGAGGTAACCCTTGTAGCCGTTGTTGACGAAGGAATGCGGAACGCGGATCGACGCGCCACGATCTGCCACGCCATAGGAGAACTTGTTCCACGGAGCGGTTTCGTGCTTGCCGGTCAGGCGCAGGTGGTTGTCCGGACCGTAAACGTCGATGTGCTCTTTCCAGTTCTTGGCAAACGCGGCCATGAGAGCTTCGAAATAGTCCTTACCGCCAACTTCACGCATGTACTTGGTGGAGAAGTTGCAGTGCATGCCCGAACCGTTCCAGTCGGTGTCGCCCAGCGGCTTGCAATGGAATTCGACATCGATGCCATACTGTTCGCAAAGGCGCAGCAGCAGGTAACGAGCGATCCAGATCTGGTCGGCGGCGCGCTTGGAGCCCTTGCCGAAAATCTGGAATTCCCACTGGCCCTTGGCCACTTCGGCGTTGATACCTTCGTGGTTGATGCCGGCTTCGAGGCAGAGATCGAGGTGCTCTTCAACGATTTCGCGGGCAACCGAACCGACGTTCTTGAAGCCGACGCCGGTGTAGTAAGGACCCTGCGGAGCCGGGTAACCCTGTTCCGGGAAGCCGAGCGGGCGGCCGTCCTGGTAGAAGAAGTATTCCTGCTCGAATCCGAACCATGCATCTTCGTCGTCGAGGATGGTTGCGCGGCTGTTCGACGGATGCGGAGTGACGCCATCGGGCATCATGACTTCGCACATGACGAGCGCACCGTTGGAGCGGGCCGGATCCGGGTAGATCGCGACGGGCTTCAGCACGCAATCGGAGGAGTGGCCTTCGGCCTGCTGCGTGGAGGAGCCGTCAAATCCCCAAAGCGGCAGCTGCTCGAGTGTCGGGAATTCGTCGAATTCCTTGATCTGGGTCTTGCCGCGCAGGTTGGGGACCGGCTTGTATCCGTCCAGCCAGATGTACTCGAGTTTGAACTTAGTCATTACGAACCTCTCATAGGTAACAATGCGAAGCCTTGAGGCCTCCCGTGGCTTTCACCACCGGAAGCGCATTCGCTTTCAAGGGCTGACACGTTAGATGCATGCCGCGTGCCAGATTGGCGTTATCCGGCGATTTTTTCGAAAATTCTTTCAGCCGTATATTGTTCGGACCGGTGCCTGCTCGCTCATTCTCGCTTCTGTTGCGGCGCAGCACGGCAAAACACCCCTCAAGTTTCATCATTGAATCCTGATAGATAGCGCACAGCATCGCGAGACGCGCCATGTTGTGATGCAGCAAATTCAATTGCGCGCGAGGGATTGGCATTTGCCCTAAAAACCAGCGCTTCCGGAATGGTTTTTCTTGTCGAAAGTGCGATTTATGCCTATATTTTTCGCAACGTGATTTTTTTTTAATCAAAGGGAGCGAATCCGGCTTTTACGGGTTTGACTTCATGACCAAGTGCTTCGATGCAAACAGAGTGAGATGACCGAAATGGCGACTGGCTTTCATCGTGAGACGGCAACGATCTACCAATTCCCTGTTGGCGGGCGGACTGGCGTGTCCAAGTTCCGTCCTGATGGTTTGAATGATCTCGAACGCGAGGCAAGACAACCTCATGTGGATTTTGGCTCCTGGTATCATGACGAGGCGATCCGGGACGAAGAAAGCGACCGCAAGCCGCATTCTTGATCGGAGACCGCGCCGCAAATTTCTTCCTCCCGACGGGGAGAAGATGGCCCGAAGGGTCGGATGAGGGGGCAACCCCTCCGTATATATTGACGCTCGCCCCCTCATCCCGCTGCCGCGGACTTCTCCCTGGCGGGGAGAAGAAACAAGCTGAGGCGTCTCGCTCTGCATATCACCCCGCACTTCTCCTGCACCTTTCGCCACCCCGCCTACGTCAATTGACGTATACGGTTTCGCGCCCACGAGATCGATAGTCCCTCCAGCAGCGGCCGAAGATGCCGCTGAGCCTCGCCAAGAGGCCAACAAGGAGAGGGGTCCTTCCGATGATGTTCCGCAAGACGCTCAGTGCCGCGCTGCTTGGCGCAATTCTGTCCACCACCGCCTTCCATGGCGCCTTTGCTGCCGATGATACGATCAAGGTCGGCGTGCTGCATTCTCTTTCCGGCACCATGGCCATTTCAGAGACCACGCTGAAAGATGCCATGCTGATGCTCATCGACGAGCAAAACAAGAAGGGCGGCGTTCTCGGCAAGAAGCTTGAAGCTGTCGTGGTCGATCCGGCTTCCGACTGGCCGCTTTTCGCCGAAAAGGCCCGCCAGTTGATTTCGCAGGACAAGGTCGCCGCCGTTTTCGGCTGCTGGACGTCTTCCTCGCGTAAATCCGTTCTGCCTGTTTTCGAAGAGCTGAACTCGATCCTGTTCTATCCGGTCCAGTATGAGGGTGAAGAATCCTCGCGCAATATCTTCTACACGGGCGCCGCCCCCAACCAGCAAGCCATTCCGGCCGTCGATTACCTCGCCAATACCGAAGGCGTCGAGCGCTGGGTTCTGGCCGGCACGGATTATGTCTATCCGCAGACCACCAACAAGATCCTGAAGGCCTACCTGATGTCGAAGGGCGTCAAGGAAGAGGACATCATGATCAACTACACGCCGTTCGGTCACTCCGACTGGCAGACGATCGTGTCCGACATCAAGAAATTCGGCTCGGCCGGCAAGAAGACCGCCGTGGTTTCCACCATCAATGGTGACGCCAACGTGCCCTTCTACAAGGAACTGGCCAACCAGGGCATCAAGGCCGAAGATATTCCGGTCGTCGCCTTCTCCGTGGGTGAAGAAGAGCTTGCCGGTCTCGATACTGCACCGCTGGTTGGCCACCTTGCCGCCTGGAACTACTTCCAGTCCGTCGATGCGCCCGTCAATGCCGAGTTCATCAAGACCTGGCATGCCTTCACCAAGAACGACAAGCGCGTGACCAACGACCCGATGGAAGCCGCCTATATCGGCTTCAACGCATGGGTAAAGGCCGTCGAATCCGCCGGCACGACCGATACGGACAAGGTTCTCGACTCGATCATCGGCGTTTCCGTGCCGAACCTTTCGGGCGGTTATTCCACCGTCATGCCGAACCACCACATCACCAAGCCGGTGCTGATCGGTGAAATCCAGGCCGACGGCCAGTTTGAGATCGTGCAGCAGACACCGCAGGTGGTGGGCGACGAATGGTCGGATTACCTGCCGGATTCGAAGGATCTGATCTCTGATTGGAGAAAGCCGATGTCCTGCGGCAACTTCAACGTGGCCACGGGCAAGTGCGGCGGCAAGGGTAGCTGATAGGAGCTTGGGTTGAGGGCCGCTCCCTCGTTGGGGCGGCGCTTCAATCGTTGAAAACTGAGCAAGCATGCCCCCCTCTGCCCTGCCGGGCATCTCCCCCACAAGTGGGGAGATCGACTCGTAGTGAGGCCCCGCATTTCTCGTCGGTCGAGATGGAGCGACGTAGGTGCACCTTGCCGATCTCCCTCCTTGTGGGGGAGATGCCCGGCAGGGCAGAGGGGGGTAAGCGCCACCCACAGACGTCGCTTTCACCGGAAACGCTCCAAGGACCCCGACATGACGATCCGATCTTTTCTCGGAGCCATCTTCCTCTGGTTCACCATGGGGATCGCAGCCCACGCCGTCGCGCAAAGCGACCCAAAGGCGCTGATCGATAAGCTCGGCACGGCTGATTTCAAGCAGGCCGAAACATTGATCGGACAGATCGCCGCAACGGGTGATGCGCGTGTCGTTCCGGCGCTCGAGGCTTTTGCGGCGGGCGATCTCTACGTGCGCAAATCCGACAATCTCGTCTTCATGACCAAGCCCGCCGGTTCCGATTTCACGCTGATCGACCCGCTGACGGGTGAAAGCGCCGGCTCGGCGCCGAAGGCGACCGTTACCAAGATCAGGGTGAACAATAATCTACGCCGTGTCATCCGCGCCGCGATGGGCGGGCTGACGCTGCTCAGCCCGGAAAAATCCGTGCGGCTTTCGGCGGCTGACGCGGTCCTGAAAGCGCCAAGCGCTGAAAATCTCGAATTGCTGGAAGCGGCCATATCAAAGGAGACCGATAATGAGGTGCGGACCCGGATGGAGGAGGCGCGGGCTGTCTCGCTGCTCTCCTCCGACCGCCCCCTTGAGGTGAAGAAAGAAGCGATCGCGACCATCAAGGCACTTGGCGGGCGCGATGCGATCAGCATTCTGATGGCGGCGACGCCGTCGGTCGATCCGAGCCTGAAGCCGGATGTGGACGAGGCGATTTCCAGCATCGAGAGTTCCCTTGCCTTCTGGGATTACGCGCAGAATGTCTGGTACGGCCTGTCGCTCGGCTCGGTGCTGCTGCTCGCTGCCATCGGCCTTGCCATCACCTTTGGCGTGATGGGCATCATCAACATGGCGCATGGTGAAATGGTGATGATCGGCGCTTATTCCACCTTCATGGTGCAGGAGTTGATCCGCAGTCATTTCCCCGGCCTGTTCGACTGGTCATTGGCGATTGCCCTGCCGGCCGCCTTTCTGGTCACGGCCTGCGTCGGCCTCGTCATGGAGCGCGGCGTCATCCGCTATCTTTACGGGCGGCCGCTGGAAACCCTTCTCGCCACCTGGGGCATCTCGCTGATCCTGCAACAGGGCGTGCGTTCCATCTTCGGCCCCACCAACCGGGAAGTCGGCAGCCCGAGCTGGATGTCCGGCTCCTTCAGCGTCGGTTATCTCAATTTTACCTGGAACCGGGTGTGGATCGTCTGCTTCTCGCTGTCGGTGTTTTTTGCGCTGCTGGTTCTCCTAAAGCGCTCCGCTTTTGGGTTGCAGATGCGCGCCGTCACCCAGAACCGCCGCATGGCTTCCTCCATGGGCATTCGCACGCCATGGGTGGATGCCTTCACCTTCGCGCTTGGTTCGGGCGTTGCCGGGCTTGCCGGGGTGGCCCTGTCGCAGATCGACAATGTCTCGCCCAATCTCGGCCAGAGCTACATCATCGACAGTTTCATGGTGGTGGTGTTCGGCGGTGTCGGCAATCTCTGGGGAACGCTGGTCGGAGCCCTGTCTCTCGGCGTGCTCAACAAGTTCCTCGAGCCGACGGTAGGCGCCGTGCTCGGCAAGATCCTCGTGCTCGTTCTCATCATCCTGTTCATCCAGAAGCGGCCGCGCGGTCTCTTCGCACTCAAGGGAAGGGCGATCGAAGCATGATTACCGGCTTCCTCCTGCGCGCGCTCGATCGCCGCATTTCCATCGCCATCGGCATCATTCTCGCCATCGCCGTTCTGGTGCCCGCCTCAAACCTGCTGTTGCCGGAGGGCAGCGCGTTCCGCATCCCGACCTATATCATGTCGATGCTCGGCAAATATCTGGCCTACGCGCTGCTCGCGCTCGCGCTCGATCTGGTCTGGGGTTATTGCGGCATTCTCTCCCTTGGCCACGCCGCCTTCTTTGCGCTCGGCGGTTATGCCATGGGCATGTATCTGATGCGGCAGATCGGCACGCGTGGGGTCTATGGCCATCCGGTGCTGCCTGATTTCATGGTGTTCCTCAACTGGAAGGAACTGCCGTGGTTCTGGCACGGCTTCGACATGTTCTGGTTTGCGGCGCTGATGGTGCTTGTCGTGCCGGGGCTGCTCGCTTTCGTGTTCGGTTGGTTCGCCTTCCGCTCGCGCGTCAACGGCGTTTATCTCTCGATCATCACCCAGGCCATGACCTATGCCCTGCTGCTTGCCTTCTTCCGCAACGACATGGGCTTCGGCGGCAATAACGGCCTCACCGATTTCAAGGATATTCTCGGCTTTTCCGTGCAGGCCGACGGCACCCGCGCCGTGCTGTTTGCGATGACGGCGGTGATGCTGGCTCTTTCGCTGCTGATTGCCTCGGGCATCGTCAATTCCAAGTTCGGCAAGGTACTGGTGGGCGTGCGGGATGCGGAAAGCCGGGTGCGATTCCTCGGTTTCAAGGTTGAAAACGTCAAGCTCTTCACCTTCGTCGTCTCGGCCATGATGGCAGGCATTGCCGGCGCCTTGTTCGTGCCGCAGGTGGGCATCATCAATCCCGGCGAATTTTCGCCCGCCAACTCCATCGAGGTGGTGGTGTGGACGGCTGTCGGCGGGCGCGGCACGCTGATCGGGCCGATCATCGGCGCGGTGCTGGTCAATGGCGGCAAGAGCTATTTCACTGGCGCGTTCCCGGAATTCTGGCTGTTTGCGCTGGGTGGTCTCTTCATCGCTGTCACGCTGTTCTTCCCCAAGGGCATCGTCGGAACGGTGCAGCATTATCTTGCGGGACGACGCGAAAAGCGGGTGGCGGGCGCGGCGCGTGAAGCTGGCAACGACAGCGCGGTTGCGCAACAGGCGGCGGAGTAAGCCCATGAACACGGTTTCCGAAAACAGAGCGAAAAGCCTGCTCTATCTCGATGGCGTCTCGGTGTCCTTCGATGGTTTCAGGGCGCTGAATTCCCTTTCCTTCGTGGTGGAGCCGGGCGAGCTTCGCGCCATCATCGGCCCGAATGGCGCGGGAAAGACGACGATGATGGATATCATCACCGGCAAGACCCGGCCGGATACCGGCACGGTGCTGTTCGAAGACAGCATCGACCTCACCAAGAAGGACGAGGCGGACATCGCCCAGCTCGGCATCGGCCGGAAATTCCAGAAGCCGACGGTGTTTGAAAGCCATACCGTCTGGGACAATCTGGAACTGGCGCTGAACCGCAAGCGCGGCGTGTTCGCGACGCTGTTCTACCGGCTGACGGCGGAGGACAAGGCGCGCATCGAGGAAATCCTCGCCACCGTGCGGCTTGGCCACCGCCGGGGAGACCTCGCCGCCAATCTTTCGCATGGGCAGAAACAGTGGCTGGAGATTGGCATGCTCTTGGCACAGGAACCGAAGCTTCTCCTGGTGGACGAGCCGGTGGCGGGTATGACGGATGCGGAGACGGCGGAAACCGCGGTGCTTCTGAAGGAAATTGCGAAAACCCGTTCGGTGGTGGTGGTCGAGCACGACATGGGCTTCATCCGTGAGCTGGGGGTGAAGGTAACGTGCCTTGCCGAAGGCTCGGTGCTGGCCGAAGGGTCGATCGATTTTGTGTCCAGCGATCCGAAGGTGATCGAGAATTATCTGGGGCGGTGATGGTGGTGTTTGCGGCCGTACCCCCCTCTGCCCTGCCGGGCATCTTCCCCTCAAGGGGGGAGATCAGATGCCGCCCTCGCTTGCTCCTTTGCCACGATGCTATGCGGCAGAGTGTTCGCCACTTGCCGATCTCCCCCTTTGAGGGGGAGATGCCCGGCAGGGCAGAGGAGGGTAGCACCGCCCACCATACCGTCATTGGAGTTTCACCATGCTGACAGTCGACAACATCAACCTCCACTACGGCGCGGCGCAGGCGCTCCGCGGCGTGTCGCTGAAGGCCGAGATGGGCAAGATCACCTGCGTTCTCGGCCGCAACGGCGTCGGCAAAAGCTCGCTGTTGCGCGCCGTCACCGGCCAGCAGGCCACCAGCGCCGGCACGATCCGTTTCGGTGATGCGGCGCTGGATGGGCTCGCACCTTACCAGCGGGCGAAGCGCGGTGTCGGTTACGTGCCGCAGGGGCGCGAGATCTTTCCGTTGCTCAGCGTGCAGGAAAATCTGGAGAGCGGTTATGCGCCGCTGCCGCGCAAGGAACGTTTCATCCCGGATGATATTTTCAGCCTGTTTCCCGTGCTGCAGACCATGCTGTCACGCCGCGGCGGCGATCTGTCCGGCGGACAGCAGCAGCAGCTTGCCATCGGCCGGGCGCTGGTCACGCGGCCGAAAATCCTCGTTCTCGACGAACCGACCGAGGGCATCCAGCCGTCGATCATCAAGGATATCGGCCGAGCCATCAAATATCTGCGCGATTCCACCGGCATGGCGATCCTGCTGGTTGAGCAATATCTGGATTTCTGCCGCGAACTTGCCGACTACGTCTACATCATGGACCGCGGTGAAATCGTGCATGAGGGGCTGGCCGAAACGCTGGATACGCCGGAAGCGCGGCGACATCTTACCGTGTAGAGGCGGCCGTTCCGGTCACGACATAAGAACGGCCGATTAATATTTTGAAAGTCCATGCGCTGCTGCATGGCTTTCATGCAGCATTTTAGCATTTCATTAAGTAAAAGCCTGTGTTATTGGGGCCATGAAATGCTGCATGCGAGACACAGAAGAAGTCTATTCGCACGCCGCGACTGTTGATCCCTTACATTTCCCGAACGCTCGACGTATCGTCGGGAAACTGTGCCAATAAAGGCGTGTCAATGATTCAAGACTTTGCAGTGGGCCGGGCTTCCCGGTGGGTGCGTTTCGCACGCAGCCTGTTCTTCGGGCTGGTAATCAGCGCAGGCGCAGGGGCCGCAGCGTCGGCATCGACCTGCGGTCAGGATATCGGCCCCGGCATGGAACCGGGTCGGCATGATTTTTCCATTCTCTCTAACGGGCAGAAACGCGACGGCGTCTATTTTGTTCCATCCGCCTATGATGGAAAAAAGGCCCTGCCTGTCGTATTCGATTTCCACGGCTCCAACAGCAACCCGCACGGTCAGCTGAACCGCAGCGGCTGGGACAAGCTTGCCGAGCGTGATGGTCTTGTGGTCGTCGCGCTGGCGGGCAGTTTAAACGGCGAATTGCCAGGCACCCATGCCTGGAATGTTCCCGGCGTTACAACACGCCCCGGCGGGCTGGATGAGGTGAGCTTCATTCATGATGCTATTGCCATGGTAAAGGGCAAGTTCTGCGTCGATGAGGAACGTTTTTACGGTTCCGGCTATTCTGGCGGCGGGCGCATGTTGTCGCAATTCATCTGCACCGGAGCCAAGGATTTTAATGCCGCCGGTTTTGTCGCCTCGTTGCGCGCGGGTTATCCGCAGGAAACCGAAGGCAAATGGGCTCCAGATGCGGCAAGCTGCACACCGGCGCGGCCGATGTCGATCATCGCCTTTGCCGGGCTGAAGGATCCCGCCAACCCCTATCAGGGCGGCGGCAAATCCTACTGGCAATATAGCGGCGAGACGGCGCTGAAGCGCTGGGCCGAGATGGATGGCTGCAAGGGCGCCGCCAAAAGCAAGGTGGGTGAGAGCTTTACCGTCAATTCCTACGATGTCTGCAAGGCCGGTGCGCGCATCCAGTCCTATGTCATCGAGAACTGGGACCATGCCTGGCCGCGCGCCACCATGAAGGCCGAGGTTCTGGCGGCGAACGCCGTTGTTACCCGCAAGCCCGGTGGCGAGCAGACGCCGAAGGCGCAGCCCGCCGTGGAGCGCAAGATGCCCACAGGCGAAGTGACGCGCACGGTTGATGCGGCGGAAAGAATGTGGGATTTCTTCCGCAACACGGAAGGGCAAATGGTGGTGGACGCCGTCGTCAAGAAGGATTGCGTCGCCAAGGCCAATCCCGCTTCCGCAACCGTTTCGGAGACCGCGTGCAGCAGCAACAGCAAGCCATCAGCCCTTCCGGTTGCGAAGACGCTCAACCTGTCCGGCAACAACGCGCCCGTGGCAGAGGACGCATTGTAACCAAGGCAGTTGAAGGGCGCAGCCGGCTGGATGAATTGTTTCAGGAGGGCTGCGCCAAAATCCGCCTGCCGGACACCTTTTCCAATGAAATGGAAGCCATTCTCATCAATTCCTCCGGCGGCCTGACCGGCGGGGATGAAATCGAATGGCAGGCAGCCGCCGGCGCCGGTACCTCGCTTGTGGTCACGACGCAGGCCTGCGAGAAGGTCTACAAGGCCTCATCGGGCACCGCCACCGTCGCCGCCCGAGTTTCCGCCGGGCCGGGCGCGAAGCTCCACTGGCTGCCGCAGGAAACCATCCTATTCGAGCGCGCGTCACTCACCCGAAGCCTTGAAGCCGATCTCGATCAATCCTCAGAATTTATCGCCGTCGAAGCCGTTCTACTTGGCCGCCAGGCCATGGGCGAGGCGATGACGCATGGGCTTTTTCGTGACCGCTGGCGTATTCGCCATGGCGGCAAGCTGGTGCATGCAGAAGAGTTGCTGCTCGCGGGCGAGGTGGCGGCGCTGACCGCGAAACCGGCGGTTCTGGCCGGGCAGGTTGCCTTTGCCACGCTGCTTTATATCGGGCCTCTCGCTGAGGCGCTTCTGCCTAAAATCCGGGCGATTGCCGGGGAAAGCGGCGGCGCCAGCGAATGGCAGGGCAAGCTTGTGGTGCGCGTTGCCGCCGCCGATGGGTTCTCCTTGAGAAAATTGCTTTTTCCGATCATTTCGCTCTTGCGAAACGGCGCGCCAGTGCCGAAAGTCTGGAATCTGTAAACCCTTCGGATCGTCTCGTGACAGGCGTTCTTCGGGGTCTGTCAAATGTCGGATCTGGTCTCCAGCAAACCTTTTTTGCGGAGCAGATGCCAAGCTGTGGGACGACGATGAACCTTAGCCCGAGAGAAAAAGACAAGCTGCTGATTTCCATGGCCGCCATGGTGGCGCGCCGCCGGCTGGAACGTGGCGTGAAGCTGAACTATCCGGAAGCGATTGCGCTGATTACCGATTTCGTCGTCGAGGGTGCCCGCGATGGTCGCGCCGTTTCCGATCTGATGGAGGCGGGTGCGCATGTCATTTCCCGTGATCAGGTGATGGACGGCATTGCCGAGATGATCCACGATGTGCAGGTGGAAGCGACATTCCCTGATGGCACCAAGCTGGTGACCGTTCACGAACCGATCCGGTAAAGGGAGGCAGACTTGGCGCTGGAACTGAGGCCCAATTGCGAATGCTGCGATCGCGATCTCGCGCCCGATAATAGGGACGCGATGATCTGCTCGTTCGAATGCACCTTTTGCGTCGATTGCGTGACTGGCGTGCTCGATGGCGCCTGCCCGAATTGCGGTGGTGAGCTGGTACGCAGGCCCGTCCGCCCGGCGGTGAAACTCGTCAACAATCCGGCATCAACGAAGCGCGTGCTCAAGGCCAATGGCTGTGCATCCGCCCATGCCGCCTGAGACAGAAATAAGGGGAGCACCATGAAGCCAGGCGAAATCATTGCCGCTGAAGGCACCATCGAACTCAATGCCGGCCAGCCGACGGTGACGATCGAGGTGGCCAACTCGGGCGACCGGCCGGTGCAGGTGGGCAGTCATTACCATTTCTTCGAGACCAATGCGGGCCTCCTCTTCGACCGCGACAAGGCGCGCGGCATGCGTCTCGATATTCCTGCCGGCACGGCAGTGCGTTTCGAACCCGGCCAGAAGCGGGAAGTCACACTGGTGCCGCTGTCCGGCAAGCGCGAGGTTTATGGTTTCCGTCAACAGGTCATGGGGAGGTTATGAAATGGCGACGGTGCATTATCATGGAAGCTGCCAGTGCGGCAGCGTCAGCTTCGAGGTCGATGTCGATCTCGACCATACCGTCATTTGCAATTGTTCGCGCTGCAAGCGTCTGGGCTCGACACTCGCCTTTGCGCCGCGGGAGAAATTCACGCTGCTTTCCGGAGAGGACAAGCTGAGCGAATATCTCTTCAACAAGCACAAGATCCATCATTTTTTCTGCTCTACCTGTGGCATCGAAAGCTTTGCCTATGCCGATGGGCCTGACGGTACGCCGATGGTGGCGGTCAATGCCAATTGTCTCGATGGCGTCGATCCAAGAGCGTTGAAGCCGCAGGCTTTTGACGGCGCGGCGGCCTGAACGATGGCGATCAGCAAAAACAGCCTTGCCGCTGCCACCGTCTTCTGGGTGGCTGCAGGCATCTCTGGCCCGGCCGCCGCACAGGAGCCGGATTGCAAGGAACCACAGACACAGGCGGATATGACGATTTGCGCGGGCAAGGATTACGAGAGGGCCGACAAGAAGCTCAATGTCGAGTATCAGAAGCTGCGCAAGCTGCTTACCGAACGTGACAAGGCGGCGGATGCGGATGGCAAGGGCGCGGCCGATGCACTGGTCACTGCCCAGCGCGCCTGGGTGGCGTTTCGCGATGCCAATTGCGCGCTATCAGGCTTTCAGGCGCGGGGTGGTTCGATGGAGCCGATGCTGATTTCTTCGTGTCTGGCCGAGATGAGTACAAAGCGGGCGGATGATCTGCGCCAGCTGTCGGAAGGCTTCTGAACGCATGGGGCGGCGGATCGCGATTGTCGGAAATGGGGAGTTGCCGCCCGGCACCGCCCGGCTTATCGACCGTTCGGATATCGTCATCCGTTTTAACGACTGCCGCTCGCTGGGGCTTGGCGGCACGCGCACCGATGTCGTGGCCGTCTGCAATACAGGACGGCCTGGTCGTGAGATGACCGAAGGAGCCGAATGGCGCGAGAGCGACGGCGTGCGACAGGCCGCTGCCATCTGGTCGGTGCGCGATCCCGCAAAATTTGCAGAAATGGAACCTGATATCCGCGCGCGGTGGCCGGAGCTCACCGATTTCTGCGTGGATTACACCGCTGCCTTTGCAGCAATCGCGCGAGCGGGCGGCAAAAGCCACGTCGTTATCCATCGGGAGGTTCATGAACGGCTCGATGTCGCGCTCGAAGCTTACAAGCCGGAACCTTACGTCTGCCCCAGCACCGGGCTTGTCGCCATTGCCCATGTTCTTGAGACTGTAAGCGGCGAGGATGATGAGGTGGCGATTGCCGGTTTCGGCCACCAGGGTTGGAGTGGCCATCCATTCTCCGCCGAAAAGCAGCTGGTTGAAACCCTTGCGGTTGCACGCCGGCTTAAACGAATTTCTCCCACATCGATTTTCTCCGCGTCCGAAGGAGCCTGAGCCCATGCCCTACAAGATTTCCCGCGCCGCCTATGCCGGCATGTTCGGCCCGACCGTTGGCGACAAGGTGCGTCTTGCCGATACCGAACTCTTCATCGAGATCGAGAAGGACCACACGACCTACGGCGAGGAAGTGAAATTCGGGGGTGGCAAGGTCATTCGTGACGGCATGGGCCAGAGCCAGGCGACACGGGCCGAAGGCGCTGTCGATACCGTCATCACCAACGCCGTGATCGTTGACCATAGCGGCATCTACAAGGCCGATGTGGGCCTGAAGAACGGCCGCATTCACGCCATCGGCAAGGCCGGCAACCCGGATACGCAGCCCGGCGTGACGATTATCGTCGGCCCCTCGACGGAAGCAATCGCCGGCGAAGGCAAGATCCTGACGGCCGGCGGCATGGATGCGCATATCCATTACATCTGCCCGCAGCAGATCGAGGAAGCGCTGATGAGCGGTGTGACCTGCATGCTCGGTGGTGGTTCCGGACCGGCGCACGGCACGCTTGCCACCACCTGCACCGGCGCATGGCATATCGAGCGCATGATCGAAAGCTTCGATGCTTTCCCAATGAACCTGGCCCTCGCCGGCAAGGGCAATGCCTCGCTGCCGGCACCGCTGGAAGAAATGGTCCTGGCTGGCGCCTCCTCGCTGAAGCTGCATGAGGACTGGGGCACGACACCCGCCGCCATCGACAATTGCCTGACGGTGGCCGACGACTATGACGTGCAGGTGATGATCCACACCGACACGCTGAACGAGAGCGGCTTTGTGGAAGACACGGTCGCCGCGATCAGGGGCCGCACCATCCACGCCTTTCACACCGAAGGGGCGGGCGGTGGCCACGCGCCTGACATCATCAAGGTCTGCGGCAATCCCAACGTCATTCCGTCCTCGACCAACCCGACGCGGCCTTACACCGTCAATACGCTGGCTGAGCATCTGGATATGCTGATGGTGTGCCACCACCTGTCGCCATCCATCCCCGAGGATATCGCCTTCGCGGAAAGCCGCATCCGCAAGGAAACCATCGCGGCGGAAGATATCCTCCACGATATCGGGGCGTTCTCGATCATTTCCTCCGACAGCCAGGCCATGGGTCGTGTCGGCGAAGTGGCGATCCGCACCTGGCAGACCGCGGACAAGATGAAGCGCCAGCGCGGCCGCCTGAAGGAAGAGACCGGCGAGAACGACAATTTCCGTGTCCGCCGTTACATCGCCAAATATACCATCAACCCGGCCATTGCGCAGGGTGTCAGCCACGAGATCGGCTCTGTCGAAGTCGGCAAGCGTGCCGATCTGGTCTTGTGGAATCCGGCCTTCTTCGGCGTGAAGCCGGAGATGGTGCTGCTCGGTGGTTCGATTGCCGCTGCGCCGATGGGCGATCCGAATGCCTCCATTCCAACGCCGCAGCCGATGCATTACCGGCCGATGTTTGCTGCTTATGGCAAGCTGCGCACCAACTCCTCGGTGACTTTCGTCTCACAGGCGTCTCTGGATGGCGGCCTTGCCCAGCGCCTTGGCGTCGCCAAGAAGCTGCTGCCGGTGAAAAACGTGCGCGGCGGCATTTCCAAGGCGTCGATGATCCACAATTCGCTGACGCCGCATATAGAGGTCGATCCGGAGACCTATGAGGTGCGGGCGGATGGTGAGCTTCTGACCTGTGAACCGGCGACCGTGCTGCCAATGGCGCAGCGCTATTTCCTGTTCTGACGGGACGTTCCATTGAGACGTGCCCTCAGATGGATCAGTCGCGGCGTGCTGCTGATCCTCCTGCTTCTGGTGCTGGGCACCGTGACGCCGCGCCCCTTTATTGCCGATGATGCAGACGGCGTGAAGGATCGCGAAATCCTGCTGCTGGCCAATCCGATCCACACCGATATCGCGCTGCCGGTCGATAATGATCTGCGGCGGGTGTTCGCTGATTTGCAGGAGGGCGGCATTGCGGTCAATCATCCAGCCGCGGCCTATATGGTGTTCGGTTGGGGCGGCAGGGCGTTTTACATGCAGACGCCCACTTGGGCCGATCTGAAACCGATGCCGGTGCTGCGCTCTTTCACGCTGGACAGCTCCGTCATGCATGTGGATGTAACAGGCGATTTTCCCGCCGATCTCGCTGGCGTGAAACGGCTTCGCATTTCCGAAGCGGGTTATCAGCGCCTTGTCGCAGGCATCAGGGCAAGTTTTGCCGGAAACGATGACGGTGTCAGGCCGATTTCCGGCGCCGGCTACGGCCCCACGGACGCTTTTTTCGAGGCGAACGGCCGGTTCAATGCGCTCGCCGGCTGCAACACATGGTCAGCCGCGATGTTGCGGGAAGCAGGCATTCAAACCGGCTGGTGGACACCCCTTCCGACGCTGTTGAACTGGTCGATAGAACTGCATAATTGATCCCCAATTCCGTGCGGCATTTCGCGCATTTGGCGGCTGAAATCCTTTTTTTATGCTGCACCGCAGCGCGTCATGCGCTATGGAAACTGCTAAAGAAGTCCGCGCGGATCGATCCCAAGCGATACCTCGCAAAAACGCCAGAACAGGAGACAAGACATGCTCGGCAAAAAAGTGCCCGCCGTAACCTTCCGCACGCGCGTTCGCGACGAGGCCGTTGGCGGCCCGAACCCTTTCCGTTGGCAGGACATGACCTCCGACGACTATTTCAAGGGCAAAAAGGTGGTCCTCTTCTCGCTCCCCGGCGCTTTCACGCCGACATGCTCGACCTACCAGCTTCCCGATTTTGAAAAGCTGGCACCTGAGTTCCGTGCGCTCGGCGTTGATGACATCTATTGCCTTTCGGTCAACGATGCCTTCGTCATGAATGCCTGGGCCAAGGGCCAGAACCTCGAAAACGTCAAGGTCATTCCTGACGGTTCGGGCGAGTTCACCCGCAAGATGGGCATGCTAGTCGCCAAGGACAATCTCGGCTTCGGCATGCGCTCCTGGCGTTACGCTGCCGTTATCAATGATGGCGTCGTCGAGCAGTGGTTCGAGGAAGAAGGTTATTCGGACAATTGCGATAGCGACCCCTACGGCGTTTCCTCACCGCAGAACATTCTGGAAAACCTGAAAAGCCGCGCTGCGGCCTAATCTCGGTTTTCGTTTCTGATGAAAGCCCGGCAGTGATGCCGGGCTTTTCTTTGTCCGACGTGCTTTTTTCTGCCGCGCCGGCCTCTCCACGCTCCTTCATCCCGGACATGATCCGGGGTCCGGTGCGATCAAGACTTTGATCGCGTGGGAGGCTTTTCACGCCACAGACGGGCCGTGGCTGGATGCCGGGTCACGCCCGGCATGACGGAGAGAGGTCTCCAGCTATCGTCAACCTTCTGAAATCGCGCCTTGAAATCATGCCCGCTATCCGTCAAAAATCTTCTCCCCAAGACTGTTTCTGAAACGGATCATCCCATGCTGCGCGTCACCTCCTATCACCCCGCCGGAACCCCCGGCGACGAGCCCTCCGGCTACGTCACGCTGGCACATGACCAGCGGCATCTGCGCCGCAAGCTTCTGCATCTGCAGAATGACGAGATGGTGATGCTGGATCTGAAGGAGGCCGTCTTGTTTGCCCATGGCGACCTGCTGGTGGTTGAAAACGGCGATCTGATCGAGGTTCGCGCGGCTGATGAAAAGCTGTTCGAAATCAAGGCGAAGGACCGGCTGCATCTCATCGAGCTCGCCTGGCATCTGGGCAACCGGCATCTTTCGGCGCAGATCGAGGAGGAGCGCATTCTCATCCTGCGTGACCATGTCATTCGCGCCATGCTGGAAGGTCTGGGCGCCACAGTGCGCGAGGTGGAAGAGCCGTTCCAGCCGGCACGCGGCGCTTATCACGCCCATGGCGGCCACTCGCATGGCCATGATCACGGGCACGGGCACGGCCACCACCATCATGATCATGGCTGAGGCGTGAGCGGGGAAAGCGGCGTCGCCGCGCTGCTGCGCCTGATGGCCTGGATGTCGCCGGCCTTTCCTGTCGGCGGCTTTTCCTATTCGGGCGGGCTGGAAAAGGCGGTGGAGGACGGGCGTGTGCGTAACGCCACCGAGTTGAGCGGCTGGGTGGAAACGCTTCTGCTCCACGGTAGCCTGTGGAACGACGCGGTGTTTCTGGCGCATGCCTGGCGGAACTCACAGGATGCCGCAGCACTCAGCGAAACAGCCGATCTTGGCCGCGCGCTCGCAGGTTCGGCGGAACGATATCGCGAGACGGTGCTTCTGGGCGATGCCTTCGTTTCTGCCGCCAGCGCCTGGCCGCACGGGGTTCTTCAGCTGTTGCCGAAAGAGGCTCCCTATCCCGTCGCCATAGGCGCTGTGGCCGCGTGCCACGGCGTGCCGCTGCGCGAGACGCTTGCCGCCTTTTTGCATGCAGGTGTTTCGCAGATCGTTTCGGCTGGTATTCGCCTTGGTGTTGCGGGCCAAAAGGATGGCGTCGCCATTCTGGCCGCAAGCGAGGCGGGGATTGCCGAGGTGGCGGCAAATGCCGTCCAATCCACGCTCGATGACCTCGGCAGCGCCACGATCATCGCCGATACGGCGGCGATGCGTCACGAAACACAGGGCACGCGGCTTTTCCGTTCCTGAAGAGCGAGCGGCCGCCACGAGTTTCTTCTCCCCGCCGGGGAGAAGTCCGCGGCAGCGGGATGAGGGGGAGTGGGTAGAGATATATCGAGAGCTCGCCCCCTCATCCGCCCCTTCGGGCCACCTTCTCCCCGGCGGGGAGAAGAAAGGCGCGGCATGATCCTTGCATATCTTGAAGCGTCCCGTTCAGGGACTATGGTGAAACAGACCACAGCATAGTGAAGGGAACAGAGTGATGAAATCGGGTAATGGTCCGCTGCGCGTTGGGATTGGCGGGCCGGTGGGTTCCGGCAAGACGGCGCTGACGGAAAAGCTCTGCAAGGCGATGAGCGCCGATTATTCCGTCGCCGTCGTCACCAATGATATCTATACCAAGGAAGACGCCGAGGCGCTGGTGCGCATGCAGGCGCTGCCTTCCGAACGCATCGTCGGCGTCGAGACGGGCGGTTGCCCGCACACGGCCATTCGTGAGGATGCCACGATCAATCTGCAGGCGATTGCCGGGCTGAACCAGCGTTTTCCCGATCTCGACGTGGTCTTCATCGAATCCGGCGGCGATAACCTCGCCGCGACCTTTTCGCCCGATCTTGCCGATATCACCATCTACGTCATCTCCGTCTGCCAGGGCGAGGAAATTCCGCGCAAGGGCGGGCCGGGCATTACCCGCTCTGACCTGCTCGTCATCAACAAGAAGGACCTTGCGCCCTATGTGGGTGCCGATCTGACCGTGATGGACAGCGATGCAACGCGCATGCGCAACGCCATGCCCTTTGTGTTCACCGACATGAAACGGGGTGATGGCGTTGATCGCATCGTCGGTTTCCTGAAAGAGCAGGGCGGTCTGTAAGCCATGAATGCCCCGTTCCGTTTTGGCCGTTATGCCGTGTCCCGGTTCATCGATGGTGTCTACAAGGCACCGGTCGGCCATCTCATTCACCGGCAGGGCGCGAATGCGCTGGCGGCCGTTCTCGCCGCGATTCCGGGCGATACGGTGGATGTGGATGTTAACTGTTTCGCGCTGTCAGGGCCAGATGGCGTCTGGCTGATCGATGCCGGCTGCGGCATAGCCTGGGGCGAGGCCTATGGCCATGCCCGTGCGGCTATGATTGCCGCCGGTATTCAGCCTGATGATGTCAGCCGTGTTATCCTCACTCATATTCACGGCGATCACGCGCTCGGCCTCATTGATGGCGATCGGGCTTATTTTCCCAATGCGGAGATATGGGTGCCGGAGGCCGATCTTGCCTTTTTCACCAATGCAGAGGCGCGAAAGGCATTGCCGCCTGCCCGTCAGGGCGGTTTCGATCTCGCCGCCCGGCTGCTCGACATCTGCGGCGCCATGCTGCGGCCGATCCTCATGGGAGGGGTTGCCGAGGATATCGAGGCAATCGCCATGCCCGGCCATACGCCGGGGCATGCCGGTTATCTCATCGGCAATGGCGATGACCGGCTGTTATTGTGGGGTGATGTGCTGCACGTGACGGGTTTGCAGGCAGCCGATCCCGAAATCGCTTTCGTTTACGATATCGATTCCGAACTTGCTCATGCCACCCGTCTCGAGGTGTTGGCGGCAGCGGCCGATCATGGCTGGCTGGTGTCCGGCGGTCATCTGGGCGGGTTTTTCCACATCGAGCGGCAGGGCGATCATTTCCGTTTCCTGCAGCACGCGGTCTGAACCGCCGCGATGCCTGACATGCGAAAGGGCGGGCTGCCTGATGGCGGCCCGCCCTTCATCCTCTCCCCGTATCTTCAAATCTGTTTTAATGCCGCGACGTCATTGACCTGCACGATGCGCCCGCGCACCGTGACGCCTGATTTTTTCAGGGTGGAAAAGGCGCGGGAGAGGGCCTCCGGGGCGAGGCCGAGCTTGCCGGCAAGCAGGCTCTTCTGGAACGGCAGCCGCAGCGAAAAGGAAGTCGCGTCGCGCGGGCCGTGGTTGATCAGGTAGTGAGCGACACGTTGCGGGGCGGTTTGCAGCCGGTCGTTGGCAATG
This sequence comes from Agrobacterium sp. DE0009, assembly GCF_007680755.1. Taxonomy (NCBI): domain Bacteria; kingdom Pseudomonadati; phylum Pseudomonadota; class Alphaproteobacteria; order Hyphomicrobiales; family Rhizobiaceae; genus Agrobacterium; species Agrobacterium sp. DE0009. Next base: position 155,369 of record NZ_VEIU01000003.1, read on the forward strand.
CAGTCCATGGTGGAAAGCAGGCTGTTGGACAGGCAGCGCATGACGGCCTTGGCGATGGCCGGTTCCTGCTCGACCAGGCTGCGAATCCGCATGAGGTCGAAGCGAGCCACGGTGCAGCTTTCCGCTGCCTGCGCGCTATAACGATAGGTATCGCTGCCGAAGATCAGGCATTCGTTGAAGGTATCGCCGGGGCCGCTGACGCGTACATCCGCTTCGCGCCCGTGCCTGTCCAGCCGGTAGAGCCTCACATAACCCGACAGCACGCAATAAAAATGCTGTGCCGCTTCGCCTTCCTTGAAAAGCACATGGCGGGCGTTGACAGTGGTGATGGTTGCCGCCTCCATCAGCTTCAGCGCCGCCGCATCGTCGGCAACCCCGATCAGGGGCGCGCGCAGCAGCATGTTCCTGTCCCTGTTGCTCAGCTTCACGGTCTTGTTCACGTCCATTCGGCTCCCGCTCAAACCTTTTGCCGGGCTGTCCGAAGCGACAAGAAATCGGGGAAGTTGCTTTTCCCTCGCGCCTATCTGCACAGAACTCATCGCATTTTTCCTCGACCGGCAATTCCCGATGCGAGGGAGACTAGCAGGTCAGGTGGAAAGCGAATTGATTTCGATCAAACGGGTTTGCAGCCGTTATGTGGGCGGAAATGGTTCGTCCATTCGTGCTTATAAGCACAGGGGGAAATATGGAGCGGGCGAGTGCGACATATTTCTTCTCCCCGAGGGGCAGAAGTCCGCGGCAGCGGGATGAGGGGGCGAGGGTCGGGATATACGGAGAGCTTGCCCCCTCATCCGACCCTTCGGGCCACCTTCTCCCCCTCGGGGAGAAGAAACAAGCGGCGACGTTTTGCCCTCACGTATCAGTTAAAGCGAAACGCCGGGCACATGGCCCGGCGTTTCAATCTTCATATTGGCAAACTTCACTCCGCAGCGAGCGGCGGCAGTCGCAATATGTTGCTGCCCTTGTCCGCGGCCTTGTCGCCGGTACCCTTTTCCATGCTGGCGACACGCGCCTCCAGGGAGGAAAGCGCAAGGCTGTTTTCGCGGGCGATCTCCGAGAGCTTTTCGTTGGAGAGGGCCTCTTCCTCCTCTTCCTTCTTGCCGACGAAGCGGCCGAAGAGGTGGGCGAGCAGGCGCGACAGGTCGTCCATGATCAGGAAGAAGGCCGGCACCACGATCAGCGACAGCACAGTCGAGACGATGATGCCGCCGATGACAGCAATCGCCATCGGCGCGCGGAAGGAACCGCCTTCGCCGACGCCGAGGGCCGAGGGCAGCATGCCCGCCGACATGGCGATGGAGGTCATGATGATCGGGCGGGCGCGCTTGCGGCCGGCCTCCACCATGGCATGCACCCGCTCCATGCCGTGACGGCGCATTTCGATGGCGAAATCCACCAGCAGAATGGCGTTCTTGGTCACGATGCCCATCAGCATCAGGATGCCGATGAGAACGGGCATGGAGAGCGCGTTCTGGGTGATGATGAGCGCGACTGCCACGCCGCCGATGGCGAGCGGCAGCGAGAACAGGATGGTGAAGGGCTGGATGACATCCTTGAACAGCAGGATGAGCACGACCAGCACCAGCATCAGGCCAAGCAGCATGGCGTTTACGAAGCCCTGCTGCATTTCGCCCTGCACCTTGGCGTCACCGCTTTCGGCAAGGCGCACGCTTGCCGGCAGTTCGGTTTCAGACACGATGCGTTTGAACTCTGCCGTCGAGGTATCGAGCGCCGTGCCGAAGGGCACGTCGGAGCCGATGGAGACAACGCGGTTGCGGTCGTTGCGCTTGATCGAGCTCGGACCTTCCGAGTAGTCGATATCGGCAACGCTATAGAGCGGCACCAGCGAGCCGGAGGCGGTCTTGATCTTCAGCGCGCGGATGGTGGCGAGGTCGCGGCGGGCATCGAGCGAGGCCTGTACGCGGATCGGGATCTGCCGGTCATCCAGCGAGATTTTCGTCAGCTGTGCGTCGATATCACCGATGGTGGCGACACGCACGGTCTGCGAGATCTGCTGCGGCGTGATGCCGAGGCGGGCGATTTCATCCTTGCGCGGGCGGATTTGCAGTTCCGGCCGGGGTAGGGCGCCCTCCGAGCTGACATTGGCAAGGATCGGCGAGGCGCGCAGGCGGCTTTCGAGAATGCCGACCGCGTCGCTGAGGTCCTTCTCGTTCTTCGAGAGAAAGTTGAAGGAGAGTTCGCGTTCCGCGCGGTCGTTCAGCTTGATGATGCGCACATCGGGAATGCCACGTACCTGCGCGAAAATATCCCGCTCAACATCCCATTGCGGACGGGTGCGGCCCTTCTCCTCCACCTTCGGCAGATATGGACCGATGAGCGGAATGGAACCGAGGCCCTTGTTGACGAGGGTTTTCAGCAGCGAGTGATCGATATGTTCGAGGATGACGTTGACGGTGGCACGGCGAAGCTCCAGGTCACCCTTCGGCGACGCGCCGCCAAGGATGAAGACGCTTTCGACGCCGTTGATATCACGCAGCGCCTGATAGATCTGCGTCGTCGTGCGGTCGGTTTCATCGAGCGTCGCATTGGGCGGCAGTTCCACCGAAAGTGTGACGCGCGAGGCGTCATCCGGCGGCAGGAAGCTGCCCGGCACCTGGGCCAGAAGCATGACCGATGCAATAAGGAAGGCGATCGCACCGACGAGCGTCAGATACCGCGCCCACCATTTGCGGGTGGTGGCGGTGACCATGCGCGTATAGGCCTTCATCAGCCTGCCATCATTGTCGTGATGGTCGTCCATCGCGTCTTCGGCACGCATCAGATAGGCCGCCATCAGCGGCGTGATGAGGCGGGCGACGGCGAGCGAGAAGAACACCGAGAAGGCGACGGTGAGGCCGAACTGGATGAAGTACTGGCCCGGAATACCAGGCATGAACGAGACGGGCACGAAAACGGCAATGATGGTGAAACTGGTGGCGATGACGGCGAGGCCGATTTCGTCCGCCGCTTCCAGCGCCGCGCGATAGGGCGTCTTGCCCATCTTGATGTGACGGGCAATGTTCTCGATTTCCACGATAGCGTCATCCACGAGAATACCCGTGGCGAGCGTGAGCGCGAGGAAGCTCACGAGGTTGAGCGAGAAGCCCATGATGTCCATGATCCAGAAGGTCGGGATCGCGGAGAGCGGTAGGGCCACGGCGGCAATCAGCGTTGCGCGCCAGTTGCGCAGGAAAAGCAGGACGACGATAACGGCGAGGACAGCGCCTTCGATCAGCGTGTCGAGCGCGGCCTTATAGTTCCCGTAGGTGAAGTAGACGGCGTCATCGACCTTCTGGATGTCGACGTCAGGATGATCCTTTCGCACCTGTTCAAGGCTTTCCGACACGGTCTGCGCCACGGAAACCTCGCTCGCGCCCTTGGAGCGGAACACGGCGAAGGTGACGGCAGGATTGCCGTTGAAGCGTGAGAAAGACTTCGGCTCCTGATACGTATCCGTGATCGTGCCGAGTTCGGACAGCTTGACGAAACGGCCGTTCGAAAGGGCAATGGTGGTGTTGGCAAGCTGCGAAACATCACGCGTATCGCCGAGCGTGCGGATGGTCTGTTCGTTGCCGCCCACCTGGCCACGGCCGGAGCCAAGGTCGATATTGGTGCCGCGCAGCTGGCTGTTCACCTCGCTGGCGGTGATACCATAGGCGTCGAGCTTTTCGGGGTTCAGCGCCACGCGCACTTCCCGGTCCGCACCGCCGTAGCGATCGACCTTGCCGATGCCGGATTTGCCTTGCAAAGCCCGCTTGATCGTATCATCCACGAACCATGACAGCTCTTCGAGCGTCATGTTGGGCGAGGAAACGGCAAAGCTCTGGATCGCCTGACCCTCGACGTCGATCTTGCTGACGATCGGCTCTTCGATATCGGCGGGAAGGTCGCTGCGGATCTTGTCGATGGCGTCCTTGGTGTCCTGAACCGCCTCTTCCGTCGGCTTTTCGATGCGGAAGACGACCGTGGTGGTGGACTGGCCATCGACCACGGTGGACTGGATTTCATCGACGCCGCTAATGGCGGCGACGGCGTCCTCGATCTCCTTCGTCACCTGCATTTCGAGTTCGGAGGGCGAAGCGCCGCTCTGCGTCACGGTGACGGCGACGACGGGAACGTCGATATTCGGGAAGCGGGTGATTGGCAGGGTGTTGAATGCCTGCAGGCCGAGCATCATCAACACGGCGAAGCCGAGCAGCGGCGCAATCGGGTTACGGATTGACCATGCGGAAAAGTTCATTTCAATCCCTCAGTCAGTTGGACGCAGACGTCTGGGCTTCAACCGGCTTGATCCGGTCCCCATCACGCACGAATGCCCCAGCCTTCTCGACAACCTTGTCTCCAGCGGCAAGACCGCTGACAATCTCAATGAAACCGCCGTCCTCAATGCCGGTCTCGATCTTCACCTGCTTGACGACATCGCCTTCCACCTTGCGGGTGGTCGAGCCTTCACGCCCAGCGGTGACGGCCGAGAGCGGCAGAGCGAGCGCGTTCGTCTCCTCAACGATGATCGCGGCGCTGGCATACATGCCCGAGCGCGCCGGGCTCCCTTCGGGCAGCACCACATGCACGGAACCGAGGCGCGTCGTCGGATCGACGGTGGGCGAGACGAGGCGCACCTTGCCCTCTATTTTCTCAGCTCCGCCGGCAACCGTCAAATAGGCTTTCTGGCCGACCTTCACCTTCTGGATGTCGGTCTCGGACAGATCGGCGACGAGTTCGATCGCGCCGTCCTTGATGACGGTGAAAAGCGGATTGCCGGCGCCGCTGGCAATCGCGCCTACCTTGGCATTCTTGGCCGAAACGATGCCGGCAACCGGGGTTTTTACACCCGTGCGCGTCAGCTTCAGGTCGATATCGGCAATTTGAGCGTCCACGACTTTGATGTCGGCTTCGCCGGCGGAAACGGCCTGGCGGGCGGCGTTGAGCTTGGCGGCGGCGACTTCCGCCTGCGCCTGCGTCTGCTCAACCTGCGAGACGGAACCGGAGCCGCTCTGGCCGAGCTTTGCCGCACGGTCGCGCTGGCGGTTCGCGTCATTGGCGCTCGCCTCCGCTTCCAGAACCTGTGCCTTGGATTGGGCAACGGCTGCCTGCGCCTTGGCCTTGTTGGCCTCAAGCTGGCTCTTCTGAAGGATAAGACTATCGGAGGAGAGGACGGCGAGGACTGCGTTGGCTTCGACCCTGTCGCCAATATCGACGTTCAGCGTATCGATCGACAGGCCATCGACCAGCGGCTGGACATAGATTTCGTCGACCGGGCGAATGGTGCCTGTCGCGATGATGCGGTCCACGAGATCGCGTTTTGCGGCATGGGCAACGATAATGGAAGGCAGGTTCTGCTGTTTGACCGGAGCCTGCGCCTCTCCCTCGGCGGCTGCTGACATGGGGAGCGCCGCTGCGGAAAGAAGAAGGAAAACAAACCGGTTAAACGTGACTTTATGCTGCATGTGTCTTGGCTCGCGCAATATTCGCTCACATGTCCTGCAGGCCCGGGGCCGTGTCTCAAAAGGTCATGCGATGGCGAATGTGAAACAAGGGATCACAATACTTCCTTTTCGATCCTCCCGATTCAAACGCCCCTCAACGCGAATCTAAAGCACCTTTGCCTCGTGCTTTTTTTACAAGATCAAGTTTGGCAGTCTTGTGGGCGGGACTTTAATTCTTGTTGACGTGCAAATCAATCCGCATAGCCGTTGGGCTAGGTATACATTTTTGTATAGGCGCGGATGTTGCAATTCGTCAGGTGGGTTACCAATACAAGCCAACGGCGCTTGAGTCACGAGAGTAAAAAAACCTCGTCATGCGGACTAGATCCGGCATCCAGCCACGGCGCGTCTGCGCCGTGAAAGGACTTTTCCGCGATCAAGGGCTTGATCGCGCTGGACCCCGGATCAGGTCCAGGATGACGGCGTGCGGATACGACCCGCGTCTTCGCTTGCCTGCCACGACCTACTTCAACGCCGCGTCGGTAATCTCGGTCGTGTAGGCGCCTGCCGGTTCCTTGGTGATGACAGGATCGGAGCCGCCGCCGAGCAGCGTTTTCACCGTGCGCTCGTAATCGGCCTTGTCGAGCGCACCCTTCGAGCCTGCGGTGAGCTTGGCGACTTCGCCCATCATGCGCTTCTGGTGCTTTTCCGTCTGCGCGCCGGAGGCGTCGTTTTCGAGAACGATATCCGCGGCCTCGTCAGGGTTTTCCTCGGCCCATTTCCAGCCCTTCATGGAGGCGCGAACGAATTTGACCATGTCCTCCTTGAATTTGGCGTCCTTGAGCTTGTCTTCGAGAACGTAGAGTCCGTCTTCCAGCGTCGCCACGCCTTCATCCTCATATTTGAAGGTGACGAGGTCTTCAGGCTTGATGCCGGCGTCGAGAACCTGGCCGTATTCATTATAGGTCATGGTGGAAATGCAGGCGGCCTGTTTCTGCAAAAGCGGATCGACGTTGAAGCCCTGCTTCAGCACGGTAACGCCATCAGCCCCGCCGGTGGTCGGGATTTTCAGGTGCGCCATCCACGACAGGAACGGATATTCATTGCCGAAGAACCAGACGCCCAGCGTCTTGCCCTTGAAATCTTCGGGTTTCTTGATGCCGGTTTCCTTCAGGCAGGTCAGCATCATGCCCGATGATTTGAACGGCTGGGCAATATTGACGAGCGGCACGCCCTTTTCGCGGGTGGCAAGCGCAGACGGCATCCAGTCCACGATCACGTCGGCCCCGCCTCCAGCCAATACTTGCGCCGGTGCGATATCCGGGCCACCGGGCTTGATGTCGACGTCGAGGCCTTCGGCTTCATAAAAGCCCTTGTCCTTGGCGACGTAATAACCGGCGAACTGCGCCTGGGTGACCCATTTCAGCTGCAGGGTGATCTTGTCGGCGGCCTGAACGCTAAATGCGGTCAGCAGTGAAGCGCCGGCAAGAAGCATGGATGCAAGTTTCATTTTCATCGCTGTTCCCTTTTTCGTTATTTACGTTCGTCCCCCACGGACGGACGGATGCCAGAAGGTGACGGCCCGCTCTGCGAGCGCCACAAGTCCGTAAAAGCCGGACCCTGCGAGCGCCGCCACGGCAATCTCGGCCCAGACCATATCAACATTGCTGCGGCCCATTTCCGCGGAGATGCGGAACCCCATGCCGACGATGGGCGTGCCGAAGAATTCCGCGACGATGGCGCCGATCAAGGCGAGCGTAGAGTTGATTTTCAGCGCGTTGAAGATGAAGGGCCAGGCGGCGGGCAGGCGCAGCTTTATCAGCGTCGGCCACCAGCCGGCGGCATAGGTGCGCATCAGGTCGCGCTCCATGTGGCTGGCGGCGGCAAGCCCCTGCACCGTGTTCACCAGCATCGGGAAGAAGGTCATGATGACGACGACGGCGACTTTCGACTGCCAGTCGAAACCGAACCACATGACCATGATCGGCGCTATGCCGACCACCGGAAGGGCAGAGACGAAATTGCCGATGGGCAAGAGCCCGCGTTGCAGGAAGGGCGAGCGGTCGATGAGGATGGCGACGATGAAGCCGAGGCCGCAGCCCAGCGCGTAACCTGTCAGCACCGATTTGAGGAAAGTCTGGCGGAAATCCGCCCAGAGGGTCGGCAGGGAGCTGAGGAGGCGGGCGAGAATGGCGCTCGGGGCCGGCAGCAGGATGGGCGGAACGGAAAATCCGCGCACGATGCCTTCCCAGAGCACCACAATGGCAAGGCCGAAAAGCAGAGGCACGGCGATGCGGCTGACGCGCCTTTTTGAGGAGGAGGCGAAGTTGCGCCGCACCAGCCATTCGTTGAAGGCCCAGGCGGCAAGCCAGAACAGGATCGCACCGATAAACCAGAAGGGGTTCGTCATGGCCGTGCTCCCATTCGCTTGAGGACGGCGGCGTGGGCGATGCCGATGACCGAAACAAGAATGGCGGCGACCCCGGCGGCCATGAAGAGTGCGGCCCATATCTGTACCGTCTGGCCGTAATAGGAGCCGGAGAGTAGGCGCGCGCCGAGACCCGCGACGGCGCCTGTCGGCAATTCGCCGACGATGGCGCCGACCAGCGCAATCGCAATGGCGATCTTCAGCGAGGTGAAGAGATAAGGCAGTGCGGAGGGCCAGCGCAGCTTCCAGAAGATTTGCGCCGGTGAGGCATTATAGGTGTGCATCAGGTCAAGCTGCAGGGCCTCGGGGCTTCTGAGGCCCTTCACCATGCCGACGACGATGGGGAAAAAGGAGAGATAGGTCGAAATCAGCGCCTTCGGCAGCAGCCCGGAAATGCCGATGGAGTTCAGGACAACGATGATCATCGGCGCGATGGCGAGGATGGGGATGGTCTGGCTGGCAATGATCCACGGCATGACGGAGCGATCCATGGCGCGGTTATGGATGATCGCGACCGCCAGCAGGATGCCGAGTACCGCGCCGATGGCGAAACCGAGCAACGTGGCGGAAAGCGTGATGCCGGCGTGGTAGACGAGGCTGCGTTTCGAGGTGACGGGCTTGTTGACGGTCGTGTCCCAGAGTTCCGCGATGATCTGATGCGGGGCTGGGAGGACCGGGCGCTCCTGGGCGAAGGTCTGCGGCAGGAGTTCGAGGAAGCCCGGCGTCTGGCCAGAGCGGGTGGCCTGGTCGCGGGCGAAGGGCAGGTTGAGGTAGATGACGGCCAGGTGCCAGAGGATGAAGATGGCGAGGAGGACGGTGAGGATGGGGAGGATGCGGTGGCGGAGGAGGGTCATGGGTTGGCCCTCTGAGGGTGGGATTTACTCTTGCTCCGAGAGTGGCGCTTACCCCCCTCTGTCCTGCCGGACATCTCCCCCACAAGGGGGGAGATCGACTCGTGGGTGGGTCTCGTCCAACTCAAAGCTTGGGAATGGAATGGAGGTAGGGCCGCCTGCCTTCTTCTCCCCGAGGGGGAGAAGGTCGCGGCAGCGGGATGAGGGGGCAAGGGTAGCGTTAAGCCGCAATCTTGCCCCCTCATCCGACCCTTCGGGCCACCTTCTCCCCGGCGGGGAGAAGAAACGAGGGGCAACCTCCCGCCAAATAAGCCAATGCTGGCGCCAACCTCACCCCTCATAGCTGTGCCCCGCCTTCAACCCCTCACGCACCCGGTGCGCAATCGCCAGAAACTCCGGCGTTTCCCTGATTTCCAGCGGTCTTTCCCGCGGCAGAGTGGATTCGATCACGTCGGTCACCCGACCAGGCCGCGGCGACATGACGACGATTTTCGTCGAGAGATAAACCGCTTCCGGAATCGAGTGGGTGACGAAACAGATGGTCTTGCCGGTCGTATCCCAGAGTTTCAGCAGCTGTTCGTTGAGGTGATCGCGAACGATCTCGTCCAGCGCGCCGAACGGCTCGTCCATCAGAAGCAGGTCGGCATCGAAGGCAAGCGCGCGGGCGATGGAGGCGCGCTGCTGCATGCCGCCAGAAAGTTGCCAGGGGTATTTCTTGCCGAAGCCGTTGAGGTTGACGAGGTCGAGCGTGCGGTCGATGCGCTCGCGCTGCTCGGCCTTGCTGTAGCCCATGATTTCGAGCGGCAGGGCGATGTTCTTTTCGATGCTGCGCCATGGATAAAGGGCGGCGGCCTGAAAGACATATCCGTAGGACCGGTCCTTGCGGGCGTTTTCCGGCGTCGTACCGTTGACGGTGATCTCGCCTGACGTGTGTTTTTCAAGATCGGCGATGACCCGCAAAAAGGTGGTCTTGCCGCAGCCGGAAGGGCCGATGAAGGAAACGAAATCGCCCTTTTTCACGTCGAGATCGACATTGGACAGCGCATTGACCGAGCCATCCCCCGTTTCGAAGGTGAGGCCCAGTTTTCTGGCGGAGACGACGGAATAGGGAGAGGCCTGGTTCATCTTGGCTGATTGTCGCTTTCCGTAAGTGCGGCGCGCGCCAGCGGCAGCATCTGGGTTTCCGTCAGTCTGGCGATGGTCACACCGGGGTTGCGGTCGAGATCGAGCCAACGGACTTCCTCGATTTCCGCCTGCGGGGTGACCTCTGTATGAAGCCTGGCGGTGAAGGCATGGGCGACGACATCGGCGCCCGGCTCATTGGCGGCTTCCTCGCGAAAGACGCCCTCATAACGCGCGGCATTCTCGGGGAGCGTCAGGCCGATTTCTTCGGCCAGCTCGCGGTGAAGCGCCTGTTCCGGCGTTTCGCCCGGATCGATCTTGCCGCCCGGCTGCATGAACTGCGTGGTGCCGCGCTTGCGCACCACGAGCATCTGCCGCTTCTCGTTGATGAGGATGGCGGCGGCGATGAGGATTTCGCGTTTCGGCTCGCCCATGATCACACGCCCGACGCCGGAATGCCTGTGCGTTCCACCTTGCGTGGCGAGACGAGTTCTTTCCAGGTGGAAAGCGCCTGGCTGACGGCCGGATAGGGATCGCGGGCGATGAACCGGCCATGGCCGGCCTGCGTCTCGATGGTGCCTTCCTCGACGCTGACCAGCCCGCGTGAGAGCGTGTAGCGCGGCAGGCCTTTTACCCTGTGTCCTTCGAACACGTTGTAATCGATGGCCGATTGCTGGTTTGCCGCACTGATGGTTTTTGTGAGCGCCGGGTCCCAGACGACGATATCGGCGTCGCTGCCAACGAGGATCGCGCCCTTCTTGGGATAGATGTTGAGGATCTTGGCGATGTTGGTGGAGGTGACGGCAACAAATTCATTCATCGTCAGCCGGCCGGTCGCCACGCCATGGGTCCAGAGCAGCGGCATGCGATCTTCAAGCCCGCCGGTGCCGTTCGGTATCTTGCGGAAATCACCAAGGCCGAAGCGTTTCTGCTCGGTCGTGAAGGCACAATGGTCGGTCGCCACACATTGCAGCGAGCCGGAGGCGAGACCCGCCCAGAGGCTATCCTGATGCTGACGGTTACGGAAGGGCGGCGACATGACGCGGCGGGCGGCGTGATCCCAGTCGGGATTGGCATATTCGCTTTCGTCGAGGATCAGGTGCTGGATCAGCGGCTCGCCATAAACCCGCATCCCGTTCTGCCGGGCGCGGCGGATGGCTTCATGGGCCTGTTCGCAGGAGGTGTGGACGACATAAAGCGGCGCGCCGGCCATATCGGCGATGATGATGGCGCGGTTGGTGGCCTCGCCTTCCACGGAAGGCGGGCGGGAATAGGCGTGCGCTTCCGGCCCGACATTGCCTTCCGCCATCAGTTTTTCCTGCATCTGCGCGACGATATCGCCGTTTTCCGCATGCACGAAGGGAATGGCGCCGAGTTCCGCGCAGCGCGAGAAGGAGGCGAACATCTCGTCGTCATTCACCATCAGCGCGCCCTTATAGGCCATGAAGTGCTTGAAGGAGTTGATGCCTTTTTCCTGAACCACCGTCTTCATCTCGTCGAAGACCTGTTCGCCCCACCAGGTGACGGCCATGTGGAAGGAATAATCGCAATTGGCGCGTGTCGCCTTGTTGTCCCAGCGTTGCAGGGCGTCAAGAAGCGATTGCCCCGGCTCCGGCAGGCAGAAATCCACGACCATGGTCGTGCCGCCGGCCAGCGCCGCCCGCGTGCCGCTCTCGAAATCATCGGCGGAATAGGTGCCCATGAAGGGCATTTCCAGATGCACATGCGGATCGATGCCGCCGGGCATGACATAACATCCGCTCGCATCCAGCACGGTGCCGCCGGTGAGATCAGGTCCGATCTCGGTGATCCGGCCGCCCTCGATCTTCACATCGGCCTTGTAGGTAAGGTCGGCGGTGACGATGGTGCCGTTCTTGATGATGGTGGCGGTCATTGGTGTCTGTTCCCGGTAGCGAGGGCTGGCGAATAACGGTCGGGATGATCAGGCAGGAAAGTTCCGGTGTTCAGCACGACGAGGATGGTGTCGAGCGTCTGGGATAGTTCTTCAAAGATCTCGTGGTTCCAGAACCGCAGAACTGCGTAGCCCTGAGTATTGAGCCATAACGTCCTTTGTCGATCATGTGTGGAGGAGGCGTGCTGCGATCCGTCAAGCTCGACGATCAGCATTTTTTCGCGGCAGACGAAATCGGCGATGTATGGGCCGAGAGGGACTTGTCGGCTGAATTTAAAGTCGTTCAACCTCCGGCTTTTGAGTTCGTACCAGAGGCGGTATTCGGCGTCGGTCTCGTCGCGGCGGAGCCTTCTCGCCTGCGCGGTTTTGCCCGGATGGCGTTTCGATGCTTTTTTGCCGGTGTGATCGGCCATGACCCTTGCCCCCTCATCCGGCCCTTCGGGCCACCTTCTCCCCGGCGGGGAGAAGAAATCGGAAGCACCGTCGCAGATTTTTGCGACGTGGGTCAGGGGGGAGAAGGTCTTGCCGCGTGTTTCTTCTCCCCGCCGGGGAGAAGGTGGCCCGAAGGGTCGGATGAGGGGGGCTGCCATCGTGGGTACGGTCATTCGACGATCTCCGCAGTCTCCAGCACCGCATGCAGCAGCACGTCGCAGCCGGCCTTTGCCCATTCCGGTGAAATCTCTTCGGCCTCGTTGTGGGAGAGCCCGCCCACGCAGGGGCAGAAGATCATGGTCGAGGGGGCGACCCTTGCGGTCCAGCAGGCGTCATGGCCGGCGCCGGAGATAATGTCCATGTGGCTGTAACCCAGTCGTTCGGCGGCAGAGCGCACCCGGCCGACCAGAACAGGATCGAAGGTCACGGGGTCGAAATGGCCGATGGCTTCGATCGAGCAGCCGACGCCGAGGTCTTCGGCGATGGCGGGCACCTCGCGTTCGAAGATGGCGCGCATGCTGTCGAGCTTTGCCTGCGAGGGGGTTCTGAGGTCGATGGTGAAGAGCACTTTGCCGGGCAGCACATTGCGGGAGTTGGGCGTAAATATCATCTGGCCGACGCCGGCGACGGCGCCTGGCTGGTGAGCCATCGCCACTTCCTGCACCTTTTCGAGGATGCGGGCGGCGGCGAGGCCGGCATTAACGCGCATGGCCATCGGGGTGGAGCCGGTATGGGCTTCCTTGCCGCTCAGCGTCACTTCCAGCCACCACAGGCCCTGGCAATGGGTGACGACGCCGATCTGCTTGTTTTCAGCCTCGAGAATGGGCCCTTGTTCGATGTGGTATTCGAAATAGGCGTGCATCCTGCGCGCGCCGACGTCTTCCTCACCCAGCCAGCCGATGCGTTTCAGCTCCTCGCCGTAGGTCTTGCCGTCTGTATCCGTGCGGCTATAGGCATAGTCCAGATCGTGAACACCGGCAAAAACGCCTGACGCCAGCATGGCGGGGGCAAAGCGGGCGCCTTCCTCGTTCGACCAGTTCGTAACCACGATCGGATGCCTTGTCCGGATGTTGAGGTCGTTCAGGCTGCGCACGACTTCCAGTCCGGCCAGCACGCCAAGCACGCCGTCATATTTGCCACCGGTCGGCTGGGTATCGAGATGGCTGCCGATATAGACGGGAAGCGCCTCCGGGTCCTCGCCGGCGCGGGTTGCGAACATGGTGCCCATGCGGTCGACACCCATCGTCAGGCCTGCCGCTTCGCACCAGTGCTGAAAAAGGCTGCGGCCTTCCGCATCCTCATCCGTCAGCGTGCGGCGATTATTGCCGCCGGCAATGCCGGGGCCGATCTTCGCCATGTCCATCAGACTATCCCACAGACGGTCGCCATTGACCGTCAAGTTCTTACCCGCCGTCATAAAGTGTCGTCCTCACCTGTTTTGTTTTTATCAAAGCAAAGCTTGTGCCGTTCCCCTTTTTGCCGGTTAAGATAACAGCCATTGCCTTGTGACGGCGATGATGGATAAATTGACCGGCTGGTAAACATTGCAAATTCGCGATGGCGTCAGCAAGGGATTTTGTGACGAATCGCAGTAATTTTGCCTAAGCTATGAACGGCGATTATTTTTTAAGCATACTGTAGCGGCAATTGCATTGAAAAGAAACAGAGAGCTGAGAATGGCCATACCGCGCGCAGCGAAAACACAGAAGCGGACCCGCATTCAGGAGGAAAAGCAGGAGGCGATTCTTGAAGCTGCACTTAGTGTTTTTTCCACGAATGGGTTCCGCGGCTCCACAATCGACCAGATTGCGGAGGCGGCCGGCATGTCCAAACCGAACGTGCTTTATTATTTTCGCACCAAGGAGGCGATGCATCGTGCGCTTATCGAGCGGGTGCTCGACACCTGGCTCGACCCGCTGCGCGCTTTCGATGCCGAGGGCAACCCAGAAAGCGAGATCCGCTCCTATATTCGTCGCAAGCTGGAAATGTCGCGTGATTTCCCGCGGGAGAGCCGCCTGTTTGCGAATGAGATCCTGCAGGGCGCGCCCCATATCGAGGACGAACTGAAAGGACCGCTGAAACAGCTGGTGGATGAGAAGGCCGAGGTAATCCGCGCTTGGGTGAAGGCCGGCCGGATGGCCAAATGCGACCCTTACCACCTCATTTTCTCGATCTGGTCGACCACCCAGCACTATGCCGATTTCGATGTGCAGGTGCGGGCGGTGCTGGGCGACAAGAACGGCGGCGAGGGACGTTTTGAGGATGCGGCCCGGCATCTGGAGCAGCTTTTCATGGGTGGATTGCGGATAAACGGCTGATCGGCCGGCTACGCGCGATTATGTGATAAGCCCTCCGCATAAAAACATGAGGAAATTTATCACCTTTATACTTTACTCCAAAACTCATCTTTATTATGGTGCCGGCATCCCGAACGTCGGGGCCCAATATCGGGGTATGAAAAATCAACCGGCAGGTGAGGGAATGGCACGCAAGGAAAAGAAGAAGGCCGAACGCGGTGGCAAGCAGGGCAAGGGCGCGCCGCAGGCCGAAAAGGAGGTGGCCGAAGAGCAGCTTTCCGGTCCGAAAAGCTTTCTTTATGTCGGCGGCCGTGACTGTCAGGTTGCCCATCTTCGCCAGATCGCCAGCAATTTTGGCGCCGAACTGATCCACCACGATGGTGGCTTACGAGAGGCGGTCTCGCGTATCGATACCGTGCTTCCTTCCGTCGACTGCGTCTTCTGCCCGATCGACTGTATCAGCCATGATGCGTGTCTGCGGGTGAAGTCCGGTTGCAAGAAATTCGGCAAGACGTTCATTCCGCTGCGCAATGGCAGCAAATCCAGTCTGGAGCGGGCGCTGCAGACGATGAATGAACGGACCTCCAGCGATGAACGACGAGCGCAATAACGTCCACGACGACAATCCCCCGGCAGCAGAAGCCTGCCGTGCAGAATTGCACAAGATGGCGGAGCAGGCAGGGGATTTCTGCCTGACGGATATTTACGAGATGGTTGGGGAGCGGGACGAGCGCAACCGCACCGCAAATGTCGTTGTTTTTCCGCATTTGAACGCCCGACAGCCAAGTCGGACGCCTTCATTTATAGAAGATGCGCCGGACAAGTGCCGCCGCAACATCCTGCCATTTCGCAGGAAGGGGCGGCAGAGTTAATGCACCTCCCCATGATCTCAGGGCTTGCGTGAGGCATCGAGGTCTCGGTGTTGCTTGGATCCTCGTCTCAGGGGTGAGGATGACGTTACCTGCGAGACGCCGCGGCACGCCATAGTTTCAGACAGCCGATTCAAGGGTGTCAAGCCGTGGGCTTCAAAAACGCTCCTGCGCACAACACCAACCAACCCGAGATCATGCCGAGGCCGCCGAGGGGGGCGGCGTAGGGGAAGAGGCTGCGGCCAAAAAAGTGTCTGACGACGAGATCGCCGACAAAGATGGCCGTGCCAAGGCCGAGGATCAGGCCGGCGGGAATGGCGGTTCGGATACGGTCTGCACCGATGTGGAGCGCGATCAGCACCGGCGCATGGGCGAGCGCCATGGCGGAGGCGTTGCCGAGCATATAGGTTTCGCCGGTATGGGTGGCGGCGGCCGCGAGCATGACCCCGGCAGCACCCAGCAGGCTGCCCAACAGCAGGATGAAGGCGCGCAGTCTCTCGTGGGTCATGGATTATCCGCTTCCTGGTTCTGCATGTGAAAGGCGAGCCGCTCGATCGGGGGCCAGATGATGTCTCGCAGCTTCGGGTTGTCGATTGTCTCGTCCATGGCGCGGCGGAAGCAGAGCAGCCATTCGTCCCGCTCGGCTGGGCCGATGGGGGCAACGAAATGACGACGGCGCAGCATGGGGTGACCGTGCTTTTCGACATAAACGGGCGGTCCGCCAAGATAACCGGTCAGATAATCGTAAAACTTCGCTTCGCTGCCGGAGAGGTCGGCAGGGTGAATGGCACGGCAGCGCGCCGCTTCCGGCAGGGTATCCATCAATTCATAAAAGCGCCGGGTCAGCGCCCTCACGGTCGCATCGCCACCGATCGCTTCATAAAGGGTAACAGTCTCGCCGCTCATCATCCGCCTCTTGTCGCCACCAGGACCTTATCGCTCCGCCGGACGGCAAGGGCAACAGGGCAATGACAGGGTGCGACATTAGGGACAGTGCGTTGATGAGGTCCTCGGTTTTCACTTGCGACGGATCGATGAATAGCTTCAACAGCGTTTCTGAGCGGCGCCACATGTTCCGTGACGACTGCCCAAACAACGTCATCCGCGATTCTGTGGTATTCATGGCGCAGAATATTGCCGATTCCAATCCAGGGCACATCCGGCACCGTGTGCACCGTTGTCCGGTTTAAATTCTTGGACAGGCTGCAATCCCGTTGAAGTCGGTGGCGAAAGGTGGAATTCACTCAACGTCATCCTCGGGCTTATCCCGAGGATCTAATCAGGTCGAATAAAACCGACGTTTGCAGATCCTTGGGTCAAGCCCGAGGATGACGTCGGCGCGATTGGATCGACTTTACTTACCATCTAATCGCGTCCGTTCTCTTCATGCGCGCAGCTTTTACCATCGCGCCTGCGGCTTTCACTCTCACCCGAAATTTCGAATGAGCTCCAGCCCCTTGCTCAGAAGCGTTTCAGCTTCATCCTGGTTGGCGGCTTCGACGTAACAGCGCATCTCGGGCGCGTTGCCGGAAGGGCGGAAGTGGATGGTGCTGCCGTCGGTCAATGACACGCGCAGGCCGTCGATGTCGCTGAGTCCCTTCACCGTGCCGACCGGGGCGAGGAACGTGTCGAGATTGGTACGCGAGGCGCGCAGATGCGTCATCAGCGCCGCGCTTTTTTCTTGGGCGAAATTTTCCAGCCGGTCGGCGGCGGCGACGGGCAGGTTATAGGCGGCTGCGATATGCGACAGCGGTTTTTTCTCTACGGCGGAAAGATGCAGCACGGCGAGAACCGGCAGGAAGCTGTCACGCGTCGGCAGCGGCGCCAGCGGATTGCCATTCAAGGTGAAGCTAGAGGCCGTCAGCAGGCCGCCATTGGCCTCGAAACCCATCACGCCCGTTTTACCTGACGCAAGCGCTTCAGCCATGCCCGCGATGACGAAGGGGGAGCCGACCTTGGTGCGGACCACTTCGAACCGGCCGTTTGCCTCGATACCGGAGTTGGAGGTGACAGGCGTGACGACGACGCCGGCATCGAGGAAATTGGCGGTGATCAGGCCGATCAGGTCGCCGCGCAGCGGCACACCCTTTTCATCGGCAAGCAGCGGACGGTCGCCATCACCGTCGGCGGAAACGATGGCGTCGAGCCTGTGCTCGGGCGACCATTTTTTGAGAAGCGAGAGCGTTTCCGGAGAGACGGCCTCGGTATCCACGGGGATGAAGGTGTCGGATCGACCGAGCGCCACGACGTCAGCGCCATAATGGGCGAGGACGTCGACGAAAAGATCGCGTGCCACGGTGCTATGCTGGTAGACGCCGATCCTGAGCCCGGAAAGCGCCTTTTCCGGCAGCAGCGCGATATTGCGCTCGTAGAAAAGTTCCGCTGCGATGGCGGAATGGTCTTCGGCGGTCGCCGCCTCGTCGCTGATGCCTTCCGCCTCGATTTCGGCGGCGAGAGTGGCGATCGCGGTTTCGTCCTGCTTGTCGATTTCGCCATCGGGGCGATAGAATTTGATACCGTTGCGGTCTGCCGGGATGTGCGAGCCGGTTATCATCAGCGCCCCCGCTTTCAGCGAGAGGCCGTAAAGTGCAAGCGCCGGCGTCGGCACGGTGCCGCAGTCAAGCGGCGTCAGACCGGCTTTTTTCAACGCGGCAATGCAGGTGGCGGAAACATCAGGGCTCGAATCGCGGAAGTCGCGGCCAACGAGAATGGGATCACCCGCCTTTGCCTGGCCCGATGTGAGAAGGTGCCTTGCAAATGCCGTCGCATAGACGGCCGAGGCTTTTCCTTTCAGATCGACAGAGAGACCCCGAAGGCCGCTCGTTCCAAATTTCAGGCTCATGCCAAACTCCGTTTCACAAAATCATTAGGGGTCAAATGGATACTGGAAAAAGATAACGCCCGAAAGAACCTATCGATCCATCCGGTTCGATCATACCGGTCAATCGTCCCTTTCATGCCCGCTGTAAATAGGCGATGATAGCCAGGCAATATGCGGGTAACTTAAAATTCACCCGTCATATCTAGACTTGCGCGTGAATAGCGGCTTTGGCGACGGTGATGATCACCTGTTACCGGCCTTTTTTGTGGTTCGTTCGAGTTGGATTGGCTGATGTACAGGCTTCAAAAGGCGGGACATAAGCAGGCACGTCCGCTCGATGACAAAGCGACGCCCGCGGCCAGACCCCACGGTTCCCTGCTTGATGATCTCGTTGACGAGGACGAGATTTTTGAACGTACCGTGTTGAAGGAGCATCTCGAGCCCAGGCCGACGAGGACCGCTGCCGAGCCTATTGAGGCCGCTGCGCCGCCACGCGCGATCCCTTCGAGCGGCGGTGTCGATGGTTTCCTTCCCGGGCTAAAATATCTCGACAGGATCGGGGTGGCCGATGTTTTCGACTGGCTGCGCCGCGGGATCGTCTGGATCGTGCTGGCGATCATTCTTTGCGTTACGGGTGCACTCACTTACGCTTCCATGACGCCGCCGCGTTACAAGGCCTATACGGATATCGTCGTCAATCCGTCCAACCTCAATGTCGTCAATGACGGGGTGTTTTCGCCAAACCAGCAGCGCGACACGCAAATCCTCGAAGTTGAAAGCAAGCTGCGCACCATCACGTCGCGCAACGTGCTGGCCCGGGTGGTAGACGAGCTTAAGCTTGATCAGGATCCCGAGTTCACCGAACCCGCGCCGCTTGCCCGGTTCAAAGCGCTGTTTTCGTCAAAGCCAGAGGATGGTGACAACCGCGTCGGGGCGCTGCGGTCGCTGGGCGACCGCGTGGCGGCCGAGCGCGACCCGCGTTCCTTCGTCGTGACGCTTTCGGTCTGGACCAATGATGCGGATAAATCCGTGACCGTCTCCAAGGCCATCGTCAAGGCCTTCGAAAACGAGCTTTTCCAGACGACCTCAGATAGCAGCCAGCGTGTTGTCGACGATCTGAAGAAGCGGCTGGAAGAAATGCGCGAGAACGTGACCGCTGCCGAAAAACGGGTGGCGGATTTCCGCCGTGAGAACGGTCTCCAGGAGAATAACGGCCAGCTCGTCAGCAATCTTGCCTCGGGCGAACTGAACGCGCAGGTGCTTGCCGCCCAGCAGCGTGTCATCCAGGAAGAATCGCGCCTGAAGCAGATGGAGGCGGCGATTGCGCAGAACCGCAGCCAGAGCGACGCGATCTTCGACAGCCAGACAATGAATACGATCCGCGCGCAATATAGCACGCTGCAACAGCAGATCGGCGCGATGACGCTGACCTATGGCGCACGCCATCCGCGACTTGCCACGGCGGGTGCGGAACGGGCCATGCTGGAACGCGGCATGGCGGATGAGGCGCGGCGCATTTTGCAGGCTGCCAAGATCAGCGTCGCGGAAGCACGCTCTTCGCTCGATGCCCTGCGATTAAAGGCCGTGGCGGAACGCGCCAACGTCTTTACCGATAATGAGGCGCAGGTCCGGCTGCGTGATCTCGAGCGTGACGCCCGGTCGGCGGCCGCGATTTACGAGACATACCTCACCCGTTCGCGTCAGCTCGCCGAACAGCAATCCATCGATTCCACCAACGTTCGGGTCATTTCGCAGCCGGTCGCGCCCAATTCCAGAAGCTGGCCGCCCGGCAAGCTGACCTTCCTGATTGCCGGCGGTGCGGGCGGCCTGTTCCTCGGTCTTGCGATTGCCGTGGCGCTTGGCCTCTGGCGTTTTCTGCGGCGGGAGGATCATGTGGACGTCGCGATGCGCCCGGCCTGAAGGCTGATTCCCAGAACTATTCGTCGGCGATCAGCCCGTCATATACTTCGAGCAGCGCGGCGGCGATGGCCGCGCCCAGCGCATTGCCGGCATCGCGGATGCCAGCCTCGTCGCCATCGCGCACTGAAATCGCCAGATCGGAGGCCTCGTTGGCCACGATTTCTTTCGCCCGCTCTATCGCCCAGAGGCCGAAATCGCCGCGATTGTCGATCGAGATTGTTTCCATGGCCGAAGCCCTTCCTTGGTTTGATGTCCGCGTCCCTTACCCCATCATCCGCAAAACCGGAATAGCAGGGTCATGATGTGCGCAACCTTCAGGGGAATAAATTGGCGCTTCAAACGGCCGCTTATGAAAATATTAATGATAGTTCTTCGTAGTGTCTGAAGCCTTATACCCTATGGATAAGGGTGACCATAACAATGAAACGATGCCTATCTTGGACGCCGGACAGATCATGACAGGGAGAGAGATGCCGCAGACGGAGGAGAGCGGTCAGGGCTGGCCGGTTATCCCTCTTGCGGCACTGCCCATTGCTGATGTGACGATCGATGAAACCGCGCGGGACTTCATTTACCGGGCGACGCGGGAGCGCGCCCCCGGCGCAAGACCTTTTTATTCCACGTCGGCAAACGGTCAGGTCATCGCGCTCTGTCATCATGACCCTGAGTTCGATGCCATGATGCAACAGGCGGACCAGATACACGCCGACGGCATGTCGCTGGTGATCTTTTCCCGCAAATTCTGCAGCAAGGCGTTGAGAGAACGGGTTGCGACGACCGATCTGGTGCATGCGGTGGCCAAGCGCGCCGAAGAAACGGGCAGCCGGTTCTATTTCCTTGGCGGTTCCGAAGAAGTGAACAGGGCGGCCGTCGAGGAAATGCAGAAGCTCTATCCGCGCCTCATCTTTTCTGGACGGCGCAACGGTTACTTCAGCCGGACAGAGGAAGACGCTATCCTTGCGGACATCGACGCATCGAAGACGGATATTCTCTGGGTGGGATTCGGCATTCCGCTGGAGCAGCGCTTCGTTTCGCGCAATCTCGACAGGCTTTCCAGCGTCGCCGTTATCAAGACCTGCGGCGGCCTCTTCGACTTTCTTGCCGGCAGGAACAGCCGGGCGCCGCAATGGATGCAGGACATGGGGCTGGAATGGCTCTACCGGGCCATGCTGGAGCCGAAACGTTTAGGCAAGCGTTATCTGCTGACCAACCCGATTGCGATTTATTCGTTGCTTAGACATCGCTTTGTTGCTTCACGCCGAACTCGCTGAAGCATTCCGGCGAGCCGCTGTGTTGCAATCAAGCACTTCTTCCTGCTTCGCCCAATAAATATGAGATCTCTCTAACATATTGAGCGGGATGTATTTTACCGCGGAAACCCGTTGCAACTGCACTCGTCTGCGCTACACTGCCAAAATACTACAAATTTATTCGAATGCTGGATATTGAGGACACCGATGGTGATTACGTCCATTGCGCTATTCATATATGGAATTGGCACCGTTACCTCCCTCGTCATGACCTATGTCGAAGGCGTCCGTCGCGACAAGAACTGGGACTTTTATCGCGTGGCCGGCATTATCCTTTGTTTTTTCTGGCCGGTGCTCGTGCCGCTCCTCATCGTAGCAACGGCCTTTTCGTCGCTCGGTCTTCAGAAGCGGCGCATGAACCCGATGTCGTTTGGCAGGCAAAAGACTTCGGGCTGACCGATGACGGGTGGCCTGGGTCTCAGCCCCTCTTCGCCGGCGCTTTATAGGGGGTGAGCGTGATGCCGAGGCTTGCCAGCACCCGGCCGATGGACATCAATGGTGGGTGGGTGGCTGGCAACAGGGCACCGGTCTTCACAGCCGCGGAGACGGCGCGCACCACCGACAGGCAGAGGCTGACGAGATTTTTGCCGGCAAGCAGCAGGCCGCCTTTGAGGCCGGGGCGGCGGGCGCGGTCGATGCTGTAATTGATGATGCCGGTGCGGAGCGAGCGCTCCATGATCCAGCGCGGCGCCATCCGGCTTTCCGGCACATATTCGATGATGACGGCCTTCGCGTTCCAGGCAAATTTAAAACCCGCCTTGCGGCAGCGGGTGAAGAAGTCCATGTCGCCGCCGCCGAGGAAGTTGAACTGCACGTCGAATTCGGGTTTCGGTAGGGTTTCGAATACCCGCCGCGAGATGAGGCAATTGCCGGAACCATGGATTTGCTCGACGGGGCCGGTCCGGGCTTCGATGGAGCCGAACAGCGGGTGCGCCAGTACGGCCTTCGTTGCCGGTGCGTCGAATTCGCGGTTGACGGGTCCGCCGACGATATCGACGCCGAAGGATTTCGCCGCCGACACCATTTCGGCAAGCCACTGCGGGGAGGCGGCCTCGTCGTCATCGATCATCAGGAACCATGCGGCCGAAGGGTAGCTCTGCCGGGCGGTGCGGAAGGCCGTGTTGATGGCGTAACAATTGCCCTGCGTTGGTTCGACCAGGGCCTGCCCCGCCATACCGCTTTGCGCAAGGAAACTACGTGCGACGGCGAGCCCCTGTTGGCCTGCGCCATCATTATCCACGATCACGACGGCGAAGGGAAAATCGACCTTCTGGGCTGCAAGCGACGAGAGCGTCTTTCTCAGGCCATCCGGCCGGCGGAAACTTGGAATGCAGACCACCGCTTCCGGCATGATCTCGGACATGAAGACTCCTAAATGCCGGCAAGTGCTGCGGCGGACAAAGCAATGGCCCTGAAGCTCTGGCGCGGGCGGTGGAGGAAGGTATCGGCCAGCGCCGAAAGGGCCTCCCGGTGGCGGCGGGCGCGAAAGGCCTGCGCCACCGTATAGGCATTCATGTGATTTTCGGATCGGTGGCGGAGGCGGCGCAGCTCCGGCGGCGAAACGGCAGCAATGATTGCGGGATCGGAAAACACGGCTTCGATTGCCGGTTCGCAATCGCGGAAGGTCAGAAGCCTGTTCATCATCACGCTCGTTGCGTGCACCCGGTAATCGAGAACATGACAGCCCGGCAGATAGACGAAGCGGCCTGCGGCGGCGAGACGGCACCAGCCATACCAGTCTTCTGCATACCGGAGCGACTCGTCAAAGCCGCCAAAGTCCTGGAAAACCCGGGTTCTGACCAGCATGATGCCGCCATTGACGATGAAGTTTCCACCGAGCAAGGCCTCCAGAATGAAACCGTCAGGCTTTTCCCTTCGGCGGATGAGGTTGCGCCGTCCGATCTTTTGGCCGCGTTCATCGATGCGCTCATAGTCGCCATAGACGGCGACGACATCCGGGGCCGACGTGCCGGCGGATAAGGTATTTACAGCGCCGGGCCGCAGACGGTCGTCGGCATCGAGAAACATGGTCCATTCGCCGCGCGCCTGCGACAGGCCGAAATTACGGACGGCGGAAACACCCTGTCTGCCCTGCGGGCGTGCCAGCAATTTCACGCGGGGGTCAGAAAAACCTTCCACTTTTTTCGCGGTGGCATCGGTGGAGCCGTCATCGACAACGAGCACCTCGCGGATGATCTCGCCCTGCACCAACACGCTGTCGATCGCTTCCAAGATGTAGCGCTCGCCATTGCGAACGGGAATGACAATCGAAACGGAAGTCACGCTTTTTCAACTCCATCAGGACAGACCAAGCAATCTCACAGTGAAGTTACTACGGCCTTAAGCGGATCTCACCAATTATGACGTGGGAGAACGTCAGTTAACCTTGCAAATCTTTAATATCCCTTTGGCATGGTTGGAATGTTATGTTTTGGGAATGAAAGTGCGGTGCGTCGGTCGAATGTCCATGCGCCGGGGATTGAGGAGGTGGGTGAATGCGGATCGGGCGGCGGAACTTTTTGGGCGGTGCGGCATTCGCCGGTTTGTTGCATGCTGTCGAAGGCCCGGCATTTGCGGCGCAGAAAAAGGCCACGATCAAAACTGCTCCCTATGGCGCGGCCGTCTATCTGCCCGACCTCAATGCGGACAGCCGCATCGGTGAGGCGGTCGTCAAATATTGCTCGCGCATCACCCCCGTCACCGAAATGAAATGGGAGGTCATGCGGCCTTCGGCTGAGGTCTTCGACTTCGCCGCTGCGGATGCGCTCGCCAATTTCGCGCGGCAGCACAAGCTTTCCATGCATGGCCATCCCCTGATCTGGTACGCTTCCAATGCCCCGTGGCTCGCCACCGTTGGCGGCAGTAAGGTGGAGAAGTTGATGGAGACACATATCGTTACCGTGATGGAGCGATATAAGGACGTCATCCGCAGCTGGGATGTGGTGAACGAACCGATCCCTGACGTTCCCGCCAACGTGCGCGCGCGGCGCGACGCCTGGTATTACGGCGCCGGGCCCGACGCCATCAAGAAAGCGTTCGACATCGCTCATGCGGTCGATCCGAAGGCGCAGCTCGTGCTCAACGAATATGATGTGGAATTTGCCGCCGAGAAATCGCCGGCCAAACGGGCTGCCTTCCGAAATCTCATTCTCGAGCTGCTCGAAAAAGGCGCGCCGATCAATGCTGTCGGTCTGCAGGGGCACCTGCGTGGCGGCTGGCCGATCGCCAAAGACGAGCTGGCGGCCTTCACGACCGAGATGCGTGGCTACGGCCTTGCCGTCCTCGTGACCGAACTCGACGTGATGGACCAGACGCTGCCGACGCCGGAAGCTGAGCGGGATATGCTGATCACCGGCCAGGTCCGCGAGTTTCTGGAGGCAGCCTCGGCAGGCGGGCCGCTTTCCTCCATCACCACATGGGGCATTTCTGATCAATACAGCTGGATCCGCTGGGCCTATCCGCGCCGGGACGGTACCGCCAACCGGCCGCTGCCGCTCGACTGGAGTTTCAAAGAAAAACCCATGATGGCCGTTATCAATGAGTTCCGGAACCGTGGTGCATGACGATGAATGCTGACATGCCGCTTCCTCCCGTTCAAAAGGCACTTCAGATCAATCTCCACCCCTTCGATGCTCCCCATGCGGCGCTGACGCTCCCGCATCAGCTGCGGGTGTGGGGCGGGCAGGTGGACCGTATTCTGCTGACGGTCGATACGGGTCAGGTGGGTGCCGGCCGATACAAGGGCAATGGTTTCGATTCCGCGCGTCAGCGCCTCTTCGACATGCTGGACGAAATGCAGATCAATTATCCGCATCTCCATGTCGATATCGTCGATTACAGCGAGGCGGCGCGTGGCGCGGTGACGCAGACCTTCTTTTCGCGCTCCCCCATTCCGTATCCCGCCAAGGCTTTCGACGGCGGGCCCTTCCATGTCTATTTCCATGGCCTGAAACGCGCCAATGCCCGTTACGTGCTGCATATGGACAGCGACATGATGTTTGGAGGCGGTAGCCAGAGCTGGTTCAGCGAGGCGGTCGCACTACAGAAGGCCAATCCGGATGCGCTGTGCATCACGCCGTTTTCCGGACCACCGACAGTGCGCGGCGATCTGGATGTGGCCCGCCATGTCGGCATGCCCGGCGTGAAGAATATCCCTGCGCCGCGCAAGCTGCCGTCACGCATTCCCACCTGGCGTTTTGCCACCGTCTCCACGCGGCTTTTCATGATCGACATGGACCGTTTTTCAAAACGGATCGGCTCGCTGGAACTGCTGCGGCCCGACGTCAAACGGCGCATCCGATCCTATGCCTATAACCAGCAGCCGGTTTCCATGCCGGCCGAGGAAGTGCTGAGCACGAACATGATGCGTGTCGGCGTGCACCGCCTTGATTTTCTCGGCACGGGCAAGGGCATGTATTCGCTGCATCCGCCCTATCGTTCGCCGGAATTTTACGCGGCGCTGCCCTCGATCGTCGAGCGCATCGAAAAGGGCGACATTCCCGAGGGACAGCTGGGCGATTTCGATATCAACGGGTCGATGGTGGACTGGGGAAGCGCTCTGGCAGCCAAGACGCGCTCAAAACGCTATGCGAAAGCGCTACGTCACCTGATTTCTGCCAATGCCGGACGATTTGGCAAGGCATGAAAGCGTGACGCCATGTCGCCTCAATAATCGGTACTAAGCTTGCTCCAGCTTTCCGAGCACAGCCCACCGATGTAGATATCGCCGGCCAGCGCTTTTGACCTCAGCCCGTCATCCCGCGTCGCCATGCAGAAATAGCCATCATGACGGAAGCTCATGTGGTTCTGGCGGTAAAGCGCGTTGATAAGGAACGGCTGCGCCATGCCGGTGACATGGGCGTAGTTTTCTTTATCCAAGTGGTGAAACAACGTGTTGAGCACATCGTTTTCGCGACCGGCCTCGCAGACGAGATTAAGCACGTAGGCCGTTCGTCCCGGCTGTCCGAAAAACAGCGCCGCACCCAAGGGATGGCCTTCGGCATTCTCGATGGTGAGGGCGTTCAGTTGACCGAGGCTCTCATTGGCCCTGCTCATCTCCATCAGCCAGTGGAACTCCTCGTGCGACCATTCCGGGCGGATGGAAAAACGCTCGATCATGACGAGCGCCTGGCGGCGGAAGGTTTCGTCGTCGATGGCCTTCACGGTGGCGCCGGGCGCCGGCTGGGGAACCAGTCCCTCTTTCCATCTTCGCAGCAGCCGGTCCACAAAACCGAGAGCCGCGAGGGCGAGGGTGGTTTTGGCCAGTTTCGAACGGCGCGGCATACGGAGCGCGATCGTGCAGAAGGGTTTCAGCGCCTTGTGCCATTGCAGGCTTTCGATCGGCAACATATTGCCGCCGATCGCCACCCAATGATCGGCGCTGACGGGTGAGGCCGTATCGGAAAACAGCATGTCGTGCCTGGAGGCGCGCATGCCGCGCGACAGGCGTGCGGCCCCGAATGCGCCTTTCTTTCCGTCCGATGCGAAGGCGCAGAGCAGCCGTGCCGTGATTGTTTTACCATTCACGACGAAACGCATGGGCACGGCGAGGATGACGCTCGTGATACCGTTTTCGCCGGCATCATAGACGACGCTTCCATTGTCAGGGCAGAAGGCTGGGCTACCGAAAAACAGCTTTTCTATATAGGCGCGTAAATCGAAGTTGCCTTTATCTGCGGTTTTCCTGAACGCGTTGTTGAGGACGGCATGAACGGCGGGCAAGTCTTCCCGGCGCATGGGGCGCACGCCGGGGGCACCTGGCTGAGGCAGGATTTTTGTCGGCTGACTGACGTCGCCATCGTCCGTGTCGGCGTGTATCTTAACGTCCACCGCCTATCTCCCGCTTGTGCGCAATGGCGAAATCAACCTCCGGCAGCGTATATTTGAATTTATTAATATAAATATAAAACCTGCAATTCGGTTGAGCTGCGGATGACGCGTGGAGAACAAAATGAAATATATCAATTATCTGAGCTGCTTTTCCTTGAATTATTTAAAGATTAACAAAATATACTTGGATAAGCAACCTTTGGATGAAATAGGTCCGGGTGATTTTGCCAAAACGCTTTGAAATCCGAAGTAAGTCGGCAAAGAGTCGAGCCTGTTTTTCGTTCGCGCCGGCAGTTTGTTACGGGAGGTGCACAGACAAAGTGCGATGCTTCCGGCGTTGACGGGCAGGGCGTCTGCCCCGGCCGTCGGCGACAGTGATATTTTGAAATGATTTTTTGCGGCAAATATGTAAAAGAGCCGATTGTTGCGCGCGTCTCTCCGATATTTCGCTAAACATGCGCGGCTCTCGTCTTTGTTATGGCGCACGTGCGTTGCGCCGGTAGCCGCGGCGGTATTGAAAGAAACAGATCGGTAAGGTCAATCGATGGCAGATACAGGCGCCTGCGCGCTCGAAGCGGATGACATCCACAAGAGCTTCGGCACGCATGAAGTTTTGAAGGGCGTTTCGCTGAAAGCCCACAAGGGCGATGTCATATCGATCATCGGCTCGTCCGGTTCCGGCAAGAGCACTTTCCTGCGCTGCATCAATTTTCTCGAAACACCGGATCGCGGCCGCGTCATCGTCAATGGCGAGGAGATCGCCACGAAGGCTGGCCGCGACGGCAAGGTCGTGCCGAAAAGCTGGCGGCAGGTGGAAAAACTGCGCACCGGGCTTGGTATGGTATTCCAGAATTTCAATCTCTGGGCCCATCGCACGGTTCTTGAAAATGTCATCGAGGCGCCCGTTCACGTTCTCGGCGTGAGGCGGCATGAAGCGGTCGAAAAGGCCGAGGCCCTGCTGAACAAGGTCGGCCTTTACGACAAGAAGAACGCTTACCCCGCCTTTCTTTCCGGTGGCCAGCAACAGCGCGCTGCCATTGCGCGTGCGCTCTGCATGGAGCCGGCGGTGATGCTGTTCGACGAACCGACCTCGGCGCTTGATCCGGAACTGGTGGGCGAGGTGCTGAAGGTTATCCGCGATCTGGCCGACGAAGGCCGCACCATGCTGCTCGTTACCCACGAGATGCGTTTTGCGCGGGACGTGTCCTCTAAGGTCATGTTCCTGCATCAGGGCCGAGTGGAAGAAGAGGGGCCTCCATCACAGGTGTTCGGGAACCCCATAAGCGCCCGCTGTCGTGAATTTACCGGTGCTCTTACCAACTGATCCATGCCCGACGGCCAAAATTTTACAGGAGAGATTTGAATGAAATTTTTCGCAACGCTGCTTGCCGGAACGGCATTTGCGGTTTCCGCCTTCACCGCCAGCGCAGATGTCCGCTTCGGCATCATGAACGAATCCTACCCGCCTTTCTTCGCCAAGGACGCTACCGGCAAGTGGCAGGGTTGGGAAATCGATCTCATGGACGCCGTCTGCGCGGAAATGAAGGAAAAATGCTCGATCGTCGAGCTGTCCTGGGATGGTCTCATCCCCGCCTTGCAGACCAAGAAGTTCGATGTCATCTGGTCGTCCATGTCGAACACGGAAGAGCGCCAGAAGGTGATCGATTTCACCGACAGATATTACAAGACGCCGAGCAAGCTGATCGGCGCCAAGGGCGAAAAGCCGGGCGCGGCGGCGGAAGACGTCAAGGGCAAGACCATCGGTATTCAGGTGGCGACCATCCAGTCCGAATATTACAAGAAATATTTCGCTGATGTCGCTGAGGAAAAGACATACCAGACGCTGGATGAGGCCTTCCAGGATCTGGCCGCCGGCCGCATCGATTACGTCTTCGGTGATTCCATTGTCCTGGATGCTTTCGTCAAAAGCGACGCCGGCAAGGATTGCTGCGCCGATATGGGCGATGTCGCCGACGACCCGGAAATCCTCGGTCTTGGCGTCTCCGGTGGCCTGCGCAAGGACGATACGGAGCTGAAGACCAGGCTGAACGCCGCTCTCGCCGCCGTCCGCGCCAGCGGGAAGTACGACGAGATCACCAAGAAGTATTTCAGCTTCGACATCTACGGCAGCAAGCCTTGATCGGTCGCGTCAATGGCAAGCCTTGAAACCACGCTGCAGCTTTTGTCACCCTATCCTCCGGGATGGGGCGGCACCCTTTTGAAGGGTGCGGCATCAACACTTGCCATTTCCGCCGGTGCTTATCTCATCGGCATCGTCATCGGGCTTGCCGGTGCCCTCGGCAAGCTCT
Source organism: Agrobacterium sp. DE0009 (assembly GCF_007680755.1). NCBI lineage: Bacteria > Pseudomonadati > Pseudomonadota > Alphaproteobacteria > Hyphomicrobiales > Rhizobiaceae > Agrobacterium > Agrobacterium sp. DE0009. The sequence goes on from NZ_VEIU01000003.1 coordinate 184,895, forward strand.
CGAACAGCAGGCCGCTTGGCCTGCTGCTCAATCTCTACACCACGGCGATCCGCGCCGTTCCCGAACTCATTCTCATCGTCGGGCTTTATTATGCCGGCACGGATGGTTTGAACCGGCTGCTGCAGCTGATGGGGCTGCCGCCGCTGGAGGTGAACGGGTTCGTGGCCGCCGTCGCCGTTCTCGGTTTCGTGCAGGGCGCCTATATGACCGAGGTGCTGCGCGGTGCCATTCTTGCCGTGCCGAACGGTCAGATTGAGGCGGCGCGCGCCTTTGGCATGTCGCCGTTCCTGCGTTTCCGCCGTGTGGTCCTGCCGGCATTGCTGCCGAATGCCCTGCCGGGCCTTGCCAATCTCTGGCTGGCGGTGACCAAGGACAGCGCATTGGTGGCTGTCGTCGGTTATCAGGAACTGGCGCTGGCGACGCGGCTGGCGGGGGCCAGCACCAAGCAATATTTCCTGTTCTTCCTTGCGGCGGCGTTCCTTTATCTCGCCATCACGCTCGTCTCCAATCTCGTCTTTTCGCTGCTGGAACGCCGGGTGCGGCGTGGCCAGCCGGCTTTGGCGTAGAGGGCGAAGGGCATGGATTTTTCATGGGTCGCCAAATATTGGCCGCTGCTTCTCTCCGGTGCCTGGCAGACGCTGGCACTGCTCGTCATTTCCGTCAGCATCGGTTTCGTGCTGGCCATCGGCCTTGCCTTTGCGCAGGTCAGCGGCGGTCGGATGACGAGACTTCTTGCCCGCGGTTATTGCACCTTCTTTCGCGGCACGCCGCTGCTGATCCAGCTCTGGCTGCTTTATTACGGCGTCGGCTCGCTGCTGCCGATGATCCCGGGCCTGCGCCAGAGTTTCATGTGGCCGGTGCTGCGCGAGGGGTTTTTCTTCGCCGCCGTCAGCTTCACGCTGAACTACGCGGCCTATGAAGCCGAGGTTCTGCGCGGCGCGCTGCTGGCGGTGCCGAAAGGCGAGTTGGAGGCGGGACGGGCGTTCGGCATGGGCCGTTTCACCCTCATTCGCCGCATCTGGCTGCCGCGCGCCATCCGCATCGCGCTGCCGACCATTGCCGGCGAGGTGGTGATGCAGCTGAAAGCAACGCCGCTTGCTTTCACTGTGACCGTGATGGACCTCTACGCCGTGGCCTACAAGGTGCGGCAGGATACGCTTCTGGTCTACGAGCCGCTGATCGTCGTCACCGTTTTTTATCTCATTCTCACCGCCATCATCGCCCGCTGTTTCGGCCTCGTCGAACGGCAGGTGCCGGTCCGGCGGTAAATCGTTCAAGGAGTATGAACATGGCCACTTTGCGTATCCTCGATGGCGGCATGAGCCGCGAATTGCAGCGGCTTGGCGCCGAGCTGAAACAGCCGGAATGGTCGGCGCTGGCGCTGATCAATTCGCCCGATATCGTGCGGCAGGTGCACCAGGAATTCATCGAGGCCGGTGCCGATGTCGTCACCACCAACTCCTACGCGCTGGTGCCGTTCCACATCGGCGAGGAGCGCTTTCAGAAGGATGGCGCATCGCTGATCGCCCTTTCCGGCAGGCTGGCGCGAGAGGCGGCGGATGCTTCCGGCCGTGATGTGCTGGTGGCCGGTTCGCTGCCACCGATCTTCGGATCGTACGAGCCGCAGAATTTCGATGCCACGCGGGTGCAGGACTATCTGAAAGTGCTGGTCGACAATCTCGCCCCTTCTGTCGATGTCTGGCTCGGCGAGACGCTGAGCCTGATCGCCGAGGGCGAAGCGGTGCGTCAGGCCGTTGCTGCAACGGGTAAGCCGTTCTGGATTTCCTTCACGCTGAACGACGATGCGGCTGCCGTTGCCGGTGGCGAACCCGCGCTACGGTCGGGCGAAACGGTGAAGGCTGCCGCCGAATGGGCAGCGCAATCCGGTGCTTCCGCCCTGCTGTTTAACTGCAGCAAGCCGGAAATCATGAAAGCCGCCGTTGAAACCGCCTCTGCCGTCTTTGCGGAAAAGGACGTTTCGCTTGAAATCGGCGTTTATGCCAATGCCTTCGAAGGCGAACAGGGCGATTCCGCCGCCAATGAGGGACTGCACGGCACCCGCGCGGACCTGACCGACGATGTCTATTCGCGGTTTGCCTGCGCCTGGGCGGACGCTGGCGCGACCATGATCGGCGGCTGCTGCGGCATCGGTGCTGCCCATATCCACACGGTTGCGACAGCGCTGCGGCGTAAGGCCGGCTGACGCAGCTGGCGGTGCTTTTGCCGCCGCTATCGGGAACGATGGCGGCGGGCCGACGGCTCGCCGCTTTTTGTCCACCACCATTGGCCTCAACCATGGTTGAAACGCCGTCATGCCGTCCCTCATGTCCGCGACGATCATGTTTGCGTCGCTGCGATTGCGCATCGACGTCATGGCCGGATTACCAGCCACTATCTCTGATATCCCCAGCATCGCATCGTGCTGCTGAAGGCGTAGCTTCTTGCTCGGGTCGGATAAGTGTCGTTTTGCACTTGCGGCAAGCTGCCGAAACCGCCGCAAACCCTTCGGGCTGATGTTGAGAGGCTCTATTCGGTTCCGGAAACCGAGTTTGCCGCGTTTCATTCAAAATAAACAAATTGTAAATATTTAGACTATAATTTTTACCGCGTAGAGTAAATAAAATAATATTATAAAGTACTGTTTGTCTTTTTTCTTAAGGTCGCAGTCTGGCGTCTCATCTGTGGGCTGCCGCCAGACTGCCGCAACGAGAACCTGCCGTAATTTCAGGGGCAGGTGTCACCCGTTGTCGGCAGGTGCATGATGCAGGTTGCGACGAGGGCCGATGACGCGGCTGATGGAGCCTTGATGACGAAGGCGACTGACGTGCAATGTTATTTTTTTGCTGAACACCTCCGGCACGGGAAAGGAGCGGCGTCAATTTCAGGAGCTTCCCGTGTCATTTTTTAAAAACGCCCGTATCCGCACCAAAATCCTGTCGCTCATTTTGCCGCTTTGCATTGTCGGCCTGGGAGCGGTTGCCTTCATGGCCAGCCGTTACAAGGAGGCGGACACGCTCAATTCGAAATTCATCACCAGCGACAATGCCGCACTTATCCAACTGGCGCAGGCAAACCGCAATCTCGTCGCGTTGGGCTACAGCGCCTATCAGGTCATGGCCTATGACGCCAAGGGAACGGAGATAAATGTTTCCAAAAGTGCGTATCAGCATGCCAAGGGAAGACTGTTCGAGCGACTGAACAACGTTAAGTCGATTTTCCCCGAGGAGGCCGCCGAAATGGACTCCTTCATTTCCCAATCAAAAGCCATCGTGGCAATGACGGACAAGGCTGTCGAGCTGGGACTTTCTGATCGTAACCAGGAGGCCGCCGCGCAGCTTTTAACGGCCGACGCCGCCATAAAGGCCACTTCCGCTGCAGTTACGGCACAGGTCGAAAGGCTGGAAAAGAACATTGCCGCAGAGGCCGCGGAAATGACGGCCGAGGCCAATTCGACCATTGTCACCTCGCTGGTGGTTGTGGGCGTCGTTTTCCTCGCCGGCATCGTTCTCGCGCTGTTCGTGGCCTCGCGCGGCATCACCACGCCGATTGCCCGCCTGCGGGAGCGTATGGCGTCGCTTGCTGCCGGTGATACGGCGGCCGAAATCGACGGCATGGATCGCAAGGACGAAGTGGGCCAGATGGCGATGGCGGTTCAGGTATTCCGCGAGAATGCCATCGAGCGCATTCGCCTCGAACAGGAAACCGAAGCCAATCGGTCGATGTCGGAGAAGGAACGCATCGCGCGCGAACAGCAGAAGGCAAAGGAAGCAGCCGACGTCAAATTTGCCGTCGATAATCTGGCCGCTGGCCTTTCGAAGCTTTCGGACGGTGACGTGTCCTATCGCATCGACCAGCCGTTCACCGAGACGCTCGACGGTGTTCGCAATGACTTCAACATGTCGGCCGAAAAGCTGCAATCGGCGCTGACCCGGGTTGCGCAGAATGCCGGCGGCATCGGCGCCGGAGCCAACGAGATCAAGTCGGCTGCCGACGATCTCGCCAAGCGCACCGAACAGCAGGCCGCCGCCGTGGAAGAGACCGCAGCCGCTCTGGAAGAGATCACCACGACGGTCCGCGATTCCACCCGTCGCGCCCAGGAAGCAGGCCAGATCGTCAGCCGGGCCAAGGCGGGCGCGGAACAATCCGGCGATGTGGTGCGCCGCGCCGTGGTTGCGATGGAGCAGATCGCCAAATCCGCCAATGAGATCTCCAACATCATCGGCGTGATCGACGAGATCGCTTTCCAGACCAATCTTCTGGCGCTGAATGCCGGTGTGGAGGCAGCACGTGCGGGTGAGGCGGGCAAGGGGTTTGCCGTTGTCGCGCAGGAGGTGCGCGAGCTTGCGCAGCGTTCCGCAAGCGCGGCCAAGGAGATCAAGGCGCTGATCACCACCTCGAACGACCAGGTGCAGCAGGGCGTGCAATTGGTGGGCGACACGGGCAAGGCGCTGGCGACCATCGTTTCGGAAGTGCAGGAGATCAACCGCCACGTGGTCTCCATCGTGGAATCCGCGCAGGAACAGTCGTCCGGCCTGCAGCAGATCAACACGGCCGTCAACCAGATGGACCAGGATACGCAGAAGAATGCGGCAATGGTGGAAGAAACCAACGCCGCCAGCCATAGCCTCGCCAAGGAAGTGGCGTCGCTGAACGACCTGCTTGCGCAGTTCAGGCTGGCGGACGGCGGCTATCAGGCGAAATACCAGCCCGCACCGGTTCGCACTACCGGCAACGAGAGGTCCGTTGCCTCTCCGGCCCGCGCCCTTGGCCGCAAGCTTGCCTCTGCCTTCTCCGGCAATGCCGCCATCGACACGAAGGGCGACTGGCAGGAGTTTTGAGGCGAGCGCCGCTCGCTTCCGGTATGAGCTTCAATCCGACGGTACGGCATGACTGAAGGCTAATGCCCCGCAGGCGCGAAATGCTCTGCGGGGCTTAATTTTGATCGTGGCCCGTATCGTCCGGGTCGGTGGGGCAGGTGGGACGCCAGATTGGTTGGAGGGTGAAAGCCCGCTGGCCTGTCACGGGTGTCATTCGTCTGCATTTTTCCTGTGAACAGATTATAAAGTTTTTCTACATAATATTGTTATCGGAAAACAGATTGATGCCGCCGCCCCTCGGCGGTTTTGCGTGCTTTTTCCCGAAATTCTGTCTGTGGCCGTCGCTTGCCGACGGAGCAGCATCGTCGGCCTAACCATGTTGCCGAAAGCGTGCTTGTTGGCCTTCGCGTCGTGGTAGGCCGCAAGCGGTCAGTAAAGCCTTGATGACGAAGGCGTTTGACGTGCAATGTCATTTTCGCCGAACACCTCCGGCACGGGGAAGGAGCGGTCTACATCTTTTAAAGGGTTTCCCGTGTCCTTTCTTCAAAATGCCAGTGTCCGCACTAAAATTCTGTCGCTCATTTTGCCGCTTTGCATTGTTGGCCTGGCCGCCACCACGTTCATGGCCAGCCGTTACAAGGAGGCGGACAACGCCTATTCGGATTTCATCGCCAAAGACAGTGCTGCACTGGTAGAGCTGGCGCGGGCCACCCGCAACCTGCAGTCGGTCGCTTACGGTGCCTATCAGATCATGGCATATGATGCGGCTGGGCCTGAAATAAAGGTCGCCCAGCAGGCTTATAATGAGAGCAAGGCTCTCCTCATACAGCGCCTCAACAAGGTGAAGGCCGTTTTTCCGAAAGAGGCCGCCGCGATGGATGCCTTCATCGCGCAGTCAAAGACAATTACAGACATGACCGACAAGGCTGTTGAGCTTGGAATGCTCGACAAGAACGAAGAATCCGCCGCCCAGCTCCGGAAGGCGGATACATCGATCGCGGCGACTGCGGCAGCCATCACGGCGTTCGTTGACAAGCTCTCTCAGGGCGTCGTTGAGGGCAGCGATGACCTGACGCATCAGACCAATTCGACGATCCTGACCTCGCTGGTGGTTGTGGCCGTCGTCTTCCTCGCCGTCATCGTTCTCGCGCTGTTCGTGGCCTCGCGCGGCATCACCACGCCGATTGCCCGGCTGCGGGAGCGCATGGCGTCGCTTGCTGCCGGTGATACGGCGGCCGAAATCGACGGCATGGAGCGCAAGGACGAAGTGGGCCAGATGGCGATGGCGGTTCAGGTGTTCCGCGAGAATGCCATCGAGCGCATTCGCCTCGAACAGGAAACCGAAGCCAACCGGTCGATGTCGGAGAAGGACCGCATCGCGCGCGAACAGCAGAAGGCAAAGGAAGCAGCCGACGTCAAATTTGCCGTCGATAATCTGGCCGCCGGCCTTTCGAAGCTCTCGGACGGTGACGTGTCCTATCGCATCGACCAGCCGTTCACCGAGACGCTGGACGGTGTTCGCAATGACTTCAACATGTCGGCCGAGAAGCTGCAATCGGCGCTGACCCGGGTTGCGCAGAATGCCGGCGGCATCGGCGCCGGAGCCAACGAGATCAAGTCGGCTGCCGACGATCTTGCCAAGCGCACCGAACAGCAGGCCGCCGCCGTGGAGGAGACCGCAGCCGCTCTGGAAGAGATCACCACGACGGTGCGCGATTCCACCCGTCGCGCCCAGGAGGCAGGCCAGATCGTCAGCCGGGCCAAGGCGGGTGCGGAGCAATCCGGCGATGTGGTGCGCCGCGCCGTGGTTGCCATGGAGCAGATCGCCAAATCCGCCAATGAGATCTCCAACATCATCGGCGTGATCGACGAGATCGCCTTCCAGACCAATCTTCTGGCGCTGAATGCCGGTGTGGAAGCAGCACGTGCGGGTGAGGCGGGCAAGGGTTTTGCCGTTGTCGCACAGGAGGTGCGCGAGCTTGCGCAGCGTTCCGCAAGCGCGGCCAAGGAGATCAAGGCGCTGATCACCACCTCGAACGACCAGGTGCAGCAGGGCGTGCAACTGGTGGGCGACACGGGCAAGGCGCTGGCGACCATCGTTTCGGAAGTGCAGGAGATCAACCGCCACGTGGTCTCCATCGTGGAATCCGCGCAGGAACAGTCGTCCGGCCTGCAGCAGATCAACACGGCCGTCAACCAGATGGACCAGGACACGCAGAAGAATGCGGCAATGGTGGAAGAAACCAATGCCGCCAGCCATAGCCTCGCCAAGGAAGTGGCGTCGCTGAACGACCTGCTTGCACAGTTCAAGCTGGCGGACGGCAGCTATCAGGTGAAATCCCAGCCCGCACCGGTTCGCACTACCGGCAACGAGAGGTCCGTTGCCTCTCCGGCCCGCGCCCTTGGCCGCAAGCTTGCCTCGGCATTCTCCGGCAATGCCGCCGTCGACACGAAGGGCGACTGGCAGGAGTTTTGAGGGCTGCAAAAAGTCGACTGGCGGGGAATCGTTCCCGCCAGTTCACATATTTTGCCTACGCGGAAAGCCTGGTTGCGCCTGCGCGCGTGGCAGGGCACCGGCGGGAAGCCGCGCAGGGTAGCGGCTTAGCGCCCGCCGGATTCCTTCTTGGCTTGATCGTGATGCCACTTGATGGCGAAGTACATGCCCGTACCCAGTACGATAATCTTCAGCGGAAAGAAGACGATCGGAAACAAATCCACCCAATCCCAGTCCATCATTTGATTATTCCAGTCCGTTATTCGAGATATTTTCCTACAGGCAGGGCTATCGCAAGCCGGCCGCCGCAACAATAGCTTTCCATCGCCCCTCGGCCGGGCTTTTTGACGCAGCCAGAGGCGTCGCGTTTTTTTGGAAGCACTTGAAATAGGTCTCTGGACGTCGCGCCATGATGTCTTGGGCATCGTGAAATACAGAGTGTTTCAGACAGGAGCGGCGGCAATGCCTTCTTCCTCTCGATCTTCAGGCTTTTGAAAAGGGTAGCACCATGCCCCACATCAATTTCTGTCTGGATTAGGGCGTCGCGGCTTTTTGCCTGAAGGCGGAGGCCTGCGCAGCGATGGTGAGTTCAAGCATGGCAGCAACCACCAAGGCTGATAAATTAACGCTAATTCCAACTCATGAAATTTTAGGTGCTGTTTAGCTCTGCGTAAAAATCAGCGTGACTAACACGGCGCGCTTCGCCTCACCGCGTGATCGGAATTGGTCACGGGTAAAGAAGGCTCGGTTGTGGCCGCGTCGTTAACCGCGCACGCTTACAAATTTTCGGGTGTTTTGAAAATTGTAATGCGGAAATGCCCTTCCTCAAGTCCGCAACGGGATAGGGGAAAAGCGAATTAGGTCGTTCGTGATTGGTACCTTCGCTCTCCGAAGCTCGTCTTGCAGCGCCATGGCAATCTCGTTTTGATACTGAGACGGCCCTATTAATATTCCCGACAAGAGTTCTGGCACGGAAATCCCGGGTATGCTGCCATCCAGAGACAATTTCAATATTCGTTGGGGGACGCCTGCAATGACCTCCGTCTCCATTCGCAGCTTCTTTAACTCGTCCAGTTGGTAGGTGTGAAAAATTCTCCATTCCCTCTCTTCCTTGAAGCCCGGATGTTTGGAGCCGTGAGAAATGCTACGCGGCATTAAAAAATACATGCCCGAAATTCCTGCTCCAGAAAGGAGTGAGAGGGCTTGGGAACATTGCGTAATTTTCTGAGCTACATCCTGAAACATGTCGTCCGCGTCTTGATCCGAAAAATAGAAGACCGGACTACTATAGATGCCAAGCTCAATCGTTGCATCATCAAGATGCGTGAAAGCCTTGAGAAATATGGCGCACCCGACATCATTCGATTGGTTGAATATAGGCAAAATTTCCTTTTAAAATCAATAGAGTTCGTGTGGCGGCTTGACGGTTTTTGTACCCTGTTTTGTACTTCGATAGACCGCGTATTAAGCGCTTACTCTCAGCTCACATGACAATCTCTCACTAGGATTTCCATTGAGTTTCAGAAGTTGAATAATTGCGTTTCAGAAGGTGTGCTTTAAATCCAATGCTATCTGCTGCTGAAGCCCCCATCAAAGTTAATTTCGACACAGAGAAAATATCGGGAGTGTGATGGCGAAAAATGGTCCAATTTTTAGTGGATGAAACAGTCATCGTTGCAGCGCATGACCGCATGATAGCCAGCGACGACGATTTGGCTCGGCATCTCGACCTTATCAATAACGCTCTTGACTGTCTTTCCCGTCTGCCGGAGCTTCACAAGGAAACGACCGACGAGGAACTAATGCTGCTCCGCCTTGCGATACGGTGCTTCAATAGTGGCGCGTCTGCTCTCCGGCTTCTTCGATGCGGTTACTTCCAACCCGCAATGACTATGGTGCGCGACTTGATCGAAGTCTATTTCCTCATGGATTTGTTCGCAAAGGAGCCGCAAACCCTCAAGGACTGGCGTTCAATGGACGACAATGATCGTAGAAAGCATTTTAGACCCGTTCGAGTGAGAGAACGCCTTGATAAAATCGACGGGTTTAAAGAGAACAGGCGGCAGCGGGCTTACGATCTGCTAAGCCAACATGCTGCGCATGTGAACCCGACCGGGCACAGTTTGATTTCGCCGGGTAACATGACACGAATAGGACCATTTCCCGAATATGGTTTATTCCGTGCTGCTCTCGAAGAGTTGGCCACCCATCTTGGGTATGCTGCGGTAGTGGTCTGCAACTTAACTGACACCGATGATCGGGGCGCGCTGATGGTAAAATCACAATTTCTATCGTGTTTATCGCAATGGAGAAGCCAATACCTCTCGTAGGCGTCGCTGAAAGGCTGAACTTCGCTTCGGATTACGCATGCATATCAACTTCATCCACTAAAGTAACAGCTCCAGATATCAGCGTTTCCCAAAGTGGCATTGAGGAGCTTTCGCCGCTCCAGTAGGCTTCCGCGCTTTTATAAGTTGCTGATAAGGGTTCACTGTCCCCAAGAAGCAGATTGGCGTCTGCCCTATGCTTTAAGCCAACAACGCGAAGTCGAAAAATACGTGCTCTTCCTCCTAACTTCACTGCCCATGCGCGCGCTTCTTCAATATTGTCTGAGGCCCAAAGGCAGGTTTGCCGCGAGGGTAAATCGGCATGATCCCTTACCCTAACTTCCTCATATAAGAGCTCTCTGGCCAGCATGAGGTAGTGTTGGGCAATATCGAGGGCGTCACCGGCTAAATTTGCAGGCGTAATCTCCCCTGACCTCACCGCTTTCAGAAAACGGATAGCGGGTACTTGGATGATATCGCCATTCGCGAGATTCACTGGGTAGGTTCGCGCGTTCTCGTAGAAGTTAAAGAACGGGTTGGGATTTTGGCCAATGGTCGTGGTGTAGCCGATCTCTAGAGGAAGTTTCGGGCTGTACGGCACGTCGCGTGTTACATGAAAACAATCGAATAGGGATGATAGATGAGTCATCGAGCCGTGTCGTTAGATAGGTAGCGTTCGATAGCGATGGGCGGCGTCAAGGAAAGTGTCTAGCCAAGCTACCTTGTGGTGTCGGAATGTTAGGAATTTTCCGCATGTAAAGGAATCTAGAAGATCTGGCTTTTGGCTTCGATAAAAAAGCTGATCCTTCGAATAAACTTGAACCAGCTCATTGAATTGAAAAACCTCAGTTTTTGCCAATCTGATGGTTATAAGTTTTGGTTCTGTGAAATATCTCGTGGGACGTGAGTAAATCACACACATAACAGGTGTAATTGGAAGGACCGTCTTCAGGTGCCCCAGCGGATGCTCGCCTGCCATATTCGTATAAAATCCATCACCAAAAATAAACTCTGTCTCGTCAGAGTAAGCAACTATGTACTTTCCTCCGGTGAAATTCCTCAAAACCACGTCTAATTTTGACGCTAAGTTCATATTGATTAGATTTTTATCTACATTTGGCTGCTCAAAACCTAGCCGTTTTTGATAATATTCTGTTGTTTTCGCAATTGAATTTCGGTGGCTAGGGCTGCGAATTATCATTGAGGCAAGTGTTGAGCCCAAATCTTGAAGGAGTTCGTCAGTCACGAATTGAGATTGAAACCGTTCTTCAAATGAAGGACCGGTGTACAAATGCTTCGCGTCAAATTTCAAAAGGTCATCGACCAAATAGGGAAGGCGAGAATCAATCGCGTCGAACTTCGACTCAAACGAGAAGGACCATGGCCCATCCAGCTTTACAGCATGACCATTTGTGATGCCACCGAACTGAGCCGGAGGCGATCTAAGTTCTCGCCCCTCAGGTGTAATCCGGACTACGCAGTCTTCGTCATTGCTCCAAAAAGAGGAAAGTCCTTTTGGCCACCAATGATGTAAGCCTGTTTTCACGGGATTTGTCATACGCTGAAAGCCAATCTGCGCCAAATAGTTGAGACAGCCCAAAACTACCGTGATTCCGCAATTAATTACAAATGCGAAAAAATCCGTAGCAACGGCGTATAAAAGCCCAAAAATCCGAAATTTTGTGACACGAAATTTCCGTAAGGGACTTCGCACATGTAGTAACGGAGAATTTGAGAACTGCAATTATTCCGGAGCGGGCCCAGAGCTATCTAATATCATGGAGCTCAACAACGAAACCGATTCATGTTCGTTCGCCAATTTCCTTCTCGTTAACGCCAAACATGCGAAACGCACCGAAAATTTATGGTGTTTTAAAACCACGTTTGATAATTACTGGTTTCTTAAAAAAATAATCGGAGCATTTATGAGGCCCATCCCTGTCACCCTAGTCGCCCTATCCGTTGTCGCTCACGTTCTCGTTGAAGCACAGGCAAATGAAGCGTCCATCATCGGTTCATGGCGTGGAAAATACGCGGAAAGCTGTACTGCCGTAAAAGAGGAGAGCACCGAAGACTTTCTGAAAATCGGCAAAAAGCAGATCGCTCGTTATGAAGGCGCTTGCGAGATCACACGTCAAAGCAAACAGAAGGGCGTGCATGTCCTTCAGATCCTCTGCGAGACTGAAGGGGAAACGGTTCGGGACACGTTGAAAATCACCCCTGTCAACAATGATCGGATCAATGTCGAGGGAGCAGGCATGTATGAACGCTGCAAATAAGGTTCTGCTCACGACCGGTGTAGCGCTTTTCGGTATGAGCGCATCTCAAGCCGCAGAGGCTCAGTATTTTTCCAGCGAAGGCCGTTCAGGCCACTATGCTGATATGTTTCTGGTCGGGACGCAAAAGACGTCTATCGAGCAGAACGTGATGGCAACTGTCCGCATCTCCAATAATTTCGGCGAGATCGAAATGCGGGATTTCGTGGTCAACTGCAATCATCACAATGCGCAGGTTTTGGACGATGGAAACGTCAGTCATCGTATCCGGGTTAAACAGACTCCCAGCAGCGCGGAAAAGTTCACATGGGAGCTTTGGCAGGCCGTCTGCCGGAAAGAGTTCGCCAAGATATCGAAGCGTCAAGCGCCTTTTCCGGCGCTTGAAAAACTGCCTGATCAGGTTTCCATTTCTTTCGATGGAAGTTTGTTCAGCATTCCGGTGACGCGGCTGGGTCGCAAAGAAAACCTGTCGAATTTGGTCGAAGCGAAAGTCGATGCCGAGCAGGTTTCCCTATATTGCGACGCAGATAATGGCACTGCCTATTGGGCTGACAAGAAAACTCTTGTGGGGATTGGCAGCGATTTGGCCGAAGAACTGAACGGCGATGTTTCTGCTGAGCTTGTTAGCCGTTCGCAAGAGCTGTGGAATGGTATTTGCCGCTATGGGTTGGATCGTGTCGCGAGTAATAAAACTACACCTGTAGAGCCTCCTACGAAGCCAACAGAACGGGTTGATCTGCAACCGGATGTTAAACCTAATCCGCCCGCATCGTCATCGTCGCAGGAGCCCCATGATGAAGCTGTCAAATACATATCGGCGGTCTACGAAAGCTATATCCTCGCAAAGGCTATTTGCGATCTGAGTTATTCCGGCAGTTTTAGTCTCAACAGCGTCAAAGCCAAGATGAAAGACATGGACACTTTTGCGGGAAGCCAAGGGATCGACACCCAATTGCTCTGGGAAAAGGCGACAGCGAAGATGGAAAATGACGGAAACTACAAGCTCTTCAAGCTCTACAAATCCATGCCGATTGAAACACCTGACCGCGTGCGGTTTTCGAGCGGATGCAGTCAGATGACGCCAATGATAATAGCTGGTGTAGACAGCTATCTTTCGAAATTCGCAGGGCAATCAGGGATCAAGAAGGACTTCTGAGAGCTATTTGGTTTTCCGGCCACGAGGAAGCGTCGTGATCGATTTTTCCTCGCCTTCTGCAATATCTTCGAAGAGCTCGGACACCTTGCATCCGAGCGCAATGGCGAGCTTCTCCACAGTCTTGATTGTCGGGTTCTTTGCCCCTCGCTCGACGTAGCCCACGTATGACCGCTCTACGCCTGACGTAAGCGCGAGCTCATCCTGTGAGATCTGCTTTGCAACCCGAATTCGGCGAAGATTGAGCGCGAAGATTTCTTGAATATCCATGGTCGTAAAAAACCACCTTGGCATTCTCCGCACCACGTTATATTAAACGTGGTTATATAAGACTCTAAATCTGTAGTTATCTGATTTCGTTCCGGACTCAGGTGACATTTGGCGTCTTAAGGGTTGGGGTAAAGGGATAAAATTTGATCAGGAAATTATCGAGCATCTGCTTGGTTGCGGTTGCACTGGCGGGCTGTGAGCAGAAGGTTTCAGCCACCGTCTATTTGCGAGACGTTCAACAGCTTCTTTCATCAACGGTACCGGCTGAAATGCCTGTCGAAATCAAAATCGATGTGCATCGAGCAGGAATGCCAAAAGCCATCCGGTCAAAAGATTCTAGAGGCCGTAGCAGCTCATTTTGAGACGGCTACTTTGCTTGGGTGCGAGAAAATCTCCGGAAGCATGAATGGCCGTATGTCAATCAAGGCAACCACACGATTGGCTGCCCCTGAGGGTGAAGACGCTCCGATCAAATATCTGATCGAGCTTCAGGCCAGCAGAAGACCTGATGAGAATGTTGATCCTTTGTCGCTGCGGTTCGATCCGCAGAAATACGCGGAACTTCAGGATGATCTGAAAAGGATCAGCATGATGTCCAACATCAAGCTCTCCGACACGCGGGTTTCAATTACGGTCAACAACGACACTGGCGCTCGCGTACCGCTGTTCTTCATGCCCGGCTCTTTCGTAGATGGTGAAGCCATTGACACTACGAAGGACCGCGCTCTTCAGCTTCGCGAAGAAGCGATCATAGGGCTTGGCGATGTGAAAACGGCCTTTCTCGGAAAGAACGGCTGGGCGTTCCTGCTGGGCTGGAAACACCAAAATCAACAAACACAATCAAACTAAGGAATTTAGACATGCAGAAAGCAGGTGGAATTATCGGTCTCGTTGCGGGCATCTTCGGTGTCATCGCGGCTTTGGCAACATTGTTGATTGGCGGTATCGGTGCAGGACTCGAAGCTGAAGGCGCATCCACGGTTGTCGGTCTTGGATGGGGTGGTGTTGCCTTCTCGTTCCTGACCATCGTGCTCGGAGCAGTCGCGATGGGTGCCAAAACGAAAACTCCTGGAATGCTCCTCATGCTGTGTGCCGTCGTAGGAGCCGTTCTCGGGGGCATGCTTGTAGCGATTTGCATGGTGCTCGCGTTCATCGGCGGTTTGCTGGCAACGTTCGGCACCAAGAAAGCCGTTGTCGCTGCGGGTTGATGTAATCACATTTTCACCGCGTAATTAATCAAATTTAAGTTGCATTACATGGGCGACACACTAGGCTGAAACAGCAAATCTATATTGGGGAATTTCAATGCGCATTCTTTTAGGATTAGTACTTTCTCTGGCGTTATCGGGAACCGCCTTCGCAGGAATGAAAGCTTCGTTCGAGTGGGGGCCTACCGGAAAATGCTTTGACAGCAAATCGCCGCCATTCAAAGTTTCTGGCGTACCTGCTGGAACGAACAAGCTTTCGTTTCTGATGAAGGATTTGGACGCACCGGACTTTTATCATGGTGGCGGGAAAGTCGACTACACTGGGCAAGCGGATATCCCTTACGGCGCATTCCGTTACAAAGGACCATGCCCGCCAACTAAACACCGTTACACGTTCACGGTGAAGGCGCTGGATGCAAAAGGGAAAGAACTAGCGAGCGCGAGCGCGGCAAAGTCCTTTCCGTAGGAGAATAGCCTACTTGTGAGCGAGTTTTAGGCGGCCAGTCGGTCGCCTTTATTTTGCTTTGTGTTAGAAAAAAGCGGAAGCCATCTCACGCGTGGCGTGTGTGCGACAAACGAACCTCGCCTGCCGCTCAGGGCGTTTGTTTTGAAGCGACCAATTACCCACTTCAAAACCAAACGGCTGTCAAATCTGCTCCACTCGTCGGCTTTCTTTCACCTTGATAGGGGCAGTATAGCGGTATTGACGGCTTCCGATTTTGCATAACCGATTAATATACCGCGCTCAACTCTTTCTTTCTGATCATTGCCATCATATCAAGTGTCTCCCACTGAACAAACCAAGGCTTATCTCTAAGCTCCGCTAGATCGATGTCCAACTCGGCATTAGTCCTTTTGGGCAAACCGCAAATCTTGCGGATTTCAGTCAAAATTTTCCTGCGCAACTTAGTGCTCAAGTATGGGCAGGACAGCACGTCCAAAGCCAATTGAGCGTCATGAGCGGAACGCTTGACATTTACACAGCCGTTGAGAATTTTCCCTATCTTTTCTTCTATCTGATTTCGGAGGCCGGAGAAATTATCCTTTTCTTTAATGTAGTATAGGCAAGATATTATCGAGAAATACTCAATATGATCGACGCTAATCACATTGTCGATCAGCCATTTTTCATTCACAGAATTATAATTACCTAGTTCAGATGAGGCGATTAATACATTTAATAGCTCAATGGGCACCTTTGATCTTGGTGATGAACGCTTTAAGTAGCTGCTGCTCTTTATGAATTCGTTGACCCACATTTGAATTTGGGTAGCAATTTTCTTGAGATGGGAAGGATGTTTTTCACTGATAAATCTAGAAGAAAGCACAATCGCCCGGCTTACATTGTAAGACGAAGCCACCGTTGGATTAACAGTGTAAAAAAAGAAAACCAGTTCCATCAACGCGGAGATGCTGTCGGGATACAGGTCGATCAAGCCACTATCGTGATTAATCGCTTCGTCGAAATCGCGTATAAGCCGTTCAACTCTCTTGCATAAGCTTGAGATGACATAATTCGCAACCATGTCATAGTTCGCATCTTCCTCGAAGCAACCGCTTTTTATGGAAGAGATGAACGATTTCACGAACGCGCCGGGGCGCAAGATCCTCTTGGGAAGCAAAAGATTCTGACCACCAAGTTCCACGATTGTCTCGAAAAGGCGAGCAAGTCGGTTTCTCGTCGCGTTGACGATATGTGATTTCGGCGTCAAAAATGGCCGACTGAAATGCTGGAGCTTTTGATTATTTAAATGAAGGTTAAACTGCGATAAGCAGTGTGACACAATGCCTATTAACTTTTGTTTTTGGACGTCTGTGTTGCAGAATATAATATAATCGTCAACGTATCGTTTGCAAGAAAAGTCTCTTCCGAATATAATTCCTTCATTTTTGGCCTCTTGAATTATATCGACATCTACTTTCTGCAAAATTATTTCTGCAAAAATGCGGCTTATCTCCGGGCCTATACAAATGCCGTTTGTCTCACTGTAGTTTGAGCTTTGCATTAGCTTGTCAAATTCGTTTCCGAATGAGGAGGCGGCTGTATTTTTTTTGGAGTTTTCCGGATCTTTGATGGCCCAGCTAACGCTATGCGTATATATGCTGTCAAAGCACTTGGATATGTCCATCAGCGCCATTAGCGGGAAGCGCTTCTCAAGTCGTACGAACGCGCCCGAACCGTAAAATTTATACAGACGGTCGAACCCAGAATACGCAAAGTATGAGGCGGGGTTTCGGACAAACTTATCCAGATCTGCCGTGTCAATTTTGTTGTTACGATATTTATTGGCATCGGCGATAGGTGTCGAAAAAAAGAAAGTACTTCCGACCTTGCTTGGAAACCTAATAGAAAAAGGGCTGCGGGAGGCAAAGTGACAGATAAGGGAGTCATACTTTTTATAAAATTTCGCCATCTCGAATTGCGACGCCGGATGAATAAGACTGAGGCGTCTCACTGAAATTTCATCTTTAGTTATAGTATACCTATAAGGTATTGTGTAGTTTTCCTTGTTATTCGTAATAAGCTCGCTGATAAGCGAAAAATTACTTGAATTAAAGCTATCTATGTTCGTCAAATTATTGTAGAAACCATCATTCGAGACGATGAGGGGCGCCTCGTAGGGCGACGTGTCAGTCAAGATGCTTCGGATAAAATCTCCGCGGCGCAGATTTCCTTTAATATATTTGAACTTACTCATATTTCCAACAATCGATAATTTCAGACAGCCGCGTAGAGTTGAAGTGGTAGTGTGTTTTCGACTGGAAGGACGAAGAAAAGCTGTATTTAAGTAGCTGCCGTCGCAGATCTGGAGTAAGTCTAGCATGGAGTCGCCGGCAAACGTTGCCGCTTCTGGAAAGAAGCATGCCTTTCAAAAAACGGTCTAGTTCAGGAAGACCAACTGAGGTTTCCATTGTTATCTGGTTATAGTTATAATATATTCCAACTTTTCGTCTAAAGCTTTTAACGTGATCATAGATGTGATAGTTGCCAGTTATAATACGTATTCGATCTTCTAAATCTCGGAAAGATCCTCCATTTAGATAGTCTACTATTGATAAAACTATCCTGCTCTTGATTTTCGAGATCTTGTTTTTCGCAATATCGACACTGACTTTTCTCATCCACTTGTTGTGTTCTTTATACCTTTTGGAGACAGAAAATTGATACCCTAAAAACTCAAGTGACCCATCCTCGGAAATGTCAGCTGCCTTTTCACGAAAAGGGAATTTTCTCGTCTTCACCGGGTGCAATATTAGGCCCGGCGGCAGGAGGCTGGCGACCGATTTTAGGAAATCTACCTCCTCCGGTTTGCCAAAGCGCAGTATAACCATGTCATCTACATATCGGGCGAAATAGTATGCTCCCGGCAGATTTGCCACTCCGCGATCAAAATCTCGCATAGCATATTCCGACAATGTCGCACTTATTGAGAGGCCGGGTGGCAAACCGGAAATACTCTGAGACCGTAATGATTCTGAGAATGATTTCCACACCGAGTAAGATGCAGCAGGTAGGCTCGAGTCGGCACACAAGAGGCTATCGATATATGCTCTGTCTAATGACGGATAAAAGTTCTTAATGTCGATTCTGTAAACATCAAAATCTTCTCCTTCGCCCAATAAACAGATCAGTGATTTGACGATGTCATCTCTGTTGGCTTGCCTGACTTTTGTTATTACTCTCAGATTTCGAGATAGTTTACGAAGTACAAGTTCCTTAGGAAGCGAGCCGTGCTGGTACAGGTCTCGTCCTTTCACGTTTGATCGTTCCAAAAGCAGCCGGCTAAAACCATCCGCTGCGTAACCTTCTGCTGACGCAACGATTTCAGCACGTGCTCCCTGATCGATGAGTTCAGGCATGGAGCGGAAGTCTTCGCGGGAAAATTCTCTATTCAGGCTCTCTCTGCTAAAGCTAAAATCATACATTTGGATAAGCTATCTTGAGTTGTGTCGGGTAGTCATATCACCCAAAACTGCGCAGATAAAGTTTCAATAGTCGAAGGGATGGTGCGGCAACGCATGTGTCGTGGACACCGAGATTGGTGATATAGTTTGTTTGGAGATCTACTACCTCTGTGATGTGCTGCCCAAGAAGGTATACCTCAATCGAACCGTCCGCATTCTGGTTCGATAATTCACTTATTGAAACTTAAATCGAACTGAGTATTATAGAACCATATTAAACGAACTGTGGTGCTATAAATGTTTGTCCGAGCCTACCTCAGAGCCTCAACGAAAGAACAGGATGCGAACCGCGCAAAAACGGATTTGCTTTCTTTCGCAAAAGAGCGAGGTCTGAAGATCGCTGCATCCTACGTTGAGAACGAGAGCGGAGCATCTTTGCAGAGGCCCGAGCTATTCAGGCTGCTTTCTGATTCCCAGCCGGGAGACATTTTGCTCATTGAACAGGTAGACCGCTTAAGCCGCCTCAATTCTGAGGATTGGGAAAAGCTGAAAAATGAAATCAGAAGCCGGCAGGTGAGAGTTGTTGCTCTGGACCTGCCGACTTCATGGTCGTTGATGTCATCAAACGCTGACGAATTCACCATGCGGATGAGTGAAGCCATCAACAGCATGATGTTGGATATGATCGCCGCTATTGCTCGTAAGGACTACGAGGACCGGAGACGTCGTCAAATGCAAGGAATTGCAAAAGCGAAGGGTGCCGGTCTCTACAAGGGCCGCCCTGCAAACGATGCGAGAAACGCTGCCATCCTAAAAATGCTTGCCAGCGGTCAGAGCTGGAACAGCATTGTGGCTGCCACAGGTTGCTCTCGATCCACTCTATCGAGATTGAATAAGACTCGACCTTTGACGACCGACAGGACCATATAACACTGGCGCACCGCCCGTTTTCGATGAGCGATTCCTTTTTCCCGAAAACGAAGTGTTTTTTGTTTTCCCAGCGGACTTTTGCTTATTACGCTGTGATTGCGCTTTGGCCACACGCAAATCCCAATCTGCTGGCCGAATGTGTCCGATCATCAACTCAGGATGCATCGTTGCCCATTTATAGCGATCACGGCGTGGTATGAAACCAGCCTTCTTTCTCGCTGCCTTGCCAAGACACCGAGCCGCGCTCGCTCGCGGGCCGTGGACAAGACCTTGGTATTTACGATATTTTTCCAAGTTCAATCTTTTCGAAGCAAAAGGATTTACACCCTTTACAAGATAGTTTGCCAAAACCTTGTCATTGTAAATGTTGATGGGTCTTACATCTATCTGTCTTTTTTTGATACAACCAACATATTTTGGAATCCATTTTTCAAGCTTTTCATATAAATCTAAGATGAAATCATCTTCAATATTAATAGCCCAATGAACATGCAAATTCGAATGCGGTTTTTCAAATACATAAACCCAAGGATTTAAATAAGAAGTCTTACCAGACTTCTTACGCTTCGCGCGTATCCATCCACTATATAACTCTCTAATCTTTTGAAATTTTTTATAAGCATTCTTATAATCATAGAAATTTATGGTAATAAGAACATTCAACGGCTTTCCAATAAATTTAGAAAAATCAAATGCATGCAAGATATTTGAAGCAGTGTTATAATTTAGATATTCAGTATAAATTCTTTTTTTCATGCGTATTCTAACTCAGTTCCTTTCAATAAATTTTCACGTAATGATAACCATAAACTAGATTTAAAAATCAATGGAGAGTCACCCACGCTGGTCTCTCCATATCGAATTCTTTGTATAGTCTTCTGTATTCTTCGTTTATAAGGTGGTACTCGTCTTTTAACCCATTTTTATAGGCGTACTCCCCAATTTCTTTCAGCGCTTCGAGTACGGCTTCGGGTTTTGTCGGCTGCAATATAAAAAATCCTTTCTATTTCTACGCGATAATAAGATCGCTATGTTAATATGAATATTTCACAAACAGAAAAAGCTCGAGTGAAATCATCCCGAGCCATGTTATTGTCAAAATTTTCGATGTTGTACAATTTTACTAGACGATTTTCAGAAAATTGTCAATATCAACTGAAGTCGGTTTCGAGTTCGTTCATTGCCGCAAGGCGCGCTTTCAAACTGAAGCCTTTCCCATATTCTGGTGACATGCCCGGTGTTTGATGACCCATCAAGCAATCTTGGAGTTCCGAACCAATATTATGCTCACGGAGTCTATCCTTGAATAAGTGTCGAAGTCCGTTCGCTGTACATTGGCCTTGTTCATCAAGGTTGTTTTGCTTCAGAAATTTGTTGATTGTAGCAGATGCGCTCTCATAGCCAGTCGGACCCGAATATCGCGAGAAACCCGCGGGGCAATTTTTGAATGCCGTTAAAGCGAGACCTACGAGAGGGATTGTGCGCTCGCGGAAATCGGTCTTCAGTGTGCGGTTGGCGTTAGGTCTGATTAGTATGTGCGGGATATCCGCATCAAGCCTTATGTCCAAAGGATCGAGACCGCATAACTCTTTGAAGCCGCAACCAGTGTCGATCAAGGCAAAAACCAAGTTACTGGCTTGGTCGTTCAGTCCTGCGAGTGCGCCAGCCTTTAACAAATGATCTCTCACGAAGCCTACAGAAAAGGCCACGCGTTTGGTACGCTTTTCCTTAAACTTCATTTCGTCGAAAGGAGTCTGACGCGAATTTTTTTTCACGCCCTTCGAGCCAAGATAAGTTTTTATCAGAGTTCTCAGAGCTACGAGGCGCTTGTTGGCGGTATTCGCTTTTATCTTCTGGTCTGCAATTCGGGATTTTAGGACGCTCTCGTACGTTTTTGCGTCGTTATCCGTAAGGCTTCCTAGTAGCTTGTCCTCTTTAAGGTGATCAACAAGATCCTTGCATGCCAACTTAAGGGGCGCGACTTTTTTCTTTTGATCGCGAATGTTCAGATCGACAAGGTTATGTGCTTGTTCGCGCTCGTAGCAGCTAACGAGTTCGGATATCCGCACATCGGTCGTGCCGGCGTTAAAATATGATTTGAATATTTCTGGCGTTGCGCGCGAGGTGTTTTTCCACTGGGCGTGGGCGGCAAGGATTTCGGCGGAATCGCTCAAAAGCTGTTTGAGCGGGCGCAGTTCTCGTCCTTGTGCTTTCGCTAGAGTGGCTGACTCGTCAAACGTGATAGATTCCCTGATGGATTTCCCGCGACTTAAGTCGAGCATCATTTTGTCGACGGCATTTTTTGCAGCTTCGAAGTTTTCTAGGGCTGTCTTGAAATCAGTCGTTTTAAGGGAAAATTTGAATTCCCGTTTCCCAGCTAGATCACGATATTTCTCAGGGATTGCCCTTCGAAAAACGTAAACTCCGCTCTTTTCATTCCGGTAGAGGTTTGCAAGCTCCTTCGTTATTTTTCTCAATTTGTACCTTTCTTTGTACTATGTAGGTCATGAAATCACCTGATGTGCCAATAAAAACAATATGTTAGTTGAGTAAAATGGCGCACCCGACAGGATTCGAACCTGTGACCTTTGGAATCGGAATCCAACACTCTATCCAGCTGAGCTACGGGTGCAGCGGTCACGCTTGAATCGCGTGCAGCGGTTGGTTCATACCCTAGCTTGGTGTCGGCATCAATGTCTAAAAATCGAAGATTTACGAAAGCTGATCGGATTTCCGGTGCGGCCAGTCGGGGACGTGGTTCTTGGGCATCTGGCGTGCGGACCGCCGGGTGCCAAGATGGGTCATTTGACGTATTGTCTTTTCGACGGAGCTTCTCATTCTCCTATAAGTAGTATCTTATGGGGGAAATTTGCGGGTTCGGCTTTTTCCTGCCGTCGGGTGATTGCAATCACTGAAATGCCTTTGCGCGCCGACCCAGAGGCATTTTTTGCTCTTGTAAATTAGCTTATAAATAGTCATACTTTTCTTGTCGGCGAGCGCGTGAATTCCGCTTACGTTTTTCGGTAGCGGGCATTAACTGTCAAATTATTCTACAATATTAGTATCATCTACATTTATTAGGGATACAGTTTTGCGGCGTTGTCGGCTATAGTTCGGGCAATGCGAGAGGCGAATCAGGCGGGGGATCGGATGGCTTTGCGACTGGCACATAGCAACGGGCCGCAGATGGAAAAGGCCGAGCGCGGCAGCTCCGGCGACGCGGCGATGACGGGAATTGACTACGGCTTGCTGACGACGGCGATCAGTTATCACTTGAGACACTCTCAACTTGCCGTGGCAAATGATTTTGCCGAGGTGCTGGCCGGGCACGGTTTGCGACCCGCCGATTTTTCCGTTCTGGTCATCGTCGGCGGTAATCCGGGCCTCAAGCAGAGCGATGTTGCTGAAGCCCTTGGCATCCAGCGAGCAAATTTCGTCGCGATCGTCGACAGCATGGAAGAAAAGGGCCTGCTTGTCCGCCGCAAGTCGGAAGAGGACAGGCGCGTTCATTTCCTTGACATGACCGAGGAAGGCAGCGACTTGCTCGACCGCCTTTCCGACAGCTGGCGCGACCGTGAAGAAAAGCTGATCGACCGGATCGGTGGCAAAAAAGCACGCGATCAACTCCTGTCCCTGCTGGGGCGTCTGCGCGACTGACCGTTGCCGCTCAATCATCGCTTCCGAGCCTTCTCTTCACGGCAGCCTGATCGGCTGGGGTTCGAATTGCGTTGCAATTTTCCTCTGAAACCGCCAAGACGCATGCGCATCTCGACTTCTGAAGGGAGATCGGGGTGCTGACTGATCGACGGGAAAGGTCCGGGACGGAGCGCCATGCTGAATATCGATACGAGTCATCCGCTTTACCGGCCGCTGTGGGTCCGGTTGCTCATCGTTGGCTTCTGCGCCGCATGGGCAATCATCGAATTCGTCAATCGCGAGTTTTTCTGGGGGACCATCGTTGCCGGCATCGGCGCCTACGCCGCTTACGAACTGTTGGTGAAATTCAAGCCGGCAAATGCCAGCGCGAAAAGCGCCGACGTTGCCGACGTTCCCGCGGTCGACAGCACGCCAGCCGATAAAAACGACGCCGGTTGAGGCGTCCCTTTCCTTCGTCTAATACCTCTTGCTTCAGCACGGCCGATTTTACCTGAAATGCTCGCGCGTTCGTAACATGCGGATGGCCTGATCGATCAGCAGATTGGCCGCAGTCATGCGCTGCGTTGCATTGTGCCGGAACTGCGGTTTTACCCGGTCGGGGTGGTTAAGGCGGGCAAAGGCACGACGCTTTTCCGCAAGCGTGGCAGCCGTGTCGGTGTCCTGAATGGCGAGTTCCGCGGAGACGTCCGCCAGCGAGGTTTTTTCAAGATGCGCCGGCATGGCCTCAGGCTCCGGCTGCGGTGTTGGCCCCGGCGGCGGTGCGGGCTCCGCCAGGAAGGCGAAGTAGGCATCGAGATTCCCGTTTTTTTCCGGTGGCGCCTCGCTATGGGTATCGATGACAAAGCCCGAGCTGAAGCCGGCGATACGATGGCCGGCAGGCGGTCGCTGATCCAGGCTTTCGTCCCGTTCTTCTTTCTCCTGCTTCAGCCGTTCAACGACCGACTGAAAGACGGATTGTCCGAAGAGCATGCGGCTTTCCTGTGCCGGTTGGATGATGCGGCTTGTTTAGCGCATGAAAATGGTGCCGGGCTTGCAGCCATCAAAGGCCCGTCAGCTTCCGGCTCTCATCCAGCACCAGATCGTAAAGCAGACGGGCGCTGGGCGGCAGGACCCTGCCTTTGGTGGTGATGATGCTATAGGGCTTCACCACAAGTTCGAAATCCGTCGGCAGGATGCGGGTTCGGCCGATATCGGCCTGCTGGCCGGCCACGAACTCCGCCATGTCCTGCGCAATGGGCGCGATGGCATCCGTGTTGCAGACCAAAGCGAGCGTCAGTACGACGGAGGGTGTGTTGATGACGTTGCGCGGCATGGCGACGCCATGGGTCAGGAACACATCCTCCATGGTTCTGCGCAACAGCGCGCCCGGCGGTTGGAACACCCAGTCATAGGCGGAGAGGTCCTGCAGGGTCACGGGCTCGCCGCGCAACAGCAGTGGATGGTCCTGGCGCACCACCAGACAGGCCCGCTCGATGCCGATTTCGTGGATGGAGAAAAGGCTCGGATCGAAATCATCGGGGATACGGCCGATGATAAAATCGTGCCGGGCCGCCAGTAATTCGCGAGCCAGCACGTTGCTGCTTTCCACCTGAACGTTGATTTCAATGCCGGGATAGGTATCCATTGCGCGCCTTATGGCGGGAACCACAAGGCTGATCGCCGGTGCGGTGACAGCGCCGATGAAGACGGAGCCGCCGCTTCCCGATTTCATCTGGTTGAGTTCGCGGCTCGCTTCGCGCAGTTCCAGAAGGATGGTGCGGGCCCGACGCGCCAGCGCCTCGCCGAATTTCGTCAGCACCACGCCGCGCGAGGCTCTCTGACAAAGGGGTGATTTGACGATCGCTTCCATTTCCGCGAGCATGCGCGAGGCGGCGGGCTGGGTCATGTTCATGGCGGCGGCAGCCGCGCTGACCTGACCGTGCTCCTCTATCATGACCAGCATGCGCAGGTGGCTCATCTTCAATCCAGCCCGCAGAAGAGGGTTGTCTTCGAAGACAAAAAGGGCGTCCGTCGTTTGCGCCTGCTCATACACTCTTTGGTTGCTCATTCGCAGTTTATACCCCTCATCGGTTTTTGTATCGATTTAATATATCAAAATTGATATATGGAAACCGATATATTCTATTTGACAGTTATATGGATTCAGAACAATTTGCGGAATGCCGGGGAGGAGCGGCAGCTGTTCCGTTTCGCATGTGCGAAAAGGAACGAGCGCAATGCGGCTTCTTCCTCTGACGGCATGAATTTCATGGTGCACCGCAGCAGCGGGCGCCATAGAAGGGCTCAAGGGAGAGAGTTTATGAAGTCCATTATTTCGCTGATGGCAGCTTGTGCCATCGGTGCTGCTTCTTTCGCAGCGCCGGTTTTCGCACAGGACAAGGGTTCTGTCGGTATCGCAATGCCGACCAAATCGTCCGCACGCTGGATCGACGACGGCAACAACATCGTAAAGCAGCTTCAGGAAGCCGGTTACACCACCGACCTGCAGTATGCTGACGACGATATTCCGAACCAGCTTTCCCAGATCGAAAACATGGTTACCAAGGGCGTCAAGGTCCTCGTGATCGCATCGATCGATGGCACCACGCTGTCGGACGTTCTGAAGCAGGCTGGACAGCAGGGCATCAAGGTCATCGCTTATGACCGCCTGATCCGCAACAGCGGCGACGTCAGCTACTACGCCACCTTCGACAACTTCCAGGTTGGCGTTCTGCAGGCGACTTCGATCGTTGACAAGCTTGGTCTGAAGGACGGCAAGGGTCCGTTCAACATCGAACTGTTCGGCGGCTCCCCGGACGACAACAACGCCTTCTTCTTCTATGATGGCGCAATGTCGGTTCTCCAGCCTTACATCGACAGCGGCAAGCTGGTCGTGAAGTCCGGCCAGACCGGCATGGACAAGGTCGGCACGCTGCGCTGGGATCCGGCAACGGCCCAGGCCCGCATGGATAACCTTCTCTCGGCCTACTACACCGATGCCAAGGTTGACGCCGTTCTGTCGCCTTACGACGGTCTGTCCATCGGCATCATCTCCTCGCTCAAGGGCGTTGGTTATGGCACGAAGGAGCAGCCGCTGCCGGTCGTTTCCGGTCAGGACGCTGAGGTTCCTTCCGTGAAGTCGATCATTGCCGGCGAGCAGTACTCCACCATCTTCAAGGACACCCGCGAACTCGCCAAGGTGACCGTGAACATGGTCAACGCTGTCATGGAAGGCAAGGAACCGGAAGTGAACGACACCAAGACCTATGAAAATGGCGTCAAGGTCGTTCCGTCCTACCTCCTGAAGCCTGTTGCCGTGACCAAGGAGAACTACAAGCAGGTTCTCGTCGATGGCGGTTACTACAAGGAAGACCAGCTGAAATAAGCTGAAGACACATGCGGGGATGGCTTGGCGTCATCCCCGTTTTTCCATAAAAATAAAAACGCCTGAACTAATCGGGCGCTGGATTGCGATATGGCCAATACCATTCTCGAAATGCGGAACATCACCAAGACGTTTCCGGGCGTGAAAGCGCTTGAGAACGTTAACCTCAAGGTGAAAGAGGGTGAGATCCACGCACTCGTCGGTGAGAACGGCGCGGGAAAGTCGACCTTGATGAAGGTCCTTTCCGGTGTTTACCCCGCCGGCTCTTATGAGGGCGAAATCCATTATGAAGGCGCCGTCAGAAACTTTCGCGCCATCAACGACAGCGAAGATATTGGTATCATCATCATTCACCAGGAGCTGGCGCTCGTGCCGCTTCTGTCGATTGCGGAAAACATCTTCCTTGGAAACGAAGTCGCCTCGAACGGCGTCATCAGCTGGCAGCAGACCTTCAACCGGACCCGCGAACTCCTGAAGAAGGTGGGTCTGAAGGAATCGCCGGAGACGCTGATCACGGATATCGGCGTGGGCAAGCAGCAGCTGGTCGAAATCGCCAAGGCGCTGTCGAAGAGCGTGAAGCTGCTCATCCTCGACGAGCCGACGGCATCGCTCAACGAAAGCGATTCCGAGGCGCTGCTGAACCTGCTGATGGAATTCCGCAAGCAGGGCATGACGTCGATCATCATCACCCACAAGCTGAACGAAGTGCGCAAGGTGGCCGACCAGATCACCGTGCTGCGTGACGGCATGACCGTGAAGACGCTCGACTGTCACAAGGAAGAAATCAGTGAGGATGTGATCATCCGCAACATGGTGGGACGCGATCTCGAGGATCGTTATCCGCCGCGCGACGTGCCGATCGGCGAGACCATTCTCGAAGTGAAGAACTGGAATGCCTATCACCAGCAGCATCGTGACCGCCAGGTTCTGCACGACATCAACATTACCGTGCGCAAGGGCGAAGTCGTCGGTATCGCCGGCCTGATGGGCGCAGGGCGCACCGAATTTGCGATGAGCGTGTTCGGCAAGTCCTACGGCCACAAGATCAGCGGCGACGTCTTGCTCCACGGCAAGCCGGTGGATGTGAGCACCGTGCGCAAGGCGATCGATGCAGGTCTCGCCTATGTGACGGAAGACCGCAAACATCTTGGTCTCGTGCTCAACGACAATATCCTGCACAACACCACGCTGGCCAATCTCGCCGGCGTCTCGAATGCCAGCGTCATCGACGATATCAAGGAAATGAAGGTGGCGAGCGATTTCCGCACGCGCCTGCGCATCCGGTCTTCGGGCATTTTCCAGGAAACAGTCAACCTCTCGGGCGGCAACCAGCAGAAGGTCGTGCTGTCCAAGTGGCTGTTCTCCAATCCTGACGTGCTGATCCTCGATGAACCGACCCGCGGTATCGATGTCGGCGCGAAATACGAAATCTACACCATCATCAACCAGCTCGCTGCCGAAGGTAAAGGCGTTCTGATGATCTCATCGGAAATGCCCGAACTGCTCGGCAATTGCGACCGCATCTACGTCATGAACGAAGGCCGCATCGTCGCTGAATTGCCGAAGGCAGAGGCGAGCCAGGAAAGCATCATGCGCGCTATCATGCGCTCAGGGGAGAAGAACTCATGAGTTCGGCAAACACCACAAACGAAGAAAGTAACGTCATCTCGGTCGGGTCGTATATTCGCTCCAACATCCGCGAATACGGCATGCTGATCGCGCTCGTCGCCATCATGGTTTTCTTCCAGTTCTACACCGGCGGTATCCTGTTCCGCCCTGTGAACCTGACCAACCTCATCCTGCAGAACTCCTTCATCGTCATCATGGCGCTGGGCATGCTGCTGGTCATCGTGGCGGGGCATATCGACCTTTCGGTCGGCTCCATCGTTGCCTTCGTCGGCGCGATCGCGGCCATATTGACAGTGCAATGGGGCATGAACCCATTTCTGGCGGCGCTGATTTGCCTCGTCATTGGCGGTATCATCGGTGCTGCCCAGGGTTACTGGATCGCCTATCACCGCATTCCGTCCTTCATCGTGACGCTGGCGGGCATGCTGGTGTTCCGCGGCCTCACGCTCTTCGTGCTCGGCGGCAAGAATATCGGCCCGTTCCCGACCGATTTCCAGATCATCAGCACCGGGTTCCTGCCCGATATCGGCGGCATCGAAGGTTTGAACACGACCTCGATGATCCTGACCGTGCTTATCCCCGTCGTGCTCTTCTATCTCGCTTGGCGCCGCCGCGTCGTGAATGTGAAGCACGGCATCGATGTCGAACCTTTTGGCTTCTTCGTCGTCCAGCATCTGGTCATCGCTGCTGCCATCCTCTTCCTCGGCTATCAGCTTTCCACCTATCGCGGTCTGCCCAACGTGCTGATCGTGATGCTGGTGCTGATCGCGCTCTACAGCTTCGTGACGCGCCGCACGACCATTGGCCGCCGCGTCTACGCCATGGGCGGTAACGAGAAGGCGACCAAGCTTTCCGGTATCAATACCGAACGCCTGAGCTTCCTGACTTTCGTCAACATGGGCGTGCTTGCCGGTCTCGCCGGTATGATCATCGCGACCCGCCTCAACTCGGCAACGCCGAAGGCCGGCGTGGGCTTCGAGCTTGACGTGATCGCGGCCTGCTTCATCGGCGGCGCTTCGGCATCCGGCGGCGTTGGCAAGATCACCGGTGCGGTCATCGGCGCCTTCATCATGGGCGTGATGAATAACGGCATGTCGATCGTCGGCCTCGGCATCGACTTCCAGCAGATGGTCAAGGGCCTCGTGCTGCTCGCCGCCGTGTTCTTCGACGTCTACAACAAGAACAAGGGCTGATCGGCTCACCCCTATCGCAGTCCAAAAAGTGGCCGGTTTCCGGCCACTTTCATAAGATGCAGGCGCATTGCGCCGCGTAGAAGAGATAAAGGCGCTTGGCGCCGGAGGAAGGAAATCCCGTGCTCATTTCACAGATCAAAGATGCCAGTGGCAACATCATCGTAGCGGTTCGCGAAGAAGGCGGAGAGGCACGCGCAGTCAAGGGCGCAGCGTCCGTTTATGCGCTTGCCATGGAGGCCGCCAATGGCGGCAAGAACCTCGCCGACGTCATTTCGGCGCACGGTCTGGGTGATGCCGTCGATCTTGAAAAGGCTTACGCCGAAGGTCGCTTCCTGCCGCCGATCACCCACCCCGATCCGGCGCATCTGCATCTGGCCGGCACCGGCCTCACCCATCTCGGTTCGGCCGCAACCCGCGACAGCATGCACAAGAAGACCACGGAAGCGGCGGAAGAAAGCCTGACGGACTCCATGAAGATGTTCCGCATGGGGCTCGAAAACGGCAAGCCGAAGGCCGGTGAAAAGGGCGTGCAGCCTGAGTGGTTCTACAAGGGCAACGGCCATGTGGCGGCAGCACCGGGTGCGGCGCTCACCTCGCCATCCTTCGCGCTCGATGGCGGCGAAGAACCTGAGATGGCGGGTATCTACGTCATTTCGGACAAGGGTGAAGCGGTGCGTATCGGTTTTGCCGTGTCGAACGAGTTTTCCGATCACGTCACCGAGCGGATCAACTATCTTTACCTTGCCCATTCCAAGCTGCGTCCGGCGAGTTTCGGCCCCGAAATCCGCGTCGGCGCACCGCCGTCCGATATTCGTGGTACCTCGCGCATTCGTCGCGGCGACAAGGTCATCTTCGAAAAGCCGTTCGTTTCGGGTGAGGACAACATGTCCCACACCTTCGCGAACCTCGAATATCACCACTTCAAATACGGCCTGTTCCGTGCGCCTGGCGATGTTCATGTGCACATGTTCGGCACGGCAACGCTTTCCTTCGCCGAAGGTATCAAGCCGGAAGAGGGCGACGTGTTTGAGATCGAGGCCGCCGGTTTCGGCCTGCCGCTGAAGAACCCGCTGGCGGTCGATGCGGAAGAAGAGATCGTGGTCCGCCAGATCTGATCTAAGGGCAATCTTTGGGAATGATAGAGGGAGCAATTGCTTCCTCTATTCGTCATACCGGCCTTGAGCCGGTATCCAGCCAGCCCGAGTTTTTGGGCTGAAAAGAGTCTTTTCTCCGCGCAGACGCGCGTTGGCTGGTTTCCGGCTCAAGGCCGGAATAACGCAGGTCATATTGTCTGCGTCGACTGATCACGAGCAAATGTCGCTATCGCGAGGCAAGATCCTGCAGATGCGAAACATTCGCCAGTGAAACGACGGCGCGGTTTTGCCAGTAATCGTCTTCCTTCAAATGGGTGATGCTGCCGGAGCGCGCCGGGAAGCTGACATAACCTGCGCCGTCGATCGGCATCTTGATCCATGCCGCGATGACGAAGGTCAGGGCAAAACCATGGGTCACGATGATCTGCGTGGGACAGGGCCGCGCGATGATCATGTCCACGGCCCGATAGACCCTTTCGGCAAATTCGCGTCGTGTCTCCCCATCGGCAATGCCGCCGCGATGGTCAAGGCGATTATGATGCGGTGCTGGGATTTGACGCTCATCAAGCCATTGCTGCGGCATGCCTTCGGCCTCGCCGTAACTCATTTCCCTGAGGTCGCGCATGGTCTCCATTGGCTGCCCGAAGCGTTCCGCGATGATTTCTGCGGTCTGCGTGGCACGAAGCAGGTCGGAGCTGACGATTTCCACGGGTTCGCCGCCGACCAGCATCGCCAGCCTTTCCGCCGCCGCCTCCGCATCGTTCCTGCCATGTGGAGTCAGTCCGGTATCATACCAGCCGCCGACCCGGTTCTCGATATGGTGGACCGACTGAGGGTGAGTTACGACATAGATATTCTTCACGGTATCCTGTTTCTTTGCGGCCAGTCCTATTCAAAATCCCCAGAGCTTGCCTTCTCCCACTTCCACAGAGTTCCCGGAGGGATCGCGGATATAAACCGAATAGCTGTCATTCGGCCAACGGTGATAGTGCTCGACGGGAATTTTGAGCGTTTCGAAGTGCGCTTTCCAGCCGTCTACCTCCGTTTTGTCCCTTGCGTAAAAGCAGAAGTGGCCTGCACCGGCCGTGCCATGGCGGGGAATGGGGTTGTCGGGATCGGCCTTGCGCGACTTCTCTGGGTCGAAAACCAGCAGTACCTGCTGCCCGCATCTGAAAAAGACGAAGCTTCCGGGCACCTTGCCGATGATCTCCAGCCCAAAGACATCGCGGTAGAAAGCCTCGGCGGCTTCGAGATCATTCACATAGATCGCGGTTTCCATGATGGCTTTCGGCGGTCGCATGGTTCCTCCTATGGTTCAGACGCGGTGACGAATGGTGGGAAAGGGCCGGCCGCGTCAGGTCTTGTAGGTCAGCACGGTCAGATCGTGCTGGCCGACGCCCCCTTCGAGGATGCTCCAGCCGCAGTTGATGTAATACTCCTCAAGCCCTGCCTCGCAGCAGAGGTAGGCCGTGTCGTAACCGAGTTCGGCGGCCCTCTTTGTTGCGGTCTGCATCAGGGCGCGCGCCACGCCTGAGCGGCGGCGGCCTTCCTCCACCCAGAGCGCGGCGACCCAGGGAAGATATTGCGGGCGTTCCTCGAGATCGGAATGAATGAGAAAGGCGGAGCCGACATAGGCGTCTCCATCATGGGCGACAAAGCCGGTGGGGAGGGCGTAAGGATTGGTCATCTCTTTGAGGTGCTCGATGACATCGTCCACCTTGAGGCCGCTACCCTGCCACCAGGCCGTCCAGACCCTTTCTGCTATGATGGGTCCATGCGACAGGCAGTCGCGATAGTCGGAAATGCTGTACAACGCCGTCTCCCGGCCGGTTTGTCCCAAAAGGGTAAACCGGATCATGCCTTCAATTGAGAACGGCGATTAAAACGGGTGCAGCACCTTTTTGCAACCGTCAACTTGTGGCGGTTGGTCAGCGCTTTTTGGCCGTGACATGCAGCCAGTCTGTCGGCAGCTTGTCGTAACCGCTTCCCTGTCGGGCTTCGATCTCTACGCCCGTCCAGTCATATCGCCCATAAAGCTCCTCCAGCCATGAGCTCGATGGATAATTGTAATAGCGGCCGAACGTATCGCGCCCTTCAGCCTCCCCGGCCTTGAAGCTCGCGTAAAAGATCCCGCCCGGTTTCAGCGCGGTGTGGATGCGGCCGATGATGCCCGGCAGGGCAGGGCGGGGCACGTGCAGCAGGCAGGCATTGGCCCAGATGCCATGATAGCGCCCGACCTCATCGAGATCTTCGAACAGCAACGTTCTGACAGGAATGCCGAGCCGGGTTTCCGCCGCTTTGGCGATGTCGGGCGTTCCATCGGTCGGGTGCACATCGAAACCGGCTGCCAGCATGTATTCGCTGTCCTGCCCGCCGCCGCATCCTAGCTCGAGGATGCTGGCGCCCGTTTGCAACTGCGACAGGAATGTCTCCAGATGCGGGCGGTCTGCCACCTGTCCGCGTGTGGTATAGGCGGTTGCGTTGTCCGTGTAGAAAACGATGGTATCGTCGTCCTTGGCAACCATGATATCAGCTTTGCGACTGGCTCTGGCTCTGCGATTGTTGCACGGTCACGGAGACGCTGAGCGTCTCACCGGCCGGGCCAATGCGCATGCCCGATATCGGCGCGCAATCGCGATAGCAAAGGCCGGACGCGATGCGGACATAACGGTCGTCGGGGCAGATATTGTTGGCGGCGTCGAAGCCGACCCATCCGAGGCCCTGTAGGTGCACCTCGGCCCAGGCGTGGGTGGCGGTCTGTTCCTCGACCTCGTCCATCATCAGATAACCGGACACATAGCGCGCTGGCAGGCCCATCTGACGGGCGGCGGAAATGAGAATATGGGCGTGGTCCTGGCAGACGCCCTTGCCGGCTTCCAGCGCCGCTTCGGCCGTGGTTTCGATATCGGTCGCGCCGGGCACATATTCCACCTTGCCGTGGATGGTCTCCATGAGATTGTGGAGGCGGGCAAGCTCGCTTTCGCCGGCACTCACCTTCACCAGTTCGCGCACCAGTTTTCCGGGTTTGGTACGCGGCGTTTCCCGCAGGAAAAGCCATAGCGGCGCGCTGCCGATGTGGTAACCGAACACGCCTGCCTTATCCTGCGTGCTGACAGTGCCGGTCGCCACCACCTTCACCCGCTTTTGCGGCCCTTCGGTTTCCACCAGTGCGACGCGATTGCCGAAATGGTCGTCATAGGTCACTTCCACGGTCGCACCATCGACGGAGACATCCCAGTCCTCCACCGTCTGGCTTGAGCCGGTCTGCGGTGTCAGGCGCAGCCGCTGCAACGCATAGGGCATCGGCTCGTCATAGACATAGTCCGTCGTATGGGTGATTTTCAGACGCATCAGCTGTCCCCGTCCACGCGCTTATTGATAGAAGCGGTAGCCTTCCGTTATTTCCTGTCCCAGTTGGCCGTTGCGGTGCACGAACCTTTCCAGGAACTCATGCAGCCCCTCGTCCATCACCCTGGCGATGGTGGTCGTGCGCAGGCTGTCGCGAATGCTCTCGGCCGTATCGTGCGCCTTGTGCCTCTCGCTGTAGTCGTCGGCGATGTAGTTGAGGTTGCTGGCGATCTTTTCGTAACAATAGGCGAGCGAACGCGGCATGCGGCCGTTGAGGATGAGAAAGTCGGCGATATTGGCCGGCTTGTATTCCGCATCATAGACCCAGCCATAGGAACGGTGGGCCGAGACCGAGCGCAGGATGGATTCCCATTGCGCATTGTCGAGCGACGAGCCCACATGCGCCACGGCCGGCAGCAGCACGTAATATTTGACGTCGAGGATGCGCGCCGTGTTGTCCGCCCGCTCGATGAAGGTGCCGATGCGGGAGAAATTATAGAGATCGTTGCGCAGCATGGAGCCATGGAAGGCGCCGCGCACCAGACCGGCGCGATGTTTGATCACATCAATGGTCTGCGGCAGCTCTGCGTGGCTGAGCTTGCGGCCGAGGATGTTTTTCAGCTCGATCCAGAATTCGTTGGTGGCTTCCCACGTCTCGCGCGTCAGTGCCGTGCGCACCATGCGCGCGTTGTTGCGGCCCGCTTCGATGCAGGACATGACGCTCGACGGGTTGGCCTTGTCCCGCAAGAGGTAATCGATCGCATTGGCCGTCGTCACCTTCTCATGTGTTTCGAGAAAAGCTTCGTGAACGCCCGCGCTCTGCAACACGCCGTCCCAGTCCTCGTCGCCGCTGCCCGAGCGCGTCAGGGAAACGCGCAGGCCCGCATCGATCAGCCGGGCGATGTTTTCAGCGCGCTCGATATACCGGAACATCCAGTAGAGCCCGTTTGCCGTTCTGCCCAGCATGGCTTAGTCCTCCAGTACCCACGTATCCTTGGTGCCGCCGCCCTGGCTGGAATTGACCACCAGCGAACCCTTCTTCAGGGCAACGCGGGTCAGGCCGCCGGGGATGATCTGCACCTTGTCCGAAACAAGCACGTAGGGGCGCAGGTCGACATGGCGCGGCGCAATACCGTTTTTCACCATGATCGGCACGGTGGAGAGCGACAGCGTCGGCTGCGCAATGTAATTCGAAGGGCGCGCCCGCAGCTTGTCGGCAAACAGCGCGCGCTCGCGTTTCGTCGCGGTCGGGCCGACCAGCATGCCGTAACCGCCTGAACCGTGGACCTCCTTGACGACGAGTTCGGCGAGGTTGTCGAGAACGTATTTCAGGCTGTCGGGCTCGGAACAGCGCCAGGTTGGCACGTTTTCCAGGAGCGGCTTGCGGCCGGTATAAAATTCGACGATCTCGGGCATGTAGGAATAGATCGCCTTGTCGTCGGAAATGCCGGTGCCGGGGGCATTGGCGATGGTGATGTTGCCGGCGCGATAGACATCCATGATGCCGGGAACGCCAAGCGCCGAATCCGGCCGGAACGTCAACGGGTCGAGGAAGTCGTCGTCGACGCGGCGGTAGAGAACGTCGATCGCCTCATAACCGCGTGTCGTTCGCATCTTGACCTTGCCGTCCATGACACGCAGGTCGGAACCTTCCACCAGCTCCACACCCATCATGTCGGCGAGGAACGAGTGCTCGTAATAGGCGGAATTGTAGATGCCGGGGGTCAGTACCGCGACGCGTGGTCTGCCGGTGCAGCCGGGCGGGGCCAGTGAAGCAAGCGACTGTCGCAGCAGATAGGGATAATCCTCCACCCGCCGCACGCGGTTTTCGTGGAAGAGTTCCGGGAACATCTGCATCATCGTTTCGCGGTTTTCCAGCATGTAGCTGACACCTGACGGCGTGCGGGCATTGTCTTCCAGAACGTAGAACTGGTCTTCGCCGGTGCGGACGATATCGGTGCCAACGATATGGGTGTAAACGCCTCCGGGCGGCGTGAAACCGATCATTTCCGGCAGGAAGGCTTCGTTCTTCTCGATGATCTCCCGGGGAATGCGACCGGCGCGGATGATTTCCTGCTTGTGGTAGATATCATCGAGGAAAGCATTGAGGGCGAGAACCCGCTGTTCGATGCCCTGGGCCAGTTTGCGCCACTCACGGCCGGAGATGATGCGTGGAATGATATCGAAGGGTATCAGTTTTTCTGAACTGTCGGCGTGGCCATAGACCGCGAAAGTAATACCGGTTTTTCGGAAGATGTTTTCAGCGTCTTTTGACTTCTGGATCAGGTGCGCCCTGTCCTGCCGGCTGTACCATTCGTTGTAGTTTTCATATGGGCTTCGCGGCGTGTCGTCCGCATTTATCATTTCGTCAAATGCCAACTTCGATGTCCCCTTTTTTGCCATATGAATACAACGGGAAATGCAATGCAAGAACTATGCGGGGCTGCCCTAGAAGATTTTTCGTCACTCTAGAGTTTTAAAAAAGAAGCGTTTTTTTAGCTTCAGCCTATAAATGCGGCATAGACAAATTCGTTGCGTGAAAGGAAGCGGCGATCGCGGTGACAAAGCTGTGTGTGCCGTGTGCGAATGCATAAAATTTGGTCGGTCGCTTTTGTCTGATTGATCTCGAAGGTCGCATCAGAAAATCTGAAAGATGGGATGACGAAAACACCTTTGACCTTTTGCCGCGTTGCTTATACCGCCATGATGAACCACGGCTCGATCATTCGCCGGCCTGCATAATCGAAAATTCTTGTACGCCGCCTGTCCCGCACCACTTCCGGTTATGGCCACGACGCGGCTGAGGGGGAGTTACCATGTCGCTCGACCGTCTGGCCCCGGCCATCTTCGTCTTTCTCTGGTCGACCGGCTGGGTCACCGCGAAATATGCCGTCTATTATACCGGGCCACTGACCTTCCTCTGTCTGCGGTATCTCTTTGCCGGGCTGCTGCTGTGGTTCATCTGCTGGGTCTCTTCCATTCCATGGCCGCGGACATTGACGGAGGTCTTTCGGGCAATCCTGTCCGGTGTCTTCCTGCACGGCCTTTACCTTGGAATGATCTGGTGGGCGATTGGCCAGGGTGTTCCGGCGGCGATCGGCGGGATCATTGCCGGGCTGCAGCCGTTGATGACGGCAGTCGCCGCCCGCTTCATGATCGCCGAAAAAATCTCGCCGATGCAACGCGCGGGCCTGGTCATCGGTTTTGCCGGCATTACCATAGCGGTTCTGCCAAAGGTCATGGCGGGTGGTTCGACGGGCCTGTCGGTGCCGCTCTACGCCGTGGCGGTCAATGTGCTGGGCATGACATCGGTCACATTCGCAACGCTCTATCAGAAGAAATATGTCCAGGGCGGAAACATCATGGCGATTGCTACGCTGCAATATGTCGGGGCGCTGCTGGTGACGGTGCCGTTTGCCCTGCTTTTGGAGGATGGCCACATAGACTGGAGCTTTGGTCTTGCAGCGACGCTTGCCTGGTCGGTGGGTGCCATATCCATCGGTGCGGTTGCGCTGCTTCTTTATTTGATACGGCGTGGGCAGGTCTCGCGCGCCGCCTCGCTGATCTATCTCGTACCACCGCTTGCGGCGGTGGAAGCAGCCCTTCTGTTTGGAGAAACCCTGACACCGGCCATGATCGCCGGCACGGTCCTTGCGGTCACCGGGGTCTACCTGACCAACCGCAAACCGTCGGGGACGGTTGCAGCGCGTTAATTCCCACAACCTCATATTAGAGGTTTGTTAACCATAAAATTATACCTCTCGTTAATCACATGATTTGCCGGGGGTTACATGTCAATTTCACGTCGTGGTGTTCTGTTCGGATTACCGCTGTTTCTGGCTGGTTGCGCGCATACCGGGATGGGTGAGCAAAGGCTTAATTATGCGGCGAAGCCGGAAGAGAAATTTCCGCTGCCCGCCATGCACCTCGACAAGGTCAAGCCGGAGCTGCGCCGTCAGGAAGTGGCGTACGAGACGCACCACCCGGCTGGCACCGTCGTGGTCGACACACCGGCGCGTCGGCTTTATTATGTTCTGGGTGACGGGCGCGCCATGCGCTATGGCGTCGGCGTTGGCCGACAGGGGCTCGCGCTCAAGGGTGATGCCTATATCGGCCGCAAGGCGGAATGGCCGTCCTGGACGCCGACTGCCAACATGATGCGCCGCGATCCACGCAATCTCAAATTCGCAGCCGGCATGCCCGGTGGCCCGAACAATCCGCTCGGGGCACGTGCGCTTTATCTTTATCGCGGCGGCAACGACACCATGTTCCGCCTGCATGGCACCAACCAGCCGCAGTCCATCGGCCATGCCATGTCGAGCGGCTGCATCCGCATGCTGAACCATGATATCATCGACCTCTATAGCCGCGTGCCCGTGGGCTCGAAGGTGGTTGTGCTGCAGGCCTGATCAGGGGCGGATTTTCCGCCCTCGCGATCAGAAAAAATGTCTGAAGCTCTGAGTTGATTTTTCGGACTGCAAGTAAGTTTTCTATGGTCAAATCAACTATTTGTAGAAAATCGGGGTTTGCGTATTTTAGGTAGTTCTGCAATATCGGAAACGTGATTTCCGCTATGCCAGAGGTGTATCCATAAACGTGCCATCGCGTCGTCGACGGCGCTTCACCACTTCAACGGGGACACATTAAAATGGCAATGTTCGACTCTCTCTCGCGTTATCGCCCGCAGGCGCTCGGCGCGCTGCGCATCATGACAGCGCTGCTTTTCATTTCGCACGGAACGCAGAAGCTGTTCGGTTTTCCGGCATCGCAGATGGAGGGCTCTCTGCCGACCATGCTGCTGGTGGCGGCACTTCTGGAATTCGTCGGCGGCATTCTGGTGCTGATCGGCCTTTTCACGCGTCCGGTCGCCTTCATCCTGTCCGGCCAGATGGCGGTCGCCTATTTCATCGCACATGGGCCGAAGAGCTTCTTCCCAGCGCTCAACGGCGGCGATGCGGCTATCCTGTTCTGCTTCATCTTCCTTTATCTTTTTGCGGCCGGTCCGGGCGCTTTCTCCGTGGATGAACGCCGGGCCTGATCGCGCTGTCATCACCGATCTTTATTGAGGCCCCGCATGGCTGGAACCATGCGGGGCCTCGTGTTTTGAAATGGCAGAAACTTCGGTCGCCGCCGAAGCATTGATGCTTGTTTTCGGGTTAGGAACGGTTCCTCCTAAATGCAGTTGGAAAATTGATCCGTGACCTCCCAGAACACCATCGCCCGTGAATTGCTGTTTCTCGCCCTGCTGTCCACGCTGTGGGCCGCTTCCTACACCTTCATCAAGATCGGGGTGGAGACCATCCCGCCCATCACCTTCATCGCATCGCGCACGCTGATTGCCGGTCTGCTGCTTCTCGCGGTCATCCGGCTGCGCGGGCTGCGCTTGCCCACGGATGTTGCGACGTGGCGGCTGTTCTTCATCCAGGCCTGTATCAACAGCGTGCTGCCCTTCACGCTGATCGCCTGGGCGGAACAGAGCATCGATGCCGGGCTTGCCGTCATTCTCAATGCCACGACGCCGATCTTCACCTTCCTTCTCACCGCGCTTGTCATCCGGCACGAGGCGGTGAGCGGCCGCAAGCTGTTCGGCACCATTGCCGGCATGACGGGCGTGTGCCTCATCATCGGCATGGAAGCGCTTGACGGAGCGGGCGACGCGCTATGGAGCCAGTTCGCCGTGCTGACCGCAGCGTTTTCCTATGCCTGCGCGGCCATTTTCAGTAAAAATTTCAAAGGGCTCGATCCGATCATGCCGGCAGCCGGCTCGCTGATCTGCGGTGCGGTTCTGCTGTTTCCCGTCAGCCTGATCGTTGACCGACCCTGGACCTTGTCGCCTTCGGCGGAATCATTGACGGCACTTGTGTGCCTCAGCGTCTTTTCCACCGCGCTCGCCTTCATGATCTATTTCCGGCTGATGCAGACGCTGGGCTCGGTGGGCACGACCTCGCAGGCTTATCTCAGGGTGCCGGTCGGTGTTGCCATCGGCATGGTGTTTCTGGGGGAAGTGCCGACATCAGCCATGTGGGTGGGGCTGGTCTGCGTGATCGCAGGCGTGCTGGCCATGACTTTGCCGTCGAGACGTCGGCCAGTTGCCGAGGGCGGTTGAAGACAAAGAAAACCCCGCAAAGCCTGGACTTGCGGGGTGAAATTTAAAAGCGCCTGGGTGCACGACAACCGCATATAGACCGAGCGGGTGCCGCTTGTTTCTTCTCCCCGAGGGGGAGAAGTCCGCGGCAGCGGGATGAGGGGGCGAGGCTAGCAGTATATGGAGAGCTGGCCCCTCATCCGACCCTTCGGACCACCTTCTCCCCGGCGGGGAGAAGAAAGGCGCGGCAGCGCCGAGCGCCTCATAGCAACTTAGCGGTTACGGCCGCGATTGCCGTTGCCGGAAGCACGCTTCTCCTGGCCGTTGCCGCCGGCAGGTGCGTGGCGGTTGGCGCCGCTGCCACCGGGCTTGCGGGCCGGGCGACGGTGCTTGCGCGGGCCGGCCGGGCGGCCTGCGTCGCCTTCAGCCTGCTTGACGCGTTTGAAGTCGGACGTGACCTCGAGATCATTGTCCGCTTCGCGCGGGGCATGGTGACGCGATGGGCGGGTTTCACCGTTATGGCGTCCACCCTCGCGCGGACCACGCTGCTGGCCGCCATTGTTGTTGCGTCCGCCGCGGTTGTTGTTGGGGCGCGTGGGGCTTGCGAGACCGGCCGGACGTTCACCAGAGGCAACCGGAATATCGATCTTCATCAGCTTTTCGATGTCGTGCAACAGGCGGGTCTCGTCCGGTGCGCAGAAAGCAATGGCGATGCCGTCGCGGCCGGCACGGGCGGTACGGCCGATGCGGTGAACATAAGCGTCAGGCACTTCCGGCAGATCGTAGTTGAAGACGTGCGTCACTGCTGGGATGTCGATGCCGCGGGCCGCGACGTCGGTTGCGACCAGAACCTTGATCTCGCCATCCTTGAAGCCCTTCAGGGCGCGCTCGCGCTGGCCCTGGCTCTTGTTGCCGTGGATGGAGGCGACCTTGAAGCCGATATGTTCCAGATGCTTGTAGAGCTTCTCCGCGCCGTGCTTGGTGCGCAGGAACACGATGGCGCGGCCATCCGGGTTCTCGTTGAGCGACTTCTTCAGAAGCTCGGTCTTGTCGTTCTTGCCGGC
This sequence comes from Agrobacterium sp. DE0009, assembly GCF_007680755.1. NCBI lineage: Bacteria > Pseudomonadati > Pseudomonadota > Alphaproteobacteria > Hyphomicrobiales > Rhizobiaceae > Agrobacterium > Agrobacterium sp. DE0009. The sequence goes on from NZ_VEIU01000003.1 coordinate 225,710, forward strand.
GACGAAGTGGACATATTGCTCCACCTTGTCGGCTGCCTTGCCGGGCGGGGTCACTTCGACCTTCAGCGGATCGGTCAGGTAGCTGTGGGCGAGATCGGCGATTGCCTTCGGCATGGTGGCGGAGAAGAGCAGCGTCTGGCGCTTGGCCGGAACCATCTTCGAGATCTTGCGCAGATCGTGGATGAAGCCGAGGTCGAGCATCTGGTCGGCTTCATCAAGCACCAGATAGGTGACCTTGGAGAGCGAAATGGCATTGCGGGCAATGAGATCAAGCAGGCGGCCGGGAGTGGCCACCAGAATGTCCGTACCCTTCTCCAGCTGGAGCTGCTGCTTGTTGATCGACGCGCCGCCGACAACCTGGTTGATGCGCAGCGGCGTCTTCTTCACGAAGGCGCGCAGGTTTTCGCCGATCTGGTTCACCAGCTCGCGGGTCGGGGCAAGGATCAGCGTGCGGCAGGTGCGGTTTGCCGGGCGGTCCGCCTGCTTCATCAGCATTTCGATGATCGGCAGGCCGAAAGCGGCGGTCTTGCCGGTGCCGGTCTGTGCGAGGCCGATCAGGTCGCGGCCTTCGAGCAGCAGCGGGATGGCCTTTGCCTGAATGGGAGTAGGGGTCGTATAGCCAAGCTGGGTAACGCTGGCGACAATCTTTTCGGAGAGGCCGAGTTCGCTAAAACTGGTCAATATAATGCCTTTCGGGGCGCCAAAAAACAATCGTCCGGAACAGGGCTGCTGTCCGGCGGTTTCGGCGTCAAGAACCCCGCGTGAATTGGGAACTTGTGGGTTGGAATAACTTTCTGCGCATCAGTGCGGCACATGCCGTCTTCTGTAGTCTCTGCGCTTTTCCTTCATGCGGGCCGGATCCGTTCGAGGACTTTTCTCCGGTCATACGCTGCAGCTCACGCGGCTGCCGATGGTGAAAGCTTGACGGGGATGTGGGCGTTTTATGCGCTAAAGTCAAGCGATAGTTTTGTAAGCGGGCTGTCGCGACGCGCATGGCAGCCATGCGCACCCGCTTTCGGCAGGTGTAGCGAGGGGATGGCGCGGTCAAGAATTATGGTTAAAAAAGGATCACTGTACCGATGGATACATAGCAAAGATCGCTTTTATCACATAACGTTTTTGCGACGACGCCGGGAAATATTTGATTCGGCAAGGATCGACTGCAGGATGTGGAGTATCGATTGACCGAGGGTGGCGGGTTGCTGGAAAAGGCTTGCAGGGCCGTCGCTGTCCTGGACCTGCCGGCGTGCGTCAAGGACAGCGAGCTGCGCTATGTCACGGCCAATGAGGCCTATGGTCGCCTTTTTGGACATCCGCCCGGCCTTTTGAAGGGCCGCACCAGTTTTTCCCTGTCGGGTGATAACCGCGACGCCGAGCGTGAGGACCGGGAGCGTCGCGCGCTGGTCTTTGCCACCGACGAGACCATTGCAAGCCATACCGCGACGGTGTCCGGCAACCTGCGCTGCGAGCGCTTCATCGGCGACGACGGCAATCTTTTTCTTTTCGAGGTGTTTGAAAAAATGCCCTCGCCGGTGCTGGCGGCACCGTCGGCCGTCGGCGATGCGTCCGATCTGCTTTTCACCAGCGGCGTGATGGATTTCATCGATGCCGGTATCGTTGTTTATGACCGGGAAAACCGGCTGGTCTATTGTAATGCTCGTTTCGCGGAGTTTTACAGGGCCTTTGGCGTTGAGCTGACGCCGGGCATACGGCTCGAAGCGCTGATGAAGGCGCTCTATTTCTCGAGCGGCTATCGCACCGTCCAGGAAGACGATCCGGATTTCGAAGGGTGGATGCAGGGGCAGCTGCGGGATTTTGCGCTGCCTTATCTCGAAAGGGTGGAGCAGTTTGCCGACGGACGCTGGGTGCGCATGGTCAACAAGCGCCTGGAAGATGGCACGCTGGTCGGCCTGCGAGTGGATGTCACCGAGTTCAAGGCGCACGAGACGCTTCTGAACACGCAGATCCGCGAGACCTGGCTGTTGCGCGCCGCGCTCGAGCAATTGCCGGTCGGTGTCTTCCTGCGGGATAAAGACAGGCGGCTGACCTTTGCCAACGCGGCCTATGAGACATTTCTGGATGGCAGCCTCGCCGATCATATCGGCAGAACCGAAAGCGATATGTTCCCTGAGGAAGGCGAGCAATTCCGTCTGGAAAACGAGCATATCCTTGAAACCGGGGAGTCGATAGAAAAGACAGGCTGCGTTTCTCTTGCCGATGGCGGCACCATCCCCATCATCACCCGGCTCGGCCGCGTCGCGACGCCCGACAATGACTACTATCTGGTAGGTTCGGTCACCGATGTGAGCCTGTTGCAGGAGAGGGAGAACGCCCTTATCGCCGCGCGGGCGGAGGCAGAGGCGCTGCACCGCCAGCTTGAGGCTGTTCTCCACGCGCTGCCGGTCGGGGTGCTGTTGCTCAACGCCGATCTCGTGATCGAATATATCAATCCCTGTTTTTACAAGGTGTGGGGAGAGATCGGCGGGGGGACGTCGCTCGTCGGGATGACCTATCGCGACTTCATGCAGCTGAACTACGACAGTGGGCTCTATGACTATGGCGACAAATCATTTGAGGAGGTCTATGGCGAGCGGGTGCACCGGCTTCTGAACACGGAGGGGTTTGCGCCACGCGAGGTACGCAGCAAAAGCGGCAAGGTCACCGTCATCTCGAAAACCCGCCTCGAGGGCGGTAAAATCCTCAGTACCTATGCCGACGTTACCGATGTGCGCTTGCGCGATGCGGAGATCAGCAAAGCCAGGGCGGAGCTGGAGCGTGTCGGCGAATATATGCAGGGCGCGACACGCGCCATGGCGCAGGGCCTGGTGCTTGTCGAGCAGGGTACGATCATCATGTCCAACGAGGCAATGGCGCGCATGTTCGATGTGCCGCCCCATCTTCTGGATAAGGGTGAAAACTGGTCGGGATTCTTTTCCCATTGCGCCGGCCGCGGCGATTTCGGCACCGCCGAGGAGGCGGCTGCGACCCTTTCCGCCTGGAGAGAGAATATCGCGGCCAACCGGCCGTTTTCCTGGCTCATCCAGGTGGCGGGCAAAAGCTGGCTCAATCTGGAGGCGACCAACAGTTCCGGCAATTACTGGCTCATCATCGTCACCGATGTGACTGAGATGAAAGTGCGCGAAGAGGAATTGCAGCGCCTGCTTTCGCGCGCCGAAGCGGCGGACCGGGCCAAATCGGAGTTCCTGGCCAATATGAGCCATGAAATCCGCACGCCCATGAACGGTGTGCTTGGCATGGCGGAGCTTCTGGCCAAATCCAAGCTCGACACGCGCCAGAAGACCTTTACCGATATCATCGTCAAATCGGGCAACGCGCTTCTGACCATCATCAACGACATTCTCGATTTCTCGCGCATCGAGGCGGGCCAGATGAAGCTGCGCAACATGCCGTTCGATCCGGCGGAAGCGGTTGAAGATGTTGTGTCGCTTCTGTCGTCGGCGGCTTTGGAGAAGGACATCGAGCTGATCGTTCGCATCGATGCCTCGGTTGCCGGCAAGGTTATCGGCGATGCCGGGCGTTTTCGGCAGATCGTTACCAATATCGTCGGAAACGCCGTCAAGTTCACGGAAACGGGTCACGTGCTGGTCGAGCTTTCCGCCCACGCGACGAAAACTTCCGAAACGATTTTTTCCCTGCGGGTCGAAGACAGCGGCATAGGCATTCCCGCCGACAAGATCGAAACCATCTTCGACAAGTTCAGCCAGGTCGATGGTTCCGCAACGCGCCGGCACGAGGGTACGGGGCTCGGGCTGGCGATCACAGTCGGTCTGGTGGGCCTGTTCGATGGGGCAATCAATGTCGCAAGCGATGTCGGCAAGGGCTCTACTTTCGAGGTCAATATTCCGTTTCAGGTCACGGAAAAGCGGACGGAGCTTCCGCTGTTTTCGAAGGCAATCGAGGATATCCGGGTTCTCGTTGTCGATGACAACGACGTCAACCGCCGCATCTTGACCGAGCAGCTGAAAAGCTGGGGGATCGATGGCCACGCGGTGGGTGACGGGCCTACCGGCATCGCGGTGCTGGAAGAAGCGGTGGCGCTTGGATTTGTCATTGATGCCATCATTCTCGATTATCACATGCCGATCATGAACGGGCTGGATGTGGTGGAGCGAATTCGCGCCGATGCCCGATTCGACGAAATCGCCATCGTTTTCCTCACCTCCATGGATGTCGTCGGTGACGAAACGCTGTTTGCCGATCTCAACGTGCAGGCGCATCTGATGAAGCCGGCTCGGGCCCGGCTGTTGCGCTCCACCCTGTTCGACGTGGTGCGAGACGTCCGGTTCAAACGCGCCCACGGACATGCCGCGCATTTGCCATCAGGCAATTTCCCCGTCCGACCGGAGGGTTCGTCTTCCGACAAAAAGGAGCGCGCCGCGCCCCCGGTCGTCGCTCCAGACCGGCGCCGTCCGTTCCTTCTCGACGTGCTGGTGGCCGAAGACAATGACGTCAACCAGATCGTCTTTAGCCAGATCCTGCAGCAGGCGGGCCTGCGTTTCCTGATTGTCGGCAACGGCAAGAAGGCGGTACAGGCTTGGGAAGAGCATAACCCCGCCGTCATCCTCATGGACGTCTCGATGCCCGTCATGAATGGGCACCAGGCCACCCGCGCCATACGCGCCGCCGAACAGGCCGCTGGCGATGGACGGCATGTGCCTGTCATAGGCGTGACCGCCCATACGCAGGAAGCGGATCGCGAGCTTTGCCTGCAGGCCGGCATGGACGATTACCTGTCGAAGCCGATCAGCCCCGAAATCCTCGAAGACAAGATTGCGCAATGGCTGGGCGAGGAAATGCCACGGCGCGACCTGCCTGTCGTCTGACGGACGCCGCGCCGATTTTGGCGCTCATCAACGCTACCTCTTGGTGCCGCAGAGCATCTCTCTCTTGCCGGCAAAGCCCTTGCGACGCTCCAGGTCAAATCCGGCGGCGATAAGGTTGCGTCGCACAAAGCCTGCAGCGGCATAGGTCGCGAATGTGCCTCCGGGTGAGGTCTTCGCAAAAAGCGCCTGCATGATCTCCAGTGACCACATGTCAGGATTACGCGCGGGTGCGAAGCCATCGAGAAACCACGCGTCGAAAATTTCCTCGCTGCCCGCGATGCCGGCAAGCGCTTCGCCGCAGACGACCGTCAGCTGCGTTTGATCGTCGAGTTCAATATCGACGCGACCCCTCGGCTCGGCAGGCCACAGAGACGTTAGTGCTTTTCTCTCTGCATCCACTTGCGGCCAGCGGGACAGCGCCCGGCCGATCTCGTCTGCCGTCATCGGGTAAAGTTCGAAGGAGACGAAATGCAGTCTGGAACGACTGTTGCGAACCTCTTTCCACTGCCGCCAGGTCTCGCAGAGATTGAGCCCGGTGCCAAAACCGAGTTCGCCGATGCGGAAGCCCCCCTCCCATTCGCGCCAGCGGTCTGGCAAGCCGTTTCCGGACAGGAAGACATGGCCGCATTCCAGCCTGCCATCCGTCTGGCAATAAAAATGGTCGTCAAAGGCCCTCGAATAGGGCATATCCCCGTCACGCCAGTCGAGCGCGCTGGTGGTTTCGGCGGTTTCGCCGTTTGGCGAACCCGTCGTCGTGCCAGTCTGGCTGTCAGCCGAGATGCCTGCCGGGATTGAAGTGTCGTTGGAATGTGTCATGGCTAAAGCCGATAATCCCGCTTTCGAACAGGGTCAATCGCCAAGATTGCCGACGTCGGTGCCGCTTCTCATCGTTGGCGGCGGCGTCATGGGACTGTGGGCGGCCGTGAAGGCGGAGCGGCTCGGCATCGAGGCGCTGCTGGTCGAGGCGGAGCGTGCCGGCAGCGGCGCAAGTGGCGGGCTTCTGGGCGCGCTTATGCCGCATATGCCCGACCGCTGGTCGGACAAGAAGCAGTTTCAGTTTGATGCTCTTGTTGCACTGGAAGAGGAAATTGCCAGGCTGGAGGCCGAGACCGGCCTTTCCGCCGGTTATCGTCGCTCTGGCCGCATCATTCCGCTGCCCAAACCGCATCTTCGCGCCATTGCCGAGCGGCATGAGAAGGATGCGCTAGAGAACTGGGTGTCGGGTGATCGTCGGTTCAGCTGGCATGTCGGCGACAGCCCCTCGGTCACGGGCTGGGTGGATGACGCAGCGGGTGAGGCGGGTTTCGTCTTCGATACACTGGCGGCACGCGTTTCGCCACGGGCGATGATCGCCCTTCTGGCGGCTACCCTTGGCAGGGCGCAGCATGTGCGAATGGCTGAGGGCGTCGCGGTTGCGTCGCTCGAGGCTGATGCCGGGCGGGCGGTACTGTCCTCGGGCGACGAGATTTCTTTTGGCCATGTCATTGTCGCCAATGGGTACGGTTCTTTTCCGCTGATCCGCGATGCGCTGGGCCTGCAGGCCAGGGTTTCGCTCGGACAGGCGGTGAAGGGGCAGGCGGCGCTTCTTGACGCTGCAGCCGATCCGGCGATGCCGGTCGTGTTCCTGAACGGTCTCTATATCGTCCCGCATGAAGACGGCACCGTTGCGATCGGCAGTACCAGCGAAGATTGTTTTTTCGATCCTTTCAGCACCGATGAAAAACTCGAAAAGCTGCTTGCAGAGGCGTCCGCCATCGTGCCTTCACTTGCCGGCGCACCAGTGCTGGAACGCTGGGCCGGGCTGCGGCCGAAGGCGGTTGGGAGGGATCCGATGGTTGGTTCGATCCCTGGCCGTCCCAGGCTCGTTGCGCTTTCCGGTGGCTTCAAGGTGAGCTTCGGCCTTGCGCATTTTCTGGCCGAGGCCGCGTTGCAGGTCGTCTGTGGTCGCACGCCGGTCCTCCCCGCGGGCTTTGGCCTTCAACACCACGTGAGCATTGCCTCCGCGGACTTCGCAAAGCTCTGATAGGACACCTTACGTCGTTAATCTGTCACGCAAATCACGTATCTGCTGGCCTGCAAAGAGGCCGGTTTGTCCGCATTGGCGGCGAGGTGACAGCGCATGCGATACGCCATTCATTTCACGCCTTCCCCCAATGACCCGCTGACGGCGGCCGCTGCCGCATGGCTAGGGCGCGATGTCTATTCCGGTCAATCGGTGGAGCCGCCTGGCATGATCGACCTCGGCATGCAGGAGATTTCATACCACACGGCGCTTCCACGCCGTTATGGTTTCCACGGTACGATCAAGGCGCCGTTTCGACTTGCGGAAGGCCAGTCCGAGGCGGCGCTGCTGCGCGACCTCATGTATTTTTCCGGCAGGCAGCAGCCCTTCACGCTACCGCAACTGGTGGTAGCTCGTCACGAGAACGTCTTCAGCCTCGTACCGGAGCGCCCCTGTGAGGTGCTGCATTTCTTTGCCGCGCGCGTGGTGCAGGAATTCGACCACTACCGTGCGCCCCTGTCGGATGCGGAAATCGAGCGGGCGGATCCGGACCGGCTGTCGGCCTCACAGCTTACAAACCTGCATCGCTGGGGCAGCCCGCATGTGATGGACGAATTCCGGTTCCAGATGTCGTTGACTGGCGGCGTTGAGCCAGCGAGCTGCCAGCGTATCGAGCGGGCCGTGCGCAAGGTTTTCGAGCCGCTTCTTGCGCGGCCTATCCAGTTCTCCAGCCTCGCGCTCTTCATAGAAGATGAGCCGGGCGCACCTTTCCGCGTACATTCGCTGCACCCGATGGGCCGCGTTTCCGCCCGCAAAATCGCCTGAAAAACGTATCGACACAATCGTATACAAAAAAGCATCGGAATGTCGGCAAAATTGATCTCGACATTCCAGATGCGGATGCTACCGTTCGGATATCGCATATTCGAAGCGTGTGTTTCCGTTCCGGCACGTCACGTTTTGAAGGTCTGTTTTTCGTCTCCCGCATCGGTTTCCGGTGCGGGATGGATGGTCTGGGTGGCTGAATGATTTCCGAAAATTACTCCCGCAATCTGGTAGGCTACGGTCGCGAGACGCCTGATCCGAAATGGCCGGGCGGGGCGCGTATCGCCGTACAATTCGTCATCAATTACGAGGAAGGCGGCGAAAGCTGCATCCTCGACAATGACAAGGCGTCGGAATCGCTGCTTTCGGAAATCGTCGGTGCCCAGCCTTGGCCCGGTCAGCGCAATCTGAACATGGAATCGATCTACGAATACGGCTCGCGCGCCGGTTTCTGGCGGCTGTGGCGCATGTTCACCGGCCTTGGCGTCACCACAACCGTGTATGGCGTGACCGCCGCCATGGCCCGCAACCCCGAAGCTGTGGCAGCGATGAAGGAGGCGGGCTGGGAAATCGCCAGCCACGGGTATCGCTGGCTGGAATATAAGGACTTTTCCGAGGAGGAAGAGCGCAAGCACATCCTCGAGGCCGTGCGTCTGCATACGCAGGTAACCGGCGAGCGTCCCTATGGCATGTATCAGGGCAAGCCTTCCGATAACACGCTGCGCCTCATCATGGAGGAGGGCGGGTTTCTTTATTCATCGGATTCCTACGCGGATGATCTGCCCTATTGGGTGAAGGGGTTGAAGGATGAGCCATTCCTGATCATTCCCTATACGCTTGAAACCAATGACATGCGTTTTGCCACACCGCAGGGCTTCAATTCCGGTGACCAGTTTTACACCTATCTGAAAGATGCTTTCGACGTGCTTTATCAGGAAGGCGTCGAGGGCGCGCCGAAGATGATGAGCGTCGGTCTGCATTGCCGTCTCGTCGGTCGCCCCGGGCGTGCGGCAGCGCTTCGCCGGTTCATTGACTATGTGCTTGACCACGAGAAGGTGTGGATACCGCAACGCATCGAAATTGCCCGGCACTGGCATGAACACCACAAGCCGGAGGCGCTGTGATGGTGACGCGTGAGGAATTTGTCGCCCGCTTCGGCGGTGTGTTCGAGCATTCGCCCTTCATCGCCGAACGGGCTTATGATGCGGGCGGGGCCGGCCTTGAGCTGACGGCAAAGGCGGTCCACGCTGCGCTTCGTGCGCAATTTCGCGCTGCGACGGACGGGGAAAAGCTCGGCGTACTGCGGGCGCATCCCGATCTGGCCGGCAAGCTGGCGATCGCCGGCGAACTGACTGCCGACAGCCGGAACGAACAGGCCGGCGCAGGGCTGGATCGACTGACGCCGGAGGAGCATGCCCGCTTCACTGCCTTGAACGGGGCCTATACCGATAAATTCGGTTTTCCCTTCATCATTGCGGTGAAAGGGCTCAACAGGCACGATATTCTTTCCGCGTTCGAAGCCCGCATCGGTAATGATGCGGCTGAAGAGTTTGAGGCTGCGACGGCGCAGGTGGAAAAGATTGCCCGGCTGCGTCTTTCCGCCATGCTGCCGGAAGGCTGAATTGGCGAGTTCGAACGGTTCTGGTAGGATCGTGCTGGCTGGAGATTGACATCATGAGGCCTTCCGAGGCGCTGGAAAAGAACAGGCAGGCGATCCGCGACGCGACGAAGCGCTTCAATGCGGCGAACCCGCGCGTGTTCGGCTCGGTCGCCCGCGGAGAAGACCGGCCGGACAGCGATCTCGATATTCTGGTGGATGCGCTGCCGGGGACCACGCTGTTTGATCTCGGCGGGTTGCTGGAGGAGTTGTCGGCGCTCCTTGGCGTCGAGGTCGATGTTGTCACCTCCGGTGGCCTGCGCCCTGACATCCGCGCCCGCGTTCTGCAGGAAGCCAAAGCGGTATGAGCACGGACCGGCTACTGCTCTACCTCAAAGAAATTGACGTTGCTGCCTCGCGTATTGGAGATTTCATCCGGGATATGAATGAGGACGATTTTTCACGCGACACGCGCACACAGATGGCGGTGATGATGGGTCTTGCCCTCATAGGCGAGGCCGTCGCGAAAATCGACAGGCACTATCCAGCGTTTTTGCAGCAGCACCCTGACATTCCTTGGATGAAGATGAAGGGTATGCGCAATCTGATCGTGCATGATTACTTCCGGGCGGAGCTTTCGGTCGTCTGGAAAACGATAAAGCAGAGTATTCCGGACTTGCAGACGCGATTATCCCTCCTTCGAAACTGGCATGCCCAAGGTGAATGATATTTGACCGATTTTCTTGAGATAAGGCCTCTCACCAAAGAGGCGTTTGCGCCTTTCGGTGATGTCATCGAAACAACACTGTCCTCCATGCGGTATATCAACGGCGGCCAGACAGAGCGGCATCATGCGCTTGCAGCGCCGGAGGCTGCGGGTGAGGGTGCGCGCATCATTCTCAACATCTTCCGCGGTCAACCCCGCGTTTTTCCGCACAAGATCGACATGATGGAGCGGCATCCGCTCGGCAGCCAGAGTTTTTCGCCGCTCTCGGGTAAGCCTTTCCTTGTGGTTGTAGCGGACGATGACGGCGGCAAGCCCGACCGGCCGCAGGTGTTTCTGGCGCGGGGCGATCAGGGCGTGAATTACCGTCGTAATGTCTGGCATTATCCGCTGATGCCGTTGTTGGCGGTTTCGGACTTCCTGGTTGCCGATCGCGAGGGGCCGGGTAACAATCTCGAAGAGTATTTTTTTGACGAGCCCTATGTGATCGCGGAGCCCAACCTATGACCGGTTTGACAACCCACGTCCTCGATGCCGCCCATGGAACACCGGCGCAAGGCCTGACGATCGAGCTTTACCGGCTTTCCGGTGATCGCCGCGAGAAGTTGAAGACGGTGACGACCAACAATGACGGCCGTGTCGATGGCGGGCCGCTGCTCGTTGGCGACAGTTTCAAGGCAGGCGAATACGAGTTGGTGTTCCATGCTGGCGATTATCTGCGTGGCAAGGGCGTCGCGCTGGCAGAACCGGCCTTTCTCGACATCATCCCCATTCGTTTCGGTATTGCTGATGAAAGTGGCCACTACCACGTGCCGCTGTTGCTTTCGCCCTATAGCTACTCCACCTATCGAGGAAGCTGACGCCGATGATTTTTGCCGCCATTGCCGATGTTCACGGAAACTGCGCAGCACTGGAAGCCGTGCTGGAGGATATTGCGAAACAAGGCATAACAGACATCGTCAATCTCGGCGATTGCTTCAGCGGTCCGCTGGAGGCTGGATTTACCGGTGACGTGCTTGTCGGCAACTGGATACCCAGCGTTCGCGGCAATCACGACCGGGAACTGATCGAGCGCGCGCCTGAAGAGATGGGCAGCTGGGAGCGGCCTGCCCATGCGCAGCTCACATCAGCCCATGTGGACTGGCTGCAAACCTTGCCCTTCAGCATGGTGTTCAGGGATGTTGCCTATTGCTGCCATGGTTCGCCGCTCGGCGACCTCGATTACTGGCTCGAAACGCTGTCGCCGGAAGGTGTGCTGAAACTGCGGCCACTTGCCGAAATAGAGGAGAGGGCGGCAGGTATCAGCCAGCCGCTCATGCTGTGCGGCCACACGCATATTCCCCGCGTGGTCCAGCTTTCCAATGGCCGGCTGATCGTCAATCCCGGCAGCGTCGGTTGCCCCGGCTGGAAAGATGACACGCCTTTCGATCACCACGTCGAAGCTGGCCATCCACTCGCAAGCTACGCGGTTCTGGAAGAAACGGCGCGGGGCTGGCAGGTTCATTTTCGCAATATCCGTTACGACAATCTCGCCATGTCGGAAATGGCGCGGGTCAACGGGATTCCCTATCTCGCCGATGCCCTGACGGGTGGGTGGCTCAAGCGCTGAATCACCCCTCGCTGGTCATCACCACGCAGGCATAGGACTGAGCCTTCAGTTGCTTGCAGGCGGAAACTGCCGAGGACTGGTCTTCGAAGCCGGTGAAGCGGGCGCGGTAGAGCGTTGCCGACCCGCTTTGTACGGCTTCGGTGTAGGGTGCGATGCCGGAATAGTTGCCGATATTGGAACGGGCATTGGCGAGCAGCGAGCGCGCGGCGGCTTCGCTATCGGTGGCGGCGATCTGCACTTCCCAGCGGCTGCGCTGACCGGCAGACGCCACAGAGGGAGCCGGCCGCGGAATGGCTGAGACCTGCATCATGTCAGCCACCTGTTCGTTTGCGGTGGCAATCTGCATGGCGACAGGGTCAGCGCGGCGCTCGGCGAACATCGGCAGAGGCACGGCAGCGGGTGGCACGGCAGCGGCCACATCGAAGGCGCGGCTGGCGCTGGCGCTGGCGACGAGTTGTTCGGTGTTGCGGCCTCTCGACGCCTGCGGCACGGCCTTGTCGAGAAGGGCCGCCATCTGGGCGTCGCGGCTGCGCGCAGTCTTGCCGCCCAGCACGACGCCAACGACGCGGCGGCCATTGTGGTTGACAGCGCTGACAAGGTTGAAGCCGGAGGCGTTGGTATAGCCGGTCTTGATGCCGTCCATTCCCTGATAACGATACATCAGGTTGTTGTGGCCGCGGATGCGCTTTCCACGAAAATTGAAGGATTGCGTGGCGAAGAGGCTGTATTCTTTGGGGAAATCCCGTTGCAACGCAATACCGAGCTTTGCCATGTCACGTGCGGTTGTCACCTGCGACTTGTTGGGCAGGCCGGACGCGTTGCGGAAGACCGTTTTGGTCATGCCGAGTTGGCGGGCCTTGCGGGTCATCATCTCCGCAAAGCGCGCCTCGGAGCCGCCGAGATGGTCGCCCATACCTTCGGCCATGTCATTGGCGGATTTGACGATCATGCCATAGACCGCTTCGCGGACGGTAAAGGTCTGGCCCTGGCGCACATAGAGCTTCGAAGGAATGACCGATGCACCGTTCTTGGACATGGTTATCTTCTGGTCCCAGCGGAGTTTGCCGGCATGCAGCGCTTCGAAGGTGAGGTAGAGCGTCATCATCTTGGTGAGCGAGGCGGGATGGTTGAGCACGTCGGCATTGCGGGCGGCGAGAACCTTGCCGGTGTTCGCATCCATGATGAAATGGGCATAACCCGCCTGCGCAGGCGACGCCTGCAATGAGAGGATCGCGCAAAAGAAGGTGAGTGCGAAAACCCAGGCACCCGCCATTCCCCGTTTGATCATTCCCGACATAATCCGCCCCTTTTCATCCGATCGCCGCGACGGGCGAATATTTACTGACACTTTCCGGCAACAAAACCGCTAAAACTTTAGAGATCGCTTTCATGCTTAATTAAGTATGAATTTCAACCCGACAGACGGCCCTACAATTTCCTTGTAAAGAAACCAACCATCCGGTATGTTGCCTTTCATGACAAATGCACATGAACGCAAGAAGCAACCCGAACTCGTACGCCGCAATCTTCTTGATTGTGCGGCCAGACTTGCTGCTGAACAGGGCGTTGCGGCGCTCTCGGTGCAGGCGGTGGCAGATGCGGCAGGGGTGACGAAAGGCGGGTTGTTCCATCATTTCCCTTCCAAGCAGGCGCTGCTGGAAGCGGTCATGGCGGACCTCCTGGCGGCCTTGGACCTGGAAATCGACGAGCTCATCTCACAGGATTGTGAAGCTTTCGGGCGGTTCACGAGGGCCTATGTGAAGGCGGTTTTCTCGGATCGGGGCAGGGATTCGGGCAGGCAGTGGGCAGCGATCTCGGTTTCCATGGTGGGCGAACCATCGCTTCGGCGCATGTGGAACAGCTGGATCGAGGGGCGGCTTGCCCGTCATAAGGAAACGGATGATGGGGTGGTATTGGAGCTGGTGCGGCTTGCCGCTGACGGCATCTGGTTCGCCGATCTTCTGGCCGACGACGGCAGGGCAGGTGGCGACAGGGCGGCTCTCAAAGCGCGGATGATCGCGCAGACAAAGAAGGATGCAGGGCGATGAATGCAGCTGTCTTGACCTATGGAGCGCTTGTCGCCGCCATTATCTGCGAAGTCATCGCGACCTCCTTTCTGCAGCAATCGCAGCAATTCACGCGGCTTTTGCCAACCGTGTTGATGGCGCTGTTTTATGGCGCGGCCTTTTATCTGCTGTCATTTACCCTGCGGGCGCTGCCGGTGGGGGTGGCCTACGCCATCTGGAGCGGGCTCGGCATCGTTCTGATTTCGGGCATCGGTTATTTCGTGTTTCGGCAGACACTGGATTTCGCCGCCGTCGTGGGCCTTGGTTTCATCATCACCGGGGTGGTGATCGTGAATGTGTTTTCGAAGACGGTGGGCCATTGAGGCTGGGTGGTCTAGCGCGAAGGCTAACCCGACCGCGAGAGACTCTTTCGCGGCACAGACGCGCCGCGGCTGGATGCCGGATCTAGTCCGGCATGACGGTAGAGAGGTCTGCGAGCTGTGGTTGCGATGCCGGAAGTTCTGCCTTCTGACCATCACGCCAGAATGCTGCGATCCACATCGGTGATCAGCCGCTTGCCGCAAAGCGCCATGCTGACATCCATCTCCTTGCGAATGATCTCCAGCGCCGTGGTCACGCCCCGCTTGCCATCCGCACCGAGGCCATAGAGGAAGGGTCTGCCGATATAGGTCCCCTTGGCCCCCAGCGCCACGGCCTTCAGCACATCCTGACCGGAGCGGATGCCGCCATCCATGTGTACCTCAACCCTGTCGCCGACAGCATCGACGATCTTCGGCAGCATGGCGATCGAGGAATGCGCGCCATCGAGCTGGCGGCCGCCATGGTTGGAGACGATGATGGCGTCGGCGCCGGTATCAAGCGAGGCGCGGGCGTCCTCCTCGTCAAGGATGCCCTTGAGGATAAGTTTACCGCCCCAGCGTTCCTTGATCCATTCCACGTCTTTCCAGGATAAACGCGGATCGAACTGTTCCGCCGTCCAGGAGGAGAGCGACGAGAGGTCTGAGACATTCTTGGCGTGCCCGACGATGTTACCGAAGCTGCGGCGCTTGGTGCGCGTCATGTCCAGGCACCACTTCGGCCGGGTCGCCATCTGCCAGATGTGTTTCGGGGTGAATTTTGGCGGTGCGGAGAGGCCGTTGCGCAGATCCTTGTGACGCTGGCCGAGGATTTGCAGGTCGAGCGTCAGTACCAGCGCCGAGCAGCCGGCGGCCTTGGCGCGGTCGATCAGATTGTTGACGAAATCGCGGTCCTTCATCACGTAAAGCTGGAACCAGAAGGGTTTCGAGGTAACGGAAGCGACATCCTCGATGGAGCAGATGCTCATGGTGGAGAGCGTGAAAGGTACGCCGAATTCTTCCGCTGCCTTGGCAGCCAGCATTTCGCCATCGGCATGCTGCATGCCGGTCAGGCCGGTGGGAGAGAGTGCGACCGGCATAGATACCTTCTCGCCGACCATTTCGGTCGCCAGCGACCGGTCGGTCATATCCACCAGCACGCGCTGGCGCAGCTTTATCTTGGCAAAATCATCTTCATTGGCGCGATAGGTGCTTTCGGTCCAGGCGCCGCTATCGGCATAGTCGAAAAACATCTTTGGCACACGGCGCTGCGCCTGTTGCTTCAGGTCCGCTATGGTCAGAATTTTGCCCATGTGTAAAGCCTTCACATTTAAATGATGGCTTCACATAGCATGGCCAGGCGCTCCGCGCGACGATAAAGATGGACATGCAGTTGGTTTTTTGAAGGGGCGGGAATATTTTGATATTTTCTGAATTTTTACTTATAATACCAAGATAAATATTTGATAATATTAATATAAGTTGATGGGTAATAATATTATGAAGACTATTATGATGGTTCTCTACTTGATGTTTTCGTTATCGGTCTCTGCTCTTTCGGCCCCGTGCCCATCTGCTGCGGATAAAAACGACGGATTTCTCCTGCGTCATGAGACGAAGAAAAGCGAATTCAGGTCGATAGGGCGGATCGTCCGGGTTGATATGGACTTCAACGGTGCCGGGTCACAAAAGCAGTTTCTATATCGAGGTTTGATAGGGCTCGCCAGTTTAGGAGATGACGGAAACAACAGCCAATATTTCCTTTCCGACCTTGAGTCGTTTTGGCCGCTTAAGGTCGGCGCCCGTCGGTCTTTCGAATTTCTACTTCTTGATGGAGGGGAAACCGATGACAAGTGGTCGCTTGACCTTACCGTTACGAAACAGCGCGCTTTTCCTATGAGGTTCTGCAACTATCTAGTTCTTTACGTCTCGTTCGATATCCGGAAAAACGGCAAGAGTGACCAAAAATGGACGGCTGTTTACTCGCCTGACCTGCAAGTCACACTCGCGACAATTGATGACGAGGGCACTGAAGACGAGACGATGGTGGCCTATGACGTTATCGAGCCCCTGGGCACAGGCAGAACGACGTCAGTAGAACGCCCTGAGGAATAGTTCTGCGCCCAGCAGAAGCAGGCAGATAAGAAACCAGCGCCGAAATGTCGCCGGGCTGACGATATGGCGGATTTTTTGACCCAGCCACATGCCGATCAGCGCAGGCAGGACGGCGAGGGCGGATAGTGACAGATGCTCGACATGAAAAGCATCCTGAGAAGCAAGGCCAGCGGCGAGCGCGATGGTTGAGACCGTAAAGGAGAGGCCGAGCGCTTGCACCAGATCGTCTCGGCTGAACCCCAGCGACTGGATGTAGGGCACGGCAGGTACGACGAAAATTCCGGTGCCGCCGGTCAAAAGGCCCGTCACCAGCCCCATGACGGGGGAGAGTTTTGGTTCCAGCCTTGCAGGAAGCAAGACCGGTCGGGCAACCAGGCTGTAGGCTGCGTAAATCGCAAGGCACAGGCCGAGCGCCGAACTCGTCCAGGCACCAGTATCCGATGTCATCAGCCGGATGCCGATGAGGGTGCCGAGGGTGATAGCAATCATCATCGGCCACAGCCTTTTCACAATGGTCCAGAAATCAGGCCCAGCCAGCAATTGCCAGACATTGGTGATGAAGGAGGGGAGGATGAGCAGGCCGGCGGCGATGACCGGGGGCATGAAGAGGCCGAGCACGCCCATGGCGACCGTGGGCAGTCCCATGCCGGTCACACCCTTGACGATGCCGGCAACGATGAATGTCGTGAGGATCATGAGCAGGGTGGTTGTGTCTAAGTTCGGCACGGGGACTCCAGAGCGCTTTCGCATTCGGCCGAGATGGCGTCAGGCAATCATGTGGAGCGAGCGAGTGCCGCTTGTTTCTTCTCCCCGCCAGGGAGAAGGTCGCGGCAGCGGGATGAGGGGGCAAGCTCTCCGAAATCCTGCAACGTCGCCCACTCATCCGACCCTTCGGGCCACCTTCTCCCCGGCGGGGAGAAGAAAGAGGCGGCACACGCTCGATCCAATATGTGACGGATATAAACAAGTTAGCAGCTATATGTTTCGGCCGCAGCCGAACTATGCCAGCACGCTCTTCATCGCCTTGCCGGCCACATAGGTCTCCACCACTGTGCGGTCGTCGCCCATGGTCAGCATCAGGAACAGTTCTTCCGTGAGGCTTTTCACCACTTCCATTTTCAGGGCCATGGCTGACGTCGAGGAGGCGTTCAGCACCGTGATGTCGGCATCCGTGCCGGCCTCCAGCGTGCCGATGCGGTCGACCATGGAGAGCGCTTCGGCATTGCCGCGGGTCATCAGATACCAGCTTTCCAGGGGGTTGAGACGTTCGCCCAGCAATTGCTGAATCTTGTACGCCTCGTCCATGGTGCGCAGCATGGAGTAGCTCGATCCGCCGCCGATATCGGTGGCGACGGCGATACGAACAGGCTTTTCGCGCCGCTGCAGTTTTTTCATCGGGAAGAGTCCGGAGCCGATGAAGAGGTTCGAGGTGGGGCAATGCACTGCCACCGCGCCGGTCTCCGACAGTACATCCGCCTCGCGATCGGACAAATGGATGGCATGGCCGAGCAAGGTCTTTTTGCCCATCAGGCCGTAACGCACATAGATATCGGTGTAGTCGGTCGCTTCCGGGTAAAGCTCGCAGGTATATTTGATCTCGTCCAGATTTTCGGACAGATGCGTCTGGATGAAGAGATCGGGAAATTCCTGCGCCAGCGCCTGTGCAGCTTCCATCTGCTTCGGTGTGGAGGTGATGGCAAAGCGCGGGGTGATGGCGACGTGGTTGCGGCCCTTGCCGTGCCAGTCGGCGATGACGGCGCGCGTCTCGTCATAGGAGGTTTCCGGCGTGTCCAGCAGGCCCTGCGGGGCATTGCGGTCCATCATCACCTTGCCGCCGACCATCAGCATGTTGCGCTTCATGGCCTCCGTGAAAAAGGCGTCGGCGGAGGTCTTGTGCACGGAGCAATAGGCGGCGGCCGTTGTCGTGCCGTGGCGCAGAAGCTCGTCGTAGAAGTGTGTGGCGATGCGTTGAGCATGCGCGCTTTCAACGAAACGGCACTCTTCCGGGAAGGTATAGGTGTTCAGCCATTCCAGCAGGTTGGCGGCATAGGAGCCGATGACCTGCATTTGCGGGAAATGCAGGTGCATGTCGATGAGGCCGGGCACGATGAGATGCGGGCGGTGGTCCTTTTCCTCGACGTCTTCGGGTGCTGTCTTACGGATATCGGCGTATTCGCCGATGGCGGCGATCTTGCCGTTTTCGAGAAGCAGGCCGCCATCTTCGATATAGAGATAGCTTTGCGTATCGTCGATTGCGAGCGGCGCGCGGCGGAAGCTCAGCAGGCGGCCACGCAGCAGAACCAGGCTCATTCAGTCTTTCCTTCGGCTTTTCCAGCCCCGGACACCGCACTTTCATACCAGGCGGTCAGCACCTTGCGCTCATCCGGGGTGATGGCGGTGATGTTGCCCGGAGGCATGGCATGGCTGCGGCCGGCTTGCAAATAGATTTCGCGCGCGTGGGCGGCGATCTGTTCGTCGGTTTCGAGCTTCACCGATTTCGGTGTGAAGGGCACGCCTTCCCACACCGGCTCGGCGGCATGGCACATGGAACAGCGTCCCTGAACCACATCACGCGCCTTGGTAAAATGGGCATCGCTGACGAATTGCTGCTGCATGGGGGAGAGGGTGGCGGCCTTCTGCTCCTCTTCGCCGGTCAGCACCTTCGGCACGGTGGAAAGCCACATAATGACGATGAAGATGAGGGCGGTGAGAAGCCATGTCCATGTCGGCTTTCCCTTGCGGGCATGGGTGGTGTTGAACCAGTGGCGGATGGTGACGCCCATCAGGAACACCAGTGCGGCGATGATCCAGTTGAACTGGGTCGCAAAGGCCAGCGGATAATGGTTTGACAGCATGAAGAAGATGACGGGCAGCGTCAGGTAGTTGTTGTGCAGCGAGCGCTGCTTGGCGATGCGGCCATATTTCGGGTCCGGCGTGCGCCCGGCGATCAGGTCTGCGACGACGATCTTCTGGTTCGGAATGATGATGAAGAAGACGTTTGCCGACATGATGGTGGCGGTAAACGCACCCAGATGTAGGAAGGCGGCGCGGCCGGTGAAGACCTGCGTATAACCCCATGCCATCGCCACCAGCGCGACATAGAGCACGACCATCAGGCCCCAGGTATTGTTGCCGAGCGGCGATTTGCAGAGAAAATCATAAAACAGCCAGCCGATGGCGAGTGAGGCCAGAGACAGGGCGATGGCCTGGAACTGGGTGAGATCAAGCACGGAATGGTCGATGAGGAACAGGTCCGCGCCGCCATAATAGACAATACAGAGCATGGCGAAGCCGGACAGCCAGGTGACGTAGCTTTCCCATTTGAACCATGTCAGGTGTTCGGGCATCTGGGCAGGGGCGACCAGATATTTCTGGATGTGATAAAAGCCCCCGCCATGCACCTGCCATTCCTCGCCATAGGCCCCCGGCGGCAGATGCGCCCGTTTGACCAGCCCGAGATCGAGCGCGATGAAATAGAAGGACGAGCCAATCCAGGCGATGGCGGTGATGACGTGGAGCCAGCGGACGGCAAAGGCCATCCATTCCCACGCAATGGCATATTCGTACATGCGGTTCCCCTGATCCTTGTGCAGCGCACCTTGCGAGAATTTTAGCCTTTAGGGAAGGGGCAAGCAGTGATCGGGCAGAGATTGTTCACAATGCAGCGGAGATGTGTCTGCAATCCTCCCTCGATTCGTTTCAGCCCGATGACTGGGCTTTGTGAACTTGGAGGAGGTATGTCGGCCGGTGAGTTTGTGCTTAGCTGGCTAAGGCGACTCAGCTATTATGGTTTGTGCAGCCTTCCGGTGTGCTAAAATATCAGGCTGTGGACTTCGCGCCCACGCGCGTGGCTCCCATGACATGTTTCGCTGGCGGTTCTTCCGAAAGCGGGCGCTGCGAACCCTGGGCGGAGCAGATCAGGGGGCAGGTGTCGCAGTTCCCGGTGCCGTTGTGTCCGGGTGTGAGTGCCATGAGATTTTAAGTTAAGGGACGCAATGACCTTCCGGCTGCCGCCGTTGTTTTCAACGGAGACCGTGCCGATGCGCCTTGTTCTGACGGTTCTTTTTCTGCTTTTTGCATTCAGCGCCACCGCGCTGGCCCATGAATCCCACAAGGGATTCAAATATGAAAGCTACTGCTGCAACGGCGATGCCGAAACCGGCGACTGCCAGATGATTCCCACACGCAGCGTTCGGGTGACGTCTGATGGTTACGAGGTCTCGCTTGCGCCCGGCGATCACCGCATGGTCACGCGACGCCACGTGTTCAACTGGTCGCAGAGCCAGGCACGTCGATCCGAGGACGGCGAATATCATCTGTGTCTGTTTCCGGACGAGGATACGCCGCGCTGCTTTTATGCACCTGATATGGGGTATTGAGTCGACGGGCGGCTTTCTTCGATGCGCTTCAATATCCAGTCGCGAAACAGCTTGATCTTCCGGATGTTCCGGCGGTTTTCGGGGTAGACGAGCCAGTAGTTCTTGCCCTCGGTGCTGAGGTGCTCAAACGGCTGGTAAAGCCGGCCAAGCGCCACCTCGTCCGCGTAAAGCTCAGGGGTCAGCATGGCGACACCCTGGCTGGCGATCGCCGCGGCGGCTTCAAAGGCCTGCACATTGAGGCGGCTACGCGGGTAACGGTCAAGCCCCGGATTTTCGATGCCGACTTCCTTGAACCACTGGCTCCACCAGATATCGCCGGGATCGATGATGCGTAGGCGCAGCAGGTCTTCCGGCTTGTGCAGGCCGCCGATGCTTTCGGCGAGGGCAGGGTGAAGCATCGGTGTATAAACGCCGCGCAGCAATCGATGATAGATCAGCCCCTTGCCGTCATCGCTGCTCCAGCGAATGGCGACATCGCAGTCCGACTGGCTGAAGTCGATCAGTGTCCCCGATGTCTCCAGCCTGACCGCGATGGAGGGATGCTCGAGCTGGAAAGCGCCGAGATGCCGCGAGAGCCAGCGTGAGGCAAAGGTGGCAGTGGAATGGATCGTCAGCGTCGTGTCTGATGTATCGCGCACATTATCGACCGCCTCCCGCAACGTGTTGAAGGCATCCGCGACTTTGGGTGCAAGCCTCTGTCCAGCCTCCGTCAAGGAAACCTGCCGCGCCTTTCTGACAAAAAGCGGCTCGCCAATATTCTCCTCCAGCAGTTTCACCTGATAGCTCACCGCCGTCTGCGTCATGCCCAACTCTTCGCCAGCCTTGGTGAAGCTCAGATGCCTGGCTGCGGCGTCGAACACACGCAGGGCATTCAGGGGAAACTGCCGTGACATTTTCATGGATAATCTCTCTTTATGTGTCCGTGCAAAGGTTTCATTGGTTTCCGCCAGGAAATCAAGGCATTTTTACTCAGACAGATAAAATGAACTTCTGAAAATCAACGATGGAGACGAACATGCGCACGGCAATCTGGCGCGCGTGGTCCCGCCTGCGCGCGGGTCTGGGGAGAGTGGAAAATTTCGCCTATCAAAGCCTTCGCACCGACAATCTGGCAGACGACAGCCTGCCGGATGTGTTGAAACGCGATCTTGGCCTTAAAGATGGGCGGGCTGGTTTTTGTGGCGATGCCCGGTTTCGGTGGCAAAAAGCGCTTGAAGCAACTCGGCTGCCACAAGGGCCGCTATGACGGCGGGACGCTTGTCCCTGACGCTGCTGCCGCCGATGGGCAGGATGAGTTTGGCGAGGCGGCAATTAGGCTCGCCCTCCCGCTCCAGCCAATGGGCAAAGGTGGCGCGCTTGGTCTTCGAACCGATCATGCCGACATAGGCAAGATCCTCGCGGGCGAGCGCTTCCTTCGCGATGAGGAAATCGAGTGCGTGGTCGTGAGTGACGATGATCACTGCGCCATGAGCCGGAATTTTCGCAACGAGTGCTTCCGGCATGGGGGTGAGTATGGACACCACTGCCGACGGAAGATCGCGCAGCTCGTTTTCACGGGTCTCGACCACGGTCAGGGACAGTGGCAGCAGCGACAGGGCTTCGGCCAGCGCCTTGCCCACATGGCCGGCGCCAAAAATGAAGACGGCCGGCTGTTGCTCAGCTTCGCCTTTCAGCCTTGCCTCAAGCGCCGCCGCGATCTCCGTCGTGACCAGCCGGAAGCGGATGAGGGTGCGGCCGCCGCAGCACTGGCCGATTTCCGGGCCGAGCGGAATATCCATGTGATCCTCGGCAGCACCGCTGCGCAGCATGGCGCGGGCGTGGTCTATCGCCATATATTCGAACTGGCCGCCGCCGATGGTTTCCCAGATGGTCTCCTGGGTGACCAGCATGAAGGTGCCAGCCTCGCGCGGCGACGAGCCTTTCACGGCTTCGATTTCCACGAGTATTGTGGGGGTGGAGCGGGCGAGGAAAGAGGGTAAGGAGGTGTCAGGCATGGGTGCTGGCCCCCTCATCCGGCGCTGCGCGCCACCTTCTCCCCGGCGGGGAGAAGAAACCCGGAGCGCTGGCTCCGTCCACCTTACGTGCTTGCAGGAAGGGTGAGGCGGCGAGGCACATTTCTTCTCCCCGCCGGGGAGAAGGTGGCCCGAAGGGTCGGATGAGGGGGCTCGGCCGCATGGATACGCCCTCCCTCAAACCTTTTTCAGCCGTTCCACCGCCATCAGCACCCGCTCCGGCGTCGCTGGCGCGTCAAGCCGCGGACAAACCTTGTAATCGGCCACGGAAGCGACGGCCATGGAGAGCGCTTCGAGAACCGAGATGGCCAGCATGAAGGGCGGTTCGCCCACGGCCTTGGAGCGGCCGATGGTGGGTTCGGCATTTTCCGACCATTCCGCCAGCCTGACGTTGAAGCTCTTCGGCCGGTCGGAGGCGAGTGGGATTTTGTAGGTGGAAGGTGCGTGGGTGCGCAGCCGCCCCTTGCCGTCCCACCACAATTCCTCCGTCGTCAGCCAGCCCATGCCCTGCACGAAGGCGCCTTCGATCTGGCCGATATCGATGGCTGGATTGAGCGATTTGCCCACATCGTGGAGGATATCGGTGCGTTCCATCAGGTATTCGCCGGTCAGCGTATCGATCGATACTTCCGAGCACGCCGCGCCATAGGCGAAATAATAAAACGGCGTGCCGCGCCCCGCGGCGCGGTCCCAGTGGATTTTCGGCGTCTTGTAAAAACCGGCGGCGGAAAGCTGCACGCGGGCGAAATAGGCTTTTTTGATGAAACCGTTGAAGGCGATTTCTTCGAGGCCGATGCGCACGCGGTTCGGCAGGAAGACGACGTCCTCTTCCGGCACGTTCCAGTTCTCGGCAGCGAATTTGATCAGCCGTTCGCGGATCTGGCGGGCGGCGTCATAGGCGGCCATGCCGTTAAGGTCGGTGCCGGAGGAGGCGGCGGTGGCTGACGTGTTCGGCACCTTGCCTGTGGTGGTGGCTGTTATTTTCACCCTGTTGATATCCACCTGGAAGGCATCGGCCACCACCTGCGCCACCTTGGTGTAAAGGCCCTGGCCCATTTCGGTGCCGCCATGGTTCAGATGGATGGAGCCGTCATTATAGATATGCACCAGCGCGCCCGCCTGGTTGAAGGCGGTCATGGTGAAGGAGATGCCGAATTTGACAGGGGTGAGCGCAATGCCCTTGCGGATGATCGGGCTCGTTTTGTTGAACGCGATAATGGCTTCACGTCGTGCCCGATAGTCGCTTGACGTCTCCAGCTCCTCGACGACGCGGGCGATGATATTGTCCTCGACTTCCTGATGATAAGGCGTCGTGGTGCGGCCGGAACCGGTCTCGCCGTAGAAATTCAGCTTGCGAATATCGAGCGGGTCTTTGCCGACGGCATAGGCGATTTCTTCGATGAACCGTTCCGCCCCCAGCATGCCCTGCGGGCCACCGAAACCGCGAAAAGCGGTGTTTGAGACCGTGTGGGTTTTGAGCGGCCGCGAGGTGAGGTGCACATGCGGATAGAAATAGCTGGAGTCGGCATGGAACAGCGCGCGGTCGGTGACCGGGCCGGATAGATCGGAGGAAAAACCGCAGCGGGCGGCATAGGTGGCATCGACGGCGTGAATGCGGCCTTCGTCATCGAAGCCCAGTTCGTAATCGACGCGGAAATCATGGCGCTTGCCTGTCGCCGTCATGTCCTCGTCGCGGTCCGGACGGATTTTCACGGCCCGGTTCAGCTTTTTGGCGGCGATGGCGCAGAGCGCTGCGAACTGGTTGCCCTGCGTTTCCTTGCCGCCGAAACCGCCGCCCATGCGGCGGACCTGCACGGTGACGGCATTGGACGGCACCTGCAGGATGTGGCTGACAATGTGCTGGATTTCGCTCGGATGCTGGGTGGAGCTCCAGACCGTGACATCATCGTCTTCGCCCGGCACCGCCATGGCGATATGGCCTTCGAGGTAAAAATGTTCCTGCCCGCCAATGCGCATCGTGCCGGTGAGGCGGCGGGGTGCGACATCCATTTCCAGCTTCGCATCGCCGCGTTTCAACGTCATCGGATCGATGACGAGCGCGCCGCCGTTTTCGATTGCAGTGTCGATATCGGTGAAATGCGGCAGATCCTTATAGGTGATCTTTGCTTTCCGGGTGGCCTTTCTAGCGATATCGCGTGTTTCGGCAAAGACTGCGAAGATCGGCTGGCCGTAAAATTCCACCTTTGTTTCGGCCAGCAAAGGTTCGTCGTGGCGGCCGCCTGACGAGACATCGTTTTCGCCGGGCACGTCCTTGCCAACCATGACCCACAGCACGCCCGGTGTGGCCTCCACTTCGGAAAGGTCCATGGAGACGATTTCGGCGTGCGCCCGATCGGAAAGGCCGAGTGCGCCGTGAACGAGGCCGGCTGGTTCGGGAATGTCATCGATATACTCGGCGCTGCCGGTGACATGCTTGTGAGCGGAATCGTGCCGGAGCGAGGTGTGCATCGGGCCGTCGATTTCCGTCTTGGTCTTGTCGAAGCTCGTAGTGTCCATGTTCACGCCTCCTCCAGCGAGAAGCGGGCAAGTTCCTGCTTTTCCCCTGATGTCTCGAGGAAAAACCGTGTCAGCAAATTCTTGGCCGTGAGTTGCCGATATACGGCCGTCGCACGCCAGTCGGTCAACGGTGTAAAATCCTCGTCCAGCACGTCGCGCGCGGCATCGATTGTTTCCTGTGACCAGGCTTTACCGAGAAGCGCCACCTCGAGATGCGCGGCCCGTTTCGGCGTGCCGGCCATGCCGCCGAAGGCGATGCGGATGTCTTCGACTGCGCCATCGGCATCAAGCGTCAGATGGAAAGCCCCACACAGCGCAGAAATATCCTCGTCCCGGCGCTTGGAAATCTTGTAGACGGCGTAATGGCTTTCCGGCTTCTGGAACGGAATGAAAAGCTTTTCGACGAATTCGCCGCTCAGCCGGTCCTGCTTGCCGTAATCGATGAAATAGCTTTCCAGCGGCAGGCTGCGATTGCCGGACGGGGAGCGCAGGGTGAGCGTGGCCCCGAGCGCGATCAGTGCCGGTGGTGTGTCGCCGATGGGCGAGCCATTGGCGATGTTGCCGCCGATCGTGCCCATATTGCGCACCTGCTCGCCGCCGAGACGGTCGAACAGCCGGGCAAGCGGCGGGAAATGCTCTGCAATGGTCTTGAAGGCTTGGCTGTAGGTGACGCCTGCGCCGAGCGTGATGCCGTCTTCGCCCACGGTGATGGTTTGCAGATCCCCGAGATTGTTGATGAAGATGACGGGGTTCAGCGCCCGCATCTGCTTCGTCACCCACAGGCCGACATCTGTGGAGCCGGCAACTATGGTGGCCTTCGGTTCGGCGGCGTAAATCTCCGTCAGGTCGGAAAGCGTCGCCGGAATAATCGTGCGATCCTCACCTCTGACGACGGTGATCGTCTCGTTTTCGCGGACGGCCCAGAGCCTTGCCATGATATCCGTGCGGTCGCGTTGCAGCGGGTCGAACAGCGCGCTCGGGCGGGCGGCAGCGATTTTTTCGGCGGCTTTCACGATCGGCTCGTAACCAGTGCATCGACAGAGATTGCCTTGCAGCGCCTTTTCGATATCGGCGCGGCCGGGGTTTTCGCTTGATAGCCACAGGCCATAAAGCGACATGATGAAACCTGGCGTACAGAAGCCGCATTGCGAGCCGTGGAAATCCACCATGGCCTGCTGCACGGGGTGCAAGGTGCCGTCACGGGCAGCCAGATGCTCTACCGTGACGATATGGGTGCCATGCAGCGAGCCCAGAAAACGGATACAGGCATTGACGCTTTCGTACCGCAGAGAACCATCCAGCAGCCGTCCGACTAACACGGTGCATGCGCCGCAGTCGCCTTCCGCACAGCCTTCCTTGGTCCCGGTCAGCCGCTTGCTGATGCGGAGGTAATCGAGAAGCGTGTCGGTCGGTCCGAAACCCTTAAGCGAGATGGTTTCGCTGTTGAGGATGAAGCTGATCGCGTCTTTCATGCAATGCCCTGCCGTTTTGGCCGGCTGCCAACCCGGCTTCTTGTGATTATCCTGACGTATCTATGCACGCTACTGCGCACATATCGATTTCCGTTTTCGCAATTCATTGTTTCCATAACGGAAAGAAAATCTGGCAATTATTGCGCCGTCCAGCCGCCATCCACGGAAATATGGGTGCCTGTTATGTTGCCCGCAGCGTCGCTTGCCAAGAAGAGCGCAGCGGCTGCCACGTCATCGATTGTGACGAACTGCTTGGTCGCCTGCAATTCCAGCATCACGTCGTTCTTGACCGCCTCTTCGCTGATGCCGCGCACCTTGGCCATCTCAGGTATCTGTTTTTCCACCAGTGGCGTCAGCACATAACCCGGACAGATGGAGTTGACAGTGATGCCCGTCTGGGCAAGTTCGAGCGCCGCCGTCTTCGTCAGGCCCATGATGCCATGTTTGGCCGCCACATAGGCCGATTTAAAAGGCGAGGCGACAAGACCGTGGGCCGAGGAAATGTTGATGATGCGGCCTTTGCCGGCCTTCTTCATCAGCGGTATCGCAGCGCGCATCGTATGGAAGGAACTGGTCAGATTGATGGCGATGATCCAGTCCCATTTTTCCGTCGGGAATTCTTCGATGGGCGCGATGTGCTGGATGCCGGCATTGTTGATGAGCACATCCACCGAGCCGAGCTTTTCATGGGAGGAATTGATGAGGTCGGCAATTTCGTCCGGTTTCGTCATATCGGCGGGATGGTAAAGCACGCGCCCGCCACTTTCGGCTTCCAGCAGCAGGCGCAGTTTTTCGATTTCATCCTCGTCGCCGAAGCCGTTCAGCACGATATTGGCGCCCTCCCGCGCAAATTTCTGCGCGATGCCAAGGCCGATGCCGCTTGTGGAGCCTGTCACGATAACTGTCCGATGCATGCTTTCCCCTTTTTGCATTACTTCGCACATATTTAAGCAGCCTATGCCCAAAGGGGGCGGGCTGGCAATCGCCATTTAGGATTGAG
This sequence comes from Agrobacterium sp. DE0009, assembly GCF_007680755.1. Classification (NCBI taxonomy): domain Bacteria; kingdom Pseudomonadati; phylum Pseudomonadota; class Alphaproteobacteria; order Hyphomicrobiales; family Rhizobiaceae; genus Agrobacterium; species Agrobacterium sp. DE0009. The sequence goes on from NZ_VEIU01000003.1 coordinate 253,168, forward strand.
GGTGCAAGGCGCTTCGTGCGGGTGCGGCCATCGATTTTTTCGACGCGAAGCATCCAGATTTTGCGGCAGATGTTGCGTTTGTCTTCGAGCCTTTCCATGCCTATCTGTTTGGCAGGAAAACAGAGGTATCGATAATGGAACTCGGTCTTTACACATTCGCGGATGTCAATCCCAATCCCGTCGATGGCCGTGGGCCGGAAGGCGCGCACCGCCTGCGGGAACTGCTCGAGGAAATCGAACTCGCCGACCAGGTCGGGCTCGATGTGTTCGGCCTGGGTGAACATCACCGCCCCGATTATGTCGTCTCCTCCCCGTCCACCGTGCTTGCGGCGGCCGCGGTCAAGACAAAGAACATCCGCCTGACGAGCGCGGTTTCGGTGCTGAGCTCCGATGATCCGGTGCGGGTATTCCAGCAGTTCTCGACCGTTGATCTTCTCTCGAACGGTCGTGCCGAGATCATGGCCGGTCGCGGTTCCTTCATCGAGTCCTACCCGCTCTTCGGTTACGATCTCGAAGATTACGACGTTCTCTTTGCCGAAAAGCTCGATCTGCTGCTGGCGTTGCGGGAGCAGGAAATCGTCACCTGGTCCGGGACCAAACATCCGGCGATCAATGGTCGAGGCGTTTATCCGCGTCCGTTGCAGGAGCGTCTGCCCGTCTGGATCGCGGTTGGCGGCACGCCGCAATCGGTGGCGCGCGCCGGCGCCATGGGCCTGCCAGTGGCTCTTGCCATCATCGGCGGCGAATATCGCCGGTTTGCGCCGCTGTTCGATCTCTACCATGAGGCAGCACGCCGGGCGGGGCAGGAAAAGACGAAACTGCGCACCAGCATCAACGTCCACGGCTTCATCGCCGACACCACCGACAAGGCGGCGGACCAGTTTTACGTGCCGCAGGCCGAAGTGATGAACCGCATCGGCCGCGAGCGCGGCTGGGGACCGACGAACCGTGCGCATTTCGATGCGGCGCGCGGACCGGAGGGCAATCTCTTCCTCGGCGAACCGGAACTGGTGGCGGAAAAGATCATCAAGGCGCATGGCGTCTTCAGGAATGATCGCTTCCTGTTGCAGATGGCCATCGGCCTGATGCCCCATGACCAGATCATGCGCGGCATCGAGCTTTATGGTACGAAAGTCGCTCCGATCGTCAGAAAAGAATTGACGGGGCGCGCCGATCCGGTGAAAGCCACGGCCTGATGATTACCAGGGCGGGCGTTTTCAGACCCGCCATGCAGAATAACGGACAGAGATATGGTCATTTCCACCGACGAAGAACTGGATCTGCTGAAGGATATCGGCCGTTTGTGCGCCGTTGCCATGCAGACCATGGCGGACGCGCTGGAACCGGGCATCACCACGGCCGAGCTGGATGCGATCGGCCGCAAGGTGCTGGAGGATAACGGCGCGCAGTCGGCTCCGGAATTCTGCTACAAATTTCCCGGTGCGACCTGCATCAGCGTCAACGAGGAAGTGGCCCACGGTATTCCGGGGCCTCGCATCATCAAGGCGGGCGATCTCGTCAATATTGATGTCTCGGCGGTGAAGAACGGCTTCTTCGGCGACACGGGTTCGTCGTTTGCCGTGCCGCCTGTCAGAAAGGAAATCGAGCGGCTGTGCCGTGATGGCAAGCGCGCCATGTGGACGGGCCTGCAGCAGGTGAAAACCGGCAGGCCTTTTGCCGATATCGGCAACGCGATCGGTGCTTTTGCCAAAAAGAACCGCTACACGCTGATCACCAATCTCGCCAGCCACGGCATTGGCCGTTCGCTGCATGAGGAGCCGAAGGAACTGGCGACCTGGCCGGACAAGGACGAGCGCCGCATCATGCAGGAAGGCATGGTGTTCACTGTCGAGCCATTTCTTTCGACGGGCGCTTACTGGGCGGAAGATGGCGATGATGATCCGTGGACGCTCTACAGCGATCCGAGTGCGCCGACGGTGCAATATGAACACACCGTGGTTGCTACCAAGAACGGGCCGCTGGTGCTGACGCTCGCGGACTGACAGCTACACCTGCCTCGGTCACCCTTAATCCTGACGTCGGAGCGAGCGGCTACCGCTTGTTTCTTCTCCCCACCGGGGAGAAGTCCGGGGCAGCCGGGATGAGGGGGCGAGCTCTCCGAGATCCGGCAACGTTCCCCCTCATCCGACCCTTCGGGCCACCTTCTCCCCGCCGGGGAGAAGAATACACGGCACCCTCGGAGCACATCGACGCTCCCCGTGTGACAGATAAAGACCGCTTATAAACCTGATCAAAATAACTCGCTTGTCGAATATTCGCCCCGTTGCGATAAGCCAGACATGAGCATCGACAAGCCACTTTCCGCAAGACATCTGACCGCACTCGGCCTTGCCGGCGCTTTGATGATGGCCTCCGCCATGGGTTTCGGCCGTTTTTCCTTCACCCCCATCCTGCCCGGCATGATGGCGGATGTGCCGCTTTCGGCGGGGGATGCGGGATTTGTCGCGGCTGGAAATTTCGCCGGTTATCTCGCAGGTGCTGTTCTTGCCGCCTCTTCCTGGGGATCGGGACGGGAGCGGCTGGTTGCCCTATGCGGCCTGTTTTCCACCGCTGTGCTGCTGCTTGCCATGGCCGCCTTCAACTCGGTTGCGGCCTTCACCGTCATCCGGTTCCTGGCGGGCGTCGCCAGCGCGATGACCATGATCTTCACCTCGCAGATCGTCATCGGCCATGCCGCGAAAGCCGGTAGGGACAGTGTGCAGGCGCTGCATTATGGCGGCGTCGGCGCCGGTATCGCGATTTCCTCGCTGGCGGTCTATCTGATCGGCGTAGTCTTCGATGGTGGCGGTTCTTCGTGGAGGGAGGAGTGGATCGCCGGTGCCGTCTTTTCCTTCGTTACATTTCTTCTCGTCTTCCGGGTGCTGCCCGCAGGCCCGCCACGGCATGCGTCTTCAGCTGCGGAGCCGCCGCTCAACTGGACGCGACCGCTGTTTTTGACGACGCTGGCCTATGGGCTGTTCGGTTTTGGCTATGTCATCACCGCCACCTTCATCGTGGCGATTGCGCGCATGGCGGCCGCAGGCGCTTTCGTGGAGTTTCTGGTATGGTTCATTACCGGCTGTGCCGCTGCCGTTTCGCTCTTTCTCTGGAAACCGGTGCTGAAATCACAGGGGGTGAAGCGGGCTTTCGTGATCGTTCTCGCCGTCGAGGCCGTGGGTGTCTTCGCCTCGGTCATGCTGCCGCCTGTCATCGGCGTGCTCGCCGGCGGCCTGCTTCTCGGGCTGACCTTCATGGTCATCACCGCCTATGGCCTGCAGCTCGGCCGGGAATTTGCCGGCCCGAGCCCGCGTCGCGCCTTCGCGCTGATGACGGCGGCTTTCGGCACCGGCCAGATTGTCGGGCCACTCGCCGCCGGCTGGATTGCCGAGGTGACGGGCAGTTTCACCGCACCCAGCATTCTCGCTTCCGCCATGCTTGTCGTCAGTATTCTGCTGATGCTGCCGGTGCTTAAGCGCGACCGGCCGTCTTGAACGACGCTCATTTCCAGGTTTTTAGGACATCCACCAGCTATCCGCGCCTTACATCTTGTTAAGGTCCGCGCTTCTCCGTTGCTGTGCACAAATTTCTGCCCTAGGTTCGGGCCATCTAGTGCTTCGCCAATAATGGCTGATTTCAAACGCGCGTGAGTCCAACAACGTGTTTCATTCCTTCTTTCCCAAACCGAAAATCTTCTTCACGTCGGCCATTATCTGGGCTTTTTTCGCCATTCTCGGATGGTACTTCATCGTTGAAGGGTTAGGCCGGTCTTGGGGCTATGTAATGCCTGAACAGGAACCCTACGATCTCAGCTACTTCCTGGTCCCGGCAAACCTGTTCTTTTACGCCTATCTCGCATTGTGCCTGGCGGCGTTCGGCGTCGTCTGGACCGTCATCGCCAAGGATCACCCCTGGAAGTACTGGTCCATCTGGGGATCGCTGCTGATTATCGCAGTGACCTATTTCGGCGTTCAGATTTCGGTCGTTATCAACAATTTCCGCCGGCCTTTCGGTGACCTTCTGCAAAACGCGCTTTCGAAACAGCCGGGTATTGAAGTCTGGGATTTCTACAGTCTCCAGATCGTCTTCGCCAAGATCGCCTTTCTCAGCATGGCCGTTTCGATTCTCACGGATTTCTTCACCAGCCATTATATCTTCCGCTGGCGTACCGCGATGAACGACTTCTACATGTCAAAGTGGGAAAAGCTGCGTCACATCGAAGGTGCCTCCCAGCGCGTCCAGGAAGATACGATGCGTTTCTCCTCGACACTCGAGGCACTGGGCATCACTTTGATCAATTCGGTGATGACCCTCGTCGTTTTCCTGCCGATCCTGTTTGCGCTGTCTTCTTATGTCTCGGAACTGCCGATCATTGGCGAGTTGCCGCATGCACTGTTCTGGCTGGCGATCGTCTGGTCCATATTCGGGACGGTGCTGCTGGCGACGGTCGGTATCAAGCTGCCCGGCCTGAACTTCCGCAACCAGCGTGTGGAAGCCGCCTATCGTAAGGAATTGGTATACGGCGAGGATCACGCCGACCGTGCCCAGCCGCCGACAGTGAAGGAGCTCTATTCCAATGTGCGGAAGAACTATTTCCGCATGTACTGGCACTATCTCTATTTCAACGTGGCGCGGTATTTCTACATTCAGGCCGATGCTGTGTTCCTGCTCCTGATGCTGGTTCCCACCATCGTGGCCGGCAAGATCACCTATGGTATCTACCAGCAGATCGCCACCGCTTTCGGTCAGGTCAGCAATTCGTTCCAGTATCTCGTCAATTCCTGGACGACGATCATCGAACTGCTTTCCATCCACAAGCGTCTTGTAGCTTTTGAAGCGGCAATCGACGACAAGCCGCTGCCGGACATTGATGAACGCTATTTGCAGCGGGAAGCGGAAGCCGGCGAACTGGCGGCGAACAATCCCTGATGGAAAAGGCACCCGCCACCCCGGAGCAGATCCGGGGCTCAGTGCGATCAAGAACTTGATCGCGAAGAACCTTTCACGGCGCAGACGCGCCGTCGCTGGATGCCGGGTCAAGCCCGGTATGACGGCCGTGGGTGCTTGACCTTTGCCGCAAACCGGAGAGTATGAGGAATTTACCCTTCGGTCTTCAGCTTCCTGCGCGCCTCGATCATCGGCATCGCCTCGGCATAGCTGACACAGGCAACATCGTCCTTCTGGCAGACCTCGCGCAGCAGCCGCTCATAGGCGTTCCAATAGGCGCCGCCGTTCATCTTCACGAAGTGAAAGCCCATCTGCAGGGGAATGCGTTCGCCATTATATTGCCGGTCGAAAGCGTTGCGGAAGGCGGTATAGGCGCGCTCCTCGAATTCTTTCGCGCGATCCGGCGTTTCGACGCCGATGGAGTGGCGGATGAAGAGGTTGTAATCCATGGCGATGATCGGGCGGTTGCCCGGACCTTCCGGAATGAGCGGCAGGCCGAAATGCTGGATGCCATCACGCTCCACCGGCCATTCCGGTCCCTTGGTAATGCTGGTGGCGTCATAAACGAAACGGTGCTTTTTCTGCGCTGTCGTGAGCGCCGAGCCCTGCGAGAGATAGGGCGCACGAAAACCGTTGATCTTCTTCACCATCTCGCGCCAGCCTTCGGGCTCCTCACCCTTCTTGCCAATCATTTGCCAGGCGTTTTCCAGCGTGCTGGTGAAGGTGGTGAATTCGCCGTCCCATTGGTCGGCGGTCCACTGGCCGCCATCGAAATGGCCGCAGGTGTGGTTGGCAATCTCGTGGCCTTCGCGATGAGCGGCCCAGATGTTTCTAAGCCTCGCCTCCACCTCTTCTGGTGATTGGCCGAAGCCGACATTGGAGCGGCCGGCCTTCTGGCCTGGTCCCTGATAGGTCTTTGCGCTGGTCTTGCGATCCATCACCAGCGTACAGGCGAGGAAATAGGTGAAATGCGCGCCGACTTCTTTCGCCGTCGCCCGGCTTCTTTCCCACAACGTATTGTCGCCCGCACCGTCAAAGGAGACGATGACGAGCTGCTTCGGCTTCTGCACCTCTTGCGCAAAAGCGGGAAGGGCGCCGAGAAGCGACAGGGAAAAGGCGGCAAGTGGGCGAAACATCAGTCATCCGTCATATGAAACACCGTGGCCTTTTGCGGGCGGAATGAGGCGAAGCTTTGAAGTGGCTGGCGTTTTCATGACTTTCAGCCTAATTCCTGTTCTTGACGGCGGTATTTGAACCGCTTCGTTCCACTTCGGGGGCCGTGTTCCATGCTTTTTCTCGCACTCTGTCTTGTCTTGTTCCTGCTCACCCATCTTCTGAAGGTGATCGCACCGCAGTTTCGCGCGCGCATGATTGCGGCGATGGGCGAGGGGCCGTTCAAGGGCGTGTATTCCGTCGTCAGCCTCGTCACACTCGGCCTTGTCATCTACGCTTTCGGCGAAGCGCGGCAGGAAACCGGCATGGTGTGGTATCCGCCCGTCTTCATGAGCCACATCGCCGTGACCCTGATGCTGCTGGCGATGATCTGTCTGGTCGCCAGCCTCGTCCCGGCTGGCCATATTGCAACGAAGACCAAACACCCGCTCATTCTGGCCGTCAAAATCTGGGCGCTTGCGCATCTTCTCGCCAATGGCGAAGCGTCTTCCATCCTGCTTTTCGTATCGTTCCTCGCCTGGGGCGTGGTGATGCGGATTTCGCTGAAGCGCCGGGAACGGGCGGGCGAAAAAGTGGTGCGGAACTTCGTGTCAAGCCGCTATGATTTGGTCGCCGTTGTGGGTGGCATCGTTCTCTGGGGCGCCTTCATCCTGAAACTGCACGAATGGTTGATCGGCGTTCAGCCCATCGCCATGTAGGAAATCGACGTTTCCCCCTTACATATCAGGCAAAATAGGCTAGAAGGCCGACCATGACCCCGGTTGGCTTTCTTTTGCCGATCCGGGTAAGCGGCTTGGTATGTCCGCGGACGGATGGATCGGGAACGATCTCCGCGCGGGTAACGGAGAATTTGATGGCAAACGAGAATGATACCTTTATCCGCGAAGTGAACGAGCAGATCCGCTCCGAGCAGCTGTCGCGCTTCTGGGGCCGTTACGGTATCGTGGTCGTGGGTGCCGCCGTTCTCGTCGTTCTCGGTGCCGCCGGCGCCGGCATCTACGAATACTGGAACACCAGCCGCGCTTCCAATTCGGGCGATCAGTTCCTGGCGGCCCTGACGCTTGCTTCGGAAAACAAGACGGATGAGGCGCTGAAGGCCTTCGCCGATCTCGAAACCTCCGGTCACGGCAATTATCCCGTTCTGGCGAAGTTCCGTTCGGCAACGCTGCTGTCCCAAAAGGGCGATGCGGCGGGTGCTATTGCCGCCTTCACGGCAATCGGCAACGATAATTCCGCGCCGCAGGTCTTCCGTGATACCGCCAAGGTGCGCGCCGCCTGGCTGCTGGTCGATAACGGCACCTATGAGCAGGTGGCTGCGCTTGCCGAGCCGCTCAGCACCGATGGCCAGACCATGCGGGCTTCCGCCCGCGAGGCGCTCGGTCTTGCCGCCTATAAGGCTGGCGATTTCGCCAAGGCCAGGCAATGGTTCGAGCAGATCATCAGCGACACGCAGGCGCCGCGCAATGTGGCGAACCGCGCGCAGATCATGCTCGACAACATCACCGCTTCGGGCAAGGCTGCCTAACGCCGCTGCCCAACCCGAGATCGCGCCGACAATCTTCGCATTGCCAAAGCGATCCAACGCATTATTTTACGCATGTCCTTTGCCCAAAACAGGTAACGTTTTGGGCAGACTTGCTTTAAGGAACCAGGATCAATGAGCTTCACCGTCGCCATAGTCGGGCGCCCCAATGTCGGCAAGTCCACGCTTTTCAACCGTCTCGTCGGAAAGAAGCTGGCGCTGGTGGACGACACGCCGGGCGTGACCCGCGACCGCCGTCCGGGCGAGGCAAAACTCGTCGACCTGCGTTTTACCATCATCGATACCGCCGGTCTGGAGCAATCCGGGCCGGAAACGCTCCAGGGCCGCATGTGGGCCCAGACGGAAGCGGCGATCGACGACGCCGACGTGACGCTCTTCGTCGTGGATGCCAAGGCAGGCCTGACGCCGGCCGACGAGACGCTGGCGGAAATGCTGCGCCGTCGCGGCAAGCCGGTGGTGCTGGTCGCCAACAAGTCCGAAGCGCGCGGTTCCGACGCCGGTTTCTATGATGCCTTCACGCTCGGTCTTGGCGATCCTTGCCCGATCTCGGCCGAACACGGGCAGGGCATGATCGACCTGCGCGACGCCATCGTCGAGGCAATCGGCGAAGACGTGGCCTTCCCGCCTGAGGTGGACGAGGCGGAAACGGATATCGTTTTGCCGCGCAGCGAGCCGGGTAGCGAAGACGAGGAAGACGAAGAGCCTGTCTATGACGAGACCAAGCCGCTGCGCGTCGCCATTATCGGCCGGCCAAATGCGGGCAAGTCGACGCTGATCAACCGTTTCCTTGGCGAAGACCGACTTTTGACCGGCCCCGAAGCCGGCATCACCCGCGACAGCATTTCCGTCGAATGGGACTGGCGCGGCCGCACCATCAAGATGTTCGATACGGCCGGCATGCGCCGTAAAGCCAAGGTGACGGAGAAGCTGGAAAAGCTCTCGGTTGCGGATTCGCTACGCTCGATCCGCTTCGCCGAAACCGTCGTCATCGTGTTCGACAGCACCATCCCGTTCGAAAAGCAGGATTTGCAACTGGTCGATCTCGTCATCCGCGAAGGTCGCGCCGCCGTGCTCGCCTTCAACAAGTGGGATCTGGTGGAAGACCCGCAGGCTTATCTGGCCGATCTGCGCGAAAAGACCGAGCGTCTTCTGCCGCAGGCGCGCGGCATTCGTGCCGTGCCGATCTCCGGCCAGACTGGGTATGGCCTCGACCGGCTGATGCAGAACATCATCGACACAGACAAGGTCTGGAACCGCCGTATCTCGACCGCCCGTCTCAACCGCTGGCTCGACGCGCAGACCACGCAGCATCCGCCGCCGGCGGTCTCCGGCCGTCGCCTGAAGCTGAAATATATGACGCAGGTCAAGGCCCGCCCGCCCGCCTTCATGATTTCGTGCACCCGGCCGGAAGCCATTCCGGAGAGCTATACGCGGTATCTGGTCAATGGCCTGCGCAAGGATTTCGATATGCCGGGCGTGCCAATCCGCGTGCATTATCGCGGCTCGGACAATCCGTTTGAGAGCAAGGCGAAGAAGCGGCGTTAATTTTGAAGTGAGGCGTTGCGGCCTGTTCCTTCTCCCGCCGGGGAGAAGGTCGCCCGAAGGGTCGGATGAGGGGGCCAGTGCTCCGTATATCTTAACCGTCGCCCCCTCATCCCGCTGCCGCGGACTTCTCCCCCTCGGGGAGAAGAAACAAGCGGCGGACGCTCATCCAACGCCCTGTTTTGAAGAGTAAAAATCATGCTGATCAAGCAGACCGACTATCAGCGGATCTACCGCGTTATCAACAGCCTGCTCCTGGCGCAGAACGCCGATCCCGCTTCGGCCTCAATGTATTTCAGCACCTTCGGCGCCTTCATCCTGCAGCAGCATTACAAGGTGAAGGCCGTGCCGAAGGGTGGGCTTGCGGCCTATAATCTGGGCGGAAAAGTGCTCCTGTTCGCGGATCATCGCGACGACGGTTATGTGACGGGCGCGGGCGAAAATTTCCACTGCTGGATCGAGGCCGACGGCTGGGCGATCGATTTCATGGCGCCAGCCTTTTCGCAGGGCGGGGACGCGCTTTCCGTGCCGGCAAAAATGTTCCAGCGACCGCTCTCCGCCATGGCGGCATCCATTAACGATCTCGGCCGATCCGGCGATTTCTTTTATCGTTCGGAGCCGGAAGCAACCGCCAGGCGCTTTGCCGAATGGCACAAACAGGCGGCGATCGGAGATATGGCAAGCGTCGCCGCCAACTGGTTTCGCAAGTCACCCAAGCAGATGGCCGCATCTCTTTCGGTCAAGGACCGGGATGGAAAGGAACGGGTCGTGCCGCTGACGGGCCAGTCGCTGGTCGGCGCCTGGTAAACGTGTTTTGTCGGAATAAGGACGGCCAGCGTAATCTCGCGGCAGCCGCCTGACGTCAATCAGCAGCCCGACCCCGTTCTAAAGATAACGGCAGTCGCGTCCTGATCGCCTTGTGACATTCCCGTCATGTTTCGTCCACTGGCCCCGCGCAAAAAAAGCGGGGATGCCTTGCCTTCAGGCAAGCTGCGAACGGGACAGCAGCGGCAGAGATTTTCCGGCGGCATGGATGACATTGTCGAGGAATTGTTTGGAGGCCTTTTCCCAGCTGTAGCTTTTGGAAAGGGCAAGCGCTGCCTGTGGTGAGCAGTGAAGCGCCGCCAGACAGGCATTGCGCAGATTATTGTCCAAAGCGCCGGCAGCCGGGTTGCCGCCGAGAATGTCGATCGGTCCGGTAACGGGGAAGGCGGCGACGGGCACGCCGCTGGCCAGCGCTTCGAGAATGGTGTTGCCGAAGGTGTCCGTCTTGGATGGGAAAACGAAGACATCGGCCTGGGCATAGGCATCGGCCAGGTCCTCACCGGTCTTTATGCCGGTGAAGAGAACATCGGGATATTTTTCCTGCAAGTCGTGGCGGGCGGGGCCATCGCCAATCACCACCTTGGAACCCGGCAGGTCGAGGTCGAGAAATTCCGGCAGGTTCTTCTCCACCGCCACACGTCCCACGGTCATGAAGATCGGTCTCGGCAGGTCGAAAGGCAGCTTGGTTTTCGGACGGGGATGGAAAAGGTCGGCGTCTATGCCGCGGCTCCAGCGCTTCAGGTTGCGCACGCCGCGGGCTTCCAGTTCGGTCTCAAGGCTCGGGGTGGCCACCATGCAGGTGTTGCCGCCATTGTGGAACCAGCGCACGAAGGCATAAAGCCAGCTTTCCGGTACGGGAAAGCGCGCCGCCACATATTCGGGAAAGCGGGTGTGGTAGCTGGTGGAAAAGCGCATGCGGTTCTTCACGCACCATCGCCGCGCCATGAAGCCGAGCGGCCCTTCTGTCGCAATATGCACGAAGGAAGGCTGGCTTTTTTCGATCTCCGCCGCCACGCGGCGATAACCGGCGACCGACAGGCGGATTTCCGGATAGGTGGGGCAGGGGATGCTATAGAAACTCTGCGGCGTCACCATGCGCACATCGACGCCGAGCCGCGCAAGTTCGGTATTGGTATTCTCGATCGAGCGAACCACGCCGTTGACCTGCGGGTGCCAGGCATCTGTGACAATCGTGATTCTCGTCATGAACACCGATCCTGCTCATTTGCACACGGGCGAATCCCCATTGCCCGGCTTCTGCCCGTATATGGGGTGCGCGTGTTACAGGATCATGTCAGGGCGGTATCGGCGGCGGCCAGGGGTTAGCCGACCAGCGGCAGCAACTCCGGGCTGATCAGCGCGCCATGGTGGCCGATGACGGTTGCCGCGGCCCTTGCGGCGAAGGTGGCGGCCTCTTCCGGAGAGATTCCGGTCACATAGCGGGCAAGGAAGGCGCCGTTGAAACTGTCGCCAGCGCTCGTCGTGTCCACCACATCCACGGCCTCTTCCGCCGGGGCGTGGCTGCGGCTGCCGCCGAAATCGAGCGTTGCGCCCTTGGCGCCGTCCTTCACGACGATGTTTTCAACACCGAGCGAACGGTAGCGGGTGATGGTCGCTTCCACGGAGACATCGCCGAAATGGCTGGCCTCGTCATCGAAGCTCGGCATGACAAGCGTTGCGGCGCGGGCACCATTGGAGATCGTCTGCAGCATCACGTCCTTGTCGGCCCAGAGGCGCGGGCGGATGTTGGGATCGAAGACCACCAGCTTGCCCGCCGCCTTGGCGCGGCGCAGTTCCGCGAGGAACGTATCGACATCATGCGCGGAGGCGAGAATGGCGAGCGTGATGCCTGAGAAATAGACCACATCCGCGCTTTCCACCGTTCTACGCAAGTGGTCCGCGTCCGCAGCGAGCTGTTTTGCCGCCGCGGCGTTGCGCCAGTAGCTGAAAGTGCGTTCGCCGTCCTTCAGGTTGATGAGATAGAGGCCGGGCGTGCCACCCTTGATGCGGCGGATTTTTTCAGTGCCGATTCCGGCTTCGGCAATAAAGGCCAGCATGTCTTGCGAGAGCGGATCATCGCCGAGGGCAGTGAAATAATCGACGGACCAGTCTTGCGGCAGACAGGCGCGGGCATACCAGGCGGTATTGAACGTATCCCCGGCAAATCCCTTGCGCAGCAGCCCGTTGCCGGCCTGCGACAATTCCACCATGCATTCGCCAATCGACAGAAACCGTCCGCCCACGCCATCATCCTCCCGAATTTTCCAGCCATGCGGCTTACGACGAGCGCAGGCTGCTGACAAGGGCGGTTCTCGCCGTTTGTGCAGGTGCGAAGTTAAGGTTTACGCGGAGGCATCGGCTTTATATTCTCCCGACAGACATGCTCAGGAGATTGCCGATGACGTTATCCCATGCCCCGGTCCACAAACCCCAAGCGCAATCGGACTGGTGGAAGGGAGCGGTGATCTATCAGGTCTATCCGCGCTCGTTTCAGGATACGACAGGCGACGGCTATGGCGATCTTGCCGGCGTCACCAAGCGCTTGCCATACATCGCTTCGCTCGGTGTCGATGCTATCTGGCTTTCGCCCTTCTTCACCTCGCCCATGGCAGATATGGGCTACGACGTTTCCGATTATTGCAATGTCGATCCGCTGTTCGGCACGCTTGCCGATTTCGACGCGCTGATGGCCGAGGCGCATCGCCTCGGCTTAAAAGTCATCATCGATCAGGTGATTTCGCACACGTCGGACCAGCATCCCTGGTTTGTGGGCAGCCGGGCGAGCCGGACAAACAGCAAGGCCGACTGGTATGTTTGGGCCAACCCCAAGCCGGACGGCACGGCACCGACAAACTGGCTTTCAGTATTCGGCGGACCGGCCTGGGAATGGGACGGGGTGCGCAAGCAATATTACATGCACAGCTTCCTGGCGTCGCAACCGGACCTGAATTTCCACAATCCCGAGGTTCAGGATGCGCTGCTGAAAACGGTACGCTTCTGGCTGGATCGCGGCGTGGACGGTTTCCGGCTCGATACCGTCAACCACTATTTCCACGACAAGCTTCTGCGCGACAACCCGCCGCTGTTCGACGAGGAAAGCTTCGGGCTCGACGCTTCCGACGTCAATCCCTACGGCATGCAGGACCATCTCTACGACAAGACGCGGCCGGAAAACATCGAATTCCTGAAGCGCTTCCGCGCGCTGCTCGATGAATATGAGGGCCGCGCCACCGTGGGAGAGGTGGGAGACGGGGCAAGATCGCTCAAAACCGTTGCCGCCTACACCTCCGGCAACGACAAGCTCAACATGTGCTACACCTTCGACCTTCTGGGGCCGGATTTCACCGCCAAACACATTCGCGGATCCGTCGAAACCTTCGGTAAGGTGGTGACGGATGGGTGGGTGTGCTGGGCCTTTTCCAACCATGACGTGGTGCGTCACCTCAGCCGCTTTTCGGAAGGCGCCGAAGAACAGACGCGGGTTGCCAAGCTCGCGATCTGCGTTCTCGCCAGTTTGCGCGGGTCCATTTGCCTCTATCAGGGCGAGGAACTCGGCTTGACGGAGGCGGAACTGGCTTTCGCGGATTTGCGTGACCCCTACGGTATTCGCTTCTGGCCCGCCTTCAAGGGGCGCGATGGATGCCGCACGCCGATGGTGTGGGAAACAGGCAAGCAGAATTCCGGCTTTTCAACCGCTGAGAAACCGTGGCTGCCAGTGCCCTATGCGCATGCGATGCACGCTGCGGATGCGCAGGAACGCAGGCCGGACTCGATCCTCAACCATTACCGGGCGGTTCTGTCGTTCCGGAAAAGCCATGGCGCGCTGCGTGACGGCGACATGACGTTCCTGAAAACCAATCTCGACGTGCTGGCCTTCACGCGCCATAAAGGGGAGCACACTTTGCTCTTTGTTTTCAACCTGACGCGCAAGCCGGTGGAGTTTCCCGTCCCCAAGGGCATGAGCGTAACCACAATTCTGCCTATGCCGGGGTTCGAGCCGTTGTTTGATGGCGGCACCGTCAAGCTGGAGGGGCTGGACGTTTTTTGCGGGATCGTCGCATGATAAAGTCTTATGAAGTGCAAAACGCTGGCGATTACCCGGATGACTGGTGCCTTCTGCGACACCGCCTGTGGCCGGATACGACGCTGGACGATCACAGGGCCGAGTTACAGGATGTCTGCGAAAACGGCGCCGGATTCGTCGTCCACGATCCTGATGGATCGGCCATCGGTTTCGCCGAGGCCAGTTTGCGGCGGGATTACGTCAATGGTTGCGATACGTCGCCCGTGGCCTTTCTCGAAGGGATTTACGTGGAGGAGGCGTATCGGCGGCAGGGCGTCGCCGCCGCGCTGGTGACGGAGGTAACCCGGTGGGCGATAGCCCAGGGCGTCAGCGAACTCGCCTCCGATGCCGAGATCGCCAATCTCAGCTCTCACCGCATGCATGCGGCGCTCGGATTTGAGGAGACGGAGCGCGTGGTGTATTTTCGCCGAAGGCTGGCTCCCTGATATCCCACCTCCAGGAGTAACAATACATATAATAAAATATTGAAATATGTTAATATATTCCGGATTTGTTTAGGTTTATATTTAGCAACTCCAGTCTTGCATAAGTTTCGGGCGCTAATATTTCTCACGTCAATTATTTCATGTTTGCAACTGGAAGGCGATGCAGGGGATATTGTTATGCCTGTTTCATTCAAGAGTTTGAACCAGTCCTCCGGCGGCAATTCGCGTTCTTCGCGCGCCAAAACGCAGCCGGCGAGACAGCCATCATCCGTCCGCGACACCTTTTCTGCCGGGCAGTCGTCCGTTCGTGCATCATCTGCATCCTCGCAAACGTCGCAGGCTTCGCGAACCTCCCAGTCGGCTCGAAGCGCGCAAAGCGCCCAGAGCGCTGCCGCCGCGCCCAATTTTCCCACCGATGACATGACGTCGTCTGATTTCATGCAGTCTCTGAAAGCAAAGCTTTCCGCGTCAGGGGATGATCCGGAGCAATATCTGCGCGCACGGTCGATGGTGGATGCCCTCTCGACCGGCCAATTGAAGGTTTCCGACCCTACGAAAGGTAAAACGGTCAATGCGTGGGATCCAGGCCAGAAAGGCACGAAGTCGACGGCCGCGACGGACATTGGCAAAACCGATTGGGTCGACTTCCTCAACGGCCATCTCAAGCGCAGTGACGACGGGACCCTGTCCAAGGGCAAAAATGGCAGCTATGTCGACAAAACAACGGGCAGCAATGCGTACTTCGGTAAGGTTGCAGACCGGTATTATTACGTCACATGGCCGTCGGAATCCAAGGCCTGAGAAGGCGATCCGCGCCGAAGGCGCGGACGCTGCGCTCAACGGACTTTGGTCCGAAATCCCTCTGTCAGATCAGCGCAAACCGGTCGACATCCACCATGCCCTTATCGGAAATCTTCAGATGCGGGATCACGGGCAGGGGGAGGAAAGCCACCTGCAGGAAGGGTTCTTCCAGTGTGGTGCCGAGCGCATAGGCTGCTTTTCGGAGCGTGTGCAGCGTATCGCGAACGGTCTCGTATGGCTCGAGGCTCATGAGCCCTGCAACCGGAAGCGCGATTTCGCCGGTCACCCGTCCGTCTTCGACCACAACGAAACCACCCTTGATGTCTCCGAGCCGGTTGGCGGCGAGCGCCATGTCGTCTTCGCTCACGCCGACGACGCAGATATTGTGGCTGTCGTGACCGACGGTGGAGGCGATCGCGCCCTTCTTCAGGCCAAAGCCCTGAACGAAACCGTTGGCGTGGTTGCCGTTCTTGCCGTGACGCTCAATGACGGCCACCTTGATGATGTCGTTCTCAAGGTCGACCGTGGTCTGGTTGCCGTCGGTCGGCAGCTTGTAGCGGCGGTGCTCGGTGATGATCTTGCCGGGAAGCACGCCCATGACGGGGCTTTCACCCTCCGTGACGGGCACGCCGAAATGGGCCGCCAGCACCGGCCTTGACTTGACGCTGTCGAGACCCACGGGCGCGACGGGCTTGCGGGTGGCAAAGAGGGCGTCATCGACGATGCGACCAGCGGAGAGCACCATGCTCGCCTTGCAGTTTTGCAGGCTGTCGATGACCACGAGATCGGCGCGCCATCCCGGCGCGACAAGACCGCGATCACGCAGGCCAAAGGCTTTCGCAGCGGAAATCGAGGCGGCGCGATAGATGGCGAGGGGTTCCACGCCGCTGGCGATCGCCGTGCGGATCATATAGTCGAGATGGCCCTGTTCGGCGATATCGAGCGGGTTGCGGTCATCCGTGCAGAGCGCCAGATAGGGTGACAGGCGTTCGGTGATGATAGGCATCAGCGCGTGCAGGTCTTTCGAGACCGAGCCTTCGCGCACCAGAATATGCATGCCTTTGCGGATTTTCTCCAGCGCCTCCCGGGCGCTCGTGCACTCGTGCTCCGTGCGGATGCCGGCGGCGAGATAACCGTTGAGGGCCGTTCCGGACAGAAGCGGGGCGTGACCATCGATATGCTGGCCCTGAAAGGCCTCAAGCTTGGCCATGCACACCGGGTCCTTATGGATGACGCCGGGGAAATTCATGAATTCGGCAAGACCGATGACCTTCGGGTGATGCCGGAACGGCAGCAGCTTTTCGATCGGCAGATCGGCCCCTGATGTTTCCAGATGGGTGGCGGGCACGCAGGAGGACAGCTGCACGCGGATGTCCATGATCGTTTCCATGGCGCTGTCGAGGAAGAACTGAAGCCCTTCCGCGCCCAGCACATTGGCAATCTCATGCGGGTCGCAGATAGCGGTGGTGACACCATAGGGCAGAACGCAACGGTCGAATTCATGCGGCGTGACGAGTGAGGATTCGATATGCAGATGAGTATCGATGAAACCCGGAACAACGATTTTTCCGGAAATTTCTATTTCGCGGATGCCTTTATAGGCTCCACAGGTGCCAACGACAGTATCCCCGCAAATAGCAATGTCCGAGGCGACCAGCTCTCCGGTCACGAGGTCGAAAAAGCGACCGCCCTTGAGAACCAACTCTGCCGGCTCTCGGCCAGTGCCCTGGTCGATGCGCGTTTCTAACTGGGAACTCATGGCCTTTTCTTCGACTCCTGGTATTGTTTGCATGCGATATGTTCTCTCATTTACATTCTGAGGTTGTTGTCAGCTTTTTTCTTCATCTCTTTGTCGCTTTTAAATATAGTGATAGTAAAAAATTTTCATATTCGTGTTATCTTATTTATAGTGTCGCATTCTGAAGCAAAGCCGGGAGGGCGAAGGCTTTATGCTTCGAGGGAGGGCGGTTCGGTCGGGTTCTTGCGAATTTCGGTTTGACCGTAACATTCCCGGGAAGGAAAATAAAAGAGTCTGATGTTGAAACGAATTTCAACCCAGCAATTGGCTGTGGGCATGTTTATCGAGGCCGTCGAGGGGACGGTTTCGAACAATCAAATTGCGCGGAAGCATCGCTTTCTTTTGCAGCGCGAGGAGGCTGTGCTGCAACTGAAAAAAAGCGGAGCGGAAAGCATCGTCATCAATACCGCCAAGGGTAGCGATGTCGGTGCCAGCCACGACCCGGCGAATGCCGGCATGTTGCAGACGAATCCGTCTCCATTGATGGTTGCAGCCGTCACTCAGGTGGTGCGCTCGGCCGCGGATTCGATCGCTGAGACATTTTCGGTTGCCGGAGGTGGCGGTTGTGTTTCCTTCGAGGGAATGACGGCGGCGGCGGGAAAGATTTCCAACGCCATTCAGGCAAACCCGGCCGTCTTTATCGGCGTCACGCGGCTGAAGTCAAAGGATGAAACGACCTTCGTGCATTCGGTTTCCGTCAGCGGCCTCATGATCCTCTTTAGTAATTATCTGGGGCTGAACAAGGAAACGGTCAACCTGCTCGGTGTTTGCGGCTTGCTCCACGATATAGGCAAGGTCGAAATCCCCTCATCCATTCTGAACAAGACAGAGGGGCTCTCCATCGAGGAGCGTGAGATCATCAATCTCCACCCCGTATTCGGGCGCGATATCCTGTCGCGTGACGGGCAGATGCCCGAAATGGTGCTTGATGTCTGCTTTAATCATCACGAGCGGATCGATGGCGGCGGTTATCCCAGCGGTCGTGCCGGCGGCGAGATCAGCCTTTACGCGCGCATTGCGGCGATTTGCGACGTCTATGATGCCGTCACCTCGGTCAGACCCTATAAGAAGCCATGGACAGCGAATGATGCGCTGACCTGGATGCTACGGCGCGATGGACATTTTGACATACAGCTTCTGAAGAAATTCGCACTGTGCATTTCCGCCTCGCTTCCGCGTGGCTAAGGCGCGGTCAGCCCGTCAACCGAAGATGATCGCCATGTTGAGGCTGTCAATGTGACGCCCGTCAATCAGGACGGCGTCGCGCGCTCGGCCTTCCTGCACAAAGCCGATCTTTTCATAAAGCGCAATCGCTCTGGCGTTGTCCGCATGCACGCTCAGTTCCACACGATGCAGCCCGAATTCGCGGGCAGCATCGAGTGTCCGCCGCATCAACCGCGCGCCCAGTCCCTTGTCGCGGTAGGCGGGCAGGATACCCATGCCGAGTGTCCCGCAATGGGCGCGGGTTGCCCTGTCATGGCGGCGGATATCGCACCAGCCGATCACTTTGCCATCCGCAATCGCGACGAATTGCGGATGGTCGTTTTCGATCATGTCGAGAACGAAGGCGCGCACCGCTTCGAGCGGCGGCGCCTCCAGGAAGCTCAGATATTTGCGTTCGCGCGACACCGCATCGAGAGCGCGATGAAAGCTCTCAATGTGTTCCGCCCTGATCGGCTCGATGCTGATGACGTCGGCAGCCGTTATCATGCCGCTTTCGTCTTCGCCTTGCGGGTCAGATGCACCACCACATTCTCGATCATCCGCATGCCGGCGTCCTGGCCGAGCGTCATGATCGATTCCGGGTGGAACTGAACGGCGGCCACCGGCTCCTTGGCGTGTTCGATGCCCATGATCGTGCCGTCTTCGCTTTCCGCGGTAATCATAAAATCACGCGGCAGGGTGGTGGGATCGGCGAAGATCGAGTGATAACGGCCAACGGTGACTTCCTTGCCGAGGCCGGAGAAGACGAGGCCGGGCTCCAGCACACGAATGCGCGACGGTTTACCATGCATCGGCACCGCAAGCTGGCGCAACTCGCCGCCATAGGCCTCCGCCAAAGCCTGAAGGCCGAGGCAAACGCCGAAGATCGGCAGTTCGCGGGCGCGGGCGGCCTTGATCGTCGCCTTGCAGTCGAAATCCGTCGGGTTGCCCGGTCCGGGGGAGAGGACGACGAGATCCGGCTGGAACCGATCGAAGACTTCAGCTGCGACAGGTGTTCTAACGGTCGAGACCGTTGCACCCGTCTGGCGGAAATAATTCGCCAGCGTGTGCACGAAACTGTCCTCGTGATCGACGAGCAGAATTTTGACGCCGGTGCCGACCTTCGCGGCATCGCGCTTGGTGGCAGCGGCGTTGGTCGCTTTCGCGTCACGGATGGCGGCGATCATGGCGGATGCCTTCAGTTCGGTTTCGGCTTCTTCTTCCTGCGGATTGGAATCGTTGAGCAGGGTCGCACCGGCGCGCACTTCCGCGATGCCGTCCTTGATGCGGATGGTGCGCAGCGTCAGGCCGGTATTCATGTCGCCGTTGAAGCCGACCATGCCGATCGCACCGCCATACCAGGCGCGCGGGCTCTTTTCATGACCTTCGATGAAACGCATGGCCCACAGCTTCGGCGCACCTGTGACGGTGACGGCCCAGGCGTGGCTGAGGAAGCCGTCGAAGGCATCCATGTCGTCACGCAGGCGGCCTTCGATATGGTCCACTGTGTGGATGAGGCGCGAATACATCTCGATCTGGCGGCGGCCGATGACCTTCACCGAGCCCGGCTCGCAGACGCGGCTCTTGTCGTTACGGTCGACATCCGAGCACATGGTGAGCTCTGATTCGTCCTTCTTGGAGTTGAGCAGCTTCAGGATCTGCTCGCTATCGGCGATCGGATCGTCACCGCGCTTGATGGTGCCGGAAATCGGGCAGGTCTCGATGCGGCGGCCGGAGACGCGCACGAACATTTCCGGCGAAGCGCCGACCAGATATTCCTGATGGCCGAGATTGATGAAGAAGGAATAGGGCGAGGGGTTGATCGCCTTCAGGCGGCGCGAAATCGCCGACGGGTTGCTTTCGCAGCGTTCCATGAACTTCTGGCCGGGGACGACCTCGAACAGATCGCCGCGGCGGAAGCTTTCCTTGGCCTTCACAACAAGTTCGGAATATTCGCCGGGACGATGATCGCCCTTGGGCGGGATCGTGTCGGTGGTCTTGAAGGGCTCGGGGGTAATGTCGGAAGACTTGCCGTCTGTCGTCACGCCGTCCTTTGCGAAGTCGTAGCGGTCGATCCAGGCCTTGGCGGAATAGTGGTCCACGACAAGAATTTCGTCTGGCAGATAGAGCACCATGTCGCGCTGGTCTTCCGGGCGCGCCAGCGAGAGCTTGATGGCGTCGAACTGGAAGGCGAGATCGTAACCGAAGGCGCCGAACAGGCCGATGGCCGAATCCGCACTCGAATAGAAGAGATCGACAATGGCTCTGAGGGCGGTAAAGACCGTCGGAATTTTCGAGCGTTCTTCTTCGGTGAAGACGCGGTCCGGTTCGTTGACGGTAAGATCAAGACGGCGGCTCGATGAGGCGCCAAGGGTAAGGTCGGGCGTCGCCTTCAGCTTTTCGGTAATGAAATCGAGCAACACTTCGCCACGGCCATTATAGGCCTCAATCCACATTTTGCGGCCAAAACAGGAAATGCCCAGCGGCGGATCGATGATGGCCGTATCCCAACGGGTGTAACGGCCCGGATATTCATAGTTGGACGAAAAAACCGCGCCGCGATGGGAATCGAGCTTTTCGACATAGTTGTCGATGGCATTGGCATAATCGGCGGCGCGACGCTTGCGGCTGACCTTGATGCCGCCTTTCGTCTCGTAGGTTTCCGCTCCGTCATCCTGAATGATCGTTACCATTTCTTTCGTACTTCCTGTTGTTCAGGCCCGATGACAGGCGGCAAAAATAACAAAAAAGCCGCCTGAAAATTCGGGCGGCTTGGACTTTGTCTGAAGACATGACTGGTCAAGGCCGCGTAAAGCTGCTCCACCACCAGTTAGCAATGTTCTTAGACAGGATATTCATGGGAAAATTGTTAGCGTGCACGCTCCGCCTTGGCAAGCGGATTTCGCCGGATGAATGAACCTTACGGGCCGCCGCCGCGTTGCTTCCCTGCCGAAATGGTCAGGAGTGCCCCGTAAAATGCTTCATCGCCTGTGTCTTCTGGCTGTCAGCCTCGCCTTGATTTCCGCTTCCGAACCGCCGGCGCAGGTGCCGTTGCCACAGCCGAAACCCGGCGAGGGGCAGGCCGTTACGCCTTCGGAAAAGCCAGCTGACGGAACGCCGCAAAATCCGGCGGAAGCGCCGAAACCTGTGCCGAAGCCTGAGCCTGACGCGGAGCAGAAGCCCGCAGTAAAACCGACAGGTTCCGAGCGGAAACCGGATGGCGAGAAAACGCCCGTTGAGAAAACGCCCGTTGACAAAAAGATCGATGAAACCGCCCCTCAGAGCCGGGGGGACGATGGCGGAGGGCAGCAGAAACCCGCTGACGAGGCGGCCAAACCCGATGAACAAATACCGGAACCGGTAAAGCCTGAGGACCCGGCCGCACTCCAGGCATGCCTTGGCGCGTTGAAGGAGATCGGCGCGGAGTTCAAACCGCTTGAGCCCATCCGCGACGAGGAACAGGGATGCGGCATCGAATCGCCCGTCGAGCTTTCGGTCGTTCTGCCAGGCATCAAGCTTGAGCCCGCCGGCACCATGCGCTGCGAGACGGCCCTTGCTCTTTCTCGCTGGACAAAGGAAATAATGCTGCCGGCGGCTGCGATCGCCATGCCCGAAAAGAAGGTGACGGCGATTGCCAATGCCTCGACCTATATCTGCCGCAACCGCAACAGTGCGGAAAATGGCAAAATTTCCGAGCATGCCAAGGGCAATGCCGTGGATATTTCCACGATCTCCTTCGACAGGGGCGAACCGCTGGTGATGAAACCGCGCGGCGAGGATGGCACGCCGGCGGGTGCGTTCCAGCGCACCATCACCGCCGCCGCCTGCCTGTTCTTCCGCACGGTTCTGTCCCCCGGCAGCGATGCCACGCACCAGGATCACCTGCATCTCGACGTGCTGGAGCGAAAGGGCGGCTATCTCTATTGCCGCTGATAAAAAATGGGCGGCCCGAAGGCCGCCCAACTGGAGATGATGCTTCCGCCCCGGATTTAGAATTTCTGGGTCAGGGAGATTTTGAAGGTGCGACCTGGTTCGGAATAGTATTCGTTGGATTGCGCGCCCCCCTTACGGGCCGTCGCATAGTCGTAATAAGTCTTGTCGAAGACGTTATAGACACCGGCATTGATGCGGAGGCCCTTAACCTGTTCCGGTTCGTACCATGCAGTCACGTCTACAACGCCGTAGCCGGGCGTCGCGAAGTAGGTCCTCTGACCATTGGCCACGATGTCGTTGCCGCGCCCGCCATTGGCGACGATCCAGTCCAGGCCGACGCCCCAGTTTTCGGCATCATAGGCAGCACTCATGACGCCCTTCAATGGAGCGACTGATTGCAGGAAGGCGCCATTGTCGAGGTTCTTGCCGTTCGCATAGGCCAATCCAGCACGCAGGCTGAAGCCATTGTCGAAGCGGACATGTCCCGATAGTTCGGCGCCATAGATGCGCGCGCGGTCGAGATTAACCTGGCGTGTGATGCCGCCCTGACGATAATTGTTGAGGTTGTAGCCGAGCGCAGCTGCCTGCGCCGACGTCAGGCTGGCCGTGTCGATGAAGTTTTTGTAGCGATTGTAGAAGAGGTTGATGCGACCGCCGACATCGTCGTCTCCCAGATTTGCGCCGATATCGAAACCATTGCTGGTCTCGGATTCTAGGTTCGGATTGCCAAGCCGCAAATAGGTCCCGGGGCCACCAAAGACGCTATATAGCTCACCCGCATTCGGTGCGCGGAAGCCCATCGCCCATTGTGCGTAAAGCTCAACCTTTTCCGAGAGGTCGTAGCCTGCGCGTAGCTTGGGAGAGACCGCAACGTCGTCAAACTCGCCGGGAAGCGGTAGGCGATTGGTGTTGCGGGCGTATTCTGCCGTCATCTTCGGGGTGTGCTGTACCCAGTCGAAACGCAGCCCCGGCGTCAATGTAAAACCGGTCTGGCCGAAGGCAATCTGGTCATCGAGATAAAAACCGATGCGGCTGCTGTCTACCTTTGGGGTATCGGCCTGGTTCGTGTGCAGGTTGGCGCAGGCAGAATAAGCGCCGGTATAGGGCAGGCGGCAATTGTCGCGACCAGAAGAATATTGTTCTGACGTGGCTCTCGAAAGATCGAAACCAAACGTCACGTCGTGCGACAGCTGGCCCGTCTCGAATTTCTTTTGAAGCGCGCCGACAAGGCCGAAACTGTTCTCGTCATAGTCATTGAGACGGCTGATGTTGCCGACGACAGTGGTCGAGCGATAGCCGTTATAGCCTGTTTCACGCGACTGCTTTTGCCAGTAAAGCGATGCCCAGGCGTTGTCGAGAAGCCCGTCGGTGCCAGGGGCGTCATAGAAGTAATCCAGCGAAATCCGATCGCGGGCGGTGGCGTTGTTCGTGAAATAGGCGTTCGGCAAATAGTTGTCGCGTGACCCCAAAACCGCGGCCTGGTTGATTTTGGAGTTCGTATCCCTGTCGCGGCGGAAGCTTTCCGCGGTCAGGCCGATACGATGGCCACCTTCAAGATCCTGACGCAACTTGAAGAGCAGGTTATGCTGATCATAGTCGGAGGGGTCCGCCTTCGTGCGCGTGGGGCCGTAGGTATCCACGCTGCCATTGGTTTTGCGCTCCTTGCCCTTCTTATATCCGCCCTGGAACATGATCGAGGTATTCTCGATTTTCTTTGCCACTGCGATCGAAGGTTCATAGCTGGTATCGGCGCTGTCAAATGTGAACTTAGCGACGCCGCCCCAGTCGCGACCCTCCTGAATAAGGTCTTCTGGTTCAAGCGTTCGCAAGCCGAGCACACCGCCGAGCGCACCCGAACCTGCTCTGCTCGAATCGGCACCACGCATGACGTCGACCGCTGAAAGCGATGAGAAGTTGAAGGAGTCGAGGCCACCCGTTGCGCCTCGCGTGGCGTCCGAGAGGTAACGCACGGGAATGCCGTCAATGGTCGTCAGCACGCGGTCGCCTTCAAGGCCGCGAATGTTGACCGAGCCGTCGTTCCGGTTGAAGGAGATGCCGGGCTGGGCGACCCGACCGAGGTCTTCAATGCTGGTGATCTGCTTCTTCTCGATTGTCGCAGCCGTCGTTTCGGTAGCAAGCGGGGTATCCGCTGGCGCGTTGCCCGGTTTGACGCGTTTGCCCTTGACGACGATCTTTTCGAGCGTCGTCGTGCCGTCCGCCTGTGTGGCGGCATCCTGTGCCGTGGCCGGGCTGGCGAGTGGCAGAAGAGACATGGCGGTGCACAGGAGCAGCGCGGACTGCGTGCGTGAGATGGACATTGAATACCCCCGGGTATGCTGCGCGCAGATGGGTGAGGGCGCGCGAAAGCGCACCGCACTCAAGCGCGGCTGGATCTGGTCTGACGTGTTACGGGCGAGCCGATAAGCGAGGACTAAAAAACATGACGATAAGAGTCAACATATTATATATGACTTTTTGCATCATGTTTTACAGCGGCGGGTAGTGTTGCAAAAATATGACGTTTGTCGGCTGCGACAAAAATGGCGAGCCGCGCCGAAAAGAACACAGTGCGGTCAAAGTCCCGACATTGCTGCTTGCTAGGTGATTTGCAGCCAGTCTAAACATGTCGCGACAATAACAGTTTCTCAATCGGATACGGAAATGAAGTCTCTTGAACTGCTCGTTGAGCGGATCATTCTCTCCAGCCGCTGGCTGCTCGTGGTGTTTTATCTCGGACTTGTCGCGGCGCTCGCGGTTTACGCGTTTTCGTTCGTGCTCAAGTTTCTGAAGGTCGCCAAGAACGTTTTCAACTATGACGAAGCGGACATGATCCTTGCCATGCTTGGCCTGATCGATGCGGCGCTAGTTGCCAGCCTCATCGTGATGGTAATGATTTCAGGTTATGAGAATTTCGTCAGCCGCTTCGATGATGCCGATGCCGAGGTTTCGTTTCTGGGCAAGCTCGATGCCGGCAGCCTGAAGATCAAGGTCGCCTCGTCTATTGTCGCGATCTCTTCGATCCACCTGCTGCAAATCTTCCTGAACGCCAATCAATATACAGACAGCAAGCTGATGTGGTTTACCATCATCCATCTAGCTTTTGTCGTCTCGGCGGTCATGCTTGGCTTTCTGGAAAAGCTGATGGCCAAGCCAAAAAATAAACCCGAAAAACCGGCTTTGTAAGCAAACCTGCCGAGATGACGCTGCTGTCCCTGCTCACCCCCATTGCAAATCTGTTTTGTCCGGTCACCGAAGCCGGCCAGACGGGTGTGCGCGAATGGTGACGACAGAGCGACAGGCGCGGTTGTGCCAGGAACTTTCAGCGACAGCCGACAAGATAAAATGGCTGGAAGCGCTGCAGGAGGTAATGCGCGCCTTCGGTTATGCCTATGTCACGCTGATCCGGCTGCCAGGCGGGCAAAACTCGTTTTCCCTGCCGACGATCATTGAAAGCAGCCTGCCGATCGCGGTCGTCAATGCGATGACGCAAAACGGCGCCCTCGGCGACTGTCTTGTCATCAAGCGGGGAGCATCGTCGATGATGCCGCAATATTGGTCGCTGGAAGATCCCGCCCTTGCCAGTCCGTCGTTACTGGAGGCCTCGGACGCCCTGAAAGCCATGGGCATGACATCCGGTGTCATGCTGCCGGTGCACGACATGTCGGGCACCCGTCATCTCATGAACTTCGCGGGCGACCGGGACGTGTTGCCCCAGGCGTGCCTGAATGAACTGAGCATGATCGCGCTGCACGCGCTGCAGGTTTATGACGGCCTATGTCAGGGCGGCGCCAAGGGGCGATCGCCTCTGACGAAACGCGAGCTCGACGTGGTCCGCTGGACAGCCCAGGGTAAGACTTCTGTCGAGATCGCCGACCTCTTCTCGATCTCCGAGCACACGGTCAATGCCTACATGAACAACGCCATCCGCAAGCTGGACTGTGTCAACCGCGCGCAGCTCGTCGCAAAGGCCATACGCCTGCGGTTGATCAACTAACCGGTGCACCCTGCGACTCTGGCTTGGGGACCAAGGGTCTATCGGTCGAGGACAGAGCGCAGTTCAACGAGGTTGGAGCGAACTCTCAACACGTAAAAGCCCATTGTCGCGAGATGCGACGGCATGATCCAGCCGCTTTCCTCACCATTGGAAATGATCGCCGGCTGGATGCGCAGCGCCGCGCGGGTTTGCGACAATGTATCGTTCCAGAGGTTGGTGAGGTTACGCTCGCGGATGACCTGCGCGAAATCCGATCCGGCGGCGGAGAGAACGCCGTAATACCCGTAGAGCTGGCCATAAGCGAACCAGAAGCGGTCATCGGCGCGGGTGTCAAACCAGCCGCCATTGTAGTTTTCCGAACGCTCACGCAGAATGGCGGATGTGGAGCCGATATCGCCGGCGATACGGTCGATGAACTGAATGAGGTTGTCGGCGCGGGTATCGAAGACGGCCTTGCAGGCGACGAGTTCGCCGTTGAACGCCTGGAAGCTGCGGATGGCGGCCCGATAATAGCTGGGCGTCGGTGTCTTGGGGCCGAAAGGATCGAGGCCGAAATACCAGGAATATTCGCTGAATTGCATGTTTCCACGCGCTTCCTGGAGATTGTTGTTGATGCCCGACGTGCCGCGCACGCGGCCAAGCGTGTCCACCAGCTCCACGGCAGTGCGGCGCACGGCCTGGTTCACGCCGCGCTGGAACGACGCCTTGTTATCGAGAAAGGGCGTGCTGTCCCAGTCCATACCGAAGAGGCCGAGACGATAGAGCAGCATGGAGGAAATCCAGGCGTTCTGATTGACATTAAAGTCCGTCAGGTCAGCGGCAGCATCGACAATGGCCGAGCGCTGGCAGACCGGGGCGGAGGTGTTTGCGGCAACACCGGTTGCACCGGCCGGCGCGGTCGGCGTTACGGCGGGCAGTTCCTGCCCGGGCGGTACGGTGCGTTCCTCAAGCTTGTAACGGGCGACATAGTCCGGATCGAAATTTGTCCAGACCTGGGTCTGCCAGACAAAGTAACCGTAAAAGCCGGCCAGCAGGATGACGATGAGGGCGATCGGCCCCTTGATCAGCCAGTTTCGACCGCTGTACCAGCCATGGGCCGCCATGAATGGCCACAGGAGCCAGGCGACGAGCAGACCGGCGGCTTTGCCGATGGCGCTGAAGCCTGCCTGAATGAGCGCGGTGATCCGGTCGATCATGTCGTCATAGTCTCCTCTGCCAGCTGGCTGGATGCTGGAACAGCTGTTCCGTTTTCAAGCGTTTGGCGCCTGGCGCAAACCGCATGACCGCTTCCAGATATGTCCCGGTCAATCTCGATACAACATGATTGCGAAACTTTTCTCAACCTGCGGTCCGTGACGGATGCCGCGCCATCTCACGGCAGGCGAAGAAGCGGGGCGTCACGGATGCAGGCGGAGGAGCTCAGAGGCCAAGCTTGGCGATTTCGTCGTTCAGCCGGTCCCGGGCCTTTTTCGGCAACTTGCCGTTCTTGACGGCGTCCAGATTGGCCGGCGTCCCTTCGCCGACAACGACGAGTGCAACCATGCCCATGCCGAGATGCGGCGTGCATTTAACGACGTAAGCGCCTTCCTTCTCGACGGTGACCGTCACGGCTTCGTTCATCTTGCCCTTGAAATCGGCGACACCTTCCGGGAGCATCTCCTTGACGGCTGCGGCATCATGACCCTTGTCGACCGGGACGAAGGTGATGACGTCGCCGACGGCGGCCTTGACGGTCGCGGGCTCGAATACCATCGCCTGCCCGTCGCTGCCCTTGTTCAGCATCTTCACCTCGATTTCAGCAGAAAGTGCGGGAAGCGCGAAAAGGCACGCGACGACAGCGACGCTTGCAAATCTGGAAGTTCTGTTCAGCATTATCTTGCTCCTGAGCGAAAGCACATCCAGCTGGGATGTGTCGCTGCCGTTCTAGCGAAGGGCGGGGGAGCGATCTTTGCGAAAAATCAAATGCGGCAACGCGACGCAGACCGTTAGCCGCCGTTCACCGTCTCCACCCAATGGCGGCGGCAGAAGGATACATATTTCTCGTTACCCCCGACCTCGATCTGCGCGCCTTCCGTAACGACCTTTCCTTCATTGTCGAAGCGGGCGACCATCGTCGCCTTGCGGCCGCAATGGCAGATGGTGCGGATTTCGCGGAGTTCGTCGGCGATGGCGAGCAGTTCTTTCGAGGCCGGGAAAAGTTTTCCCTGAAAATCCGTGCGCAGGCCATAGGTCATGACCGGAATATTCAGCCGGTCGGCAATGTCGGCAAGCTGCCAGACGTGGTGTTCGGAGAGAAAATTTGCCTCATCAATGAAGACGCAGGCGACGGGCGCCTCGGAATGGAGCGCCGACACCTCGGCGAACAGATCGGTGTTTTCGTCAAAGGTGAGGGCGGGGGAGGAGAGGCCGATTCGCGAGGCCACACGGCCGACGCCAGCGCGGTGATCGAAAGCTGCGGTGAAAATCAGCGTGCGCATGCCGCGCTCCTGATAATTGTAGGACGCCTGCAGCAGCATGGTCGATTTGCCGGCATTCATTGTCGAATAATTGAAATAGAGTTTTGCCATCATCCACTCTCCGGACACCGTCGCGCTTTTCACTGGTACGCGCCAAACATGCTGATTCCGCATCAGCGTCTTTTGGAGGCGATGAGGTGGATTGAACAGTATGGCCGCTGGAAACACACAGATTTCTGGGGCCATCCGCTTTTCGACATAACGGCGCGAAATGCCGACATTTTCACGATTTTGTCGCAAACGAGGTCCGAAAGCACGCAAATGCACGCGAGTTGATTGTGGCCGGAAGATATTGATAATGGCGAGGGAACGAAAAAAAGGGAGCAAACAATGTTTGCAAATAGACGTCGCTGTCTGGTTCTGGCCGCAGCAATCTCCTCCATGACGTTCAGTGCGGCCAGTGCCGCCGAACCTGCGAGCTGTGGTACAGTGCGTTTCTCCGATGTGGGCTGGACCGACATCACCGCAACCACGGCAACCGCTACGGTGCTCTTGAAAAGCCTTGGTTATGAAACCGACGTCAAGCTTCTCTCCGTGCCCGTCACCTATACGTCGTTGAAAAACAACAATATCGACGTCTTCCTGGGCAACTGGATGCCCACCATGGAAGGCGATCTCGCGCCCTACCGCGCCGACAAATCGGTCGAGGTGCTGCGTGAAAATCTGACCGGCGCCAAATATACGCTGGCGACCAATGCCAAGGGCGCCGAACTCGGCATCAAGGATTTCAAGGATATCGCCGCCCACAGCGCTGAACTCGATGGCAAGATTTACGGCATCGAGCCCGGCAATGACGGCAACCGCCTGATCCTCGACATGGTGTCCAAGGACACGTTCGGGCTCAAGGATTTCCAAGTCGTGGAATCGTCCGAGCAGGGCATGTTGGCGCAGGTCGCGCGTGCCGACAAGGCTGGCGAGCCGATTGTCTTCCTCGGCTGGGAACCGCATCCGATGAACACGAATTTCAAGCTCACCTATCTGACCGGCGGTGACGAGGTATTCGGCCCTAATTTCGGCGGCGCGACGATCTACACCAATGTCCGCAAGGGTTATGTAGAGGAATGCGCCAATGTCGGAACGCTCCTCAAGAACTTGCAATTTTCCCTGCCCATGGAAAACGAGATCATGGGCAAGATCCTGAATGACGGTCTTGAAGGCGAGGCGGCGGCAACGGCGTGGCTGAAGGCCAACCCGGCTGCAATCGAGCCGTGGCTTGCCAACGTCAAGACCAAGGATGGCAGTGCCGATGCCCTGCCTGCTGTCAAGAAGGCTCTCGGCCTTTAAGCCGCAAGATTATGCGTGACTGTATCCGGCCTGCCCGTCAGGCCGGATCAATGGGAATAACGATGCCCATGCGTGCCCTTGCCTGTAAAATTTCAGACATGGACAGTCATGCGCCAGTGCCGCGTCCGGCAGTCCCGTTGCCGGTCGTCTTTTTCTCGATTGGAGCAATCCAGGCAACTGGGTGACGACGCTCCGTATTTTGTTGTCTGCGCAATTCCCAAGGCAGAAACACAACGTATTCTGCCGGAATTGTTTTAGTTCACGAAAGGTCTTTTCTTACCGTGGAATGGCTCAGCGCTCCTGAAAACCGCCTGCCCGTCGGCAGATATGCCAAGGAGGCCATCGACTGGCTGACCGGCAATCTCGCATTTTTTTTCGACTGGCTTTCCTTCATTTTCCAAAGCGTCATCAACGCGCTGCTCTATGTGCTCCAAGCGCCGCATCCGCTCATCATCGTCGCCATCCTGACGGCGCTTTCGGCCTGGACGCGCCGTTCGGTCGGCATGCCGATCTTCACGGCGCTCGGCATGCTGCTGATCATCAACCTCGGCTACTGGAAGGCGACCACGGAGACGCTTGCGCTCGTTATCGCTGCCAGCGCAGTTTGTATGATCATCGGCGTGCCGCTCGGCATTCTGGCGGCGCGGCGCAAGTGGATCTATGCCGGCATGCGCCCGGTTCTGGATCTGATGCAGACCATTCCGACCTTCGTTTATCTCATTCCCGCACTGGTTTTGTTCGGCCTCGGCATGGTGCCGGGGCTGATCGCCACCGTCATCTTCGCCATTCCGGCTCCCGTTCGCCTTACCCGCCTCGGCATCATCTCGACGCCGCCGGCACTGGTCGAGGCCGCCGTGGCCTTCGGCGCTACGCCCTCGCAGGTGCTGCGCAAGGTGGAACTTCCTTTCGCTGCGCCGCAGATCATGGCCGGCCTCACCCAGACGATCATGCTGTCGCTGTCGATGGTGGTCATTTCCGCCCTCGTCGGCGCCAATGGTCTCGGTGTGCCCGTCGTGCGCGCGCTGAACACCGTCAACATCGCCATGGGCTTTGAGGCGGGACTTTGCATCGTTGTGCTTGCGATTGTGCTCGACCGACTTTTCCGGCTTCCCGGCGCGGAGGATGACCTATGAGTGACGCGATCATCTTTGGTAATGTCGATATTGTTTTCGGCGACCGGCCCGAGGCGGCGCTGCCGCTGATCGACAGGGGCAGCACACGCGACGAGATCAATGTCGAGACCGGTCTGGTTCTCGGTGTCGCCAATGCCTCTCTGAGCGTCAGCGAGGGCGAGATACTTGTGCTCATGGGGCTTTCCGGTTCGGGCAAGTCGACCCTTCTGCGGGCCGTCAACGGGCTTGCGCCCGTCGTGCGCGGCAATGTGGGTGTGAAGACCAAGTCGGGCTTTGTCGATCCATACAGGTCGTCGGCAAAGGCGCTGCGTGACCTGCGCATGCACACGGTTTCGATGGTCTTCCAGCAGTTCGGCCTCTTGCCCTGGCGCAATGTCGCCGACAATGTCGGCTTCGGGCTGGAGCTTTCCGGCGTACCGGAAGCAGAGCGCAAACGCATGGTCGCGGAGCAGCTGGAACTGGTGAACCTTTCCGCCTGGGCTGACCGGAAGGTGGGCGAACTCTCCGGCGGCATGCAGCAGCGTGTGGGGCTGGCGAGAGCCTTTGCCACCGGCGCGCCGATCCTGTTGATGGACGAGCCGTTCTCGGCGCTCGATCCCCTCATCAGAAGCCGTCTGCAGGACGAGCTTCTGGAATTCCAGAGCCGGCTGAAGAAGACCATTTTGTTCGTCAGTCACGATCTGGACGAAGCCTTCCGCATCGGCAACCGTATCGCCATGATGGAGGGCGGACGCATCATCCAGTGCGGAACGCCGCAGCAGATCGTCAGGGAGCCCGCCACCCCCTATGTCGCGGATTTCGTGCAGAACATGAACCCGATCTCCATGCTGACAGCCGCCGACGTGATGAAACGCGGTGTGGGCGAGCGGAACGGGAACCTCTCCGTGGCGGCCACGGCTCTTCCCTCGTCGCCGCTTATCGATATTCTCGATGCGCTTTCAAAACACGCCGGCGCGATTGGCGTCGTCGACAATGGCGCGATCGTGGGCACGATTTCGGCCGACGAGGTCGTGGCGGGGCTGACGCGCCACCGCAAAAAATAGTGATTCGTCGTCTCGAAGTCTAAAAGGGCCTCCGCTTTGGAGGCCCTTTTTATTTGGACGAAATCTTCAGGGGCGCCATTTTAAACGTTTCAGTGGCGGGAAAGACTATTTTTGATATCATAAGTTATGCATTAAAATAATTACGAATAAAAATCATATTGCAAACTTGGAGAAAATTGCGCAATGTTAAGCAAGATTCTTGGTTCGCTACTAAATTTAAGGTGTTAATAGATTGCGGTGCCGAAATCCGGCGTCAAGCGTAATGACTGCAATGATCAAGTCATGATCGTTTATTTCTTTTGAATAGTGTTACTAATGCGTTTTTTATTATGTTTTTTCGAAAAATCTGGCAAAAATCCTATAATTTAATCGACGTATCTTAACTCGATAGTCGATGAACAATATTCTTTGGAAAGGCCACGATATAAGCAAGATTTAGGTATATACAAGTTGTTGAACGAATTATAAAAACTCCATTTGGAACACCTATAATAGCCACCATGACCGTCGTTTTTGGCTGTCATCAGGAGACTTGAGCGTATGGATAACCAATCTCTTTCGGAACATAGCATCGCCGCTGCAGACCTGCTGTCAGCCATGGCGAATCCCAAGCGTTTGATGATCTTGTGCACGCTGGTGGATACGGAAGTGCCAGTTGGTGTTCTCGCTTCCCAGGTTGGTCTCAGCCAGTCCGCTCTCTCGCAGCATCTTTCAAAATTGCGTGCCCAGCGACTGGTAAAGACAAGACGGGATGCGCAGACCATCTATTATTCCAGCAATTCCGAATCCGTCAAAAAAATCCTCGCCTCGCTTGAGGATATTTATTGCCAGACGCAGAAGAGCAGCAAGACCGCTGCCTGAGCCAACGGCCTTTTGATGGGTCGGAAGCAGGACTTGACTGAAACCGGCGCATCGCGCCGGTTTTCTTTTTTGCGTGTTGTCGGGCGCAAAAGGGCCAGGGATGGAGCGTAGCGGTCTCGTGGCTTTGTTTGATCGGCGTCGGCAGAGCGTTTCGCAAGAGGCACTGTGACGGGATTTGCGCCGGCGTTACCCGGTTAACGAAGAAAAATAGAGCTTGCGACGTTTCCGGTCAAACCGGGGGCGCCTGAAGCATCGCAGACTGCATCTGTTGTTTGAGATGGCTTGCCGCAGCCGCATAACCGCCATCGGCGCCATCGACGAAATGCATGTGGTCCCGGGAAAGCGGAGAGGGCACGATACAGGTCATCAGCGCGGCGTCCTGCTCGTGCAGACCGTAATAGCAGCTTCCCGACAGACGCCCCTGTTCCAGCCGTGAGCGTATTTTTTCAAGCCGCGTGGCATCGATATCGACGGTCATCTTCAAACCGTCATCGAACTTTCGGAAATCCGTGTTGCTGGCGACCGAACGCCGGTAATTGGCGGCGTTGAACCGCCCGAGCGACAGTTTGGTGAGCCCGAGGATGTTGACGAGAAGGCTCTCGCTAAGAACCCGCATCGCGCGACGCGTCCTGCCCCATAAATCCTGGTGCGCAGCACCGGCGCGGGCTTCCAGGCCGAGACCTTCCCCCACGAAACCGAGTTTCGGTCCGTCTTCCGGCACCGGGTGGCCGTGTCTGCTGTCCTGCTCGGCGAGATCGACGAGATCGATGACCAGCTGGCGGAATGCCGGCATGTCCTGCGACGGACCCGGCACGGCGATGACCGACACCACCTTGCCATGGGATGCCGGGATGGGATTCCAGCGACAGGACAGTCCTGTCAGGTCTGGGCGCGCACCTGCGTCGGCTGCGGCGAGCGCATATTGCCCCTCCTTCATCCGGGCTTCCGCCCAGCTGTTGCCGCCACCCGAAAACATGGCGTAGGAAACGTCGTCGCTCGCCTGGAAACGGGCGACACGGATGTCGAAACCATTGTCGCGAATATCCTCGATGGGAACGAGCGCGACGCGCATCGCCAGGTCGAGATCGTCCTTTACCCAGCGCTGCACGTTGGAGAGCGCGGTGCGGGCGACACTCAGGCTCTGCGGCGGCACGGCAACGGCTGCGCCATCGCCGCCGAAAACGAAGGGCAGATCGTGACGTTCAAGACTGTTAGAGACAGCAGATATGACCGCTGCGCCAGCCATGTTGACCGCCTTGTAGCGACCGGTGCCGATCGCCGCCGTCGAATCGATGATATCGGCGATGGCCAGCGCCCATCCCGGCGGCAGAGCGCGATAAAGCGCAGGGTCTGCCACGTCTTCGAAATGCCGGAAGACGGGCAAGCCCGCCAGAAATTCTTCATCTGCTGTAGTCATGGCATATTATTCTCCAGCAGCGGCAAAAGGCCAAGCGTTTCCGAACGGTCGAATGTGCAGACATGAGACAATTGCGGTCGATCCGGTGAAGGATTTACCGCTAATGGACCTAATCCAGCAAAGGTGACTTGCATAAGGCATCAAACCTTCCGTATGAGTTGAGTGGAAGGCTCGGAATTCAAACATGGAACGGGTTTTCGCCGGAGGCGTCCGATAGCTTCATTCGGTCGACGCCCATGGCGCTCATCGGGGCAAGGCCCCATTTCCAAGGAGACACCAGGATGAAACTGAAGACATTGACCAGCGTGACGCTCGCCGCGTCCTTCGCATTCGCACCGCTTGCCCATGCCGAGATCGTCATCGGCCTGATTGCGCCGCTCACCGGCCCTGTCGCTGCCTATGGCGACCAGGTCAAGAATGGCGCCCAGACGGCAGTCAATGAAATCAACAAAAAGGGCGGCATCCTCGGCGAACAGGTCGTGTTGAAGCTTGCCGATGATGGCGGCGAGCCGAAGCAGGGCGTTTCCGCAGCCAACCAGCTGGTTGCCGAAGGGATCCATTTCGTCGTTGGTCCGGTAACATCGGGCGTCGCCATTCCGGCGTCGGACGTCTTTGCCGAAAACGGTGTGCTGATGGTGACGCCGACGGCAACTGCGCCGGGCCTGACCAACCGCGGCCTGTCGAATGTCTTCCGCACCTGCGGTCGTGACGACCAGCAGGCCGAGGTTGCAGCGAAATACGTTCTCGCCAACCTCAAGGACAAGAAGATCGCCATTATCCATGACAAGGGCGCTTACGGCAAGGGTCTGGCGGATGCCTTCAAGGCAACGCTGAATGCCGGCGGTGTCACCGAGGTTCTCTATGATGCCCTGACACCCGGTGAAAAGGATTTCGGCGCACTGACGGCTCGTCTGAAGTCTGAAAATGTCGATATCGTCTATTTTGGCGGTTACCACCCGGAAGCGGGTCTTCTGGCGCGCCAGCTCAAGGATGTCGGTGCCAAGGCTGCCATTATCGGCGGTGACGGTCTGTCGAACAGTGAATTCTGGAACATTGGTTCGCAGGCCGGCGAAGGCACGATCTTCACCAACGCATCCGACGCCCTGAAGAACGATGATTCCAAGAGCGCTGCAGAAGCCCTGAAGGCCGCCAACATTCCGGCGGAAGCCTTCACGCTCAATGCATACGCTGCCGTCGAAGTCCTCAAGGCCGGTATCGAAAAGGCAGGCGACGCCAAGGATTCCGAAGCGGTCGCCAAGGTTCTGAAGAGCGGCGAAGCTTTCCCGACCGCCATCGGCAAGGTCACCTATGGTGAAAGCGGCGACCTGACCTCGCAGGCCTTCTCGTTGTTCAAGTGGCAGGACGGCAAGATCGTCGCAGCCGAGTAAGTTGATCCTGACCGGCCGCACCCGTTGCGGCCGGTTTCGTTTTAGGACCTGAAAAGGATCGATGCAGCATGACCGATGCCGGGACGCGCTTGGAGGGAGATATCGGGTTCGAGAAGATGTTCCCGATCGTCAGGATATTCGACGAGGCGAAGGCGCGCGAGTTCTATATCGATTTTCTTGGCTTCGCCGTGGATTGGGAACATCGCTTCGGTGAGAATTTCCCGCTTTATATGCAGGTTTCCCGTGCTGGGATGGGCCTTCATCTCAGCGGCCATCATGGCGATGCGACACCGGGCTCGAACATCTTCGTCACCATGCACGGCGTTCACGCCTTTCAGAGCGAACTGGCGGCGAAGGATTATTGCTTCATGAAGCCGGGTGTCGAAGAATTGCCATGGGGCGACGTGATGGAGGTGACCGACCCATTCGGCAACCGCGTCCGTTTCTGCGAACAGAAAAGCCGGCCGTGAGGCCTTGAACGCCCCTGCGGCTCTTGACCTTTGCCATGGTTTGAACGATAGAACGCGCAAATAGCGAACCGCGCGCACGGGCACCCCGTGCGCGCGGTTCGTGCGTTTTGGGACTTGATGATGCAATTCGTTCGCATCCGCACGGGGAAAGAAAATGAACATTGAAGGCAATGCGCTGGTCAGGAAGCTCGCATTCTGGGGCATCCCGCTTTCTTTCGGCGTGCTCGGCCTGAAGCTCGTGGCCTGGTGGGTCACCGGCTCGGTCGCGCTGCTGTCGGATGGTCTGGAATCCACCGTCAACGTCGTCGCGGCCTTCATCGCTTATTTCGTCATTCGCTACGCCCAGAAGCCGGCGGACGACGACCACCAGTTCGGCCACCACAAGGCGGAGTATATTTCCGCTGTCGTGGAAGGGGTGCTGATTGTCGTCGCGGCTCTCTTGATCGTGCAGGAAGCCTGGGGGGCGCTTACCAGTCCAAGGTTGCCGGAAGCACCGGTTCTCGGTCTCGTCATCAATGCGGCGGCGGGTGCGATCAATGCCGTCTGGGCAACGATCCTCATCCGCGTTGGGAAGAAACACACCTCGCCGGCCCTTGCCGCTGATGGCCACCACATCATGTCAGATGTCGTGACGTCGGCAGGCGTTCTCGTCGGGCTCATTCTGGCGCTTGCGACGGGTTATGCCATTCTCGATCCGGTGCTCGCGATATTGGTCGCCATCAACATCCTGTTCCAAGGTTCCAAGGTCATCCTGCATTCGCTGGGCGGGCTGATGGACCGCGCCGTGGAGCCGGAAGAGGATGAAGCGATCAAGAAAGCGATTGCGGCCAATTCCGGTGGCATTATCGGTGTCCATGATCTCAGGACCCGCCGCGCCGGTTCGGCCGCCTTCATCGATTTTCACGTCGTCGTGCCGGCCGTCATGACGGTGCGTGAAGCGCATGATATTTGCGACCGCCTTGAAGATGCCATAAGGGACGTCATACCGGGCGCCAGCCTTGCCATTCATGTCGAGCCGGAAGGCGAAAAGGCGCATGGCGTCAAAGTGATCGTTTAATTGAACAGGAGTTATTCATGTCCGTGACGGATGTTTCCGGCCTGTCGCAGCTGGGCACGAAGGTCGATACGCCCGAAAGCCCCGAAAAGGCCGTTCTCGAAAAAGTGCCGAACGGCAATGCCGGCACCGACTATGTCGTGCGCTTCACCGCGCCCGAATTCACCTCGCTTTGCCCGATGACCGGCCAGCCGGATTTCGCCCATATCGTTATTGATTATATTCCCGGCGATTTTCTGGTGGAATCGAAGTCGCTGAAGCTGTTCCTGCAGTCCTTCCGCAACCATGGTGCGTTTCACGAGGATTGCTCGGTCTATATCGCCAAGCGGCTGGTGGAATTGCTGCAGCCGAAGTGGCTGCGCATCGGCGCCTACTGGTATCCGCGCGGCGGCATTCCGATCGACGTCTTCTGGCAGACCGGACCGGCGCCCGAGGGCGTATGGCTGCCGGATCAGGGCGTTGCCACTTATCGCGGCCGTGGCTGACCCGGCTGTTCAGGGGATAAATAGCTCAGACGAACGAGCTGTCGTCGCCTGAATCGAAATCGGCATCATCGGCGCTGTCGTCGTAATCGGCCTGCTGGATATCGTCGTCATTGTTATCCTGCGGGTTGGCGCTGTCACCATAATAGTTGTTGATGACCGTTTCTTCGACCGGCGCATTGCCAGTGCCACTGCTGCCGCCGAAGGGCGAGCCAAGACCGAGCGACGACATGTGGCTGCCGAAGATGCCGCTTAGAGAATTGGCAAGCAACATGCCGCCTGCAACGCCGGCGGCGGTGCCGAGCGCGCCCTGCAGAAAGCCACCACCGGACCGACCTGCCGCTGATGGCTGCTGGCTCCACGGTCCACCCGGCTGCTGCTGGGCTACCTGCGATCCCCACGGACCGGCCGTCTGTCCGGCGGTATCGTTGCGCCACGAAGCTGGCGCGGCGGCAGCAGGTGCAGGTGTCGGGGCTGGTGGCTGCGGCTGGCCGGTGCCGAAGATGGAACTGAGAAAGCCGCCCTGTGCTGCGGCCTGAGGGGCCGGATTGGCGCTTTCCAACGCGTGGATGCGTTCTTCGAGCTGCTTGATATGGGCTGCTGCCGCTTCCAGACCCTTCTCCTGAACGATCACCGCCTGCGCGAGATAATAGGGAGCTGCGGGCTGATCGCGCACGGCGTCTGCGATCAATGTTTCCGCCTCGCGGTCCCGCGGGGTGGCGGATGCGGCCTTGGTTCTTTCGAACAGGCCCTTGAGAAGCTGGCTTTCTTCCGGTGACATATGCTGCCTCCTTACCGTGAAGCGTAAATCCACGATAAGGAGGTAGGCCACAATTTTGGTTTTTCAAAGCGGTCCGAATTTTAAATTTCGGTAATGATCCTCAGCCGCCAAAGGCGAGCGAGAGGCCCGCAATCGCGGTCAGCGCGCCAACCGTGCGGCTGGCGACCGGGCCGAAGCGGGCGATGCCGAGACCGAGCGCGATGCCGGCTAGATGCAGGATGGCGGTGGCGATCATGAAACCGACGCCGAATTGCAGCGCGCCGGCGCTGCCGAGTTCGCCACCATGCGCGTGGCCGTGGAAAAGGGCGAAAGCACCGACGACGGCTGCCGCCGCTGCCGTGGGCAGCCTTGCCGCCATGGCGACCAGAAGGCCAAGACCGATAACGGAGGCGAGAATGGCGGGTTCGACGAAGGGAAGGCCAATGCCGTAAACCGCCATCAGGAAGCCCACGGCCATGGTGCCGACAAAGGCGGTGGGCACGATCCACAGCGCCTTGCGGTCATTGCGGGAAAAGGCGATCTGTGAAGCCCAGATGCCGACAGCCACCATCGCCAGAATATGGTCCGCACCGAAAAAGGGGTGCGAAACGCCGGCCATGAAGGAGCCGTGTTCTTCCGGGTTCAAATGCGCGAAAGCGGGCAGGGTGGTAACGCCGAGCGCGGCAGCGGCAAGGCTTAGTCTTTTCAGCATGGTTCCCTCTTAAGATTATCGCCGCCCATCTGCTATCTTGGGTTCCCGCAGCGTGCGGCACTGCAATGAGACGCCGACGATATCGCGAAGACGAACGAGCTGTCCATGCGTCATCTGCCGGGGGTGCTGTTTATTGTTCGGGCGCGAACCTTGTCTTTTTTGCTCATTGCCTTACGTAACAAGTCGCACTATGTCCGAAGGGCATGCACGAATTTTGCTGGAGAGAGCCGTTGATGAACGAAGACGAAGACGACAAGAGCAAGGAACTGCCGATCGGCAAGGAAACGGAAGCGAATCTTTTCAAGTCGCGTTCGATCTTCATCTATGGTGGCATCACGCAGGAACTGGCGCAGAAGGTCTGCACGCAGCTCGTGGCTCTTGCCGCCGCCAGCGACGACGACATCCGCGTTTACGTCAATTCGCCGGGTGGTCATGTCGAATCGGGTGATTCCATCCACGACATGATCAAGTTCATCAAGCCGAAGGTTTACATCATCGGTACGGGCTGGGTTGCCTCCGCTGGCGCGCTGATCTATGTTTCGGTGCCGAAGGAACGTCGCCTTTGCCTGCCGAACACCCGCTTCCTGCTGCACCAACCCTCCGGCGGTACGCGTGGCATGGCATCCGATATCGAAATCCAGGCCCGCGAAATCATCAAGATGAACCAGCGCCTGATCAAGATCTTCTCCAAGGCCACCGGCCAGAGCGAAGAAAAGATCGCCAAGGACATCGATCGCGATTACTGGCTGAGCGCAGAAGACGCCAAGGATTATGGCCTCGTCGGCAAGATCGTCGAGAGCCACTCGGAACTCTGATCTTCTGACTTTCCGTTGAAAAAAAAAGCCCGTGCCGATGAGAACCGGTGCGGGCTTTTTCCATTCAGGCTGGTGTCATTTCATCGTGTCACAGGCCTTCATCATGTCCGCTTTCTTCATCTTGTTCATTTCCATGCCGGCCTTGTGCATGCAGTCCTTCTTGCTGGTCATCGGCATCCCATCCTTTTTCATGGTCTCCATTTTCATGGTGTCACTCTGCATGGCGTCTTTTGTCATCGCGCCGGTCTTCATGCCGTCGGCATGGACGCTGCCTGCGAAGGACAGCGCGGAGAGCATGGAAGTGGCAGCAATGGCGATCACGGTGCGGGTCATGAAGGATCTCCTCTTGAAGTCGTTGAATGTCCGCCGGCATTGCGCCGCGGCTCACGATCATCCATTCGGACAGGACCGGCTGCTCGTTACATCTTCACGCGCTTGTGACGGCAAGTTCGGGCGAGATTTTTTTCAAGCCATTATGTAACAATAGTTTGCCGATGCCGAATAACCCCATAGTGACGATGACAGGCAGCCCTTCGGAAGAGACACTCAAATTGCTGATGCTGCGTTCTCTTGATGGGGACGAAAGCGCCTACAGGCATTTGTTGCACGCGTTGAGACGACTGCTGGTCGCCTATTACGGGCGACGCATGGCCGCCGCCTCCAGAGCGGATGTCGAAGATCTTGTTCAGGAGACTTTGTTGTCGCTTCACGCTAAGCGGGCGACCTATGACCGTGAAAGACCATTCACGGCGTGGTTTTTCTCGATAGCGCGCTACAAGCTCATCGACCACTATCGTGGCAGCGGCGCGCGGGCGCTTACAGAGGTCGAACTCGATGAGGCGCTTGAAGCCGAGTCCTCCGTTGACGCTGTCACGGCTCGCATGGATGTGGAGAGGCTGCTGGACGCGTTACCGGAGCGGCAACGCGATCTCATTCGACGGGTGAAAATCGAAGGTCAGTCAATTGCCGAAGCGGCGGCGAAATCCGGCCAGACGGAGCTTGCGGCAAGGGTTGGCATTCACAGAACGCTGAAAGTCCTGGCGGCAAAATTGCGGGGGGACAGGTGAG
This sequence comes from Agrobacterium sp. DE0009, assembly GCF_007680755.1. NCBI lineage: Bacteria > Pseudomonadati > Pseudomonadota > Alphaproteobacteria > Hyphomicrobiales > Rhizobiaceae > Agrobacterium > Agrobacterium sp. DE0009. The sequence continues at coordinate 294,436 of NZ_VEIU01000003.1, forward strand.
AAAGACGGAAGACATCATCGAGAAACTGGTAAGCAATCTTAAGCCCGTCCCGGCTTTTGCGCTCAAGTGCCGGTTTGCAATCGCGGCCCTGTCGGCGCTTGGCGTTTCGCTCGTGCTGATGCTTGCCGTTCTCGGCCCTCGCAGCGACATGAACGACGCCGTGACCGAGCCGGGTTTCTGGGTTAAATCCGCCTACAACGCCCTGCTGGCACTGACCGCGTTTTTCGCCGTCATTCGCCTTTCGCGGCCCGATGGCGAACGGGGTTACGTGTTTGTTTGGCATACGCTGATTTTTGTTGCCATGGCGGTGACTGCGCTTGTGCAACTGGGCTTTGCCGTGCCGGGCACCTATCGCACCCTTATTCTCGGCTCATCCGCACTGCACTGCCCGTTCTTGATCGTTGGTTTTGCGTCTCCCGTGTTTCTCGCGAATTTCGCGGTTCTGCGCCGTTCGGCGCCCGCTGACCCGACGCTTGCGGGATTTGTCGCGGGCGTTGCCGCCGGGGCGGCCGGGGCATGGGTCTATTCATGGTTCTGCACCGAAAACGGCATGGCTTTCGTGCTGATCTGGTACTCGCTAGGCATTCTCCTGACCGGCATCATCGGTTCCATTGCAGGCCCGCGCCTGCTGCGCTGGTAAGGGCGTACCTGTTCGCCCGTCGAGCATCTTGCCAGCGGATGGGTTTTTTGATCTTCAGAAGAAACAGAAGATCCAGGAACCGCCATGCTGAAAGATTTCTCCGTCCAGAGCCTGTTTATGGGCTGCCTCACCGCTTTCGTCGGTTTTGCCAGTTCCTTCGCCGTTGTGCTGCAGGGCCTGAAAGCGGTCGGCGCAACCGATTTCGAAGCTGCGTCCGGGCTGATGGCGCTTTCGGTGGCGATGGGGATTTGTGCTATCGTCCTCTCCGCCGCGACACGGCTTCCCATCAGCATCGCGTGGTCGACGCCGGGGGCCGCGCTGCTGGCGACGACCGGTGTGATCGAGGGCGGATTTCCGGCTGCGGTCGGCGGCTTTATCATCTGCGCGATCCTGATCATCATTGCCGGACTGTTCCGTCCGCTTGGAAAAGCGGTCGCTTCCATTCCTGCGCCGCTTGCCAATGCCATGTTGTCGGGTGTCATCATTGGCCTTTGTTTTGCACCGATCAAGGCAATCGGTTTTAATCCCGCGCTCGGCTTGCCGATTATTCTGGCCTGGATCATCGTCGGCGCTTTCAAACGGCTGTTTGCCGTGCCCGCGGCGCTCGCTGCTTTCGTGCTCGTCATGATCTTCGGCGTCGATATTCCCACGGGCGCGTTCGATAGCGTCGCACAGTCGCTGACGCCGCCGATGGAATGGGTGACGCCGGTCTTCAGCCTCCACGCCATCGTTTCCATCGCGCTGCCGCTCTTCATCGTGACGATGGCCTCGCAAAATATTCCGGGCATCGCCGTCCTGAAGGTCAATCATTACGACCCGCAGCCCGGTCCGCTTTTCGCGACAACCGGTTTCTTCTCGCTGCTGTCGGCGCCTTTCGGGGGCCATGCAGTCAATCTGGCCGCCATCACGGCGGCCATGTGCGCCGGGGAAGATGCCCATCCCGATCCGAAACGCCGCTACTGGGCGGCGATCATCGGCGGCGTTGGATATATCGTCTTCGGGTTGCTGGCGGGTGTGGTGACAGCCTTCGTCGCGCTCGCGCCGCCCATCCTCATTCAGGCGGTGGCTGGGCTGGCGCTGGTCGGCGCCTTTTCCGGCTCGGCGGTCGCTGCTTTCAAGGAGCCGGAAACCCGCGAGGCGGCGGCCATCACCTTCCTCATTACCGCCTCCGGCCTTTCCTTTGGCGGCGTTTCCGGAGCCTTTTGGGGGCTGATCGGTGGCGGGTTGATGATGGCGTTGCAGCGAGTGGTGAAGCGTGGTTAGATAAGATGCTTATTGTTTTAAAGAAATATTATTTATGGATTTCGAATTCGACCCTGCCAAAAGTGAAAGTAACAAAGACAAGCATGGAATAGATTTCACCGAAGCAAGGGCGCTTTGGCTGGACGAGAAAAGACTTGTCGTTCCTCTCGAAACCATATCGGAAGAGCGGTATATTATGATCGCGCAATTGCGAGGAAAGTGCTGGAGCGCGGTCTACACCTATAGAAATGACCGGTTGCGGGTCATTTCCGTCAGGCGTTCCAGAGACAAGGAGAAACAGCGTTATGAAGACCATCAGCGCTGAAGATTTTGACAAGAAATTCGACGATGGCGAAGATTTGGACGACTATATCGATTGGTCGAAGGCTCGCCGCCCCGGGTTGGAAATGGTGCATGTCGATATAGATCTTCCTGAAAAGGTCTTGCGCAGAGTGGATGCGGAGGCCGCACGCCTTGGCGTGACGCGTCAGTCCCTGATGGCTAATTGGATTGCAGAAAGGTTGGAAATCGGCAGGGGCGGAAAATAAGCCTGCACCGCACAAGATCACTTGTCAGACCGCCAGCCGCTGTTTATACACATCGCCATGAGCAACAGCATCGCAACAATTTCCGGCATGAGCGCGCAGATTTCTGCGAAGGCCTTGCCGTGCGGTGCACTCTCGCTTCTTAGCCTCGACCTTACACGCGGTTGCCGGGTCCAGTGAGGAGCGCCCGGCGGCCGAAAGCCCGCTGGTGCAAACGCTCCTCATCTCGAAATCTCATTTTATACTGGATTTAGGCCCCCAAGGGCCGCGCACCCGCCGATGGCTTGAAGAAGCCCGCGGATGGCGCAAGGAGGAAGCGACATGGACGCCAAGACCACCACGATTTCAAAGGGCATGACCGACGCGAGCGTGAAGTATCGCCCTTATCCCACCATCAATATCCCCGACCGTACCTGGCCTTCAAAGACCATCACCAAGGCGCCGATCTGGTGTTCTGTCGACTTGCGCGACGGAAACCAGTCGCTGGTCAATCCCATGGGTCATGATCGCAAGGCCCGCATGTTCAAGCTGCTCTTGGAAATGGGCTTCAAGGAAATCGAGATCGGTTTCCCTTCCGCCTCGCAGACAGATTTCGATTTTGCCCGCTGGTGCGTGGAAGAGGGCAATGTGCCTGACGACGTCTCCCTGCAGGTGCTGGTGCAGTGCCGGCCGGAACTGATCACCCGCACGTTCGAAGCGCTGGAAGGCGCCAACCAGCCGATTATCCATTTCTACAATTCCACGTCGGAATTGCAGCGTCGCGTGGTGTTCGGCAAGGATGTGCACGGCATCAAGCAGATCGCCGTCGATGCGGCCAAGATGATCACCGACATGGCGGCCAAGGCCGGCGGCGGTTACCGCTTCGAATATTCGCCTGAGAGCTTTACCGGCACAGAGCTGGAAGTGGCGCTGGAAATCTGCAACGCCGTCGTCGAGGTGGTGAAGCCGACGGCCGACAACAAGCTGATTCTGAACCTGCCGTCGACGGTGGAAATGGCGACGCCGAACATCTATGCCGACCAGATCGAATGGATGTGCCGCAACATCGACAATCGCGAAAACGTCATCATCTCACTGCATCCGCATAATGACCGCGGTACGGGCATCGCCGCGACGGAGCTCGGCCTGATGGCCGGTGCGGACCGCGTCGAAGGTACGCTGTTCGGCAATGGCGAGCGTACGGGTAACGTCGACGTCGTGACGCTGGCGCTGAACATGTATACGCAGGGTGTGGATCCTGAGCTGGATTGCCGTGATATCGAGCGCATCAAGGCGGTCTACGAATATTCCAACGAAATGACGATCCCGGAGCGCCATCCTTACGTCGGCGAACTGGTCTATACGGCCTTTTCCGGCTCGCATCAGGATGCGATCAACAAGGGCATGAAGGCTATCAAGGTTGCCAACCACCCGGTGTGGGAGGTGCCCTATCTGCCGATCGACCCGAAGGATGTGGGACGTTCCTACGAAGCGATCATCCGCATCAATTCGCAATCCGGAAAGGGTGGCATCGCCTATATCCTCCAGCAGGATTACGGCATCAACCTGCCGCGCAACCTGCAGGTGGAGTTCCGCGAGGATATTCAGCGCATCACCGACGAAGAGGGTGTCGAGCTGCCGGCCAAGCGCATCTATGAGCGCTTTATCGAACGCTACGTGACGCAGCCGAATGCACGCCTCAAATTCGTCGATCACCACACCTATCCGGCCGGCGATTTCAAGGGCGTGCGGATTGTTGCCGCCGAAATCACCGATAATGGTGAGGTGAAGCGTATCGAGGGCAAGGGCACAGGCCCGATCGATGGCTTCATCAATGCGCTGTCGGTTTATCTCGGCATCGATCTCTCAGTGAATGATTATTCCGAGCATTCATTGCAGCACGGCTCGAATGCGTCGGCCATCGCTTATGTCGAGATGGAGCATCCGGGCGGTAAGCTGTTCGGGGCCGGGGTGAATACGAATATCGTGGCGGCGTCGCTCGAGGCGATTGTTTCTGCGGCCAACCGGGTGCTGGAAGAGCGGGCGAAGTAAGCTTGCGTTGAGGGTGGGGGCTGCCCCCCCTCTGTCCTGCCGGACATCTCCCCCTCAAGGGGGAGATCGACTCGTGGCGAACTTTCTGTCATCTCGACCTTGGCAAACGAGGCTATGGTCGTGCTTACTGCTGATCTCCCCCCTTGAGGGGGAGATGCCCGGCAGGGCAGAGGGGGTAGCCCCAACCTCCTACCTCTCAATTTTCCGGGCTCTGCTCCGCCGGCCGCGAGAACCCGAGCGGCCGCCCGTTTTCGTAAAATACCCTGATATCCTCAAGCGAGACACCCGTCGCCGTTTCATTGAGGCTATGTCGTTCGCAGGTAACGTTCCAGGTGCCGGGACCCCCGGAAATGTTAAAGAGATTATAGGCCGCGCGCGGTTTTTCCCCACCCGGTCCCTGGCTGGCAGACGCGATGCCGACGACCGGAATATGGTCTTCCCCGTGATGCGTATTCAGCCAATAAACCGTATTCAAATGCGTGTGACCATGCAGCACGAGTTCCGCACCGCCAACACCGAGGGCGGCCGCGAAACGGCGAATACCGATCATACGCTTGTGGGTGGCGGCGGCGCCGCGGATCGGCGGATGATGGATCATCACCACGCGGAACAGCCCCTGCTCCCCCGCCTTCTTCAGCAGTTCCGCCGTAGCGCGCGCCTGCCGGTTGCCGAAATAGCCGGTGGCCGAGAAAGGTGGCGTGGCAATCGAGGTGGAACAGCCGATCAGCGCGACGGGGCCGCGCACGCGCATATAGGGGAAAATCTTGCGGTCGTCGTCCCACGCAGCGGGGTCGCCATCGCCGCGGACATAGGGGTACCAGGCCTGCATGGCCTTGTCATGCGCACCGGATACATAGGCGTCATGATTGCCGGGAACGACGGAGGTTTTCTCTGGATCGCCCACTTCCTCCAGCCAGTCCGCGGCGGCGCGGATTTCGATGCCGGTCGCAAGATTGACGAGATCGCCGGTGATAGCCAGATGATCCGGCGATTTAGTCTCGAGATCGTCGAGCAGCTTTTCCAGCGTATCGGTGAAGAGATGCTTGCGGCGGTTGCGATGCCAGTTGACGAAACCGGTAATCCGTTTCGATGCAAGTTCTCGGAAAGTGAGTTTCGGCAAAGGCCCCAAATGGACGTCTGAAATATGCGCAAGTTTGAACATGGCGGGAGAGATAACCTATGATATGCCGCACGTCCAACAAAAGCCTGCCGACGGGGAGAAACCAGAGTGAGTGATGAAACAATGCGGCGGGATGCCCGCCCGTTCCACACACGCCTGCTGATCCGCTTTCTGCATTTCGTTTTTCTGTTCACGCGCGGTGCAACGCTGGGGGTGCGTGCTGCCTGCTATGACGAAAAGGGCAGGATTTTTCTGGTGCGGCATACCTACTTGCCCGGCTGGTACCTGCCGGGTGGTGGGGTGGAGCGGGGTGAGACCCTGCTTTTGGCGCTTCACAAGGAAATCCGCGAGGAAGGCAATCTCGAGGCAGCCTCCAAGCCCGAGCTTTTCCACGTCTACCTCAATCTGGAAGGCAGCAATCGCGACCATGTCGCGCTTTACCGGCTGGATGTCACCCAGACACAGCCGAAAAAGCCCGATCACGAAATAGTTGAGAGCGGCTTTTTCGATCTGTCAGAGCTGCCGGAAGGAGTAACACCGGCCACCCGCCGCCGGCTCGCTGAACTCGCCGGGGAAGAAGCGCCGGCCGACCATTGGTAGCGACGTTTTAATCCCTCAAGACAGGGCCTCGCGGCCGTGCGCCAATGTCAGGTCCAACTCCGGACCGACAGGCACGATACCGGTTGGGTTGATGGTGCGATGACTGCGGTAATAATGTTCCTTGATGTGCCGGATATCGACCGTCTCAGGCACGCCCGACGTCTGATAAAGATCGCGCAGATAGGCCGTCAGATGCGGATAGTCGTGGATGCGGCGGATGTTGCACTTGAAATGGCCGACATAGACGGGGTCGAAACGGACGAGTGTGGTGAAGAGCCGCCAGTCCGCTTCCGTCTGCTCCGCGCCAAACAGGAATCTTTTATCCTTCAGGCGATCTTCCAGCATATCCAGCGTCTCGAACACCTTCACGGCATTCTGCTGATAGGCATCCTGTGTCGTGGCGAAACCGGCCTTGTAGACGCCGTTGTTGACGGTGTCATAGATGACGTCATTCAGCGCATCGATCTCGGCGCGCAGCGCCTCTGGATAATAATCCGCGTCCGATCCGGTGAGCCCGTTGAAGGCCACGTTGAACATGCGAATGATTTCCGCCGATTCGTTGGAGACGATGGTGCCGCGCTTTTTGTCCCAGAGGACCGGCACGGTGACGCGCCCGGAATATTTGGGATCCGCCTCGGTATAAACCTGCCACAAGGTGGAAAAACCGAAGAGATGGTCTTCGGTCGCGCCCGGTGTGCGCTCACCTTCCGGCCGGAATTCCCAGCCGTTCTCCAGCATCAACGGATCGACGACGGAGACGGAAATCAGGTTTTCCAGCTTTTTCAGCTTGCGGAAAATCAGGGTTCGATGCGCCCATGGACAGGCCAGCGACACATACAGGTGGTAACGATCTTTCTCTGCCGCGAATCCGCCTGCTCCGGAAGGGCCAGGCGCGCCGTCCGCTGTCACCCAGTTGCGGAATTGCGAGGCGCTGCGCTTGAAGTGCCCCTTGGTTTCCTTGGTGTCGTACCAGACGTCTTTCCATACGCCTTCCACAAGCATGCCCATGATGATCTCCTTGATTGTTTTCTTGGGGTCGATCCTACCCGGTTCACGGGCGGCCGCGAACCCACAAGGCATTGAACAATGCGTTTCCGTCTCGCATAACGGGAATGGCATCGCGCAGCGTTTTGTTCTGGACGGGTAGTTATTTTCCTGATAATTGCGATTTTCACAAATCTGAGGAAATTTTTGATTATGATCGAACCGCGGATGCTCCGACGACGCTGACGCTCCTGAACGCCCTAACCGGCGCAGCCGTCATCTATTGTCGCATCCGCATTCTGGAAGTTTCGGTCTCTTCATGTCCAAGCACGATCTTGTCTACCTCACCGAGGACGCGTCGCACGACGCCATCATCGACGTCATCAACGAAGAAGCTTTTGGTCCCGGCCGGCACACCCGTGCGGCAGCGCGCATTCGCGAGCAGGGGCCCCATGACCGGTCGCTGTCCTTCGTCTGCGCCGATGATGGCGAAACGATTGCCTCGGTGCGCATGACACCGGTTCTGGCCGGTGGCGTGAAGGGCCATATGCTCGGGCCCCTTGCCGTTCGGCCTTCGCACAAGAACAAGGGCATCGGTCGGGAACTCGTCCGGATCGCTATTGCTGCTGCAAGGCGGAAGGGCTCCGAAGCTGTGATCCTGATTGGCGATCCACCCTATTACATGCCGCTCGGTTTCGAGAAGGTCGCTTATGCGGCGCTTGATTTTCCGGGTCCTGTCGATCCGAACCGGGTTCTGGTCGTGCCGCTGGGTGATGATGTGCACCAGCGGCTGAAGGGCAAGATCGGCTGGCGCAAATGCGAGGCCGTGATGCCGGCCGCAGCGGCTGAAGATGAGGGTTTTGAGGAGCCGCTCAGGGTTTACGGTTGAGGGTTTCCAAAGGGGCTTTGTGCTTTTTAGCGCAGCGTAACACCGCGCCATTCCGGCCTTGAGCCGGAATCCAGCCAGAGCAAGCCTTTGGGCTGAAAGGACTGTTCCCACGGCGCAGACGCGCCGTGACTGGATGCCGGATCAAGTCCGGCATGACGGAAGGGGCGTTGCGCACTATGGCAAACATCGAGACTGCCGTGCACATCTCCTTGTGTGGTAAGATCTTCTTCCGCTAGCCTGTTTCGAAACAACGCGTCTCCCTCCACAGAATTCAATTCCGTTTCCTTCCCCCATGCGATAGCTAGGGAAAGTCGATTTCTGCAAGGGGGCGGGCATGACGGCAATCACCATGAATGATGCGCTGGAGCGCGCGGGCGCAGGCGCCTATCAACGGCGGCTGATGGGTATTTTTGGCCTCGTCTGGGCGGCGGATGCCATGCAGGTTTTGGCTGTCGGCTTCACTGCCGCCTCGATTGCGGCAACCTTCGGCCTGACGGTGCCGCAGGCGCTGCAAACCGGGACGGCGTTCTTTTTCGGCATGCTTTTAGGCGCTGCCGGCTTCGGTCGGCTGGCGGACAGATATGGCCGTCGCCGTGTGCTGATCGTCACCGTCGCCTGTGACGCCCTGTTCGGCGTGCTTTCGGTGTTCGCGCCTGATTTCACTATTCTGCTCGTCCTGCGTTTTCTCACCGGGGCCGCCGTGGGCGGCACGCTGCCGGTGGATTATGCGATGATGGCCGAGTTCCTGCCGGCGAAGAACAGGGGACGCTGGCTGGTGTTTTTGGAAGGTTTCTGGGCTGGCGGGACGTTGATCGTGGCGCTCGCGGCCTGGGGCGCCAGCCTTGCCGGTGTGGCCGATGCCTGGCGTTACATTTTTGCCGTGACGGCATTTCCGGCCGTTCTGGGTCTGGGCTTACGCTTTCTGGTGCCGGAATCGCCGCTTTACCTGCTGCGCACAGGGCGATTGGAGGAAGCCAAGGCCGTCGTCAACCGCATGCTGGTCACGAATGGCCGCGCGCCGCTCGATGCCGGAACAGGGCTTTTCCAGCCTGATGTGGCCAAGGGCCAGGGAATCTTTTCACCGGCGCTTCGGCAGCGCAGCCTCATGATCCTCGCCATCTGGTTCCTCGTTTCCGTTTCCTATTACGGCGTCTTCACCTGGATGCCGGCGAAACTGGCGGGTGACGGTTTCGGCTTCGTGCGCGGTTACGGCTTTCTGGTGCTGGTCGCGCTGGCGCAGATCCCCGGTTATGCGCTTGCCGCCTACGGTGTTGAAAAATGGGGCCGCAAGCTGACGCTGATCGGCTTTTGCCTGCTGTCTGCGCTCGGTTGCCTGCTGTTCACGCTCGCGGCCGGGGGCGTCATGATTGCGGCTTCGCTGTTGATCATGAGTTTTGCCCTTCTCGGCACCTGGGGGGCGCTTTACGCCTTTACGCCGGAGCTTTATCCGACCGAATCGCGCGCGACCGGCATGGGGGCGGCGGGCGCCATGGCACGACTTGGCGGCCTGCTGGCGCCGTCTCTGCTCGGTTATGCCATTGCGCAGGGTTTTGGCGTCGCGGTCGGCATCTTTGCCGGGCTGCTGGTGCTGGCCGCCATTGCGGCGACCATGATCGATGCGGAAACACGGCGGGTAGCTCTGACCTGAAGTCGCGACCCAAGGCGATGGCCCGATCTTTCAGAATCGGGCCACATCTTCTTCTTGTTATAGCGCCGCGTAATTGACCGGCAGCCAATCATAATTGGTGCTGTCGGCGCGCACGTGGCCGATGCCGGGGAAGGCGATGTGAGCGCCTGCCACGAGATACTTGCCTTCTACCGCCTGTTTGAACGCCAGATCGCGAGCGACCACCGCTGCCTTCTGGTCAACGTCGAACTCGATGGCGACATCGGGTTCATCGAACTGGAGGATATCGCCATGGGTGATATCGCCCCAGAAGACGATTTTCTGGCCTTCGCTTTCCAGAACGACCGCGCTGTGGCCTGGTGTGTGGCCGGCATAGAGGATCGACCCAAGACCGGGAACCGGTGCGGCATTGTCGCCGAATGTCTCGAACTTGCCGGCATCGATATAGGGCTGGATGCTCTCCTTCGCTTCGGCATAATATTTTTTCATCGCTTCGGGCGCTGCTTTCGCTTTTGCCTCGTCCAGCCAGAAAGCGGCTTCGCGCTTGTTGACGTGCAGGGTCGCGTTGGCAAAGACGCGTTTGCCATTCGCCGTCAGTCCGCCAGAATGGTCGGTATGGATGTGTGTGAGGATGATGTCGTCGATTTCACCGGCCTTGTAGCCCGAGGCTTCGATATTGGCGACGAGCTTGCCAAGGCTCGCGCCGAGATAGGTGCCGGTGCCGGCATCGATCAGCACCAGCCTGTCGCCGGTATTGACCAGAAACGCATTGACGGAGGTCGGCGTCTCGTCCGGTAGGAAGGCATCCTTCAGCACCTTGGATGCGTGTTCCGGTGTCGTGTTGGTGTAGAGTTTTGCAAGCGGCAGCGCGACGACCCCGTCCGAAAGGGCGGTGACTTCTACCTTGCCGACCATCAGCCTGTAGAAGCCGGGCGCCTGTGTGGCAGCGAGCGGCGCTTTGGCGAAGGCGAGGGTAGGCGCAATGAAAGGGGCTGCAAGGAGGGCGCTGGCGGCGCCTTTGAGAAGTGAGCGACGTGATGGCATTAAAGGCTCCTGAGTTAGGGAACGTCTTGAAACTTTCCGCACTCCAGCTAAGAGTAGGGAAGCCAGCAATCAAATCGATGTGACTTATGCAAACTATCGATCATTTCAATCTCCGTTCCTTCGACCTCAATCTTCTCGTCGCTTTCGATGCGATGATGGAGGAGATGAACGTGACGCGCGCCGCGCGCCGGCTGAAAATCCAGCAGCCCGCGATGAGCCATAATATCTCGACGCTGCGTACCCTGTTTCAGGACGAGCTTTTCATTCGCGTGGGGCAGGAAATGAAGCCAACTGCGCGGGCGCTCAATCTGGCGGGACCGGTGCGGCAGGCGCTGAGACAGGCGCAGGCGGCGGTTTTGACGGCGGATGTCTTCGATCCGGCGACGGAGCGCCGCACGTTCCGGCTGGGCATGTCGAGCGAGGTGGAGCTGTTGCTTTTGCCGGATCTGACGGCGCGACTGCGGGAGATCGCGCCCGGTATTCGCATTCTGGCCCGCAGCGGGCAGGAGCAGGAAATTACTGCGATGCTGGATACGGGCGTTATCGACATGGCTGTCGGATGCACCTATTCGAAGGAGCAGCGGCACCATTGCGAGCCGCTTTATTCCTCCAGCGTGCTTTGCTGCTTCAACCCGGCTTTGCTTGATCTGCCCAATCCCGTTGGACTGGACGACTATGTGTCAGCCAAACACGCGGTGATATCGCAGACAGACAGCCTGCATGGCTGCATCAAGGACGCGTTGGAATTGAGCGGATTGGAGATCGACGTCGTTGCCGCCGCGCCGGATTTTCTCTCGGTGCTGGCCACGGCACGGTCATCGGCCGTGCTTGCGACGGTCTCCTCACGTATCGCGCAGCGTTACGCGCCGATGCTGGGGCTTGAAACAAGCCCGGTGCCGGTGATGTTGAATTTCCCGCCGGTCGCCATGGTCTGGACCTTGCAGACCGATGCGGATGCCGGCTCCGTGTGGCTTCGCCAGCAGATCCGCACTGCCATGGGCCGAACGGCTGAGGCTAATCCAGCGGGAATCGCCGCCTAGAGACTAAAACCGCTTCTCCAGCCACGTGATCGACTGGCCGCTGGAAAGCGGCCCGAGCGCGCCGATCTTGGTGAAGCCGTAGCGTTCATAGGTTCTGAGCGCGTCCGGGTTCATCGTGTCGATATAGGCGCCGACGCAGCCGCGCTTTCTTGCCTCGTCTTCGGCCATGGCCAGAAGTTTCGAGGCCGTGCCTTGTCCTCGCATTGTCTCCGGCACGAAAAGAAGCTGCACGTAAAGCCAGCCCCGGGCGGTGTGGCCAACAAGGCCGCCGGTGACGGAATTGTCTTCATCGCGGATAGTGATGTTGAGCTCGCGTTTGTCGCTCTCGCCGAAGCGGGCGATGTTGTAGGCCACCAACGGCTCGCGAATGGCTTTTTCGACTTCCGCGTCGGCAACATCACTCAATACGAAATTCATGCCTGTTCTCCAGACGCCGGATGGCGACCGCTTTCGGTTTCACGCTGGAGACGGAAAACCCGACGCTGCCGTCGGGCCGCGGTCTTTACCGGCCCTCACGCCACCAGAGCGCGGAGAAGGCAAGGAGCAGGGCGCCGAGCCCGGCAAAACCGGCAAAGAGCGGCAGGGTGTTAACGCCTTTCAGCACCGTCTCGTCGGTCATGCGTATCAGCATGCGATCCTCATCGGCAACCCTGATATCGCCGCGAACCGGCAAAATATCCGGCAAAGCGATACGGCCGGAATTATCGGCCACACGATGCACGCTGCCCCTTGTGGCATCGGCCAGCGGTTTCAGCGTTTCGGTGGTTGAAATCATTGCCTTGAATTCGGGTGCGTCCACCGCGCCGACATGCACGAGGGTGGTGAAATCGCCGTTCTTGATCTCGAACAGGCCTGTTTCATCCATGCGGCGCTCGATTCTGTAGAGACCGGGCTCGCTGCTGGTGAAAACCATGTTCTCCGTCTTGCCGGAAGGGAAACGCACGCTGGCCTGACCGGGATCGTCGCCGATGGTCTGACGGGTGATCTGCAGGGTGCGGCCGTTGGCGCGTGCCGTCAGCGCCTCTTCCTCGAGTTCCGGTTCCTTCATCAGCCAGTGTGCGATGCGGCGGTAAAGCGCCACATGCGGGCCGCCGCCCTCATAACCACGCGCCCAGAGCCAACCCTGATCCGACAGCAGCATGGCGACGCGGCCTTCGCCCTGACGGTTGAGCACCAGCAGCGGGTCCTGTCCATCGCCCAGCATCACGGTTTGGCCCTGCGGCGGGTCGACGCTGATGGTGCGGAACCAGCGGCCCCATTGCGGCGGCTCGTTGCCCGAGCCTTCCAGCCCGCGGGTGACAGGGTGCTTCTTGCCCGCTTCCGAAAGGCGCGGGTAGAAGGCGGCCTGATGCACCTGACCTGTCGGCTGCGCCGGCAGCACGGAGGCGAGCGGGGTCATGGCGATTGAATCCTGACCGGCATGCTCCGGCCCGGCGGCGATCAGGAGCGCGCCGCCTTTTTCGACATATTGGGCGATGTAATCGTAATAGAGGATCGGCAGCACCCCGCGATGCTGGTAGCGGTCGAAGATGATGAGATCGAAGTCATTGATCTTCTCAACGAACAGTTCGCGGGTGGGGAAGGCGATCAGCGAGAGTTCGTTGATCGGCGTGCCGTCCTGTTTTTCCGGCGGACGCAGAATGGTGAAATGCACCAGATCGACCGAAGCATCGGATTTCAGGAGGTTACGCCATGCCCGTTCGCCGGCGTGCGGTTCGCCGGAGACGAGCAGGACGCGCAGGTTCTGGCGGATGCCTTCGATCAGATGAACGGCGCGGTTATTGGCAACGGTCACTTCGCCCGGGATTTCCGCAACGGAAAACTCCATGACGTTGTTGCCGCCGCGTGGGACCTTGAAATTGAACGGCGTCGGTTGGCCGGGGGTGGCCTGCAGCGTGGCGATTTCTTCGCCATTCATCTTAACCGTCACCTCAGCCGCACCGCCGCCTGCCGGGCGACCGTCATCGAAGACCCGCAGCGTCAATTGCTGTTCCTCGTTGACAATACCGAAGCGCGGGGCGCGAACGATTTCGATGCGGCGGTCGAACTCATCAGCCTTGCCGGTGATCAGGCCGTGCACGGGTGCGCGGAAGCCGAGCGCCTGTTCGGCATTAGGTTGCGCATTCGGAATATCATGTATCTGGCCGTCGCTGAGGAAGATCGCACCGCCGACGCGGGAAGGCGAGACATCCGAAACGGCGGAGGACAAGGCCGAGAAAAGCTGGGTCGACGGCGAATCGCTCTCACCATTATCGCGCACTTCAACGATGCGCGGCTCGATACGCGGGAAACGGGACAGCCGGTCTTTCAGCGCGTTAAGCGCCGTGTCCGTCATTTGCGGCCGGTCCTGCACGTCCTGGCTCTGCGAGCGGTCCACGATGACGGGGACGATGGTGGAGAGCGGTTCGCGCTCCTCCTGCGTCAGGAGCGGATTGGCGATGGCGGCGAGCAGGGCGGCAAGCGCCAGCCCGCGCAGCCATGCGCCACGCACGCCGCGCCACAGGCCGATGAAGGAAAGGAGAAGAGCGGCGACGGCCAGAATGACGATCACGATCCACGGCAAGAAGGGGGCAAAGGTCAATGTCATGTCACTGCCCCAACCGTTCGAGAAGTGCCGGAACATGGACCTGATCGGCCTTGTAGTTGCCGGTCAGCATATACATCATGATGTTGACGCCGGAGCGGAAGGCATGTTCGCGCTGCATCTCGTCGGGCGGTACAGTGGGCAGGACCGGTGCGCCCTGCGCATCAACGGCCCATGCGCCGGCAAAATCATTGCCGGTTATCATGATCGGCGTCACGCCATCGCCAGAGGAGGAAAGGCCGGAGGTGGTCTTGGCGGCCCCCTGACGCGATTCCACCCAGAGCGGCGAGCCATTGTAACGGCCGGGGAAGTTTGTGAGCAAATAGAAGGAGCGCGTCAGAACATGGTCTTCCGGCACCGGCTCCAGCGGCGGAATATCGATATTGGCGAGGATTGCCTGCAAACGCTCGCCATTGGCGCTGGTCGCGCCGGTATCGAGCGAAGAGAACTGGTCACGCGTATCGAAGAGCACGGTGCCGCCGGCGCGCATATAGGCGTCGATGCGCGAGATGGCGGCGCTGGACGGCATCGGGGCGGAGGCCGAAACCGGCCAGTAGATGATTGGGTAGAAGGACAATTCGTCCTTGGAAATATCGAGGCCGACAGGCTGGCCGGGCTCCAGCGTCGTGCGCCAGGTCAGGAATTCGCTCAAACCCTGCAAACCCTGTTCTGAAATGCGGTCGACATCGTCTTCGCCGGTGCGGACATAAGCGAGATGCGTGGTGTCCAGCCGCTCGAATATCTGCTCGTCGCCGGGTTTGGGATCGTCGGCGCGGGCATCGTTTGGCGCCATGGCGGCAAAGGCACCAAGCGCCAGCAGCATTGTGGCCACTGTGGCGCTGCGGGCTTTCGGCAGGCGGGCGAAGGCGCCGTTCATGAAGAGCACGATCAGGCTGTCGGCGATCAGCATCAGGAACGCAGCGATGAAGAGGGCAGGGCGCAGCGATTTCGCCGTTTCACCGATCAAGGCTTCGCTTGATGTGCTGACACCGGCGGCAGAGGTATCGAACGGGCGCAGCGTCGCACCTGCCGGCAGAAGATTGAGAGCCACGAAACCATCCTCTGTGCCGTAGAGGCCGGGGGGATTGTCGAAACCGGTGCGCGGAGGCTGGCCCGCGGGCATTTCCAGCGGCCGGGCAGTGCCGATTTCGGCAGATAGCGCGCCTTCGGCCGTCAGCAGCCGGAACGGGGGCAGGGCTGCGGCTGGGGCATTGGCGGAAGCCGAAGCACCGCCCGCCTTGGACAATTGCACGATACGGCGCAGCATATCGACGAAGTGGCCCGATATCGGCAGGTCGGACCAGCTGGCCTCGGCGCTGACATGGAATAGCACGATGCGACCCGCCTCGACATTGCGGGTGGTGACGAGCGGCGTGCCATCGGCAAGGCTTGCCCAGGTGCGTTCGGCGAGATCAGGTGTCGGCTCGGCCAGAACCTGGCGTTTGACGAGAATGCCGTCGGCCTTCGGCATGCCGGCGAAAGCGCCGAATGCAGGGAAATCGGCAAGCGGCTGCGGTTCTGCCCAGGAGAGCGCGCCGCCGAGTGCGCGTTCACCCTGTCTCAGTGTCACGGGCACCAGTGGGTCGTCGGCGGGTGCTGCGGCAAGGCGCGGCCCGGCGAAGCGGATCAACGTGCCGCCGCCCGCAAGCCATTTCTGCATCGGCTCATAGGTTTCCTGCGGCAGGCGGCCGATATCAGCCATGACGATGACGGAGGGGTTGGATTGCAGGATTTCCGGGATGGCCTGCGCGAGATCGGCCTGCCGCTGCGGAATGAGATCGACGAAGGGCTGAAGTGCACGGCTGATATAATAAAGCGGTTGCAGCAGCGGCTGGAAATCATTGCCGGTTTCGCCTGCCAGCAGCGCCACGCGGCGGCGGCGGAAGCCGTCATCGAGAAGATGCACTGCACCTGCCGTCGAAACACCTTCAAGGGAAAGACGGGCGAAATCGTTGCGCAGTTCGAAGGGCGCTTCCACCGTTGCCGTTGTTTCAGCCTGGCCGGGGGCGAAGGTGGCGATGCCATTGGCGAGGATGCGGCCCTGGCTGTCCTGCGCGTTGACCGTCAACCGGGCAGCGTCCGCAGTATCGAGCCTTGAGAGCGAAACGCTCATGGCTTCGGCATTGTTCGTTGCCCCCGTTATCGCGGCGATCGCCTTGCCGTCGCCGCTGACGATGCGGAATTCGGCGGGTGCAAGACTGGCGAGCGTTTTCAGGGCGCTTTCGTCCTGCGCCGTCTGCACGCCATCAGCGATATAGGCGAGGGTGCCGGGGGTCGTGCCGTTAAGCGCTTCGGTGATGGCTTCGGCGGTGCGGACACGATCGGGAACGAGCGGCTTCGGTTTTGCCGCTGCCAGCTTTTCCAGGGCGACCGCTGTCGTTCCGGGTACGGCGTCATGTTCGGCATCGGCTGTAAAAGCGATGGCGACGGGGCGCTCGGCACGCTCCGCATCCCCGATCAGGGCTTCCGCCGTCGCCACGCGTCGCTCCCAGTCGGGCGCAGACGCCCAGCTATTGTCAACCACCAGCACCAGCGGACCGCTGCCGGCGATGCCGCTGTTGCGTGGATTTACCACGGGATCGGCGAGAGCAAGAATCACGGCGGCGGCAAGCGCCATGCGCAGCAGGGTGAGCCACCACGGGCTTTTCGATGGTGTTTCCTCACGTTTCAACACCGTCGCCAGGATCTTCAGCGGCGGGAAGACTTCCGCCTTGGGGCGCGGCGGGGTGAGCCGCAGTAGCCACCAGATGGCAGGCAGCGCCAGCAAGCCGAAGAGGATATAGGGGCTGGTGAAGACGAAAGGCAATGCGCTCATCGGCGGCCACCGCCTTGCGCGGGTGCGCCGGAAAGATACATGTGCATGGCCACCAATGCCTCGGAAGCGAGATGATCGGTGCGATGGAACACGAAGTTCCAGCCCAGACGGCGAAGTGAGGAGGAGAGCGCCTCGCGCCTTGCGAAATAGGCGCGGGTATAGTCTTCGCGAATGGTCTCGGCGCGACCGGAGACCAGTTTTTCGCCGGTTTCCGGATCGCTGAATTCGGTGCGGCCGGAATAGGGGAAGGTCTCTTCAGCCGGATCGGCAATTTCCACCACGTGGCCGCGCAGGCCACGCCGTGCGAGGGGCGAAATGCGTTCCATCACGGCCTGCGCATCATCAAGAAAATCGCCGATCAGAACAATGTCGCTCGCGCCACGGATCATGCTCGTTTCCGGCATGCCTTCTGTCGGCGGCGCATGCATGATTGCGGTGGCGAGCCGTTCGGCGGCATTTCGGGCCGAAACCGGTTCCATGATGCCGGGGCAGCCGATGCGCTCACCCGAGCGCGCGAGGATTTCCGCCAGCGCCAGCATCAGTACCAGCGCCCGGCTTTCCTTGGAAACGGAGCCGAGGGTCGATTTGAACATCATCGACGGCGACATGTCGGCCCAGAGCCAGATGGTGTGGGCCGCTTCCCATTCACGGTCACGGACATAGGTGTGATCGTCGCGGGCGGAGCGCCGCCAGTCGATGCGCGAGAGACTTTCGCCCTCGGCATAGGGGCGGAACTGCCAGAAATTTTCGCCGATGCCGCGCTTGCGGCGGCCATGCCAGCCTGCGGTGACGGTGTTGGCGATGCGCTTTGCCTCGACCATGCAGTCCGGCACCAGGGCGGCGCGCTGGCGCGCGCGCGCCAGAACTTCGCTACCTGGCGTCTTGTCTACGATCTGGCCGATGGATGCCACATGCAGTCCTTTCGCGAACGTCGCTTCAGTTCTTCGCCTGCTCCACGAGGGCCGCGATGACATCGCGCACCGACATGCCTTCGGCGCGGGCCGCAAAGGTCAGCGCCATGCGGTGTTCCAGAACCGGTTCGGCCAGCGCATAGACATCGTCTAGCGACGGCGCGAGCCTGCCTTCGTACAGCGCACGCGCACGGGCCGTCAGCATCAGCGACTGGCCGGCGCGCGGACCGGGACCCCAGGCGACGTTTTTATCGGTCAACTTGTTGCCGTGACCGGGGCGGGCGGAGCGAACGAGTGACAGGATGGCGTCCACCACCTTGTCGCTGACCGGCATCTGGCGGATCAGCGCCTGTATCTCCATCATGCGGGACGCATCGATCACGCCACGTGCTTCACCCGAGGCGGTACCCGTCGTGTCGAGCAGGATCTGGCGTTCGGCCGCGAGTTCGGGATAACCGACATCCACCTGAAGGAGAAAACGGTCGAGCTGGGCTTCCGGCAGCGGATAGGTGCCTTCCTGTTCCAGCGGGTTCTGCGTCGCGAGAACGTGGAACGGCTTCGGCAGCTCATAGGTCTGGCCGGCCATGGTGATGTGGTATTCCTGCATGGCCTGCAGCAGCGCGGACTGCGTGCGCGGGCTGGCGCGGTTGATTTCATCGGCCATCAGCAACTGCGCAAAAACCGGTCCCTTGATAAAGCGGAAGGAACGGCGGCCGTTTTCATCCTGGTCCATGACTTCTGAGCCGAGAATATCCGACGGCATCAGGTCCGGCGTGAACTGGATGCGGTTGGCATCGAGGCCGAGCACGGTGCCAAGCGTGGTGACAAGCTTGGTCTTGGCAAGACCGGGAACGCCGACGAGCAGCGCATGGCCACCGGAAAGGATGGCGAGAAGCGTGTTCTGCACCACTTTTTCCTGACCGAAGATGACCTTGGAGACTTCGGTGCGGATCGCCGCAATGTCGGAAAGCGCCTTTTCGGCGGAAGCGATGATCGCCTTTTCGTCGAGGGTTTCGCCGGTATTCATCACGCCCATGTCGCTCTCCTCATACCTTCGCCGCTGTCGCAAGTGCATTCCGGCTTTGCTGGCCGTTGGCCGGAACGGATTTTGCGCTGCATATAGCTTATTGCTCTCTTGGCCGCTGACAAGCGCCATTCGAATGACTATGTCGTGACTTAGTATTTCCTTATCGGCAAAGCGAGACTCGAATATGGCAGCGGAGACGATAAATTCGGCAGGCGATGCGGCAGGGCTGGCGGCGATGATTTCCCGCGCCGCGGAACAGACCGGCGACGCCCGGCGCGGACCGGCCCCGGTCGAGCGCTGGAATCCGCCCTTTTGCGGCGATCTCGACATGGAAATCCGCGCCGACGGCACCTGGTTCTACCTCGGAACGCCCATCGGCAGGGCGCCGCTGGTTCGGTTGTTTTCCACTGTTCTGCGCAAGGATGAGGATGGCAAAACCTATCTCGTGACTCCTGTGGAAAAAGTCGGCATCCGGGTCGTCGATGCGCCTTTCGTGGCCGTGGAAATGAAGGTGACGGCGGGCGAGGTGGACGGCGAGCCCGTACTCACTTTCCGCACGAATGTCGGCGATGTGGTGGAGGCGGGGCAGGAGCATCCGCTGCGGTTTGAAATTTACGGCGAGAACCGGGAGTTGAAGCCCTATCTTCTCGTCCGCGGACGTCTGGAAGCGCTGGTGTCGCGGGCCGTGATGTACGACCTCGTCGCACTCGGAGAGGTGATCGAGGTGGACGGCGTCGACATGTTCGCGGTGCGCTCGGGGGGCGTCGTTTTTCCGGTCATGCCCGCCAATGAACTGGAACGGCTTTCGCAATGACAATGACGGCGCTGAAGGGTTTTACCGCCGCCGACTTCCGCCGGCGGGTGCTGCAGGAAGGCGAAGGCGTTGCCGAGAGGGAAAATGGCGATCACGTTCTCAATCCGGGCGTGGTGCTGTCCGGAAACGGCATCAAACTGAAGGATGCGGCGGTTCTGGTTCCCG
The DNA here is from genome assembly GCF_007680755.1 of Agrobacterium sp. DE0009. Lineage (NCBI taxonomy): Bacteria > Pseudomonadati > Pseudomonadota > Alphaproteobacteria > Hyphomicrobiales > Rhizobiaceae > Agrobacterium > Agrobacterium sp. DE0009. The sequence continues at coordinate 314,514 of NZ_VEIU01000003.1, forward strand.
TTATCGATGACGGCGAGGACGCGCGGGTGATCTTCACCCAGCGCACCTCCACCCTGCGCAAGCATTCCGGCCAGATTTCCTTCCCGGGCGGCGGTATCGACGCCGAGGACCGCACGCCTGAGGAGGCGGCGCTGCGCGAGGCGGAAGAGGAAATCGGGCTTTCGCGCTCTTTCGTAGAGACCGTGGGGCGTCTGCCGGATTATATTTCCGGTACGGGCTTTCGCATCAAGCCGGTGCTGTCCGTTGTTCGGCCCGGTTTCGACCTCACGCTCAATCCGGCGGAAGTGGACGAGGTTTTTGAGGTGCCTCTGTCCTTCCTGATGAACCCCGAAAACCACGGGCGCGGCAGCCGCATCTTTCAGGGGAAGGAGCGGTTTTTCTATGAAATGCCCTATGGCGAGCGCTACATTTGGGGCATTACGGCGGGCATCGTCAGGACGATTTACGAGAGGTTTTATTCATGAGCAGCCTTGCCGGTCAGGACTGGTTCGAAAAACCGGCGCTGAAGCGCATCTTTGCGCTTCTGAATGCCGATGGCGGCGAAGTGCGAATCGTGGGCGGGGCCGTTCGCAACGCTCTCATGGGCTTGCCCGTCGCGGATGTCGACATGGCGACGACGCTTACCCCTGATGTGGTGGTGGCGCGGGCAAGGGCGGCGGGCATCAAGGCTGTTCCAACCGGCATCGAGCACGGCACGGTGACTCTCGTGATCGACGGCGAAGGTTTCGAGGTGACGACGTTGCGCCGTGACGTGGAAACCAATGGCCGCCACGCACAGGTGGCTTTCGGTACCGACTGGCAGACGGATGCGGAACGGCGCGACCTGACCATCAACGCGCTTTACGCCGATGAAAATGGCGAAATCATCGATCTCATCAATGGTTTGCCCGACATCGAAACCGGGACGGTTCGCTTTATCGGCGATGCTGCGACGCGGATTTCGGAAGATTACCTGCGGATTTTGCGCTTTTTCCGCTTCTTTGCCCATTACGGCTCCGGCCGGCCGGATGCGGATGGTCTGAGAGCAAGTTCGCGGGCCAAGGACAAGCTGGCAACGCTCTCCGCCGAGCGGGTGTGGGGCGAACTCAAAAAGCTGCTTTCCGCCCGCGATCCGTCCCGCGCCCTGCTCTGGATGCGGCAATCGGGCGTTCTCTCGGAAATTCTTCCCGAGACTGAGAAATGGGGTATCGACGCCATTCATGGGCTGGTGGCGGCGGAGCAGGCCCTCGGCTGGGCGGTTGAGCCTATGCTCCGGCTTGCTGCCATCGTGCCGCCCGACCGGGAGAGGCTCGCTGCTCTTTCCGCGCGTCTGCGACTGTCAAAGGCGGAAGCTTCCTATCTTTCCAATTGGGCTTCGGCGCCGGCGGCTGATCCCGACCTTAAAGACACGGCTCTCGACCGTCTGCTTTACCGTCGAGGCGTTGAAGGCATGAAGGCACGGTTGAAGCTGGCGCTCGCAGCAGCCCGTGCCGATATCTCGGCCGGCGACACGGCGATGCAAAAGGTTGCGCGCTTTTCGACGTTGCTGGCAAGGGCGGAAAAATTTCAGAAACCCGCCTTTCCCCTAAGCGGTGCTGATGTGATGGCCGCCGGGGTTGAGGCTGGCCCAAAAGTGGGCGATGTTTTGAAGAGCCTGGAGGAGAAGTGGATAGACGTCAACTTCTCGCTTGACCGGGCAGCGTTGACCGCCCGGCTTAAGGACATGCTCGAGCACTAGAGCGCCGGAATGGTGATGCTCCAGCGTTAAGCCGCGTTCGCCTCGTCGTGGATGCGGGCCTTGATATTATCGATCATGTTTTCGCGGATAACGGTTTCGCCGTGAGCCGCACGCATGTGTTCCACAGTGCGGCGAACGACTTCTGCGTCATCATCCGCACGGGTGTGCCAGGCACAGCCGGGCACGAGCGTTCCACATTCAAAAAGTCTCATGGTCTTGCCTCCCTGTTTCAGCGAAAGGGCAGCGTGAAGTGAAGTGCCGCCCCTGCGGTATGAAACAAAAGTCCGCCGCTTATGTTCCAAAGCGGCGTCCTTGATTGCTGAACCCTGATTACTCGGGCATCGCCCAGCACTGGAAAACGGAGGACGTCCCGGCCGGCGGGATTTTTGTGCTGGGCCGTTCGTCATTATCCGCGCGCTTCACGGCTTTTCCGGCGAGCGTGCGTTTCACCTGTTCGACATAAAAGGAATGCGGCAGTTCGCGATCGCCCGTTGCGCGCATTTCGGCGGCAAGGCGGTCAATCAATGCGGTGGTATCGATGGATTGCGATGCTCCCTCGGCGGAAGCAGAAATAGGCATGCTGTTCGAAGTAATCATGACGATAGCTCCTCCAGTACGTCTGCGGGAGGAGACTATCACCGCCTTGGTTTTTCCATAAGTCCTAATTCGCGCTATTTGCGACGAAATGGCTGATGAGCGTCAAATCTGCGTGAAGCGCCCTAGGGCCAGCGCACCACCGGCGGCAGCGATGACAGGATTGATTCGACGTTACCCCCGGTCTTCAGGCCGAAGATGGTGCCGCGGTCATAAAGCAGGTTGAACTCCACATAGCGGCCACGGCGGATCAGCTGCTCGTCGCGGTCCTCTTCCGTCCATGGCTGGTTGAAATTGGAGCGGACGATTTTCGGATAGACGAGATTGAAGGCGCGGCCGACGTCCTGCACGAAGGCAAAATTCGCGTCCCAGCCGCCTTTCTCCTCTTCTGGATGCAACCAGTCAAAAAAGATGCCGCCTATTCCGCGCGGCTCGTTGCGATGCTTCAGGAAGAAATATTCGTCGCACCATGCCTTAAAACGCGGATAATCCGCAACGGGGTGCCGGTTGCAGGTGATCTCGAAGCCCCTGTGAAACAATTGGGTGTCCGGGTCTTCCTGCGTCCGCCTGCGGCCCAGAACGGGCGTCAGATCCGCACCTCCGCCAAACCAGTGACTGGTGGTGACGACCATGCGCGTGTTCATGTGCACGGCCGGGACATTGGGATTGACCGGATGGGCGATGAGCGACAGACCGGAGGCCCAGAAGCGCGGGTCCTCTTCGGCGCCCGGAATCTGCTTGCGGAATTCTGGCGAGAACTCGCCATAGACGGTGGACGTGTGGACGCCGACCTTCTCGAAGACACGGCCTTCCATCATTGACATCTTGCCGCCGCCGCCTTCGCCATTGTCGCGCAGCCACTCTTTCTGGACGAAGCGGCCGGGCTCCTGATCGGAAAGGGGACCTGTGAGTTCGTTCTCCAGGGTTTCGAAGGAGGCAACGATGGTATCGCGCAGGTGCTGGAACCACGCTTGGGCAACGGCCTTCCTGTCTTCGATATCCTCGGGCAAGCCCTTCGGCAAGATTGGCCGTTCCATTTCGTCATTCTCCTGCATTGAAGTCTGTGTCCCGCCGCGTCTAGCAGGTGTTTGCGCCGCGCACAAATTCGACTCGCCAAGCCAGCGCGTCGTCACTATCTTTAAAGATGTAGGTGCCAGAGGTGAATATCATGACGAAATTTACCGGACCGCCGCCGCTCGACGGGCTGAAGCGCAGGATCGCCAATCACCGCAAGGAGCGCGAAAGCGCCAGCGGCGTTCCGCAGCGAGACGGCATGTTCGTGCGCCAGACCTTTTGTCTCGGCCGCGAAGAAGCTCGCGCCAAGGCGCGGGAGTGGTTCGACAGTTTTCCAAAGGCAGCGTATTGGACCGAAGTGGAAAGCTGGCGGCAGCTCGAGGGTGACCGCATCGAATTCACCATGCGGCGGCTGCCGTCCGCCGATTGAGATTGGAAGCGTCTTCGCTATTCTTCGGATGCGAAAACGCGCCAACGTTTTGTCTGTCGCATTTCCGGACGGAAAACCAGGGGCACCCTTTCAGAAAATGCGCTAGGCGCGGGGCTCGGCATAGCGCAGGCGGCTTTCGATCAGCACGCCGCTTTCATCCAGGATGGGATGCGCCACCGACACGATGTGGGCGTTGATGCGTTTGAGGTCTCGCAACATGTCGAGATGAAGCGAGCTCGTCTGCATGCTCTCCGTCAACCCGTCACGCAGCCGCTCCAGATGCCGGTTTGACGATCGTTTTTCCAACCGGCGTATATCCACCTTGCTCTCCATGAGACGACGCGCCAGCTCGAAATCGCCCGTCACCAGAATGCTCTGGGCGGCGCGCAGGTTCTCGATGGTCATGTCGAACAGCGTCTTCAACTCCTCATATCCGTCATCGGAAAACTTGAAGTTGTTCAGCACCTTCTTGCGGATCTGCTCGCAGATGCCCTTTTCGATGATATCGCCGACATGTTCGAGATTGATGGCGTAATCGATGATGGCGATCGAGCGCCTTGCTTCCTCGTCGGCAAGCCCCTTGCGCCCCAGTTGGGACAGATAGATCTTCACTTCCTGCTGGCGGCGGTCGACCTTCTTTTCCAGAACGGAAACTTCCTGCAGCGGCGCAAGATCGTTGTGCTTGAAGGCGTTCTCGGCGCGAATCAGCATCCGCTCGATGCTGTCGCCGACGCTCAACACCTCGCGGGTGGCATTGGCGAGCGCGACGACAGGCACGTCCAGCGCCTGCTGATCGAGGAAAAAGGGGCCGTCCTCGGCCTTCGGATCTCCCGGCACCAGCTTGGTCATCAGGTCGGAGATCAGGCCGGAGAAGGGCCACGCCAGTGCCGCCAGAATGACGTTGAAGATGAGATGCGCATCCACGGGCAGCTTGGCCGGGGAAAGCGGCAATTGTTGCAGAAATTCTGCGCCATAGGAGGCAAGCGGCATGGCGATCAGGCAGCCGATGGTGCGCACCACGAGATTGCCGATCGTGATGCGCCGCGCCGAGGCGGGGCCTGAGAGTGTGGCGATGACGGGCGGAACGGCGCCGCCGAGATTGGCGCCGAGAATGAGAACGATGATCAGCCCGGTGGACAGCGTGCCGGTGGCGGCAAGCGACAGGATCAGGACCACCACGGCAAGGCTTGACGACGAGACGAAGGCGAGCACGGCGGAAAAGATCAGTGCAACGGGCCACGCGCCATCCAGCAGGCCGATGAAGACGCCAAGCGCCGGGGAGGCGCGCATGGGTTCGGTCGCGCCGCTCAGCAGATGCAGCGACAGAAGCATCAGGCCAATGCCGATAACTGCCGTTCCGCCGCCCTGTCTGGCATTGGAGCTGCCTTTTTTGAGAATGATGCCGGAAAGGATCAGAAGCGGGGAGAGCCATTCCACACCGGCTGCCACGATCCAGGCCGTCACGGCGGTGCCGACATTGGCGCCAAGCAGCACCACCTGCGCCATGCGCGGCCGGATGAGATCGCGCTCGGCAAAGGAGGCCACCGTCAGCGCCGTTGCCGTCGAGCTTTGCAGTGCCACCGTTGCGAAAAATCCAGAGAAAAAGGAGCGGGGACCATTCTGGGTGCCGGTTGCAAGCACGCTTCGCAGTTTCATGCCAAAGGCCCGGGTCACGCCGTCCTTCACCTGGGCAAGACCGAAAAGCAGCAGCGCGACGGCGCCGAGAAGGTTGACGATGACAATTGTGGATTGCATGCGACGTCTCCTCACACCCGCCAGCGGATGCTTCCGGCGAGGGCGATTTTTGTTGTCCGGCTAATAGTATAGGAGGGTCAACGCCTATGGTACAGGCCGGGTTGCGACAGTTTTGACGCGGAAATGGTTTAAATATTGTATCTGCACCAAAATATGGCGTTAAAAATGACGCTCACCCCCATGCTGTTTGCCGCAAAGCCTCGCCCGTGACCATGGCCGCCGACATCGCGACGTTGATGGAGCGCTGGCCCTCGACCATCGGGATGATGATTCGCTCATCCGCCCTCTCATGCACGTGGTCGGGTACACCGGCGCTTTCGCGGCCAAACAGCAGGATGTCATCCGCGCGATAGGTGATTTCCGTATACGGCACCGCAGCTTTGGTGGAGGCGAGAACAAGACGGCGACCGGTTGTTGCTCGCCATTCCTCGAAGCGGTCCCAGCTGACATGCCGGGTCAGGGAGGCAGCCGCAATATAGTCCATGCCGGCCCGTTTCAGATTGCGATCGGAAATGTCGAAACCTGCTGGCTCGATGATATCGACGCCGAGACCGAGGCAGGCGGCCAGCCGCAGGATGGTTCCGGTATTGCCGGGAATATCGGGCTGGTAGAGGGCGATCCTGATTGTCTGCATGGTCTCCTGATCCATGTTTCATGGGCGAACCCAGATGGCGCTGCTGCCCGTAAACCGGATGGGGAAATCCGTGCCTGTATGCGGTTGCACTTTTTTAAGGCAGGCGGCTGGCGTTTCGTCTTCTTTTGCGATAAAAGAGCGGCATCTTCAACACCAGCCAAAGGAGGTTTCCATGCCAAATGACATTCGCATTCGCCTCCCGGCCCCAGTGCTTCGCCTGCTGGCTTAGGTGGTATTCCGCGGCGCTGCCGCGTCTCCCGTATTTAAATTCACCATGTGGCTGTTGTGGCCATGTTAAAAGACTTTTCCGTTCCGTCGTGAGCCCTATCTGTGTCCGCTCACCATGCCACGATGGAGCGATTGATTGCCGGAGCTTGGCCTATGTTTGGCTGGTTTGAAAAACGCCTCGATCCCTTTCCCGCTTCCGCGCCGTCCGTAGCGCCGCAGAAGCTTTTGCCGTTCCTGTGGCACTATGTTAGGCCCGCATGGCCGTGGCTCCTTCTGCTTGGCCTCATGTCCATGGGCATCGCCATTGCGGAAGCCATGCTTTACAAATTCCTCGGCAATATCGTCGACTGGCTGTCCACGGCCAATCGCGAAACGTTTTTTGCCGATGAGGGCTGGCGTCTGATCGGCATGGCCGGGCTGGTGCTGTTCCTGCTGCCGCTGATGGGCGCAATCCACACCATGACCATGCACCAGACGCTTGCCGGCAATTTCGGCATGATCGCGCGCTGGAAAATGCATCGTTTCCTGTTGCGCCACTCCATGAACTTCTTCGCCAATGAATTTGCCGGCCGGGTGTCGACCAAGGTCATGCAGACGGCGCTGGCGATCCGCGAAGTGGCGCTGAAGGTGATCGATGTCTTCGTCTACGCCATCAGCTTCGTCATCTCGATGCTGTTCATGGTGGCGGCTGCGGACTGGCGGCTCGTCATTCCGCTGCTTGTCTGGCTTGGCCTCTATCTGGCGATCCTCACCTATTTCGTGCCGAAGCTCGGCCGGCTCGCGCAGGAGCAGGCGGATGCGCGCTCGATGATGACGGGCCGGATCGTCGACAGCTATACGAATATCTCAACGATCAAGCTGTTTTCCCATGCGGGCCGCGAGGAGAGGTATGCGCGGGAGGGCATGAACGTGTTTCTCGGAACCGTTCACCGCCAGATGCGCAAGATTTCCGGCTTCAACATCCTGATCGACCTCAACAATGCCGTGGTGCTGTTTTCCACGGCCGCCCTCGGTCTTTATTTCTGGATGCAGGGTTCGGTAACAGCCGGATCGGTCGCTATCGCCATCAGCCTCGCCATGCGCGTCAACGGCATGTCGCAGTGGATCATGTGGGAAGTCACGTCGCTGTTCGAAAACATCGGCACAGTCTATGACGGCATGTCGATGATGACGAAGCCGCATGACATCGTCGATGTCCCGAAGGCCCCTCAGCTTGCGGCGCCGCAGGGCGCTATTCGTTACGACAATGTTCGTTTCCACTACGGCAAGGACAAGGGCGTGATCGACGGGTTGACGCTCGACATCAAGCCAGGCGAGAAGGTTGGCCTTGTCGGCCGTTCCGGCGCGGGCAAGACGACGTTGATGAATCTGCTCCTGCGCTTCTATGATCTGGAAGGCGGCAAGATCACCATTGACGGGCAGGACATCTCGAAGGTCTCGCAAGACAGCCTGCGCGAACTGATCGGCGTCGTGACGCAGGACACGTCGCTGCTGCACCGGTCGATCCGCGACAACATCGCCTATGGTCATCCCGAAGCGACTGACGAGCAGGTGATCGCAGCGGCAAAGCGGGCCAATGCCTGGGACTTCATCGAAACGCTCGTCGACATGCATGGTCGCCAGGGCCTCGATGCGCAGGTGGGCGAACGCGGTGTGAAACTGTCAGGCGGTCAGCGTCAGCGTATTGCGATCGCCCGGGTCTTCCTCAAGAACGCGCCGATTCTGGTGCTTGATGAGGCGACCTCGGCGCTCGATTCGGAAGTGGAGGCGGCGATCCAGGAGAATCTGTTCGCGCTGATGGAAGGCAAGACGGTGATCGCAATTGCTCACCGTCTTTCGACGCTCACCGAAATGGACCGCCTCATCATTCTCGACAAGGGCCGGATCGTGGAAGCGGGAAGCCACGCGGATCTGGTCGCAATGGGCGGCATCTACGCCGACCTATGGCGCCGCCAGTCCGGCGGATTCATCGCCGATCACGAGGCGGAAGCGGCTGCGGAGTAGGGAAAATCGAGAGGGCGGCAAGCATGGTTCCCCGCCCTCTCGCCTATGATATGGGCGCCAACCTCTCCTCCGTCATGCCGGACTAGATCCGGCATCCAGTCACGGCGCGTCCGCGGCGTGAGAGGAGTCTTTTGCGATCAAGGACTTGATCGCGCTGGACCCCGGATCAAGTCCGGGGTGACGGTGTGAGGATGCAGCTGATGCGCAAAATATCGCTGGGTCGATTTAAGGGCGGGGAACATTTCCCGCCCTTTTTTCATTCCACGAACGTTACCGAAATATAATCTCTCCCCAAAGCCACTGCGGCTGTTCCCCAAGCGGGAATCTGCCTATATCCGGATCATGGTCATTACCCGCATCTTCGAGTATTTCGAGAACTGGATAAAGCCCTTCGACCGCAAGGACGATTTGCGGCCGCCGGAAAGCACGTTCGCCTTCATCTGGTTCTATATCTCGCAGGCGAAGGCGCCGTTTTTTGCCATGCTGGTGCTGGGCGGGCTGACGGCGGCCATCGAGGCGGCGCTGTTCTGGTTCGTCGGACGGCTCGTCGATATTCTCTCCACCGTAAAGCCGGAAGAGGGCTGGGCGGGGCTGCTTGCGGCGCATGGCGGCGAACTCGTGGGCATGCTGGTTCTGATCGGCATCGTGCGCTTCGTCGTCACCATGGTCACGGCGCTGGTGGACCAGCAGATCATCACGCCCGGCTTTTACAATCTGGTGCGCTGGCAATCCTACATGCATGTGGCGCGGCAATCGCTGACCTTCTTCCAGAACGACTTTTCCGGCCGTATCGTGACCAAGGTCTGGTCGGGCGGACAGGCCGCGGGCGATCTCGTAACCTCGTTGATGGAAAGCGTCTGGTTCGTCGGCATCTACTCGGTTTCCATGCTTTTCCTGATCGGGGGGCTGGACTGGCGGCTTGCGGTCGTCGTCGTTGTCTGGGTGGCGATCTTCTCGCTGCTGGCGCGCTATTTCGTGCCGCGCATCCGCTACCATTCCAGGGAAACGGCGGAAGCCGCCTCGATGCTGTCGGGCCGGATGGTGGATGCCTATAGCAATATCCAGACGCTGCGGCTGTTCGGGCGCGACGACGCCAATGACCGCTACATGCGACAGGGTTTCGATATCTTCCAGCGCGCGACGATGACGTTTACGCGGTTCATCACCGGCGTGCGTGCGTCCATGGCGCTGCTCTCGGGCGTGATGATCACGTCAATGGCGGCGCTCTGCATCGATCTGTGGCTGTCCGGCAAGATCAGTTCCGGCGCGGTGGCTTTCACGCTGGCGCTGGTGCTGCGGCTCAACTTTCTGCTCGGGCGGTTGATGACGCAGTTCAACGGCATCATGCGCAATTTCGGTACGGTGCAGAATGCCGCCGAATTGATCTCGCAGCCGATCGGTCTCGTCGATGCGCCCGACGCGGCGGTGCTCGAGGTGAAGAAGCCGAGCATCCGCTTTGAGAATGTCAGCTTCCATTATGGGCGGGCGGATGGCGTCATCGGCAATCTCAACCTCGAGATCAGGGCCGGCGAAAAGGTTGGAATCGTCGGGCGCTCCGGTGCCGGCAAATCCACCCTCGTCAACCTGCTGCTGCGTTTTTACGATGTCGAAAAAGGCCGCATCCTGATCGATGGGCAGGATATCGCCCATGTGACGCAGGAATCGCTGCGCGCTCACATCGGCATGGTCACGCAGGATACGTCGCTGCTGCATCGTTCCATCCGGGACAACATCCTGTTCGGCCGCACCGATGCGACCGAGGAACAGTTGCGGGAGGCGACGCGGCGGGCCAAGGCGGACGACTTCATCGAACGGCTTGAGGACCAGCGTGGGCGCAAAGGGTTCGATGCGCATGTGGGCGAACGCGGCGTGAAGCTCTCCGGCGGGCAACGCCAGCGTATCGCCATTGCCCGCGTGATGTTGAAGGACGCCCCTATTCTCGTTCTCGATGAAGCGACGTCGGCTCTCGATTCAGAGGTGGAGGCGGCGATCCAGAGCAATCTCGATGAGCTGATGCAGGGTAAGACGGTTCTCGCCATCGCTCATCGGCTGTCGACGATTGCCGCCCTCGACCGGCTGATCGTCATGGATCAGGGGCGCATTGTTGAACAGGGGACCCATTCCGAACTCATTAAGCAGGGCGGGCTTTATTCCGAGCTCTGGGCGCGCCAGTCGGGTGGCTTCCTTGCCGCTGATGAGGCGGCGCAATAAGTCAGCCGGGGCATTTCCAGCCGGAACGGGTTCGTTCCGGCGTCGGACAATGCGGCGATCCCACCGGAAACGCCCTACTTTCCGATCAAGAAATCCGCCATCAGGCCATAATGATTGGAGCCGAGATTGTCTTGCAGCCGGGTTGTCTTCATCAGCGTTGCCGGCTCGCGGGCGAAGATATGGTCGATGGCGATGCCGAAACTTCCTGCCCTGGTTGGCCAGGTCGCAGGCTCAAATGTCGCTTTCTTCAGATCATTGGCGGCGAGGAAGGCGCGCATGTCAGGTGCGATGCTGGATGAGTTGAAGTCTCCGGCGAGAATGAGCGGGCCGGTGATTCGAAATAGAATTTCGCTGATTTCGTCCAGTTCGTCCCGGTGATAATCGTCGAAATAGGGCTTGGTGATGTGCCCGGCGGCAAGTGTCAGTTGCGTGCCGTCGAGATCGACATTCGCCACGGCAAAACGATCCCGCCGAAGATCGCTGAGATTATAAAAGCGGCTTTCCAGCAACGGCCTTTTTGACAGGATGACGAGATCACAGCCGGGCGTACCCTCATAACAACCGAGCCGGTGCGGATAGGTTTGCTGCAGGCGCGGCAGGGCCGAGCGCAATGCGGCCGCCTCGAAAAGATAAACGGCATCGGCACCTGATTCGAGAACCTTGTCGGCAATCGCATCCGCATTGGCCGCGTTGTCCATCAAGACATTGAATGAGAGCAAGCGGAAGGGCTTTGCGCCCGGAGCCGCATTGGCCGTCGTTGAAAATTCCATGAGCATCGCCACGGCGTGAATGGCCAAGGCAAGTGACCAGATCAAGAGCACGGCCGAGATAGCGTCACGCGTCAGCCAGAAGACAAGGCATGAGACGAGGATGCAGACAGCAGCAATATGGAGCTGAAAGCTGGTGACGAAGGCCAAAAGCCAGAAGTCGGTGATGTAGCGCAGGCTGGCGATGACGAGGACGGCAGCAAGCGCCGTGGAAACCATGCACGAGAGCTTCGCCGTCATCCGAATCCCTGCTTTCAAAGCTCTCCCTTGAAGTCTCCTAACACGACGGATTTGAGCGCACAATGTTGCCGGACTGCCAGAGGCGGCGAAAAAAAATGACAACCAAATCGGGCGCTTCCGGCAGAATTACGGCAGCTTTGTGTGCTTTGCTCTTGCCAAGTCGGTCAATATTTTGCGATCACACAAAGTGACGCGGTTTCTTGATGCCGCAGGTGTGTCCAGGACCGAGGGACGGAGTTTGTCCTGGATCAAATCATAGCGGGAGGACTCATGCGATTTACGGCAAAAACAGCGCAGAGGATGGTGTAGCGGTGAGCGAGCACGTAACCAATCACGACGCTTCGGGTGAACCGACCCGTCGCGATTTTCTTTACCTAGTGACGGGAATGGCGGGCGCCGTCGGTGCTGCCGCAGTTGCATGGCCTTTCATTGACCAGATGCGTCCCGATGCATCGACGCTGGCGCTTGCCTCCATCGAGGTGGATGTCGCGGCCGTCGAGCCGGGCATGTCGCTCACCGTTAAGTGGCGCGGCAAGCCGATTTTCATCCGCAACCGCACGGAAAAGGAAATCGAGGAAGCCAAGGCGGTCGCTCTCGGCGATCTCAAGGACCCGGTGGCGCGCAATGCCAACATCGCTGCAGACGCGCAGGCGACCGATATCGACCGCTCCGCCGGGCAGGGCAAGGAAAACTGGATCGTCATGGTCGGTTCCTGCACCCATCTCGGTTGCGTTCCGCTCGGCCAGGCCGGCGATTTCGGCGGATGGTTCTGTCCCTGCCATGGCTCGCACTACGATACGGCGGGCCGCATTCGTAAGGGTCCGGCGCCGCAGAACCTCGCCATCCCGACATTTGCATTCACATCCGATACCGTGATCAAGATCGGATAAGGGGACAGATATTCATGAGTGGTCATTCCAGTTATCAGCCGTCCACCGGCATCGAGAGGTGGATCGATTCGCGGCTTCCCTTGCCGCGCATGATCTATGACAGCTTCGTCGCCTACCCTGTCCCGCGTAACCTGAACTACGCTTACACTTTCGGCGCGATGCTATCCGTCATGCTGATCGTGCAGATCCTCACCGGCGTCGTGCTGGCCATGCATTATGCGGCCGAAACGACGGTTGCGTTCAATTCCGTCGAAAAGATCATGCGCGACGTCAACCATGGCTGGCTGCTGCGTTACATGCATGCCAACGGTGCGTCGTTCTTCTTCATCGCGGTTTACCTGCACATTGCCCGTGGCCTTTATTACGGCTCCTACAAGGCGCCCCGTGAAATCCTCTGGATTCTCGGCTGCGTGATCTTCCTGCTGATGATGGCGACTGGCTTCATGGGCTACGTTCTGCCCTGGGGCCAGATGTCCTTCTGGGGCGCGACCGTCATCACCGGCTTCTTCACGGCGTTTCCGGCCATCGGTGAGTGGATCCAGCAGTTCCTGCTCGGCGGCTTTGCCGTGGACCAGCCGACGCTGAACCGTTTCTTCGCGCTTCACTATCTGCTGCCCTTCATGATCGCGGGCGTCGTTATCCTGCACATTTGGGCGCTGCACGTTACCGGCCAGACGAACCCGACCGGCGTTGAAGTCAAGAGCAAGACCGATACCGTTCCCTTCACGCCCTATGCGACGCTGAAGGACGCGCTTGGCGTTTCCGTGTTCCTCATCGGTTATGCCTGGTTCGTGTTCTACATGCCGAATTTCCTCGGTCACCCTGATAACTACATCATGGCCGATCCCTTGAAGACGCCGGCGCATATCGTTCCGGAATGGTACTTCCTGCCGTTCTACGCCATGCTGCGCGCCATCACCTTCAACATCTGGGTCATCGATTCCAAGCTGGGTGGCGTTCTCGTGATGTTCGGCGCGATCGTTGTGCTGTTCTTCCTGCCCTGGCTCGATACGTCGAAGGTTCGCTCCGCCGTTTATCGTCCCTGGTACAAGATGTTCTTCTGGGTCTTCGTGGTGAATGCCATCATGCTCGGCTGGCTGGGCTCCCGCCCGGCGGAAGGCACCTACGTCATCATGTCGCAGATCGGCACGCTTTATTACTTCGGCTTCTTCCTCGTCATCATGCCGATCCTCGGTCTGGTCGAAACGCCCCGGCGTATCCCGAATTCGATTACCGAGGCCGTTCTTGAAAAGAACGCCGCCAAGACGGGTGCCGCGCCAGCGGCAGCCCAGGTCTGAGCGCGAAGGAAGGATGACGACAATGAAGAAGCTTGTAACAAGCATCGCGCTTTTCGCCGCCATCGGCTGTTCCTTCACCGTCGCTTCGGCGGCGGAGGAGAGCCATGACCTCGCCACCAAGACGGAACATGCGATTGCCGGCGGCCATTTCCCGGTGATCAAGCCCGAGGAGCAGAGCTGGTCTTTTGCCGGTCCCTTCGGCAAATATGACAAGGGTCAGCTGCAGCGCGGCCTGAAGGTCTATAAGGAAGTCTGCTCGGCCTGCCATTCCATGAGCCTGGTTTCCTTCCGCACGCTGGGTGACCTCGGTTACTCGGACGAGCAGGTCAAGGCTTTCGCTGCTGAATACGAAGTGCAGGACGGCCCGAATGCCGACGGCGAAATGTATAACCGCAAGGCGGTGCCATCGGACCATTTCCCTTCGCCATTCCCGAACCATGAAGCGGCGGCCGCCGCCAATGGCGGGGCTGCGCCGCCCGACATGTCGCTGCTTGCAAAGGCGCGCGGCGTGGAGCGCGGTTTCCCGCAATTCATCATCGACATGATCCCGATCATCGGTGGTTACCAGGAAGGCGGCCCGGATTATATCCACGCGCTGCTGACCGGCTATCAGGATCCGCCGGCTGGTGTTGAAGTGGCCGAAGGCACGCATTTCAACCCGTACTTCGTCAGTGCAGTCGCGTTGAAGATGGCGCCGCCCATCAGCGCCGATCAGGTGACGTACGATGACGGGACGCCGCAGACGGTGGACCAGTATTCGAAGGATGTGGCAGCGTTCCTGATGTGGGCCGCAGAACCGCATCTGGAAGAGCGCAAACGCACCGGCTTTATGGTCATGGTGTTCCTGTTCATCTTCACGGCGCTGATCTATCTCACTAAAAAGTCGGTCTACGCCAACAAGGAACATTGATCGGCCTGCCAATGGCAACCGGATTCTCTAAGCCCTCACGGTCTCCGTGGGGGCTTTTTCATGCTTGGTACTTGGCTGGATAGCGGCGCGATCGCTCGCCTAAGCGCAGCCGCCGCTGTCAGATCGCGGCGGGAAAAGGGCGAATTTTCCTTTTTAGTTGGTCAACCGCCTTCAAATTGATAGGGTAGGCGATATCTTCTCATCGATTTTTCCCAATCAACTGGACATGCCATGACCGTCATTGCTTCGGAGCTTTCCGCTGCCATCCGCACCATTCCCGACTATCCGAAGCCGGGCATTATCTTCCGCGATATTACCACGCTGCTGGGAAATCCGCGGGCGTTCCGCCGGGCGGTGGATGAGCTCGTACAGCCTTACGCCGGGACGAAGATCGACAAGATCGCCGGCATGGAGGCGCGTGGCTTTATTCTCGGCGGCGCTGTGGCCCATCAGCTATCGGCTGGATTCGTGCCGATCCGCAAGAAGGGCAAGCTGCCGCATACCACCGTCCGCGTGGCCTACAGTCTTGAATACGGCGTCGATGAGATGGAAATGCATGTCGATGCGGTACAGCCGGGTGAAAAGGTTATCCTGGTCGATGATTTGATTGCGACCGGCGGCACCGCCGAAGGCGCGGTCAAGCTCTTGCGGCAGATGGGCGCCGAGATTGTTTCCGCCTGCTTCGTGATCGATCTGCCCGATCTCGGCGGCCGCAAAAAGCTGGAAGACCTTGGCGTGGACGTGCGCACGCTGGTGGAGTTTTCGGGTCACTGAAGGCAGCCGAGATAGGCAATGGCAAAGCCATTCCCTTCACGGCCTCGCCTCATTCGAACTCCAGAACGCTGCTCTGAAAAGTCAGCACTGTTTCGCCAGACTGGTTCACGCCTTCGTTGAACGTTGTGTTGAGCCATATCCCGGGTCTGGATTCGAGCGGACGGGCATCGAGCAGTGTGACGAAATAGGTAACGTCGTCGCCGGCGTAGACGGGCTTTTTCCATTTCAGATCGCGGAAACCCGGCGATGGGCCGAGCTTCGGCGGTTCGAGGCCTTCCAGTTTCAGCCTCTTCACCTCTTTTGCCCAGTGCGACAGAAAGCTTTTCATCCAACCCGCGCCCGTGTGCCAGCCAGAGGCACACAGGCCGCCCAGAACGCTGTGTTTGGCGGCTTCAGCATCGAGGTGAAACGGTTGTGGATCGAAATCGCGGGCGAAGCGAACAATGTCTTCGGCGGAAAAATGCAGCGTTTCGAGGGTGACGCGCTCGCCGATCGGGGAAAGTTCTGCGAGCCTCATGCCGCCACTCCCCCATTTTTGCGCATCAGAAACATGACGGTGTTTTCGCCATGTGAGACCAGGACGCCATGCTGGTTGTAAAGCTCGTGACGCAGTTTTACGAGGCCGATGCCCGGGCGTGAGGCGGAAGGGCGCTGTTCCAGCACGATCGATTTGCCCGAAAGCGTGTCCCCGGCCAGAACCGGCTTCTTCCAGTCGACATAATCGATGCCGGGGCTGCCCTGTGACGTCGAATCCGAGATATAGCTGTCGGCCATCATCCGCATTAACAGGCTACAGGTATGCCAGCCCGAAGCAGCCAGCCCGCCAAGAATGCTCTGGCGGCCTGCTTCCTCGGAGAGATGCATGGGCTGGGGGTCAAATTCGCTGGCGAAAGCGATGATCTGCTCTGCCGAAAGCGATTGCGGGCCAAGCGGAAATTCCCGCCCTACGGTGAAATCCTCGTAAGCATAGGTCACGACCGGCGCCATGGTTTCCTCCCTTCGCACAGTCAAAGTCGGCGTATCTAAGAGGATTTTTCCCTTTACGTAAAGGTCAAATATGCGGTGCAGCTCGCTTCTTTTGGGAGAGGCTGGAGCGGACGAATGCTACTTGTCGCCTTCTCCCCGAGGGGGAGAAGGTCGCGGCAGCGGGATGAGGGGGCGAGGGTCATTATATCAGGAGAGCTTGCCCTCTCATCCGACCCTTGTGGCCAGTATCTCTCCCCGGAGTAGAAGAGACAGGCGGCAATGTTCCGTTCTTGGGTACATCAGGGAAGCGACCGGCCTTTCCCGCGAAGGGCCTCATCAGGTGTTGAAGCGGAAGTGGATGACGTCGCCGTCCTGAACCACATATTCCTTGCCTTCGTCACGGGCCTTGCCAGCTTCCTTCGCGCCGACTTCGCCCTTGAAGGCAACATAGTCGTTATAGGCGATGGTGTTGGCGCGGATGAAGCCGCGTTCGAAATCGGAGTGGATGACGCCGGCCGCCTGCGGGGCCTTGGTGCCGCGCTCGATGGTCCAGGCGCGGCACTCCTTCGGGCCGACGGTGAAATAGGTGATGAGATCGAGCAGCTTGTAGCCGGCACGGATCAGGCGGTCGAGGCCCGCTTCTTCGAGGCCGAGGGCGGAAAGGAATTCCTTCGCCTCTTCGTCGGGAAGCTGTGCGACCTCGGATTCGATTGCAGCGGAGATGATGACGGTCTCGGCACCCTGGGCCTTGGCCATGTCTGCGACGGCGCGGGTGTGCTCATTGCCATCGACTGCATCGCCTTCTGCGACGTTGCAGACATAGAGGACCGGGTGCGCCGTCAGGAGGTTGAGGCCCTGAAGGATGCGCAGCTCTTCGGCATCGAGCGTGGAGAGCAGGGTGCGGACCGGCTTGCCTTCGTTGAGAAGCTTCAGCGATGCTTCCATCAGCGGCAGCTGCGCCAGCGATTCCTTATCCTTGCCGGTGGCGCGCTTGCGGGTCTGTTCCGTGCGGCGCTCGAGGCTTTCGAGGTCTGAGAGCATCAGCTCGGTCTCGATCGTTTCGGCGTCGGCGACCGGGTTGATGCGGCCTTCGACGTGTGTGATGTCATCATCCTCGAAGCAGCGCAGGACGTGCACGACGGCATCGACTTCGCGAATGTTGGCGAGGAACTGGTTGCCGAGGCCTTCACCCTTGGAGGCGCCGCGCACCAGGCCGGCGATATCGACGAAGGAGATGCGGGTGGGGATGATTTCCTTTGAGCCGGCGATGTCGGCAAGGATTTTCATGCGCGCATCCGGAACCGCCACTTCGCCCGTGTTCGGCTCGATGGTGCAAAAGGGATAGTTGGCGGCCTGCGCCGCGGCTGTTTTTGTCAGCGCGTTGAAGAGAGTGGACTTGCCGACATTTGGCAATCCAACGATACCGCATTTGAAGCCCATGGCTTGAAACCTGTCCGTTTGAAAGAATTCGTTGAGGAGCCTTTTGCGGAAACGGCAGGGCAAGGTCAAGCCCGCGGGCCGATTTGTGCGGCCAAAGCCCCTTTAATGGCGCGGAATTTCGGGCAGGGTTGCCGATGCCGCGGTTGCGGCGCAATATGAGCGGGTCAAGCGATCGATCTTTCGTCATCAACGGGGTTTTCCCATGAGCAACCGCGATGAACGGCAGGCACGAGCGGCCATGATGAGTGACAGTCCTGTCGATCTCAAACCAAAACCAAAGGTCAAGCCCAAGCTGGAGCGGCCAAAGCTCTACAAGGTCATTCTGCTGAACGACGACTACACGCCGCGTGAATTCGTGACCGTCGTGCTGAAAGCCGTCTTCCGCATGAGCGAGGAGGCCGGTCACCGGGTGATGATGACGGCGCATCGCTTCGGCAGCGCGGTGGTTGTCGTCTGTGAGCGGGATATCGCCGAGACGAAAGCCAAGGAAGCGACCGACCTTGGCAAGGAGGCGGGATTTCCGCTGATGTTCACCACCGAGCCGGAAGAGTGAACGTCACTCCTGCCGGATTTGAAAACCCGTCTTGTTCTGCACGAAGCCGCAGCTTTCGTAAAAGCCGTGAACCTCGGGATTCTGCCTGCCGGTGAGCAGCATGACCTTATAGCAGTTCGCCGCAAAGGCCGCCTCGACGGCATGGCGCACGACCGCGCGGCCATATCCGCGGCCGCGACGGTTTTCGAGTGTCACCACGTTTTCGATAAGGGCATAGGGACGGGCGGCGCGCGTGAGGTTTGGAACGATCTGTAGCGTGGCCGTGGCGACCGCGTTCCCGCCTTCGGTCGCAAGAAAAATGGAGAGCCCCGGCTGGGCCAGGATGGCGGCGAACGCCGTATCCGCTTCTTCTGCCGACATGTCTCGGTCGGCCGGATTGAGCGCACGATAAAGTTCAAGCAATCCAGCGAGGTCGTCGCGCTCCACCTCTCGCAAGACGACGGTGTCAGGTGACATTGATCATCAATCCTTCTTGCCGAACATGCGCTTCAGCATCTCGGCCATCGGCCCGGTTTCCGGCAGCTTTTTCGGCTGGGCGCTGTTACGCGCCTGATGGATATGGGACTGCGCAGCGGGCCTGGCTGCCTTGGCCGGCTTCTCGGCTTCGGGCTTGCTGCCCGTGGCCAGCGCCAGCTTGTTCATCAGCTGGGAATCCTCAGCCTTCACCAGCATGGAGGCGTTGTCGGCGATCGCGTCGAGCAGCGGCTCCAGCCATGTCTTGTCGGCCTTGGCAAAATCGCCGAGCACATGGCCGTGCACCCGTTCCTTGTCGCCGGGATGTCCTATGCCGAGGCGCAGGCGGCGGTACTCCTTGCCGCAATGGGCGTCGAGGGATTTCAGGCCATTATGACCGCCATGCCCGCCACCCGTCTTGATGCGGGCGCGGCCGGCCGGCAAGTCCAGTTCGTCATGGATGGCGATGATATCCGCGGGCGAAAGCTTGTAGAAGCGCATGGCTTCGCCAACCGATTCACCGGAAAGGTTCATGTAGGTCAGCGGCTTCATCAGCAGGATTTTTTCGCCGGCGATGTCGCCCTCGGAGATCTCCGCCTTGAATTTCCGAGACCAGGGCGCAAAGGAGGGCAGGCGCTGCAACGCATCGACAGCCATGAAGCCGATGTTATGACGGTTTCCGGCGTATTGCGCGCCGGGATTACCAAGTCCTGCGATGATCTTCATGGGGCTTGTCCGCGTTTTGCCTGATGATGGTGTTGTCACCATCCCGAAAACCGCCGGCTGTCAATCTTTTTGTGCCTGCGAAAGGTATCAGGGGCTGATGAGATCGTAGCGGTCGAAGATTTTCTGCTGCGTTCCATCGGCGATCAACTGGTCTAGTCGCGTCTGCAATCTGGCAATGATCTCGTCCGGGACGCTCTTGTTGCAGGCGAGCCCGAGCTGTTGTCGCGCAAGCGTTATCACCTCGCTGAAGGTGTCGGCGGGCAGGCTTTTGAACGTGCTTTCAGACATGGGCATCAGATCGATGCGGCCGGCTGCCAGCTTGTGGAAGGTGATTTCGAAATCCGCGCCGACATCCACCTGCGGGAAGCCGAGCTTTTGCAGAAGGGCTTCGGTGTAATCTCCACGCTGGGTTCCGACGCGATATTTTTTCGCGTCCTCGAGAGTGGCAGCCTGGATGTTTGCCTTGCGGCGGGCGACAAGCACGTTGCGATCGGTGTGAATGGGGGCAACCCATTTGAACAGGTTTTCCCGTTCCGGCGTCCTTGCGGTGGCGAAAACGCAGTGCATCGGTTGGGTCGTTGCCAATGCGATGGCCCGTGCCCAAGGCATGACCGTAACCTCGTAATCCGTTTTGGTCTGCTCGAGCACGATCTTCAGCTGATCGAAATAGACGCCGCGCACGCTGCCATCACTGGCCTGGACATTATAAGGCGGGTAGACCTCGGTTGTCAGAAACAGTTTGTCTGCGTTTGCCGGCGTGGTGAGAGCAAGAAAGATCAGGCAGGTGCGGATCAATCTCATGACATTCCCCAATGTTTCAGGCTTGCCGGGCGGCAATGCGATTTTGATCGGTGATCTCACCCAGACCGGCGATCAGCTTATCGAGAGGCTGCGGCCGGGCGAAGAGGTAACCCTGGCCAAAATCCGCGCCAATCTTGGTCAGAAGTTGCTTCTGCTCCTCGGTTTCGATGCCCTCTGCGATGACGGTGCAGTTCATCTTGTGCGAGATGGCCGCGATACCTTCGACCAGCATGCGGCTGCGTTGCCGGATTTCCGGTCCGTCGTCGCAGATAGAACGGGTAAAGGATTGATCGATCTTGACGATATCGACCGGGAAGCGGCTGAGATAGCTCAGCGACGAGTAACCCGTTCCGAAGTCGTCGAGCGCGATGCGGCAACCGAGCTGATGGATGGCATTGAGGATCGCCCGGATCTGCGGATCGTTTTTCATGATGACCGCTTCGGTGATCTCGATCACAAGGCGGGCGGGAACGATGCCGTGGCGGTGAAGGACACCCGCGATGCGTGTCGGTAGGCCCGGTTCGAATTGCAGCGGCGAAACATTGACGGCGACATAGGTCTGCTCCATGCCAGGCAGGTGCGAAAGCCTCGCGAGATTGGCGATCGCCTGATCGAGGATGACATTGCCGATACGCTGAATAGTGCCGTTTTCTTCTGCAAGACGGACGATGGTCGCCGGGGAAAGCAACCCTTTTTCCGGATGATTGAGACGCAGCAGCGCCTCGAAACCTGTCGTGCGGCCAGTGCCAAGGTTCTGTATCGGCTGGAAATAAGCCTCGAACCAATCGTCGGACAGCGCCTGGGCAATGTCGCGCTCCAACTCCGCATGTTCGCGGGCACGATCCATGATCGAGCTGTCGAAGACCTGCGAGCCGTTCTTGCCCATGCGTTTGCGGGTATACATCGCCATATCGGCATTTTGCAGGAGTTCCGAGGCGCTTGACGCGTGCAACGGATAGACGGCCATGCCGATGCTGGCGCTGATGCGAATGCTGTTATTGTCGATCTCGAAGGGTGTATCGAGCATGGCGCCGATGCGTTCGCAGAACTGCCGCGCGCGCTCTTCCACCTTTTCGCCGGCGAGCAGTATAGCAAATTCGTCGCCGCCCAGACGCGATGCGCTGTCGAGCGGCGTCAGAAGTGGCTCCAGTTTTGCGGTGAACTGTTTGAGCACGGCATCACCGGCGGCATGGCCGAGATTGTCGTTGATGGCTTTGAAGCGGTCGAGATCGATAAACAGGCAGGCGAGTTCGCTGCCGTTTTGGTCCGCATCGCGGATTTGCAGATCGAGAATCCCCTCAAAGCCCTGTCGGTTGAACAGGCCGGTCAGATGGTCGGAAATCGCCTGCTGGCGGTTGCGCTTTTCCGACTGGCGCAATTCGGTGACGTCGGTCATGACGCAGAGACAGGTGCTCTGATGGGCCGCATCGCTGGAATGGAGAGCCTTTTCCAGGACAAGCGCGTCCATGACGCTGCCGTCCATGCACCGAAAACGCACGGTAATGCCGTTGTGTGACGCATCGGGCAAGGGGTGCGCCGTCCTGCGCTGCTGGAACAGGAGCCGGTCATCGGGGTGGATAAGATCGGCAAAATTCAGGCCGAGTATCCGGCTGCGGTCGTAGCCCGTTGCCTGTATCCAATAATCGCTGACGGCGGCGATGCGGTCATGACTATCCAGCGAGAACAGCATGGCCGGCGTACGGTTGTAGATTTCCGTCTTGCGGGCGTGGGCATTCTTGATTTCCAGCTCTTCCTTTTCGAGCTGGGACTGCATTTCGTTGAAGCTTTTCGCGAGTCGGCCGATTTCGTCCTTCGAACGCCAGTCGACGTGATGGCGAGAACCTAGCCGCCGTGTCGCCTCTATCGCGGCCGCCAGCCGCATCAGCGGACGGATCACCATGAAGCGATTGCCGGCGATGGCTGCAATAACGATGGTGACGACGGCCACGATGAAAATCGTGATGAAAGCCAGTTCGGTGCGGCTCAGGGAGGTCAAAAGGCCAACGTCGTCGTAATAAACGGTCAGCAGCCCCACGGTAACGACGCCCTTGGTCGTCTTGTAGGTGACCTCACGGCTCGTCGAGGCGGCGTCCTGGATGACGTCGCTGCCGGCGGTCTGGATGATGTCGAGCTGG
Source organism: Agrobacterium sp. DE0009 (assembly GCF_007680755.1). Lineage (NCBI taxonomy): Bacteria > Pseudomonadati > Pseudomonadota > Alphaproteobacteria > Hyphomicrobiales > Rhizobiaceae > Agrobacterium > Agrobacterium sp. DE0009. The sequence continues at coordinate 337,054 of NZ_VEIU01000003.1, forward strand.
CCGGACGTGTCCTTGACCTCGACCATGCGGATCATGGGGTCGGAAACGAGGGTGCCGGTAATCTGGTTGATGGTGTCGTCATCCAGATCCCACAGCGGCCGGGCAAGCGCCTGCGCATTGGTGGAGAGGAGGATTTCGAGATGGTTGCGCTGGCTGCGAATGGCTTCATGGTAGGAAAGCGTCAGCAAAAGCGTAAAGAGCGGTGCGACCACTGTGAGAAGTGCGCCGGAAACAATCGCGATAAAGCGGCTTTCGACGGAATGAGCCATGTTAAATTGCAGTTACCCCTTGCCCCAGACTTGCTGCGCCGCGTTTTCTTCCGTCTGGAGATTGCACGGCAGCGCAAGGGTATCGTTTCACGGAAGTGTTAATCGACGCTGAAACGGCCCGCCCATCATGGCTGGGCGGCAAGCTTTCTGGAATTAAAGTTCATAAAAACTAAAAGGCCCGTTCCGAAACCGGAACGGGCCCAATCTTATAATCTGCAAGCCTTGCGGCCGCTGATTATTCCTCGGAAGCTTCTTCAGCTGCGGCTTCTTCTTCAACGCCAGCTGCCGGAGCAACGATCGTTGCGATCGTGAAGTCACGGTCAGCGATAACAGGCGTGATGTTCTTCGGCAGCTTGACGTTCGAGATGTGAACGCTGTCGCCGATCTTCAGGCCGGAGAGGTCAACCGTGATGGCTTCCGGAATGTCGTTGGCCGGGCAGTGGAATTCCACCGTGTGGCGAACGATGTTCAGAACGCCGCCGATCTTGATGTCCGACTTTTCTTCGTTTTCGAAGTGAACCGGAATTTCGACGTTGACGAGCGTGTTGCCCGAGACGCGCAGGAAGTCGACATGCATGGTGAAGTCGCGGACCGGATCAAGCTGGTAATCCTTCGGGAGAACCTTGATCTTCTTGCCGTCGACGTCGATCGTCGCAACCGTCGTCATGAAACCGCCAGCGTGGATACGCTTGGTGACTTCGTTGGTCGAGAGCGCGATGGAAATGGGGGCCTGCTTGTCACCATAGATGACAGCCGGAATCAAACCGTTGCGGCGAAGTTCACGAGAGGACCCCTTACCAACTCGTTCGCGCGCCTCGGCCTTGAGCTCATACGATTCTTTGCTCATGGCAATTCCTTTCGAGGTTATATGGAGAGTTCATGCCCGCGGGCGCTGAACTGGGGAGGCGCCAGGCACCATCCCACCCGCGTTGCCTCCAAGGGTGTCTACACGGGTGCGGGCGCTATAATACAAACGGCAGACAAAGACAAGAGTGGCCGGGTTTTGGCTGCTGCCGCTTTGTAATTTTATTAGAATTATCTAATTCACTCGCCTGTTGCAATTTTTAATATGTGCTTATCCATGCACATAAACCGGGTGAAAACTTGGCAACTGATAAGGCTATGCGCAACTCCAATCGCGTAGATCCCAATGCTCAAAGTTCTCCAGTGCCTTACCGTCGATCACGACTACAGATACACCGTTGCAGCGGTGGTTGTCTGCATGCTCGGAAGCTTCGTTTCGATGCGGCTTTTTTCGAGAGCGCGCCTGGCGACGGGGGTGCAGAAGGTCAACTGGCTGTTTCTGGCGGGCGTCAATGGCGGTGCGGCGATATGGACCACCCATTTCGTGGCGATGCTGGGCTATGTCGCGGCGGGCGAGGTGGGCTACGATCCTTATCTCACGGGTCTTTCGCTTCTGATTGCCATCTCCACGACAACAGCGGGTTTCGGCATTTCCGCCTATGGCGGGCGTAGCGTGATGGTGGAGGCCGGTGGTGTTATTCTTGGCCTCGGCATCGCGGCCATGCATTATACCGGCATGGCGGCCTATAATGTGCAAGGCATGATCGTCTGGGATCGGGCCTACGTCATCGCCTCGCTGGTGCTGGGGGCGGTGCTCGGCGCGCTCGCGGTCAATCGCATCGCCCGGCCACTCAACCGCTTCTGCCAATATGGCGGAGTGACATTTCTCATCCTGGCGATTGCCTCGATGCACTATACAGGCATGGCTTCCATGTCCTTCGCCTTTGACCCGCGCGTCGTCATTCCGGAGAATCTGCTGCCGCCGGCCATCATGGGCGGGGGCGCAATCGCCGTGACGCTGCTGCTTCTGGCGCTCGGGCTCTCGACCTATGTGATCGATGCCCAGTCCACCCAGCAGGCGGTTGCGCGCTATCGCCACCTCTCCCTGCACGATCCGCTGACCGGTATCCCAAATCGTGCGGCTTTCATCGAACATCTCAACCGCCGCACCCGCCATATCTCGCTCGGCGCGCATACGGCGCTTCTGTCCATCGATCTCAACCGCTTCAAGGAAATCAACGACGTGCATGGTCATGCGGCCGGTGACGCCGTGCTGCGCGCCATCGCCGACCGGGCGAGTTCCGTGTTGAAGGATGGCGAATTCCTGGCGCGCATGGGCGGCGATGAATTCGTGGCGATGACGCATTCCTATTATGTCAGGGCAGACGGTGCAGAATTCGCGCAACGGCTGATCGAGCAGATCAGCAGACCCGTGGAGTGGAACGGCCAGACATTTTCGGTTGGCGCAAGTGTGGGCATATCGGTGCGCAATTCCAGCTCCATCGATGCCGACACGCTGATGGCGCAGGCCGATGTTGCCATGTACCGGGCAAAAAGCGGCATCTCGGACACGATCTGCTTCTATGACAAATCCATGGACGAGGCTGCGCGGGAGCGGAATGCGCTTGCCGTCGCCATGCGCAGCGGTCTCGCCAATAACGAATTCGAGCTTTATTACCAGCAGCAGAACGATACCAGGAGTGGCAGCATCGTCGGTTTCGAGGCGCTCCTGCGCTGGAAACACCCGGGACGCGGCATGATTTCGCCGGTCGAGTTCATTCCCATTGCCGAACAGACCGGCTTCATCGTTGAGTTGGGCGAGTGGGTTCTCAGAGAAGCCTGCGCGCAGGCTGCGCGGTGGAAAAAATCGCTCACCATCGCCGTTAACGTGGCGCCGCAGCAGCTCGCGGATAATGAGTTCCCCGACAAGGTCGAGAAAATTCTCGCCGAGACCGGGCTTGCGCCGGAACGGCTGGAGCTCGAAATCACGGAAGGCAGCATCATTGCCGACCATCGCCACGCCCTTGTTACCATTCGCAAGCTCAAGTCGCTCGGTGTCAAGATCGCCATGGATGACTATGGCACGGGCTACTCCTCACTTTCGACCCTGCAAAGCTTCCCGTTCGACAAGATCAAGATCGACCGCGCTTTCATCGATGGTCTCTCGACCAATGCGCAGTCCGAAGCGATCGTTCGCTCGACGCTCATTCTGGCGCATAGCCTCAATATTCCGGTGCTGGCTGAAGGGGTGGAGACGATGGCTCACGTTGAGTTTCTCCGGCGGGAGGGTTGCCTGCAGGTGCAGGGATTCTTCTTCGGCAAGCCCGGTCCGCTCACCTCCATCGCCAATCTCGTGGACGATACTTTCCTGTCTGCCGAGGACGAAACCGAAGCGGCCTCTGACCGGCGATATCTGAAGGCTGCACGATAATCCCTTTCGCGCCCGCTCAGGTGCCGCGCACCGGCCGCAAAGTTTTTAGTTGAAACGTCGACGCTTCCAGCGCACCATCGCACAAAAGCTTTGGGAGGAGCGCATGCCGACAGACATCGCCCATGCGGAACGCGTGTATGAAACCGCACGCCATCGTTCCGCCGCCGCAAGTTCTCCGATTGTCGCCTCGTGGCGGCGTTGCATGGTCAAGCACCGGCTCGCGCCAGAGGAAAACCGCAAGCCGATTTTTTTGAGCGAGGCGGAATTTCGCCGTGCCCGTGAAAGCGCTGCCGGCCTGATTGCCGAAAGTACCGATGAGCTGGACCGGATTTTCCACAGTGTCGGCAAATCCGGCTGCTGCCTGCTTTTGACGGACGCGCAGGGCGTCGCGCTGGAGCGGCGTGGGGCCGCGGGAGACGATCGCGATTTCCGTTCGCTCGGCCTCTGGTCGGGAGCCGTGTGGAGCGAGGAAAGTGTCGGCACCAACGGTATCGGCACGGCCCTCGTCGACGAGCGTTCGGTTGTGGTCTATCGCGACCAGCATTTCTTCACCTCAAATACCGAACTCTGCTGCACCACCGCGCCCATTCGCGACCATACCGGCCGGGTGACGGGCGCGCTTGATATTTCCACCTGCCGCGACGACATCAACGAGATGACCTTCTCCTTCGTCACGCAGGCGGTGAAGGACGCGGCGCAACGCATCGAAGGCAATCTCTTCCGCCGTGCTTTTCCGGGTGCGCGCATCGTGGTCGTGCCGAGCGGCTTCGGAACGGCGCTTTCGCTGCTTGCCGTGGATCAGGACGATCTCGTGCTCGGCGCAACCCGCGCCGCACGCCTTGCGCTGAAGCTCGATGATATAAGGATCGCACAGGGTGTGCCGGCTGCGGATATTTTGCAGGAACAGCGCCATGACAGCGGTTCCGACCTTGCGGAAGCGGAACGCTCGGCGCTTCGCCGCGTGTTGTCGCGCACCAACGGCAATGTCACGCAGGCTGCCTCGCTGCTCGGCATCAGCCGCGCGACACTTCACCGCAAAATGAAGAAGTTCGACGTCCATTGAGGATTGCAGACCCCGTTTTCTGGCCGAATGTGCCAGAGAACGGCGGCTCTGTCGCAGATGTGAGACAATGTGCGCTGCGGAACCGCGCCGCCCCTCTACCGAACCGTATCATCTAGGCTCACCTTTCTCCCATGCGGTCCGCTCAGGATCGTTTTCATCAGGGAGGATGAAATTATGAATATTCAGGTTCAGCAGAAAGCGGGCGAAGCGCCCTTCAAGCTGAAATACGGCAATTACATCGGCGGCAAATGGGTGGAGCCGAAATCCGGCCGCTACATGGATAACCTATCGCCGGTGACCGGCCACAAGATTTGCGAAGTGCCGCGTTCGGATGCCGCCGACATCGAATTCGCGCTGGACGCGGCCCATAAAGCCCGCGACAAATGGGGCAAGACCAGCATAACCGAGCGTTCCAACATCCTGCTCAAGATCGCCCAGCGGATCGAAGACAATCTAGACCTTATCGCCCGGGCTGAAACCTGGGATAATGGCAAGCCGCTACGTGAAACCACCAATGCGGATATTCCGCTTGCGATCGATCACTTCCGCTATTTCGCGGGCTGCATCCGCGCCCAGGAAGGCACGATCGGCGAAATCGATAACGATACCGTCGCCTATCACTTCCATGAACCACTCGGTGTCGTCGGCCAGATCATCCCGTGGAACTTCCCGATCCTGATGGCCGCGTGGAAACTTGCACCGGCTCTTGCTGCGGGCAATTGCGTCGTGCTGAAGCCGGCCGAACAGACACCGGCCTCCATACTCATCGTGATGGAGCTGATCGAAGATTTGCTGCCGCCCGGCGTCCTCAACATCGTCAACGGCACCGGCCTTGAAGCTGGCAAGCCGCTGGCCCAGAGCAACCGCATCGCCAAGATCGCCTTTACCGGCTCTACCTCGGTCGGCAAGGAAATCATGCGGTATGCGGCCGACAACGTGACCAACATCACGCTCGAGTTGGGCGGCAAATCGCCGAATATCTTCTTTGCCGATGTGATGAATGAGGACGATGCCTTCCTCGACAAGGCGCTCGAAGGTTTTGCCTTCTTCGCACTGAACCAGGGTGAGGTCTGCACCTGCCCATCCCGCGCGCTGGTGCATGAATCGATCTATGACCGGTTCATGGAAAAGGCGATCAAGCGCGTGCAGGCCATCAGCCAGGACGATCCGCTCAACCCGTCGACGATGCTGGGCGCACAGGCCTCGCAGGAACAGTTCGACAAGATCATGAGCTATCTGGAGATCGGCAAGAAGGAAGGCGCCAAAGTTTTGACTGGCGGTGATCGCAAGACGCTGTCGGGTGATCTAAAAGACGGTTATTATATTCAGCCAACTGTTTTTGAGGGCAACAACAAGATGCGGATTTTCCAGGAGGAAATCTTCGGTCCTGTCGTTTCTGTCACCACCTTCAAGACAGTGGAGGAGGCGCTCGAAATCGCCAATGACACGGTTTACGGTCTCGGCGCAGGTGTCTGGAGCCGTGACACCAATATCGCTTACCGCGCCGGGCGGGGCATCGAAGCGGGTCGCGTGTGGACGAATTGCTATCACGTCTATCCGGCGGGTGCTGCGTTTGGTGGTTACAAGCAGTCCGGCATCGGTCGCGAGACCCACAAGATGATGCTCGATCATTACCAGCAGACCAAGAACCTGCTCGTCTCTTACAGCCCGAACAAGGTCGGCTTCTTCTGAGGTTCTCCCCGGAAGCCGGCGAGGGTATGGTGCCAGGTCGCCGGCGTGTTCCCAGGGGCTTCTGCTCCTGGGAACCCGGATCGGAGTTAAGGCAAAGCAAAAGGCCGGAGGATTTCACCTCCGGCCTTTTGTTGAAGCTTATGCTGCGTAACGCTGGTCCTGCGGGCGGGTATGACCAACCGAGAATTGGGCAACCTGTTCGGTGAGGCCGTCAGCTTCACTTGCCAGCGAGAAGGCCGATGCCGTCGTTTCTTCCACCATCGCGGCATTCTGCTGCGTGACATGGTCGAGTTCGTTGACAGAGGCGTTGATCTCGCTGAGGCGGCCGGATTGTTCGCGCGATGCCGTGGCGATTTCCCCGATCTGGTCGTTGACCGACTGGATGCGCTTCTGGATTTGCTCGAGGCTTTCACCGGTCTTCAACACCAGCGCCACGCCGCTTTCCACATCGCCGGCGGAGGTGGCGATCAGCGTCGTGATGTCACGGGCGGCGGCTGCCGATTTCTGAGCCAGTTCGCGAACCTCCTGCGCCACGACCGCAAAGCCCTTTCCGGCTTCCCCGGCACGGGCGGCTTCCACGCCTGCATTCAGCGCCAAAAGGTTGGTCTGGAAGGCAATCTGGTCAATGACGTCGATGATCTGGCGGATTTTGGCCGACGAGGTCTCGATGCGCTCCATGGCGACGATCGCTTCTTTAACGACTGCCGTGGACTTGTGGGCGTCCTGCATCGTGCCCGCCGTGGCCTCGACGGCGACATTGCAGCGCGATAGCGAAACGTTTACAGCCTGTGTCATGTCAGCGAGCGCGGCGGCCGCTTCTTCAAGGGCCGCGGCCTGACGTTCGGTGCGCCGCGACAGGTCTTCCGATGCGCTCTTCAATTCGCCGGAGCCGGAACGGATGGCGTTCGCGCTTTCGCCGATATTGGCGATCGTCGCTTCCAGTCCGGCCATGGAATTGTTGAAGTCGATGCGCAGGTGATCGAGCGACGGCACGAAGGATTTCTCGATGCGAAGATCAAGCCTGCCGGCGGCAAGATTGGCAAGACCGGTCGCGAGTGCATCGACCGCTTCTTCCAGTTCCTTTGCGCTTCGCGCCTTTTCCATTTCGCGCTGGGCGCGTTCCTCGTCCAGTTCTTCGCCCTTGCGATGGGCTTCTTCTTCCATACGCTGCTTGTCAAGAATGCCCTGGCGGAAGGATTCCAGCGCGCGCGCCATGGTGCCGATTTCATCGCCGCGGGAAACGGCCTTGATCTCGATGTTGTTCTCGCCGCCGTTGAGGCGTTCCATCAATCCGGCAAGCCCGGTTAACGGTTTGGTGAGGCTGGCGGACACGAAAATGCCAATCAGCGTCATGATCGCCAGCACCGCCAGCGTTGCGGCGGTCGCCCAGAAAGCGAGATCATTGGCAGCTGCCAGAACCTTGCTCTCCTGCTGGCCGATCGCCAGGAGATGCTTCTGGCCAAAGACGGTGACGGGGCGGTAGGCATAGAAAATGTTGCCGGCAGACGTCTTGGCCAGCACCATTCCGGCGTCGTTTGCGCCCGCCAGCGCCGCGAGATTTTTGGAAACGGCGGCGTCCGGGCCGCCGGACAGCACACCGGCGCGGCGTTTGCCTTCAGTGCTCAGAAGGACCGCGTCATCGATGGATTTTCCGGTTTCCTCGGGCGTGACGACGGCGCCGATACGATCCGCCGAGATGCGCATGACGACGGCGCCCTTGCGCTGCAACTGACCCCAGTTAGAGACGGCGAGCGGCATGCCGACCATGGCTGAATCATTCTCGCCGCCGCTGAAACCAGTGGTGCTGATGACGCCGTCCTTACCGGCTTCGATGCGCTGGAAAAGGTCCTTGAGGGCCGCGTTCTGCGGTTCCGCCACGTTGGTCAGGAAGTTCTTTCCCTTGGTCACGGAGTAAATGATGAGGCCATTCTTGTCGATCACGTAGATGTCGCTGACGCGGGTGTTGCGCCAGACGCTGGCAATGGCGGCGTTGATGGTCGCGTGGCGAATGGCATAAAGCAGTCGCAGTCCCTCGCCATTGAAGGAGGCGCGTTCTTCCTCCGAAACACCGTCGCGGCGAAACGCTTCGATGATGGCGTCTTTTTCCGTCGGCACGACAGTCGTCATCGTTTCGAGCGCCTGCGCAATTGCGGCATTCTGCGACAGTTCGGAAATGCTCTGCTCGACGCGCAGCGTATAGGCGTCGAGTTGCTTGGACTGGTTTCCTGCAACCGTGTCGAGCCTGATTTCGCTGGCGTCGATCAGTCCTGATTTGCCCATCTCATAGGACAGCAGCCCCACGGACAGGCAGGAAACGAGCGTTGCGCCCGTTACAAGCGCTGCAAATTTTGCCTTGATGGACAATGATTTAGTTTTGACAGCAGTCGGATTCACACCCGGCATCCTGTTTCCTCCCCCCAAAAGAACATGCCCGTACCGTTGCAAGAATTGCTTACGGTCACGTTAAAAGCGTGGTGAATTGTACGATTATTTTCCCGTTACGCGTGAGGAAATAGCGCGCTGCCACCGAGCCGGGCTCGTTATAAAACTGCAATGGAACAGGCGCATATCGGAAGAAGTTCAACGGCTGTTCATATTCATGCAAGCTTTCCGCGCTCCTTTCCCCGCTACCAGCAATAATGTCTGCAGCGCCCATGCGGATGGATGTGACGGAGCCAGCGTGAAACCCATTCCGGATTTCGCCGTGATCGTGCCCATGCACAACGAAGAAGCGAGTGTCGAGACGCTCGTCGGTGAGATCGTTGCCGCCTGCAGGCCCGTCGGCAATTTCGAAATTGTGGTCGTGGACGATGCTTCCTCCGACGACACGGTCAGAGCGGTGCTTTCGCTCGCAGATGATTACCCGATGTTGCGGCTGGTGCGGCATGACCGTCAGGGCGGCCAATCGGCGGCGATCCACAGTGGTGTCCAGGCAGCGCGGGCGCCGATCGTGTGCATGCTCGATGGCGACGGCCAGAACCCGCCCGACAATCTGCCGACACTTCTTGGGCCTCTTCTTTCAGCCACCGCACCGCAACGGCTGGGCCTTGTCGCCGGCCAACGCGTCGGCAGGCGGGATACGCTTGCAAAGCGACTGTCCTCGCGCTTTGCAAATCAGCTGCGCGCCCGCATCCTGAAGGATGGCACGCGCGATACTGGCTGCGGCCTCAAGGCGTTCCGGCGCGACGCCTATCTCGCCTTGCCCTATTTCGATCATCACCACCGCTATTTCCCGGCACTCTTCTGCCGCGATGGCTGGCAGGTCGCCCATGTCGACGTCACGCATCGGCCGCGGCTGCACGGCAACTCCCACTATACCAATATCGGCCGCGCGCTTGTCGGTATTTACGATCTCATCGGCGTGGCGTGGCTGCTGCGTCGGCGAAAGCGCTCGAATTGGGCGGAAACCTTCATAACGGAGACGTCGCCGTGAATGTACCGGCTTTATGGTCCATGCTGCATGTGAACAGCTGGGAGGAATTTCTGTGGGTTTGCACGGGCTTCATGGGCCAGATGCTGTTCACCACTCGCTTCCTGCTTCAGTGGATCTCCTCTGAGCGGGCAAATCGTTCGGTCATGCCCGTGACCTTCTGGTATTTTTCCGTTCTTGGCGGTCTGGTGCTGTTGTCCTATGCCGTCTGGCGGCGCGACCCGGTCTTCGTCATCGGCCAGGCATCCGGCCTTCTCATCTATTTCAGAAATCTCTGGTTGATCCATGCAGAACGCCGCCAGCATGCATGATGGCGTGGCTCTGCCCCATGTGCAGGCGAGCGAACAGCGCGGCTGGCTGACATTTGCGGTTACGGCGATCATCGTCGTCACGGCGCTGCGAGTCTTAGCGCTGGCCTTCAATCGGACGGATCTTTTCGTGGATGAGGCGCAATATTGGCTCTGGGGCCGGGAGATGGCGCTTGGCGCCTATTCAAAGCCGCCCCTGATCGGCTGGCTCATCCGTGCCGCAACGATATTGGGGGGCGGCGAGGGCACGTTCCAGGTGCGGTTGGCCGCCCCTGTCGTGCATGGTATTGCGGCTGCGGCCATTCTTGTGCTGGGCCGTAGGATCTATGATGTCCGGCTGGCCTCGCTGGCTGCCATGGTCTATCTGACGCTGCCGGCCGTAACGCTCGGCAGTCTCCTGATCTCGACCGATACGCCGATGATGCTGTTCATCGTGCTGTCGATGATGGCGGTGCGCAATCTTGCGCTTGCCCGCAGCCAGGGCAGGTCGGGTCTCGGCTGGAGTATCGGTCTTGGCCTCTGTTTCGGCCTCGGACTGATGTCGAAATATGCGATGATCTATTTCCTTCCCTGCTTCATCGCAGCCGGCTGGCTTTGCGACGCCTGGCGCATCCGGCTGCGTGATGCGGCCCTTGCGGCACTGGTCTGTCTTGCCGTCATCGCACCTAATCTGTGGTGGAACGCTGCACATGATTTTATGACCGCACGCCACACGGCCGACAATGCAAATTGGCACGGCCTCCAGCTTAAGGTCGGCTCGGCTCTGGAATTCTTCTTCTCGCAGGCAGGCGTTGTCGGCCCCTTCGTTTTTGTCGGCATGATCGTCGCGACGATCCGCGCCAAGACGGCGGAAGCCCGTGCGCTGGTCGCTCTCTCGATGCCGATTGTGCTTCTCATTACGGCCCAGGGCCTGATGTCGCGCGCACTCGCCAACTGGGCGGTCGGGGCCTATGCGGCCGGCGTGCTGCTTGCGGTGCCGGTTCTGGCGTCACGGCGTTGGCTTATCGGTTCGACCCTGGTCCTCAGTAGCATTGTTGCGATTGCGTTGCCGCTGATGACCATCGCCGGAACAGGATTGCGCCTGCCGAACGGTGAGCTGGCGATGGCGCGGTATCTCGGTCGCTCCGAGCTGGTGTCGACCGGCCTGTCGCGGGCGCGCGAGGCGGGGGCGGATGCCATCGTCGCAAACGATCGCTCGATACTGGCCGAGCTTTTTTACCAGCTGCGGGAGGAGAAACAGGTGCTGCCACGCGCCTTGCCCGAGACCGGCGTCCCTTCCAGCCACTATGCACTTCTTTATCCTCTCAAAGCCGGCGAGGCGAAGAATCCGCTGTATCTGGCAATCGCCGACAGCCTGCCTGCATGTTTTGGCGGTGAGGCGCCGGTTGCGCGCTGGACCGCAGGGCCTGGCTTCGTCGAAGGCCGGGAGATTGGCCTCTGGCGGCTTCCGCCACAATGCATTCCGGGGAATGCCAATGGACAATGATCTCGCCCACATGCGCATTACCATCTGGGTGACGCTCGTCGCGCTGGCGCTCGTCATTCTGTTTGCAACCTTTCCTTCCATTGATCTTCGTTTTTCCGCCCTGTTCTTTTCGCCGGTGGGCCAGCCATGGCCCGGGCTGGAGCCCGTACCAGACCGGATTCGCGACACGTTGCGCGAAGGTGTCGAGCTTGCGGCGTTTCTGGCCTTCGTGATGCTGGTCGGCAATCTGCGGCTCGCCGCCCTGCAGCGAACCGGCTGGCGGGTGTGGGCCTTCCTTTGTGGGCCGGTGATCCTTTGCGCTGGGCTCCTCGTCAACGGTGTTCTCAAGGCGATGATTGGTCGTGCGCGCCCATTCAGCGTGACCGAGTTTGGCGGACATCAGCTTTTCACGCCGCCCTTTCAGTTCAGTACGCAATGTTATTCGAACTGCTCTTTTTCGTCCGGTGAAACCGCGCTGATAGCCAGTTTCTTTCTGCCGCTCTGCGTGCTGCTCTGGCCGCGGTTAGAACGGCGCGGACGACTCGTGGCGGGAGGCCTTGCCGCCGCCATGATCGTCCTCATGTCCGGATTGCGCATTGCGGCGGGTGGGCATTTCCTCAGCGACGTGGTGATGTCCATCCTGTTTTCGGCGCTGACGACCCTGTTCCTTTACCGAGCGCTGGCGATCAGCTGCCACCGTCACCTTTTCACCGGTGATGCTGTCTCTGCCGATGCAATGAGCCTCTGGCGCAATGGCCGCCATGCCTTGGTTGCGCGTGTCTGGCGCTGGTGGCCGAAGATAAAGGCCAGAGCCTCTCGCCTGCAACGGCCGCCGGATCCGGGCGCGGCGCCATCGTGAAGACGTTGACGTTTCCGCTTCATCAGGCAAGGTGAGGGTGCGATTTCATACAATCCCGGTGCACTAAAAGGCAGCGCCCAGCAAATATAGCCGGGCGATTGGAAAGAGCAAACTAACGGGCGTATCTGCCGCGTTCGTCAGTCGAACAGGCCGGAAACCGACTGTTCCTGTGCGGTGCGGTTGATCGCTTCGCCAAGCAGGCCGGCGGTGCTGACCACGCGGATATTGTGCGCGGATTGCACGCCCGTGGTCGGCTGGATGCTATCGGTGATGACGAGTTCGCGCAGCTTCGAGGAAGCGACGCGCGCGACCGCGCCGCCCGAGAGCACACCGTGGGTGATATAGGCGGTAACGCTGGTCGCGCCCTTTTTCAGCAGCGCTTCAGCGGCGTTGCAGAGAGTGCCGCCGGAATCGACGATATCGTCGATGAGGATGCAATCCTTCCCCGAGACGTCACCGATGACGTTCATGACTTCGGATTCGCCGGGACGGTCACGACGCTTGTCGACGATGGCGAGAAGACAGTCGAGGCGCTTGGCGAGCGCGCGGGCGCGAACCACACCGCCGACGTCAGGTGAAACGACCATGACATTGTTGGTGTCATAATGGTCCTTCACGTCCCGGGCGAGAATGGGCGCTGCAAAGAGATTGTCGGTGGGGATATCGAAGAAGCCCTGGATCTGGCCGGCATGAAGATCGAGGGTCAGGACGCGGTCGGCGCCGGCTTCGGTAATGAGATTGGCAACGAGTTTGGCAGAAATCGGGGTGCGGGGCCCTGCTTTGCGGTCCTGGCGGGCGTAACCGAAATAGGGAAGCACCGCCGTAATTCGTTTGGCCGAGGACCGGCGCATGGCATCGATCATGATGAGAAGTTCCATCAGATGATCGTTTGCCGGGAAGGAAGTGGACTGGACGATAAAGACGTCCTCGCCGCGCACGTTCTCGCTGATTTCTACGAATATTTCCTGGTCAGCAAACCGCTTTACAGTGGCATTTCCGAGAGGAACATTAAGATACTTGCAGATCGCTTCGGCAAGGTGCCGGTTCGAATTGCCTGCGAAAACCTTCATTGCGGCCGCCTGTTTCCATGCCATCGCCTTGCGCCACGGGGCTCAATCCACCGTAACCAAGCGTCGTTCAAGGGGAGGAACATCCGGCCGAAAAGCCTTGCCGGATACGCCTTGTTGCCATGCGCGCCTTAATAGCGCTGTTGCTTCCGATTGCAAGAGGACTCCACGCTTTCGCAATGATTTTCCTGAAATCTCTGTGACTTCTCCCGTGTTTTACCTCATCCCCGTTGTGTCTGCTTCCACGACGTGTAGTCGCTGAGCGTCTTGGCGGCGATATCCTGCATGACCCTGTCGGTGACTGCAGCCCAGGGGTCGCTGCCTTTCGCCGCAATGCTTTCCTGCCCCTGAAGGCGGTGGAGGCGCACGCCATTGGCGTCGAGAACGTCCCAGACGTAAACGATATTGACCTTGCCGCCATCGGCGAAGGCGGAGAAGTATCCCTTCAGGATGTTTTCGGCCGAATTGTCATTGGAGGCGCGGATGGTCAGCCCTTTCGCCCGCGCTTCGGCCCCGAGCTGGCGCGACAGCGGTGTGACGGCCTGCACAGGTGCGCCGATGATCGGCAGAAAGCGGATAGAGTTTGTCGGCGAGGCGGGCGCGAGCGACGCCGTTTCCTGGCTTTGTCCTGATTGAGCAGGGGCAGCGGGCAGGGCAGCGGCCTGGCTCTCGCGGAGCGGCTCGCCGTACTGGTTGCCGTTTGAGATCGCCTGTGCCTGCGCCTGCAACGAGTTCTGCGGCGCATAGGCGGGCACGGAACTTCCGATAGCAGGCGCGCCGGTGGGCGCGCGGTCGGCGGCGGCGGCCATCTGGTCGAGATCGCCCTGCGTCACCGGCGTCGATTGCGAGGCGTTGTGGCCAACATCCACCTGCGGCGTCAGCGCCTCGGTCGTGTTGCAGCCGGACAGGATCAGCACCAGCGCTGGAACAACGATGGCCGGGAAAAGGGAGGTGCCTCCCGTCCGGCTCATGCGATTTTCCCTCTCATGTTCCGCTCCTTCGTGCCCAAGGTGGCGCAATGTAAGGGCGGTTTTCCTAGTCTGTCAAACCCGGTGGCGATTTAAGCTGTGAGAAGATCGAGGTTATGGCGCGAGAGGGGTTCGGGAGCACCTTCGGTCGTCAGATAGGTCTGGCCGAGGGTCATGGCCGTGCCGGAATCGGAATCCATCACGATCATATGCACGAAGAGTGTCATATCGGGCGTGATCTCCTGCGGATTGCCGGCGTGAAACATCTGGTGCTCCATCCAGGAGGGCGAAAAACGCGCGCCGAGCGAATACCCGCAGGAGTTCAGCCTGTGGCGGGTCAAGCCACGCTCGTCCATCACGCGGGCATGCACGTCAAAGACGTCTCCGAACGTATGCCCGGGGCGCAGCACCTCCTCGATCGCGGTCAGGTTTTGCAGGCAGGCGCTGTAGAGTTCCTTCTGGCGGAAATCCTGTTCGCCGATCACCACCGTACGCATCATGGCGGCGTGATAATGGGCGCTGACGCCAGCCCATTCCAGTGTCAGCTGATCCTTGCTGTCGAGGACGCGACGGCCTGCCTTGTAGCGGCAAAGAAGCGCATCCGCGCCCGAGCCGATAATGAATTCATTGGCAGGATAGTCCCCGCCGCCGGCCAGAACCGCGCCCTGCATCGCCGCGAGAATGGCAGCTTCGTCCGCGCCGGGCTTGATGAGCGGCAGTGCAGCATCCAGAGCCTCATCGGCCAGTTGGCCGGCCTTGCGGGCATAGGCGATTTCGGCGGGACTTTTGACGAGCCTCAGGGTGCTGACGAGATAGGATGCATCAACCATCTGGCCGAAGCTGGCAAGCTGGTTGTCCATCAGGCGGGCGACCCGGCCGGTCATGCCGTGGGTGTCGTATTCCACGCCGATCTTGGCACCCAGAAGGTCGAGGTCGCTCAGCAGGTTCTTGAGATCGAGGGTGGGGTCGGCGTTCGGCCGGTCGACCCATAAAAGGATGTTTTCGATGATGGAGGTGTTGCGGGCCTGGCGCAGATCCGCCGAGCGTGTCAGCAGCGTCATGGAGCCATCCGATTTCACCACCAGCGTCTGGAAGAAGCAGTAACCGAACGTGTCATAGCCGGTCAGCCAGTACATGCTTTCCTGCGCAAACAGGAGAACGGCATCCAGCTTCTCCTCGGCCATTTTTGCGAGCAACCGCTCGCGACGGGCATCGAATTCCGAAAGCTCGAAGTGCAGGGCCATCTTAGTCCTCCAGAATTGCAATTGCAGAAATCTGCCGTCCGTAATCGGGTTCGGCGCGGTGGGTGGTGCGGCGATAGGAATAAAACCGCTCCTCGTCCGGATAGGTGCAGAGGCCGAGATTTTCCGCCTGCACGCCGGCCTTGGTCAGGCGGTCTATGGTGAATTGCTTGAGGTCGAACAGGGCGTGGCCTTCCTTGTCCGTCCCAGCAAAGTACGCCGCATAGGCTGGATCGATATCGGTGAAGCGCGCCACATATTCCGGCCCGACCTCGTAATTGTTCTGGCTGATGGAGGGGCCGAGCGAGGCGAGGATGCGCTCACGTCTGGCGCCGAGCTTCGTCATGGTCTCGATGGTGTTTTCAAGCACGCCGAAGAGCGCGCCCTTCCAGCCGGCATGGGCGGCACCCACGACACCCGCTCCCGCATCCGCAAACAGGATAGGCCCGCAATCGGCGCTCAGGACGCCCAGCACGAAACCCGGCGTTGCCGTCACCATGGCGTCCGCCTGCGGGCGGCTGCCGTCATAGGTGTCATCGACCACGACGACATCGGGCGAGTGGACCTGATGCACGGTTGCGAGACGATCGGCGGGAAGGCCGAACCATTCCGTCACACGCCGGCGGTTTTCGGTGACCCTTTCCGGTTCGTCGTGCGAGCCGAGGCCGACGTTGAGCCCTTGGTAAAGTCCCTCCGACACGCCGCCCTGACGGGTGAAAAAACCATGGCGGACGCGATTTTGCCCTGACGCGGCGAGCAGCGGAGACTGGAGCGGGAGCGGCAGCGTAACGTTCGGCATTGGGTGGGAATTCCTTGGAGAATATCGCTGTTGGCCAGTGAGATAGGGTTGAGCGAGATGTTTCCGGTTGCCGCGGCGTTGCGCGGCGGTGTGATGCAGTGTGCCTGCGTCGTGTGTCACGGCGATGTTGGCCCAGAGCCTGTTGCGCTGTCAATCCACCGGACGAAACGGCAGGAGATGGATCGCGGGACTTGAAACGGCAACGACCTTGAAAAGTTCCCCCATTTTGCCGGCCCCTTCGCCGGCAAGGCGGTTCACGGCTTCGGCAATCGCAAGTGTCTGGTCCGGTGTCGCCTTGGCGGCGAGCGCGCCGGCCCTTTCCTTGAGGCCAAGGCCATAGAGGAAGTCGCCCTGCCTCAATGTTCCGTTGACGTGCACGCCAGTCGCCTGCGCCGTCTTCACAAGGCTTTCGAAATCGACGTGGCTGGTGAGGTCCGCCTCGCCGGGATGGGCGAGCGGCGGATCGAAGGCGTGGTTACGCATGGCCTGCAGCGTATCGCCATAACCGGCGACGAGGTGGCCGTAATCGATGGCGAGCGCGGTGCCGCCATGGGCAGACAGGCGCTGGCAGATGGCGGTCATCACAGCTTCGCGGGCGGGAGAAATCTCGAATATGGTGCCAAGGGGCTGCCGGTCGGGCTGCGGCGGCAGCAGGCTGGGATCAATGCCTGCAAGGCCGGTTGAAAAGACGAGGTCGTCATTCGCATCTAGGCTGACGACCCTTTCGCGGAACCCCTGTGGGGTCTTCACGAATTGCCGGATTGGGATCGCGTCGAAGAGTTCGTTCGCCACCAGCAGCAGAAAACCGGCGGGCACATCGTCGAAACTATCGTGCCACGTCAGCTTATCCGCATGCGCCCGCAACGTTTCCTTCTGGGCCTCGGTAAGGCGCGGGCTCGTCTCGACCAGATGGACCTGCATTGTCTCATAAAGCGGTGGCGCGATGCGGCGGATCACCCGCAGCATGTCCGACATCATGGTGCCGCGGCCGGGTCCGATTTCCACCAGCTGTGCTTGCGCCGGTGCGCCATGCCGCTGCCATGCGTGGACCACGAAGACGCCGAGCATTTCGCCGAAAAGCTGGCTGACTTCGGGCGCGGTTATGAAGTCACCCGAACGGCCGAAGGGTTCGCGGCTTTTGTAATAACCGTGTTCGGGATCGGCGAGACACAGCGAGAAGTAATCCGTGACGCTGAGCGGACCATTAAGCCGGATAAGGGATTTGACGCGGTGCGCGAGCGGTGTGGTCATGGCTGGCCATACCCATCAGGCAGTTTTTGCGGCGCTGCACGCCCGCAGGATCGCCCAGAGACCCAAAAGGAACATCGGCGTGGACAGCACCATGCCCATCGTCAGCCAGTTGCCGGCGAGATAACCGATCTGGGCATCCGGTTCGCGGAAGAATTCCACGAAGATGCGCGACAGCGCGTAGCCGCAGACGAAGATGCCCGTGACGGTGCCCGGCTTTTTCAGCGACT
The DNA here is from genome assembly GCF_007680755.1 of Agrobacterium sp. DE0009. Classification (NCBI taxonomy): domain Bacteria; kingdom Pseudomonadati; phylum Pseudomonadota; class Alphaproteobacteria; order Hyphomicrobiales; family Rhizobiaceae; genus Agrobacterium; species Agrobacterium sp. DE0009. The sequence goes on from NZ_VEIU01000003.1 coordinate 354,928, forward strand.
TGAAGGCATAGATGGCAATGGCCAGAAGAATGACCAGCACGAGCCCTTCGAGGCCGGCTTCATAAAGCTGGCTGGGATGGCGCGCAAAGGGCCCGCCCGTCGGAAACACGACGGCCCACGGTACATCGGCAATGCGGCCCCACAGCTCGCCGTTGATAAAATTGGCGATGCGGCCGAACAGCAGACCGATCGGCGCAACGGCGGCGACGATGTCGAACATGCTCCAGACCGGGATGCCGCTTCTGCGGGCGAAAAGGATCATGGCGATCGTCGTGCCGATCAGTCCGCCATGGAACGACATGCCGCCGTTCCAGATTTCGATGGCCCGGATGGGATTAGCGGCAACGGCCGCCAGATCGTAAAACAGGATGTAACCGATGCGCCCGCCGAGCACGATGCCGCCGGCTGCCCAGAGAATGAAATCGTCAAGATGCTGGGCCGAGATGGGCGAGACGTCGTTCGGCCACAGTCGATCCGTGCGGGCGAGGCGCCGCGCGTAAAGCCAGCCGAGCATGATGCCCGCGACATAGGCAATGCCGTACCAGTGTATCGCCAGAGGACCGATGGACAGCGCTATCGGATCGATATTCGGGAATGGCATGATGGCGAGAGAGGTGGGAGCGGCTATCAATCCGTATATATTCCGTCATCGTTGCTGGGCGGACAACGGATCGATCCGTTGTCGCAAAGGGCCGGGCGATGATGCTCACCGGCCCCCTGACGCCATGGAAAATGGCGATTGCTGTCGCGGCGGTCAAGGTGATTCTTTAAGCTTTGGCTTAACCTGCCGCAGGCGGCGCAAGCTCCCGGGAATTTTCGATTTTGCTTGCAAGGTGGCGGTGGAGTGCCTACCTGAATGCTATCAACAGCGGGCAAGACGATGCCCCTGAACCGACGAAGGACAAGCGCCATGAGCACGACAGGCACCAATCGTTTTCTGGATGAATTCGCCAAGCTGATGACCGATGCGGCAGGTGCCGCGCAGGGTGTGCGCAAGGAAGCGGAAGCGGCGTTTCACGCGCAGGCGGATCGCTGGCTGAACAGTCTGGATGTCGTCCGCCGCGAGGAATTCGACGCGGTTCGCGAGATGGCCATTCAGGCCCGGGATGAAAATGACGCGCTGCGCGCCCGCATAGAGGCTCTCGAAGCAAGGCTCTCGGCCGCGAAAGACTGATTTTTTTCGCTTTTCCTCAGAAGCCCCGGATCGCAGGCGATTCCGGGGCTTTTCGTTTTTCAGGCCCCACCCGGCAACGTGACCTTCGGTTGCCGAAAATTGCGTTTCGACGCGAATTTTTTGTGCCTGTGGACACTTCCAAAAAACGCAATCGGCAGAGTCGCTTAAGACTCTCGCCTGAGGTGATGGGCAAGAAGATATCCACTGTTCAAAAGGTAAAAATGGCGGGCGAGGGGTGGCAGCGGGACTCGGCCATTATACACTGATTTTAAATGATGATTCGAAAAGACCGGTAAGCTCCAGACAGGGTGAATGCGTAATTCTGGTGGTGTCGGGCAATCGTCTCAAATGTTTATCCCGGTTGGTGTGTGCGTTTTGTGCCCGGCGTTCAAAACACGACATTCCGATCGGCTGAGAAGGTGCCGCATGAGTCTGATAGAATTTGAAATTGAGCGTCAGTCCAATCCCGTCGATATGATCGAGATTGTCGCTGCCTCGAATGACTGGTCGTTCGAGCGTTCGGGCGAGGACGAGATCGCCATGACTGTGGCGGGCCACTGGGCCGATTATCACGTTTCATTTGCATGGATGGAAGATTTCGAAGCGCTGCATCTTGCCTGCGCCTTCGACATCAAGGTGCCGGACCACCGTGTCAACGAAGTCATTTGCCTGCTGTCGCAGGTCAACGGTCAGGTGCTGATGGGTCATTTCGACCTGTGGCGTCAGGAAGACGTTGTGATCTTCCGCCAGTCGCTGCTTCTCTCCGGTGGTGCCGAGCCGAACAACCAGCAGGTGGAAGTTCTGCTTTCGAGCGCGCTGGAGGCCTGCGAGCAATATTATCAGGCTTTCCAGTTCGTCGTCTGGTCTGGACTCGATGCTAAAAGTGCAATCGAAGCGGTCATGTTCGAGACCGTGGGAGAAGCGTAACATGGTGTACAAGGCTTCCGGGCCACTCGTTCTGGTGGGCGCCGGCAATATGGGCGGCGCCATGCTGTCCGGCTGGCTGAAGAAGGGTGTGCCGGGATCGAAGGTCATCGTCATTGATCCGCGCCCTTCCGACGCCATGCGCACGACGATTGCGGAGGCCGGCGCGTCACACAGTGAAACCGTTCCCGATGGGGTGAAGGCCGGTGTTCTTTTCGTGGCGGTGAAGCCGCAGATGATGGATGCCGTGCTGCCATCGCTAAAGCCCCTGCTGGGGCCGGAAACTGTCCTCGTTTCCATTGCCGCCGGCACGACGATTGCGACTTTCGTTTCGCATTTCGGAGAGGTTGCCGCGGTCCGGGCGATGCCCAACACGCCGGCGATGGTGGGCCGTGGTGTCACCGGCGCTTATGCCAACGCTCTTGTCACTGGCGAGCTGAAAAGCGTCGTGGACGGGCTGCTGAAGGTGAGCGGGCCGGTCGAATGGGTCGACGCCGAAAGCGATATCGATGCGGTGACTGCGGTTTCGGGAAGCGGACCGGCTTATGTCTTCTATTTGGTGGAATGCATGGCGGAAGCCGGTCGCAAGGCGGGGCTTCCGGCCGACATTGCCATGCGTCTCGCGCGTGAAACCGTCGCCGGTGCCGGCGAACTCCTGCATCAATCCGCCGATGAGGCATCACGCCTGCGCCAGAATGTGACCTCGCCCGGCGGCACCACGGCTGCCGCGCTTGCCGTGCTGATGGCGGATGATGGTATGCAGCCGTTGTTCGACAGGGCCGTCGCTGCTGCTAAAACCCGCGCTGAAGAATTGGCGGGCTGAAGGGAAAGGCCATGAGCGAGCAGATTTCCTATGCTGATTTCGAGAGGGTCGATATCCGCGTCGGCACCATTGTCGAAGCTGAACCTTTTCCCGAAGCGCGCAAGCCGGCAATCAAGGTAAAGATCGATTTCGGACCCGACATCGGCATCAAGAAATCCTCGGCGCAGATCACGGTGCATTATACGCCGGAAAGTCTGGTCGGCCGGCAGGTGCTGGGCGTGGTGAATTTTCCGCCGCGCCAGATCGGCCCTTTCCGGTCCGAAGTTCTCACGCTCGGTTTTGCAGATGCGAACGGCGATATCGTGCTGGCCGCGGTTGAGCGCGCAGTGCCGAACGGCGAGAAAATGTGCTGACGCGAATACGCTGTTGAGGCGTCACGCCGGAATTTTGACGATAACTCTCAAGCCGCCCAACGGGCTGTCATCCAGCGTCACATCGCCGCCGTGGCTACGGGCGATATCGCGCACGATGGAGAGGCCAAGGCCCGTTCCGGAAGCATTGAGGTTGCGCGCCTCGTCCAGCCGGAAGAACGGCTTGAACACATCTTCGCGTGAGATTTCAGGGATGCCGAGACCATCGTCGTCAAAGGTCATGATGATGGAACGTGGCGCCTTGCGGATATCGACGTGGAGATTGCTGGCGTAACGTCGCGCATTTTCAGCCAGATTCGCAACGAGACGCGACAGGGCGTTCGGACGGGCGATGATTCTCTCGATATTATAAAGCTCGTAGCTGAACTTCTTGCCGTGCAGTTCGAAATCATGGCCAATTTTTTCGAGAAGTGCCGGAAGTTCCAGCGTGCCGACATCCTCTTCGACATCGGTGCGGGCGAAGGTCAGATAGGCCTCCAGCATGGACTGCATGTCCTCGACGTCCTTATCCAGCCCTTCGAGGTCGGGATTGTCGCCGGCGAGCGCCAGTTGCAGCTTGAAGCGGGTGAGGATGGTGCGCAGGTCGTGGCTGACGCCGTTCAGCATGGCGGTGCGCTGCTCCATCTGCCGCTCGATTCGCTCGCGCATGAGGATGAAGGCCAGGCCGGCGCGCCGCACCTCGTCTGCGCCGCGCGGGGAGTAGCCGCTCATTTTCTGGCCCTTACCGAAGTTTTCGGCCGCCTTTGCCAGCGCTTCGATAGGCTTGATCTGGCCGCGCAGGAAAAGGATGGAAATGGCGATCAACACCAGCGAAGCGCCGACCATCCAAACCAGAAAGATATGCGTGTTGGAGGCATAGGCCGAGCTGCGGCTGGTAAAGACACGGAGTGTCTTGTTTTCCAACTGCACGCGGATTTCGACAAGCGAGCCGTTGCCATAGGTGTCGATCCAGAACGGCCGGCCGATCTGCTGTTGCAACTGATCCGCAAGGATCCTGTCGAGGATCGAAAACAATGGCTCTGGCTTTGGTGCGGGCAGCTCTGTCTTGGGCTCGATATAGACACTGAGATCGAGTTTCTCGCGGGCGATGCGGATGACGCGCTGATAGTCGTCCTCCTCCGGGTCCGTCTGTAGCAAGGCGATGATTGCCGAGATATCGCGCGTGACCGCTGCCGAAAGGCGTTCCGTCACCAGCTGCCAGTGGCGCTCCATGAAAACGGCCGCAACAACGGCCTGAAGCAGGATCATCGGCAGGATGATGATCAGCAGCGAGCGGGTATAAAGACCTGTCGGGAGCCAGTGGCGCAGCCATCTGCCGAAGGAGCGCCAGGCCTTTGCCACGGGACTCTTTTTGAACGTGTCGAGAAAATCGAGGCTCGCCATGGTCGTGCGTTCGCCCTTCCTTGGGTGCTCGTCAGTCCACGCTCAGGCGGTAACCGATGCCGCGCACCGTTTGCAGATAAACAGGATTGGCAGGGTCGTCCTCGATCTTGCGACGAAGACGGTTGATCTGCACGTCGATGGTTCTCTCGCCCACGTCCGATTCTGCTTCGACCAGTTCGTGTCGGGGAATCGTGTCGCCGGCGCGCAGCGCAAACAGCAGCATGATCTCCTGTTCGCGGTCCGTCAGCCGGATTGTCTCAGGACCGCGTCGCAATTCCTTCTTCGGGATGGAGAAGCTGTAGGGGCCGAACATGATCTGTTCGATCTTCGGCGTATCGGGCGAGATGTTGCGCCGCAGGATATTGTTGATACGCAGTACGAGTTCGCGCGGATCGAAGGGCTTGGCGAGATAGTCATCAGCCCCCGCTTCAAGGCCGGCAATGCGCGAATCCGCTTCCGACCGGGCGGTCAGCAGAATGACCGGCACGGATTTGTTTTCGTTGAGCGAGCGGGTGAGCGACAGCCCGTTCTCGCCGGGCATCATCACATCAAGGATAAGAAGATCGAAGCGGATACCAACCATCTTGCGCCGCGCCTCGGCGGCATCGGCAGCGACAGAGATTCGATATCCCTTATCGCCAAGGAAGCGTTGCAGGAGATCGCGGATACGCGCGTCGTCGTCAACGATCAGGAGATGGGCCGCGTCGTCATCGGCCGGTAGACGTTTTGCCGGAGCCTGCGCCATCGTCACTCGTCCTCCGCGCTCGCCGTCGTCGCGGCGGGGCTGCGCATCTGTGCAAGGAACTGCCGCACGCAGGCCCGCGCGTCCGGTCCCAGACCTTCGAGCGCGCGGTCGATGCGGCGCGATTGTGGCTCGCTGAGCGCCAGCGCCAGTTCGCGGCCCGTGAGCGTGGGGTAAAGCCTGCGCTGGCGGCGATCTTCGGGACCTGCCATCTGCCTGATGTAGCCGTCGTCTATCAGCTGTTTGAGCACGCGGGCGAGGCTCTGCTTGGTGATGCCAAGCGTGTCCAGCAAATCCGCCACCGTCATGCCCGGCTGCCGGCTGACGAAGTAGACAACACGGTGGTGGGCGCGTCCGTAATCCAGTTTCGACAGGATGACATCGGGATCGGAGACAAAGTCGCGATATGCGAAAAACAGCGACTCGATCGTGTCGAAATCGATCTTGCCGTCATCAACCTTCGGGAGTGCCGGTGTCTGCCTTGCGGCGGCGGATTTTAGCGATTGCGGTGGCACTGCGGTTCCTTCATATCCTGCGGCTGTCTGATCATAGCTGACAGGCGTCAATGCGCCAATATTCTGTAAACATAGCCGAAAATGCGTCCACTCGGGAGAATGCCGCCAATCATTTTCTGTTGCGGTGGATAATATGGCGCGGGTGCGGGTGCAACTGGAATCAGGAAAGCCGATACAGGACATGAAAAAGAGCGCGGTCAGACCGCGCTCTTCATATCAACGAATGCTGATAAACCGGATTTACTGGTAGACGTAAACGATACGGCGGGTCGAGGGTTCGACGAGAACCGGAACGTCGTTCACGCGGACGTAGCGGTACTGATAGTCCGGGACCTCAACCAGACGGGTATCGGCCGGCAGGACGCTCCCCACCGCGATGTCGCCATCATAGGTGACGGTGTCTGCGGGATGCTCATCAATATAGGTGATGACCGACTGCGGCGGATCGACTTCGCCCACGCGGCCGAGATTCGGGTCGCCCGGGTTCGGCTCGGACTGTACGCTCGCGGTTTTCTCATAGGTCACAACGGGAACGCTGAGTTCCGTGCGGCGCTCCTTGAGGATCACGGGCGAGCCTTCGTACATCACGTTCAGGTAATCGGCATGGGCCCAACCGCGCAGGCCGTTCACCTCAATGCGGCACCAGCTGCTACCCTCCATGCAGCCATCCAGCACGGCGTTGCTGCCACGGGTGGCAAGGCCGAGTTCCGGATAGTCCTCGCCCGGGCCGGAACGGACCGAAATATCCGATGCGGTGGTTGCGACCATGGCGGCATTTGCATAGCCTGCCATCAAGGCAAAGGCGCCACCAGCGACCAGCATTTTAAGCTTCTTGTCCATGTGTCTCACTCCTTTCAAGACTGGTGCTACAACGTCGCAACCATCAGGGCGTTCCACATTTTTCAGGGATATCAGGCCCTCCTTCCTATTATGTGCCTGTAAAAAATAGCGATTTTCTTTGCCCCTGCGCGGCCTGAAAAAGCGGGGAACGGTCGTCGGCATTGTGCCTTCCTCCCCCGCGGGCTATAGGACACATCAGCTTTCAGACAGGAGAACAGGATATGGGTAAATTGCAGGCGGGCATTATTCCGGTCACGCCATTCGAGCAGAATTGCACCATCCTGTTCGATCAGGACACCAAGGAAGGTGTCGTCGTCGACCCCGGCGGGGATGTGGAGGTCATTCTTCAGGTCGTTGCGGAAAACGGGATTACGCTCAAGGAAATCTGGCTGACGCACGGTCATCTCGACCACGCCGGCGGTGCCGATGAATTGAGGGGCAAGCTTTCGCTCCCTGTGATCGGGCCGCATGAGGACGATCGGCCCTTGCTGGAGAGGATCGAAGTGCAGGCGGAGAAATACGGCATCACCGGTCTCAAGAATGTGACGCCCGATACGTGGCTGAGGGATGGCGACACGGTTTCCTTCGGGGAGCACATTTTCGAAGTCTATCACTGCCCCGGCCACGCGCCCGGTCACGTGATCTATTACAACCGCGACCAGAACTTCGCTCATGTGGGTGATGTGCTGTTTTCAGGGTCGGTAGGGCGCACGGATTTGCCGGGCGGAAACCACGAGCAGTTGATGGCGTCCATTCGCGACAAGCTCCTGCCGCTGGGAGACGACGTGGGCTTCATCTGCGGCCATGGCCCCGGTGGGCGGCTCGGCGAAGAGCGGCTCAACAATCCCTATCTGAAGGGGCTCTGACGGCCGGTGACGGGAGGCCGGGGGCTGCGCATAAAAAAACCCGGCATTCCTGCCGGGCTTCAACTAGAAGAGAAAGCCGTTTTAGGGTCAGCCAGCAATCTGCAGATTGACTGCCTTCGGCCCCTTGCCGCGACGATCCGGTTCCGTGTCGAAGCTCACTTTCTGATTTTCTGAAAGTCCGGACAGGCCGGAAGCCTGTACGGCAGAGATGTGAACAAAGATATCAGCGCCACCATTGTCTGGCTTGATGAAGCCGAAGCCTTTGTCGGTATTGAAGAATTTTACGGTGCCAGTTTCGGCCATGCATCAGGTCCTTTTCGCTCTGCCCGCGTTCAGCTACAGGCAGCATTACAGTTTTGCCCCGCGTGGGCGTTGGCAGGCAGTTCTTGACTAGTGAGAAAATGGACCTTCGCAGCGGGAAGTAATGGCGTTCTCATCCAACGTTTTTCGTCCCACCGCCCGAGGTTTATAGCGTCCCCGGTGCGCAAATTTATAGGCCTTCCCATGCTCGCAAATTGCCCGAACCGCAACAGATTGCTGCGTTTATCTAAAATTGGCAAGCAAAAGTTTTCACGGGCTTTTTGTCAGATAAAAAACCTGCGGTAGAACTGCATCAAGGAAACGCACATTTTTTCCGCATAAGGTATATCTGCCGAAATAATTGCCGTTTCCGTCAGCCTTTTGGGGCAAAATTTTGGGTGCAAAGCGGCGGATTCCTGCGAAAAGCAGAAAAATCAGTTTTGACGGCGTCAGGTCGTTTCGGTCAGGGGTTTGGGGCGTTTACGGGTCAATTCGGGCACCAGTTCAACCATGAGGATGGCGGCGAAAATGATCAGGCATCCGACGTAGCCTGCACCCGAAATGGTTTCTTTCAGGAAGACCGAGGCCAGCAACGCGCCGAAAAGCGCCTCCGAAGACAGGAAGATCGCGGCCTGCGGGGCAGTGGTGTAACGCTGGCCGATGACCTGCAGGACGAAAGCGAGTCCGGAGGACACGAGGCCGACATAGAGGATTTCCGCCAGCGACGCCTCGATCGCGGCAAAGCTCAGCGGTTCGAACACAGCGCCGATCATGCAACTCAGAAGGGAGCAAACGGAGAACTGTGTGCACGAAAGCGCGAGCGGCCTTCCGCTCTCGGAAACGAAGCGGCCAGCAAGCGTAATCTGGATCGCCCAGAAGAAGGCGCAGACGATACTCAGAAAATCGCCTTTCGTCAGCGTTTCGAAAGCGCCGCCGGAGAGCAGGAAGATGCCGCCCAGCATCATCAGCGCGCAGGGCCAGACGATCCAGTGGGGATGCCGACGGTAAAGAATGACGGCGATGACGGGCACGAAGATGACGTAAAGCCCGGTCAGGAAACTGGAATTGGTGACGGTTGTTGTCAGCAGCCCGACCTGCTGCGTGGTTGCGCCGGCAAACAGGGCGAGACCGACGAAAATGAAGTTGCCGATCTCGCGCCGGCGTGGCGGCGATTTCCGCGACCGCGTTTCCATGAGTGCAAAGGGCAGCACGGCAATGGCGGCGATCGCGAAGCGAAGGCCGACGAACCAGAACGGGCCGATCGACGCCATGGCGGAGGACTGTGCGACGAACCCGCCACCCCAGATCGCGGCGGCGAGCAGAAGCAGCATATTGGCCTGGAGACGAGTCATTCTTTGCACCGCACAGCAGGGCCGGGCGATCATTCAGTCACGGCCGTGGAAACAGGAATTTTTTGAAATGCCGAACCGGCGATGCGGACGACTGGTTCCCGGGTGCTTTAGCAGCAACATGCCAACGCCGCAAGCAAAGGTAGGTCGCCCTACCTGAAGCGGCGCGCCTCGTCCTTCAGGCTACGCCGGGTGAGCGTCAGGCCGCCAATCGCAAGGCCGATGAAGGCGGCGGCGGAGAGACCGATGAGCAGGAGATGCGGGCCGGCCTTCGTCGTTGCCGCAACCTGGGGAATGGCCGCCGTGTGCAGCGTGTCGACGGCCTGTGTGGCGGCATTGGCCGAGGTTGCGATGCCCGCGGCCATGGTGACGATGACAAGAAAAGCGGCAACGGCCATCCAGAGGGAAAACAGGGTTCTCTGCGCCCTTAACCTTTCAACGGAACTCCGGTCGTTGGTAAACATGGCTGTCGCCTCTTGCCCCTGTTCTTGAAGGATAAAAGAGGCTTCGAAATGGACGGCTTGGAGACCGAATTCTGGCGTTCCGCGGCATTTATTGCGGCCATATTGTGGCAGAGGGGTTTGCGGCAGCTTTTTTGATGCGTTTGCCCTTAAAGCCCCCGTTTCCCGAATGTTCGGGTCTGGCGCGCGGGATGCGGCTCTTCTCTGAAAAATCCCAGTGGCGCACCGCTTTTTTCCGGCCGCGATGGTGAGAAATCGGTGCTGCCGAGTTCAGGGAAACGCGTGTCGAACGTCGTCGGCGCAAGTTCGGGCCTCGCCAGAATGTAGCCCTGCATCAGGACGACGCCGAGGTCCTCGCACAAGTCCACCTGCCAGCTCGCCTCCAGGCCTTCGAAGACCGGCTCGATGCCGTCTTCCCGGAACTGACGGACGATGACACGCAGAAGGGCGGCGCCCGCTGAATTCTGCATGAAATCCCGCACCCAGCCTGCTTCGAACTTCACGTAGTCAGGCTTGATGAGCTTGACCCTTTCAATATCGGAATCGCCGGCACCGTAATCGTCGAGCGCCACGCGAAAACCGATATCGTGCATGTGATAGGCGAAGTCGGCGACCATCTGCGTGTCGGAGGCCTTTTTCTCGGAAATTTCGCACACGATGCGATCGGCCGTCAGGCCCGCCTCGTGGGCCGCAAGGCGCATGCGTTCCACTTCCTGCCGCATCTTGGCCGGGGTCTGGAACAGGCCAGGGTGAAAGTTGACGAAAATGCGGGCGCGGGCGCGGTTTAGGCGGCCAGTGTTGAGGATGTGGACCGTGCGCAGGATGCTGTCGATGTTCTCGATGTCCCCGGGCGCGACCAGCGAGAAAAATTCGCCCGGCGTCACTGGCTCGCCATTGCGATGCGGCCGCACCAGACCCTCGAATGAATCGATGTCGAGCGCGCCATTTGCCGTTCTTCGGAAAATGGGCTGCAGCGCCGATTTGAGGTTGAACATGTGATAGGCCGTGGACCATGTGCCATCGACCTCTCGGACAAGACTGGAAAAGATGCTTTTGGGCGCCATTTTTCCACCAGCTACAGAGACACGACCCCTATTGCCGTCAATGTATCACGACAAGCGTTACTTCCGGGTTAAGAAAGGCTTAAATTGTCCCCAACGCCAGATAGGCCGGCTTTTGGCCTTGAAACTGGTCCCGTCTTTCGACATAGAAATTGCCGCAGCAGACGAGATTTCCGAGCTCTGCGATGTCAACCCCAATAGGACCGATTAAAAATGGCCTTCCTTGCCGACATTCTCTCCCGCGTAAAGCCATCCGCCACCATCGCCGTTAGCCAGAAAGCCCGCGAGCTTAAAGCACAGGGCCGCGATGTGATTAGCCTTGGCGCCGGCGAGCCGGATTTCGATACGCCCGACAATATCAAGGAAGCGGCCATTGACGCGATTAAGCGCGGTGAAACGAAATACACGCCCGTTTCCGGCATTCCGGAACTGCGCAAGGCGATTGCCGACAAGTTCAAGCGTGAAAACGGCCTCGACTACAAGCCGGAGCAGACGATTGTCGGTACCGGCGGCAAGCAGATCCTGTTCAACGCTTTCATGGCGACGCTGAACCCGGGTGATGAAGTCGTTATCCCCGCGCCGTACTGGGTCAGCTATCCCGAGATGGTCTCGATCTGCGGCGGTACGCCCGTGTTCGTCGACGCGACGCTGGAAGACAATTTCAAGCTGAAGCCGGAAGCGCTGGAAAAGGCGATCACGCCGAAGACGAAGTGGTTCGTGTTCAACTCGCCGTCCAACCCGTCGGGCGCGGCCTATTCGCACGACGAGTTGAAGGCGCTGACCGATGTGCTCGTTAAGCACCCGCACGTGTGGATCCTCACGGATGACATGTATGAGCACCTGACCTATGGCGACTTTAAATTCGTCACGCCGGTGGAAGTGGAGCCTTCGCTTTATGACCGCACGCTGACGATGAATGGTGTCTCCAAGGCCTATGCCATGACCGGCTGGCGTATCGGTTACGCTGCCGGCCCGCTGCCGCTGATCAAGGCCATGGACATGATCCAGGGCCAGCAGACCTCGGGCGCAAGCTCGATTGCGCAATGGGCCGCTGTCGAAGCTCTGAACGGCACGCAGGATTTCATTCCGGCGAACAAGAAGATCTTCGAAGGCCGCCGCGACCTGGTCGTCTCCATGCTCAACCAGGCCAAGGGCATCAGCTGCCCGGCTCCGGAAGGCGCGTTTTACGTGTATCCGTCCTGCGCCGGCCTGATCGGCAAGACCGCGCCTTCGGGCAAGGTCATCGAGACCGATACGGATTTCGTCTCGGAGCTTCTGGAAGCCGAAGGCGTTGCCGTTGTTCAGGGTTCGGCCTTCGGCCTCGGCCCGAACTTCCGCATTTCCTACGCCACGTCGGAGGCGTTGCTGGAAGAGGCCTGCAAGCGTATCCAGCGCTTCTGCGCTGATTGCCGCTGATTGGCCAACGATCGTGAATGAAAAGCCCGGCAGTGATGTCGGGCTTTTTGTTTTCAAGTCACAAGCCTTTCCATGCCGCGTTTTTCGTTTCGGTCAGAGCCCCAGAAACAGCAGCATGATGAAGGTGGCGAAGAGAATGAAATGCGTCATGCCCTCGATAGCATTCGTCTCGCCGTCATTCAGATTTATCGCAGCGGCGATGAGCGTAATGAAGACCATAACGGTCTGAACTGGTGTCATCGCCATGATGAAGGGCTGGCCGGTGTAAAGCGCGATACCCTCCATGACAGGCACGGTCAGGATGACCGTCGAGAGCGAAGCGCCCATGGCGATGTTGACCACCGCCTGCATGCGGTCGCGAAGGGCGGAGCGGAGCGCAGTCAGGATTTCAGGCGAGGCCGAGATCGTCGCAACCACGACCGCCATCAGGGCAGGCGGTGCGCTGGTTCCTTCAAGGCTTTCGCTGAGGAAGGCGGACATGAACTCCGCCAGCACGCCGATCAACACCACGCCGGCGATGATGAGGCCGATGGAAAGCGGCACGCTGCCTTCGTCGTCGTCTCCCGCATGGCTGCCTGACGCCTGCCCCGACTGGCCGGCCGGACGGGGCTTCTTTGGGTAGGTGTAGCTGAAGAAATAGCTGTGCGGACCGACCTGCATTTTGAGGAAGAGCGCATAAAGCGCAATCATCGCGAATATCGTGAAGACAGAGTAGATGTGCCAGCTCTGTTCAGGGATGAATTCCGGCACAATCATCGATATGCCCATGGCGGTCAGTATCATCACGCCATAGGTCTTGCCGGAATCGTCATTGTAAGGCTGCTCGCCGTGGCGAAGGCCGCCGAGGAGGGCCGCGAGGCCCAGAATGCCGTTAATGTCGATCATGACGGCGGAATAGATCGTGTCTCGCACCAGTGTCGGCGAACTGGACTCGCTCATGATGATCGCGAGGATCAGCACCTCGACGGCGACCGCCGACAGCGTCAGGATCATCGTCCCGTAGGGATCGCCGACCTTTGCAGCAAGAATTTCCGCGTGATGGGCAACCCGCATCGAGACCAGAACGATGAGGCCGATGAGGACGACGGCGGCAATCAGCGCTGCCGTCTTTCCCGCTTCGAATATCGTGTGCTCGGCTAAATAGGCGATGATTGCCGCCGGTATTGCCAGCAGCAGCATCCGCTCCTGCTTGATGATAGATCCCACCATGAATTTCCCTTCCCCATGTCGTCGCAGGCTGTAGCCTATCGTCCCTCAGATCAAGCAGCATTTGCGCTTGAATGCTTTTGGTAGGATAGTGATGTTGCAGGACATGCAGATCACGCCGCGCTGTCCCATCGGGTGCAATGCTTGAAGCGCGGTTGTGGTTGCCATGTTGCCGACTGAGACAGGAGGACCATGCATGACCAAAGTGGTGTACGAGATCGTCGAACACGACGGAGGCTTCGCTTATCGTATGAACGGCGCTTATTCCGAGACCTTTCCCACCTATGACGACGCCCGCGCCGCTGCGCGCATTGTAGCAGCCGAACAGCAGGTGGGCGGCGATGACGAAGAAATCAGCTATCAGGACGAGCGCGGCAAATGGCATGAGGAACATAGCCAGGGCGGCGACCGGCCGGAAGCAGAGGTTGTCGACAAGACCTCGCCACCCGCCTGATTGAGCCGGGCCGGGTCGTGCCGGTCCGTCGACTATTTCAATATGCCTTCGACGGGTCTGGCGCTCATGCGGCCTTGAGGAACTTGGGCTGCCGCCGCTGCCCTAGCGCTTCTTGGGCGGCGCTCCCGGATCGGTTTCCTTCAGATGACCTTTGAGACCGTCGACCAGCGCGCTGAAAACCGCGCGGCACCGCGGTGAGGTCTTGAGATTTTCGTGCATCGCGACCCAGGTATGGAGCGGGATGTCGATGTTCGGGAGAACCTGGACCAGCCGCGGGTCTTTTCGCGCCAGGCCGATCTGGCAGACGCCTATCCCGGCGCTCGCGCGGATCATGGCGAGTTGCGCCAGATTGCTGTCGGCGCGGATTTCGAAGGAGATTTCCTCGATATCGGGAAGATCGGGCTCAAGAGAGCGCATCCGATGAATGGCCGCGCGGATGAAAGGCGTTTTGCGGTCGAAACCGACCATGCGATGATGGTTGAGATCTTCGGTGCTTTTCGGCACGCCCGCTTTTGCCAGGTAGTCGCGCGTCGCATGAAAACCCAGGCGGAAATTGCCGATGTAGCGCATGACGATCGCATCCTGCATCGGTTCGGTCATGCGAATGGCAATGTCGGCTTCGCGCCTTAACAGGTCTTCCAGCGTGTCGGAAAGGGAGAGTTCGATTTCAAGCCGCGGGTGGGTCTCCTGCATGGCCGTGATGATCGGCGGCAGCATTTCGACGCCGATGATATCTGACGCGCTGATACGCACCGTGCCTTCGATCTTGCCGACCTCCCCGGAGGCCGCGCGCATCAGGGCTGCTGTCGTTGCCGCCAGATTTTCCGCGTATGGTCGAAGCGCCAGCGCCGCCTCCGTCGGCATCAGGCCATGAGGCGAGCGGATGAACAGCGGAAAACCGACGGCTTCCTCGAGAGCTCCGATGTGTCGCCCCGCCGTTGGCTGGGTGATCCCAAGTTCGCGGGCGGCGGCAGAGAGCGAACCGTCACTCAGCACGCTCAGGAAGGTGCGGTAGAAATCCCAGCTGATATCACGGTTTTTCGTCATAATATTTTGTATAGCCGCTCCACTCATTTCGACAATTTCGTATATCGCAGATCGAGCCGATACTCCAGACACACAAAGGAGTACGGCGATGTCTATTGGAAATAACGTGAGTGCGGCGAAGGACGAACGGCCCCTGGCGCTGGTGCTGGGTGTGAATGGCGGCGTTGGCCGCCAGGTTTCACGCATGTTGCTGCAAAGGGGCTGGCGATTGAGGGCGATGACACGCCGGAAGCCGGCAGCCGAGGCCGCTGGCGACATCGAATTCGTCACAGGCGACGCCATGAACCGGCAGGACGTTTTGAGGGCGGCGCAAGGTGCCCGGCTGATCGTGCACGCGGTCAATCCTCCCGGCTACAGCGATTGGGAGAAGCAGGTCGTGCCGATGCTGGACAACACGATCGCTGCCGCCGAAAGCTGCGGTGCAAGGATAGTCTTTCCCGGCACGGTCTATAATTTCGGTTCAGACGCCTTTCCGCTGCTGACCGAAGAGAGCCCGCAGCAGCCGTTTACGCGCAAGGGCGCGTTGCGTGCGGAGATGGAACGACGGCTGAAAATGGCTTCCATGCGTGGCGTGCCCGTGCTGATCGTTCGTGCCGGAGATTTCTTTGGGCCGGATGCGAAAAATAACTGGTTCTCGCAGATGCTGGTAAAGCCGGGACAGCCCGTCCGCAGCGTCCGAAACCCCGCGGCGCCCCATGCGGGACATCAATGGGCCTATCTGCCTGACGTGGCGGAGACGATCGGACGGCTGTTGGATCGCGCCGCTGACCTGCCAGCTTTCGCCGTCTTCCATATGGAAGGTTTTTGGGACTTCGACGGGCTGCAACTGGTTGCCGCCATCGAACGGGTCGTGGGACATCCGGTCAAACAGCGCCGGCTCTCCTGGACCGGCATTCGATTGGCAGCGCCCTTCGTTCCCCTGTTCCGCGAAGTTCTGGAGATGCGCTATCTCTGGCAGATGTCGATCCGGATGAGCAATCGCAAGCTGACGGCGTTTCTGGGGGGCGAGCCCAAAACACCCATCGATGTCGCGGTGTCGACCACGCTGGCGAGCCTTGGATGCCTAGAGCAGAACCAACCGCCCGTAAGCCTCCCTCAGCCTGTCGATGCGAAGGGCGGGGTGTAATGGCGACGGTCATAAACGGGGTGTCAGGTCCCCGGCGCCTGTTTGCTGTGATTTCGGCAAGCGTGCCATTGCTGATCTTCGCACAGGTACTGCTGGCAGGGCTGTCGATATATTACGACGGATCGCTGATTTCGCTTCACAAGGGCCTTGGCATGCTGGTCGCCCTGCCGATCCTGTCGCTGGCGGTCCTCGCTTTGCGATATGATGAATTGCGGCCCAACCTCGCGCGCACATTGGCTTTGCTCGGCCTTTATTGCCTGCAGGTGGCGCTGATGAGCATCGGCCGTGAAACAGGCAATGGTTTGCTGCAGGCGCTGCACCTGCCCAATGCCTTCATCATCGGTGCGTTTTCAGATTATGCCGCACGTCAGGCGCGACGCCCTCTTTAAAAAAAGACCGCATCGCAGTCGTGCGATGCGGCCTTTCCATGTGTGGGTATATCAGGCAAGCGCCGGATAGTCGGTATAGCCTTCGGCCCCGCCGCCATAGAAGGTCGGCTGGTTCGGTTCATTCAAGGGCGCGTTGTCCTTGAGGCGGCGCACCAGATCCGGGTTGGCAATGAAGGCCTTGCCGAAGGCAACGGCATCGACCTTGCCGCTCTCGACAGCTTCGATCGCGCTCTCACGATCGTAGCCGTTATTGGCGATCCACAGGCCCTTGCCACCGGCATTGCGGTAAGCGGCCTTGAAGGCGGCATAATCGAACGGCTTGTCCCCCTGCTTGAAATCGCGGGGGCCACCCGTTGCGCCTTCGACGACATGGATGAAGGCGAGATTACGCTTGCCAAGCTGTTCCACGACGTAGTTGTACAGCGGCTGTGGGTCGGCCTCGAAGATATCGTTGGCAGGCGTGACGGGAGAGAGGCGAATGCCAGTGCGGCCTGCACCAATCTCACCTGCAACCGCATCAACGACTTCCAGCAGGAAGCGGGCGCGGTTTTCGATCGAGCCGCCATACTCATCCGTGCGTTCGTTGGTGCTGGATTTCAGGAACTGCTCGATGAGGTAGCCATTGGCCGCGTGGATTTCGACGCCGTCGAAACCGGCCTCCAGTGCCGCGCGTGCACCGCTGCGATAGTCCTCGAGGATGAGGCCGATATCGTCGATGGTAAGCGCACGCGGCTCCGACGTTTCGGCAAAGCCGCCGGTGCCGTCATCATTGATGATATAGGTCTTGGATTTGGCCGTGATGGCAGACGGGGCAACCGGCTGGCCACCATGGGGTTGCAACGAGGTATGGGAGATGCGGCCCACGTGCCAGATTTGTGCGACGATCTTGCCGCCGGCCGAATGCACACCCTGGGTGACCTGTTTCCAGCCCTCGATTGCTTCCCGCTTATAAAGGCCGGGAACGTCGGCGTAACCCTGACCCTGCTGGGAGATCGGTGTGCCTTCGGTGACGATCAGGCCCGCACTGGCGCGCTGTTCGTAATAAGTGGCATTGAGATTGTTGGGAATGGCACCTGGGGAACGGTTGCGGGTGAGGGGCGCCATGACGATACGGTTGGCGAGTGCGATATCGCCGGCCTGTGCCGGTTCGAAAAGACTGGTCATGCGACTACACTTTCTGGTCGGTTGGCGTAATTGCGCGGCAGGCGCGCTATCCTGATGGGATGCCGGATCGAGTCCCCATTGTGGTTTCCGTCCGGCACCCCGAGGCTCAAAGCTTGGGAGGCTCAGAGATTTGTCTGCAGATAATTGCGAAAAGCGTCGATGGTTTCCTCGTTCCGTTCAAAAAATACCC
The DNA here is from genome assembly GCF_007680755.1 of Agrobacterium sp. DE0009. Lineage (NCBI taxonomy): Bacteria > Pseudomonadati > Pseudomonadota > Alphaproteobacteria > Hyphomicrobiales > Rhizobiaceae > Agrobacterium > Agrobacterium sp. DE0009. Next base: position 372,729 of record NZ_VEIU01000003.1, read on the forward strand.
ATTGCCCCACCTTTTTCGACCGGATGAGGCCGGCTGACTGCAACACCGCGAGATGTGACGAGACGGTGGACTGCGACAGGCCGCTGATCTGGAATTGGTTGGCGCACACGCCCATGCTGAAAGGGTGGTCCTGACAAAAGTGGCTCTCCGGCCGCTTCAGCCATTCCAGAAACTTCAGCCTTGCAGGGTGCGAAAGGGCTTTGAGGATTTCCTCCGGGTTCATCTGGACGTTTTCAATATCTGACATGGTCGATATATATATCGATAAATTTCGATATACAAGTCACGTCTCTGTGAGAAGGATTGCCGACCCTGTCCCTCCAAAAAAGAAGGCCGCTGGATATTTCCGCGGCCTGATAAGTTTGAAGGTCAAAACCTCCAGAGGGGAACAGCTGTCGCGTGCCTGAGCGAGCGTGACAGCCAACTAAGATATGGTGGGAGCGAGAATGCAAAACAAGGTTGCATCATCCGGTATCTCGCCGATTTGGAGAAAATTCTTGCGGGTAAAAAAAGAGGGCCGCCGGATAGATCCAGGGCCCTTTAAGTGTGAAGGTCAAAAACCTCCAGAGGGGAACAGCTGATGCGGTGGAACTGGGAGGAAAAGCCACCGTGTGCATCAGCTGAGTGCGATATGGTGCTTTTTTGTGCATGGAGCAACTCTTTTTTGTGCAGGTCAGGCATGCGTACCGTGCAGCCCTCGATATTTCCGGTATAATTTATGTGCAAAGCTAAAGAAGGGCGCTCGCGCACCCCTCCCACTTTTGACGTCATAAGGCTATGAATCTAATAGACTATCTTCTAACGGCGATTATTTTTCCGTCAGAAGTTCCAGTTCCTGGCCTTGGCAACGATGAAATCACGGAAGGCCTTCAGCTTTGCAGCGTTTTTCATCTCGTCGGGATAGCAGAAATACGTATCGAATGACGGGATGTCGGCCGCGAGCGAAAGCTGGATGAGGCCGGGATCGCGGCCAACGATATAATCCGGCAGGCAGGCAATACCGATTCCCAGCAGGCAGGCCCGCTTGATCGAGGTCTGGCTGTTGATCTGCAGGTGCGGCGTGCGCGTATTGTCGGAGGAGCGTCCGGCATTTTCGAGCCAGTTGACATCAAGCAGGTAGTTTGGCGCCGGTTCACCGAAGGAAATGATGCGGTGATTATCGAGGTCTTCGATCGACTGTGGTTCGCCGTATCTGTTGATATAGGACGGCGCAGCATAGACGTGCATGTGCACGGTGAACAGCTTTCGCTGAATGAGGTCCGACTGCTGCGGCTGGCGCAGGCGGATCGCACAATCGGCGTGACGCATGTTCACGTCCAGCTCCTCATTGTCGAGGATGAGCTGAATCGACATTTCCGGATAGAGCTGAAGAAACTCCTGCACCTTGTCCGTCAGCCACCCCTGGCCGAGGCCGACGGTCGTCGTGACGCGCAGCTTGCCGCTCGGCTTCTCCGTCGTTTCGGTGAGCTGCATCTTGACGGTTTCAAGTTTCAGCAACACGTCGTGAGCGGTGCGGTAGAGCAACTCACCCTGTTCGGTGAGGATGAGGCCGCGGGCATGGCGATGGAACAGTTTGACGCCGACATCCTGCTCCAGCGCGCTGACCTGACGGCTGATGGCCGACTGGGACAAGTGCAGCTTGTCAGCAGCATGGGTGAACGACCCTGCTTCGGCTGCGGCATGAAAAATGCGCAGTTTATCCCAGTCCAATGGCATTGCCATGCCTATCCTGCCTTTCGGTTATTCCGCTGCAACTGCAAGCGGTTGATGCGCGGTGAGGTAACGTTCCGCTTCCAGCGCCGCCATGCAGCCCATCCCGGCGGCAGTGATGGCCTGACGATAGATGTCGTCGGTGACGTCGCCGGCGGCAAAGATGCCTTCCACGTCGGTGGCGGTGGAATCGGGGGCCGTCCACATATAGCCATTGTCCTTCAGCTTCACCTTGCCCTTGAACAGTTCGACCGCAGGGGCGTGGCCGATGGCGACGAAGACGCCATCGACAGGCATGTCGTTGATCGCGCCCGTCCTGGTGTCCCGCAGCTTCACGCCGGAAACGGAAGGTGGCATTGGCGGCTTTGCCGGCGCACCGGTAATTTCAGCGACTTCCGTGTTCCAGAGGATGTTGACGTTTTCCTTGGCGAACAAGCGCTCCTGCAGGATTTTTTCCGAACGGAAGCTGTCGCGACGGTGCACGACGGTTACCGTCTTGGCGATATGGGCAAGATAGAGCGCCTCTTCCACGGCGGAATTGCCGCCGCCGACCACGATCACATCCTTGTTGCGATAGAAGAACCCATCGCAGGTGGCGCAGGCGGAAACGCCAAAACCCTGGAAATGCTGCTCGCTCTCAATGCCGAGCCACTTGGCCTTGGCGCCGGTGGCGATGATCAGCGTATCGGCGGTCCAGACCTGACCGGAATCAGTCTTCACCACGAATGGCCGTACGTTGGTTTCAACTTCAGTCACGAGGTCGCTGACGATTTCCGCGCCCACATGGGTTGCCTGCTTCAGCATCTGGTCCATCAGCCAGGGACCCTGGATGGGATCGGCAAAGCCCGGATAGTTCTCGACATCGGTGGTGATCATCAACTGACCGCCCTGTTCCATGCCGGCAATCAGCACGGGTTTCAGCATGGCGCGGGCGGCGTAGATCGCTGCCGTGTATCCGGCGGGACCGGAGCCAATGATCAATACCTTCGTGTGGCGGGCAGTCATGGAAACCTTCCTTCTCAATAACGGGCCTTTGCGCCATGCACTCCAGCCGCAGGACGGCGGACGGGCCGCAACCCCTTCGTTGCCCGGTATTTAAGGTTGTCTAGTGTCTTTATTCAAGGGCAGCCTTGCGTTACCAACAAGGCAGTTGTGGATGTCTGCGCAATTTTGTGACCGGGCAGCGTCATAATGTTGCGAATCCCGCGCCGGATAGTACAAGGAAGTTCTCCACCTTAACGAGGTACTCTTTCGTGACCAGCGTCGAACTCGATGCCATCGATCTGAAAATCCTGCGCGAATTGCAGCGCGACGGGCGCATGACCAATGTGGAACTCGCCGAACGGGTCGGCATCTCGGCTCCCCCGTGCCTGAGACGCGTTCGCAAGCTGGAAGAGGCGGGCGTGATCGAGGGATATCACGCCATGTTGAATGCCCCGAAGCTCGGTTTTGATCTTGTCGCCTTCTGCATGATCGGCCTCAAGCGACAGGCGGACAGCAATCTGAAGGCTTTCGCGGCGGCAACCGCCGGCTGGTCACTGGTGCGGCAGGCCTGGATGGTCTCAGGCGAAAGCGACTTCCTGCTGCATTGCGTGGCAAAAAACCTGACGGAGTTTCAAGATTTCGTCATCGAGGTCCTGACCGCGGATGAGAACGTCGACACGGTGCGAACGATGCTGACCATCCGTCAGGTCAAGCGCGTCGGCCTCGTGGAAATCTGATCCGAACCTGTCGCAGTTGACGCGCTGGCCGCGTCACGCACGCCGTAGGGCGTCGTAGACCTCGCCAAGGCTGGTCGCTTCTTTTTCAAGCGGAAAAGCCCTGCGGACATGGGCGAGCCCGGCGCTGCCATGCACCTTTGCGCGATCGGGATCGGCAAGATAGGGCTTTATCGCATCGCGGAGTGCTGGGTAATCTCCCGCCGCGACAACGGCGCCGGTCTGGCCCTCAACAATCATTTCTTCATAGGCGCCGGCATTGCTCGCAACCACGGCTGTCTGCGAGGCCATGGCTTCGAGCGGCGTGAGACCGAAACCCTCGTTGCGCGATGGTGCGACGTAAAGGCTCAAGCGCCGGTACCACGGCTTGATGTCGTCAACCTCGCCCTGAAAGACGATACGCTCCGCCAGGCCGGCCGCTTCGACATCGGCGACGAGCTTGTCGCCAAAATCCGTGTGTTCCTTCGTCACCCGCCCGGAAACAACCGCCGTCCACTCAGGGTAATGCGGCAACAGTTCGATCATCGCACGCACGAACAGGTCCGTGCCCTTCTGATGGCGCACGCGTCCGAAGCAGCCGATGAGATAGTGTCCGGGCAGGCCCGCTGCTGCCATCGTGTCGTCCGGACCCGCTGGGGGATGGAAGAGATCGGTATCGACGCCGTGCATGACGACTCGATGCGGCACTTCCAGAAACGAGCCGGAACGGCCGTTGGTGGCAACAACGGCATCCATCTTCGAAATCAGGAAGCGCGTATAGGCGGAATGTCGCCTCTGCGCCGCGGAGGTAAAGAGCAGCTTCACCTTCATGCGCAGCACATCCCGCATGATGATGCCGGGCAGCATTTCCAGGTTACGGCGTGCATGCCACACGCGCGGGCCGCCAAACGGGCCATTTCGCCATAGCTGCCAAAGGTCGCGAAAGCGAACATGCGGCAGATGCGGCGGCAGACCGGGGCCGATGACGGCGACCTTCTGCCCCAGCCGGTTCTGCACCGGTATCAGTTGAACGATGGTGGAGGTCACGCCGGAGAGCCTGCGCTTGAAATTCGGCGCAAGCACCTGCACATCTTTCAGACTGACGTTGGACAAGCTCGGCTTCCGTCTCTGCGGCTGATTTCAGAAATCTGTGGCGCTGAAAAACAATGCGCCCGGATGGGCGCATTGCATGGGGCTGATCAGCCCCACTGAACCGCGAGAATTTCGTAGCCCTTGGCGCCGCCGGGCGCGTTGACTTCGATGCTGTCGCCGACTTCCTTGCCGATCAGGGCGCGGGCGATGGGGGAAGAGATGGAGATGCGGCCGGCCTTCACGTCGGCCTCCTGATCGCCGACGATCTGGTAGGTCTTTTCCTCATCGCTGTCTTCGTCAACCAGCTTGACCGTGGCGCCGAACTTGATCTTCGAGCCCGACATTTTCGACAGGTCGATGACTTCGGCGCGCGCCGTCAGGTCCTCGAGTTCGGTGATGCGGCCTTCATTGTGGCTCTGGGCTTCCTTGGCAGCATGGTACTCGGCATTTTCCGAAAGGTCGCCGTGAGCGCGCGCTTCCGCAATCGCCTCGATGATACGGGGGCGTTCCTCCTGCTGGCGCCAGCGAAGCTCCTCCTGAAGCTTGACGAATCCACCCTGAGTCATCGGTACTTTTTCTACCATTTTTTTATCCTTCGCATTCCGGTCGCTTTACTTGCAGACACAAAAAGAAACAGGTTCCGGAGAGGAACTCCGGAACCATGCCAAAATCAAATCTGAGCCGACTATATCAGAAGACGACCGCGAAAGGCCAGCAAATTTCAGGCGTGATTATTCCATAATATTATCAATATCTTGTTCCCCAAGATTGACAATCTTCAATAGAACATATAGAGAACATATCCATGAAGAAGTCGATCAGGCAACGGCTGGCCATTCTCTCCGACGCAGCGAAGTACGACGCGTCCTGCGCATCGAGTGGCACGACCAAACGAAACTCTGCAGCATCAGGCGGTCTGGGTTCCACGGAAGGGTCGGGCATTTGCCATGCTTACGCTCCCGATGGACGCTGCATTTCGCTCCTGAAGATCTTGCTCACCAATTTCTGCATTTATGATTGCGCCTATTGCATCAACCGGTCGTCCAGCAATGTGGAGCGGGCGCGCTTCACGCCGGAAGAAGTGGTCTGGCTTACGCTCGAGTTTTACCGGCGCAACTACATTGAGGGGCTTTTTCTGTCGTCGGGCATCATCCGGTCGTCAGATCATACGATGGAAGAAATGGTGCGCGTTGCTCGCGAGCTGCGCGTGACGCATGGTTTTCGCGGTTACATCCATCTGAAATCCATTCCGGAAGCATCGCCCAAACTCATCGAGGAGGCGGGGCTTTATGCGGACCGCCTTTCGATCAATATCGAATTGCCGACCGACAGCGGCATTGGCCGTTTCGCACCGGAGAAGCAGCCGGCCAACATCCGCCGCTCGATGGCTGATATCCGGCTGAAGATAGAGGAGGCGGGGGAGCCGACTGTCAGGACGAGAAAGACCAAGCGTTTTGCCCCGGCCGGGCAGAGCACGCAGATGATCGTGGGGGCCGATGGGGCTGACGACAGCACCATTCTCTCCACCAGCGCCCGGCTCTATGGCAGCTACGGCTTGCGACGTGTCTATTATTCGGCCTTCAGCCCCATTCCGGACTCATCGAAAAACCTGCCGCTCATCAAGCCGCCGCTGATGCGGGAGCACAGGCTTTACCAGGCCGATTGGCTTTATCGCTTTTACGGTTTCGATATCGGCGAAATCACGGCGATTGGCGGAGACGGCATGCTTGATCTCGATATTGATCCAAAGCTTGCCTGGGCCTTGAAACATCGTGAGCGGTTCCCCGTGGATATCAACGTTGCAGATCGTGAAATCCTCCTGCGTGTCCCTGGTTTCGGCACGAAGACGGTCGCGTCCATCCTGTCTTCGCGGCGCTTCCGGCGGTTAAGGCTGGAGGATGTCGCCCGCTTTGGCGTTTCTCTCAAGAAGGTGAAGGCTTTTATCGTTGCGGAGGGCTGGACGCCAGGCAAGCTGACCGAGCGGCCGGATCTGCGCGCCATGTTTGCGCCGCAGCCTGAACAATTGTCGCTTCTGTGATGTATGGGCCGATCCTTGAGGGGCGGGGCGAGTTTGGCGAGTGGCGGGACGCTGCCCGGGCGGCACTTGCCGGGGATATCCCGCCTGAGCGGATCGACTGGCGGTTACACGGGGACATGGCGGGGTTGCTGGACTTTGCCGGGGATCCTCTACCCCCGTTCAAGCCGGGCACCGCCGAGATTTCGGTGCCGGCTTCGTTTGTTGCGCTTGCGCAGGCGGTCATCTGCCACAGCGATCCGGGGCGATTTGCTTTGCTTTACAGGCTGTTGTGGCGGCTGAGGCAGGATCGCGCCCTGTTGCAGTTCAAGTCGGACCCAGATGTCGCCGAGGCGCGGCTACTGGAGAAATCGGTGCGCCGCGACTGTCACAAGATGACGGCTTTCGTTCGTTTCAAGGAGTTGCCTCTGCCGCAAGGGCAGGGTGGGCGGCGGCGGTTTATCGCCTGGTTTGAGCCGGACCATTTCATCGTGGAGCGGACAGCGCCGTTTTTTCAGCGCCGATTTACCGACATGGACTGGCTGATCGCCACGCCAAACGGGTCTGCGCGTTGGGATGGGACCGCGCTTCAGACGTCGCGGCAGCCAGCCGAAAAGCCCGATCTCACCGATGAGACGGATGAACTATGGCGGACCTATTACGCCAATATATTCAATCCGGCGCGTCTCAAAATCAAAGCCATGACGGCGGAAATGCCGAAAAAATACTGGAAGAACCTGCCCGAGGCCGATCTCATTCCCGACCTTATTCTCGGCGCGGAGGCGCGGGTGATGGAGATGGCTGCCAAGGCGGCAAGCCAGCCGCAGCCGTTTCACCATAGGCTGCAGGCGGCAGCGGCTGCGCGTGAGATGCCGCAACCGGTGCCTGATGGCACGCTCACCTCGCTGGCGCGGGAGGCAAGTCATTGCACGCGCTGCCCGTTGCATTGCAATGCCACTCAGACGGTATTCGGCGCCGGTCCTGAAAACGCAAAGATCATGATCGTTGGCGAGCAACCCGGTGATCACGAGGATCTTGCAGGCAAACCCTTTGTCGGTCCCGCTGGCCAGCTTTTTGACCGCACGCTTGCCGAGGTCGGCATCGAGCGCAACAGCCTTTACGTCACCAATGCCGTCAAACACTTCAAATATGAATCCCGCGGCAAACGGCGCATTCACCAGCGGCCGAATGCCGGTGAAGTTGAGCAGTGCCGTTGGTGGCTCAATCAGGAAATCGCGCTCGTGCGGCCGAAGCTCATCGTCGCAATGGGTGCGACGGCGCATTACGCACTGACCGGCAGCAAGGAGAAAGTCACGGAGGTGCGCGGTCGTCCGCTGCCGATAGACGAGGGCAGGACGCTTTTTATCACCGTGCACCCTTCCTATCTTCTTCGCATCCCCGATGCACAGCGAAAAGATATGGAAATGACGCAATTCAAGAACGATATACTTTATGTAAGTAAATTCGAATAAATTTATGTTGGGGATTGCCTTTATTCATGACAGAACCCGCGCCGCGTGTTTTTACGTGTCGTTAAGTTTTCGTTTTAATTGAAACTTATGCGATTCATTTTATATGTCCCGTCAAAATATTTATAGATGGACATATTATGCTTGGCGAACTTGACCTTGCAACAGTCATTTTAATGCAGAAATGCTCCTATATCGTGGGCCTGTTGAGTTTCATTTATTTGATGCTGACTAACAGGGGGCTGCGTGGCCCCATTACGCTGGCGGCGGGTTTTGCGGCAATGACGGTGGGCTCCACGCTTGCCGGCTATGGCGAGTGGAAAATCGTGCCGCCCGCCGTGTGGCAGCTCGGCAGCGTCATCTTCGGCATCGCGGGTTACATGCTGATCTGGCTCGGCCTAAAGACACTGAGCGATGGGCGAAGGGTGACGCGCAAGACCTTGATGATGACCTGTCTCGTCGCCGTGATCGGCATCATCATTGCCTTTCAGGTGGCCGAGAACAATGCGTTGCGCGCGATGCTCTTCAACGCATGCGCGGCGCTGGCCTATCTTAGTGCAGCATGGGTGCTGCTTATCGGTTGGCAGAAGGAGCCGCTGCTTTCGCGTGTTGCTCTTGGTGTCATCACCGGTCTTTCCGGGCTGATTTCGCTTTCAGTGGTCAAAGGCCTGCTTTCGCCCTCCCTCGCCTCCATCAATATCGTCAATGCGTTTTTCCTCATCATCATGCTGAATTTTGCGATCGCTCTCTTCGTGATGATGCTGGTTGCGGAACGCTCCGAACGAAAACTCCTGGTGCTTGCCAATACCGATCCGCTCACGGGCGTAAAGAACAGGCGCTTTTTCTTCCAGACGATGCCGGTAAAGCCTGAACCGACGGACGCGGCGATGCTGCTGGATATCGATCACTTCAAGTCCATCAACGATCGTTTCGGCCATGCGGTCGGAGATAGCGTGCTGCAGGAAGTGGCGAAGCGCATTGGCGGCAGTATCAGGGGAGGGGACGTGCTCGCCCGATATGGCGGCGAGGAGTTTATCATTTTTCTTCCCAGCGCAGGCAGCGAACGGGCCACGATGATCGGAGAGCGCATTCGCAACGCGGTCGCTTTAAACGAAGTGGATTGTGGCGGGTTGCGGATCGCCGTGACCATCAGCATCGGCGTCGCCACGGGCGGCGAGACGGATTGTGATCTCCAGGCACTGGCCGAGATGGCTGACCGCGCGCTCTATCGGGCCAAGAGCGAAGGCCGAAACTGTGTGCGGGAAGCGCTGGCCGCCTGAAGAACTCCAGTGCAGACATGGTCAAGCATCAGTATGGTCTCGTCGCGGCGGCTACGACCCGTCGTCGCTCTTGCCCAGCACGCCCCGCCGGGAGAGCGCTTCGCGCAGCAGGATTTCGATCTGAGCGTTGACGCTCCGCAAGTCTGAACTTGCAGAGCGCTTGACCGCTTCGAGAATTTTAGGTTCGATCCGGAGCGGAAATGCTGTTCGCTCGGGACCGGGCGGGCGCCCAGCCATCAATTTTATCCGTACAATGTTTCGGCGTTGATAACCGGCGTTGCGTCCTTTTCGCCGACGAGGACGATAAGCGTGTTGGAGACCATGGCGGCCTGACGTTCGTGGTCGATTTCGATGTTCTTCTCTTTCAAGCCCATAAGCGCTTCCTTTACAAGCTCAACGGCACCCTTGACGATCGTGCGTCGCGCCGCGATGACCGCCGCCGCCTGCTGGCGTCGCAGCATGGAGCTTGCGATTTCCGGTGCGTAGGCAAGGTGCGTGATGCGGGCGTCGGTGACCTCGATGCCCGCGGCGGCGACCCGATTGCGCAGTTCAGCAACGAGGTTGACGGTTATATCTTCCCCGCCATCGCGCAGCGAAACGATAGCCAGATCCCTCGTCACCTCCTAACCAGTTGTCATAAGGGTGCTGGCTGGCGATTTTGCGAAGGGCGGTTTCTGCCTGCATGGCGACGAAATTCTTGAAATCGTCGACTTCCAGAAGCGCCTTTGCGCAATCTCCGACATGCCAAACAAGCGCGGCTCCGATCTCTATCGGATTGCCCGCCGCATCATTGACCTTGATCGATTCAATGTGGTGGGTCTGGAGACGACGGGAGATACGCTGAATGCTGAAGAAGGGATTCATCCAGCGAAGCCCGGCCGACTGATCGGTGCCCTGATATTTGCCGAAGAGGGTAAAGACCGCGCTTTCGTTCGGCTGGATCATGAATACACCGAAGCCGATGAGGACCGCGACGCCAATCAGCAGGGCCGAGACCAGCAGTGGCAGGAAGGAAAACGTGCCGGACGACTGCCAGATATGGATCTGATACGCGAGCATGCCGATGGCAATGGCGATCGCCGCAATGATCAGACTTACGGCAACATAGCCGTGGTGGGTGGAAACCGGCTTATCTGCAATACAAGACGACATGAAAACCTCATAAAAAATGATGTATTTATGATATCATAAATTGGTGTCGGATCAAGACGGTTGTTGAGGTTGATTGCTTTTGAAGGGCCTGGCGCGTCGACATTGCCGCTGACGCATGGTCGGTTCATTTAAGGGAACCGCGTTATCCGGTCTTGTAGACCTCACTGCCGGCGATGCGCGGGGATCGCGGTCTTGATACCGCTGCCGGATGACAGCTGGATTACGCAATGCAAAAACGCCGCGAGCCCGGTGGCTCGCGGCGTTTTATAGAGGGCTGAACTCGGAGTACTTAGTTGAAGTAGCTCTGCAGCGGCTTCACTTCCAGATTTCCGGCCTTCAGCGCCTGGATGGCGAGGGCTGCGGCTTCTGCGCCGGCCATCGTCGTGTAATAAGGCACCTTCTGCATCAGCGTGGCGCGGCGCAGCGATTTGCTGTCCGAAATCGCCTTGTTGCTGTCGGTGGTGTTGATGACCAGCTGGACCTGACGGTTGCGGATGGCGTCTTCGATATGCGGACGGCCTTCCTGCACCTTGTTGATCTTCTCGGCGTTGATGCCCTTTTCGGCAAGGAAACGCTGGGTGCCGCCGGTCGCCAACACTCTGAAGCCGCTTTCCACGAGAATGCGGATGGCGGGCAGAACGCCTTCCTTGTCCTCGTCACGGACCGAGACGAAGACCGCGCCGGAGCGCGGCAGGTCGACACCGGCGCCGAGCTGGCTCTTGGCGAAGGCGAGCGCGAAATCCGTGTCGAGGCCGATGACTTCACCGGTCGAGCGCATTTCCGGTCCAAGCAGGATGTCGACGCCCGGGAAGCGCGCGAAGGGGAACACAGCTTCCTTGACGGCAATGTGCTTGAGGTTGCGCGGATCGGGCTTCTCGCCATAAGCGGCAATTGCCGGCCCGAGTTTTTCGCCCGCCATGACGCGGGCGGCAATCTTGGCGATCGGCGCGCCGATGGTTTTTGCGACAAATGGCACGGTACGCGAGGCGCGCGGGTTGACTTCGAGAACGTAGATCGTACCGTCCTTGATGGCGTATTGAACGTTCATCAGGCCGCCGACCTTGAGCGCCTTGGCAAGAGCGGTCGTCTGGCGTTCCAGTTCGTCGAGCGTTTCCTTCGACAGCGAACGCGAAGGCAGCGAGCAGGCCGAGTCGCCCGAGTGGATGCCGGCCTCTTCGATGTGTTCCATGATGCCGGATACGAAGACGTTTTCGCCGTCGCACAGCGCGTCGACGTCCACTTCGACGGCGTTGGTCAAGTAGCTGTCGAACAGCAGTGGGTTCTTGCCGAGCAGGGTGTTGATCTGGCCGGTCTTGTCGTTCGGGTAACGCTGCTTGATGTCTTCGGGAACGAGCCCCGGAACCGTGTCGAGCAGGTAGGTCTGGAGCTGACCTTCCGAATGGATGATCTGCATGGCGCGGCCACCCAGAACGTAGGACGGGCGAACGACCAGCGGGAAGCCGATTTCCGAGGCGACGAGGCGGGCCTGCTCGACCGAATAGGCGATGCCGTTGTTCGGCTGGGCGAGATCGAGCTTCATCAGCAGCTTCTGGAAGCGATCGCGGTCTTCTGCGAGGTCGATCATGTCAGGCGCGGTGCCGAGGATCGGAATACCGTTCTTTTCAAGCGCCTCTGCGAGCTTCAGCGGGGTCTGGCCGCCGAACTGCACGATGACGCCGACGAGCTCACCCTTTTCCTGTTCGGCGCGCATGATCTCGATCACGTCTTCAGCCGTCAGTGGCTCGAAATAAAGGCGGTCGGAGGTGTCGTAGTCGGTAGACACCGTTTCCGGGTTGCAGTTGATCATGATCGCTTCGAAGCCGGCGTCCTTCAGCGCGAAGGCGGCGTGGCAGCAGCAATAATCGAACTCTATGCCCTGGCCGATACGGTTCGGGCCGCCGCCGAGGATGACGACCTTCTTGCGGTCGGAGACCTGTGCTTCAGAGCGGGCGGCGCCGACGAAGGGAATTTCATAGGTCGAATACATGTAAGCAGTCGGCGAGGCGAATTCAGCCGCACAGGTGTCGATGCGCTTGAAGACCGGGCGGACGTTCAGGCTGTTGCGCAGCTCGGCCACTTCCTTCGGGCGCTTGGACGTCAGGCTGGCGAGGCGGGCGTCGGAGAAACCCATGGCTTTCAGCATGCGCAGATTTTCGGCATCCTGCGGCAGCCCATGCTCGCGGATGCGGGCTTCCGTATCCACGATGGCCTTGAACTGTGCGATGAACCACGGGTCGATCTTCGAGTTTTCGTGGACTTCCTCTTCGCTCATGCCCATGCGCAGCGCCTGGACGACCATGCGCAGGCGATCCGGCGTCGGTGTGCCGATTGCGGCGCGGATCGCGTTCTTGGAGCCTTCGCCTTCTTCGAAGCCGGGAATTTCGATTTCATCGAGACCGGTGAGACCGGTTTCGAGGCCACGTAGCGCCTTCTGCAGCGATTCCGCGAAGGTGCGGCCGATGGCCATGACTTCACCGACCGACTTCATGGCGGTGGTGAGGATTGGCGAGGCGCCGGGGAATTTCTCGAAGGCGAAACGCGGGATCTTGGTGACGACGTAGTCGATCGAGGGTTCGAACGATGCCGGGGTCGCACCGCCGGTGATGTCGTTTTCCAGCTCGTCCAGCGTGTAACCGATAGCGAGTTTGGCGGCGATCTTGGCGATGGGGAAGCCGGTTGCCTTGGAAGCCAGCGCAGAGGAGCGCGACACGCGCGGGTTCATTTCGATGACGACCAGGCGGCCGTCCTTCGGATTGACGGCGAACTGCACGTTGGAGCCGCCGGTCTCAACGCCGATCTCACGCAGCACCGCAATCGAGGCGTTGCGCATGATCTGGTATTCTTTGTCCGTCAGCGTCAGCGCCGGCGCGACGGTGATCGAGTCGCCGGTATGGACGCCCATCGGATCGATGTTTTCTATGGAGCAGATGATGATGCAATTGTCCGCCTTGTCGCGGACGACTTCCATCTCATATTCCTTCCAGCCGAGAACCGATTCTTCGACCAGAACTTCCGTGGTCGGCGAGGCGTCGAGACCACCAGAGACGATGTCGAAGAATTCCGAACGGTTATAGGCGATGCCGCCGCCGGTGCCGCCGAGCGTGAAGGATGGGCGGATGATGGCGGGCAGGCCGACATGATCGATGGCCTGGGCGGCAATGGCCATGGCGTGGGCCATGTAACGCTGCTTGCGGTCGGTTTCGCCGAGGTTCCACTGGTTTTCCAGCTCGTCCAGCGCCTTGTCGAGGTCCGGGCCGGAGAGCTTGCCCTTCAGTTCCGCCCGCGCAGCTTCATGCTTCTTGCGGTCGGCATCCTTGATTTCGGTGGCGTTGGCGAGCATCGAGCGCGGGGTTTCAAGGCCGATGCGGGCCATGGCTTCGCGGAAGAGCGCGCGGTCTTCGGCCATGTCGATGGCTTCGGGCTTCGCGCCGATCATTTCGACATTGTAGCGGTCGAGAACGCCCATGCGCTTGAGAGAAAGCGCCGTGTTGAGCGCGGTCTGGCCGCCCATGGTCGGCAGTAGCGCGTCCGGGCGCTCCTTGGCAATGATCTTGGCCACGACCTCAGGGGTAATCGGCTCGACGTAAGTGGCGTCGGCAAGACCCGGATCGGTCATGATGGTGGCCGGGTTGGAGTTGACCAGGATGACCCGGTAACCCTCTTCCTTCAGCGCCTTGCAGGCCTGCGTACCGGAGTAATCGAATTCACATGCCTGACCGATGACGATCGGTCCCGCGCCGATGATGAGAATGGACTTGATATCTTGGCGCTTCGGCATGGGCTCTCTCGTTCCGCTTTTCGGTTGCGCAAAACACCGGCCAGGGTGGAAGATCACCGGCCGGGGAGCGCAATTCAAATGTTTTCAGGCTAGAAGCGGCTTATAGGCAAATGTTTTTGAGAACGGAACCCCATAAATTCCGGAATCGACAGAAACTCTTAACGGGCAGGGGCAAGCGCGGCAAAACGGGCCTGTACCGCCGAGGTGTAAGGGCGACTGACAGGAATTTCCTCGCCGCCCTGCATCACCACGCACAAGCGCCCCGATTTTCTTGAAAGCGACACCACGCCCGCATCTGCAACCCAGTGGGAGCGGTGGACCTGCAAGCCCTGCGCAAGACCGATTTCCCGCAAGGCATCGGCAAAGCGTAAAAGCACGAGCTCACGCCCGCGGGTCGTGACGATTTCGGTGTAATGATCCTCGACAGAAAGCCGCAGCAGTGCACCGCGCTTCTGCGGCGGCAGGCGTTCCAGCAAGGGTACGTCGCTTTTGCCCTCATTCTCTCCCGCGTCAGCCGGCTCTTCGGCTGCGGGCAACGACTGGCAGACGGCGAGATAACTGAGCAGGCAAAAGATGACGCAGAGCGGCAGCGCCGAGATGGCGCTCCCGGGTACCGAAGCAAAGTCCAGGTCTTTACCGAAGAATACGTGGTTCGTCACGGCAAGCAGAAGTCCGATCGGCATGGCGGCGGCAACAGAGCCAATCATCATGCGGGCCAGCATGTTGTTGATACTGCCAGCGAGGATGTCGCTCGCGACCGTGGAAAAGGTGATCGCCAATATCCAGGCACCAGCCTGCACACTGGTCCAGTAGAGCAGCCGGTCGGCAAAGCTCATGGTTTCGCTGGTGCCGAACGGGCCGGTCAGGATGAAGATTGCCAGTATGGCGAAAAATGTCAGCCACAGCCGTCGCGATTGCAGGGTGGTGTGCATTCTACGAAGCGTGGATAGCAGATAGGGGTGATCCACGAAGTTTTCCTGCAGTTGACGCCAAAGAGTTTTTCTTTTCCGCATGTTTTGCCGAAGTTGCCGATGATTTCAATCGGGACATCACCTTTCTCCATGTCGCTACAGCCGCTTCTTGATGCACCTTTTGCCGTGCAGTTTCATGTCGCCACCGTCGTTCCCGCCGCAATTCTCGGTATTGTCGTTTTCCTGAGCCGAAAGGGAACGGCGACACACCGGCTCCTCGGCAAAGTCTGGGTGGTCTTGATGGTGATGACGTCCATCTCGTCCTTCTTCATCCACGAAATAAGGATGGTCTATGGCTTCAGCCCCCTCCACCTGCTCTCCATGTTCACCATCTATGGCTGTCTGAAAGCAGTGTCTTTCGCTCGCCAAGGCGATATCAAACGCCACAGACGTATCATACAGAGTGTCTATCTCGGCGGCATTGTGATTGCCGGTGGCTTCACCTTCATTCCCGGTCGCATCATGCATGCCGTCGTTTTTGGCGATGGCGGTGGTGGTCCGATCTGGCTCACGATGACATTGCTTGTGCTCGTCTTGCTGGGGTTTGGCATCTTGAGAAAACGACGGCCGGGCCTTTAACCAATCCGCTTCCGCATCGACCATGTTCTTCCGGAACAAACTTGATTAGACTGCTGTTATACGGTGTCTTTTGAGGCAATTTTCGGGGAGACTATCATGGAATGGAGAGGGCGCCGCCAGTCGGACAATATCGAGGATCGTCGTGGAATGTCCGCGGGTCCCGGTGGAGATCCGTTTTCGCGTGGCGGCATGCGTATACCCATCGGCCGTCGTGGCGGCGGCATCGGCATCGGCGGCCTTCTGGTCATCCTTCTGATCAGCTGGGTTCTCGGCATCAACCCGCTGACACTGCTGACCGGCGGTGATCTTTCCATGGATGGTGGTGGCACCACGCAGCAGTCCGGCACCCGTCCGCAGGGCCAATCGTCAGATGAGACGACAGCTTTCGTACGCACAGTGCTCGCTGAGACGGAAGACACCTGGAGCGGCATCTTCCAGTCTGCTGGCGAGACCTACCAGAAACCCACGCTCGTGCTCTTTTCAGGCCGGGTCGCTTCGGCTTGCGGCTCTGCGTCGGCGGCGAGCGGCCCATTCTATTGCCCGAACGACCGCAAGGTCTATCTCGACACCAGCTTCTTTAATGAACTGGACAAGCGTTTCGGCGCCTCAGGCGATTTTGCGCAGGCCTACGTCATCGCCCATGAGGTCGGCCACCATGTCCAGAACCTGACGGGCGTCCTGCCGGAGTTCAACCGTCGCCGCCAGTCGATGAGCGAGACGGATGCGAACAAGATGTCGGTGCGCGTGGAGCTTCAGGCAGATTGCTACGCCGGCATCTGGGGCAAGTTCACCGAGCAAAAAGGCATTCTTGAAACCGGCGATCTCGAAGAGGCCCTGAACGCCGCTCACCAGATCGGCGACGACACGTTGCAGAAGCAGACGCAGGGTTACGTGGTGCCGGACAGTTTCAACCACGGCACCTCGGCGCAGCGCGTTGAATGGTTCAAGCGCGGTTTCCAGAGCGGTCGTGTCGAGGACTGCGATACGTTCTCGGCTAATATTTGAGAATAGCACTGAAAAAGGGGGCCGATGAGCCCCCTTTTTTCATCAACGCATCAGGAGTGCGACGGCATACATGCCGAGCGCAAAAACCGTGTGGGCGACAAGGTTCATGATGCGAACCTTTGTGGGGTTCGGCGTCTTCGCTGCCGCCCAGCCAATACCCAGCCCCGGTTGCAGCAGAAACCAGCCCGCGCCGACGGTAACGATGCCGACGATCCACGGCTCGATGAAGGACGGATTGGCAAACCATGCGGTTGGGACGACCAGCGCGAGAACGATGCCGTAAAGGATGCCGACCGCGTAGTGCGAGATCCAGCCGAGCGCCAGTTCGTGCTCATAAGGTTCCGCCGTGGCGATGCTGTCGTGAAATATCCGGCCCTTCGGCACATGCCAGAACCAGCGGCCAACCGGTGCCCAGTTGGGCGCGGACTGGCCAAAGAACCTGTGCAATACGATTGCCCATATATCCATAAATACGGTGCCGCCAATACCCATGGCAATGCCGCGCCACATCAGTTCCAGCATAGATTCCTCCCCATGATGATGATCGATCAAGCTCTAGCGGATCGGGTCGATGGCGGAAATGGTCTATTGCCGGAGGTGGCGAAGAAAAATGGCCGGATTGTCCCGGCCATGAGATTCGTGAGAAGCAGGCTGGAACCTCTCCTCCGTCATGCTCGGGCTTGTCCCGAGCATCTGCAACCTATTTTTTATACGAGATGTGGTTGGATCCTCGGGACAAGCCCGAGGATGACGTCGAGAGTGGGTGACGGTTGGCCATGATCCGGTGCTATAATGACCGGGCCAATATCGTTTTCCCTCTAGGCAGCACGCCCATATTCCGCCTGCCGCCGCGAGGCCGTGGCGAGCTGGAACTGCGCAAGCAGCTCGTTGAGCGCCGCCGCTTCCGAAGCGAGGCCATGGCTTGCTGCCGTCTGCTCCTCGACCATGGCGGCGTTCTGCTGCGTGCCCTGATCGATGGTGTTGATGGCGGTGTTGATTTCCTGAAGGCCGGTCGACTGTTCGCGCGATGCGGTGACGATCGCATCGATGTGGCGGTTGATCTCCTGCACTTCGCGGACGATGGTTTCCAGCGCCTTGCCGGCATTGCCGACAAGTTCGACGCCGGACTGCACCTGCGAGGTCGAGGCATTGATCAGCGTCTTGATCTCCTTTGCCGCATTGGCGGAG
Organism: Agrobacterium sp. DE0009; assembly: GCF_007680755.1. NCBI lineage: Bacteria > Pseudomonadati > Pseudomonadota > Alphaproteobacteria > Hyphomicrobiales > Rhizobiaceae > Agrobacterium > Agrobacterium sp. DE0009. The sequence goes on from NZ_VEIU01000003.1 coordinate 390,664, forward strand.
CGCTGAGCAAGCTCGCGGACTTCCTGCGCAACAACGGCAAATCCTTTGCCGGCTTCACCGGCGCGGGCGGCTTCGACACCGGCGTTGAGCGCGAGCAGGTTCGTCTGGAACGCGATTTCATCGATGACGCCGATGATGTTGCTGATCTCAGACGATGATTTCTCGATGCCTTCCATGGCGCGAACGGCATCTTCCACGATGACGCCCGACTGTTCGGCATTGCTGCGCGCGCGATCAACCAGACGGCCGACTTCTTCGGCGCGGCGCGCGGAATCCTTGACCGTGGTCGTGATCTCCTCAAGAGCCGCCGCTGTTTCCTCAACTGAAGCCGCCTGCTGTTCGGTGCGGCGTGCCAGATCGTCGGCCGACTGGCGGATTTCGCCGGCGCCCGCATCGATCGCAAGCGCGTTCTGCCCGACGGTGCTGAGCGCAGCGTTCAGCTTGGCGACGGAATTGTTGAAATCGTCGCGCAGGCGGTCGATGCGGGACACAAACGGCGTATCGATACGGTAATTGAGATCGCCGTTGGAGAGATGAGCAAGGCCCTTCGCCAGCGAATCGACGGCGAACTGAATATCGGCCGCGTCCTTGGCTGCCAGTCGTTCCCGCTCATTGCGCTCCTGTTCTGAAAGCGTGCGGTTTTCTTCGGCATCTCCTTCAAGCCGCAGGCGCTCCATGGCGTTCGAGCGGAACACGGCGACGGCCGCAGCCATGGAGCCGATCTGGTCGGTGCGTTCCTGGCCGGGAATGGCGACATCGAGGTTGCCGGCAGCCAGGCCTTCCATGGCAGATGTCATCTGCGTCACCGGGCGAACGATGAAGCGAGACAGAACTGTAGCGAGAAGGCCGATCATGATAGCTGCCGCGAGAATAGTGGCGATGGTCGCGGCCATGCGGAACTGTCCGATGGCGCCATAGGCAACATCCGAATCGACGACGAAGCCGAGATACCAGTCGACCGAAGGCAGGCCCGCAACCGGAATGAAGCTCGTGATCTTGCCCTTGCCGTCGATTTCGGTCTGGGAAATGGCAGAGGAAATTGCCGGCGTATTGACCTTGAAGAGATCGGTCAGCGGCTTGTCGACGAATTTTGCATCGGGGTGGATGAGGATCTTGCCGTCCTTGCTGACGAGGAAGGCATATCCGTCCTTGCCGGCATCCACGGACGTGATCATCTTGACCAGGGAGTCGAGCGAGAAATCGCTGCCTGTCACCCCGGCAAGCTTGCCGTTGACGGAGACCGGAATAGCGGCCGTGATGATGAGCCCGCCGGTCGAGGCGTCATTATAGGGCTCGGTGAGAACAGTTTTGCCAGCCTTCACAGCATCCAGATACCATGGGCGTTTGCGCGGATCGTAACCTTCCGGCAGCGGTGTCTTGGGGAAGGTGGTGAAGGTGCCGGTCTCGGCATTGCCGAAATAGGTCGACATGAACTGCGCCGTCAGCACGTCGTTTTCCAGGAACGCCAGCTTGGCACCGTCTTCCGGAAGCTTGGCAAGCGTCTTTGCCACTGTCTCCGTCAGCATGATGCGGCCGTTCAACCAGTTGGAGATGCTTTGCGCTGCCTGCTTGCCGGAGGAATCAATATTGTCCGCCACGGCTTCGGTTGTTACCCGATGCTGCAGACTGTCGATATAATATGAGAAGCACGCAAAGGCAGCGACGACGAGAGATGACGCGGCAACAAGAATGCGCGTCATGAGATTTGTTTTCTTCGGCAAGCTACAGATCCTTGAAGCCGGATGTACCGATAAGGTCATCATGAACAGTGGTTGGGAAAACATGCCTCAAAGGCGGGAATATTCTGCGTCATGCAGCTTATGATTTTAAAAGCACTCTCAGATGTTCTAACGAATAATGATGAATGGTAAAATTCGACTAAACTTATGTTTAGATGGTGCGTCTTTTCCGACCTTGCGGTAACGCGTCGTTGCTGCTTAATTTTTAACCATCCACTGCTGCCGGTTGCGTGGAGGCAGCGATTATTTTATTCATCTCGAGCTGCCGTTGCGCAAATCGCGGGCAACGGCCAATGTTCGGGTGAAATACAATGTCTTCGTCGGTTGTTGCTGGAACCGTTCCGTCCGGATCGGGGTCGTGGTTTTCGCATTTCAAGGCTACGCTTGTTCTCGGAATTCCTCTTATTGGCGCGCAGCTCGCGCAACTTGGCATCCATACCACCGATATGGTGATCGTCGGTCAGCTGGGGGCTGAGAAGCTTGCGGCGATGGTGCTGGCCGGGCAGTTCTTTTTTGTCGTCTTTATTTTTGGTACGGGCTTCTCTGTCGCGGTTGTGCCCATGGTGGCGCAGGCTTACGGACAAGGCGATGCAACATCTGCGCGCCGCTCGCTGCGCATGGGCATGTGGGTGGCGATCGCCTACTGGCTTCTGACGCTGCCGATCTTCATGAACGCCGAGCGGATTCTGGTTGCGCTCGGGCAGAACCCGGATGTGGCGTCGCTGACGGGCCATTATCTCGCCATCGCCAAGTTCGGCCTGCTGCCGGCACTGCTGTTTTATGTGCTGCGCGGCCTTGTCAGCGCCATCGGCCGGGCAGGCATCATTCTTTATGCCACCATCATCATGCTGGTGATGAATGGTATACTGGCTTATGCGCTGGTTTTTGGCCATTTCGGCCTACCCGCCATGGGCATGAATGGCGCGGCCGTCGTTGCTGTCATCGTCAACGCCTTCAGCTTCATCTTCATCGTCGCTTATGTGCAGACGCGGGAGGAAACGAAGAAATACGAGCTCTTCGTGCGCTTCTGGCGGCCGGACTGGCATGCGCTGTTTGAAGTGCTCCGTCTCGGCCTGCCGATCAGCATCACCATTCTTGCCGAAGTGACGCTGTTTGCGGCTGCCTCTATCCTGATGGGGCAGATCGGCACGGTGCAGCTTGCGGCCCACGGTATTGCCCTGCAGCTCGCCTCCATCGCCTTCATGATTCCGCTCGGTCTGTCTCAGGCGGCAACGGTTCGTGTGGGCGTAGCGCGGGGGCAGGGGGATTTCAGGAATCTCATCCGTGCCTCGATCATGATCTACGCCATTGCCTGCGGCATCGCCATCTGCGGCGGCATCCTGTTTGCGGCGGTGCCGGAATTCCTGGCGAAGTGGTTCCTCGATCCGAAATTGCCGGAAGCCGCGGAAGTTCTCGCTTATGCCAGCAGCCTCGTGGTGATTGCCGGCATCTTCCAGCTCGTCGATGGCATTCAGGCGGTCACGGCAGGCTTGCTGCGCGGGTTGAAGGATGCGCGCATACCAGCAATGCTGGCGCTCATTTCCTATTGGCCGATCGGGCTGGCGCTTGCCTGGACCATGGCCTTTCCGCTCGGCTTTGGCGGACGCGGCGTATGGTTCGGCTTCGTGATCGGTCTTTCGACAGCCGCGGTTCTTCTCACCATCCGCTTTGTGCTCTTGGTGAAGCGTGAAATGAAAACGGCCCGCTGAGAAGCGGGCCGCATGTAATGTCTGGATTGGAAAAGTATCAGCGTTCGGCGAGCGCTGCCTCACCCTTCTTTTCACGCAGCAGGTTGACGAAGCGGCGGAAGAGATAGTGGCTGTCCTGCGGACCCGGCGATGCTTCCGGGTGATGCTGGACGGAGAAGACCGGCTTGCCGGTGATGCGCAGCCCGCAATTGGTGCCGTCGAACAGCGAGATATGGGTCTCTTCGACGCCTTCGGGCAACGACTTGGTGTCGACCGCAAAGCCGTGGTTCATCGAGACGATTTCAACCTTGCCGGTCGTGAAGTCTTTGACCGGATGGTTCGCGCCGTGATGGCCCTGATGCATCTTTTCGGTCTTGGCGCCGACCGCAAGGCCGAGCATCTGGTGTCCGAGGCAGATGCCGAAGATCGGCAGGTCGGTCTTGATGAGGTTCTGGATGACGGGAACGGCATACTCGCCCGTTGCGGCCGGGTCTCCGGGGCCGTTGGACAGGAACACGCCATCCGGCTTCAGCGCCATGATGTCTTCAGCCGAGGTCTGTGCCGGAACGACCGTGACCTTGCAATCGAGACCGGTAAACAGGCGCAGGATGTTGCGCTTGACGCCGAAATCGACGCAGACAACATGATATTTCGCATCGGCTTCGCCGAGCGTGCCATAGCCCTTGTTCCAGACCCACGGCGTTTCGGCCCAGGTGGAGGACTGGCCGGAGGTGGCTTCGATGGCGAGATCAAGGCCCACAAGGCCGCTCCACGCCTTGGCTTCCGCTTTCAGCGCTTCGACATCGAAGACACCGTTCGGATCATGGGCGATAACGGCGTTCGGCGCACCGTTTTCGCGGATCCATGCCGTCAGGGCGCGGGTGTCGATGCCGCAGAGGCCGATGACGCCGCGGGCCTTCAGCCAGGCATCCAGATGCTTGACGGCACGGAAGTTCGAGGGGTCGGTGATGTCAGCCTTGAAGATGACGCCGACAGCACCACGGCGGGCGGCGGGCGTCAGGTCTTCAATGTCTTCCTCATTGGTGCCGACATTTCCGATATGCGGAAAGGTGAAGGTGACGATCTGGCCGAGATAGGAGGGGTCGGTCAGGATTTCCTCGTAACCTGTCAGCGCCGTGTTGAAGCAGACCTCGGCCTGAACCTTGCCGGTTGCGCCGATGCCCGTTCCTTCAATCACCGTGCCATCGGCAAGAACAAGCATTGCAGTCGGTTTGCGGGTAGTCCAGGGCGCTGTCTCGGTCATCTCGTTCCGTTTCTGCCGCTTCGCACCCCGCCTCTTGAAAGGCAGGGGGTAAGGGGCCATTTTTGTCGCAGGCTTCGTGACATAAAGGGGCGCGCGATAAAGCTCGCGTTCCGACCCTTCGTTAAAATCTCGTGCAGGTGCCGGAAAATAACGAAAGCAGCCCAAGCGGTCAACCGCAGGGCCAAGATTTACGCGGATTTAAGCTGCCGTAGATTCAAGGGCTTATGCAATTGATTTGCTTGAGCGTGTTTGCTCGTTTATGTCGTTGCGAAAAATAAGGCGGAAAGTTTCCGTATCAGGAAGCTTGATAGCGGGCTTTCCCAAGGAGAAGAAAAATGCTGCGCGACGTGTTCGCTAATAGTTTGAAGGATGCGCTGAAGGCTCGTGACGCCAGACGCACATCGACCGTGCGTCTCATCCAGACGGCCATCAAGGATCGCGATATCGCCAATCGCGGCGTGGGCAAGGACCCCGTCAGCGACGAGGACATCATGCAGATCCTGACAAAGATGGTCAAACAGCGCGAGGAATCCGCTGCCATCTACGAGGGCGCCGGCCGTCCCGAGCTTGCCGCTCAGGAGCGCGAGGAAATCGTCATCATCAAGGAATTCATGCCGGAAGAAATCCCGGCCGAAAAGGTGCGCGAACTCTGCCAGGCAGTCATTACTGAGACCGGTGCTTCCGGCCTGCGTGACATGGGCAAGTGCATGAACACGCTGAAAGAGCGCTATCCCGGCCAGATCGACTTTGCGAAAGCCTCGGGCGTCGTGAAGGAACTGCTGAAGTAAGTTCGGCATTGGCGGAAAAAGTAAAGGCAGGGCAGATGTGGGCTGCCCTGCCTTTTTTCTGTCGACGAAAATGCACTCCGGCGGATCAGAATGCTCACAAGCGCAGGCTTTTTCGGGGGGGACGTGCCTGCGGTGCGTCGGCAGATTGCTGTGATATCGTTGCTTCGACTGTGATTACGGTGTACACCGCCCAGACACACCGCTCAAATTACAAAAACATAATTTTTAGTGATGCTGCAGCGCCACAAATTTGCCAGAAGCGAGCGCAAAGGCGTTTCCATCTTTCGTGCCGCCCTGTGAATAACGGGTATAGTGGCTGTTAGCCTGTTCCAAGGGTTGGTACTGGCGCCATTCCGCGCTTATATGGAAGACTGGCCTCGAACAGGTAACCCATGCGCTTTTCCAATTCTTTCCTCGATGAGATACGCGACCGCGTGCACATCTCCGATGTGATCGGTCGACGTGTGTCATGGGATAAGAAGAAGACCAACACGTCGCGTGGAGATTATTGGGCCTGCTGCCCGTTCCACGGCGAGAAAAGCCCGAGTTTTCACTGCGAGGACCGCAAGGGCCGCTATCATTGCTTCGGCTGTGGCGTATCGGGCGATCATTTCCGCTTTCTGACGGAGCTCGAGGGTTTAAGTTTCCCCGAGGCCGTGCAGCAGGTTGCCGACATGGCAGGCATCCCCATGCCGCAGCCTGATCCCCAAGCGGAAAAGCGGGAGCGCGAGCGTACCTCGCTGCAGGACGTCATGGAAATGGCGACGCTGTTCTTTCAGGATCAGCTGCAAACGGCGCTTGGCGCGCGGGCGCGGGCCTATCTGCGTGATCGCGGGCTGACGGGGCGCACCATCGAGACCTTTCGGTTGGGTTATGCGCCCGACAGTCGCAACGCACTGAAGGAACATCTGGCAAGCAAGGGCGTCCCCAAGGAGCAGATGGAAGCCTGCGGGCTTGTGGTGCACGAAAACGTGCCGGTCTCTTACGACCGGTTTCGTGACCGCATCATGTTTCCGATCCTGTCGTCGCGGGAAAAGGTGATCGCCTTTGGCGGTCGCGCGATGGCCGCGGATGCGGTGGCAAAGTATCTCAATTCCAATGAGACCGAGCTGTTTCACAAGGGCAATGTTCTCTACAATTTTTCGCGGGCGCGCCGTGCATCGCAGGCGGCCGGCGGTACGGTCATCGCTGTCGAAGGGTATATGGATGTCATCGCGCTTTACCAGGCCGGTGTCGAAAATGCCGTTGCCCCGCTCGGCACTGCGCTGACCGAAAGCCAGCTCGACCTGCTCTGGAAGATGTCGCCGCAGCCAATCCTCTGCTTCGATGGCGATGGTGCGGGCATTCGCGCCGCCAACCGTGCGGCCGACCTCGCCTTGCCGCACATCAAGCCGGATCGCTCCGTCAGCTTCGCGCTGCTGCCCGACGGCAAGGACCCGGACGATCTGGTGCGGCTGGAAGGGCGTGCGCCGTTTGACCGGGTGCTGTCGGAAGCAAAGCCGCTCGCCGCGATGATCTGGAGCCGCGAGACATCGGGTGTCACTTTCGATACGCCGGAAAAACGTGCCCAGCTTGAAAGCCGACTGCGGCAGATCGTTGCCGTCATCGGCGATGAGACGGTGCGTCGGTTCTATCAGCAGGACATGCGCGACAGGCTGAACGGCTTCTTCCAGCCACGTTTTCAGCAGGGCGGAGCCCAGACCGGCAATTTCCGTCGGAACGGCGCACAACCGGCGGGCCGCGGTTTCCAGCGCAATGCGCCGGGAAGGGGCGGAGCGATGGCCGCGCCGGCCAGCAGCATTTCGGACCGGCTGGCGCAATCCGGCCTGGTCAGGGGATACCAGACCAAGCCGTCCCTGCGGGAAAGCGTTCTCGCCATTACCATTGTCAACCATCCCGAACTGCTGCTCGAGGAATATGACGAGATCGCCGCCATCGACTACGAGAACCGCGATCTTCAACGGCTGTGGTCATCGGTGCTTACCTATGCAGCCGAAAACGCAGCGGAAATTTCCCGTGCATCGCTCATCGAGCGGCTGTCCCAGCAGGGTTTTGAGCCGCTTCTGAAAGCGATGGACCAGCAGGTGCGCAATGCCCGTTTGTGGACGGCAACCGAGCAGGCCGCAATGGAAGATGCGCGCGAGGGATATGTGCAGGCGCTTTCGTTGCACAAGCGGACGAAGTCCCTGCTGTGGCAGAAGCGTGAACTTGAGCGGGAAATCGCCGAAGCGACGGATGATGAACGTGGCACGCTTTTGGTGCGGGCGCTCGCTGAGGTGCAACTGGAGATCGGTCGCATGGAAAATCAGGAGGCGATCATCGACGGTTTCGGCGTCATGTCCGGCCGGGTGAAGGGGCCGGCTTTTGGCCACGGCTGACCTGCGCCGAGAATTGAACGGCCAATGGGGTTGCCTTTTGCGGCCAGCATCCTAAATAGGGGATAGTCTGGTGATAACCCGCAAAATGCGGCTCTTTTTAATAATTCCGCAGCTGTCTCGCCTTCAAAGGCTTGACGGGGCGGGAAATAGCGGGAATCACCAATTCAGGAAAAGTAAGGTGGAATGAGCCTTGGCGGATAGAAGTTGCATGAGCAAGCATTTCCGGGTGCACCGTCTTTGCATTCTGCCTGAGGCTGCCGTGGTTAATCGGCAATTAAAGATCACTCCGTTAGGTGTCTGACAGTGATTCGCGGCAAAACGCTGTATGCTCATGGGGCGGACGGCGATGCGGCGGAACAGGTGTTAGCGTCAGGGAAAGCGACGAGATAGATGGCAACCAAAGTCAAAGAAAACGAAGAAGCAGAAAACGAACGCGACGGTGCGACGGATGGCCCGCTTCTCGACCTTTCGGATGACGCAGTCAAAAAAATGATCAAGGCCGCCAAGAAGCGCGGCTATGTGACCATGGACGAATTGAATGAAGTTCTTCCGTCCGATCAGGTTGATCCTGACCGGATTGAAGACATCATGGCCATGCTGTCGGAAATGGGCATCAACGTCATCGAAGACGAGGACGCAGAAGAAGCCGCCGCCAGCGACGATGACAGCGATTCCGAAAGTGACGATTCCGAGGGTGGCGAACTTGCGCCCTCCGGCGGCACCGCACTTGCGACCGCCAAGAAGAAAGAACCGACCGACCGTACCGATGACCCGGTGCGCATGTATCTGCGCGAAATGGGTTCCGTGGAGCTTCTGTCGCGCGAAGGCGAAATCGCCATCGCCAAGCGCATCGAGGCCGGCCGCGAAACGATGATTTCGGGCCTGTGCGAAAGCCCGCTGACGTTCCAGGCGCTGATCATCTGGCGCGACGAACTCAACGAAGGCACGACGCTGCTGCGCGAGATCATCGATCTCGAAACGACCTATTCCGGCCCGGAAGCCAAGGCCGCGCCGCAGTTCCAGAGCCCGGAAAAAATCGAGGCTGACCGCAAGGCTGCCGAAGAGAAGGAAAAGACCCGCAAGCTGCGCGCGCCGACCGGCGACGAGGATGTGACAGACGTCGGTGGCGACGGCCTGCCGCCGGAAGAGGAAGAAGAGGACGACGACGAGTCCAACCTTTCGCTTGCTGCGATGGAAGCCGAACTGCGCCCGCAGGTCATGGAAACGCTCGATACCATCGCCGATACCTACAAGAAGCTGCGCAAGCTTCAGGATCAGCAGGTGGAGGCACGTCTTGCCTGCACGGGCACGCTCTCTTCCGGTCAGGAGCGCCGTTACAAGGAACTGAAGGATCAGCTGATCACGGCCGTGAAGTCGCTGTCGCTGAACCAGAACCGCATCGACAGCCTTGTCGAGCAGCTCTATGACATTTCCAAGCGCCTGATGCAGAACGAAGGCCGTCTGCTGCGCCTTGCCGAATCCTACGGCGTCAAGCGCGACAGCTTCCTCGAGCAGTATCACGGTGCGGAACTCGATCCGAACTGGATGAAGTCGATCGCCAATCTGGCTGCTCGTGGCTGGAAGGAATTCGCCCGCGAAGAAAGCAACACGATCCGGGAAATCCGCCAGGAAATCCAGAACCTCTCCACGGAAACCGGCATCTCCATCGCCGAATTCCGCCGCATCGTTTCGATGGTGCAGAAGGGCGAACGCGAAGCGCGCATCGCCAAGAAGGAGATGGTCGAGGCCAACCTGCGTCTCGTGATCTCGATTGCGAAGAAGTACACCAACCGCGGCCTGCAGTTCCTCGATCTCATTCAGGAAGGCAATATCGGCCTGATGAAGGCGGTGGACAAGTTTGAATACCGTCGTGGTTACAAGTTCTCGACCTATGCGACGTGGTGGATCAGGCAGGCAATCACCCGCTCGATTGCCGATCAGGCCCGCACGATCCGTATTCCGGTGCACATGATCGAAACGATCAACAAGATCGTTCGTACCTCGCGCCAGATGCTGCACGAGATCGGCCGCGAGCCGACCCCGGAAGAGCTGGCTGAGAAGCTGGCCATGCCGCTGGAAAAGGTTCGCAAGGTTCTGAAGATCGCCAAGGAGCCGATCTCGCTCGAAACCCCCGTGGGCGACGAAGAGGATTCGCATCTCGGCGACTTCATCGAAGACAAGAATGCGCTGCTGCCGATCGACGCCGCCATTCAGGCGAACCTGCGCGAGACGACGACCCGCGTTCTGGCGTCGCTGACGCCGCGTGAAGAACGCGTTCTGCGCATGCGCTTCGGCATTGGCATGAACACGGACCATACGCTTGAAGAGGTTGGCCAGCAGTTCTCGGTTACGCGCGAACGTATCCGTCAGATCGAGGCGAAGGCGCTGCGCAAGCTGAAGCATCCGAGCCGCTCGAGAAAGCTCCGCAGCTTCCTCGACAGCTAAGCTTTTGGCTTTATAAAAAAATGGAACCCGGTCAGTCGGCTCTGGCCGGGTTTTTTATTTCCCGCGCTGGCGAAGTCTGCGACAAGCCTTATGTGTGAACGTGAGCATGTCGTTCTGATGGACGTGCTCAGCCTCGATTTGGTTCGATGAGATGCAACAGGTTTCGGCAGGCAGGTGGCGACGCGGAGGATGGGCTGTGCCCGTCTCGGTATTGCTGCATCTTGCGATTGTCGCGCTGTTCTTTTTTCAATTGCCGGAGCGGATAGCCGAACCGCAGGAGCCTGAGAGCGTCAGCGTCGAACTGGTGCCGCCGCCGGAGGAAAAAAAGCAGGAGGAACCCCCGCCGCCTGCTGCGCCTGCCGAAGAAGAAAAACCAAAACCGCCGCCACCACCGCCACGCCCACCGCCCCCACCGCCAAAGGCGGAGGCGGAGACGAAGCCGACACCGCAACCGCAAGCGACGCTACCGTCCATCGCAATGAGGCCGGAAGAGGCTCAGGCCGATCCCGAGGATAAGCCGGGCAAGACCGAGGAAACGGAAAAGCCGCAGCCATCATCGGACCCGGCGAGCCAGCCGGAAAAAAGTGCCGAGGAAAAGCCCGCGCCCCCCGCTGCCAACAGCGACCTCAAGGCTTCCGCCGAACAGGGGGAGATTGCGGTTTCTCCTGTGAAGGAGGAAACTCCACCGAAGGAGCCGCCTGTGCCGCAGGCAAAACCGGCAGAGGAAAAACCTTCCGAGGTCAAGGAAGACAAGCCGGCAAAACTTCCGGCCGCCAAGAACCTGCTGTCATCGGCTCTGCTGACACCGGCGCAGAGACGGCAGATGTTCGGCGATCTGCCGCCACGCCGCCGCATCGTGCAGCTTTGCCAAGCTGAAGCGCTCGCGCAGATAAGGGAGGAGTATCCTGATACTCGCGGCATGTACGGCTTTTCGGATACAGGTGGACGCATATCGGGCAATGTTCTTGACGCTACCGGCGGGGCGTTCAACGTTGGCGACGTTTGGCGTGACGTTACATTTCAATGCGAGGTGGATGTCGACAACTACGCAGTGACTGCGTTTAGAATCAAGATCGGCAATGTCATTACGCCGGCAGAAGCAACCAAACGCGGTTTCACTGGACGGTAGAAACGAGCCCTTTCGCGGGACCACGCAAAGCCGTCGTACATCGATGCCCGACCCTGAAGTGGTAGGGATGTCTCCTTGCCCTCGTTCGGGTCATACCCGCTCGATATCTCCGACCAGAACCGCAATACCCGCCATCAGCGCATCCTCGTCATAGGGCTTCCTAATCACTGGCACGGTTCCAAATTCATCCGGCACCATGCTGCCATCGGCGTAACCGGTGGCGAACATGAACGGGATGCCTCGGTGGTAAAGTTCGCGGGCAACGGGGATCGAGGTGTCGCTACCGAGATTGATGTCGAGAATGGCGACATCAGGGACATAGGTTTTCAGCTTCTCGATCGCCATCGCTGACGAGGTCGCCGTTTCGATCGTCTTGATGCCGTTATCCTCCAGCATGTTCTCGACGTCCATGGCGATCAGCATCTGATCTTCGACAAGTAAGACTTTCAACGGCTCCTCCCGATTATAGCGCCTGGGCTGCGATGCGGGTTCATTCTCCGCTGGCGTGTCGGCTGTTGTCGTGGCCGACGAGACGTGACGGAAAGGCAGGAGAATTTCCGCCTCAAGCCCATCCTGCAGGTAACGCAAGGTGCTGCGCCCGCCGAGATCGTAGGGAATGCTGCGGCTGATAAGCGCCGTGCCGAAACCGGCGCGGGATGGCGTCGGCAGTTTTCTCGGCAGGATTTCCCGCCACTCAAACTCGCAGTCGCGGTTCTCTGTGATCTGCCAGCGCACATGCAATTGCCCGCCGTTTTGCGACAGCGCGCCATATTTGGCGGCATTCGTCGCCAGTTCGTGCAAGACCAGCGCCATGACGGAGAAAGCGCGGGAATCGAGCGTGACCTGGGGGCCTTCCAGATTGACCGTGGTTTCGGGAGACCGATGCGGCGAGAGCTCCGCCTCGAGAAGGTCGCGCAGGGCACCGCCACCTTCGCCGCGAATGATCTGATCGTGTGCAAAGGACAGCGCCTGAATGCGGCCTTTCAGCGCCGTCACATATTCCTGAAGCGTCTTTCCTTCCTGCGAGGGATTGCCGACCAGCGATTTGATGATGGCGAGGACGTTCTTGACGCGGTGGTTGAGCTCTTCATTCAGCATGCGCTGGCGAACTTCCGCGCGTTCTCTTTCGCCGGCTATGAGTTCGCTGTGATGAAAGGCAACTTCGACAAGCGCTATTCTGGCTGCCTCGGCGATTTCCCGGTCGTCCTCCGACCAAGGCTGCGCCTGCAAACGCACTGTCTCTTTCCAGATCGCAAAGCTTTTGCGAGGCGTGAGACGGTCGCCCATCGGGCCGCTTTCATATTGTTTTTCCGGGTTGCCTGCCCAGTTCAGGTTCTGCACGATCTCCTTGCGGAAGAACAGCAGGTAGTCGTCCTTGACCTGTGAGAGGGGAATGGCGAGCATGCCTGCAGCCGTGCCAGCATAGAGTTCCGCTTCAGGTATGGCATGCGACAGCGCATGGGTGGCCCACACCCTGCCTCCGGATGCCGAGGCGGCGAAACGCACCAATCTCGGAATGACGTCCGGGGGCGGTGTAGCCCCATGACCGTGCCAGTTGTTTCCCACCCAGAGACCGACGCCGTCGCATGGCATCAGATCGGCAAAATCCTGGAAACTGTCGATCAGCAGTTCTTCGATATTGGCGTGATGGGCAGCAAGGCGCAGAAACCGATCGAGCGCTGCATGGGCGCGGTTGATGGTATCGAGCCGGCGCTTCTGCTTCAGGACCTGCAGATGCATGGAGAAAAATTCCCCGAACATCTCCGCTGCGATCCTGACCGGCATGGAGAGCACGCGCGGCGAATAATGGTGGCACGCGATCAGGCCCCACAGGGCACCGTCGACGATCACCGAAATGGACATGGAAGCGCCAACGCCCATATTGCGCAGATATTCGCAATGAATGGGAGAGACGCTGCGCAGATGCGCGTAAGAGAGATCGAGCGGCTCACCGGAGGCATCGATGGCAGGCAGAACCGCGACGCGGGCACCGCTCGCATCGGAAATGATGCGCAGTGTGTTTTTCAGATAAAGCGCGCGTGCCTGTTGGGGTATGTCGCCGGCGGGGAAATATTGCCCGAGGAAGCTTTCCAGCTCCGGCTGCTTTGCCTCCGATACGACTTTGCCGGCGCCATCCTCTTCAAAACGATAGATCATCACCCGGTCATAACCGAGCGTTGCCTTGATGAGTCGGGTCGTTCGGGAGATCAGGCTTTCGACGCTATCGGCCTCGCGAATGCGGTCTACCATCTTGCGCGCGGTGCCAAGCGGCTGCGTCTCACCTCTGGACGGTTCAAACTCAACGATTGTCGTGGATTTATAGCGATGCAGCGTGATGTCGAAACTGCGGCCATTCTCCAGTTCCGTGGCTGGCAACATGGCGGGGCGTGTTGTCCTGCCGGTGACGGTGAGGGCGTTGCGAAGATCGTGGACAAGTTTCTTGCCAAGCACCTCTTCGGCGGTTTTGCCGTTTATATCACCCGCGATTCCAAGCACGTCGCGACAGTTCTCGGAGTGTCGCACGACGACGCGCATGCCATTATCGCAGGCAATGAGACAGCCGTGCGGTTGGATATAGCCTGGTATGTGGATCGGTTCGCGATCGCAGTTTGTCAGATCTAATCGAAAATCACCGGACGCCATCTATCAGTCTTTCGCGGCCAGTGCATGTGAGCGGCCAGGGCGTGGCTTTTGCTCGAGATAAGGGGAGCCGAAGTCATTCATTCTAGTCCGTCTGCCCTTCCTCATTTGCAACTATTATCGGTCTTCTTTGTTCTCGGATTGGGACGCCGAAGCCGCTTTACTTATGTACCCCTAGCGATACCGGGTACAATTTGACATAGCAGAACGTCGGAAATGCTAATTTTGTTCCGACTATAAGAAAGAAAAAATGTGCCGCAGAAGAAAATAACCATCGCGACGCGCGGACAGGGTCTTTATGAGTTCACGCGCCAGGCAAATGAGCTGGTGAGGGACGCAGGGCTCGATGAGGGGCTGCTGACGATTTTCCTCAGGCACACATCCTGCTCGCTGCTCATTCAGGAAAATGCCGACCCGGATGTTCAGCGTGATCTCCTTTCATATTTTTCCCGGCTTGTACCGCCTTCCGATGACCCCTCCATGCGTTGGATCATCCACACGCTCGAAGGCCCAGATGACATGCCCGCCCATATCAAGTCGGCCCTGACGACTGTCTCGATCGGTGTGCCGATCAGCGACGGCAGGCTGGTGCTCGGCACCTGGCAGGGGATTTATCTGTTCGAACATCGTGACCAACCGCATCGGCGGGAGATTGTGTTGCATATCTCTGCGTGATCTCTGGATCGGATTGAGGCTTTCGGCGTTAAGCACCCTGAACGCCTGCTGAACATTCGGTTCTGCTGATATTCAGATGGGCGATCCTAATGTCGCATCAATCGCCGGGGAGGTTCTCCTGTCGGCGTAGAAACAAATGGAGTGAATTCATGTTCAGCACCTTTGCAAAAACCGGCCTGGCTGCTCTGATCGCCCTTGGCGGTATCTCTTTTACCGCTCCGGCTGCTTCTGCCGCCTCGGATGTCCAGCTGCGCGTTCAGGTTCGTGATGGTTATGGCCATGGTCAGGGCTGGGGTCGCCCGGGTCGCCCGAACCGCGGCTGTGCGCCGTGGCTCGCTGAAGAAAAGGCAAGCCGCATGGGCATTCGCCGCGCACGTGTTGTCGATGTGTCGCCGCGCCGTGTCGTGGTTGCTGGCTTCGACCGTCATGGTCGTGACCGCGTCGTCTTTGCGAACGAGCGCGGCTGCCCCGTCATTCGCCGCTAACAGCCCTCAGTTTTATCGACCTGCTGATATCCCCGTCGAGCAGAAAGATTAAAAATGCCCCCCGCTTGTCCTGAAGGACAGGCGGGGGGCAATTCATTTTCAGGAAGACGTTGCGCCGACGCGTAGGCAATGACGGGCGACACGATAGCGTGCCGCCCGCTCGTGCACTTACTGATCGAGAGCGAAGGTCACGTTCACGACGACGCTGTAGTTGTTCTCGCCGGAAGCAACGGGAACGCTATCGGCTTCCTTCATCATCGAAGCGCGCATCGCGCCTGCGGGCACCGGCATCGGGCGCTGCATGTTTTCGCTGATTTGGATGACACGGCCGAGTTTGACGCCTGCGGCTTCCGTCAGGGTTTTCGCCTTCGCCATGGCATCGGCAACCGCCAGTTTGCGGGCTTCCGTCACCGTTGCGTCTGGCTTGTCGTTGGTGAAGGTAATGTCGCCGCCCTGGTTGATGCCAAGTTTGACTGAGGTGTCGAGGATCGTGCCGAGTTTCTTCAGGTCCCGCACGCGAACCGTGAGCCCATTGGACACCTGATAGCCTGTGATTTCAGGCGCGACGTAAACGCCGTCCTTCGGTTCATAATGTTTGTAGAGCGGCTGCACCGAGAAGTTGCTGGTCTGCAGGTCGCGGTCTTCAATGGCGGCGTCCTTGAGCGCTTTCAGAACGTCCGCCAGCGCCTTGGAGTTCTCGGTGAGTGCCGCGGCGGCGGTCTCTGCCTGCTTGACGACGCTGAATGACAGGATCGCCATATCGGGAGCAATGGCCGCCTGACCTTCGCCGGAAACACTGATCGTGGCTTCGCGCGGGTTGGCCTCCTGCGCAGATACCTGGGCGGCAAGCGGCATGATGGCTGCTGCCGTCATTGCGGTGAGCGCGAAAAGGCGGGCCGTTTTAGTCTTCATGGTGTTTCCTCTATGATTGAGTCCCTGCGACGGGTATTGCCTCAGATTGTGTAGCGAATGCGGCGGGATCGCTCTTGGCAGGCATGATTGGCTTGTCGGGCTCAAAAAATTGCGTTAGAGCGTGACCCACCGGATTCGAACCATTGCGGACCGGTGGTTTCGGACGAGTTTTTCCGGAAAGGGCCTGTAGCTCAATGGTTAGAGCCGGCGGCTCATAACCGCTTGGTTGGGGGTTCGAGTCCCTCCGGGCCCACCATTTCCCTTTGAACACAATTGCTTACGGAGAATGGCTTGACGATTGCGGCTTTGCGACGCGTCGTGTCTCGTCTGGAGTTCGTCTGGCTTGCGCCGAGGGCAAGCCAGACTAACAGGTGTTTGGAATCAGTCGCAGACCCGCATGCTTTCCGTGTGCCACCCGCCATCATAGGAATTGGGCACGCGCCGGTCTTCGAACCAGCAGCGCGGCGGGGGCGGCGGTGGCGGTTCATAGTAGCGGGGGCCGCCGTTGCCGTTGGCGATTGCGCCGCCGATCAGGCCGCCGATGACGCCTGCGGCGAGGCCGCCGGCAATGGCGGCGCCGTCATTGTGGCGGCGATGTTCGCGGTAGGGCGGTGGGGGCGGGCCGCCGCGGTCATAACCACGGTCGTAGCGCGGACGATAGGGATAATCCTGCGCGGCAGCGGTGCCGTAGGACGCAAAAACACTGCCAGTCGCGATAAGCGCGGCAATGGTAGAAAGAATGATCTTTTTCATCGGGGCTACTCCATAAGCCTGCTTGCGGAGATAGAGGCCTATTATGCCCGGATGATGGCACAGTATGGGTGAACGGCCTGTGAATGGCGGATTGCCGAATGTTCATGTTGCGTGGGCGAGCAAGCCGAACGGGTGGGGAGGAATTTAGCCCCGATACGCAAAAAGCCCGGCTTGGCCGGGCTTTTCCTGGTAAATTTGGTCGGTGATCAGAATTTCACACCGAGGCCCACTTTGACCGTGTGCTGATCGAAATCGGTATTGATGCCGAAGATGTCCTTGTCGCCATAATCGTTGTAACGATATTCCAGGCGGCCGAACACGTTGTCGGTAAACGCATAGTCCAGGCCTGCGCCAACGGTATAACCGTTAAAGGTCGTGCTGTCCTTGCCGCCGGGCGTTTCGATGAAGCCGCGGGTCGCGGTCCAGCCGGCAGTACCGTAAATCAATGCGCGGTCGAAGGCATAACCCACGCGTCCGCGAACGGATCCCTGCCAGTCGGTGCCGACGTTGACACCCGCATAGTCGTTGTCGTTCCAGTTGTAATCGACATCACCTTCGATACCCAGGACGAAGTTGTTATCGAACTGATAGTTATAGCCTGCGAAGGCACCGAGAACGCCTCCATCGAAACTATCCGATACGACGGGTCCGCCGGCTGAAAAATCGCCGTTCGCCCAGCCTGCACCACCCTGAATACCGAGGTAAGGTCCGGACCAGGTAAAGACGGGCAGTGTTTCCTGTGCGACTGGCGGTGCCGGGTTTTCATAAACCGCATCCGCGGCCATCGCCGTGCTGGCCGACAGGGCCAGGAGTGACGTTACGATCAGCGTTTTCATCGTTTTCTCCCTGAGCTGACTGACATCCATAGCATAAATTAGCTACTTTTAATATGGGGCTGGATTTCACGGTTCCAAGAGGCTGTGCGTCCTCTCGGCATTGCTTGGCCAACGACCCCGGATCGCGGCTTTTTATCGCCCCGCATCATTCTACTGTTGCTGGGAACGCCTTTGGCTGCATTTGGTTCCGCGTGTTGTTGCATCGAAGGTGCCAGGGTTGATGCAAGGTGTCACGCTTGGTTGTCTTGACAGGGGGGAAGGCGACCATAAAGTTGTGGCTGTCTGCCGCAGCCCTTGCTTCGACGTCATGGCGCATACGGTCGGTCGGACGGCATTGGCCCCTAAAGACAGACCGAGGGTGATAAGGCATGGGAGGATGAGATCGAATGGAGATTGATTTTAGTGGAGGAGGGGCGACGTGATTGTCGGAGCCGTTCTCAGTGCCATCCTTCTCATTTCTCTCATTGCATTTCCACGGCATCTGAAATCCGTCGTCATCGGCCTTCTGCTGATCTGGACCACAACGGCGGCATTCGTGATTTATGATTGGCAGCGCGGTAGCCAGCGCCTGGAACATATCATTGCAACCGCCAGCTTCGACGCGGCTTGCCCGGACCCGGCACTGCCGATCCGCGTCAGCTTTCGTAACGACAATGCGGTCGCGGTGCAGCGGCTGACCTATACGCTCGAAGGGTTCGAACCTGCCTTCCGCGCCTCGGTTGCCTTTGATCCCTATCAGGTAAGTGAGAGGCGAATAGAGGCGGGCCAGACTTTTTCCGCCTGCCGCTCTTTCCGGCTGCGCAACAATGAGCGGGTAGAGCCGCAACGGCTGGAATGGCGCGTCACCGTTATCTCCGCGGAATTTGGCTGAAGACGTCAGGGCCTGCAGCCATCACGGCATTTTGAAAAATCTCGAGCCGGTCAGTGGGTGTCGTAAAGGCCTTATATCTCAGCGGCTTCAAGTGGCAGTTCGGTGCCCTAACTGCGGCGGGCGGCGGTGTCGTCAGCACCTGCTGACTTGTTTTCGTCCATTTGCAATGCCACTTCCCCTGCATCCGATCGGCTTCGTGGGTTGATGTTTTGCGCCTTGTTCTGAGATTCCTGAAAATCACCGCTGTCTGCGTCGTTGGGCTTCCGGTTCTGGCCGGCGCGCATATGGGCATCGGTCAGCTGACCGGAAATTTTCATGAGGTCATACCCGGGGAACTGTACCGTTCGGCTCAGCCGAGCGGCAAGGACATCGCGGCCTATGCCAAGGCTTACGGGATCAAAACCATCATCAATCTTCGCGATGAAAAGCGCGAGGGATGGTATGAGGCTGAGAGCCGCGCGGCGAAAAACAATGGCATCCGCCTTATCGATTATCCGATGAGTTCGAGCGAAAAGCTTTCGGTCGACGATTCGGAAACGCTTGCAGCCGTGCTGCGAAATGCCGAAAAGCCCGTCCTGATCCATTGCGAACATGGGGCGAACCGAACGGGTCTTGCCTCCGCGATCTATGTGTCTGCCGTGGCCGGCAAGAGCGAGGCCGCCGCCGAATTCCAGCTCTCGCCCTATTACGGACACGTGCCTATACCCGGCATCGGGCGCTATGAAATGTATCAGTCCTGGGATGATTTCGAGGAAACGATCGGGTTCTGATGCGAAGCCTCACGCCTCGTGGCGTTATGCCGGCCCTGGGCCGGCATAACCAACGGTCTCGCAGCGCGCCTTAGAAGTCTCCACCGCTGTCGCGGATGACCTTTGTCAGGCTTCCCGCTGCCGGAAAGAGCGGGATGAGGCAGGCCTGGAGCGCGTGGTAGATATCGCCCTTGCCGGGGAATAGCGTGTGAGCGGGCACCAGATTCTCCGTCAGCTCCTCATGCCAGCCACCGTTTCGATGATCGATGAAGCTGTTGGCAATCGTGCTCCAGATGCGGCGGTAGCTGTCTTCGTAGAAGGGGTCCGCCGGCAGGTTTTCGTTGAGGAAGTGCGCCGCACCCGCCGCCTCGCACATGGGCCACCAGAGTTTGGCCCGCTTGTCGGGAGTGTCATTCCAGTCGAGCGTATAAAAGAAGCCGCCCTTGTCCCGGTCCCAGCCAAGCGCCATGGATTGCACGAACAGGGATTTGGCGGCGACAGGCATCCAGTCGTGCCGGCGTTCGCCCAGCACCCAGAGCTGGAGAATAAGGCGGGCCCATTCCAGCCAATGGCCGGGTGTGGAGCCGGAGGGGCGGAACATTTCGTTGCCGCGATACTCCTTGTCGAGGGTCCAGTTCTCGTCGAAATGCTCCGGCACGCGGAAATCCAGTTCGCCGGCGCGGCGGCGGATGACGAGATCGGCGATGCGTTCGGCCTTGTTGAGGTAATTATTGTCGCCGGTCACCTCATAGGCCGCCATCAACGCTTCGGTCAGATGCATGTTGGAGTTCTGGCCGCGATAAGTGTCGATGGGCGACCAGTCGCGGTTGAATTCCTCGGCGATAGCGCCGTGCTTCTCTTCCCAGAAACGGGTTTCCAGCACATCGGTAATATCGGCCAGCATCCGGTCGGCGAGCGGGTGGCCGACGATTTTGGCGGAAGAGGCGGCCAGAAGCACGAAGGCGTGGCCATAACCCTGCTTGGTGGCGTCCACTGGGCCGGCATCGTTCACCTGCCAGAAATAACCGCCATGGTCGCTGTCGCGGTGTCTGTTCCAGAGATAGGTCATGCCGTGGTCGACGATATCGCCGCAGCCCGGACGGCCAAGCAGATGGCCGATGGAGAAGCAATGCACCATGCGGGCGGAGGCGTGGATGCCGCGCATCGGGTCGTTCGGCTGCAGCGGCGCGCCTTTGGCGTCCAGATCAAAAAAGCCGCCGGCAGGATTGAGGGCCCGGTACTGGAAGAAGTCGAAAAGCCCCTCGGCCTGTTTTACCAGCCACTGGCGGTGCCAGGGCAGTGTATTCCAGTTGCGGCTGTTGTGGTCGTCCTCGGCCATGTCTTCCTCCATGCGATTTGCTGCTTCGGCTTATATCCTTGCCATAGAGGCCTGTCATCTGGCAGCGATATTTCGTAACGTGCCCCATGGGCGCAAAGACATTCCTTTGCCTTGAAGATATATTGACATAAACATATCTTTATGTGACTTGACGATTTGTGGTTTTGCGAAGCGGAAATGGGGAGTGTGCCGGTGTTAGACGATCTTTTTGGCCCTGTGGGGGCAAAGCGCGACGGCGCGGAAATCTTCCAGGCGCTGCGCAAAGCTGCAAGCGAACGCATCCTCATTCTCGACGGCGCCATGGGTACGCAAATCCAGGGGCTCGGTTTTGACGAAGATCATTTTCGCGGTGATCGCTTCATCGGATGCGCCTGCCACCAGCAGGGCAATAACGATCTTCTGATCCTCACCCAGCCGGACGCCATCGAAGACATCCATTACCGCTACGCCATGGCCGGGGCGGATATTCTGGAAACCAACACGTTTTCGTCCACACGCATTGCGCAGGCCGATTACGAGATGGAAAATGCCGTCTACGATCTCAATCGCGAAGGCGCACAGATCGTGCGCCGCGCCGCCCAGCGCGCGGAGCGGGAAGATGGCCGCCGCCGTTTCGTTGCGGGCGCCATCGGCCCCACCAACCGCACGGCCTCGATTTCCCCTGACGTCAACAATCCCGGTTACCGTGCCGTCAGTTTCGACGACCTGCGCATTGCCTATGGCGAACAGATCGATGGCCTGATCGACGGTGGTGCCGACATCATCCTCATCGAGACGATTTTCGATACGCT
The DNA here is from genome assembly GCF_007680755.1 of Agrobacterium sp. DE0009. Lineage (NCBI taxonomy): Bacteria > Pseudomonadati > Pseudomonadota > Alphaproteobacteria > Hyphomicrobiales > Rhizobiaceae > Agrobacterium > Agrobacterium sp. DE0009. Next base: position 412,146 of record NZ_VEIU01000003.1, read on the forward strand.
GAACGCCAAGGCGGCGATCTTTGCCTGCGAGGAGCGTTTCGAGGCAAAAGGCATCCGCCTGCCGGTCATGATCTCAGGCACGATCACCGATCTCTCCGGCCGCACGCTGTCCGGCCAGACGCCGTCTGCCTTCTGGAATTCGGTGCGCCACGCCAACCCCTTCACCATCGGTCTGAACTGCGCGCTGGGTGCCGACGCCATGCGTCCGCATCTGCAGGAATTGTCCGATGTCGCCGATACCTTCGTCTGCGCCTATCCCAATGCCGGCCTGCCGAACGAGTTCGGCCAATATGACGAAACGCCTGAGATCATGGCGCGTCAGGTGCAGGGTTTTGCCCGCGACGGCCTCGTCAACATCGTTGGCGGTTGCTGTGGCTCGACGCCAGAGCACATCCGGGCGATTGCGGAAGCTGTCAAGGATTACAAGCCGCGCCCGATCCCCGAGCACAAGCCCTTCATGTCGCTTTCGGGCCTTGAGCCCTTCGTGCTGACCAAGGACATTCCTTTCGTCAACGTCGGCGAGCGCACCAACGTCACCGGCTCGGCCAAGTTCCGCAAGCTGATCACCGCCGGTGACTATACGGCGGCGCTGGCCGTTGCCCGCGATCAGGTGGAAAACGGCGCACAGATCATCGACATCAACATGGATGAAGGCCTGATCGATTCCGAAAAGGCGATGGTTGAGTTCCTGAACCTCATCGCCGCCGAGCCTGATATCGCCCGCGTGCCAGTCATGATCGACAGCTCGAAATTCGAGATCATCGAGGCCGGTCTGAAATGCGTTCAGGGCAAGTCAATCGTCAATTCCATTTCGCTGAAGGAAGGCGAGGAAAAGTTTCTCCAGCAGGCGCGGCTCGTCCACAATTACGGTGCGGCGGTTGTCGTCATGGCGTTTGACGAGGTCGGGCAGGCGGACACCTATCAGCGCAAGGTGGAAATCTGCGCGCGTGCCTACAAGCTGCTGACCGAAAAAGCCGGCCTGGCGCCCGAGGACATTATCTTCGATCCGAACGTCTTTGCTGTCGCGACCGGTATTGAGGAGCACAATAATTACGGCGTTGATTTCATCGAGGCCACCAAGACCATCCGCGAAACCATGCCGCTTACGCATATTTCGGGGGGCGTTTCCAACCTGTCCTTCTCCTTCCGCGGCAACGAACCGGTGCGTGAGGCGATGCATGCCGTGTTCCTCTACCACGCCATCCAGGTTGGCATGGATATGGGCATCGTCAATGCCGGTCAGCTTGCGGTTTACGACAATATCGATCCGGAGCTGCGCGAGGCCTGCGAGGACGTGGTGCTGAACCGCCGCGACGATGCGACCGAACGCCTGCTGGAGGTCGCGGAGCGTTTCCGTGGCACAGGCGCCAAGGATACCAAAGTTCAGGACCTGTCCTGGCGTGAACTTCCCGTCGAGAAAAGGCTGGAGCACGCGCTGGTCAACGGCATCACCGACTATATCGAGGCCGACACGGAAGAGGCGCGCCAGAAAGCGGAGCGTCCGCTGCACGTCATTGAAGGGCCGCTGATGGCCGGCATGAACGTGGTGGGTGACCTCTTCGGTTCGGGCAAGATGTTCCTGCCGCAGGTGGTGAAATCCGCCCGCGTGATGAAACAGGCGGTTGCCGTTCTGCTTCCCTACATGGAAGAGGAAAAGCGCCTGAATGGCGGCGAAGAGAAGAAGGCCGCCGGCAAGGTGCTGATGGCGACCGTCAAGGGCGACGTGCACGATATCGGCAAGAACATTGTCGGCGTCGTTCTCGCCTGCAACAATTACGAGATCATCGACCTCGGCGTGATGGTGCCCGCGACCAAGATCCTCGAGACCGCCGTTGCGGAAAAGGTCGATGTGATCGGCCTCTCCGGCCTCATCACCCCGTCGCTCGACGAGATGGTGCATGTGGCCGCCGAAATGGAACGGCAGGGTTTCGACATTCCGCTCCTGATCGGCGGCGCAACCACTAGCCGTGTGCATACGGCGGTGAAAATCCATCCGCGTTACGAGGCAGGGCAGGCGATCTACGTCACCGATGCCTCGCGCGCCGTGGGTGTCGTTTCCGCGCTTCTCTCCGATGAGCAGAAGCCTGCCTATATCGATGGCATCCGCGCCGAATACGCCAAGGTGGCGGAGGCTCATGCCCGTAACGAGCGTGAGAAGCAGCGCCTGCCGCTTTCCCGCGCCCGGGAGAATGCGCATAAGATCGATTGGTCTGGCTATGAGCCCGTCAAGCCGCAGTTCTTTGGCACCAAGGTGTTCGAGACCTATGACCTCGAGGAGCTTTCGCGTTACATCGACTGGACGCCTTTCTTCCAGACATGGGAGTTAAAGGGCCGTTTCCCGGCAATCCTCGATGACGAGAAGCAGGGCGAGGCGGCGCGGCAGCTTTATGCCGATGCGCAGGCGATGCTTGCGAAGATTATCGAGGAGAAGTGGTTCCGGCCGCGCGCGGTGATCGGCTTCTGGCCGGCCAATGCCGTGGGCGACGATATCAGGCTGTTTACGGACGAAAGCCGTAAAGAAGAACTGGCGACCTTCTTCACGTTGCGTCAGCAGCTTTCCAAGCGTGACGGCCGTCCGAATGTAGCGCTTTCCGATTTCGTCGCCCCTGCCGACAGCGGCGTTGCCGATTATGTCGGCGGCTTCGTGGTGACGGCGGGTATCGAGGAAGTGGCGATTGCCGAGCGTTTCGAGCGCGCGAATGACGATTACTCGTCCATCCTCGTCAAGGCGCTGGCAGACCGTTTCGCTGAGGCCTTTGCCGAGCGCATGCATGAGCGGGTGCGCACGGAATTCTGGGGCTACGCGCCGCAGGAAAACTTCAATGGCGACGAACTGATCTCGGAAGCCTATGCGGGCATTCGCCCCGCGCCTGGCTATCCGGCCCAGCCCGACCACACCGAAAAGAAGACGCTGTTCGCCCTGCTCGATGCCACCAATGCAGCGGGTGTGGAATTGACGGAGAGCTATGCCATGTGGCCGGGTTCTTCCGTGTCGGGCATCTATATCGGCCATCCCGAAAGCTATTACTTCGGCGTTGCCAAGGTGGAGCGCGACCAGGTTCTGGATTATGCGCGCCGCAAGGATATGCCGGTGGAAGAGGTGGAGCGTTGGCTTGGCCCGGTGCTCAACTATGTGCCGACGAATGCGGCAGAAGAGATCGACAGCGCGGCGTGAGGCTCGACGCATTGCCTCCTCAATAAAAAGCGCGGGGCCTGCCCGCGCTTTTTTTTACGTCAAACCTACGAACGCAACGCCGCCAATTCTTCAATGCCGACATGACTTTCGATCTCGCTGCCGCGCAGATAGAGATAGACGCCGAGCGCGAAGGCGAGGATGGCGATGAACACCAGATACCAGGCATGCGCCATCGGGTTGATCGCAAGCGCTGTCGTCACACCAATCGGCGTCAACCCGCCGAAGACCGCGTAGGAGACATTGTAGGCGAAGGAGAGGCCGGAGAAGCGGACCGAGGCCGGGAAGGCGCGGACCATGACATAGGGCACCGCACCCGCCATGCCGACGGAAAGGCCCATGACGCCATAGAGCAGGAACATGGTCTGAAGCGAGGTTCCGGCATAGCTATAGAAGGTGAAAGTGGCGACGCCGAAGAAGATGCTGGCGCCCATGAAGAAGATGCCCGAGCCGACACGGTCGATCAGCGCTCCGGCGATGATGACGCCGAAGATCAGGAAGAGCGTGCCGAAGCTGGTACCGGCGAGCGCCTGCGTTGGCGTATAGCCGTAGAGCTTTTGCAGGAAGGTGGCGGTCATCAGCGTGGTGACGACGATCGCTGCCGACAGAACCCATGTCAGCAGGGCGGAGATGATCACGCCGCGCATATGATGCTTCAGCACCAGCCCAAGCGGCAGCTTGTCGGTGAGCGACTTGGACTTCTTCATTTCCATGAAGATTGGCGTTTCCTCAAGCCAGCGGCGCAGATAGACCGCGATGAGGCCGAAGACGCCGCCGAGCAGGAAAGGGATGCGCCAGGCGTAACCGGCCACATCTTCCGGTGTGAAGAGCGAGTTGATGGCAAAGGCGATCAGTGAGCCCAGCATGATGCCGAACGAAAGACCGGACGTGAGGAAACCGCAGGCAAGGCCGACGCGGCGGAAAGGCACATGTTCGGCAACGAAGGTCCATGCACCCGGTACTTCACCGCCGATGGCCGCACCCTGCAGCATGCGCAGGATGATGAGCAGGATGGGAGCGGCCACGCCGATGGTGGCATAGGTCGGCATCAGCGCCATTCCGAGTGTGGAGAGCGCCATCAGGAGGATGGAGAAGGCGAACACGCGCTTTCGGCCATACCGGTCGCCATAATGCGCCAGCACAATGCCGCCGAGCGGACGGACCAGATAACCGGCGGCAAAGATGCCGAAAGTCTGGATCATCACCAGCCAGTCCGGCATTTCAGGCGGAAAGAACAGATGTCCGATAACGGTCGCGAAGAATACGAAAATGATGAAGTCGTAAAATTCGAGCGCACCGCCCAGTGCCGAAAGGCCTAGCGTTTTGTAATCCTGGCTGTTGAGTGGCCGGGCTGCTGCCGGGGTGGTGGTGGGAGACATGACGCCGCTTCTCTTCTAAATTATGTATTACTTACGGGAATGCGACATGCGCGCTGCGATTTCAAGCCTTATCGATGCTCAATCGCTCAGGTATTTTGACGGACGGTCGAGGAAACGCCGCAGAAAGCTGATGTTGTCCAGTTCATCGTACAGACGCTCGCTAATTCCATCGTCATCGAAGGAGTAGATCGTCGCTTCGGGAATGGCCAGCAGCACAGGTGAGTGGGTGGCGATGATCAGCTGCGCGCCATGGTCGGCCGCGCTGCGGATCAGTTCGGCCAGTTCAAGTTGCTTCTGCATGGAAAGCGGACTCTCGGGTTCGTCGAGAAAATAGAGGCCTGCGCCATGGACCCGGCGGTGGAGGATGTCGAGAAATCCCTCGCCGTGCGATCTCGAATCCAGAATATTGTGACGGACAATCTTGCGAAAAGTTTCCGGGGTTTCGTCGGGGAAGTCTTCGCCTTTTTTCAGAGCTTTCTCGCGTTCCCACCGAAAATCGTCCAGCGCCTCCTCATTCTGGCGGCGAATGTAGCCCAGCACGTCCTCAGCGCGCAGGAACATGCGGATTTTCGGGTGTTTCTTGCGGGCGAAATAAAATGCCTTTGCGACCGTTTCGGCGTGCTGGAGGTAAAGATCGCCCGCCACCTGGCCGTGATTGCCGATCGCATAGGCCGTCATGCCTGCCGCCAACCCCTCAAGCAAGGTGGACTTGCCTGAGCCGTTATTGCCGGCGAACAAGGTGATCGGCGTCTTGAAGTCCAGACGCTCCAGATGCCGCAGCGCCGGAACGGAGAAGGGATAGCCGTTCCTGTCAGTCTGCGTTTCCTTCATCGTAACGCTGTCGAGAAACAGCATGTCGCGGTCCTTCATCCAGTTTTCCGATCGCCACACACCGATGCACGATCAAGGAGATGGTGCAAATCGATTGCGCTTCATTGCAGTCTACCGTCGCGCGCCGGCTGCGCCAATGGCTGCTGCGCCAACCGGGATCGGTCATGGCGGTCTGGAATTTTTGATTTTTTTAAATTACTAAAATATAGAATCCTATATTTTCATGTATTGTTCGTCGATTTTCTCTAATATAAATAAAAAGTAGACTTATATAAACAGTATAAACTCCAAATTAATGGAGCATGTTTAATTGTTATCCATATTTTATATTTGAGAGATGTGAATGATGCATCTTGCACTCTTTTCGGTCGCATTTCTGTTTTTTGCGATATTTGCAAGTGAATCCGAGGCGGGTCGGTTCCGGTTTTCTGTCTTGCCCTCATTTGGCGGCGGCGAGACGATCGATCTTGTTTACGACCTGCCGGACACAGAGCCGTTTCTCCGCAACGGGGAGGCCTATGATCTCGGTTATCTCAATAGCGAAAAGAACAGCGGCTACGTTCTATATCGTGGCGAGTGGTACAGCAAACTCACCGATGCGGATATCGCCAGGTTGAAAGCGAAGCTTGGATTCGATCCGACGACGAAGGACCGCATGGAGCGGGCGGCAAGGGGCAGCAACGCATCCTGGACGCTTGCGATCGTGCTCGCCGTCGTCGTCGTCGGCATCTTCGTGCTGGTTCACAAGACGATGCAGATCGTGCGTTGGCTTGGCCGCTTGTCCACAACGTCTTTTGTCAAGGCCAGCAAGGCGCAGGATGAGGAGGAGCCGCTCGCGCCGCTTGAGGCTCGCAGGGCGCGGCTGGCGAAACGAAACCAGGGCGACGCGCCTGCCGAGCCGGTATCGCGCGGTCTGAAGGATCGTGGTCCGGCACCGGATGAGCCGTTACCGGCCCGGACCGGCACCCCCGCCAGAGCTTTCGGTCGGCGGAACGCATGAGGCTGGTTGGAGCGCTATTCGAAGCGGTCGATGATGCTGATGCCGCTTTCCTGAAACCTGTCCATGGCGGGCAAGGCCGTTGCGGCCTCGCTCAAGGAGATATGGCGGCCGATCAGCTTTTCAGGCGCGAGCCTGCCGCTTTCGATCATGGCCAGCATGTCCTCGTAACGCCATGCCTGCATGCCATGGCTGCCGTAGATTTCGAGCTCATGTGCGATAACGCGCGCCATGGGAATGGCTGGCATGGCATGGTCGGCAAGCATCAGGCCCACCTGCACATGGCGTCCGCGCCGGCGCAGGTTGCTGATGGAATTGCAGCAGGTCTGCGGATGGCCAAGCGCGTCGACCGAGACATGCGCGCCGCCACCGGTGATGTCGCGCACGGCCTCGGCGACATCGGCAACGGTGCGGCTATTGATCGTTGCGGTCGCGCCGAGCTGGCGGGCCATGTCGAGCTTGTCGTCGGCGATGTCGATGGCGACGACCTGTGCGCCGAGACCCGCGCCGATCATGATGGCGGAGAGGCCGACGCCGCCGCAGCCATGAACCGCCAGCCACTCGCCACCCTTCAGCCGTCCCTGATCCGTCACCGCCCGGAAAGAGGTGGCAAAACGGCAGCCGAGGCCCGCCGCAGTGGCATAGCTCATCGTCTCCGGGAGGTGAACGAGGTTCTGATCGGCGAAGTCGATGGCGACATATTCAGCGAAAGAACCCCAGTGGGTAAATCCAGGCTGGAACTGCGCCTCGCAAACCTGCTGGTTTCCCGAGCGGCATTCATGGCAATGTCCGCAGCCCGAAACGAAGGGAACGGTGACTCGGTCGCCGGTCTTGAAGCGGCTGACGTTTTTGCCGACGGCGGCGATGACACCGGCGAATTCGTGCCCGGGCACGTGCGGCAGGCGGATATCGGGGTCATGGCCCATCCAGCCATGCCAGTCGCTGCGGCAAAGACCGGTTGCCTTGACGGCGATGACAACGCCGTTTTCTGTCGGCTCCGGATCGGGAAGAGAGGCAACGACAGGGGTTTCGCCAAAACGTTCATAGAATAACGCGCGCATAGCAGCCTCACATCTTCATTTGCGGTCGATATGAGGCCTGCTTTAACGATTTCCCTCGACAGAGGAAAGCGATTTAATCTTTGATTACCATGAGATCGTTGGCGGCAAATTTCAGCGTTACTTGCTCGCCAACGGCCGGGGGCGCCGTGCCGGGATCGTTGAACATGTCGAAAGACAGGGTCGACCCGCCGAGATCAAGACGGGTACGGATGACGGAGCCAAGGAACTGACTGGAGGTGACGATGCCTGATATCGCGACATCACCCTTGGCGTCCGCGCCAAGCGCGCCGGCTTCCGGCCGCAAGGCCAGCGTGATCTTTTCGCCATTGGCCGCTTCCACTGGTCGCGGCAGGGTGATCTGCTGATCGCCGACGCGTATGACGTTCGCCGCGGCATCCACGACGATCGCGTCGATAAGGTTGAGCGTACCGACGAAGGAGGCGACGAAACGGGTCGCAGGCTTGTTGTAAATATCGAAAGGCGAGCCGATCTGGTCGGCGCGGCCGCCGTTCATGACAACGATGCGGTCGGAAATCGACAGCGCCTCTTCCTGATCGTGGGTCACGAAGATGGTGGTGATGCCGAGTTTCTGCTGGATCTGGCGGATTTCTTCGCGCAGCGACACGCGGATCTTGGCATCAAGCGCGGAAAGCGGTTCGTCCAGCAGAAGCACTTCCGGCTTTGGTGCGAGCGCGCGGGCAAGCGCCACGCGCTGCTGCTGGCCGCCCGACATCTGGTAGGGGTAACGGTCCGCCAGATGCTCCAGATGGATGAGCTGGAGCATTTCCTTCACGCGGGCTTCGATCTCGGCTTTCGGCTTGCCGGCGACTTTCAGGCCAAAGGCGACGTTTTCAAAGACGTTCATGTTCGGAAACAGGGCGTAGGCCTGGAAAACCATGCCGATGTTCCGCTGATTGGGGCGCAGCGCCGTCTGGTCCTTGCCATTGATGACGATCGAGCCGCCGGTCGGCGTTTCAAAACCGGCGATCATGCGCAGCACGGTCGTCTTGCCGCAGCCCGATGGTCCAAGGAAAGAGACGAATTCACCCTTCTCGATGGCCATGTTGAAATCATGCACGACCTGCACGGAGCCGAAGGATTTCTTGATGTTGCTAAGTGTCAAAAAGCTCATGAAAATCTTGTCCTCAGGCCTTGGGAGGCGCGCCCTTCTGATAACGGGAAACGAGTTGGATGAGACCGAGGCAACCCCAGGTGATGCCGAACGAAATCACGGCAAGTGCTGCCGGTTCATAAGCGCGGTTGGCGCCGAGCAGCTGCATGTAGGGGCCGAAGGCCGGGCGGTTCAAAAGGGCCGCCATGGTGAATTCACCGATGACGATGGCGAAGGTCAGAAATGCGCCCGACAGCACGGCAACCAGGACATTGGGCAGGATGATGCGCGACAGGATGGTGGTCCATCCCGCGCCGAGGCTCTGCGCCGCTTCGGTTAGTGTGGCCACGTCGATGGTTCGAAGACCGGTATCGACGGCGCGGTACATATAGGGCAGGGCGAGCGTGGCGTAACCGAACATCAACAGCAGGTTGGTGCCGAAGCTCGTGCCGGTCAGCGGCAGCCAGCTCGAGGTGTTGTAGAGCCTGATGTAACCGAAGACGATGACGATGGCCGGGATGACCAGCGGCAGAAGCGTGATGAATTCGATATAGGGGCGCAGGCCCGGCAGTTTCAGGCGCACCCAATAGGCGGTTGGCACAACAAGCAGAACACCGAAAACGATGGTGAAAAGCGCCATCACGACGGAATAGCTGAAGGTTTCCTGAAAGCGTGGATCGGTCAGCACCCTTGCATAGGCGTCGAAGGAATATTCGCCGCGCCGCATCTTCAGGGAGAAATTGGTCATGCCGATCAGCGGCAGGGCGAAATAGAGCAGGCCGAAAATCAGCGCGCCCCAGGCGAAGAAACGCTTCATTTCAGCCACCTTTCGCTGCGGGCGCGCAGCCAGATATAAAGTGCGTTGGCGATACCGGTCACGACGATCATGCCGAAGGCGAGCGCGTAACCGAGATGCGGATTGCCAAGGACGTCGCCGCGGATCTGCGCAAAAAGCAGGATCGGCACGATATTGAGAGAGGAGCCGGTCAGCGCGATAGCGGTTGCGACGGCGCCGAAGGCGTTGGCGAAAAGCAGCGACATGGTTCCGAGCAGCGAGGGCAGCAGGATCGGGAAGGCCACCATGCGCCAATATTGAAAACCGGTCGCGCCGAGAATTTCCGCAGCCTCGCGCCATTCGCGTTTCAGGCCGTCAAGCGCAGGGGTGATGATGAGGATCATCAGCGGAATCTGGAAGAAAAGATAGGTGACCGTCAGGCCCCAGAAAGACAGGATGTTGAAGCCCAGGAGCCTCAGGTCAATGCCGACCTGCGTCTTCAGAAAGACTGTCAGCAGACCGACCGGGCCGAGTGTTGCGATGAACGCAAAGGCAAGCGGCACGCCGGCAAATTGCGAGGCGACGCCGGAAAAAGTGAGAAGCGGGCCGCGAATGCGCTGCGGCAGACCGCCGAGCACCACGGCTGCGGCCACGGCAAAGCCGATCAGACAACCGAGTGCGGCAGAGGCGAGACTGATCTTTATCGAGATCCAGTAGGCCGAAAGGATGGAGGCGGTAAAAAGTCCCTGGATGTTTTCCAGCGTGAAAGTGCCGTCTGCCCGCTGAAATGCGCCAATGACGATCTTCATCGTCGGCATGATCAGAAACAGCAGCACAAAAACGGCAAAAGGTACGACGCCTATCCAATGCAGCGGCAGCTTTCTGCCCGCGTCGGATGGTCCGGCGGTGTTGGTTGATGGCATCCTTGTCCCCAAACGCCGTTTTAAAACGGTCTGTCTATGAAGGTCTAGATCATAAAAGAAGCACCCCGGGCTTCGAGGGTCCGGGGTGCGTTTTCAACAGTTACTTCACGTTTGCGCCGACGACGCTGTCCCAGCCGCCGGTCACGGCAGCCTTGTTGGCATCAACTTCCTCGAGTGTCGGGAAGATTGCCTTTTCGTAGGCAGCTGCCGGCGGCAGGCTGTCGATGAGTTCCTGCGGAACCTTGCCGGCCTTGACCATCGCGTTGAAGCGGATCGGGTGGCAATAACCCTTCAGCCAGCCAAGCTGGCCGTCGTCCGAATAGAGGTGTTCCATCCACAGCTTTGCAGCGTTCGGATGCGGTGCGTAAGCGGAGATGCCCTGAACGTAGACACCAGCGAGAACGCCCTTCTCGGGAACGACGACTTCTGTCGGCGGGTTGTCGTTCAGCGTCTTCCTCCAGGAAAGCGCGTTATAGTCCCAGGCAATGATGATCGGCGTTGCGCCCTGTGCAAGCGTGCCGGCCTTGCCGATGGTCGGCAGGAAATTGCCCGCCTTGTTGAGATCGGCGAAGTATTTCAGGCCCGCTTCACCGGCTTCCTTACCGGATTTCGCACCGGTTGCGAGACCGGCGGCGAGAACACCGAGGATCGCCTGGTTGGAGGCGCGCGGGTCACCCGCAAGTGCGACCTGACCGGAATAGTCAGCCTTCAGAAGGTCTGCCCAGTCCTTCGGCGTTTCCTTGACCAGATCCTTGTTCACGAAGAAGGACATGACGCCGTAATAGTCGCCGTACCAGTAACCTTCGGGATCCTTGACGTTGTCAGGAATTTCGTCCCAGGTGGAAACCTTGTAAGGCTGCAGCAGGCCTTCGGCCTTCATCTGCGGGCCGAAAGCGAGACCCACGTCGATGACGTCAGGCGCCTGCGGACCCTTGTTGTCCTTGTTCGCCTTCACCGCTTCCACTTCGTCGGCAGAGCCGGCGTCCGGGTTCAGTTCGTTGACGGTGATCTCCGGGTACTTTGCCTTGAAGGAAGCGATGACGTCGCCATAACCGCACCAGTCGTGCGGCAGCGCGATCGTTGTGAGCATGCCTTCCTTCTTGGCAGCGGCGATCAGTTCGGCGCTCGGTTCAGCGGCGGCAATGGCGGTGGATGCAATGACCAGCGCGGTGGTTGTAGCAAGCAGTCGGCGGCAGTGAGAGATCACTTTTTTTCTCCTCTTCGTGTTCTCATATTGCGGACGCTGATACGGAGTCTCGATGAAGCTAATGTGACGGCTGGATTGCAACTTATTTATCCGGATTCCGCCACTTTAAGCCTGTTTTTCCGCCATTATCAGGCTTTCTGGCCTGCAATTGCGGGAGTTGTCCGTTCTCGTCCGTTAGACCAGATGTGTTCCCCAGCTTGGTTTTTCCCCTGCTTTATCGTGCTGGTAGCGATAGCAGGTATCCAATCAGCGAGCAGCATCGGCGTCAAGTCGTATGCCGGCTACGCATATTCACGTTCTGTCCGGACGCCGGAAAAGGCGTGTCTGTTCAAACAGGCCCTCCAGTGCGTTCATGCGTTCCTTGGTTTCGTCCCATGTCCCGCTCTGCACCGCTTCGATCAGCGCCTCGACGACGAACAGGGTCACGACAGACGAATCCCAGGCGGACGGGGCCTCGATCTTCACCCGGAAAATATGCAGTGCATGGCGCGCCACCGGCGATGTCCACTGGTCGGTAAAGAGGATGATCTGCACCCCATTTGCCTTCGCCACCTCAGCAAGCGTCGTCATATCGTGCTCGTAGCGGCGAATGTCGAAAATGACGAGCACGTCGCCAGCGCTCATGTTCAGCATATATTGCGGCCAGGCGCTGGAATTGGACGACATCAGAGCCGTCTTCGGCCGGATCACCTGCATGTGGGTGAAGAAATATTCGGCAATCGCACCGGTAATACGACCGCCGACGAAATAGATGCTGCGCTTGCGGTCTGACAAAAGTGCTGCGGCATTGTCGAAGACGGCGGTGTCGAGATCACCAAGCGTATCGCGCAGATTGCCGGTAATGGCGTCGGCGAAGCGGTTGAGAATGTGCAGGCCGGGCGCATTGGTTGCCCAGCGGTCATGTTTGGCGACGGGGCCGGAGATCGTCGCTTCCAGTTCCTGATGTAAGTGCGCCTGAAACTCGGGGTAGCCCCTGTAGCCCAGCTTCTGAACCATGCGCGCCACTGTCGGCGTGGAAACGCCTGCATTTTCAGCGATGGTGGTGATGCTGCCGAGACCGGACATGGGATAGTTGCCGAGCAGGCTTTCCGCCAACCGTTTTTCCGAACGGGTCAACGCGTCGTAATGGGCATGAATGACATCCGAGACGGTCGCCGTCGTGCTGCGCAAACTTTTCCCCTTCCGGTCTTCTGCCGGTGTGATTGCTAAAATAAACATCTGTGCGCGCTGCCGAGTCAATGGGAAAAATGAAGAGAAAATTTCAAAATTCCATTTGACACTGGCTGCAATGTGAAGAATTCTTTTCGGCGTTAACGGAACGCCGGGGTTCCGGGTGGGGTGCGTGCATGACGCTGCGGTCACGGTTTTTCACAGAAGCGGAAGGGCAGGCCGTCGGCGTCGAGAACGCTGGGGGCAAAGGTGATATCCTTCTCGTCTGCGAGCATGCCTCTGCCGCCATTCCACAGAAATACGGCACGTTGGGTCTTTCGCCCGATGTGCTTTCCAGCCATGCCGCATGGGATCCCGGTGCTCTTGCCGTTGCCCGGCTGCTGTCGCAGAAATTCGATGCGACGCTGGTTTATCAACGCTTTTCGCGTCTCGTCTATGATTGCAACCGCCCACCCGAATCGCCTTCCGCCATGCCGGTGAAGAGCGAGATTTACGATATTCCCGGCAATTTCGATCTCGATGAAGCGGAGCGTTTCGCCCGCATCTCGGCGCTCTACGTGCCATTTCATGACCGGGTGAGCGAGATCGTCGCGTCGCGGCAGGCTGCCGGCCGCAAGGTGGTGGTGGTGACGATCCATAGTTTCACGCCGGTTTATCATGGTCAGTTCCGCGAGGTGGAGATCGGCATCCTGCACGATAGCGACAGCCGGCTTGCGGACGCGATGCTGGCCGGTTCCGAGGGGGCATCGCTCACCGTCAATCGCAACGATCCATACGGACCGGAAGACGGTGTGACCCACACGCTGCGGCTGCATGCGCTGCCTAACGGGCTTTTGAACGTCATGATCGAAATCCGCAACGATCTTATCACTGATGGGGGAGAGCAGGCGGAGATCGCCGCTTTTCTTTACGAGCTTATGGGGAAAGCACTCGCATCGATAGACGAGTGAGGGAGCAGGGGCGGCCGACGGTGAACACATCGGGGCCTGCCATCAAAAGGAGACTGCCGCCATCCGGTCAATCCGGTCAAAGAAGCCGGGAAAAGAAGCGGTACGGGAACAGCAGATGCGTGCGGCGCGATCCGGGAATTCCCTGACGGCGTCGAAGACTGGGGCACAATCGGCCAATCCTGGCTGACTGGCTTGTTTTTTTCTTATCAGGAGAGAAGGGCATGGACAGTTCATCATCAGGCGTCAGCTACAAGAAGGCTGATGCATCCTATTTCGAAAAACGCGGACTATCCCGTTATGCGGGCGTTTGGTCGCTCTGGGCGCTTGGCGTCGGAGCGGTCATCTCAGGGCATTTTTCCGGATGGAATTTTGGCTTTTCCACCGGCGGCTGGGGCGGCATGCTGGTGGCGGGCATCATCATCGCCGTCATGTATATCGGGCTGACATTTTCGATCGCTGAAATGAGCCCGGCGCTGCCGCATACGGGTGCAGCCTATTCCTTCGCCCGCACGGCCATGGGGCCATGGGGCGGCTTCATTACCGGACTTTGCGAGAATGTCGAATATGTGCTGACACCGGCGGTCATCGTCACGTTCATCACGGCTTATATGAACTCCATTCTGGGGCTCGATCCTGCCTATTCACCCTTTGTGTGGATAGGTTTCTATGTGATCTTCCTTGCTCTCAACGTTTTCGGGCTGGAACTTTCCTTCAAGGTGACGCTGGTCATCACGCTGATTTCGCTCGGTGTTCTGGTGTTCTTCTGGATCAGCGCCATTCCGAACATGGATTTCTCCCGATATGCGCTGAACATCGGCGTTGGCCCGGATGGCAAGGCGGTGGAGTTGCCGGAGGGCGGCGGATCCTTGTTCCCCTTCGGTTTTTCGGGCGTTCTCGCCACGCTGCCTTTCGCGGTCTGGCTGTTCCTCGCCATCGAACAATTGCCGCTGGCGGCCGAGGAATCCGTCGATCCGAAGCGCGATATGCCGAAGGGCATCATCCTCGGCGTGATTACTCTGATGGTTTCGGCCTTCATGATTGTGCTGCTCAATCCGTCCCTGCCGGGCGTCGGCGCCTTCCATCTCAGCTCCTCGCTTGAGCCGCTGCTGGATGGCTTCAAGGCAATTTACGGCGATGGCGGCGTGGTGCTGCTTGGCATCGTCGCGCTCACCGGCCTGATCGCGAGCTTCCATACGATCCTTTATGCGCAGGGCCGGCAGATCTATTCGCTATCGCGGGCCGGGTACTTCCCGACCGTGCTTTCCATCACCCACTCGAAATACCGCACTCCCTTCGTGGCCAATATCGCCGGCGCTCTCGTTGGTCTTGCAGTCATGCTGGTCATCTGGTTCGCACTGGGCGCGGAACAGGGCGGCAGCATCATCGGCAGCGTGCTTCTGAACATGGCCGTGTTTGGCGCGATGTTCTCCTATATCCTGCAGGCGATTTCCTTCATCCTGCTCCGGAAAAACCTGCCGCATATAGAGCGGCCGTTCCGCTCGCCCTTCGGCATTCCGGGTGCGGTGCTGACTGTTATCATCGCCATCGTCACACTGCTTTACCAGATCCAGGATCCGAACTTCAGCAAGGGCGTGCTGTGGGTAGCGGTCTGGTTTGCGGTCGCCATCGCCTATTTCGCCTTCATCGGGCGCCATCGCCTCATCCTGTCGCCGGAAGAGGAATTCGCGCTGGAGCACAAGCAGGCGGCTATGGCCGCGGCAGCTGCAAAGGCCTGATGCTCACAAACACGGGCGGCCGCATCCCGGCCGCCCGATCACGACAATAAAGGGAACGGACAATATGACGAGCTACACATTCGACGCGCTTAAGATGGATGTCGCCGAGGGCCGCATCGACACGGTTCTGGCCTGCCTTGTGGACATGCAGGGGCGTCTGATGGGCAAGCGGTTCCAGGCCGAATTCTTCGTCGAAAGTGCCTATGAGGAAACCCATAGCTGCAACTACGTGCTTGCCACCGACATGGAGATGGAAACCGTTCCCGGATACAAGTCGTCCAGCTGGGAAAAAGGATACGGCGACTATGTGCTGAAACCCGATCTCTCGACGCTGCGGCGTGTGCCGTGGCTGGAAGGCACGGCGCTGGTGCTCTGCGACGTGCTCGATCATCACACACACGAGGAGGTGCCGCATTCCCCGCGCGCGATGCTCAAGAAGCAGGTGGCGCGGCTGGAGGCCATGGGACTGAAAGCTTTTATGGCGACCGAGCTGGAGTTCTTCCTCTTCGACCAGACCTTCGATGCGGCGCGCGCCAGTGGTTACAAGGGTCTGAACCTCGCCAGCGGCTATAATGAGGACTACCACATCTTCCAGACGACCAAGGAAGAGGACGTCATGCGCGCGCTCCGTAAGGGCTTGCAGGGCGCCGGCATTCCGGTTGAAAATTCCAAGGGCGAGGCGTCTCCCGGTCAGGCGGAAATCAATGTGCGTTATGCCGAGGCGCTGACCATGGCCGACCGGCACGCCATCATCAAAAATGCCACCAAAGAGATCGCCTGGTCGAAGGGTAAGGCGGTGACGTTCCTCGCCAAGTGGAACTACAATGCCGCCGGCAGTTCTTCCCACATCCACCAGTCGCTGTGGAGCCTCGACGGCAAGACCCCGGCGTTTCTGGACAAGAACGCCGAGCATGGCATGTCGCAGCTGATGCGGCATTATGTTGCCGGGCTTCTGGCCCATGCCAGCGAGATCACCTATTTTCTGGCGCCCTACATCAATTCCTACAAGCGGTTCATGGCCGGCACGTTTGCGCCGACCAAGGCGATCTGGAGCCTCGACAACCGCACGGCGGGATATCGTCTCTGCGGGGAGGGCACAAAGGGCATCCGCATCGAGTGCCGTGTCGGTGGCTCCGATCTCAATCCCTATCTCGCGATGGCTGCCCTGCTTGCAGCAGGCATTGACGGCATCGAAAATAAACTTGAACTTGAGCCCGCTTTTGTCGGTGACGCCTATGGCGGCAAGGATGTGCGCGAGATACCAAAGACGCTGCGTGACGCCACCGCATTTCTGGATGGATCGACCATGCTGCGAAAGGCCTTCGGCGACGATGTGATCGATCATTACGTCCGCGCCGGGGCGTGGGAACAGGAAGAATACGACCGCCGCGTGACCGACTGGGAAGTGGCGCGCGGTTTCGAACGGGCGTGAGATCATGGCGTTGTTGAAATCTCAATTTTAGAGGATATTGTTGCTATTACCTCAATGGAGGCGCGACAATGATTAATGATCGGATTGATAAGGCGTGGTTTTCGCAACAGTTAAAGAAAAGGGGCGGGAGTCAGGCTGACTTGGCTCGCTTCCTGAGGCTAGACCGAAGCGCGGTGACACGCATGCTAAATGGGGAACGGAATATGAGCGTGGAGGAGCAGGACCGGATTGCCGAATATCTCGACGTTCCCGTCGGCGACGTCGCTCTTCATCGTCGGGGTGGTGCCGCCGGTTTTTCCGAAAACAGCCAGGCGACCTATGCCGGGTCTGCTTCGTCCCGAGGACAAGGTCGCGACGTGCGTAACGTCGGTGCGGCGGAACGTCGACATCCGATTTTCGGTTGTATGAAAGGCACTATTACTGTCATGCCAGATGTGGACCTCACCGAACCCGTAGATTTTGAATGGGGAGAAAAGCTCTACAATGAGTGACGGCATTCTTCTCGATACATGTGCGGTGATCTGGATGTCACAGGGTGAGCCTGTTTCGGACGAGGCGGTCAATATCTTGAACCAGTCCTATCAGGCGGGCAATCCTGTTTGCGTCTCTGCCGTCACCGCATGGGAGATGGGTATGCTGGTTGCGAAGGGACGCCTCAGTGAGACCAAAAGTCCCCAGCGTTGGTACGACGATTTTAAAAGGGAGGCCGAAGTCATCGAGCAGCCTGTGACTGCGGATATTTTTATCGCATCCTGTTTTCTTCCTCAGCTTGCTCATAAAGACCCGATCGATCGTATTTTGATTACGACGGCGCGAGAACACGACCTCACCATCATCACACGCGACCACGTCATCCTGGCCTATGGCGAAGCCGGCCACGTGAAGACTTTAGCCTGCTAGAACCGGAGTTACTTGGCATGACCATGATCCAGAATATCTCGCCCATCGACGGCTCGGTTTATGCCGAGCGGGAGGCGATGTCGCTGGAGGCGGCGCGCGCCGCCGTTTCGAAAGCGCGCAAGGCGCAGAAGGACTGGGCGCGACGTCCGCTTGAGGACCGTGTTCAGCTGGTTCTGAAGGGTGTCGCCCGCCTCAATGAAATGGTGGCGGAAGTGGTGCCGGAACTCGCCCACATGATGGGCCGTCCGGTGCGTTATGGCGGTGAGTTCAAGGGTTTCAACGAGCGCTCCAACTATGTCGCCTCCATTGCCGCCGATGCGTTGGCGCCGCTCGTCATCGAGGAAAGCGGCAATTTCGAACGCCGCATCGAGCGTGAGGCGCATGGCGTCGTCTTCGTTATCGCGCCGTGGAACTATCCTTACATGACGGCGATCAACACCGTCGCGCCCGCCTTGATGGCCGGCAACACAGTCGTCATCAAACATGCGGCGCAGACGCTGCTGGTGGGTGAGCGCATGGTGCGGGCTTTCGTCGAAGCCGGTGTGCCTGACGATGTCTTTATCAATGTCTTCCTCGACCACGGCACGACGTCGGCACTGATTTCCGAGGGCCTTTTCAACTTCGTCAACTTCACCGGTTCGGTGGAAGGCGGACGTGCCATCGAGCGCGCCGCGGCCGGCACCTTCACTGGCCTCGGGCTCGAACTCGGCGGCAAGGACCCCGGCTACGTGATGGAGGATGCCGATCTGGACGCCGCCGTCGATACGCTGATGGATGGTGCGACCTATAATTCGGGGCAATGCTGCTGCGGCATCGAGCGTATTTACGTCAACGAAAACCTCTATGACGCCTTCGTCGAGAAGTCCGTGGCGTGGGTTTCCAATTACAAGCTCGGCAATCCGCTGGAACAGGAGACCACGCTTGGGCCGATGGCCAACAAGCGTTTCGCAAAAGTCGTTCGCGCGCAGATTGCCGATGCCGTCGCGAAGGGGGCCAAAGCACTGGTCGATCCAAAGCTGTTTCCCGCCGATGATGGTGAGAGCGCCTATGTCGCGCCGCAAGTCCTCGTCAATGTCGATCATTCCATGGAATTCATGACCGAGGAGACCTTCGGCCCGGCTGTCGGCATCATGAAGGTGAAGAACGATGACGAAGCCATCGCGCTGATGAACGACAGCAAATACGGCCTGACCGCTTCGCTGTGGACGCAGGATGCCGCCCGCGCCGGGCGGATCGGCCGCGAAATCGAAACCGGCACCGTGTTCATGAACCGTGCGGATTATCTCGACCCCGCCCTTTGCTGGACCGGCGTGAAGGAGACGGGCCGGGGCGGCTCGCTTTCTGTCCTCGGTTTCCAGAACCTGACCCGTCCGAAATCCTACCATCTGAAGAAAGTCACGAAATGAATATCGTCGCCAACTGGAGTTATCCCACCGCCGTCAAGCTTGGCCGTGGCCGGATCAAGGAACTGGCGGAAGCCTGCAAGACGCTCGGCATCAAAAAGCCGCTTCTCGTTACGGATCGCGGCCTTGCCAATATGGCGATTACCGCGCATGCGCTCGATGTGCTGGAGGAGGCGGGTCTCGGCCGGGCGATCTTCGCCGAGGTCGATCCGAACCCCAACGAAATCAACATGGAAGCGGGTGTGAAGGTCTATCGCGATGGCGGCCATGATGGCGTCGTGGCATTTGGCGGCGGCTCGGGGCTCGATCTCGGCAAGACCATCGCCTTCATGGCCGGGCAAACGCGCCCGGTCTGGGATTTTGAAGATATAGGCGACTGGTGGACCCGCGCGGACGCTTCCAAGATCGCGCCCATCGTCGCGGTTCCGACGACGGCCGGCACCGGTTCGGAAGTCGGTCGCGCCAGCGTCATCACCAATTCGCAGACGCATGTGAAGAAGATCATCTTCCATCCGAAGCTTCTGCCCGGCGTCGTCATCTGCGATCCCGAACTGACGGTCGGCATGCCGAAGGTCATCACGGCCGGCACGGGCATGGACGCCTTTGCCCATTGCCTCGAAGCCTATTCGTCGCCGTTCTTCCACCCGATGAGCGCCGGCGTGGCGCTGGAGGGCTTGCGGCTCGTCAAGGAATTCCTGCCGCGCGCGTATAAGGACGGCACGGATATTGAAGCGCGCACCAACATGATGGCGGCAGCGGCCATGGGGGCGGTTGCCTTCCAGAAGGGGCTTGGCGCCATCCACTCGCTCTCGCATCCGATCGGCGCTGTCTACAACACCCATCACGGCATGACCAATGCCGTCGTCATGCCGGCGGTGCTGCGCTTCAACCGTCCGGCGATCGAGGACAAGATTGCCCGCGCCGCCGCCTATCTTGGCATTTCCGGCGGTTTCGACGGCTTTTATGACTATGTGCTGAAGCTTCGCAAGGAACTCGGCGTGCCGGAGAATCTCACCGCCATGGGGATCAAACCGGATCGCATCGACGAGCTGGCGGCGGAAGCGATCAAAGACCCCAGCTGCGGTGGCAATCCAGTGCCGATGACGCTGGAAAATACCAAGGCGCTTTTTGAGGCTTGCTTTTAAAGGGCATCTTTTTATTCGTGAGGCTGGTTTGAGATCGAGGGCGTGCTGCTTGTTTCTTCTCCCCGGCGGGGAGAAGTCCGCGGCAGCGAGATGAGGGGCGAGGCCAGCGAATGACCGCGATCAAGCCCCCTCATCCGACCCTTCGGGCCACCTTCTCCCCGGCGGGGAGAAGAAACCAGCGGCAACGTCGCGCCGGAACGAGCCAGGATACGATATCCAGCCCACGAACCCCGCGATGAGCCCATCGCCGGCGTTTCTCATAGCACTTCGTCCCGGCGTTAGCGTTTTATTAACCCTGTTCGTTAAGATTGTAGAAAGCACCATGAAGTGCGTCGGTGCGAGAATGAGCATGAAACGGCTCTGACGAACAGGGGGTATCATGTCAGTCATCACTTTCGCCAATACCAAGGGCGGCGCGGGGAAAACCACGGCCGTGCTGCTTCTGGCAACCGAATTGGCCCGTAGCGGCCATCGCGTGACGGTTCTGGATGCCGATCCGCAATTATGGATCTCCCGCTGGCACGAACTATCGGGCGAGATCGAAAATCTCTCGGTGATTTCGCATGTGACGATGGCTTCGCTTGAGGGGCACATTCGCGAGAACCGGGCCAACACCGACTGCTTCATCATCGATCTTCCGGGCGCAAAGACGCCGCTTCTGACCATGGCGCTCGGAATTTCCGATCATGTTCTGATCCCGGTTCAGGGCTCAGCCATGGATGCGCGCGGTGCTGCCGAAGTTCTCGATCACATCGAATTCCTGAACCGCAAGATGGGCAAGGAGATCGCCCACTCCATCGTGCTAACGCGGGTCAATGCCATGGTCGCGACGCGTTCGCTGCTGCTCGTGAAGATGCTGCTTTCGGAAAAGAACGTGTCGATGCTGAACACGGCGATTGTCGAGCGGGCGGCTTATCGCGATATTTTCGACCATGGCGGAACGCTTCTCTGTCTGGATGGCAAGAAGGTCAGCAATATCGACAAGGCGGTCGAAAACGCGGCGGCTTTTGCCGAGGAAGTCATCAACCTCCTGCCGAAAAGACTTCCGAGGCGCGTTGCTCATCTGGCGCGTTTGGTGACACGCAGGGCCGCCTGATCCATCATTTCTATCCCAGCTGGTTGCAGGCAAATTGCGACTTGGGATGAAATTGGCTTCCCACACAATTCGTAGCAGGGGCGCCGTTACGAGGCGCTTCCTAAAGGCTCTTCGTGGGACGAAAATTTTCGCTTGATTTGGAAACGATCGTTTCCTATATTCCGCTCATGAGCAATTTGAGCCACTCCAATTCCCCGGAACAACGCCATCGCGGCCGCCCGCGCGAGTTCGATCTCGATCGCGCGCTGGATGGTGCGATCAAGGTGTTCTCGCGGCGCGGTTACCACGCAACTTCGGTCGGTGATCTCACCGATGCGATGGAACTGGCGCAGGGCAGTCTCTACAAGGCTTTCAAGGATAAGAAAGCCATCTTCATCGCGACGATGGAGCGCTACACGATCATCCAGACCCAGCGCTTCGAGGCGGCGGTGGCCGGTTTCGAAACCGGCTATGAGCGCCTTAAGGCGGGCCTGATGTTTTATGCCGAACGTTCTCACGGCGGGGTCGGCTCGGATGGATGTCTCGTGGTTGGTGCCGCCGCCGACTTGGCTGCGCTGGATGAAGACATTGCCGTCGTGGTCGAGCGGGCAGTGAAGATGAGGGAGCGGATTGTCGCCCGGATTATCGCGGAAGGGCAGAAGGATGGTTCCGTGGCCTCGAAAGCCGATCCCGATGATCTTGCTCGGGCGATGCTGTGCATGATGTACGGCATGCGCGTGGTTGGAAAAACCGGGCGTAGCCTCAAAGACATGGTGGCAGTGGTGGATCTCGCCATGAAGCTTGCCGATTAATTTAGTGACTATTTAGGAAACGATTGTTTCCATATTGGAGAAAATGATGACAACGCGTGTGATTAATGGGGATGATGTCCAGACGACATCGATTTCCCCGGCCTTGACCTTCCTGCTTGCAACAGCCTGCGGATTGATCGCGGCCAATCTCTATTATGGCCAGCCGCTTGCCGGCATTATCGGCGCGGAGCTTGGCCTGTCTGCCGGCGCGACCGGGCTGATCGTGACGCTGACGCAGATCGGCTACGGTGTCGGCCTCCTGTTCGTCGTGCCGCTCGGTGACCTCATCGAAAACCGCAAGCTTGTGGTCAGTTCCGTCTCCATGGCCGTGCTATCGCTCGTTGCTGCAGCGTTTGCCCCGCACGCCGCGCCGTTTTTGATTGCCGCATTTCTTGTCGGTGTCAGTTCGGTGGCGGTACAGGTCATCGTCCCCTATGCCGCACACATGGCGCCGCACGCCGTTCGCGGGCGCGTCGTCGGTAACGTCATGAGCGGCCTGATGGCCGGCATCATGCTGGCGCGGCCGGTTTCCAGCCTCTTGTCGGAAGTCGTTTCCTGGCGTGGGGTCTTCCTCACCTCTGCCGCCGTCATGGCCCTTCTCGCTGTCGTCCTCTTCCGGCTGCTGCCGGTTCGTGTGCCCGAAGCGAGACTGGGATATGGCGCCCTGATGGCATCCATGGGCCGGCTGGCGCTCCACACGCCGCTCCTGCGCCGGCGGGCGATCTACCATGCCTTCATGTTTGCGGCCTTCAGCCTGTTCTGGACGACCACGCCCCTTTATCTGAGCGGTCCGCATTTCAATCTGAGTCAGGGTGAGATCGCGCTGTTTGCCTTGGCGGGTGCTGCGGGCACCGTGGCCGCTCCGATCGCCGGGCGGATGGCGGATCGTGGCTGGACGCGGGCAGCCACGCTGTTTGCACTGCTGGCAGTCGCGCTTTCTTTCGCCATCACGCATCTGGCTCCGGAAGGTTCACATCTGGCGCTTGGCATTCTGGTCGTCGCAGCCATCGTTCTGGACTTCGGCGTCACCACCAACCTGGTCCTCGGCCAGCGGGCGATCTTCACGCTCGGAGCGGAATTCCGCAGCCGCCTGAACGGCATCTATATGGCGACGTTCTTCATGGGTGGGGCGATTGGCTCGGCAGTGGGAGGATGGGCCTATGCCGCTGGCGGATGGCAAGCCGCGTCATGGCTGGGGTTTGCGCTCCCGGTTGCAGCGCTGCTCTATTTCCTGACGGAAAAGCACGAATGAGATGCCACACATACAAGAAAGCCCGGCGGACCAAACCGCCGGGCTTTTTTCGTTTTCGTGTCGTCAATCCTATTCCGCGAATTCAACGACCACGCCGGGGCGGACCATCTTTGCCAATTCGGTCGCATCCCAGTTCGTCAGGCGGATACAGCCGTGGCTGTTGGTCTTGCCGATCTTGGAAGGTTCCGGCGTGCCGTGAATGCCGTATGTGGGTTTCGACAGGGCAATCCACACCGTACCGACCGGCCCGTTTGGACCCGGCGGAATCTGCAGGATCTTGTCATTCTGACCCTGCTTGAAGTTGATTTTCGGATTGTAGGTATAGCCGGGATTGAGCGCGATGCGCTCCACCGTATGCGTGCCGCTCGGTGAGGGCGTATCCGTCGAACCGATCGTGGCGGGATAGGCGGCGATAAGATTGCCATCCTGGCCATAGGCAAAGACCTGCTTGATACCCTTATGAGCGACGATGCGGGCGACCTGACCCTTCTTCGGCTCGCCGGGGTTCACGACCTTGATGATGGTGCCGGGCACGGAGAAATCGATCCCGGGGTTCAATTCCTTCAGGTAGTTCTCATCCATGTGGAACCGTTCCGCCAGGGCTTCCGTCGTTGACGTGAAGGAGAGGGCAGGCAGTTGCGATTTTTCGGCATAGTCGTCCGGAATTGAAGCGACGTAGGGACCGGCCGCATCGGCCGCCGTGATCGTGTAGTCCACGATCGGCATGCCGCCGGAAGCACGCAGCCGCTCGAGAATGTCGTCGGAATTGTTCGGGTCCAGCTTTTCGCCGGTCATGTCCTGCCAGGCGGCAATTGCCTTGTTGACGTTGTCGCCCATTTTGCCGTCGATCACACCGGGGGAAATACCCTCGCGGTCGAGGAAGGTCTGGAGTGCAACGATTTCCTGGCGCGACCGGTTGACGGGTGTCGTAACCGGCGTGTGCCGCTCGATCAGATGCTCCGGCTGCGGGACGGCGGCCGTAGTGCTTTCGCCCGGCACAGGCTGACCCAGGGGGCCGCTCTCGACGGCGCCCGGCGCGGGAACGGAGCCGGTGTAGAAACTTTCGTCGGAGCCGTCGCCGCGATATTCGCGATAGTCGCGTACGCTGCCATTGTCCTGATAGCCGTAGTCACGCTGTGGCTCGCGATACTGGCCGCCTGGGGCAGGGGGGTAATAGGTTGTGTCGCGCTGCTGCCTTGCCTGCTGGCGCTGCTGCGGGTAACCGGATGGCATTTCCGTGGCGAGCAGGTTGCCATACTGGTCGTAAAACACGGTGCGGCCCATCGCATCCCGGCTGATGACGATATCGCTGCGTTCAGGCATGAAATCGAGAACCCGCCCATCCGGCGTCACAAGCATGGATTGCTCGCCATAACGCTGCTGCGCGCCAGCCTGTAGCGGGGCGAAAACTGACGCCAGTGCGACCGTCAGACCCAGAGCGGCGTTAAGAAAATGTTTCACGATTCTGCTATCCCTTGCTTCGTCACCGATAAACACACGCTAATCTTGACCCTATTGTGAAAAAGGTGAATTCGCGGTTAATGCAATCTTAATTTTCCTCACAGTTAGTAGCGTTTCCGTGATTTCTGCGTTTTTACTGCCACAGGGAGGCTGTCTTGCATTCTTTTCAGGCGGGCAAATCGCCGCGCATTTTCCTTGATGAAACCTCCGTCTTCGATATCGGGTCGTGCATCGTCGATGGCATCGACATCGCTCCCGGTCGCGCCATTCCCGATGATGGCGATCCGCGGATCGACCATTCGCTGGAAGGCTTCCTCTTTACCTGCGGTCCTGATCATATCCGCCATCCCGTGGTGATCGATGACGGTGGCGATGGGCGCCGATATCCGTTGCATGGCTCCTTTTCCGCGCATCCGGCAAAGATCATCACCTTCGACACTCACGAAACCAATGCGCTGGCGCGTGTAGAGGTTCCCGTAAAGCTGGCGGATGGTGGGACTGCGCTTCTTAATCGCACCTGGCGCATCGATGGTGAAAGCGGTGAAATCAGCCTCGACGACCGCATCGTCAACACATCGGAGCGGCCGATGCCGGTCTTCCTGATGTATCATATGAATGTCGGTGCGCGGCTGTTCGACGACGCCGTGCGGCTTGAAGGCGCGATGTTCGAGAATGGCGGCCATGGCTGGCGGTTTGGCGAAGAGCCGGGCAGCGTTTTCTGCGTTTCTGCCGGCAATGATGAATGGGCGGAACTGAAGCTCGGGCCGATTGCGGCCATCGGCGGCAAGACGTTGAGCGTCCGGTTCCGGACGGAGACACTGCCCTACCTCCAGATGTGGCGCAATCAGAAAGCACCCGCCAATGTGCTGGGTATCGAGCCCGTATCCCACCGTTGGGTGGAGCGCAGGGAGCTTGAGGCGGCCGGCGAGTTCAACATCCTCCAGCCGGGCGAAAGCCGCTCCTTCGGCCTGCGCTTTTCCATTCTTTGAGCCGTACCGAATGGAGATCGCCCGTCATTGACGCCGCGGTTTTGACCGCTTACATCGGATGCGGATTTCAAGGGTGACGGCCAGCGGAGGCACGAAGATGGATATCAGGCGCATAGACGACGAGTATTCGGTAACCGGACAGATCAGCGTCGCCGATCTCGACCAGATCAAGGCACTTGGCTTCAGGTCGATCGTGTGCCACCGCCCTGACGGCGAGGAAGAGGGGCAGCCGCTTTTCGCTGATATAGCAGAGCGCGCCGAGCAGCTTGGGCTGACGATCATGCATGTCCCGGTCGGTCGCTACGGTGTCGACGCCGATGCCGTTGCCGGCATGGTGGATGCGCTGGATGAATTGCAGCGCCCGATGCTCGGTTATTGCCGGTCTGGCGCGCGCTCCACCGCGATCTATGAAAAGACCCACCACCTGCGCGGCTGATCTTTCGAGCAGCTTCATTTCCAATACCAATCAACAGGAGTTTTTCATGACCATCAAGCGTATCGAGCCAGGCAAGCGCATGAGCGGCGCCGTCGTTCACGGCAACACCGTTTATCTGGCCGGCCAGGTTGGCGAAGGCACGAGCGTGACGGAACAGAGCAAGTCGGCTCTTGCTGAAGTTGACCGTCTGCTGGCGGCTGCCGGTTCCGACAAGTCGAAGATCCTGCAGACCATCATCTACCTTTCCGACATGTCCACCTTCGGCGAGATGAACGCTGTGTGGGAAGGCTGGATCGACCCGGCAAACCCGCCGGCCCGCGCCACCAGCGAAGCAGCGCTTGCTACGCCGGACTACAAGGTTGAGTTCATCGTGACGGCGGCTCTCTGAGCCACGGTTTGATTGATGGGAAAGGCCGGGTCGCGGAAGCGGCCCGGCTTTTTTATGGGATGGGGTCAAGAACTCTCCCCGTCATTCCGGGCTTGACCCGGCATCCAGCCTCGGCGCGTCTGTGTCGTGAAAAGAGTCTTTTGCGATCAAGGACTTGATCGCGCTGGCCCCCGGATCTAGCCCGAGGTGACGGCGCGGCGTGGCGACATGGCCACAAAATGCCAAGTAGAAGCAATTTTCATGTTTTTTGAATCGCTTACGTCCGTCACCTCACCGGAGAAGCAAGCGCCTTCTCAAACTGTTTCAACGTCTCAACCCGCTCCGCAAACCATAGCCGCGCCAGATCATTTGCCGAAGCGAGATCGATACCATCAGGGTCGATTGAGGTGATCGTCCAGCGCCCGGCTTTGGCGCCTGCGAGAACGGCAAGCCGGCCCGCTTCGCCCTTGATGGCGTTGAGGCGGGCCGCTTCGTTTTCCGCCGTCGCCATCAGTTCTTCTGCGCCTGACAGATCGGTGCGCAGATCGGCCGGGGTGATGTTGCTGGCGTTGCGGGCCGGTCCGCCATTAATCTGCACGCCTTGCGTCCGCAGCCGGTAAAGCCTGGTGTCGGGAAGGGAGAGATAGAGTTTGGCCTTGGGGTATCGGGCAATGTAGCGCGCGATGGCGAGCGGCACGTCATCCGGGCTAATCTGTTCCGCCCTGCCAACAAGTGTCAGTCGCGGCAGCGTCAGCGCATCGCCCTTGCCGAAGGGGGCGAGCGTGAGCGAGATACGCGGATCGCTTTCCATGTTGCGAGCATGCAGCGTCAGCCCGGCCGCAAAGAAGAACGGCGTGCCGTCAGGCTCAATGCCGATATTGGTAGCGGTCGTATAGGGATAGCCGCTGACGGGATCGAGCGTGGCGAGTGCTGCCGTGCGGGATGTGTGCAGCACATCGCGGGCAACGCGCACGGCCTCGAAAGGTGCGCCGGCCGAGGGCTCGATCTTTGCGCCGCGTGGGGTGATGACGGGAGGGGCAACATCCGGCATGTTGTTTCCTAAGCTGTAAGTTTTACTCAGGATTTACACCATGCCGGAGCCATGTCCATCATCAATATCGGTGGGCAATATCAGGCCCGGGTTCTGATCTGTGTCAGCGTGCGCGTCGGCGTGATCGCTTCCGCATCCAGCTTCACCTCGATGATGGCAGGTTTTCCGCTGGCTCGCGCGCGCTTGAAGGCGGCGGCGAAGTCTTCGGTCTTTTCCACCGTTTCGCCGTGCCCGCCATAGGCTTTGGCGAAGGCTGCGAAATCGGGATTGACGAGATCGGTGCCGCTGACACGGCCGGGATATTCCCGCTCCTGATGCATGCGGATCGTGCCGTAGGTGCCGTTATTGACCAGCACGGTGATGATCGGCAGATCGTAGCGTACGGCAGTGATGAATTCCTGACCGTGCATCATGAAGCAGCCGTCGCCGGCAAAGCAGATGACCTCGCGCTCCGGGAACAGATGCTTGGCGGCAACCGCCGCCGGCAGGCCATAACCCATCGAGCCTGATGTCGGTGCGGACTGTGTGTTGAAACGGCGGAAACGATGGAAGCGGTGCACCCAGGTGGCGTAGTTTCCAGCGCCATTGGTGAAGATGGCATCTTCAGGCACATTCGTCTCGATCCAGTCCATGATTGGACCCATCTGCACGGCGCCGGGTCCCGTCTGGGGCGGCGTCGACCAGTTGAGATAGGCCTCATGCATTATTGCCGTGCGGGACGCCCACGCGTCGTTATGCGGCAGATCGACGGAGGCCAGCGCGGCAACGAAGTCATCCGGCGAAGCGCAGATGGCGAGATCTGGCCGGTAGACGCGCCCGAGTTCTTCGGCTTCCGGATAGATGTGGACCAGTTTCTGCGACGGGTAAGGGATGTCGAGCAGCGTATATCCTGACGACGGCATCTCGGAGAGGCGGCCGCCGAGGAGGACCACCAGATCGGCGTCCTTGATCTCCTTCGAAAGCGCAGGGTTGATGCCGATGCCGACGTCACCGGCATAGGAGGGGCTTAGATGATCGAACAGCATCTGGCGGCGGAACGAGCAGCCGACGGGCAGCTTGTATTTTTCGGCAAATGCCTTGAAGTCTGCGACGCTTTCCTCGGACCAGCGTGTGCCGCCGATGATGAAGACCGGGCGTTTCGCCTCAGCAAGCATTTCAGCAAAGGTTGCGATCTGGGACGGGCCAGGATGGGCCTCGACCGGAGTATAGGGCTTTGCCTCTGGCGCTTCGACCTCTTCAACCAGCATGTCTTCAGGCAGGGTCAGCACAACCGGGCCGGGCCGACCGGAGGTGGCGACGGCAAAGGCCCGGGTGACGAATTCGGGAATGCGGCGGGCGTCATCGATTTCGCCCACCCATTTGGCAAATTCGGTGAAGGCGCGGCGATATTCCACTTCCTGAAAGGCCTCGCGCTCGCGAGCCTCGCGCTGCACCTGGCCGATGAAGAGGATCATCGGAATGGAATCCTGGCGGGCAATGTGCAGACCCGCAGAGGCGTTCGTCGCGCCCGGCCCGCGGGTGACCATGCAGATGCCGGGTTCGCCCGTCAGCCGGCCCCAGCTATCGGCCATCATGGCAGCGCCGCCTTCCTGACGGCAGACCAGTGTTTCAATGCCGCTCTCATAGAGGGCGTCGAGGACCGCGAGATAGCTCTCGCCCGGCACGCAGGAGACGCGGCTGACGCCATTGGCCTTCAACGCTTCGACAATCAATTGTCCGCCGGTTCTCTTCATGGCGCGGTGTTCCTTTCAATCGTTTCCAGTTCGGCCAGCACCTGCGCCTGATGTTCCCCGAGCTTCGGGCTCGGGCGTTCGTAACGCAGCGGTGTTTGCGACATTATAATCGGTGTGCGGACGCCGGGGATGACTGTGCCGTCTTCGCTCGCAAGATTGACGCGCAGGGCGCGGGCCTTGATCTGCGGATCGGCGAACATTTCCTCGATCGAGTTGATCGGTCCCGCAGGCACGGCATTCTTTTCGCAGGCGGTGAGAAGATCGCGCTTCTGCCATTTCAGCGTTTCGGTGGAAACGATCCTGCGCACCTCGGTCTTGTGGGCGACGCGGGCCCTGTTGGTCGCATATCGCTCGTCATCGGCAATGGCGTCGATGCCGAGAATCCCGCAGAGACGGCGGAACTGGCCGTCATTGCCGACGGCGAGGATGAGAAAGCCATCTGCCGTCGGCACCACCTCATAGGGCGAAATATTGGGGTGGGCGTTGCCAAGCCGCACCGGCGGCTTGCCGGAAACGAGATAGTTCATGTTCTGGTTGGCAAGAACGGCCGATTGCACATCCAGAAGCGCCATGTCGATATGCTGACCCTCGCCGGATCGCATGGCATGGATCAATGCCGCCTGAATGGCCGTGACGGAATAGATGCCGGTGAAGATATCCGCGACCGCGACGCCCGCCTTCATTGGCTGGCCGTCCGCTTCGCCTGTGATCGACATGAAGCCGGACATGCCCTGCACGATGTAATCGTATCCGGCGAGATCGGCATAGGGCCCTGTCTGGCCGAAGCCGGTGATGGAACAATAGATGAGCTTGGGGTTGAGAACCCTCAGGCTCTCGTAATCGAGGCCATATTTCGCAAGGCCGCCGCGCTTGAAATTTTCGATGACCACATCGGCAGTACGTACCAGCCGGCGCACCAGTTCGCAGCCATCGGGGGTCTTCAGGTCGGCGACGACCGAGCGCTTTCCGCGATTGGTGGCGTGGTAGTAGGCGGCGGAAAGGTTCTCGCCATCATCGCTTTCCACGAAGGGCGGCCCCCAGGCGCGGGTGTCATCGCCACCCTCGGGGTTTTCAACCTTGATGACATCGGCACCCATATCGGCCAGCATCTGCCCCGCCCAGGGGCCGGCCAGAACACGCGCCAGTTCTATGACGCGAATGCCTGCGAGCGGCGCTTTCCTGTTCGGCATATCGGTCATCTGTCCCCCGGTATTTGTGTCTGTCGGTTTATAGACCGCTGCTTGCCGCGTCGCATGTGATTTTATCTCATGGACTTATTCCGTTTTGGAACGGCACTAAACTGGGGCTGACACGGCAGCTTCGACATTCGTTGTGTTTTGAGAGTCCCCTAATTCCGTCATTCCGGCTCAAGGCCGAAATGACGGGGAGGGCGTTTTACTGCCACCCACCACCCGGTCGCACCAGGCAGCGAAATCCGCAGCCGGGGCCTGCCAGCCGATTTCGTTCAGTGTCTCGTGCCGCATGCCCTTGTAGATGGTGTGTTCGACATGGCTGAAGCCCGCCTGGCGGAAACGTTCGGCCAGCCAGACGATCTCCCTGCCATCATTGGTGGCAGCATCCTGATCGCCGCTGACCAGCAAGAGCGGCAGCTTTTTCGGCAGGCGCTCGATGAGTTTTGGCGCGCGATAGGAGAGTTCGAAGACATCCTGCCAAAGGGAAACGCTTGCCTCGAACTGGCAGAGCGGGTCTTCCACGTAAGCGTCCACCGCAGCCTTGTCATGGCTCAGCCAGTCGGCATGGGTGCGCTTTTCTGGCATTTTTGCATTCCAGGCGCGGAAGGTGGCTTTGGGCAGGATCGCGCTCGGCACATCGGAGCCTTTCAGCATTTTCTCAAGCCGCAATACCACTTGTGCTAAACGACCCATAAAGCCGGGATTGAGATTGGAATTCCAGATCGACAGCCCATCGAAGGCATCGGGATGGCTGACAGCGGTGTTCAGCGCCACAAGCCCGCCCATCGACTGGCCGAACAGGATGACGGGCAGGCCGGGATGTCTTTCTGCCGCCATGCGCCGCATCGCCATGACATCGGCCACCACCTTTTCCACGCCATCCTTCCAGGCGAAGCGGCCGAGAGGCGCATCCGCCGCTCTCGTTCGGCCGTGGCCGCGATGGTCATGGGCATAGACCTCGAAACCCTGCTTCGCGAGGGTATCGGCAAACCGGCGATAACGCCCGGCATGTTCCACGAGACCATGGCAGATCATCAGAACGCCACGGGCGGGGGCAAGGGCGGAGGGCTGATGGCGGAAGGCGATGGATGCGCCGGAGGGGGCTTCCAGCCTCTCAATCCGGCTGAAAGCGAAGTTATCCGTCGTCTCATTCATTGTCACACCCATCGCGTGCTCACACAGCTTCTCATAATCATGGGGTCATAATCGTGCCAGAGGTTGCCCCAAGGTCCTATTTACCCTACATAGCGGCAAATTTCCCGATACGTACTCTTAAAAATCCGATGTGGAGCATTCGCTACAATGGCACGTCAATTCATCTATCACATGGCTGGGCTGAACAAGTCCTATGGCGCGAAGAAGGTTCTGGAGAACGTTCATCTCTCCTTCTACCCTGATGCCAAGATCGGTATCCTCGGCCCGAACGGCGCCGGTAAATCGACCGTTCTCAAGATCATGGCCGGCCTCGACAAGGAATATACCGGTGAAGCCTGGCTCGCCGAAGGTGCGACGCTCGGCTATCTCGAGCAGGAGCCGAAGCTCGACGAAAACAAGACCGTCATGCAGAACGTCATGGAAGGCGTGGCGAGCAAGACGGCGATCGTCGACCGCTATAACGAATTGATGATGAACTATTCCGACGAAACGGCGGAAGAGGGCGCAAAGCTTCAGGACATCATCGACAGCCAGAACCTCTGGGACCTCGAAAATCAGGTCGAAATGGCCATGGACGCCCTGCGTTGCCCGCCCGGCGATTCGCCCGTGACCGGCCTTTCCGGTGGTGAGCGCCGTCGTGTGGCCCTGTGCCGCCTGCTGCTGTCGCAGCCGGACCTGCTGCTGCTCGACGAACCGACCAACCATCTGGATGCTGAAACCATCGCCTGGCTGGAAAAGCACCTGCGCGACTATCCCGGCGCCGTGATGATGATCACCCACGACCGCTACTTCCTCGACAACGTTACGGGCTGGATTCTCGAACTCGACCGCGGCCGCGGCATTCCTTACGAGGGCAATTACTCCGCTTATCTGCAGGCGAAAGCCAAGCGCATGCAGCAGGAAGCCCGTGAAGATGCCTCGCGTCAGAAGGCCATCAGCCGTGAACAGGAATGGATCGCCTCCAGTCCGAAGGCCCGCCAGACGAAATCCAAGGCCCGTATCAAGGCCTATGACGAGCTGGTGGAAGCAGCGGAAAATCGTCGTCCCGGCGATGCGCAGATCGTTATCCCGGTTGCTGAGCGTCTCGGGCGTGTGGTCATCGAGGCCGAGAACCTCACCAAATCCTATGGCGACCGCGTGCTGATCGAGAACCTGTCCTTCAAGCTGCCGCCCGGCGGTATTGTCGGCGTCATCGGCCCGAACGGTGCCGGTAAGACGACGCTGTTCAAAATGATCACCGGCCAGGAAAAGCCCGATAGCGGTTCCGTGACTGTCGGTGACACGGTTCAGCTCGGTTACGTCGACCAGAGCCGCGATGCGCTGGCGGGTGACAAGACCGTTTGGGAAGAAATCTCCGGCGGCAACGACATCATCAAGCTCGGCAAGTTCGAAGTGAACTCGCGCGCCTATTGCGGCGCCTTCAACTTCAAGGGCGGCGATCAGCAGCAGAAGGTCGGCAACCTCTCGGGTGGTCAGCGCAACCGCGTTCACCTCGCCAAGATGCTGAAGGCCGGCGGCAACGTGCTCCTGCTCGACGAACCGACCAACGACCTCGATACCGAAACGCTGGCAGCGCTTGAAGAAGCGCTGGAAGCCTTCGCAGGCTGCGCCGTGATCATCAGCCACGACCGCATGTTCCTCGACCGTCTGGCGACGCACATCCTCGCCTTCGAGGGTGACAGCCATGTGGAATGGTTCGAGGGCAACTTCGAAGACTACGAAAAGGACAAGGTCCGCCGCCTCGGCCCGGAGAGCATCAAGCCGGGCCGCGTCAGCTACAAGCGTCTGACGCGCTGATCCTTTTCAAAAGATCCAGGAAGGCCCGCCGCAAAGCGGGCCTTTTTCCTTTCATGAACAGACTTGGTGACGAAGACCGCACTTAGTGCTTGCATCAGACGCAACATCGACATAAAGATATCTTTATATCTTGATTAGAGTGTGAGGCATCGCAGAGTGGCGTTCGGTCTGGACAAATTGGTGGATCTGTTGAAGGCGGCGGGCGAAACGACGCGCTTCCGCCTGCTGGCGCTTCTGGCGGCTGGCGACTTGACCGTCACGGACCTGACCGAAATTCTTGGCCAGTCGCAGCCGCGCATTTCCCGTCACCTGAAGCTTCTCACGGAAGAGGGGCTGATCGAGCGGTATCAGGAAGGTGCCTGGGCGTATTTCCGCTTGCGGCAGGATGGCGAGCCTGCAAGTGTCGTCCGCCAGCTGCTTGCGGCGGCGTCCCCTTCAGATGCGGTTCTGCAGCGTGACAGCGAGCGGCTTGCCGCCGTCAAACGGGTGCGGGCGGAGCGGGCGCAGGACTATTTCAGCCGAAACGCGTCGGCCTGGGACGAGTTGCGTCGCCTGCATGTCAGCGACGAGGCCGTGGAAGGCGCGCTTCTGAAACTGGTGGGCACCACCCCGGTTGATTCCCTCCTTGATCTCGGTACCGGTACGGGCCGTATCCTGCAGCTGCTGAGCGGCATCTATCGCCGTGCGATCGGTGTGGATGCCAGCCGCGACATGCTGTCGGTGGCGCGCGCCAATCTTGACAAGGCGGGCGTCGTCAACGCTTCCGTGCGCCACGGTGATATTCTGAACCTGCCGCTGGAAGGACAGGATTTCGATTTGATCGTCATCCATCAGGTACTGCATTTCCTCGACCAGCCGGAAATCGCTCTGTCTGAGGCCGCGCGCATGCTGCGCCCCGGCGGGCGACTGATCGTCATCGATCTTGCGCCGCATTCCTTCGAATATCTGCGTGATGAGCACGCGCATGTGCGGCTCGGTTTCTCACACCCGCTGATGGAAGAGTGGATGAAGAAGGCCGGGCTGTCTCTGGAGCGCGCCGTCGATCTTCATTCTGAAAAGGCGTCGGACGAAGCTCTGGACGTTACGATCTGGGTTGCCCGCGACCAGCGGCTGCTGATGGCAGACGATGTGGCGCAAGAGGCGGTTTTACTTCGCTCCGGGAGGGCATGACATGTTGAGATCGGAAAACACGCGCCACAATGGCAATATCCGACTGTCTTTCGAGTTTTTCCCGCCGAAGAACGCCGAGATGGAAACCCAGCTTTGGGAGACGGTCGACGAGCTGAAGAAGTGGAACCCGGATTTCGTCTCCGTCACCTACGGGGCTGGCGGTTCCACCAAGGCGCCGACGCTGGACGCAGTGCGCCGCATGATCGGCGACAGCCATCTGCCGACGGCCGCGCATCTGACCTGCGTCGATGCCAGCCGCGACGAAGTGCATCAGGTCGTCGAGGAGTTTCGCAACGCCGGCGTGCGTCATTTCGTGGCGCTGCGTGGTGATCCCTCGACCGGCATCGGCACGGCCTATCAGCCGCATCCGCAAGGCTACGAGAACGCTGCCGCGCTGGTCAGGGGCCTCAAGGACCTCGGCGACTTCGAAATTTCCGTCTCCGCCTATCCGGAAAAGCACCCGGAAAGCGAAAGTGACGCCGTCGATATCGATATGCTGAAGCGGAAGGCTGATAACGGTGCGACACGGGCGCTGACGCAGTTCTTCTTCGATAATGACGTCTTCGAGCGTTATCTGGAGCGCGTGACGGCGGCAGGCATCACCATTCCTGTTGTGCCCGGCATCATGCCGATCCAGAATCTGACGCAGCTCAAGCGTTTCGCAGGTCGCTGCGGTACCAGCATCCCCGCCTTTCTGGATGAGCGTTTCGAAGGTTACGACGAGGATATCGACGGCCGTGCCCGTGTCGCGGCAGAGGTTGCCGCCGAGCAGATCGCCGACCTTCAGCGGCGCGGCGTCAGCGAGTTTCACCTCTACACCATGAACCGCGCGCCACTGGTCAACGCTGTGCTGGAAAATCTGGGGCTGGAGCGTCTGCGCCGTAGCGCGGCCTGATGTGACGCCCGACGGTAGCCGAATACAAAAAAGCGCAGGTCCCAAGGGATCTGCGCTTTTTAAATTCGTGTCATCTACGGTTCTTTACTGCGTTTGGTCTTCACGTTTCGTCAGATGAAAAGCATCATCGCCACGAACAAAAACGCCAAACCGACTGCCAAGGCATTGAGAGATTTTGTAAGTCCCATGGGTGCCTCCTCTTGTTGACAGGTTCGATAATATGACCGTTTTGTGGCGGTTGAAAAGCGCTTTCTGTGATGCGCTGCAGCACGGTTTGCCACGCCGTGAAAAAGCGTTTTCGGTAATTTATTGAAAATAAACGATTATTAATCAATCACGCAGTGCTTCAGAGGTTTAAAAAAAGTAAATGACCGGGGTGTTATCCCCAGTCATCCAGTCGAGATTAGCGATTTCCGCCTTGATTCCGGCCGACAGATTAAAGGCCGGAGGGCGCCATTAATACTTGTTAAAGCGCCTGCAGAAGCGCTGCCGTTGGCCAGCCGTCCGCCGGCATGCCCAGGCGCTGCTGCTCCTTCTGGATCGCGACGCGGGTGCCGGAACCGAGAATGCCATCCACCTTGCCGACATTGTGGCCACGGGCTTCGAGCTTGGTCTGAAGCTGCTTCATGGTGGCGTCATCGAAGCCGGGATCGGGGTTGCCCTTGTCATAGACCGGGCCGCCCATCAGGCGGGTGGCGAAATAGGCGGCCGAGGTCGTGTAGATGAACGACTGGTTCCATTCCAGATAGATGTTGAAGTTCGGATAGGTCAGGAAGGTCGGTCCCTTGCGGCCCTGCGGCATGATGAGGGCGGCGGGGAGGGATGCGAAGGTCTTGTTGCCATCGCGTGGGGTGACACCTAGCGCAAACCATTCGCCAGCGGTCAGCGGGCCGCCGAGGCCGGATTTTTCCCAGGGCAGGTTTTCCGGCAGGGAAACTTCCTGAATCCAGGGTTCGCCCTTCTTGAAACCGAGATGCTGGATGAATTTCGCTGCGGTCAGGATGGCGTCGGGCGCACTGCTCTTGACGTTGATATGACCGTCGCCATCACCATCGACACCGAAAGCGATGATGTCCTTTGGCAGCATCTGGACCTGGCCGATTTCACCGGCCCATGCGCCCGTATTGGTGGCGGGATCGAGATCACCATGCTGAACCATTTCGATCAGCGCCAGCAGTTGCGGACGGAAGAGCTCCGGGCGGCGGCAATCATGCGACAGGGTTACCAGCGCGTTGCGGGTGTTGAAATCGCCCTGAACGGCGCCAAAGTCGGTCTCCATGGCCCAGAAGGCGGCAATGACGCCAGCGGGCACGCCAAACTCATTTTCGGCGCGGGCGAAGGTGGAGGAGAGCTCCTGCAGTTTCTTGCGGCCAATATCAAGGCGCGCCTGACTGACGGTGCGCTGTGAGAATTCGAGGAAGGTCTGGCGGAAAACACCCTGTGCGCGGTCACGCGAGAGCACCTTCTGGTCGATCTGCGCGCCAGCCAACGCCTTCTGGATGGCGTCTGCCGGAATGCCCTTGGCCAGCGCGTCGGCCTTGACGCCTTCAAGGAAGGTGCCGAGATCACCACCACAGGCGACCTGCTTGGGATCGTCAGGCGAGGCAACCGGTGGCGTGGCGAGGGCTGCACTGGAAGACAAAAGAGACAGAGCGGCGGCAAAAATGATGCTGCGCGACCGGAACGTGGGCATGGGAATTTCCTCGATAGGTTGTTAGCCCGCTTTACCCATATGTTTGCGACAAAAAAACGGATCGGGCGATCTGACGTGGTTGAACAACGCCGAATTTTAGAAAGTGTTGCTTCTTGGCCGTTCTATTTGGCCGAAGCGATCCATTTCCGCCAGTTTTTCTCGCTTCCGGCAAAGACGTTGATGTCGGTGGGACCGTTCACCCCGGGCACGACGCCGGTGGCGGTGTATTGCCAGAAAGCCCATTTGCGGTCTTCGTAAATCTTGGCCGGATGGG
Source organism: Agrobacterium sp. DE0009 (assembly GCF_007680755.1). NCBI lineage: Bacteria > Pseudomonadati > Pseudomonadota > Alphaproteobacteria > Hyphomicrobiales > Rhizobiaceae > Agrobacterium > Agrobacterium sp. DE0009. The sequence continues at coordinate 449,712 of NZ_VEIU01000003.1, forward strand.
CTGCGACGGAACGCACCCAAAAATGGTAGTCATTGAACTGGCCGACGAGATTGTCGCGGTGGAAATCAACAGAGGTATAGATGATCGGGCGTTTGCCGTAATGCGCCTCGATGCGGTCGAGGAAGCGCTTCATCTCGGCGCGGACGATGGCAGGGGCAGGGCGCGTCTTGCAGGTGGGCGAGGAGGGGTTCCATTCCACATCCAGAACCGGCGGCAATGTAACCGCGTCCTTCGGCACGTTTCTGATGAACCAGTCGGCCTGAGCGTCAGCGGTCGAGCAGAAATAATAGAAATGGTAAGGCGCGTGCAGGATATTGGCGGCTGCCGCACTGCGCCAATGGTCGCCGAATTTCGGATCGATGCGATCCGATCCTTCGGTCGCCTTGATGAAGACGAAGGAAACGCCTGATTTGCGAACGGTTTGCCAGTCGACATCGCCATTCCACTTGGAGACGTCGATGCCGTGGACCTCATGCCGGTGCGGATTGTTGACACCGAAATCCTGCGGATCGGTATCGGAGAACTTCGGCTTGGAAACGGATGCGGTTTCCAGCAGGTCATAGCTGGTGGAGGTGCAGCCGCCGATCAGCAGCAAAGCAGTGAGTAACGCTGATAAACGCAGCCGCATTGGAACCCTGAGGAATATGTTGCCCACCCGGCTGCGAAACGACGCGCCGTATCTCCCGATTTACCCATAACATGGTAAACAAAGTGATATGGCAAGGGCTGACGTGCTTTTTGCGCTGCGCAAGTCGCTGAATTCGTAGCGATTTGCTCTATCGACGCGTGATTGGGTGCGGACACGGCCCGAAAACGCTGATGTCTCGGACGAGGGAGCGTCTATTCGGCGCTCGTTAATCAGGCATCCGCCAACAGGCGCTGGATTTTCGGATGCTCGACATCGGCGACCGGAAGCGTGATGACGGCCCGCCAGGCATAACCCCTGGCGATTTCTTCGAATTCGAAATCGCCATCGAAACGGCCAGCCATATTGGCCAGAACGTAACGAAGATTGGCGCGGGGCGTAACGTGAAAGCGCGTGAGCCACGCTTGCAGTAGGCTGCGGAACCACGTCGGCAACTGCTCCTGCTGGCCGAAATCGACGATATGCAGCGAACCGCCGGGCTTCAGAGCCTTGAGCGCCTGTTCGATCGCTTTTTCCCAGTCCGGTATCATAGACAGCGCATAGGGTATCATGACCCGGTCGAAACCGTCGGCCTGGCCGAATTCCGATGCGCGAAAGGCGGTGGCGTCGGCGACACGCAGAATGGGGCGTTCGGCCTTGCCGGCAAAATTCTCGGACGCGGTCAGCAGCATTTCTGCGGATATATCGAGGCCGAAGAGCTTGGCGTGGGGAAATCGGCGGCTTGCCAGCAGGAGGTTTCGACCGGTGCCGCAGCCGATTTCCAGCAGCGTGCCGCCCTTCGGTACATCGAGGCCGGATATGGTCCGGTCACGGCCGAGAAGGTAATATTTGCGGGTTATATCGTAGATGTGCCGCTGGTGGCGATACATGCGGTCCATCAGGCTCGCATGGGCGCTGTCTGCAAGGCTCACATTCTCGCCAATGGTCTTCATGCCATAGCCCTCTGGTAAATATGGAAGCCGCCATAAATGGCCGAGCGGTCCATAGCATTGAGCTCGTTGGAGCGCTCCTCGAGATAGGCCCACTGGTTGCTGATGTCAGGTGAAAGCCGGCCTTCGATGACACTCGTTTCGGCCGCCGTACGGAAGATGACACGCGCGCCTGGTGCGGCGGTGCGGCTGATCTGTGACCACAACTCGTTGAGTTGCACGTCCGTCATCCAGTCCTGTGCGTCGAGCAGGATATAGCGGTCGACGGCGTTTGCGGGCTTGCGTGAGAGAAGCTCGGTATAGGTTGCGTGATGGACGGTGACGCGGACGGTGTTCTTACGGATCGTCTCGTAATATTCCGGTTTGAGATAGGCGGGCAGGGCGCCCTCATGCGGCTCGGGATAACGGCGCGCGAAGGCCTGCCAGGCGAAATAATTGTCGCTGAGCGGGAAGTTGCAGGCAAGCTTTGCCAGACGCTCCTTGAGGACGGACGCAACCGTGCCGTCGCTGGAAAGGCTGGCCAGCTCGTCATATTGGCGCGGCGGAATGCCGAGGCCGAAAAGCGAGCTTTTGCGCTTCGTCAGCCAGCGCACCACCGGCTTGTCAAACAGCGGCGCGACCTTGCTGTCAAAAAACTGGCGCTGTTCATCGAGCGTGCGGGTCTTGGCCATTTCTGTAAGCTTCACGCCATGCAGCCGGGCCATGAGGTGGCCCGCGCCAATGAAGCGGCCCAGCAGGCCGGTGCGATAGATGTTCCGGTCGAACACCGAAATGCGCCGGCGGCCGGATAGGGTGCGCTTCGACCAGTAGGCCCTGGTTGTGGCATCGAGATGCTCGGCTATGAAACGGTCATAACCGACGCTGTTGCTGCGGTGATTGGCGCGGCCGAAGTGGCGCACAACGTCCTGGTGCGCCGGTAGATGGCGGAAGGCGGCAAGCTTCAGCTTGTTCAGCGCGATGTGGTGCGGATTGAGGTCTACCACATCGATGCTGGCGGGGTTGCGCGACAGATAGGCGAGCATGTTACAGCCGCCGGAGCCGATGGTGACGATGCGGTGGCCGTCGCCAAGCTCCATCGCTTCCATATCGATCTCAGGGTCTTCCCAGATCTGCGGATAAACGAGGCCCGAAAAGAGGAGGCCGAAGAAGCGCTCCGACAGGCCGCTTTTGGAGAGTGCCTTGTGCTGGAGCAATGCGGACTTCAGTTTGGTATTCTTACTGAAGCCGGTCTTGGGTGCCGCACTCGTCATCTAATCACCTCTCAGTCGATTGAGAGGCGTCTACAGCCGTGACGCTACAATTTGATGACAAGGGCTGTGGGTGAAATCAGGGCACCGAAAAGACGATGTGGTCCATCGGCGTCGACGCAGTGGGCGGGACCCCGTTACTCACGACGTCTTCCTCGAGCTCGACCCGAGGATCCATAATGCACTGCAATCATAAATTCTCGGGTCAAGCCCGAGAATGACGAAGAGAAAATTTCAGGCGCTTTTGTCACCGGTATCGAGAAGCCGGACGAATTCAGGCGGCGTCTCCAACCGAGCCAATGCGATTACTTGCGCAGAACGTGCAGCATACCCTTGCGCTTGGCATCGTAATAATAACCGCGCGCATAAAGCCGCACGGCGTTGTCGCGGTCGTTGCCTGCAACGACCCATGCGCCACGCAGATATTTGACGGCGTATTTGAGATTGGTTTCGGCGTCGAACAGGCCGGAGGCCGGGCCATCAAAGCCCATGGAGCGAGCCGTCGCGTGCCTGATCTGCATCAGGCCGAAATTGCCGCTGCTGTAGGCGCCGGGATTGTATTTGCTTTCACGCTGCACGACGCGGTGAACCAGATCTTCCGGCACATCATACATGGTGGCGTATTTGGTAATCAGCCCGCTCAGCTTTTCGCGTCCGGCCGGCGCGGCGTTCAGCGGCGCCGTCATTGATTCGTTCTGCCTGATGGCAGCAAGAGCAGCGTTTGTGGGCCCGGCGGCGTAGGCCAGAACCGTGCTGCCCGGTTTCGGCATCGGAATGACCTTGCGTTCCGCTGTCAGTTCGGTGCCGATCGAGGGCGAGCCGGGCGGCGGCGGTGCGGGCGGGAAGCTACCCTTGACGGCAACCACCTGCGGCAAATCGGCGGCAGAGTTGTGGGCAATTGGCTTGGCAGCCGTTTCGATGGCTGCTGACGCGTGCGTCATGGTTGCCGGAGCAAGCGCCGCAGCCGTGGTGGGCGCAGCGGACGCTTCGGCGGTCTGTGCCATCTCGGTCTGCTGCGGCTGCATCTGTGCCGAGATGGCTGCAGCGGCTGCAATCTCAGAGGCTGGCGGCAGGGCCACGCGTCCGCCCTTGACGGCGACGGCAGTGGGAAGTGCTGTTGCCGAAGAAGCGGCTCCGGCTTCGGCAGTCTGAACTGTCTGTGTGGCAGGTGTACCGCCTGCAGCGGTTTCAACGGTTGCTGGCTGCGCTGATGCTTCGGCTGTATTGGTGGGAGTCACCGTTGTGATTTTCGGGCCATTGGGACCTTCCTTGGCGGCATATTCGACGCTGGTGCATGCGCTCAATGCCAGTGCCAGACCCACGGTGGAAGACAGAAGAAGTGCACTTCTTCCGCGGAATTTTCCCGAATTTCGCATGTTGCCGCCTTCGTTAGCCCGTCTCTTGATACCCCCGCGTCAAGCGAAGCAGGCAGTGACCCGTCGCGCTTTCATTAACCTATTGTAAGGATAGCGGCAAGCCGGGACGTCAAAGAGCACATTTCAGGCCGCGATTCGCCGGTAGCCCGCGCTGACGGCGCGGCCGGAAATGAAGTGTGTGCGGTATTTCGCCCTTATCTTTTTGTCACCTGACATGCGGCGCACCAGCGCAAGCGTCGGTCCGGCAAGCAGGGCCTGTACCGTGAGAATGACAAGCGTCATAAGCAGGATGGCCGCCTGCGCCATCGCCAGCGTTTCGATCGTGTTGCCGGAGGCCGAGACGAACTGCGGCAGCAGCGCCAGAAAAAACGCGAAATAGCGCGGGCGAAGTGCCGAAATCCCATAACAATCGCGGAAGATGCCGCTCCAGGATTTGCCCGGCAGATTGTCATTGTCGGCATTGGCCGCCTGGGCTGCCGGCGTGGCGAAAGTCCACAGCAGAAAGAGCATCAGCCAGCCAATGCCAGCCCATTGCACGATTTCAACAAAGGATTGAGGGAGATAGGTGAGACCGGCGACCGGAATGGCCGAGATCGTCATCGCGGTGACGATGCCGAGAGCGCCTCCGGTGACCGAGGCAAAGATCGTCTTCCTGCCACGAATCGCGGCATAGGAGGCGACAGAAAATACAAGGGGGGAGGGAAGTGCGAACACAACGGCACATGCTGCGCAAAAAATCAGCCAGGCCTGTCCAGACATTCTCTTCCTCCTTGCCCTCCCTGTCGCCGTCTATTTTAGACTATCGTAAAATCAGGCCGCTGTGAACGGCTGACCGACGTGTTCCATCACTTCGGTGAACCATTTTGCAGAGAGGTCGAAATGCTTTCCGCCCTTGATACGCGGAAACTCGATGGTCCGCAATTTGCCATTTTGATCTTCGTCGTGACCGGTGACGCCGGAGACCTTGTTGAGGGCGCTTTCCACCGCGAGATCGACCATGCCCTGGATGAGACGCAAATCGTCGCCATTGGCTGGTGCTGAACGGGCGAAATAGCCCGATTTCTGCACCATCGAGCGTTCCGCGCCGATCAGGCTGGCAAACTGTTTCTGGAACCAGCCGCCGACATTGATGGTATCGATCTTCACGTGGCCGAATGCGTCGCGCTTGACCGCCTCGCCGGAAGCTTCGCGCTCCGCGACGATGGAATCGAGGCCGGCTCCTTCAGAGACGAACAGCGTGACGTAGCCGTGTCGGTCCATGATTTCCTTGAGCCGCTCTGCTTCGGCTTCAATGTCGAAGGCCATTTCCGGCAGGTAGATGCCGTCGATGTTCTTCATCTGCGAGTTCATCATCAGTCCTTCGACATACGCGTTGCCGCGGGTCTTCTGGATATAGGCGCGGGCGGTGGCCGCCGTCAGCCAGCCGCAGTGGCGGCCCATGACTTCATGGATGACGAAAGTTTTGGGTGCTGCGCTCTGCTCGTTGCTGACATTGTCGAAGAAGGATGCCCCGACTTCGGCGGCTGTCCAGGCGCCAAGCGACTGCTTGATCGGGACCACGTCGTTATCCACCGTCTTCGGCAGGCCGACAACGGTGAGGTCATAACCGTTCGCACCGAGATAGGCGGCAAGGTCGGCGGCCGTCGTGTTTGTGTCGTCGCCGCCAATCGTGTGGAGAATGGTGACGCCGTCAGCCGCCAGCCGGTCAGCCGCGACGCGCAGCGGATTGTCGCCTTCCTTGACCAGGCCACGTTTGGCGCAATCGGCGGCATTGGTGAGCTTGACGCGGCTGTTGCCGATCGGCGAGCCGCCGTAACGGTGCAGTAGATGCGCTTTCTCGCGCATGTCCCTGTTGATTTCGATGCGGTCACCCAAGAGCACGCCCTGATAACCGGAGCGGTAAGCGATGATATCGATTTCGGGTGCGATGTCGCTGTAGCGCTCGATCAGGCCGCCGACCGCCGAAGAGAGACAGGGCGCAAGGCCACCCGCGGTCAGCATTGCGACTTTCTGTTTAGCCATCACGGCTCTCCTTTTCACATTTGCCCAAAATCTTGTCTGGCAAAGGGATGCGACAGCCGCGTGTAGCTGTAAAGTGAATTTATGAAGAAAAATGCCGATTTCTTGCGGTTTTTCAGCGGCTTGACGAAATCAGGCGAATATAATCGTTTCAATCGCGGCAAGGATGGGGCCGCCATGGCGTGCTGTGGAAAACCCCGGCACGCGCCGGACGGCGCATCTTGTTCCTCAAGCAAAACTGTCGCAAAGATGAATAAAAGTTAATGCCGCAGTGCAGCCGGAGATATTGCATTCGCGGCGATATGCCGTCATGCTTGCGGGCATGATGTTCGATTTCGCCTGTCTGCAAATTTCATCCCTGTGGGAGCGACTGCTCGGCGCAATCGGCGACGCGGCAGGCAATGCGCTCGGGCGCGTTGTCGAAGCTATCCGAACCCTGTTCGAGGGCGACCCGGAAACCCGCCGCAAGGTATCCTTTTCCGTCGCCATCATCGCCCTCTCCGCCAAGATGGCGAAGGCGGATGGTGTGGTCAACGACGCCGAAGTTCGCGCGTTCCGGCAGATTTTCGATTTCCCGGAAGAAGAAGCAAAGAACGTTGCCCGTCTTTATAACCTCGCGCGTCAGGACGTTGCCGGTTACGAGGCCTATGCCGAGCGGCTGGCTGGTCTTTGTGGTTCCGGTCACGACAATTGCGAGATGCTGGAAAGCGTCATTGACGGCCTTTTTCATATTGCCAAGGCCGATGGGCTGATCCACGAGCGGGAACTCGCTTTCCTCGGTCGCATCGCGGAAATCTTCCGTATCACCGAAGATCATTTCGAAACGATCATGGCGCGGCATGTGCATATGGATGGGCGCGATCCTTACCGCGTCCTTGGCGTTTCACCTTCCGACGACTTCCTGGATATCCGCAAGCGTTACCGTTCGCTGGTTGCCGAGCATCACCCGGACAAGCTCATCGCCCGTGGCGTTCCCATGGAATTGCATGCGGCCGCGAATGAGCGTATGGCGGCTCTCAACGCCGCTTATGCGGCCATTGAGAAAGAACGCCGCGTCGCATGAATGACACTCTGCCGGATTTTGTCCCGGATTTCGGGCGCGCTGCCGTTGCGCCCTCGCCCAATCATGGCGAGAGGATCGGCGTTGCTGGCCCCGATATCATTCTTCTCCACTATACCGGCATGACGACGGCTGACGGCGCCCTTTCGTGGCTCTGTAATCCCGAAAGCCAGGTGTCCAGCCACTATTTCGTTTTTGAAGACGGGCGCATCATGCAGCTCGTGCCGGAAACGCGCCGCGCCTGGCATGCGGGCAAAAGCTTCTGGGCGGGGCACGAGGATATCAACTCCCGTTCCATCGGCATCGAAATCGCCAATAAAGGTCATCCCGGCGGGCTGCCGGCGTTTCCGAAAGAGCAGATCGATGCGGTCATCGAATTATGTCGCGATTGCGGCCAACGCTGGAATATAGCGCCTGAAAGGGTGCTTGCGCATTCGGACGTGGCGCCCATCCGCAAGGTCGATCCAGGCGAAAATTTCCCATGGGACATCCTGTCGCGGCAGGGTGTCGGCCACTGGGTTGAACCCGCGCCGATCCGCGGCGGCCGTTTTTTTCAGCGCGGGGATCACGGCCAGCCGGTCGAAGCGCTGCAGTCGATGCTGTCCATCTATGGTTACGGCGTTGAAATATCGGGCAATTATTGTGAAAAGACCGAGGGCGCCGTAGCGGCGTTCCAGAGGCACTTCCGGCCCGCGCTGGTGGACGGCATCGCGGATTTTTCGACCATCGACACCCTGCACCGGCTGATTGCCAGTCTACCGAAATTTTCGGTCGCCTGAACGCGGGTTTTGGAAAATGAATCCCGGCATGTGGCTCTAGCCAAGTCGCTTTTTTTGACATGCCACAGTTAATCCGCATTGAGGAAGTTTAAGAAGGTCACTGTATGCGGTGACGTTCTTCAGGGGAACCTGCCGTCAATATCAATCAAGGAGACTGGACAGCGGAGAGTCGTGATCGACTTTCCGGGCGTTGATTATTTGTGCCGCTTCATTGGTCCGGTCGTCCGATCTGGAGACTTTTTCTACATATGAACAGGGTTGTTGTTGCTGTCGTCGCGGGCGTTGTTATGCTGGCTTCGCAGGTGGGGATTGCTTTTGCCAAAGATGAGGATGTGAAGACCAAGACCGTGACGTTGGAGACTTTTTTCCGCAAGCCCGGTTACCCCATTCCCGAAAAGAGCCTGCCGGCCTCGCTCAAGAACGACTATTCCGATCTGATCGTCAAATATGCCAAGCGTTATGGCGTCCCCACGAATCTTGCGCATGCGATCGTGTCCGTGGAGAGCAAGTTCAATCCCAAGGCGCGCGGCAGCGCCGGCGAGGTCGGGCTCATGCAGATCAAGCCGGCGACGGCGCGGATGATGGGCTATCGCGGCACGACCAAGGCGCTCTACGATCCCGAGACCAATATCCGCTGGGGCATGCAATATCTGGCCACGGCGCATCAGCTGGGTGGCGGTCAGGTTTGCAGCACGATCCTGCGGTACAATGCCGGCCATGGCGCCACCCGCATGAACCCGGTTTCCAAGCGTTATTGCGGTAAGGTGCAGGCGTTGCTGGCCGGCTGAGGATTTCATCGTCTGCGAAACTGCAAAATTGCGAAAAGCGATTCCGGTTCGGCCCCGCATGCTGTAGTCAGAGGCAAAGCTGATGCGGAGCGTGACATGCCGGATTTCAAATACATCGTCGTCGGGGCCGGGATGATGGGAGCGGCCGCGGCGCGGCATCTCTCGGTGCAAACGGATGGCGTGGCGTTGATCGGTCCGGCGGAGCCGGCGGATCGAAAGGCGCATAAGGGCGTCTTTTCAAGCCACTACGACGAGGCGCGAATCACGCGCGGGTTTGACGGCGATCCCGTCTGGGCGGAACTGGCACAACGTTCCATCCGCCGTTATGCCGATATCGAGGCAAAAAGCGGCATCCGCTTTTTCACGGAGGCAGGCTGCCTGTTCACCGGCAACGGCAAGGGGCTTGCCGGCGACTATGTGTCACGCGCGCTGTCCTCGGCCGACCGTCTTGGCCTTGGCGTAGAGACGCTGGGCCATGATGTGGTCTCCGACCGGTTTCCGATGTTTTCCCTGCCTGCCGACCACAGCGGTTACTTCGAGCCGCGCCATGCCGGCCACGTCAACCCGCGCGCTCTGGTAAAGGCGCAATGCGCAATCGCAGAAGCGCAGGGTACGCGGCTGGTGCGGGAAACGGCGGCGCAGATCCGCGATACGTCGCGCGGCGTCAATGTCATCACGCGGGAAGGCGCGACTTACACCGCCGATAAGGTCATTGTTGCGGCCGGCGGCTTCACCAATATGGCGGAACTTCTGCCATCGCCGGTCGATATGGCGGCGACTGGCCGCACCATCGTGTTTTTCGAGCTGGATGAGGCAAGGCAGTCGATATTCGGCACGATGCCATCGACGATTGTGCTTGCCGAAACGGAGGACGACATCGTCTACATCCTTCCGCCGGTGCGGTATCCCGATGGAAAAGTCTATTTGAAGATCGGCGGTGAAAGCGAAAAGGGCAGGCTCGAAACCCTGGCTCAGGCCGTTGACTGGTTCCATTCTGACGGAACGCCTGCCGAGGTGGAGTTCCTGAAGAAAAAAGCCCTGTCATTGATGCCGGAACTTGACGGTTGCTCGGTAACATCAGGTTCCTGCGTCGCCTCGATCACCCGCAGCGGTTATCCCTATATCGGCTATACCCAATCCTCCAACATCGCGGTTCTAACCGGCGGCAATTTCGTTGCCGCCAAATCCTCCGACGAGATCGGGCGGCTTGGCGCGCAGTTGCTTCTGAACGGTCAGCTGAAGGAAGATGAATTCGCTGCCGAAATGGCGCCGGTTTTCGTCTGAAATATTTGCGCCAGACGGCTAGAAGGTTGCAATGGAAGTGAGCGGGTAAAGAGGGCGGCATGTCGGGACATTTCAAATATATCGTTGTGGGGCGTGGCATGATGGGTGCTGCCGCCGCCCGCCATCTGGCCGAAACAGTCGATGGCGTCGCGCTGATCGGTCCTGGTGAACCTGCCGACATCAAATCGCATCAGGGTGTCTTCGCCAGCCATTATGATGAGGCGCGGATTACTCGCACTATCGATGGCGATGCCGCTTGGGCGTTGCTCGCCAACCGCTCCATTGCACGTTATGGCGATATTGCGACGAGAAGTGGTGTGGAGTTTTACGCCCCGGTGGGCTGTCTGATGGTGGGACCCGAACGGGGCGGAAAGAACCCCTTCGTCGAGAATGTTCTGTCCGCAGCCGCCCGGCTTGGCGTTTCCACGGAATTGCTTGAGGACCAGAGCCTGAAAAGCCGCTTTCCCTATTTCTCCTTCGAACAGGGTTGCGAAGGTATCTTCGAGAGCGACAATGCCGGTTACGTCAACCCGCGCGCGCTGGTGAAGGCGCAAGCGATCCTCGCGGAGAAGGCGGGCGCTATACTGATCGACGACATCGTCGTCTCAACCCGTGAAAGCGGTGGCAGGGCGTCGGTGCACACCACTTCAGGCGCGGTTTATACCGCAGACCGTGTGCTGGTGGCGGCTGGCGGCTTCTCGATCATGCAAGATCTGTTGCCCCAGCCTGTGGCGCTGGATGTTTACGCGCGCACTGTTGCGTTCTTTGAGATAAATGAGGGTGACCTTGCGCAATATGCGGGCATGCCGTCGTTGATCTATGAGCCGCGCGACACGACAAAACACATCTACCTGCTGCCGCCGGTCCGCTATCCCGATGGCAAATTCTATCTGAAGATCGGCGGCGATCCCGACGACAAGCGGCTTACAAGCGATCCAGAGATTCGGGAATGGTTCCGCTCCGGTGGCCGGGAAAGCGTGCGGGATCATCTCGCTGGCATCGTCGGAACGCTGGTGCCTTCCGTTGATCTCTCGCGCGTCTCTATGGCGGCCTGCGTTGTATCCAAAACGCAAAGTGGCTATCCGGCCATTGGCTTCACGTCTTCGCCGCGCATTGCCGTTCTGACTGGCGGCAATGGGACGGCGGCCAAGAGCTCGGATGAGATTGGGCGGCTCGGTGCCCTGTTGCTGCGGGACGGACAAATCGCCGACGGTGCCTTCTCGACAGATTTCAAACCGGCATTTCTTTGAGCTTTCCCGTCGCTTTTCGGTGGCTTTCGCTGCGGAACATGGTTATGCAGCCCAAGCCAGTTGGCCGGGCAGCCGCGCTTTACCAATGTCGAAAGACGGTAAGGTGAGGAAAGTCCGGGCTCCACGGAAATACGGTGCCGGATAACGTCCGGCGGGGGCGACCCCAGGGAAAGTGCCACAGAGAGCAAACCGCCATGCTTCGCATGGTAAGGGTGAAAGGGTGGGGTAAGAGCCCACCGCGCTTCTGGTAACAGCGGCGGCAAGGTAAACCCCACCGGGAGCAAGACCGAATAGGGATGACACGGGGCGGGCGAAAGCCCGTTCACAGCCGGTTTCCGGGCCCGTCATCCGGGTGGGTTGCGCGAGGCGGCATGCAAATGCCGTCCCAGATGAATGGCTGCCACGTTCCGGGTCAAACCGGGGCCATACAGAACCCGGCTTACAGGCCAACTGGCGAATTTTTCTTTTCCGTCGCGGACGGGAAACATCTAAAAAATCATATCATCATATTGTTTTTAAATCGGAAAATTGCCCGGTTAAGCCAGCCTTTGTGCCGGTAAACCGCCGTCTTCGCGCGCAAAGTAAACCATTCGTTAAACTTAACGGCTTATGAATTTCCGATGCGAAGGCGGTATCGTGCCGGCTTCATCCCATTGACGCCCATAGTGTCCCATGATATCCCAAATGCACACCACATTGGGTCGTGTTTTTGACCCGCAATCGCTGAAACAAGTGAGGAGCCTGCGAGGGGCTGCTGCAGGGCATGTTGTCCTGGCGCTTGGCGATGTGTCGTGCGTACCGGTGTCGGCTGCGGGGCGGATGGATCGCTTTGCGGCATGCGGTTTTGGCGAGTTGAGTAATGGACCGCTTTTTATCGAACGTGACGAACAGGATCGACGCCAAGGGGCGCGTTTCGGTTCCGTCTCCGTTTCGTTCGGTGCTGGCCAAGCGCGGCATTCAGGAGCTGTATTGTCTCCAGGATTTCGCGTTTCCGGCAATCAGTGTCGGCGGTCCGGATCTGCTGGAGCGCTACGAGCGGCAGATCGCGTCCATGGATGCCTTCTCGCCGGAAGCGAACGCAATGTCGCTGCTGGTTCACGGCGGCGGTGTTTTCATGAAGCTCGACCAGGAAGGTCGATTGATGGTGACGGATTTTGTGCGGGAATTCACCGGCATCTCTACCGAGGTCACCTTCGTCGGACGGGCGGATCATTTTCAGCTTTGGCAACCGGATGCGTTTTTGGCGGCGCAGGCGGAGGCAAGAGCGGGGCGCGGTTTTTCGGCTGCTCGCCCCGCCTAGGACGGGGACAGTCAATGGCGGCGAATTCTGGCGGACGATCTTCTGATGCCGATGGCGGACCTCAGCGCCATATTCCTGTGCTGCTTCGCGAAGTCATCACCGCACTTGAACCCGCCCCCGGCAAGGTCATTCTGGATGGCACTTTCGGTGCCGGCGGCTATACCCAGGCCCTTCTCGATCAGGGCGCAAATGTCATCGCGCTCGACCGCGATCCAACGGCTATCGCCGGCGGTCAGGCCATGGTCGCGGCCAATGGCGGCCGCCTTTCGCTCATTCAATCGCAATTTTCCGATCTCGCAAAGCATGCGCCGGAGGGTGGCCTCGATGGGGTGGTTCTCGATATCGGTGTGTCCTCCATGCAGCTCGACGAAGCCGAGCGCGGCTTCTCCTTCCAGAAAAATGGCCCGCTCGACATGCGCATGTCCGCTTCCGGCGTTTCGGCGGCGGATGTCGTCAACCGCGCCAAGGTTGGGGATCTTATCCGCATCTTCGGTTTTCTCGGCGAAGAAAAGCAGCCGGGTCGCATTGCCCGCGCCATCGAGAAAAAGCGGGCGGAAGAGCCTTTCCGTACCACCCGCGATCTAGCGGGCCTGATCGAGATCGTCACGCCGCGTAAAGCCAAAGACAAGATTCACCCGGCAACGCGGGTGTTCCAGGCGCTGCGCGTTTTCGTCAATGACGAGCTGGGCGAGCTGGCGCAAGCGCTGTTCGCTGCAGAGCGGTCCTTGAAGCCAGGAGGGCGGCTGGTCGTCGTCACCTTCCATTCGCTGGAAGACCGTATCGTTAAGAAATTCTTCTCCGACCGTTCGGGCAAGGCCGCGGGTTCCCGGCATCTGCCGATGGTGGAGGACAAGCCCGCCATTTTTGAGACTATTGGCAAGCCGATGATCGCCGCCAGCGACGAGGAGGCGGAGCTCAATCCGCGGGCCCGTTCGGCCAAACTTCGCGCGGGCCTGCGCACCACGGCACCGGCGCGTGCTGCGGACTTCTCGATATTCGAGCTTCCCGATCTCGCCAGCCTTGAAAAGATGGGAGGCTGATATGCTGCGCACTTTCGATGTCATCTTGATGGGGGTCATGGTCGCTGCGGCGGTCGTGACCTACTCGATCAAGCACAAGGCCGATCTGAAGCTTGAAGAGGTCCGCAAGCTTGAAGCCGAGATAAAGCTTGAAAAGGATACGATCGATCTCCTGCGGGCAGACTGGGCATTGCTGACGCAGCCGAACCGCCTGCACCGTCTGGTCAATGCCTATCAGACGGAACTCGGTCTTTCGCCGACGCTGCCGACGCAACTGGCGCAGCCGCGCGAGTTGCCCATGCTGCGCTCGCAGTTGCCGCAGCCGCCCGAGCCGGAAGGCATGAGCGTTGAAGACGTCATCGCCGCTGCCGTCAATGGCTCCAAGCCCGGCGCGACGCTGGGTGGCGCTTCCAAACCAAAATCCCCGCCGGCGGGTCAGATTGCCGTGAACGGCGTTCCGGTGCCGACCCCGCGTGCCCGTGTTTCTCGCCCCGCACCGGCACCCGTGCCCGTGGCTTCCGCCACCGTGGGTGATGAAACCGACGACATGGACGACACGATAACAGGATCGGTGAACCGCTGATGTCTTTTCTCTCCCGCGCCATGGTTTTGAAGAGCAAGGCTCACTTTTCCGCCAGCACGACCGGCATCCACGCCGATCATGCGGCGTTTGAAGGCGCGCGCAAGAAGCGCGCGGCGCAGGCAAAAAGCCGCGTGGGCCTTCTCATTTTCGGTTTCGTCGCCTTTTACGCCGTCGTCGGCGGACGTCTGGTGCAATATGGCATGGCCGAGCAGGAGACGGTGTCGAGCATTGCGCCTGCCGACCGCTTGATGGCGTCGCGCCCTGATCTTCTCGACCGTAACGGCGAGGTGCTGGCCACCGATATCCGCACCGTCTCGCTTTTTGCCGAGCCGCATCGTATCGTTGATATTGACGAGGCCATCGAAAAGCTGCGCACGGTCTTGCCGGACCTCGACCAGCGCACGACCTACCAGAAGCTTTCCTCCAATTCGCGGTTCCAGTGGCTGCGCCGCCAGTTGACACCGAAGCAGCAGAGCCAGATTCTCGCGCTTGGTATTCCCGGCATCGGCTTCCGCCCGGAAAAGCGCCGCTTTTATCCCGGCGGGCCGACCGCGGCGCATGTTGTCGGTCACGTCAATATCGACAACCGCGGCGTTGCCGGCATGGAGCGTTACGTCGACAGCCAGGGCCTTGCCGATCTGACGGCGCTCGGCATGACGAGCGATCAGCCGCTGGAACCTGTAAAGCTCTCCATCGACCTGCGCGTGCAGTCCATTGTGCGTGAAGTCGTGACTTCGGCCATCACGAAGTTCCAGGCGATCGGCGCCGGTGCCGTGGTTCTGGATGTGCATACCGGCGAAGTTCTCGCTATGGCCTCGGTGCCGGATTACGATCCAAACAACCCGGCCGAAGGCGCGAAGGAAGGCTGGCTCAACCGCATGTCGAACGGCACGTTCGAAATGGGCTCCACCTTCAAATCCTTCACCATTGCCATGGGTCTTGATTCGGGCCGCGTCCGTCTCGGCGATATGTTCGACGCGCGTTACCCGATCCGCATCGGCGGCTTCACCATCAAGGACTTCCACGGCAAGGGCCGCATGCTCTCGGTGCCGGAAATCTTCCAGTATTCGTCAAACATCGGTACGGCGAAGATTGCTGACACCGTTGGCACCGAAGGCCACAAGGAATTCCTCACAAGGCTTGGTCTTCTCACGCGCATGCAGACCGAACTGCCTGAAGTGGCGCTGCCCTCGCAGCCGCGCGAGTGGAAGAAGATCAACTCCATCACCATTTCCTTCGGTCACGGCGTTTCTACCACGCCGCTGCAGACGGCGGTTGCCGGTGCGGCGCTCGTCAATGGCGGCAAACTCATCGAACCGACCTTCCTGCCGCGCACCCGCGAACAGGCGGATCAGGTGGCAAAGCAGGTCCTGAAGCCCGGCGCCAGCAAGGATATGCGCTTCCTCTTCGAGTGGAACGGCGTCAACGGTTCCGGCCGAAACGCGCGCGTCGATGGCTTCAACGTCGGCGGCAAGACCGGCACGGCCGACAAGGTCGTGAACGGTCGCTATGTTCACGACAAGAACTTCAACGCCTTCCTGTCGGCTTTCCCGATGGATGATCCGCAATATGTGGTGCTGTCCTTCATCGATGAGCCGAAGACGGACAAGGGCAACGGCGCGGCACTTGCCGGCACGTCCGCAGCGCCCATGGTGCACGATATCATCAGCCGCACGGCGGCGGTGCTGGGTGTGAAGCCGAAGTTCGGCAAGGATGGCTCGGCCTTGCTCGTGTCTTATTGATTGTTAGCTTATGATGTTCCGGCGATTCGCGCCGGGGGGACAAGACGGACACAGTCGATGAATTTGCGAGATATATCCGGAAACGCGTTTCCGGAATTGAAAGAATTGCTCCTGTCTGAAACAGGGGCGATCGAAATCGGGGGGATTACCGCAGACAGCCGCAAGGCTGCGCCGGGCAGCCTGTTCGTGGCGGTTTCTGGCACCAAGGTCGATGGTGCGACCTATGTGAAGGACGCGGTTGCCAAGGGTGCGGTCGCCGTTGTTTCCGGGCACGCAGTAGACGCCGACGTGCCGGTTCTGGTCGTCACCGACCCACGCCTTTATCTCTCCCTTGCCGCCTCCCGCTTTTATGGGAAACAACCGGAAACCATGGTCGCCGTCACCGGCACCGCTGGAAAGACATCAGTCGCCTCCTTCGTGCGGCAGATATGGGCTTTCGCAGGCCATGCTGCGGCGCAGATCGGCACAACCGGCGTCATCGCTCCCGGTCGTGAGGATTATGGCGCGCTGACGACGCCCGATCCGGTCACGCTGCATGCGCTTCTCGCCGAGCTTGCAAGCGAAGGCGTGACCCACGCCGCGATGGAAGCTTCCAGCCACGGTCTCGATCAGCGCCGCCTCGATGGCGTGCACCTTTCTGCCGCAGGCTTCACCAATCTCGGCCGCGACCACATGGATTACCATCCGACCGTCGAGGATTACATGGCCGCGAAGATGCGGCTTTTCGATACACTGATGCAAAAAGGCGCTCCCGCGGTGATCTTCGCCGATGATCCCTGGTCGGACAAGGCGATCCGGGCAGCGCGCGAAGCCGGTCTCGATGTCCGCACTGTCGGACGGAACGGCCAATATCTCGCTTTGAAGCGCGTCGAGCATTTCCGCCACAAGCAGATGATCGAAGTGCATCATGACGGTGTCATCCACGAAGTCGATATCCCGCTGGCGGGTGATTTCCAGGTGGCCAATGCGCTTGTCGCCGCCGGTCTTGCCATGTCAACGGGTGTTCCCGCCGCAAGGGCGCTCAAGGCGCTCGAAAAGCTGGTCGGCGCCGCAGGCCGCCTCGAACTTGTGGGCCAGACGAAAAACGGCGCGCTCGCCTATGTGGACTATGCCCACAAGCCGGATGCGCTGGAGAATGTGCTGACTTCTGTGCGGCCCTTCACCTCCGGCCGCATCATCACCGTCTTTGGCTGTGGCGGCGATCGCGACAAGGGCAAGCGCCCGATCATGGGCGAGGTCGCCACGCGTCTTTCCGACATCGTCATCGTCACGGACGACAATCCGCGCTCCGAGGACGCGGCGACCATCCGCTCGGAAGTCATGGCCGCCGCACCGGGCGCACTCGAAATCGGTGACAGGGCCGAGGCCATCCGTCATGCGGTATCGATGCTCTCGCACGGCGACACGTTGATCGTCGCAGGCAAAGGACATGAAGAGGGGCAGATCGTTGGGTCCGTGACGCTGCCTTTTTCCGATCATGAGCAGGTGCGCGCTGCACTGGCAGGGCTGGAAGGATCGAAAATTTGAGCTGGTTATGGACAGTCGCCGACATGATCGCCATCACGGCAGGACGCCCGGTGGGCAATTTGCCGACGGGAATCACCGGCATTTCCATCGACAGCCGGTCGGTCAAGCAGGGCGAGGCCTTTTTCGCGATCAAGGGTGATCGGGTGGACGGCCATGACTATACCAGCTTTGCCGTTGCCAATGGCGCTGGTCTTCTGGTCGTTGCTGAAGCAAAGCTGCCTGCGCTCGGCCGTCTGACGGTGCCGATGATCGTGGTGGAAGATGTGCTCGCAGCCCTTGGCAAGCTGGCCATCGCGGCGCGTGAGAGAACCTCGGCGCGCATCATCGCGGTGACCGGTTCGGTCGGCAAGACCACGACCAAGGAAATGCTGCGGCAGGCGCTCGCCCCTTCGGGCCGGGTGCATGCGGCAGTGGCGTCCTTCAACAACCATTGGGGCGTGCCGCTGACGCTCGCGCGCATGCCAGCGGACACGGAATTCGGTGTTTTCGAAATCGGCATGAACCATTCCGGCGAAATCCGGCCGCTGGTGAAGATGGTCCGTCCGCATGTGGCGATCATCACGACCATCGCACCTGCCCATCTCGGCAATTTCAAGAACATCGAAGAGATCGCTAGCGCCAAGGCGGAGATTTTCGAGGGCGTGGAGGAGGGCGGTTCCGTCATCCTCAATCGTGACAACGCGCAGTTCGAGCAGCTTGAGGAGGCGGCGCAGGAGCAGGGTATCGAGCATATCCTGACCTTCGGTCAGCACGCCAAGGCCGATTTCCGCTTGGCCGATTTCGAGAGCACAGCGACCGGCTCGACGATCTGGGCGATCCTCAATGGCGAGACCAGCGAACTGCATCTCAACATT
Organism: Agrobacterium sp. DE0009; assembly: GCF_007680755.1. Lineage (NCBI taxonomy): Bacteria > Pseudomonadati > Pseudomonadota > Alphaproteobacteria > Hyphomicrobiales > Rhizobiaceae > Agrobacterium > Agrobacterium sp. DE0009. Next base: position 468,115 of record NZ_VEIU01000003.1, read on the forward strand.
CCGGGCCGGCACATTGCAGACAATGCGATGGCGGTGCTTGGTGCCGTGGCGATCACGGGCGCCAATCTTGATCGCGCCTTCGAGGTGCTTGGATCGCTTGAGGCGGTGAAGGGGCGTGGCCAGCGTCACCATCTTCAGATCAACGGTGGCTCCTTCCTGCTGATCGATGAAAGCTATAACGCCAATCCGGCCTCCATGCGGGCGTCGATCGCCGTGCTGGCGGAAACGCCGACGCAGGGTCACGGCCGTCGCGTTGCCGTCCTCGGCGACATGCTGGAGATGGGCGAATTTTCGGCGCAACTGCATGAAGAATTGGCCGGACCATTGCTCGCGGCGGGTATCGAACATGTGTGGCTCGCAGGCGAGGCGATGGCCGCCTTGCGCGACGCGCTGCCTGACAGCGTTACCGTCATCTGGTTCCCGACGACGGCGGAACTTATCGATTTCGCCCTGCAATGGGTGCAACCGGGAGACGCGCTGATGGTAAAATCGTCACTCGGGCTTGGTTTCGGCAAGATTGTCGCCGCCCTGCTTGACAAGTATCCGGCATTCCCCGAGACGGAACGCCAAGTCTGAAATAGCCTTTTGAAAGGGCAATTATGCTGATCTGGCTCGTCGAACTGTCGGATAAAATTCAAATCTTCAACCTGTTCCGGTACATCACCTTCCGGGCCGGTGCGGCGATGTTTACCTCGGCCCTGATCGTCTTCCTGTTTGGACCGGCCATCATCAACTCGCTGCGCGTTCGCCAGGGAAAAGGCCAGCCGATCCGCGCCGATGGACCGCAGACGCATTTCAAGAAGGCCGGCACTCCCACCATGGGCGGCTTGATGATCCTTGCCGGTATCCTCGGCGGCTCGCTTCTGTGGGGCGACCTGTCGAATGTCTATGTCGTCGCCGTTCTGATGGTGACGCTCGGTTTCGGCGCCATCGGCTTCTACGACGATTATCTGAAAGTGACGAAACAGAGCGACAAGGGTTTTTCCGGCAAGGCGCGTCTGGGCATCGAATTCCTGATCGCGGCGATTGCCGTGTTCTTCATGATGAAGGTGGCGCTCGCTTCCGCTCCGCATGGCGGCACGCTCGGCAGCTCCATCGCCTTTCCCTTCTTCAAGGAATTCGTGATCAATCTCGGTTATTTCTTCGTGCTCTTCGGTGCTTTCGTCATCGTCGGCGCGGGCAATGCCGTGAACCTGACGGATGGTCTCGATGGTCTGGCCATCGTCCCCGTGATGATTGCCGCCGCGACATTCGGCGTGATTTCGTATCTCGCTGGTAATGCGGTTTTCGCCAATTACCTGCAGATCAATTTCGTGCCCGGCACGGGTGAGCTCGCCGTCATCGTCGGCGCCGTCATCGGCGCGGGTCTCGGCTTTTTGTGGTTCAATGCGCCGCCCGCCGCCATCTTCATGGGTGATACGGGGTCGCTCGCGCTTGGCGGCCTGATCGGCTCCATCGCCGTCGCCACCAAGCACGAGATCGTCATGGTCATCGTCGGTGGTCTCTTTGTCATGGAAACCCTGTCGGTCATCATCCAGGTGTTCTGGTTCAAGCGCACCGGCAGGCGCGTCTTCCTGATGGCGCCGATCCATCACCATTTCGAGAAAAAGGGCTGGACGGAAAGCCAGGTGGTCATCCGTTTCTGGATCATCTCCGTTGGCCTCGCGCTGCTTGGCCTCGCTACCCTGAAGCTGAGGTAAGCGATGATCCCGGTCACGTCGTTTAAAGGCAAGAAGGTCGGTCTGTTCGGGCTCGGTGGTTCGGGTCTTGTAACCGCCCGTGCACTGGCGGCTGGCGGGGCGGATGTCGTGGCTTTTGACGACAATCCCGACAGCGTCGCCAAAGCGCAGGCTGAGGGCATCACGACGGCGGACCTACGCACCATCGACTGGCCTTCATTCGCATCCTTCGTGCTGGCCCCGGGCGTACCGCTGACGCATCCGAAGCCGCACTGGTCAGTCGATCTGGCGAAAGCCGCTGGCGTTGAGATCATCGGTGATATCGAGCTATTCGTCCGTGAACGTCGCGCGCATGCGCCGGATTGCCCCTTCATCGCCATTACCGGCACAAACGGCAAGTCGACGACGACGGCATTGATCGCGCATATCCTGAAATCGGCTGGTCGCGACACGCAGCTCGGCGGCAATATAGGTACGGCCGTGCTGAGCCTCGATCCGCCGAAGGCGGGACGCTTCTACGTGGTGGAATGCTCTTCCTATCAGATCGATCTCGCCCCGACGATCAATCCGACCGCCGGTATCCTGCTCAATCTGACGCCTGACCATCTCGACCGCCACGGCACGATGCAGCATTATGCCGACGTCAAGGAACGGCTGGTGGCTGGCAGCGGCACGGCGATTGTCGGCGTGGATGACAGTCATTCGACGCTGATTGCCGATCGCATCGAGCGCGCAGCTGTGAAGGTCGAACGCATTTCCAAGCGTAATGTCGTTTCCGAAGGACTTTATGCGGAAGGCAGCCGTATTTTCCGGGCGCATGGCGGCACGTCTTCGCTGCTCACCGATCTCGAGGGTATCCAGACGCTTCGCGGCAGCCACAATGCACAGAATGCCGCGGCTGCAATTGCGGCCTGCCTTGCAGTCGGCGTCTCGGAAGATGAGGTTCGTGCCGGTCTCAAGTCCTTCCCGGGCCTCAAGCACCGGATGCAGCCGGTGGGTCGACGCGGCAATGTAACTTTCGTCAATGACAGCAAAGCGACCAATGCCGATGCTGCTGCACCCGCACTTTCGAGTTTCGACCGCATCTACTGGATCGCCGGGGGTCTGCCGAAGGCCGGTGGCATCACCAGCCTTTCGCCGCTCTTTCCGCGCATCGCAAAAGCTTATCTGATCGGCGAGGCGGCTGCTGAATTTGCCGCGACGCTCGGCGAGGCGGTGCCTTACGAAATATCCGGTACGCTTGATAAAGCCGTGCAGCACGCGGCGGCAGATGCTGAAAAGGACGCGACGGCCGGCAATATCGTGATGCTGTCCCCGGCTTGCGCAAGCTTCGATCAATATAAGAACTTTGAAGTCAGAGGTGATTCGTTCGTCGCAGAGGTTGCGGCGCTCGATGGCATGACGATGCTCGTTCACTCTGGAAAAGGGGACTGAAGGCCATGGTAAGCCGAGTTGATCGCGGTCCGGTCGCGGAATGGTTCTGGACCATCGACCGTTTCTTTCTGGCGGCGTTCATCGCGCTGATGGGCATTGGCCTGATGCTGTCCTTCGCGGCATCACCCGCCGTCGCCGAGCGTATCGGCCTCAACAGCTTCTTCTTCGTGGAACGTCAGGCCATGTTCATGGTGCCGTCGCTGGCGATCATGATCGGCCTGTCCTTCCTGTCGCCCCGCCAGGTGCGGCGTGTGGCCGTCATCATGCTGATCGTTTCCCTGCTGATGATGATCTTCGCGCTGTTCTTCGGTATCGAGGTGAAGGGCGCGCGGCGGTGGATTTCCATCGGCAGTTTCTCGATCCAGCCTTCGGAATTCATGAAGCCGGCCTTTGTGATCGTCTGCGCCTGGCTCTTCGCCGAACGGGCGCGCCATCCTGAAATTCCGGGCAATCTATTCGCCATCATCACCTTCGGCATCGTCGCCGCACTTCTGATCGCCCAGCCCGACTTCGGTCAGACCATCCTGACATCGGTGGTGTGGGGCGGCATGTTCTTCATGGCGGGTGTGCCTTGGTTCTGGATCATCATGCTCGGCGGTCTCGGCGTCGGCGGTATCATCACCGCCTACCTGATGTTGCCGCACGTCGCGGGCCGTATCGACCGGTTCTGGACGGGTGAGGGCGATACGTTCCAGGTTGATACGGCGCGTGAAGCGATCATTCGCGGTGACTGGTTCGGCCGCGGACCCGGTGAGGGCATCGTCAAGCGCATCATTCCCGACAGCCATACCGACTTCATCTTCTCGGTGGCCGCGGAAGAATTCGGCATCGTTTTCTGCATGTTCCTCGTCGCGATCTTCGCCTTCATCGTGCTGCGCGGCCTGTCGCACGCCTTCAAGGAGAAGGACGATTTCTGCCGCTTTGCCGTGGCCGGTCTGGTGCTTCAAATCGGCATGCAGTCGATGATCAATATCGGCGTCAATCTCGAACTGATGCCTGCCAAGGGCATGACCCTGCCGCTGATTTCCTATGGCGGCTCGTCGATGATGGCGATATGCGTGACCGCCGGCTTTCTTCTGGCGTTGACACGCCACAGACCCGAAAAGCGGGCGCAGGAGCGGAGTTTCTTCCGCGTCGGTTCCGGCGTTCCCGCGGAGTAAACGATCATGAGCAAGGGTATCGTTCTTCTTGCCGCCGGTGGAACCGGCGGCCACGTGTTTCCGGCAGAGGCGCTGGCGCATACGCTGAAGGCACGCGGTTACCAGGTGCATCTCGTCACCGACAGCCGCGCCGAACGTTATGCCGGCAAGTTCCCGGCGGATGAAATTCATGTGGTGCCGTCTGCAACCATCGGCTCCAAAAACCCGGTTTCCGTGGCGCGTTCGCTTTGGAAGCTCTGGATTGGCCTGCGCGCGGCGCGTCGGCTGGTGGCGAAACTGAAGCCGGTCGCTGTTGTCGGTTTTGGCGGCTACCCCACCGTGCCTCCGTTGCTGGCCTCCACCGGGCTTGGCGTTCCCTCCATCATTCACGAACAGAATGCCGTGATGGGCCGGGCCAACAAGGCGCTTGCCGGACGGGTAAAGGCGATTGCCGGCGGCTTCCTGCCGCCCGCGAACGGTCAATATTCCGAGAAAACTGTCGCGACAGGCAACCCGGTGCGCCCAGCGGTGCTGGCGGCCTCAGAAATACCATACACCGCCTCGCAGACGGGTGAGCCTTTCCAGCTCGTCGTGTTTGGCGGCAGTCAGGGTGCGCAATTTTTCTCGAGCGCTGTCCCCGCTGCGATCTGCCTTCTGAAAGACGAGCAGCGCAAGCGCATCGTCGTCACCCAGCAGGCGCGGCCGGAAGACAAGGACAGCGTGATCGCCTCCTATCAGAAACTGGGCGTAAAGGCTGACGTTTCACCCTTCTTCGGCGACATGGCCTCGCGCATCGGTGAGGCCGATCTGGTTATCAGCCGCTCGGGCGCTTCGACGGTATCGGAGCTTTCGGTGATCGGCCGTCCGTCGATCCTCGTGCCTTATCCGCATGCGCTGGATCATGATCAGGCGGCGAATGCGGCAGCGCTGTCGGCCGCGGGCGGGGCAAGTGTCATCAAGCAGGCGGAGCTGTCGCCGCAAAAGCTTTCCGGCCTGATATCCTCGGCGCTTGCGGAGCCGGATCGTCTTTCCGCAACCGCAGCAGCGGCCAAGGCAACCGGCAAGCCGCATGCGGCGGATGTGCTGGCCGATCTGGTGGAAGCAATCGCCTCTGGGCAATCCATACAGGAATTCAAGAATAAGAATGAAGGAGTTGGGGCATGAAGATGCCGAAAGCCATAGGCCTTGTGCATTTCATCGGCATAGGCGGGATCGGCATGAGCGGCATTGCCGAAGTGCTTCACAATCTCGGCCACCGGGTGCAGGGCTCGGATCAAGCGGAAAGCGCCAATGTGCAGCGTCTGCGTGAGAAGGGTATCGAAGTATTTGTCGGCCACACCGCTGATAACATTGGTGATGCGGAAGTCGTGGTCGTTTCCACTGCGATCAAGAAGAGCAATCCGGAACTCGTCGCGGCGCGGGAAAAGCACCTGCCGATCGTTCGCCGTGCGGAAATGCTGGCCGAGTTGATGCGCTTCCGTAACGCCATCGCCATTGGCGGCACCCACGGCAAGACCACGACGACCTCCATGGTCGCGACGCTGCTGGAAGCCGGCAATCTCGACCCGACCGTCATCAATGGCGGCATCATCAATGCCTACGGTACCAATGCACGCATGGGTGAGGGCGAGTGGATGGTGGTGGAGGCGGATGAATCCGACGGCACCTTCCTGAAGCTGCCGGCCGATGTCGCCGTCATCACCAATATCGATCCCGAACATCTTGACCATTACGGCAATTTCGATGCCGTGCGCGCCGCGTTCCGGCAGTTTGTCGAGAACGTACCGTTCTACGGTTTCGGCGTCATGTGCCTCGATCATCCCGAGGTCCAGGCGCTGGTCGGCCGGATCGAAGACCGCAAGGTTATCACATACGGCGAGAACCCGCAGGCCGACGTGCGGTTTTCGAATGTCCGCATCGATGGCACGCGCTCAGTCTTCGACGTGGAAATCCGCCGACGCCGCACCGGCAAGGTGTTCTCCTTCAAGGATCTCGTCCTGCCGATGCCTGGCCGCCACAACGTGTCGAATGCGACCGCTGCCATCGCCGTTGCCAATCGTCTCGGCATCTCGGAAGCCGACATCAAGAAGGGACTTGCATCCTTCGGCGGCGTCAAGCGCCGTTTCACGCTCACCGGCGAATCCAATGGGGTGCAGGTTTTTGACGATTACGGACACCACCCGGTGGAGATCAAGGCCGTGCTGAAGGCAGCGAGGGAAGCCTGCAAGGGCCGCATCATCGCCGTGCACCAGCCGCACCGCTACAGCCGCCTTTCGAGCCTGTTTGATGATTTCGCGCATTGTTTCAACGATGCCGATACGATTCTTCTTGCCCCGGTCTATGCTGCGGGCGAAGATCCTATCGAAGGCGCAAGCTCCGAAGCGCTGGTTTCAGCCATCAAGGCCGCCGGCCACCGTGATGCCCGTTTCCTCGAAAAACGGGAAGACTTGGCGTCTGAGGTCGCAGCCATTGCGAATCCGGGTGATTTCGTGGTTCTCTTGGGGGCTGGAAATATCACGCAATGGGCAGCGGCGCTGCCGTCGGAATTGAAGAGCATATCAGGAAAGTCTGAATGAGACAGGTCGATGGGGTGAAATTGCTGGGGAGGCTCGGCGACGGGGTAAATGAATTGCGGGGACGTCTGACACCGGATGCGCCCATGGACCGCGTGACGTGGTTCAGAGCCGGCGGTCTTGCGGAGGTGATGTTCCAGCCGCACGATACGGATGATCTGATTGCCTTCCTGAAAATTCTGCCGGAAGACGTGCCTTTGACCGTGGTCGGCGTCGGCTCGAACCTGCTTGTACGTGACGGCGGCATTCCGGGTGTGGTCGTGCGCCTATCCGCCAAGGGCTTCGGCCAGGTTGAGCTTGCGGGCGAAAACCGCATCAAGGCCGGTGCGATTTGCCCGGACAAGCATATTGCGGCCATGGCCATGGATAATGGCATCGGCGGCTTCCATTTCTATTACGGCATTCCCGGCTCCATCGGCGGCGCGCTGCGCATGAATGCGGGCGCAAACGGCGGCGAGACGCGTGAGCGTGTTGTGGAAGTCTATGCGGTTGACCGTCAGGGCAATCAGCATGTGCTTTCCAACGCGGATATGGGCTATAGCTACCGCCATTCCGGCGCCGACAAGGGCCTTATCTTTACCGGCGCGCTGTTTGAGGGTTATCCGGAAGACAAGGCGAAGATCCGTGCGGATATGGACGCCGTGCGGCATCACCGCGAGACCGTGCAGCCGATTCGCGAGCAGACCGGTGGTTCAACCTTCAAGAATCCAGACGGTCATTCCGCCTGGGAACTGATCGACGAAGCGGGTGGCCGTGGTCTGGTCATCGGCGGCGCGCAGATGTCGTCGCTACATTGCAATTTCATGATCAATACCGGCCATGCGACCGGTTACGATCTGGAATATCTCGGCGAGACCATCCGCAGGCGTGTTTTCGAGAAATCGGGCATCCGGCTGGAATGGGAAATCAAGCGCCTTGGCCTCTTCATGCCGGGTCGTGAAGTGGAGCCGTTCCTCGGGGCGTAAACCCCGGCGAATGCTGCCTATGACAAGAAAATTCTGCTTTTGATCGACTGTTACGTGTTTCGTAACGGTCGATCAATGTCTTTTATTCTATCTTTTGGGGTGAATGCTCGATCGGCCCGGGCAAGGTTTCGTTTTTGAATTTTATATTGTTTTTTTATTAGGAAATACTAACAGAAATATTTGATCTGGGTGCCTTTGAGCATGATGTTGGGTCTTTGGAAAAAACCGATCGAGATGATGAGTTTTTCGGTCGCGACGCTCGAGGGTCGGCGGCGGCTCAAGCCTCTGGAATTCTCCATCCGTATTGCTTGTCTCGTGACGCTCATTGTCATTCTGATGTGCACGGGCGGCCTGACGCTTCTCGCCCAGTTCGGGCTCGTGACCGATCTCTTCAATGGGATCGTGTTGGCTGTGACGCTCGGCGGCGCTGTGGCGTTCACCGTGACATTGCTGGTCTGCTGGCTGAATGCAAGGGAAGTACAAATTCTCGTGCAATCTCACGAGCGTTTTCTGCATCTGAGCCATACGGACGCCCTGACTGGTCTCAGCAACCGGCTCGGCCTTTATGCGGCATGTGATAAGCTCGGCACCGACTACTGCGTCGCATTTTTCGATATCGATCATTTCAAATCGGTGAATGACAGGTACAGCCATCTCGTCGGCGATCTCGTCATATCGAGCGTCGCCAGCCGGATAAGGGAGTATTTCGATCCTCCAGCGCATGTCGCGCGCTTGGGCGGCGAGGAATTTGTGGTCGTCCAGGAGACCAGCCGGCTGGCCTTCCTGAAGATGTGCGAGAGGGTGCGCGCAGCCGTCGCGGCGACGCCGGTGGACTACCAGGGCTTGCGGATCACGGTAACGATTTCGATTGGTGTCGCTTTTCGCGGCGACGCCGAAATTTTCGACAAGGTCATGCACAATGCCGATCTGGCGCTTTACCGGGCGAAAGAGGGCGGACGCAATCGCGTCTGCATGACGGGGCACGTGGAGCGCCGACAGTCGGTGGCTTAAGCAGAATTTGACAGACAAAAGCCCGCGAAACGAAGGTTTCGCGGGCTTTTGTCGTTGAGCGTCTCAGATCAGACTTCGTCCTTGCGCGACAGAAGAATGCAGGCGAGCGTAATGAGGGCGGATACGCAGAGGTAATAGCCGACATAGCCCATGCCGTAGTTCACCTGCAGCCATGTGGCGATGTAAGGCGCCAGCGACGCGCCGAAGATGCCCGCCATGTTGAAGGTGATGGACGAGCCGGTGTAGCGCACGCGGGTCGGGAAGGGGGCTGCAAGCGCTGTGCCGATCAGGCCGTATGTCATGCCCATCAACATCATCGCCAAAGCGGCGAAGACGAAGATCGAGCCTTCGCCACCGGTCATCAGGCTGGGCAACAGGAAGGAGAACAGGCCGATCAGAACGGTGGTGATGATCAGGATTTCGCGACGGCCGAATTTCTCGGCGAGCTTGCCGGCGACCGGAATGAAGATACCGAAAACCACGGAGCCGAGGATCTGCACTTCCAGCGCGTCGAGGAACGGAATTTTCAGGACCTTGACGTTGTAGGAGAGCAGATAGGCGGTGCCGATGTAGAAAAGCACGAAAGTGGCCAGTGCCACGAAGGTGCCGAGCACAAGGCTGCGCTTGTGGTTGCGGAACAGTTCCGCGACGGGCACGGCCACACGTTCTTCCTTTTCGATCGCCTTCTGGAAATCGGGCGTTTCGGTGATGGACAGGCGAACCCACATGCCGACGGCGATCAGGATGATCGAGGCGACGAAGGGAATGCGCCAGCCCCAGCTGAGCAGGGCTTCCTGCGACATGAAGTGCAGCAGGATCCAGAAGACGCCTGACGAGAGGAACAGGCCGACGGGTGCGCCGAGCTGCGGGAACGTGCCATACCAGCTGCGCTTGCCGGGAGGGGCATTTTCGGTGGCGAGCAGGACGGCACCGCCCCATTCGCCACCCAGACCGAAGCCCTGGCCGAAGCGGCAAAGCGCCAACAGCAGCGGCGCAAGGACGCCCGCCGTCTCATAGGAGGGCAACAAACCGATCACGACCGTCGAGACGCCCATGGTCAGCAATGCTGCGACAAGCGTTGTCTTGCGGCCGACGCGGTCGCCGTAGTGACCGAAGACCACGGCGCCCAAGGGGCGAGCGAAAAAGGCGATGGAGAATGTCGCGAAAGACGCCAGAAGCGCCGTCATCGGGTCATTGTTCGGGAAGAACAGGGCCGGGAACACGAGCACTGCGGCCGTGGCGTAAACGTAAAAATCGAAAAACTCGATGGTCGTGCCGACCAGGCTGGCAGTGAGAACTCGTGCAGGCGAATTTGTCTTTACAACGTTCGAATTGTCAGCTGTCGGCGATACCGGAGATATCGCTTCAGTCATGGTATTGGTTCCATTGTGGAGGATTGCAATGTCATGCCTAACAAGGCGCTGAGTGGGTTAACGCAATTTTCGTTCCCATGGAATGCAAAAAAAGAAATATTGCAAATAATGTGATTGATCAGGCGGTGGGCATGCTGCCGCCCGACGGTGGTCGTTCAGCGATTGAGAGACTGATTCAGGCAGTGGATTTAACGCGCTGAAACGCCAGATAATTTTCTCTGGGGAATAATGCTTCCTGTTAACGTTTCGGCCTTGCCATCGTCTCGCATGGACAGGGGTCATGGCCGCGATTTATTTCCGATCATTGAAAACCCGCATGTTGCAATCCTCGCAACTCTCTGATTCCAAGGAGGGAATCCGGATCAGTGCTGATTCTTTAATGGAACTTGGCATGTTGGGCGCGGCGGTTAACGAAAGTAAACGATTCATTAACCTTAATGGCGTTTAACTGATCTCAAGGATCATGTGCCAGAATCACCGTCGTTCCAAATCGGTCGGTTCGCAGCATGGTTCGTAACGGAGAGTTGGTGTCAGAGGGTTCGATGGGCGGCAAACACGTAGCTGTTCTTATGGGTGGATTTTCGTCGGAGCGGCCGGTCAGCCTGTCGTCGGGCAATGCTTGCGCGCAGGCTCTGGAAGACGAGGGCTACAAAGTCACCCGTGTCGATGTGGGGCGCGATATCGCTGCCGTGCTCGACGAGCTGCGCCCGGATGTCGCTTTTAATGCGCTGCATGGGCCCTTCGGCGAAGACGGCACCATTCAGGGTATCCTCGAATATCTCGCCATTCCCTATACCCATTCCGGCGTCTTGGCTTCCGCCCTTGCCATGGACAAGGCGCAGGCCAAGAAGGTGGCTGCCGCCGCCGGCGTTCCTGTCGCTGCCGAACGCGTCATGAACCGATTCGATTTCACCAGCGAACATCCCCTTGCGCCACCTTATGTGGTGAAGCCGGTGCGTGAAGGCTCGAGCTTCGGCGTCGTGATCGTCAAGGAAGATCAGTCGCATCCGCCGCAAATTCTCACGTCCTCTGAATGGAAATACGGCGACCATGTCATGGTCGAGCGGTATATCCATGGCCGCGAATTGACCTGCGGCGTGCTCGATGGCGAGGCGCTGGGTGTCACCGAGGTGGTGCCGCTTGGTCATAATTTTTACGATTACGATGCAAAATACGCCGCCGGTGGCTCGAAACATGTCATTCCGGCGGAAATTTCACCGAAAATTTACCAAAAGATTCAATCATTGGCGGTTATGGCGCATCGGGCGATCGGGTGCCGTGGCGTAAGCCGTTCAGACTTTCGTTACGACGACCGTTTCTCAGAAGATGGCGAAGTTATCTGGCTTGAAGTGAACACCCAGCCGGGCATGACGCCGACCTCCCTGGTGCCGGAAATGGCGGCCCATGCTGGCCGCTCCTTTGGTAACCTTGTCAGCTGGATGGTGGAGGACGCTTCGTGTTTGCGATGATCGGCAAAAAGTCGACGGCAAAAAAGCGCGAGCAATTCGCGGCGGCGCCCAGCGCCGACGACCGCATGGTATTGCCGCGTCCGCTGCGTCGCGTCGTGCGCTTCGGCGTCAGCCTTGCGACCGGACGCATCCACATTCCCGCCCATACCGGCACGATTGCGGCCGTCGTCTTTTATGCGGCGACTGGCCTTTACGGCATGTCGCTTGGCGGCCACACCAACATCGTGACACAGGCGACCACGTCTGCCGCCGGTTTTGCGGTTGAAGACGTCAAGGTCTCCGGCAACCTCCAGACGTCGGAAATCGACGTTTTCCAGCTTCTCGGCCTTGATGGCAGCACCTCGCTGATTGCGCTCGATATCGATGCCGCGCGCCGCAAGCTCGTGCAGCTTCCCTGGGTCGAAGACGTCGATATCCGCAAGGTTTACCCGAAGACCATCGAGGTCCGCCTGAAAGAGCGTCAGGCTTTCGGCATCTGGCAGCACGGTTCGGAACTGTCGCTCATCGAAAAAAGCGGCAGCGTGATTGCGCCGCTGCGTGACAATAAGTTCGCTTCCCTGCCGCTGTTCGTCGGGCGCGATGCGGAAACAGGTGCAGCCGGTTTCGTCGATCAACTGGCGGACTGGCCGGAAATCCGCAACCGGGTTCGCGCCTATGTGCGCATCGCCGGCCGCCGCTGGGACCTGCATCTCGACAACGGCATCGTCGTGAAGCTGCCGGAAGAAAATCTGCCGAAGGCGCTGCAACTGCTCGCGCGGCTCGATCTGGAAGAGAAGGTGCTGTCGCGTGATGTCGCTGCGGTGGACCTGCGCCTTTCGGATCGCACGACCATTCAATTGACCGAAGGCGCTGCCGAGCGCCGTCAGGCTGCTGTCGATGCGCGCACCAAGGCTCTCAAGAAAGCGGAGAAGAACACATGAGCTTTTTCGGTTCTTCCCATTTCGGCCTGCCCCGGCTGAAGCCGCTGTCTTCCAAGCGCAGCCACATCGTTTCGGTGCTGGACATCGGCTCGACCAAGGTCGTTTGCATGATCGGCCGGCTGACGCCGCGTCAGGAAAGCGAAATTCTGCCCGGCCGCACCCACAAGGTGGAAATCATCGGCATCGGCCACCAGCGTTCGCGCGGCGTGAAGTCAGGCGTGATCGCCGACCTTGATGCGCTGGAAGGTGTCATTCGTCTTGCGGTCGACGCGGCCGAGCGCATGGCGGGGCTTACCGTCGACAGCCTGATCGTCAATGTTTCGGCTGGAAGGCTTGCCAGCGATATCTATACGGCGAGCATCGATCTCGGCGGGCAGGAAGTGGAAGCGAGCGATCTGCGCAAGGTTCTGGTGGCGGCAAGCCAGCAGTCCATGCGCCAGGACCGGGCCATCCTGCATTCGCTGCCGACGGGCTACTCTCTGGATGGTGAGCGCGGTATCCGCGATCCGCTCTCCATGTATGGCGACCTTCTCGGCGTCGACATGCATGTGGTGACCGTCGAACGCACGGCGTTGAAGAACCTCGAGCTTTGCGTCAACCGCGCGCATCTGTCGGTCGAAGGCATGGTGGCGACGCCCTATGCCAGCGGTCTCGCGGCGCTGGTGGACGACGAAGTCGAACTCGGCTGCGCCGCCATCGACATGGGCGGCGGCACGACGACGATCTCGGTTTTCGCCGAAGGCCGGCTCATCCATACGGATGCGATCGGCCTTGGCGGCCATCACGTTACGACAGATCTTGCACGAGGCCTCTCGACACGAATCGAAGATGCGGAGAGACTGAAGGTGGTGCATGGTTCGGCATTGCTGAATGGCGCGGATGAGCGCGACATGATTTCGATCCCGCCGATTGGCGAAGATGATCGCGATCAACCATCGCAAGTTTCAAGAGCATTGGTCACCCGCATCGTGCGGGCGCGTATCGAAGAGACGCTGGAATTGATCCGTGATCGTATCCAGAAGTCCGGCTTCAGCCCGATTGTCGGCAAGCGCGTCGTCCTGACCGGCGGCGCAAGCCAGCTGACGGGTCTGCCGGAAACGGCGCGGCGCATTCTTGCCCGCAACGTTCGTATCGGCCGCCCGATGGGTGTTGCCGGTCTTCCGGTCGCGGCAAAGGGGCCTGCCTTTTCGACGGCGTGCGGACTGATGATCTATCCGCAGGTAGCGGACATCGAAATTCATGCGGCGCAAGGCGGAATGTTCTCGCCGTTTGGCAATGGTAGCGGCCGGATAGCCCGGGTGGGGCAATGGCTGAAAGAGAGTTTTTGAGTAGCCTCGGGGCGCAAGCCGGAGGTTTCAGAGTTGAGTTTCAAGAATCGGCCAGCGGGGCGATGCGGCCAGAGAAAGAAGGAATGTTAAAATGACGATACAGCTGCAGAAGCCTGATATCACAGAGCTGAAGCCACGCATCACCGTTTTCGGTGTTGGCGGTGGCGGTGGTAACGCTGTCAACAACATGATCACGGCTGGCCTTCAGGGCGTCGACTTTGTCGTTGCCAACACGGATGCCCAGGCGCTGACCATGACCAAGGCAGATCGGGTCATTCAGCTCGGCGTCAACGTCACTGAAGGCCTCGGCGCCGGTTCCCAGCCGGAAGTCGGCCGCGCTGCCGCTGAAGAATGCATCGACGAGATCATCGATCACCTGAACGGCACCCACATGTGCTTCGTCACCGCCGGCATGGGCGGCGGCACCGGCACCGGTGCTGCTCCTGTCGTCGCACAGGCCGCCCGCAATAAGGGCATTCTGACGGTCGGCGTCGTTACCAAGCCTTTCCACTTCGAAGGCGGTCGCCGTATGCGTCTTGCCGAACAGGGCATCGAGGAACTGCAGAAGTCCGTCGATACGCTGATCGTCATTCCGAACCAGAACCTCTTCCGTATTGCCAATGACAAGACGACCTTTGCGGACGCCTTCGCCATGGCCGACCAGGTCCTCTATTCCGGCGTTGCCTGCATTACCGACCTGATGGTGAAGGAAGGTCTCATCAACCTCGACTTCGCCGACGTCCGTTCGGTCATGCGCGAAATGGGCCGCGCAATGATGGGCACCGGCGAGGCTTCCGGTCCGGGCCGCGCGATGCAGGCTGCGGAAGCGGCCATCGCCAACCCGCTGCTCGACGAAACCTCGATGAAGGGTGCGCAGGGTCTGCTGATCTCCATTACCGGCGGTCGCGACCTTACCCTGTTCGAAGTCGACGAAGCTGCGACCCGCATTCGCGAAGAAGTCGATCCGGATGCGAACATCATCCTCGGCGCAACCTTCGACGAAGCGCTTGAAGGCCTCATCCGCGTCTCCGTCGTTGCAACCGGCATCGATCGTGTTGCAGGCGTCGGCGAACAGAACGTTGCCGAAATGCGCGCCGCAGCCGCCGCTGCAAAGCCGCTTATCCGTCCTTCCGCGGCCGTTGCTCCCGCTCCGGCCGCAGTACAGCCTGCCGCAGTTTCGCAGGCACCGAAGGCCACAGACCCGATTGCCCAGACCATCCGTTCGGCTGAAGCCGAAATGGAACGTGAACTCGGTTTTGCCGCTCACCAGCAGCCGGCTCAGGACTTCCGTCCGCAGAGCAAGCTGTTTGCATCGTCTCCGGCTGAAGCACCGGCGGCACTGCGTCCGGCCCAGCCGGTTCAGCAGGCCGCTCCGGCTCCCGTTGCTCCGGCACCGGTCTATCACGCGCCGGAACAGCATGCCGCTCCGGCACCGCGCATGCAGCAGCCGCAGGCTCCCGTCTATCAGGAACCCGCGCCGGTTGCCCGCCAGCCTGAGCCGGTTCGCATGCCGAAGGTCGAGGACTTCCCCCCGGTCGTGAAGGCTGAGCTGGACCACCGCACCCATGCCGCTCCTGCTGCCCAGGAAGAGCGTGGCCCGATGGGTCTTCTGAAGCGCATCACCAACTCGCTTGGCCGGCGTGAAGAGGAAGAAGTTCCTTCCGACATGATGGACGCACCGAGCATGGCTCCGCAGCAGCGCCGCGCCCCGCTTTCGCCGGAAGCAAGCCTCTACGCCCCGCGTCGTGGCCAGCTTGACGATCACGGCCGCGCAACGCCTGCTTCCTCCAGCCATCACGATGATGACCAGCTGGAAATCCCGGCGTTCCTGCGTCGCCAGTCCAACTAAAGGCGATTCCATAAGCCTCTTGAAACGCTCGGATCTCACGATCCGGGCGTTTTGTTTATTTCACGTTATTAACACTAAATTAATCAGCGTTTTCAGCCGCTTGTGCATGTAACAATCCGAAACGAACAGTGATTTGTCGTGGCACGTACATGTGCGTATGTATGAGGATGGGTAAAGGAACAGACTGACTTCGCCGGTCGTTAAAACCCGGCTTGAAAACTTTGAACGGCGCTGACCCCAAGCGACGCTGTTTGCAAAACAAGGCATAGACGCATGACCATCGGACTGCTCGGATTTCAGACAACTATCGCACATGCTGTTCAGCTTAAAGGCATTGGCGTGCATTCCGGCAATCCGGTCTCGATGACGTTCCAGCCTGCAGAAGCTGGAACGGGCATTGTTTTCAATCGCCTTCATGACAATGGCAGCGTGACCGAACTGAAGGCCGTTTCCGCCAATGTCGGTAACACCGATCTTTGCACGGTGCTCGGCCGCTCGCTGATGCAGTCTGTCGCGACGATCGAACATGTCATGGCCGCCATCTACGCCATGGGCCTCGACAACCTCATCGTCGAGGTTGACGGCCCGGAAGTTCCGATCATGGACGGCAGCTCGGCACCTTTCATCGAGGCGATTGAATCCGTTGGCATCAAGAACCTCGGTGTGAAGCGTCGCTATATCAGGGTCATCAAACCTGTACGCATCGATTCGGGTGCTTCCTGGGCGGAATTCCGTCCCTATGACGGCACGCGCTTCGAGGTCGACATTGATTTCGATACGCCGCTCATCGGCAAGCAGTCGTGGAAGGGTGACCTGACGGCTGAGACGTTCAAGAACGAGTTGTCGCGTGCCCGCACCTTCGGCTTCATGCGCGACGTGGAGCGTCTGTGGGCCGCCGGTTATGCGCTTGGTTCCTCGCTTGAGAACTCGGTCGTCATCTCCGACGACAACAGCGTCATCAATATGGAAGGCCTGCGTTATGCCAAGGACGAATTCGTCCGCCACAAGACCCTGGATGCCGTGGGCGACCTGGCGCTTGCCGGCGCGCAGTTCATCGGCTGCTATCGTTCGTACCGCGGTGGCCACAAGGTCAACGCCAATGCGCTGAAGGCGCTGTTGAGCGACCGTACAGCTTACGAGATCGTCGAAGCCCCGGCTGCCCGCCATCAGATGGTTCGCGCGCGCGAATTTGTGGCGGTCAACATGCCCGAATTCGCACCCTGGTCTGCATAAGATTTTCTGCGGGCTATCAATTGACAGGAAAAGCCGCTCCTTTGGGGCGGCTTTTTCGTGAGGCTGGGCAGGAAGTTGCATATTATCGCCCGATATTCGTACGATTGCATGGGGCGATGCCATAAAAATGCGTTAATGCGTCATCATTGCGTTGCCCTGCGGATGCTTTTATGGCTAGAACGCCAATACAAAGCCGATGCTTATGTATTTGCGCGGGAAGTGGGAACTGTCGAATGAAGCATGTAGGGTCTGGTGCAATGAAGGGTACGATGCGGGGGATCGCCGTTTCGTTGATGTTGGTCGGCGCGAGCGTCGTCGTCACGGCCTGCCAGTCCGATCCGGATATCGACATCACCAAGCTCGGCGTGGAGACCGATCCGCCAGACGTTCTCTACAAGCAGGCGCTGGCGAACATGAACAAAGGCAATATGACGGAAGCCTCACGCAAGTTCGAGGCGATCGACAAGCAGTACCCGTTCACCGAATGGGGACAGAAGGCGCTTGTCATGCAGACTTTCATTGCCACGCGCACCAACAAGAACGACGTGGCCATCGCGTCCGGCAGCCGGTTCCTGCGCCAATATCCGCGCTCGAAGGACGCCGCCTACGTTCAGTACATGATCGGTCTTGCCTATTCGAAGCAGATTTCGGACGTGACGCAGGACCAGCGCGCCGCACAGCGCACTATCGAAGCGATGAACAAGGTCGTGACGGATTATCCCGATTCGGAATACGTGCCCGACGCACAGGCCAAGATCCGTTTCGCTCGCGACCAGCTTGCCGGCCGCGAAATGCAGGTCGGCCGTTATTACCTCGAGCGCAAGGAATATCTTGCTGCCGTGTCGCGCTTCCGCATCGTGGTCGAGCAATATCAAAACACCAACCAGATCGAGGAAGCGCTCGCGCGTCTCACCGAAGCCTATTATGCCATGGGTCTGGCGGACGAAGCCCAGACGGCTGCTGCCGTACTCGGTAACAACTATCCCGATAGCCAATGGTACGCTGACTCTTACAAGCTGCTGAAGGGTCAGGGTCTCGAGCCGCGTGAAAACAAGGGATCCTGGATTTCGCGGGCCGGCAAGAAGCTCATCGGCGCCTGAGACGGGGCATAGACCATGCTGGTCCAGCTCTCGATTCGCGATATCGTTCTCATCGAAAGGCTCGACCTCGGTTTCGAGGCGGGCCTTTCCGTGTTGACGGGCGAGACGGGTGCGGGCAAATCCATTCTGCTTGACAGTCTTTCCCTTGCCCTTGGCGGGCGCGGGGATGGCGGCCTCGTGCGTCACGGCGAAGACAAGGGGCAGGTGACGGCCACTTTCGAAGTTCCGAACGATCATCCGACCCGGCTTCTGCTGCGCGAGAACGGCCTCGATGACGACGGCGATCTGATTTTCCGTCGCGTTCAATCGGCTGACGGGCGCACCAAGGCTTATGTCAACGACCAGGCCGTAAGCGTGCAGATGATGCGGCAGCTCGGTCAGTTGCTGGTCGAAATCCATGGTCAGCACGACGACCGCGCCCTTGTCGATACCGACGCGCACCGCACCTTGCTGGATGCCTTTGCCGGGCTCAGCGATGAGGCGCGGACCGTTCAGGGCCTCTACCGGACCTGGAAAGATGCCGAGCGGGCCCTGAAGACCCACCGTGCCAAGGTGGAGGCGGCGGCGCGTGAGGCGGATTACCTGCGGTCCTCCGTCGAGGAACTGGAAACGCTTTCGCCGCGCGATGGCGAAGAGGATGAGCTGGCAGAACGTCGGGCCGTGATGCAGAAATCCGAACGTATTGCCGGTGATATCGCTGAGGCGAGCGAATTTCTGAATGGCAATGCTTCGCCCGTGCCTGTCATCGCCTCGATGATGCGGCGTCTGGAACGTAAGAGCCATGAGGCGCCCGGCCTTCTGGAAGATACCGTACAATTGCTGGATGCCGCGCTCGACAGCCTCTCCAACGCGCAGATGGAAGTGGAGGCGGCCCTGCGCCGCACCGAGTTCGATCCGCGTGAGCTGGAGCGGGTAGAGGAGCGGCTGTTTGCGCTGCGCGCCGCTGGACGCAAATACAACGTCGCCGTACCTGACCTTCCGGCTCTCGCCGAAAAAATGGTTGCCGATCTCGCCGACCTCGATGCCGGTGAAGAAAAGCTCGGCAAGCTCGAGGCCAATCTCGGTGTGGTCAAAGCTGATTTCGACCGGGCCGCCCACTCGCTTTCTGAAAAGCGCCGTCATGCCGCGGAGGCTCTTTCGAGCGCCGTGATGGCGGAACTCCCGGCGCTGAAACTGGAACGGGCGCGGTTTACGGTCGAGGTGACGTCCGATCCCGAACAGGCGACGGCTGACGGCATCGATACGGTGGAATTCCACGTCCAGACCAATCCGGGCACGCGCCCCGGCCCGATCATGAAGGTTGCCTCGGGCGGCGAACTGTCGCGCTTCCTTCTGGCGCTGAAAGTCGCGCTTGCCGACCGCGGCTCGGCACCCACGCTGGTCTTCGATGAAATCGACACCGGTGTCGGCGGAGCAGTGGCGGATGCCATCGGCCAGCGTCTGCGCCGCCTGTCCAAAACCGTACAGGTTCTCTCCGTGACCCATGCACCGCAGGTGGCGGCGCGGGCGGCGACCCATCTTCTCATTTCCAAGGGGCCCTCGGGCGACGGCAGTGAGCGCATTGCCACGCGCGTCGCAACCATGGAGCCGCAGCACCGCACCGAAGAAATTGCCCGCATGCTTGCCGGCGCGTCGGTAACGGATGAGGCGCGGGCTGCGGCTGCGCGCCTGCTGGCGGCCAAGGACTAACGGCTGACGGCTATTGCCACACCAGAGCCAATCATGACACCACCGGCGGTTCGGTTCACCCTGCGGACGATCCTCGGCTCGCGAAGCATTTGTCTTGCGCGCACCGCCAGCAACACGTGGCCGCCTATCACGACTGTTTCCACGACGATGATGACGGATGCGAGCGCCAGGAGGTGATTGACCGTCAATGACGTACCGACCACGTTCGGCAGGAGTGCTACGTAAAACAGCGGCATTTTGGGATTGCCGAGGTTAAGGGCGGTTCCCGTGGCGAAAATCGACAGCAGGCCACGTCTGTCCCTTACCGGCTGCAAATCGGGGACGACTGGCTCGGCTGTCCAGAGCTTATAGCCCATCCAGATCAGATAGGCAGCGCCGCCATAGCGCAACACCGCCATCACCGTCCCCATTTCGGCCGCGAGAATTGACAAGCCCAAGACTGCGAGTGTCAGGAAGATCAAGATGCCGGCAACGGTGCCAGCGCCATAGGCAATACCCGAGGCGGCACCGTGAGTGATTGTCCGGGCGACGATCGTCATATTGTCCGGTCCCGGACTGGCCGCAAAGACAAAGAAGGCCACTGCGAAGGCAAGAAGTGTGGTGACGTCCATTCGGGGGCTCCGGCAAGTGTTTCATCCGGATGCCCAGAATAGCGGATTCTCGTGCGATGAGAAGCGAGGATGGTTTTGCGTTCGGCAATAATTCGCTAAAAGCATTGCAGATTCATCTATGAGGCTTCTTCCATGTCGAAAGACCAGAAACCCGTCGAAACGCTGACCGAGCTTGAAGCCTCGTCCGAGCTTGCATTTCTGGCAGCGGAGCTTGCCCGCCATGATGCGCTTTATCACGGAAAGGATGCGCCGGAGATCTCGGACGCTGAGTATGATGCGCTGAAGCGGCGCAACGATGCGATAGAGGCGGCTTTTCCGGCGCTGGTGCGGGCTGACAGCCCGTCAAAAAAGGTGGGTTTCACCCCCCTCCCGACTTTTGCGCCCATCGTTCATGCGCGGCCGATGCTGTCCCTCGACAATACGTTTTCCGAGGAGGACGTGCGGGATTTCGTCAGCTCGGTCTATCGCTTCCTCGGTCATCTGCCTGACGATTCGATTGCCTTTACTGCCGAGCCAAAGATCGATGGGTTGTCCATGTCCATCCGCTACGAGAACGGCAGGCTGAAGACCGCCGCGACGCGTGGCGATGGCACGACGGGTGAGAACGTCACCGCGAATATCAAGACCATCAAGGAAATCCCGAACACGCTGCCATCGGGTGCGCCTGATGTGGTGGAGGTTCGCGGCGAGGTCTACATGGCCAAGAGCGACTTTCTGGCGCTCAACGCCCAGATGGAGGCCGAAGGCAAGCAGACTTACGTCAACCCGCGCAACACAGCCTCCGGCTCGCTCCGGCAGCTGGACCCCAATGTGACGGCGAAACGCAAGCTGCGGTTCTTTGCCTATGCGCTGGGTGAGGTCTCCAATGGCGGGCAGACGACGCGGCTCGCGGATACGCAATACGGCATTGTCGAGAAATTCCGGGAATGGGGATTCCCGGTCAATCCGTTGATGAAACGATTCACATCAGCCGAGCAATTGCTTGAGCATTATCATGAAATCGGCGTTGCCCGTCCTGATCTCGATTACGATATCGACGGCGTTGTTTACAAGGTCGATCGGCTCGATCTTCAGGAGCGTCTGGGTTTTCGCTCCCGCAGCCCGCGCTGGGCGACGGCGCACAAGTTTCCGGCCGAACAGGCTTTTACAACGGTGGAGAATATCGAAATCCAGGTGGGACGGACCGGTGCCCTGACGCCGGTGGCGCGTCTCACGCCGATCACAGTCGGCGGCGTCGTCGTGACAAACGCAACGCTGCACAATGCCGACTACATTGAAGGTATCGGCAATAATGGCGAGCGGATTCGCCCTGAGGATCACGATATCCGCATCGGCGACACAGTGATCGTCCAGCGCGCCGGCGACGTTATTCCGCAGGTGCTGGACGTGCTTCTGGACAAGCGCCCGGCTAATGCCGAAAAATATGCCTTTCCGCAAAAATGCCCGGTCTGCGGCAGCCATGCCGTGCGGGAGCGGAATGAGAAGACCGGCAAGCTCGATTCGGTCACGCGTTGCACGGGCGGCTTCGTCTGCCGGGCTCAGGCCGTGGAACATCTGAAGCATTTCGTTTCGCGCAATGCCTTTGATATCGAAGGCCTCGGTACCAAACAGATAGACTTCTTCTTCGAAAGCGATGATCCGGCACTTTCGATCAAGACGGCGCCTGACATTTTCACGCTGAAGACGCGGCAGGAGGCTTCACACCTCACCAAGCTTGAGAATATCGACGGTTTCGGCAAGGTGAGCGTTAAGAAGCTGTTCGACGCTATCGACGCGCGCCGCGAGATCGATCTCAACCGGTTGATTTTTGCCCTTGGCATCAGGCACGTCGGCGAGACGACGGCGAAGCTTCTGGCCCGTTCCTACGGTACCTACGAGCATTTCGAAGAGGGCATGAAGGCGGCGGCTGACCCGGCGAGCGATGCCTGGGCTGAACTCAACAGCATCGACGGCATCGGCGAGGTGGTGGCGCGCGCCATCGTGGAGTTCTACAAGGAGCCGCGCAATCTCGATGTCATCGACCGGCTGATGCGCGAGCTGCGGCCCAAGGAGGCCGAAAGGCCCTCGACGGAAGGTAGCCCGGTTGCCGGCAAGACGGTCGTGTTTACCGGTTCGCTGGAAAAATTCACCCGCGACGAGGCGAAGGCCCGCGCAGAAAGCCTTGGCGCAAAAGTGGCCGGATCGGTGTCGAAGAAGACGGATATTCTCGTGGCGGGGCCCGGCGCCGGTTCCAAGCTGGCCAAGGCAACCGAACTCGGCGTACAGACCATGGACGAGGATGAGTGGCTGGCGCTGATTGGCGGCTGACGCTGTCACGGCAATGTTGTCCTCTATCGGTAGAGCTTTGCGCCTGAGACGGAAAGCACAGGATGGATGACCGCATCGTCGTTACGGTAGAGCAGGTAAGGAGGCTGGTAGCGGGCCAGTTTCCGCAATGGGCTGCACTTGACGTGCGGCCTGTGGAGCTCAGCGGCTGGGATAATCGCAGCTTCCGCCTCGGTGACGAGATGCTGATCCGGATGCCGAGTGCCGCGCGCTATGGTGCGCAGGTGGAAAAGGAACATCGGTGGCTGCCGGAGCTTGGGCCGCACCTGCCTTTTCCGATCCCTGTGCCACTGGCGCTAGGGCGGCCGGGAGAGGGGTATCCTTTCAGCTGGTCCGTTTATCGATGGCTCGAAGGCGAGCCACTTGCGCAGCATCTGCAGCACGTCGATCTATCGCAGGTCGCGATCGACGTTGCGTCCTTTGTGAACGGCCTTCAGCAAATCGACGCCTCGCAGGGGCCGCCCGCTGGCGCGCATAATTTCCACCGCGGGGGATCATTGGCGGTCTATGACGACGAAGCGAAGGCTTCGGCGGCGCGGGTTGTTGACGAGATTGACCAGGCGCTCGCCATGGAGATATGGCAGCTTGCCCTTTCCAGCCGCTGGGAACGGCAGGGTGTGTGGGTGCACGGCGATATTGCCGAGGGCAATCTGCTGGTAAGGAACGGCCGCCTTTCGGCAGTTATCGATTTCGGCAGTTGCGGGGTTGGCGATCCTTCTGCCGATCTCATCCTTGCCTGGAACGTTCTCGACAGGGAAAGCCGGAGCGTCTTTCGCCGCGCGCTCGCATTGGATGAGGCGACATGGCAGCGTGGGCGGGGCTGGGCGATCTGGAAAGCGCTGATCGTCCTCGATGCGGAGCGCGGACGTAACGACAGGATGGCCGAATGGTCGCGGCGGACCATTCGGGAGGTGTTTGCCGATCACATTGAGAGCCGGAACGCCTAACGAAGGCGTGCCATGACGTGGGCATCGACGTATTTTCCGTCGCGATAGGCGTCGTTGCGCAAGGTGCCCTCGCGTTCAAAGCCGAATTTTTCGTAGAGCCTGATCGCTGGGAGGTTGTCGGTGAAGACGTTGAGCTCAATTCGCTTGATATCGTGCCAATTGTCGGCAGTGTCTATCAACGTTGCCATGAGATGCGACCCCAGTCTTTTGCCTGCAAAGTCGTCATGAACGCTGATGACGAGATCGGCAATGTGAGCCTGCCGCCCCGCCCGGCGATAAAGGCCGCCATTGGCGATGATCTTCCCACGCCATTCGCCAACGATGACGACATCGTTCGGACCACGATTTTCCATGGCCTTTCGGGTTTTCTCCACCGATTGGAACGGCTGACGAAGCGTGCCGTGGCGGACACCGGGCAGATTGAACATGTCTGTCAGCGCTTCGGCGTCATCCAGGCGCGCAGCGCGCAGAACAACATCGCTCAACTGAAATTCATCGTCTTGATTATCGGCAATTTTGGCGTTCTGCATGCCTGTCTCCGTGGCCTGGAAGGAGCAGGAATGCGAACCCTGCTCGTGTTGGCAGGGTGAAAGTCTATCGTCTTAACGCAACGACATACCTGACCCTGCCGGGTGGCCGGTGAGGGTATAGTGACGGGTGTGTCTCTGGCGAATGACGATCATGGCGGCAGAATGCTTTTAGCCCTCAAGTCTGTCAAGCCGGGGCGCTGCGAAACAGGCCCCTGAGTTTTGCCGGCAACCTGCCGTCTATTGCGGCCAGCCCCGCGGCGATCAATGTCATGCCGGCGAAATGTTTCAACTCCAGTTGCTCGCCAAGGAGCAGCGATCCAAGCAGGATGGCGCTGACCGGGATGAGGAAGGTGACGAGCGCGAGGTTGGTGGCGCCGGCGCTGGCGAGAATGCGGAAGAAGATCAGGTAGGCGAGTGCCGTTGAGAGCAGGGCGATGCCGATCAATGCGCCCCAGGTCCCGAGGCTCGGTATGGCGAGCGTCCATGGCCTGTCGATGAGAAGGGCGGCGGGGATCAACATGATTGTGGAGGAGGAAATCTGCCCGGTGGCGGTCATCAGCGGTGGCACCCCCATGGCCTTGAAGCGGCGGCCGAAAATACCGGCGAAGGAATAGGATATGGCCGCGCCTAGAATGGCAAGCTGGCCCCAGAGGCCGGATGAGCCGGTAAAGGCGGCGGGGCCGATCATGGTCGCCACGCCGGCGAAGCCAATGAGGACACCGGCCAGCTTGTTGCCGGTCATCTTTTCGTCGGCGGTCAGAAAATGCGCGACGATAACGGTGAAAAGCGGTGTCGTGGCATTGAGGATGGAAGCCAACCCGCTGGCAATATGCGTCTGCCCCCAGACAATGAGGCAGAAGGGAACGATGTTGTTGAGCAGCCCCATTCCGAAGAAGGCGCGCCACACCGCTGTTTCGCGCGGCAGGCGAAGACCCATGATGCGGCAGACGATGAGGAGGGCCGTCGCGGCAAATGTGACCCTTAACGCAACGATGGTGACCGGCGGCAGCTCCTTGACCGCAACGCCGATGAAAAAGAACGATCCGCCCCACAGCAGTGAAAGCGCCATGAGCATCGCCCACTCGCGGGCATCCATCTGTTTCTGTATTGCCATTGTGATCTCTCCGGAACCATCGGTGTGGACATGATCGCAAAGCCGATCGACGCAGACCACCCGAAATCAGGTTGAGTTTAGCTTAAGGGAAGGCGGTGTGATTCACCGTCCATGTCATGTCCTGTTGCGCCAATTTACGCTGTATCCTATGATTAATTCAAACGATTGTTTCTCGCGTAATGATTGAGGTGAGCTAAATTATGGCAGCCGAACTTCCTTCGCTGAAAGGTCTGCAGGCCTTTGAAGCCGCAGCGCGGTATCGCAGTGTCACGCTCGCCGCCAATGAGTTGAACGTCACGCCCGGCGCGGTCAGCCTGCAAATACGGGAGCTGGAGACGCGGCTTGGGGTGCAGCTGTTTTTGCGAAGGCCGCGCAGCATCGAACTGACGCGGGAGGGTGAGCGGTATTACGGCGCGCTTCGCACTGCCTTCCGGATGATGCGCGAGGCAACCGCAGAATTAACGGCGCGGTCCGAGGTGACGGCCATCACGCTCAGCTGCACGCCGACGTTTGCAATCCAATGGCTGATGCCGCGACTGCCGGCGTTTCAGCAGCAGCATGCACATGTCGACGTTCGCGTCAGCGTCACGAATCGGCTGGTCGATTTCGCCAGGGATAATGTCGATCTTGCCGTAAGGCACGGCTTTGGCCGTTACGAGGGACTGGAGAGTGTTCGCTTCATCGATGACAGCACGCTTCCAGTCTGCTCGCCGCAATTGCTTGAAAAATATGGTGCGTTACGCGAGCCTGGAGATCTGGCATCCGTGCCACTTCTGCATGATGAAAACAGGAATGAGTGGCGGCGCTGGCTGGAGGCGGCGGGAGCGCCTGAAGTCGATCCATCGGGTGGTACGGTCTTCATCGACAGCAACGGCGCGCTGGATGCGGCCAAGGCCGGGCACGGCGTCGCGCTCACGCGCCGCTCGCTTGTTGCGCGCGAGTTGGCGGAGGGCGCTCTGGTTGCCCCCTTTGGCAAGGACATGGCGAGCACGCTTGCCTATTTCATCGTTTATCCCAGGCGCGCGATGGATAATCCCGACCTCGTGGCGTTCATCGACTGGATGATTTTGGAAGCCCGTTCGGGAGAGGCCGGTTCTCTTTGAGGCCAATCCGGTTTATGCCAGATGGGAACAACGGGAATCACTCTTGAAAACCATCGCCATCGATTTCGAAACCGCCAATGAGGAGAGGGGCAGCGCCTGCTCCGTCGGTCTGGCGTGGATAGAGGACGGCCAGATCGTTCGTGTGGAAGAACGTCTCATCCGTCCCAGGGATATGCGCTTTTCGCCGTTCAACATTGCGGTTCACGGCATCCGGCCGGCCGATGTCGAGGATGCGCCAGAATTTCCTGAGGTGATGGAGGAGTTCATCGACGATATCAATGGCGCGACGATGATCGCGCATAACGCAGCCTTTGATTTCAGCGTGATGCGGGCGTCATTCGACAAATACCGCCAGTCCTATCCTGATCTTTCCTATCTGTGCAGCGTCAAAATTGCCCGGCATGTCTGGCCCGAGCTGATATCGCACAAGCTCAATGTCATTGCCCATCATCTCCAGCTGCGTTTCGTGCATCACAATGCTGCCGAAGACGCGGTCGTCTGCGCCGCCGCTTCCCTCGCCGCCGCGCGGGCCCTGGGCGTCGCGCATGTCCGCGATCTGGCCGACAGGATCGGCATGGTCGCCGGCCGCCTGACGGCCACCGGTTACCAGCCATGCAGCATGAAAAAACGTCCCGTAGCACGGGTTGCCTGAGCGGCTTTCCCACCTATGTCTAATCGAGAGTAACGGAGAAGGTGCGATGAGGATGAAAACTCTGTCGGGTTTGTTTGCGGGTCTGCTGGCGCTTCTGCCAGCTGCGCTCGCGCATTCGCAGGTTGTCGGCAAGGTCGGCGTCGACTGGATGGGCAATGACATCGTTATCGAGGCGATCGCCGATCCGAAAATCAAGGGCGTCACCTGCCACGTGACCTATTTCGATCGTGGCGTCATCGACCGGCTGAAAAACGGCAACTGGTTCGAAGATCCCTCCAACAACGCCATCTCCTGTAGCCAGACGGGACCGGTGGAAATCGGCGATATCGATCTGTCGAAGGGCGGGGAAGAGGTGTTCCGGCAGGGTATGTCGCTGGTCTGGAAGAAACTGGTCGTCAGCCGCGTCTATGACAAGGCCAATGACACGCTGATCTATCTGGTGCATGCGCGGGAGCTGACCGACGGTTCGGCCAAGATGGCGATTTCCACGGTGCCGCTTTATAATCAGCAGGTCACATGGCAAAAGGGCAAGCCGTAAGGCCTGCCCCTCTCAATTGCGTTATGATGCCTGGATCAAGCCGCTTCGCGCGCCAACTCGTCGGCAATGACGGTGTCGAGGTTCAGGAAGCAGACCATGCTCTTTTCGAGCGCCACGATGCCGCGGCAGAAGCTGCGCTGTTCTTCCGGAATGATATCGGGCGCCGGCTGCAGGTCTTCGGAGCGAATGGTCATCATGTCGGAGACCTGTTCCACAAGAAGTCCGACCAGCTTGCCACCGATATCGGTAACGATGATCGCCGAGCGCTCCGAAGGCTCGGTCATTTTCATGCCGAGGCGACCGGCCATGTCGATGACGGGAATGACGGCGCCGCGCAGGTTGATAAGGCCAAGAACGTAAGGCGGCGTGTGCGGCATCGGCGTCACCGGCGCCCAGCCGCGGATTTCGCGGATCGCCATGATGTCGATGCAGAATTCCTGATCGCCCAGATGGAAGGAAACGATTTCGAGATATGCGCCAGATTGCTTGATGGCGTTGGACATGACGGCAGGTTTCCTCTGATGGCTCTCTAACAGGCCCGCGCAGGATTGAGCTTTATGCGGTGCCGGAAATGAACCGGGAGACATCATGTCGAGGCTTTGAAAACCGCTGGGGTCATCATGCGCAGCAAGATTTTAAACTTTCCCTAACAATTGCGGGTTTGCATAGTGGAAACCCAGTGTTTTGGCGGTTTTCGCGACCGTGGAAACAGGTTATCATCGTCACATGAACACGCTCGTCTCTCACCCGCTGAAGTTTATTCTGGCAAGTCTTGCCGCTTTGGCTTCGCTTGCCATCGTAATTCTGACCTTTGAGGGATGGGTGCGGCACGGAACGGACATCTTCCTCTCCGCCTTGCAGAGCGGCATCGCCTGGTGCATCTGAAGTCGCCGGCGGCGATTTGTGACAAATCAGCGCGGTCGGCCAAAATACGGTCAGTTGAATTGCTGCCATGGCCCCCATTCGCTATCAGTGCGTAGCCTGCGATATGCAAGGCTTTCGGGGTAGGATTGGACTATGAAGAATATTCGTATCGTATTGTGGGCCGTGGTGGTCGTTCTCGCCGGTGTGGTCAGTTGGCTGACGCTCGAGATGACGAAAACCCGTGAGCAGATGGTGGAGACGGCCTATGGCGTGCCGTTTGAACTGACGGCGCAAAATGGATCGCCAATCACCGAAAAAGCTTTTCAGGGCAAGCCGACAGCGCTGTTCTTCGGCTTTACCCATTGCCCCGAAGTCTGCCCGACGACCCTGTTTGAGTTGAATGGCTGGATGGAGAAAGTGGACCCGGCCGGCGACAAGCTGCAGGCCTACTTCGTCTCCGTCGATCCCGAGCGTGATACGCCCGAGATCATGCAGCAATATGTATCCAACGTCTCGAAGCGCATTACCGGCATCACCGGCCCTGCCGACAAGATTGCAGAGACGCTCAAAGGCTATCGCATCTACGCCAAAAAGGTGCCTGTCGACGAGAAGGATCCGAATGGCGATTACACCATGGATCATACGGCCTCCGTCATTTTGCTCGATGCCAACGGTCGCTTTGCGGGAACAATTGCTTACGGGGAAAACCCTGATGTTGCCGAGCAGAAGCTGCAGAACCTTCTGAAGGGCGTGAAGGTATAATTGCGCGGCGCTTATTGGACTGGCGACAGTTTTATGGCAAAGGCAGATTGAACAGCCAAAGCCAGAGAAAGCAGCCTGCCGTGAGCGAAATCCGACTTTACGTCACCACGACCGAAATCAAGGCCGGTGAAATCCTCGATCTGATGTCGGATTATTTCGGCGAAGAGGACGTTGCGATCGCCACGACCGAGGTGGACGAGAAGCGCGACATCTGGGAAGCCTCGGTCTATCTGATGGCCGAGCAGGAAGAGGAATTTCGTGAGCGTATCGGCACGCTGCTTGCGCCCGCCTTTCCGGGCCTTGTCATCGACAAGGAGATCGTTCCCGATGTCGACTGGATCGCCAAATCGCTAGAGGGTTTGAAGCCGGTCCGGGCAGGCCGTTTCATCGTTCACGGCGCTCATGATCGAGATAAGGTGCGGGCAAACGATCTCGCGATTGAAATCGAGGCCGGCCAAGCCTTTGGCACCGGCCATCACGGCACGACGGCTGGCTGCCTTGAAATGATCGAGGACGTGCTGCGGGCGCGCACCGTGCGCAATGCGCTCGATCTCGGCACCGGCAGCGGCGTTCTCGCCATTGCCGTGCGCAAGACGCGTCCCATTCCCGTGCTGGCGACTGATATCGATCCCGTCGCGGTGAAGGTGGCGAAGGAAAATGTGCGGCTGAATGGCATCGTTTCCGGTATGACGCTGGAGACAGCGCCGGGCTTTCATTCGGATGCCTTCCGCAAGCATGGGCCGTTCGATCTCATCATCGCCAATATTCTGGCGCGGCCGCTTATCAAGATGGCGCCGCAGCTTGTCACGCATCTTGCACCCGGCGGCACCGTGATTCTCTCCGGCATTCTGGCATCGCAGCGCTGGAAGGTGCTCTCCGCCTATAATGGCGCAAGGCTTTCCCATATTCGCACCATCTGGCGTAATGGCTGGGTAACGCTCCACCTGCGCAAGGACTGAGTTCCCGGCAACGCCTTTACCGGCAAAAGAAAAGGCGGCGCTTTCGCGCCGCCTGGAACCCGCGAGCGTGGGAGGAGCTTGCTCAAGCGGGTCGACGTATTCTTGTTCAGACGCGGTGGAGGGAGGATCGCCGCGCCTGACGTTATCAGAATACGTAGCTGGACTTTGCCTTGCGACGCAGATCGGCGCGGTTCATGCCGAGCGCTTCGAGCGACTTGTCGTCGAGGTTCAGAAGGGCGGCGTTGACATGGCGGCTGACCTGACGCTCGCGTGCTTCAACGACGCGATCGAAGGCGGTGCGGAGGAAAGATTTTGCCATTGCTTCAAATCCTTTTTTCCCAGGAGAGTGTCTCTCTCGCTGTGTTGTTCTTGATATAAGCGATGTGTTTTTGTTTGGTTAGGTGGGAATGCTCACGGTAGATATGCGCATGTCGCATATCACGATGTCTTGAGTAATACTTTTGCCGCGCAGAATGCACAATTTGTCGCCGTATTCCGCGCTGTCATATATGGCTTGAAACCGGCTTCACCCGCATGGCATTGTCTTTTCCGGCCGCTTGCCTGTGTTCATACGAGCGACCGATTTTGTCATGACAGTTCCCGAAAGACACCCATGTTCCAGACCTTCGAAAACAAATCCGCGCCGCAATTTGGCAAGGCCCGTGTCGAGGCGCTGCGCGCCGGTTTCGATACACTCGGTATCGACGGATTCCTCGTGCCGCGCGCTGATGAATATCAAGGGGAATATGTGCCTGAGTGCGCCGAACGCCTGTCATGGCTGACGGGCTTTACCGGCTCTGCCGGCATGGCGCTGGTGACGCGCACACAGGCGGTGGTGTTTGTCGATGGCCGCTACACGACCCAACTCACGTCGCAGGTCGATCAATCGGTGTTCACCAGCGGCGATCTCGTGGGCGCGCCGCCCTCTGTCTGGCTTGCTGACCATGCGCCAAAGGGTTTCCGACTCGGTATCGATCCATGGCTGCATACCGGTGCGGAGCTGAAGCGGCTGGAAAAGGCGTTGGCCGGCAAGGGCGGTTCCGTGGTGCTCGTCGAAAAGAACCCACTGGATGCCCTCTGGGAGGACAGGCCGGCCGAGCCGCTGGAGCCCGTTGTCATCCAGCCGGAGGCTTTCACCGGCACGCTGTCGAAGGACAAGATCGCAGCGCTCGCTAAAACGGTTGCGGAGAAGGGCGCGGATGCCTTGCTCGTCACCGACCCGTCCTCCATCGCCTGGATTTTCAACATTCGCGGAAACGACGTGCCACACACGCCGCATCCGCTTGCCCGCGCGATAGTTTACGCCGATGGCCGGGCAGATATCTTTCTCGACAAGCGCAAAACCGGCATCGAGGCCGAAGCCTATCTGGCGCAGCTTGCCACCCAATTGCCGCCCTCGACAATTGCCGACCGTCTGCATGCCATTGCCAGCGCCAAGGGCAGGGTAATGATCGATGCCGATCTGACCCCGGTGGCGCTGACCGGCGCCATCACCGCGGCGGGAGGGACGCTGGTCGAAGAGGCCGACCCGGTGCGGTTGCCGCGTGCGCGCAAGAACAAGGCGGAGCTTGCGGGCTCAGCCGCCGCGCATGTGCAGGATGGGGCGGCCATGGTCGACTATCTCTGCTGGCTGGACAGTCAGCAGCCCGGCAGCGTCACCGAAATTGCTGCGGTCAAGGCTTTGGAGGCAGCGCGCATCAAGGTGGGGCAGGGCCTGCAGAACCCGCTGAAGGACGTCTCTTTCGACACGATTTCCGGTGCGGGCGAACACGCCGCCATCATCCATTACCGCGTGACGACAGACACCGACCGGACACTCGCCGACGGCGAGATGTTCCTCGTCGATTCGGGTGCGCAATACGTCAACGGCACTACCGATATCACCCGCACGGTTGCGGTCGGTGCTGTTCCGGACGAACAGAAGCGCTTCTTCACACTGGTCCTGAAAGGGATGATCGGCATCAGCACCGCACGGTTCCCGAAGGGAACGCGCGGGTGCGATCTCGATCCTCTGGCGCGCATCGCGCTATGGAAGGCAGGCGCGGATTATGCGCATGGCACCGGCCACGGCGTCGGCTCTTATCTTTCCGTGCATGAGGGGCCGCAGCGTATCTCGCGGCTTTCGACACAGGAGCTTCTGCCTGGCATGATCCTGTCGAACGAGCCGGGTTATTACCGCCCCGGCGCCTTCGGCATCCGCATCGAGAACCTGATCTACGTACGCGGGGCTGAAGACGTACCCGGCGGCGACCAGCCGATGCTTTCCTTCGAGACGCTGACCTGGTGCCCGATCGACCGCAGGCTGATCGTCACGGCGCTCCTTACCGACGAAGAACTCAACTGGCTGAATGCCTATCACGCGGGGGTTCTGGAAAAGCTTTCGCCGTTGATCACGGATGAAGAGGTGAAGGCTTGGCTGGTTGCTGCAACCAGGCCCCTTGAGCGGGCTGTTTAAAAGAGCCCGAAATGCCTCATGGCAATGACGATGGCCCAGCCGATGACAAGCATCGTCAGGCCAGGAAAGCGCAGGCAGACCAGAAGGGCTGCCACCATGCCGATCTTTACCTCGTATCCACCTTCGAAAAAGGCGGGTGCGACAAGCGTGGTCAGGACCGCAACCGGCACCGCGTTTAATCCCGCCTCCATGCGTGGTGGGATCGATTTCATTCGTGTCATCAGCACGTAGCCACCAACGCGGGTGAGATAAGTGGCGATGGCGGCAAGCGCGATCAGGAAGAGGGTATCGCCGTGCAACATGTCGCTCATGGCGCGTCCACCCCGTTCTCGGCACTCAACGTCTCGCTCGGCTTCGGCGGATAGATGACCGCGACAAGGATGCCGGCCACCGCACCAAGGCTCACATGCCAGGGCGAGCCGACAAAGTGATAGGCCACCGTCGCGCCAACAGCGCTCGCCAGCATCACCGGATAGAAATTCTCCCGCTGGCGGAAGCTGAGGACCATGCCCATGAAATAGATCGGCAGCAGCACATCAAGACCGATGGCGTTCGGGTCCCCGACGAGGTTGCCGAGCGATGCGCCGACAACGGTCATGACAATCCACAGCAGGTAAATCGGGGCCGCGAAGCCCATGTACCAGGAAAAATCCACTCGGCCGGTATTCTCGTATTTCCTCACGGATTCGGCGAATTGCGGATCGACAAGGACAAAGAAGCCGGTAGCCTTCTGCAAAAACGACCAGTTCGAGATCATTCTGGCAATGGCGGCCGAATAAAGGATGTGGCGGAAATTGACCGCGAAGACCGAAAGAACGATCAGCCAGGGCGCAACCTTCTGGCCGAAAAGTTCGATACCCACGAGCTGGCTCGCGCCGGCATAAACGGTGCCGCTCATGATCGTGGCCTCGGTGATGCTGAGACCGTTGTCGGCGGCGACTGCGCCGAACAGTGCGCCGAAGGGGGCAGCGGAGAGGGCGATCGGGAACCCGCTCCTCAACCCCTCGCGGAAATCTAAATTAGACATGTTTGGGAACTCCTTGCCGCCGCTCTATCGCCGTCCTGTCCGACTGGCAAACGAATTGCGTGAATGGATCGATTGATTAACTTGAAGCTTCCGTTACGGTAACGCTTGCTGTGGAGCGCAATATCCACCGGCTTCGCGCCGGGTCTCCACGCGGATCTCAGATGCCGGACAGTGGAAAATCGATGCTGGAAAAGCAGGAAAAGGCCGATCTGGCCGCTCGTATCAGGGCTTATCTTGCCCGGGAGGCCGAAGCCGAAATCGGTCTCCTACAGGCGGAAATCTTCGTCGATTTTCTGGCCGAAGAAATCGGATATGTTTTCTACAATCAGGGGCTTCGCGATGCCCAGACGGCGATGTTGAGACGGCTTGATGACGCGGCCGGAGATATCGACGTGCTCGAGAAGGCCAAGCCTCGCTGATCTAGAGCATTTCCTGTGATCATGGGATCACCGAAAATGCTTTATCCTTTTGTTATTGCCGCATTATCCGACGCCGAAGCGTGTTCACTTCGGGTGGAAATGTTCTAGTCGCCCAAAATGTCGCCGCTTTTCAGAATCGTCGCACCTTTTTCCCGCATCGTCGCAATCGCAGCCTTGATACCTTGCGGATCGATGCCGCGGCTGGCGTCCTCGATAAAACGGACCTTGACGCCGGGCAGCATCTCCAGCGCATCGAGTACGGAAAAACTGACGCAGTAATCGGTTGCAAGGCCGCAGATGTCGAGTTGTGTCACGCCCTGGCGCGTCAGATAGTCGGAAAGGCCGGTTGTGGCCACCTGATCGTTGTCGCGGAAAGCGGAGTAGCTGTCGATTGCGGGGTTCTCGCCCTTCTGCTGGATGTAATCGAAGGCTTCCGTTTTCAGGTCGGCATGAAACTCGGCGTCGGGCGTGCCTTGCACGCAATGGTCCGGCCACATCATCTGCGGCCTGCCGGAGAGCTCTCCCATATCGAACGGTTTCTTGCCGGGATGCTGCGAGGCGAAGCTGCCGTGATTTTCCGGGTGCCAGTCCTGCGAGGCGACGATGAGATCATAACCGCCATTGTCGATCAGCGCATTGGCAATGGGCACGACCTTGTCTCCATCGGCAACCGCCAGATTGCCGCCCGGGCAGAACCCGTTTTGTATGTCGATGAGCAGCAGCGCCTTCATGATGGCCTCCCGTTTTTTTAAAGGATGCCAAGCCAGCTTTGGCGGATCAAGTCATTTTCGACCTGTCGTGCAGAGGACATTGAACGCACGGTGGCTTGCCATGTCGCAGTCCTGCCGCATTTGCAGCAAATTTCCGGCCAAGTCGGAATTTACCTGACGATGTGGCGACGGAAATTTTCCAGGCCGATGACGGCCCTTACAAGGGCATTTCCCGGGACGATGCAGTGCGGATGCACGCTGTACCCGCGCAAGTCATTGTTTTGCCTTCGCCTTAAGATGCGCAGACCTTAACGAAATATTTTTGCAGGGACTCGTAAACACTTTGGTTACCATAATTCGGCATGCTTCGAACCAGTCAGTTCCGAAAGCGGCGTGGTGTTCACCGGCTCTTCGGATGTCCCAAAATCCCTCCGGCATCGACCGGATGTGCGTGAACGGTTCGAGTAACGAGTATCATGGCGTTTTCTGCTGCGGCCTATAATGATGCCGGCTTTGCCGGTTCGTCTTCCGCCAAGAGAGGCAAATCCTCTTCGCACGGGCGCATGTCCGCGCTCCTCGGCGGCGGCGTTTTTGCCGGACTGTTTGCCGTCGCGGCCTTTGCCTCGCTGCACAGCATGGCGGCTGCCTCGCATGGCGTGGGGCAATTTGAAAAGACGCTGGTCGCCAACCTCGATTCAGCCGAAACCGCGATCGCACACGCAGCTGCACGCGATATTCACGTGCGCAAGTTTTCCCGGTTGAGCGATCATAACCACGTCCAGCAAAAAGCGGTTCGCCTTGCCGGCATCATGCCTGAAATTGGCGCGAAGGAATTCGGCGAGCGTTTTGGTGCGGCTGCTAATGCCAAGGGGCAGGCGACGGTAAAGGAACTTGCCGCCCTGAAGCCATCGGCAATCGTTGATTCCGCTTTGGGCCGCACCTCGGACGTGGCCTATCAGAGCACCGTCCCCCAGCATCCCGCATTTGAAGTGGCGCTGGCGCGACCGCAGATCGAGGAAGAAGCAAGCAGTCTGCTTCCGGACGATGTGCCGCTGCCGAGTTTCCGGCCTGAAGTTGCGACCGCCGAGGCCGTTGAGCCGTCGCCGCGTCCTGCCACGTCATCCAAGGCTGATGTTCCGGCCGTCGCTTCCGCTCCTGCTTTCGATGCGCCGGTTCCGCTGCGCGCGCCCGCGCCGCCAAAGCAGAGCACGGGCGCCATGCTCGCCTTTGCAAAGCCTGATAATCCGATGCGCGAGCCGAGCAAGATGGATGCCGTTCCCTGGCCGGACCGCGGCAATGGCACCGCCATCTACGATATCTCCTCCGGTGTCGTGCACATGCCGAATGGCGAAAAGCTGGAAGCCCATTCGGGCATCGGCAAGATGCGTGACAATCCCGACTATGTGCATGTGAAGATGCGCGGCTCGACGCCGCCTTCCAGCTATCGACTGACGATGCGCGAAGCGCGCTTCCACGGTGTCGAAGCCATTCGCCTGACGCCGGAAAACGGTGTCAATCCGCACGGCCGCGACGGTCTTCTTGCCCATACCTACATGCTCGCGAAACGCGGCGAGTCGAACGGATGCGTGGTGTTCCGCGATTATTCGCGCTTCCTGGCTGCCTTCAAGCGCGGCGAAGTCAAGCGCATGGTGGTTGTGCCGAAGCTGAACGGCAATCGTCCGACACTGGCAAGCAGCGGCGGCAAGAGCGGCGGAAAGACCCTGTTCGGCATGTTCTCGCGTGGCAAGGATTCCTGATCGCGTTTTGGTTTCAGCGACGCCGTTGCGTCAGCACCATGCCGGCAAGGATAAGCAGGATTCCCAGTGCAGAGGCCCAGATTTTCGGCGGGTGTTCGCTGAAAAAATCGAGAACCACGCCTGACACCATCTGCCCGCTGATGACGAGAAGGGCAGTATTGACCGCACCGATGCGGGGGATGAGCCAGCTTCCTGAGGCGATGAAAACGACGCCGATCGGGCCGCCAATATAGGCAAGCCATGGTGCCTCCGCCGCGCCCGGCGGAATGAGACCGCCGACGGCAAGCCCGATAACGGTCAGGACGCCGAAACCCACAATGTGGTTCCAGAAGGAGGCGATCAGCGGCGAATTGGAGAGGCTGAGGCGACCGTTGATCTGGCGGCTGAGCGCGACGAAGACGCCGCCGGCAAAAGCCATGGCGATCCAGACAATCATGCGGCTCTCCCGACAAGGATGATGAGAGCGCTGCCGCAGAGGATGAGCGCCACGGCGGCCAGGTCCCGCAGGTCCGGCCTCCTTTTCGGCAGGCCGAAAAGGCCGAAAAGATCGGCGAGCAGACTGAATATCACCTGCCCTCCAAGGCCAAGCGCAATGGTGCCTGATAGCGCCAGCGGCGAATTGACGGCCGTGGAGGTGAGAATGACGATGGCCGCGCCGACCACCCCGCCGCAATAGGCCCATAGCGGCGCTTTCGGTTTTTCTGGAGCTGTCCTGTCTTTCTTTGGCCGCATGACGGCGAGATAGATCAGTGCCGCCACCGTCCCGGTGCCGTGTGCGGTCCAGGACGAAAACAGGGCGCTGCCGTAGTGGGCGAGCTGGCCGTTAAAATGGACCATCAATGTCAGAAGACAGCCGCTGGCAAAGGCAGCGGCGAGGTGCAGCGGATTGAGGCGTGGATGGGTCGTGTCTGTCATGGCGGCCGAATTTTGATTGCGCTGTGAAGCGTTATCCTATCGGTGCCGGAAGCGAAATCGAATTCTCGGGTTACAGGGGTCCGTTAAAGCGATCAGCGATCTCCAATGGACGTCTGGATGTTGGTGCGCGCGCCGGCTTGCATCATTACTTCCGCGAAGAACTCTGTGACCAAAGTCGAAACGCAGCGTGGATCTTCCCAGTGTGGATTGTGTCCTTGCCCCGGCAGCGTCACCGACTGGGCCGTGGGAAAGGCCTCGGCAAGTTGCTGTCTGTGAGATTCGTCAAAGAGCGGGTCTTCCGAGCCGGAAATGCAGAGCACGGGAACATCTATCTTGGAAGCACTGTGGCGCAGGTTCGTTTCTGCGAAGGCTTTCACGACGCCATGCCAGATTTCCGCCGGCATGTTAGCCGCGTCATGCTTCATTCTGCCGAGAAAATCCTCGTTGACGGGATGGTTGCAGAAATACCAGTCGCGCAGGAAGCCGCCCGTCGGCTTGATCGGGTCGCGCAAGGCGAGGATATCCTGGGTGAGCGTGCTTTCAGAGCCAAAATCCGGCTCCAGCGTGCCGGAAATCAGCCCCATCGCACGGACGGAGCAGGAACGGCGGGCCGCCAGCTCAATTGCTGTCATCGCTCCGAGGGAGTGGCCCAGCAGAAACAGCCGAGAGATGCCCATAAGGGTCAGGAAACGGTCGATGGTTTCCGCGAAGTCGGCGACGTGAAAACCATGTCCGATGGAGGATGACCCATGTCCCGGCAAATCCGGAACAATCAGCCGGTACTCTTGCAAGTAGGGCTCCAGCATCGAAAAGCTGCGGCTGGTGTCGGAAAAGCCGTGCAACATCAGCAGCACGGGCCCGGGGCCTTCTGTATCGATGAACGCCATTTGCCGTTTGCGCGGCAGGTCGATATAGCGCTTGCGATCTTCCCAGTGATTCAAAGACAACGCCGTCATAGCCCAAGCTCCGCCTTTACCGTTGAGAGTCCGTTCTGCCCATCGGCGGTGGAGACGTCTTTCAGCCATTTCTCAAGCCGCTGCGGCTCCGCTTTAATGGCTTGCAGCGCCGCGTCTTCCGGCGTCAGGCCGCCGTTCATGATCAGGTCCATGCCTTTGTTTTCGAAATCGACGTCGAATTCGAGGTTTTGCAGCAGTGCCACGACATTCGGACATTGCTGCGCATAACCCTTGCGGACTTGCGTATCGACGGTGGCAGCACCGAAGTTGGGTCCATAAAACTTGTCGCCACCAGTGAGATATTTGATGTCGAACTTGCTGTTCATCGGGTGGGGTGCCCATCCCTGGAAGACGATGAACGTCTTGTTGCGGCTGAAGCGCGCGACTTGGGAAAGCATGCCCTGTTCGCTGGATTCGACGACCTCCCAGTCCTTCAGGCCGAGCGACGGGTCATTGACGGCGTTCAGCATCAACTGGTTCGAGCCGGGCTCGATGCCATAGAGTTTCCTGTCGAACTTGTCGGCGAACCTCTGCAGGTCGGAAAAGTCCTTGACCCCGGCCTCCCACACATACGTCGGCACGGCAAAGGTATATTTGGCGCCCACAAGGTTGGTGCGGACTTTTTCGACCGAACCGTCTTCCTTGTAGGGCTTGTAATAATTGACCATCGCCGGATCCCAATAGCCGAGGAAGACGTCGAGGTCTTTGCTTTTCAGGCTGGTGTAGATGACGTCGATGCCGAGCAGCTGGCTTTGCGGCTGGTAGTGTAGCGCCTTTAGCAGTGTCGAGGCGATGCCGGTGGTGAATGCAAGGTCGTTCCAGCCCGGTTCCGCCATGCGAACGACCCG
This sequence comes from Agrobacterium sp. DE0009, assembly GCF_007680755.1. Classification (NCBI taxonomy): domain Bacteria; kingdom Pseudomonadati; phylum Pseudomonadota; class Alphaproteobacteria; order Hyphomicrobiales; family Rhizobiaceae; genus Agrobacterium; species Agrobacterium sp. DE0009. The sequence goes on from NZ_VEIU01000003.1 coordinate 507,369, forward strand.
ACAGGTTTCGGGGTCGGCTGAAAAAGCCGCGCTTGCGCCAGATATCATCAATGCTGTCGCGAAAAGAACCGTCCTAAACCGTCCCATCAGTCAATCCTTTGCCTTACAGGTCATGAAATTGACCCGTGGGACAATAATTGATCTTTTCGGAAAATTTGTCAATGTGTCTCTGTAAGGAGACTGAAATGCGACTCACTAAAATAAGCGATATTCGCCGGGCTGAGCTAAGACGGGCAGCATTCGAAGTGTTGCAGAGAGAGGGAATGGCGGGGGCAACTCTAGAGCGGGTTGCGGCGCAGGCGGGCGCCTCCAAAGGCATCGTGCTGCATTATTTTGCGAGCAAGCAGGAGCTTTTCGAGCATGCTATGCGCGAAGCCAATGTGAAGCTGGCGGAGGTGGTCGTGGCACGGCTCAATCGCGCCACAAGCGCGCGGGAGAGATTGCAGGCAATTATCGATGCGAATTTCGACGAGAGCTTCTTTCAGCCGTCGATCTGCCATGCCTGGCTTTCGCTGTGCGCCGAGGTTCCCCGTGAGCCGCAGCTTGCGCGGATCCAAAAGGTGATCCATGCGCGCATGCGGTCGAATCTGCTCTCCGCATTGCGGCATCTCGTATCTGAGGAGGACGTCGAACCGATAGCACTGGGGATCACCACGCTGATCGACGGGTTATGGCTTCGGTCTGGCTTGCAGTCCGGCGGCCTTTCGCGACAGGAGGCGATGGCGCAGATGGATGATTACCTGTCACACCGACTGCCGAGCGCGGACGCCACCGCCTGACTGCACGCCCATCGGGCGAGATGGATCAAAGGCCATGGAACCAGGTCTGTCCCGCCGCATTATTCCGGCATGAAGAAAACGACTCGCAAGCCATTGAACAGGATGACGATTTTCGTCATCTCGATTTTCATTCTCGCAGCCGTGGTTGCGGCAGTTTATCTGATCGGCTTTACGCCTGGCGAAACGTGAGCCGGGCGTTCAGTGCCCGGCAGCCAGTGTTTTGCGCTTGTCCCGCTGTAACGCTACCGTTGCCTTAGCCACAAGCAATCGGAAACCGCGCAGCAGGAAGCGGGTGGTTTCAAGGTAGGCGCGATAGGGCAAAACGGTGAAGTAACGCCAGCGGGGCAGGCGGTAGATGCGAAGATTGTTCTGTATCTGGCTCTCGCCATCGGCATCCTGCGTCGCGCAGAGCGGGTAGATGAAGGCGGACTTCAGGCCGGCGAGATATTCCAGGTCGAAGGCGATGTCGTAGGCGAGCCGCATAGGAATGAGACTGGCGATCCACTTTCCGGCCCGGCGGTTGACGAGATAGGCGCCCGATCCTTTTTCACGTGTGAGGGCAATTGCCAGAGAACGGCCGTTGGACAGACGTCGAAACGCGAATTTCCGGCCATTGCTGACCGTCGTGAGCCGCAGAATGTCCCAGTCCCGGCCGTTCAGCACGGCCTCATCAATGGCATCCAGAAAATCCCCGTCGAAGACCACGTCGTCTTCGAGGATCAGCGCTATGTCCGCGTCAGCGTCCATAAACCGGCTGGCGCAGGCAACATGGCTCAAATAGCAGCCGATCTCGGGCGGAGAGGTGCGGCGGCCATGCATCAGCATGTAGGAGAGCTCGCTGAACTCTGGAATGGGATAGTTCAGTTCCCTGCCGTTGACGCCGGGAACGCGTTCGGCCTCGAGGCCTAACGCATCGAGACGCGCATTCATGTCGGCAAGGCGCTTTGTGGCGCTGTCCATGTTGATCAGGAAAACCGCAAGCTTGCGCTGGCTCTTCGGTAATATATGCAAGGCAGTCCTCACCCGTTTTCCACATCCCAATGCAACTCCTTTATTGCAACGGCATGACGTGGGCTACGGAAAAAGCGGTCTGCGGGCACTCATAGTTGTCGAATCAAACCTTTTCCACAAATCCATCCAGCACGCGCTTCTGGCCGGCGCGGTCGAAGTCGATCGTGAGCTTGTTCCCCTCGATGGCGGCGATATTGCCGTTGCCAAACTTGATATGGAACACGCGGTCGCCCACGAAGAATTTTGACGGCGTGTCAGCGACGGATTTCGCCACCAGTTCCCCGTCGATGGTGCGGGTACGGGGGCCGCTTTCGCCGTAGCCGATGCGCTCCACCGCGTGGCCGGAGCGTGTGCCCCAGTTGTCGCGAGTGGCGTCGCTGCGGTTCTGCTGCGCACGTTTCCAGCCGGGGGTGGAATAGGTGTTGGCGAAGGGATCGGCCTTGTCGAAACGCGACTGGCCGTAGCCGCCGCGCCCGCCATATCCGCCGTAACTGCTATCGGATGCTGCAACGTCCACATGGGCGGACGGCAGTTCGTCCAGGAACCGCGAGGGCAGGGTGGATTGCCACAGCCCGTGAATGCGGCGGTTCGAGACGAACCAGATATGGCAGAGTTTCTTGGCACGGGTGATGCCGACATAGGCAAGACGACGTTCTTCCTCAAGACCGGAGCGTCCGCCTTCGTCCAGCGCCCGCTGGTGCGGAAACAGGCCTTCTTCCCAGCCGGGCAGGAAGACGGTGTCGAATTCCAGACCCTTGGCGGAATGGAGCGTCATGATGGAGACGGCATCGAGGTTTTCGTTCTGCTCGGCATCCATGACGAGTGCGACATGCTCGAGGAAACCGCGCATGCTTTCAAAGGCTTCCATCGAGCGGATGAGTTCCTTGAGGTTCTCGAGCCGTCCGGGTGCTTCGGCCGTCTTGTCGGCCTGCCACATGGCGGTATAGCCGCTTTCGTCGAGGATCTGCTCGGCAAGCGTGGTGTGTTCGGTGTTTTCGAGCAGACCCTGCCAGCGGCGGAAATCCTGCACCACATCGAACAGCGCCTTGCGCGCCTTCGGTTTCAGCTCGTCGGTCTCGATGATGTCGGCGGCCGCGGCCAGCATCGGAATGTCACGCGCGCGCGCATAGTCGTGCAGATTGCGGATCGTCGTATCGCCCAGACCGCGTTTCGGTGTGTTGACGATTCGCTCGAAGGCGAGATCGTCAGCCGGCTGGCAGACGAGGCGGAAATAGGCCATGGCATCGCGGATTTCGAGGCGCTCATAAAAGCGCGGGCCACCGATGACGCGGTAATTGAGGCCGAGCGTGACGAACCGGTCTTCGAATTCGCGCATCTGGAAGGAGGCGCGGACAAGGATCGCCATGTCGTTCAGCATGTTACCTTTGCGCTGAAGCTGCTCGATCTCTTCGCCGACGGCGCGGGCTTCCTCCTCGGAATCCCAGGCCGCATGCACCACGACCTTTTCGTCATCAGGGCTGCTGCGTTCGGTAAACAGCGTCTTGCCGAGACGGCCCTCATTATGGGCGATGAGATGGCCGGCCGCACCGAGAATATGCTCAGTTGAACGATAATTGCGTTCGAGCTTGATGACCTTGGCGCCGGGGAAATCCTTGTCGAAACGCAGGATATTGTCCACTTCCGCGCCGCGCCAGCCATAGATCGACTGGTCGTCGTCACCGACGCAGCAGACATTCTGTGGCTCGCCCTTGGCGCGCTGGGCCAAGAGCCGCAGCCACATATATTGCGCCGTGTTGGTGTCCTGATATTCGTCCACCAGAATGTACCGGAACTTCTGGTGATACTCCTTTAGAATATCGGTGTGGCGGCGGAAGATGCTGATCGGGTGCAGCAGCAGGTCGCCGAAGTCGCAGGCGTTCAGCGTCTTCAGCCGGTTCTGATAGGCGGTGTACAGTTCGCGGCCCTTGCCGTTTGCGAAGGCGCGGCTATCTCCTTCAGGAATATCCGGCGGCGTCAGGCCTTTGTTCTTCCAGCCGTCGATCATGCCGGCGAACTGTTTGGCCGGCCAGCGCTTATCATCGAGACCTTCGGCCTGGATGAGCTGCTTGATCAGCCGCACCACGTCGTCCGTATCGAGAATGGTGAAATCCGACTTCAGGCCGACGAGTTCGGCGTGACGACGCAGAAGCTTGACCCCGATGGAGTGGAAGGTGCCGAGCCAGGGCATGCCCTCGACCGCGCCGCCGACGAGAACGCCGATGCGTTCCTTCATCTCGCGTGCGGCCTTGTTGGTAAAGGTCACAGCGAGGATCTGGCTCGGATAGGCACGGCCGGTCGCGAGAATATGGGCGATGCGGGTTGTCAGAACACGGGTCTTGCCGGTGCCGGCGCCCGCGAGGACGAGAACCGGGCCGTCAAGCGTTTCAACCGCTTCGCGCTGTTCCGGGTTGAGCCCGGAAAGATAATCTGGCGCGGCACGCGTCTGATCACGGGCGGCCATGGCGCGGGCGGCAATTCCAAGCCCGCCGCCGTTTTCCGACGGGGCATTGTTCGTCGCCCTGCGCGGCGCCACGGGTTCCTCATCGAAGAACGGCATATCGTCAAAACTGTTGCTCATGCGGCCCAATGTAGTGATTCGGGATGTAAAGGCCAGAACCGCGTTCTGCTTTTATTCCGGTATCACCGCTCAAAACGCCTATTCCAAGGCATTATTTCGGGTTCATGCACTCTGGTCAGCATCAAAAGCGGCATCGACGGGCACTTGCAGGGCTACCGCAAGCTGGTTGGTCTTGCCGGCAAGCGCGATCACCCGCATCAGATCGGCATGCTGTTCGTTTGTCATTCCCTTGGCTTTTGCGGCGGCGGTGTGGGAGTGGGCACAGTAGGAGCAGCCATTGGTGACGGATACTGCAATGTAAAGCATTTCCTTCACGAGCGGGTCGAGCGCCGAAGGTGTCGCCATCACTGCCTTGACCTCGGCCCATGTCTTTTCCAGGAGATCGGGGTCAAAGGCGAGATATAGCCACATATTGTTGATGAAATCCGATTTGCGGGTGGTCCGGATATCATCGAAGACCGCTTTCACACGCGGATCGGCTTCTGGATTTTGTGTTTTCATGACGGTGCTCATGGCTTCCTCCGGCTCGTTTTCTCCCGGATAGGTTATCCGCGTGTGAGAACATTTGCGATAATTATGGTCCCGGTCGCGCTTTCACCGAAAATCCATTACAAATTACAAATACGTAAGAAACGGATTTGTGCGTTGCCTCGTTTCTGGCAAGCAGGAATACTGCGGACGTCCCGAAGTCTATGATTCAAGGGGCGATTTATGCTGTGATGATCAACCGGAGAACTATATGCGGGTCTGGAAACAGGTGGGTGTCAGTCTGGCCGTCGTTGGGGCAGGGCTCTGTCTCTGGGGCTTTTATTCGCCTGAGGCCCGTAATGTGCTCGCCAGCGTCGGACTTGCAAAACCGGCCCCCGGCGCCGTTGAGGTTGCGGCGGCAGGGCCATCGGCTGGCCAGAACGGCAACGGCGCGCGCCGCAATTCCAACGCCACGCTCGTGGTGACGGCCCCGGTGAAGCGAGGCGTCGTCAACGATCGTCTGAACGCGATCGGCAATGGCCAGGCGATCCAGTCGGTCGTCGTCATGCCGCAGGTCTCCGGCACGCTTGCGGAAATCCGCACCTCATCGGGACAGCGTGTGGTGAAGGGCCAGGTATTGGCGCGTCTGGATGACGACGAACAATTGATCGAACGGGACAAGGCCCAGGTCGCGCTCCGCAGCGCCGTCGACAAATCCAATTCCTACAAGAACCTGAAATCCGTCGCCCGCCTCGACGTGCTTGATGCGCAGATCGCGGAGGAAGCTGCAAAGCTTGCGCTCAGCACCGCGGAGCTCAATTTGAAGCGGCGTGATATCGTGGCGCCGATCAATGGCGTTGCTGGCATCGTTGCCGCCAATATCGGTGATAACGTCACGACACAGTCAACCATCGTCAGCATCGATGACCGGTCCGAAATTCTCGTCAATTTCTGGGCGCCGGAGCGTTTTGCGACGGCGATCAAGATCGGTATGCCGGTTGAGGCAACGTCCATTTCGCGGCCCGGCGAAACCTTCACCGGCGAGGTCGAGGCGGTCGACAACCGCGTGGATGAGGCGAGCCGCACCATTCGTATCCGTGCGAAGTTCGGCAATGAGAAGGACGAGCTGAGGGCTGGCATGTCCTTCGGCGTTACCATGCGATTTGCCGGCGAGACCTATGCCTCCGTCGATCCGCTGGCAGTGCAGTGGGACGCGGAAGGCTCCTATGTCTGGCGTGTCGTAGACAACAAGTCGAACAAGGTGCGGGTGCAGATCGTGCAGCGCAACCCGGACGCGGTGCTGGTGAAAGCCGAGCTGGCGGAAGGCGAGCCTGTTGTTATCGAAGGATTGCAGCGCGTCAGGGAAGGCGGCGCTGTCCGCATCGGTAATGCGCCGAAGGCTGAGGAGGTTGCCAGCCAATGACGCAGTCGCCCTCCGGTCAGGACTCCAAGCTTGCCTTTACCGCGCTTTTCGTGCGCCGGCCCATCCTTGCGGCTGTCCTTAACACGCTTCTGGTTGTCGCTGGGCTTGCAGCCCTTGTGGGTGTTGAGGTGCGCGAACTGCCGGATGTCGACAGGCCGACGATCAGCGTCAGGACGACCTATGAGGGGGCGGCGCCTGAGACCATCGACCAGGAAGTGACGCAGACTATTGAAGGGGCGGTTGCCCGCGTCAGTGGCGTCAAATCCATCTCGTCCAATTCGCAGTTCGGCACCAGCCGCGTCACGATGGAATTTGGGGACAGCGTCGATATGGCCGTCGCGGCCAATGATGTGCGCGATGCCATCGGCCGTGTGACCAACCAGTTGCCTGACGATGCCGACGAGCCGCAGATCATCAAGGCGGATTCTGACAGCCAGCCCATCATGCGTCTTGCGGTCACCTCATCCACGCTCAGCATGGAAGACCTGACCAAACTGGTGGATGACGAAATTATCGACCGTCTCGCCGCTGTCGATGGTGTCGCCGATGTGGAGCTTTATGGCGATCAGGAAAAGGTTTTCCGCGTCGATCTCAATCAGGCGGCGCTTGCCAGCCGTGGTCTGACGGTCACCGATGTTTCCAATGCGCTCGCCAGCGCCGCTCTCGATGTGCCTGCGGGATCGCTGAAAAGCGCGACGCAGGATATCGTCGTGCGCGCCACGGCGAGCCTGACGAAACCCGAGGACTTCTCCAATCTCCTCATCAAGGACAATATCCGCCTTCGCGACGTCGCGACCGTCATGCTTGGCGCGGATGACGAATCGACGTCGCTGCGCTCCAATGGAGTACAGGGCGTCGGTCTTGGCGTCATTCGCCAGGCGCAGTCCAACACGCTCAACATTTCCACCGGCGTGAAGGCTGCGGTCGAAACGATGTCGGCCAATCTGCCCGAGGGAACGCGCATCGTGGTAACCAGCGACGATGCGGTGTTCATCGAGGGTGCGCTGCATGAGGTGGAGATCGCGCTCGGGCTTTCGGCGGTCATCGTCGTTGTGGTGCTCTATCTCTTTCTGCGCGATTGGCGCGCGACGCTCATTCCGGCGATCACCATGCCGGTCGCGCTGATCGGCACGATCATCGCCATCTATATGGTCGGCTTTTCGGTCAATATTCTGACGTTGCTTGCCATCGTGCTTGCGACGGGCCTCGTCGTTGACGATGCGATCGTAGTGCTGGAAAACATCGTACGCCGCCGGGCGGAAGGCATGGGACCCCGAGCAGCCGCCGTTCTCGGCACCCAGGAGGTCTTTTTCGCCGTCATAGCGACGACCGCGACGCTAGCCGCCGTCTTCATCCCGCTCTCCTTCCTGCCGGGCCAGCTTGGCGGCCTGTTCCGCGAGTTCGGTTTCGTGCTGGCCTTTGCGGTGGGCCTGTCATCCATCGTGGCTTTGACTCTCTGCCCGATGCTCGCCTCGCGCATGCTGAAGGAGGGGCTGAAGGAGCCGACCGGGCCGCTTGCGTGGTTTGGCAATGTTTTCGCTGCGACCTATAAATCGACGCTGTCCGCCTGCCTCAATAACCCGCTGATCGTCATCGTCGTTGCCGTGATCTTTTCCGGCCTGTCATGGATCGCCTTTGGCATGATCCAGAACGAACTGACGCCGCGCGAGGACCGCGCCTCTATCATGATGCGGGTCACCGCGCCGCAGGGCGTGAGCCTCGAATATACCCGCGACCAGCTGCAACGTATCGAGGAAAACCTGCAGCCGCTGCGCGACAGTGGGGAAATTCGCAACATCTACTCCATCACCGGCATGAACGGCTCGTCCAATACTGGCTTCATGGTACTGACGCTCGCTCCCTGGGCGGATCGCGAGCGCACGCAGAACCAGATCGCCGCTGACGTCACATCCGCCGCCAACAAGGTTCCGGCCTTGCGCGGCAATGCCATGCAGCCGAACAGCCTTCGCATCCGCGGCGCCGGCAACGGCTTGCAGATGGCAATGGTCGGCAGTAATTACGCAGCGCTGACGGAGGCGACGCAGAAGCTGTTGCTTTCGATGGAAGAGAGCGGTCTGTTCGACACGCCGCGCTTCGACAACGAGCCCAATCAGGCGCAGCTCTCCGTGTCCATCGACCGCGAGCGCGCCTCCGATCTCGGCATCGACATCACCGGCCTGTCGCGCGCCATGCAGTCTTTGCTGGAGGGTCGCTCGATCGTTGACGTCTTCGTGGATGGCGATGCCATCCCGGTCAGGCTCTTGTCTTCCACTCGACCGATCAATGATCCAACCGATCTTGAAAACGTGTTCCTGAAAACGGGTGACGGCAAGATCGTGCCAATGTCGGTCATCGCCTCGCTCAAGGAGAATGCGGTGGCGCCGCAGCTCAACCGCGAACAGCAACTCCCCTCTGTTGGCTTTACCGCTAACCTGAAGGACGGCGTTTCGCTCGGTCAGGCCCTGCAAAAAGTCAACGAAATGGCGCAATCCGTGATGCCGCCCGGCGCGCGTCTGCTGCCGCTTGGCGAGGCGGCCACGCTGGAGGAAAATTCGAGCGGGATGCTGCTGACCTTCGGTTTTGCGATCGCCATCATCTTCCTGGTGCTTGCTGCGCAGTTTGAAAGCGTGCTGAGTTCGATCATCATCATGTCGACGGTGCCGCTCGGCCTTGCCTGCGCCGTCATCGCGCTGCTCGTCACCGGCTCCAGCCTCAACGTCTACAGCCAGATCGGCCTCGTGCTGCTCGTCGGGGTGATGGCGAAGAACGGTATCCTTATCGTCGAATTCGCCAACCATCTGCGCGATCAGGGAGCAACCGTGCGCGAGGCTATCGAAAAGGCCACCAGCATCCGTCTGCGCCCGGTCATGATGACGATGATCGCCACCATTCTCGGCGGCGTGCCGCTGGTGCTTGCCCAAGGCGCCGGGGCGGAAGCACGTATCGCGCTCGGCTGGGTCATCGTCGGCGGTCTGGGTTTTGCGACGCTGGTGACGCTTTACATCACGCCGGTTTCCTATCTCCTGATCGCCCGCTTCGCCAAACCGCAGGCGGATGAGGAAATTCGTCTGCATCGCGAGCTTGAACTTGCCGCCCGCCGCAAGGCGCTGGAGGAGGACAAGCCGTTGCTTGCCGCGGAATAGGATCGACGCCAAACCACAAGCAGTGCAATCGCGATGCTGGACAAAGCGCTGACCTTATCCCATACCTCCTGACGAAATTTCGTAACGGTTCGAATCCGTTACGGGCGGATGTTGCGGCGGAGACGGACGATGGCGCTCAAGGATGTGGTGGCGGGTAAACGGAACGAAGAAGGTATCGCGTCTGCGCTCGCGGTGCTGAAGCAGCAGCTGGGCGAGAAAGTCCAGACCGGCCAGGCGTTTCGCGAGCAGCACGGCCACACCACCACCTATTTGACCCTGCAGGCGCCAGACGGCGTCGTCTTTGCCGAGAGCGCCGATGATGTGAAAGCCGTGGTGAAGGCCTGCGCGCACTATAAGGTGCCCGTCATTCCCTTCGGGACCGGGTCTTCGCTGGAAGGGCAGGTGAATGCGCCGAACGGCGGAATCTGCATCGATTTCAGCCGGATGAATCGTATCATTGAGGTGAATGCCGAAGATCTTGACGTGACGGTGGAGCCGGGCGTGACGCGCGAGGACCTCAATGTCTATCTGCGCGATACAGGCCTTTTCTTCCCGATCGATCCGGGCGCGAATGCCTCGATCGGCGGCATGGCTTCGACACGCGCTTCCGGCACCAATGCCGTGCGTTATGGCACGATGAAAGACAATGTGCTCGCGGTCACCGCCGTCGTAGCCAATGGCGAGGAAATCCGCACGGCGCGCCGCGCCCGCAAGTCTTCTGCGGGCTACGATCTGACACGGCTCTTTGTCGGCGCTGAAGGCACACTTGGCGTGATAACGTCCGTGACGCTGCGGTTACAGGGTATCCCGGAAAAGATCGTGGGCGGTGTCTGCACCTTCGACAGTATCAAGGCTGCCTGCGATGCCGTCATCATGACGATCCAGATGGGCGTTCCGGTCGCCCGCATCGAATTGCTGGACGAAGTGCAGGTGCGCGCCTGCAACGCCTATTCAGGTCTGGACTATGCGGAGAAGCCGACGCTCTTCGTGGAGTTCCACGGCACGGAAGAGACGGCGGCGCTGCAATCGCAGCAGTTCGCCGAGATCGCAGCGGAATGCGGCAGCGTCGATTTTCGCTGGACGGGCGATGCTGCCGAGCGCGCCAAGCTCTGGAAGGCGCGTCACGATGCCTATTGGGCGTCGCGGGCGCTTGCCCCGCATCTTGACGGTCTCTCCACCGACGTCTGCGTGCCGATCTCACGGCTGGCCGATTGCGTGGTGGAAACGCAGCGGGATATTGCCGAGAACGGCTTTCTGGCGCCGATCGTCGGCCATGCGGGTGACGGGAACTTCCACGTGCTTATTCTGTTCGATGGCAAGGATGCCGAAAGCGTCGCGAAGACGGAAGCCTTTGTCGCCCGCCTCAACCGCCGCGCCATCGCCATGGACGGCACGTGCACCGGCGAACACGGCATCGGCCAGGGCAAGATGAGTTTTCTCGCCGAAGAGGCCGGCAATGCACTGGATGTGATGCGCGCCATCAAAACGTCGCTCGATCCCGACAATATCTTCAATCCGGGTAAATTGTTCCGGCTTGTCTGATCATTCTCACATTTGATTGGTACAAAAGGCTGCTTGCCGTTAAGGCAGAAAAGAATAGGTTTGCAGCGTTCGCGAAGGGAGATGCAGGTCAGTGCTCGGACGTATTCTGGTTTTTCTGGGCGGACTGCTGGCCTTGGTGCTGTTTTCGGCGCTGCTCATTCCCTATTTTGTCGACTGGACCGATTTCCGTCGTGATTTTGAAGACCAGGCAAGTCGTATCCTTGGCAAGAAAGTCGTCGTGCACGGCCGCGTCGAGGCCCGAATCCTGCCTTTCCCGTCGGTAACGCTGCATGATGTGCGCGCCGGAACGGATGCGGATGGATCGCCGCTCATCCAGGTCGCACGGTTCTCCATGGATGCCGAGCTTGCGCCTTTTCTTTCTGGCGAAGCGCGCATCTTCGACATGCGCATCGAAGAACCCAAGGCCAAGATAAGACTGCTGAAAGACGGTACGCTGGACTGGATGCGGGGTAGCCGTGCCGAAATCCCGGCGCGCACCGTGGTTCTCGAAAGCGTACAGATCGAAGGCGGGCAGATCGAATTCATCGATGAGCAGTCTGGCCGAAACCGTATCGTGACGGGCCTCAACGCCGATATGTCTGCAAATTCTCTCGCCGGCCCCTGGAAAGCCGAGGGGCGCGCGGCTGTTGACGGGCACCCCGGTTCCTTCTCCCTCTCCAGCAGCGAGCCGGATTATGCCAATGGCCGCATGGGTCTCAGGCTGCGCCTTGTGCCGGATGAACATCCTGTCGAGGTCGATCTCGATGGTGCGATCGCCGCAACGGCGGGAAAGCCGGCCTATAGCGGATCCTTTGCCTTCACCTTCCGCGAAGATCAGAAACAGAAGCAACAGCAAGCCGGACAATCGATCTTTTCCTCACCGCGCACCCGTGGAAGCTTCGAGCTCACCAATGAGAGCGTGCGAATTTCGAGCTACCGCATGGAGCTTGGCGGCAGCGAAAATCCTTACGTCGTGACGGGGGAGGCAACGCTTGATACCGGCGCCAAGCCGGAATTCCTGCTGACGGCCGACGGCCAGCAGATCGACGTCGCGCGCTTTGCGCCGCCTGTCGTGCAGACGGGCAAGACGTCGCGCCAGCCGACCGTATCCGTCCGTCAGCGCATCGAGGCATTTGCCGCGATGGTGGCGCGCATTCCGGTGCCGCCTGTGCCGGGCAAGGCAAGCATCAGCCTTCCAGCGCTGGTGTCCGATGACACGACAATTCGGGACATCCGGCTGGATGTTCGCCCGGATGGCAGCGGCTGGCAGGTGGTGAATGCCGTGGCGACGCTGCCGGGCAGGACGCAGCTGGAAGCGAAGGGATCGCTGACGCTGCTTGGCGGTCCGGCTTTCAACGGCAATATGCTGCTCGCCTCCAACCAGCCCTCGGGGCTGGCGAGCTGGCTTTCCGGCTCAGTCGATCCGGCAATCCGCCAGCTCAACGCTGCCGGTTTCTCTGCCGATGTCTCGCTGACGACGCTCAACCAGCGTTTCGATAATCTGGAACTTGCCATCGGAGATGCATCGCTGAAGGGCGCTCTGGAGCGACGCTCGGATGGCAAGGAGTCCAATCTCTCCATCGATCTCTCGGGCAACGAAATCGATCTCGACGCGCTGAGGGCGCTCGGCAGTCTGGCGCTTGGCGATCAGGTCGGCGGTTCGGTCCTCGATCATCGCATTACCGCGAAATTCAAGGCCGACCGCTTCAATATGGCCGGCGTGACCGCCAACAAGGTCGAGACTACCTTTAATATCGCAGGAGGTGTGCTCTCGCTTGAAAACATGACGGCCGGCGATATCGCCGGTGCGGAAGTGAAGGCTAGGGGAGAGTTGCAGGGTTCGCTGCTCAAATATGCGGGAAAGGGCACGGTAAACCTGCATGCGGCGGATATGCAGTCATTGTTCGCCATGCTGCAGCAGAAGTTGCCTGACCATCCGTTCCTCAGCCGCCTGGCGGCGAGCGCGCCCTGGTATGCGAATTCGGACCTTGCCGTTGACGTTTCGGTCAACAGTGAAAATGGCGGCGCGAATGTCGCCGTTTCCGGCACCGTCAATGGCAGCCGGCTTTCAGCCGTTGCCAAGATGCCGGATTTCCTGTCGATAACAGACGATACGGCCATGTCGCTGGAAGCGGTCCTGAAGAACCAGTCGACCGCGATCCTGTTCGGTCAGGCCGGTCTCAATCCGTTGCCTTTCGATGCGGATGGCGAGGGGCTCCTGTCCCTCAAACTCAATGGCACGCTCGGCTCGCCTGCCCAGACAGAATTGCGCTTCTCTACCGAACGCACACATTTTTCGATGAACGGTTCCTTCTCCGTGGCCGCCGGCAATTTTGGTGAAGGCAGCGCGGATGTCGCGCTCGAAAGTGCTGATATCGAGCCCTATCTCATCATGAACGCCGTTGGCCTGCCGCAGCTCGGCGGCGGTCTGGCAGTGAAGACCAATGCGAAAGTCACTGTTGACGGGCAGAAGATTGCTTTGTCGTCCATCGGCGGCCAGGTGGGCGGAAATCCATTCTCGGGAAATCTGGCGTTCCAACGCGCCGCGCCCTATCCCGTCGACGGTGACCTTTCCTTAAGGACGGTCGATCTCGCCTGGCTGGGAGACGCGATGTATGGCCCGGTGATCGATCCGGAGACCGGCGCGCTCAACGCCAAGCCGCTTGCCATGGCCGCGTTCCCGCAGCTCAAGGCGTCGCTGGCACTGAAAGCGGAGAGCTTCGAGGCCGGTCCATTGGGCACCGTGACGGGTCTTTCGACGAGGGTCACGCATGATGCCGGCTCACTCTCGCTCGATGATGTCAGCGGCACCTTTATGGGCGGCAAGCTCACGGGTCGCCTGGCCATGTCGACCGGCGAGGGGGCAGGAATTTTCCGCACCAAGATTGCGGTGACCGACGCAAACCCGGAGCCCATCCTGTGGGCCAATGCCAACGGCCCGGTTGCGACGGGCAAGGTCGCTATCGACCTGACGGCGGAATCGACGGGTAAAAGTGTTGCTGAAATGCTCAAAGCAGCGGGTGGCTCTGGTGAAATCCGGGCGGGCGGGCTTGTCGTCAAGGGTCTCAACCCTGGCGCTCTTGCCCCGATCCTGCAGGCAGCGGACGGCTTGCAGCAGCCGATCGATGCGCCGAAGGTGCGTCCGCTGGTGGATCAGACCCTGTGGCAGGGCGAAATCGGGCTTGGCGATGTGGCGTTGCCATTCTCGTTGAACGGGGGTGCGCTTCATTTCCAGAACCTGCGCGCCGGCATCGATCCCGTCACGCTGACGGCCGATGCGAGCGTCGATCTGGCGGCTTCCACTGTGAACGGTGACGTCGATCTCCTGTTCAATCCCGGCACCGAAACGGTCGCAGGGGCCGAGCCTTCGGTGCGTCTCAACTATAACGGCCCGCTTGCCGCTCCGGCTTTGACGACGGATGTGTCCGCGCTCAGCAATTTCCTCTCGCTGCGAGCGTTCGAAAAGGAGCGTCGCCGGGTGGAGGCCATGCAGGCGAGCGTTCTTGAAAAGCAGCGGCTGCGCCGCGAAGTCGTGCTCTACCGCTCGCAGGCGGCAGAACGACAGGCCGCAAAAGAGCGGGCGGAGGCGGAAGCCAAGGCGCGGGCGGAAGAGGAAGCCCGCCAGAAGGCGGCAGCCGAAGAGCGCCTGCGCCAGGAAAAGGAACAGCAGGAGCGGCTGCAACAGCAACAGCAGCAACAGCCGGCACCGGAGCGACAATCCGCCCCGGCCCTCGTCGTACCACCGACAGAAGACGCGATACGGCAACTCGCGCCGGGAGCACCGGCTGCGACGCCATAATTCTTTCCAGGAAACCGCGGAGCGGCTTTTCGTGCAGATGATGTTTCGAAGAGACAGCGCATCCGGCGCGGTTCCGTGTAAACCCGATGGGCCGCGCGCGTGCGGGCAGACTTCGAGCGATCACTCGCAGCCGGTGTTCGTCGTATAGGATAGCGAGGGTGGAGGCGACAGGCTCGTCACGATTGAACGATGCGTCAAGGCGACCTGAAACCAGTCCTGATGGGCAAGGCTACGCAATACCAAATCGCCTTGCAGCGCAAATTAGCCTTCGAATGTTTAAGGAATGCTTTCACAGCTTTACGAGTTTTGTGGGGGAATTCTTATAGTGGTTGATGGGCCGACGTGCCGGGCTGGAATGCGTCCGGCAAATGCGAAAGCACTCGCGCATATCCCAATTCCCCGTTCACCGGGGATGCCGGGTCATCGCAGATGACGGATCCAGTTTGGACTCAGCGGGTTTTCAGCCAGTTCAGCACGTAAACCCTGAGCGACGACGACAAATTGCTGTCGGCGGCGCGATTGTCGTCGATTTCGGCAAGTAGGGCCGCAAAACTGATCTTGCGCTTTTCCGCGATGATTTTCAGCTCGTCCCAGAAGGCATCTTCGAGTGAAATGCTGGTGCGATGGCCATGCAACGTCGCGGAGTGCTTGCGGATCATCAGATCAGGCTCCGGCGGGTCCGGTTGAGGGTCTGAATCATGTCTCGCCGGCAAGTCCCTGTTTTGCGATTCTTTTCCGTTGGCCCCGACATTCGCAGCACGCGGTTGGACGTTCAATCTTGATCGCCGTTTTCATCGCTCTTGTCGAGCCGGCCCTGATCGAGCGCCTTTTCGGCTTTGGCATTCAGCGCTGACGTGAGATTTTTTTCCGCTTTGGTGCGGCCGAAGGACAGGCGGTTCTGCTCCGCCTGCTTTTCCTTTTCACTGCGGACCTTCTGTTTCCGAAACTGGCGCAGATTGACGATATCGGCCGCCATGGGGATATGCCTCCTCGAGTTTCGAAAGTCGGGGGTAAAACTGCTATTGCTTCTTGCGGAAGGCGTCGAGCGAAACGACGGACCCTTCCTTCTTTTCCTCGCCTGCCTTCGGCGTCTCGGAAGCAGCCGCCGGTTTCGCCTCATGGGAAACGGGATAGGCAGTGATTTCCGCCTCTTCCATTTCTTCCTCTTCAGCGAGCGGCACGTCGAATTCGAGTTCGAAATTCACCGAGGGGTCGTAAAAACCTCTGATGGCATTGTAGGGGATGACCAGCTTTTCCGGCGTGTCGGAGAAGGAGAGGCCGATTTCGAAGCCGGTTTCGGTAACCTTCAGGTCCCAGAACTGGTGCTGGATGACGATGGTCATCTGCTCGGCGTATTTTGCCTTGAGGTGCTGGGAAATGCGCACGCCCGGGGCGCCGGTCAGGAAGGTGATGAAAAAGTGATGGTCGCCGGGCAGGCGGCCGGTTGCGGCCACTTCACCCAAAACCTTGCGAATAACGCCGCGAAGGGCATCCTGTGCGAGAATGTCGTAACGGATATGATCCTGCCCCATGCGGTCCTGTCTTTCCCTTATTCGAACGTCTTTTCATGCACGGCGCGGACTGCGCGCCTAGGACGCTGTAACACTTTGAATCTTAGCCTAATCCCATGTCCGAACCATTTCTGATCCTCAAGGCTTATGCTTTGGACAAGTATACGCAATGTCCGGAACGGCAGCAACGGAAAAGCCGATGCCGTCTGCAAGTCAGCTATCATATAATCAATTCAGGCAAAATGGAGAAGGTGGAGGTTTCTGTTGCCAGGTACCTCCGAACCCCGCCTCACGGGGCTAACCGTGAGGACTTAGAGCGGAATTCCCGCACCGCCATTAGGCAGCGAGAGCGTATTCCTTAGCGTTGTTGTCGTTTGCAACTACACTTGTGACCCGATAACGGCGGTATCATGCCGAGCAAAAGTTCGATCTTTACGCCCTTGTCGATCCTATTTCGCCCCCATCAAAAGCCGGCCTTCCATAGGTGAAGGTCCGCCGGTTTTTGGTGGAGGCGCCGGGTACCGCCCCCGGGTCCAATAGGTTTATTACACCGACCGTTTATCGCCATAGCCGGGTTGCCCCGGCAAGGTTCATATAGGCGTTTCACCCGCGCGAGAAAAGGGGGGAGATGACAATTCGATGAAAAGGTTTTGTCCACTACCTGCGCAATTTAGACAATTCTTGACGACGAGGGATTGCTGTCTCATTCTCCATGCAACCGGTCATTTGAAGCAACCGGGCCGGGGGCACACGAAGGAGTGGACATGACTGACTATCTCGCAGATGTGAAAAAATACGATGCCGCAGCCAATGAAGCGATTGTCGGCAAGATCGTCAAACATCTCGGTATTGCCCTGCGTAACCGGGATTCCTCACTGGTGTCCGCCTCCGATCCAGAAGAACTTGCGCGCGTCAAGGCGAGCTGGTGCGTCAAAAAGCTCGGTGTGACCGATGACAGCGCTGACAAGGCCATTGCCGCTGCTGCCAAAGCCATGGCGGCGGATCGGTCCAAGTCGCGTGTGACTTTCTATTATCTGGTGGCCAAGGAACTCGACAAGCTCCAGTCGCTCTGATTTGATCCGGGGATAGCCCGTATTCGGTGATTGGTTCTGCCGCCCTGTGCTATTATATAGTCCCTCTGTATCAGGGAATCGGCGGCAGAACGTATGAAACAATATCTCGATCTTCTCCGGCATGTCATGGAAACCGGCTCCGACCGTGGAGACCGCACCGGCACAGGCACACGCTCTGTCTTCGGTTATCAGATGCGTTTCGATCTTTCGGAAGGTTTTCCGGTTCTCACCACCAAGAAGCTGCATCTGCGCTCCATCATCCATGAGCTGCTGTGGTTCTTGAAGGGCGATACAAACATCGCCTATCTCAAGGAAAACGGCGTTTCCATCTGGGATGAGTGGGCCGACGAAAACGGTGATCTCGGTCCGGTCTATGGCGCGCAATGGCGCTCCTGGCCCGCACCGGACGGACGCCATATCGACCAGATCGCGCTTCTGATCGAGGCTTTGAAAACCAATCCCAATTCCCGCCGCCACATTGTTTCGGCCTGGAACCCGGCGCTGGTGGACGAGATGGCGCTGCCGCCCTGCCACTGCCTGTTCCAGTTCTATGTTGCGGATGGAAAGCTCTCCTGCCAGCTTTACCAGCGCTCTGCCGATATCTTCCTCGGCGTGCCGTTCAACATCGCCTCCTATGCGCTTTTGACGCTGATGGTGGCGCAGGTGGTTGGCCTGAAACCTGGCGATTTCGTTCACACGCTCGGTGACGCGCACATCTATGCCAACCATTTCGAACAGGCGCGGCTGCAGATGACGCGCACGCCGAAAGCCTTGCCGACGATGCGGCTGAACCCCGACGTGAAGGACCTTTTCGCCTTTAAGTTCGAAGACTTTACCCTGGAGAACTACGAGGCCGATTCAAGCATTAAGGCACCGATCGCAGTATGAGCGAGCCGCGCGTCACCATCATTGTCGCAGTCTCCGAGAACGGCGTCATCGGCCGCGATCTCGACATGCCGTGGAAGTTGTCGACCGATCTCAAGCGCTTCAAGGCGATGACGATGGGCAAGCCGCTCATCATGGGCCGCAAGACGTTTCTGTCTGTCGGCGAACGTCCATTGCCGGGCCGGCCGCATATCATCGTCAGCCGCAATGCGGATTACCGGCCGGAAGGCGTCGACGTGGTCGGCTCGCTGGAAGAAGCCCTCGATTTGGCAAAAGCCAGAGCCGTTGAGCGAGGCGTCGATGAAGTTTTCGTTGCCGGTGGCGGCGAGATTTACCGTCAGGCCATGCCCTTTGCCGATCAACTTTCCGTCACCCACGTGGCGGTAAAACTCGACGGCGACACTTTTTTTCCGGAAATCGACCCCGCCGTTTTCGAGAAAACTGACGAAATCCCCGCTCCTGCAGGGGAAAAGGACAGTTATCCGGTTCTGTTTACCACTTATGTGCGAAGGGCCGCGGCAAAGTGAACTATTTAGCCTGATTGGGTATTTAGTTACCACCTCTGCGTTGAAACAAACGTTTCTCCTTCCTATAACGGGTCGATATTCCCGCCGCACGCGAGCAATCGCTTTCGAACGGAACCGGGAGAGGCTTTTATAAAGAGGTATTGATGCCCTGGAGCAATCAGAATGGCGGCGGCGGCCCTTGGGGCGGCGGCGGTGGAGGAAACAACCAGGGCGGCGGCGGCGGCCCGTGGGGGCAGGGGCCTAACCGGCCGCGCGGCGGTGGCGGCGGCGGCAATGGCGGCCCGCCCGATCTGGAAGAGATCATCCGGCGCAGCCAGGACCGTTTCAAGAACGTGCTGCCCGGCGGTTTCAATGGCGGCGTTGTCGCCATCGTCGTTCTTGTCGTTCTGGTTTTTATCGGCATTCAGTCCATCTACACCGTCCAGCCGGACGAGCGGGGCGTCGAGCTGCGTTTCGGCCGTCCAAAGGACGAAATCTCGATGCCGGGCCTGCATTTCCATCTCTGGCCGATCGAGACGGTGGAAATCGTCAAGGTCACGGAGCAGCAGCAGAATATCGGCTCGCGTGCGTCCTCGTCGTCATCCAGCGGCGTGATGCTGACCGGCGACCAGAACATCGTCAACGTCCAGTTCTCGGTGCTCTACACGGTCTCCGATCCGAAATCCTATCTCTTCAACGTCGACACGCCGGCTGAAACCCTGCAGCAGGTTTCCGAAAGCGCCATGCGCGAGGTCGTCGGTCGTCGTCCGGCACAGGATATCTTCCGCGATAACCGTCAGGCGATTGCGGCCGATGTGCGCGGCATCATCCAGTCCACCATGGACGGTTATGGCGCCGGCATTTCCATCAATGCCGTGGCTATTGAAGATGCAGCTCCGCCGCGTGAAGTGGCCGACGCCTTCGATGAAGTGCAGCGTGCCGAACAGGACGAAGATCGTTTCGTTCAGGAAGCCAACCAGTACGCCAACCAGAAGCTCGGTGCCGCGCGCGGTCAGGCCGCGCAGATTCTCGAAGAAGCGAACGCCTATAAGTCGCGCGTCGTTAACGAGGCACAGGGTGAAGCGCAGCGTTTTGTTTCGATCTATGACCAATATCGCACGGCGCCTGATGTGACCCGTCAGCGCATGTTCCTGGAAACGATGGAACAGGTCCTCAAGGGCTCGAACAAGATCATCATCGATGAGAAACAGGGCGTAGTGCCTTATCTGCCTCTGAACGAGATCATGCGCAACAATCCGGGCGCAGCACAGCAGGGAGGCAACTGATATGAGCAACCGTCTTACGGCCGTTCTCGTCGGTCTCGCCATCCTGCTTTTCCTGGGTTATTCCTCGATCTTCGTCGTCAATGAGCGCCAGCAGGCCATCGTGGTCCGCTTCGGTCAGATCCAGGACGTGAAAACGTCGCCGGGCCTGTACTTCAAGCTACCTTTCGCCTTCATGGATGCGGATCGCGTCCAATATGTCGAAAACCGCGCGTTGCGTTTCGATCATGACAATATCCGCGTTCAGGTCTCCGGCGGTAAGTTCTACGAGGTCGATGCCTTCGTGGTCTATCGCATTACGGATGCGCGCCGCTTCCGCCAGACGGTGTCGGGCGACCAGATGTCTGCGGAATCGCGCCTGCGTACCCGTCTCGACGCCTCGCTGCGCCGGGTCTACGGTTTGCGCGGCTTTGAATCGGCGCTGTCGGATGCACGCGCGTCGATGATGCAGGAAGTCCGCGACGATCTGCGCCCCGATGCGGAATCGCTCGGCATCAGCATTGTGGATGTCCGCATCCGCCGTACCGACCTGACGCAGGAGGTCTCGCAGCAGACATTCGAGCGCATGAAGTCGGAACGTTTGGCCGAGGCCGAACTGATCCGCGCCCGCGGTAACGAAGAAGCGCAGCGTCGCCGCGCCATCGCCGACCGTCAGGTCGTGGAACTGGAATCCGACGCCCGTCGCCAGTCCGAAGTGCTGCGCGGTGAGGGCGATGCCGAGCGTAACAAGGTGTTCGGCGAGGCCTTCCAGCGCGATCCTAACTTCTTCGAGTTCTACCGCTCGATGTCGGCCTATGCCAACGCGCTGAACGGCAACGGCACGACACTCGTCCTGTCGCCGGATTCGACCTTCTTCCGTTACTTCAACAACATCGACGGTGCGGCCCCCGCCGCTCCGGCAGCCCCTGCCGCTCCCGCAGCGCCAGCGCCAGCGCCGGCGAACTGATAACGGATCGATTGATTTTGGAGGGGCCGGTTTTTACCGGCCCTTTCTTTTTGGTCAGCTTTCGTGCCAAAGCTGTGGTCAGGGGCATGGCGTCCACGCCTGTTCACGAAAAGGTATTTTTACACTTCATCATTCCGCCTTATGCTTTGACGATATATGCAGGGCATGACGATTTGAAACGCGAGGACGCTTATGGCCGTGACCCTTCTTTCGCCCTTTCGCAGCAGCATTGCCGCAGTCGCGGGCATGGCGCTCATGGCGGGCAGCCTAGCGGCGCCGGTTGCGGCAAGAGCGCAGAGCCATGGGCCGGAATCGGTCGCTGATCTGGCCGCGCCGCTGCTCGATGCGGTGGTGAATATTTCAACCTCGCAGAACGTCAAGACGGAGGGCAAGGGCCCGGTTCCGCCGAAACTGCCTGAAGGTTCGCCCTTCCAGGAGTTCTTCAAGGACTATTTCGACAGCCAGAAGCCGGAAGGCGGCGAAAAGGTCAATTCGCTTGGCTCCGGTTTCGTGATCGACCCTGCCGGCTATGTTGTCACCAATAACCACGTGATCGAAGGCGCTGACGCCATCGAGGTGATTTTCCCGAATGGCTCCAAGCTCAAGGCGACACTGGTCGGCACCGATACCAAGACTGATCTTTCCGTCCTGAAGGTGGAGCCGAAGGCGCCGTTGAAGGCCGTCAAGTTCGGTGATTCGCGCAGCATGCGCATAGGCGATTGGGTGATGGCCGTTGGCAATCCCTTCGGTCTCGGAGGGTCGCTGACGGTGGGTGTGATTTCCGCGCGTGGCCGCAATATCAATGCCGGCCCCTATGATAATTTCATCCAGACGGATGCGGCCATCAACAAGGGTAACTCCGGTGGCCCGCTCTTCAACATGAAGGGCGAGGTGATCGGCATCAATACGGCGATCATTTCGCCGAGCGGCGGTTCGATCGGTATCGGTTTTGCCGTGCCGACGGAGCTTGCGCAGAATATCGTCCAGCAGCTCATTGAATTCGGCGAGACACGCCGCGGCTGGCTCGGCGTTCGTGTCCAGCCCGTCACAGATGACGTGGCCGCGAGCCTCGGTATGGATAGCGCCAAGGGCGCGCTCATTTCCGGCGTTGCGAAGGGTGGTCCGGTAGAGAACGGCCCAATCCAAGCCGGCGATGTCGTCCTGAAATTCGACGGCAAGGACATCAATGAAATGCGCGACCTGTTGCGCATCGTGGCGGAAAGCCCTGTGGGCAAGGAAGTCGACGTTGTCGTCTATCGCGACGGCAAGGAAGAGACCGTCAAGGTCAAGCTCGGCCAGTTGCAGGATACGACCGATGAGAAGGCGTCGGCCGAAGACCAGCAGAGCGAAGACGGCGATGGTGGCACGCTTGCCCCTGAAGACGACGATGGCGCAGACGATCAGGCGCAGGACCAGACGCCCGAAGTGCGCGAGGCACCGCAGACCGTCCTTGGCATGAATCTCGTGGTGCTCAGCAATGAGTTGCGCAGCGAAAAGGGCATTGCCGAAAGCGTGGAAGGGGTGCTGGTCGCCAGCGTCGAGCCCGGTTCCGCCGCCGAACAGAAGGGCATGAAGGCCGGCGACGTTATCGTCGAAGTTGGTCAGGATTTCATGGAAGTTCCAGGCGATGTGCTGGTGCGTGTCAACGGGCTGAAATCGGAAGGCCGCAAGAACGCCCATATGATGGTGGCGGATGCCCAGGGCAATCTGCGCGTTGTAGCGCTGCCGCTGGAATAGGCGATTTCAGCCCGGTCCATCAGGAATCGGGTGGCTGCGGCCTCGTCATCTCCCTATCCCTTGGCCTCCATTGAACGGAGGTCAAGGACATGAAACTACTCGACAATAAAGTCGCGATCATCATCGGTGCGTCGTCAGGAATAGGTCGCGCGACAGCGACGTTGTTTGCCGCCCAGGGCGCTGCCGTCGTCATCAATGCGCGCGGCGAGAAGGCGCTGGATGAGGTCGCTGACAAAATCAGTGGAGCCGGTGGCCGTGTGCACGCCGTTGCCGGTGACGCCGGTGTTGCGGAAACACATGCGCGGCTGGTGGATGCGGCCGCCAGCGTGTTCGGCGGGCTCGATATCGCCGTCAACAATGCCGGCGCCGTGGGTGCCCCGAAGCCGATGGCGGAGATTTCGCCTGAGGAATGGGCCTATGTCCTCAACGTCAACCTGACATCCGCCTTTCTGGGTGCGCGCTATCAGATCCCTGCGATGTTGCAGCGGGGCGGCGGATCTATTGTCTTCACCTCGAGCTTCGTCGGCACCAGCGTCGGTATACCGGGCATGTCGGCCTATGGTGCTGCGAAGGCGGGATTGATGGGGCTGGTGAAGGGCATTACCGCCGACTATGCCACCAATGGCATTCGGGCCAATGCGCTGCTGCCCGGCGGTGTGGACACGCCCATGGCCGGGGATCAGGCGCAAAAGGACTGGGCTGCTGGGCTCCATGCCATGAAGCGTATTGCCGAGCCCGAGGAAATTGCGCAGGCCGCGCTCTTTCTCGCAAGCCCCATGGCAAGCTTCGTCGCAGGCGCGGCGCTGTTTGCCGATGGCGGTAATGCCGCGGTGAAATGACCTTCGGAACTGGCGGGTCGGTGTCGTTACCGCGCCCGCCATTCCTCCAGCGTTAGCGCATAGGTCACGTGCGGCCGCAGATGCGGGTGGGTATCTTCCGGTACGCGCGGATGGTCGAAATCGCGCGACGGGTCGCGCTTCAGGCCGATGCGCTCCATCACTGCCGTCGAACGGTGGTTGTCGTGGACGGCGAAGGAGACGATTTCGGGCGTCTCCTTTTCATCGAAGGCCATGACGAGCAGCGATTGGGCGGCTTCGGTCACATAACCATGCCCCCAGAAGCGAGTAGCGAGCCGCCAGCCGATTTCCATCGTGCCGATCGGGAAGGGCGGATCGAGGTTCATGACGGGGGATATGCCGCAGAACCCCATGACTTCGCCGGTCTCGCGCAGTTCCATGGCGTAGAAGCCGTAACCGCTGCCGCGAATCATGCCGTTGATGGTTTCGAGCACCGCATCCGCTTCCGCGTGGCTGCGGCGGAAGGGGAAAAATTCCATGACCTTTTCATCCGCGTTGATTTCGCGGAACAGGTCGCGGTCGCTTTCCTTCCACTCGCGCAGAATGAGTCTCTCTGTCTCGCGAATGATCATGGAACGACGAAATCCGTCTTGCGATAGCCCTGAATGTATAGAAGCGCGGTCAGATCGCCGTGGTCGATGCGCATCTGCGCCTCGGCGGCGACGGCGGGCTTCGCGTGCAGGGCAACGCCGGCACCGGCAACGTGCAGCATGCCGAGATCGTTGGCGCCGTCGCCGACTGCCATTGCCTCATCAGGCGAGATGCCGAGCTTTTCGGCAATGTCGGTCAGCGCATCCACCTTGGCCTGTTTGCCGAGGATGGGTTCGGCAACGGTACCGTCAAGTTCGCCATTGGCTTCACCCAGCAGATTGGCACGGTTTTCGTCAAAACCGAGCGTTGTGGCAACCCGGCTCGTGAAGACAGTGAAGCCGCCTGACACGAGGGCCGTGTAGTAGCCCTTCGCCTTCATGGTGGCGATGAGTTCCCTGCCACCAGGTGTCAGCGTGATGCGTTTTTCGATGACGTCGTCAATGACGGAGACAGGCAGGCCCTTTAGCAGGGCGACGCGCTCGCGCAGCGCCGGCTCGAACGCGATCTCGCCGTTCATGGCGCGGGCGGTAATGGCGGACACCTCGTCCTTCAACCCGACTTCGGCCGCCAGTTCGTCGATACATTCCTGTTGGATCATGGTCGAATCCATATCGGCGATCAGCAGTTTCTTGCGCCGTTGATCCTGTTCCTGGATAACGATATCGATCGGCTTTCCGGCGAGCGCGGCGGCAATCGCGCCTCGCGCCTGCTCAGCCGCGGTGCCGGAGGGCAGGGCGATATCGCAGGCGATGCCATCGGCCAGCCAATAGAGCCCGGATGCGCTCACCGCCTTTGCGGCCGCTTCGCCGAGGGCCGGTGTCAGAACGGGATTTGACGGATTGGCGATAAGCGTGGCAACGAGAGCCATGATGAAAAACCTTGATGAGAATTTTGATGCGATCCTGATAACCGGACCGACGGCAAGCGGCAAGTCCGCGCTTGCGCTTCGCTTAGCGCGGGAGCGGGATGGCGTCGTCATCAATGCCGACAGCATGCAGGTCTATGACACGCTGCGGGTGCTGACCGCCCGGCCATTCGAAGAGGAAATGGAAGGCGTGCCTCATCTGCTTTACGGCCATGTTCCGGCCAGCAGCCTCTATTCGACAGGCGAGTGGCTGCGGGACATTATAGGCCTCCTTGCCGATTTGCGCGGGCAGGGGCGCTTTCCGGTCATCGTCGGCGGCACGGGGCTTTATTTCAAGGCGCTGACGGGTGGCCTCTCCGACATGCCCGCCGTTCCCGATGACATTCGTGAAGGGCTGCGCGCCCGGTTGATCGAGGAGGGGGCGGCAAAACTTCACGCCGAATTGGTGAGCCGCGATCCGCCCATGGCGCAGACGCTCCAGCCGGGGGACGGGCAGCGCATCGTCCGGGCGCTGGAGGTGCTCGAGGCCACGGGGAAATCGATCCGGGATTTTCAGCAGGCGAAGGGACCGTTGATTGTCGATCCGGAGCGCGCTCAAAAAATCGTCGTTCTGCCGGAAAGGTCGGTGCTGCACGATCGCATCAATCGCCGCTTCGAGACCATGATGCAACGCGGTGCGGTGGAGGAAGTGGAAGCGCTTCTCGCGCTTGACCTAGCGCCCGACGCAACGGCGATGAAGGCGATCGGGGTTGCCCAGATCGCCGATATGCTGGCCGGGCGCGTGGGTGAGGCGGAGGTGATCGAAAGATCGGCAGCGGCGACCCGCCAATATGCCAAACGGCAGATGACATGGGTTCGCAACCAGATGGGAGACGACTGGACGCGTATCCAACCGTAGGGCGGCTCAGTCCTTTCGGTAGAGACTGCCGAGTGGTTTTTTCAACAGGCTGTCGCGCAGCGAAGGGCGGCTCTCGGTTGGTGGCGGGCCATTCTGCGCCTGCATCTGGAGGCTCGCCTTGCGAAGTTCGTTGACGGCGGTTGAAGCTAGATCGGTCGTGGACGGGCCTGTCGGCGGCGCGACTGTACGGCCGGGCAGCATGTCCGGCCGGTAGGGCTCGTGAGCGCCGGCGGTCGCGCCCAATTCCTGTTTCCAGCGGCTCACATCTGGCGGCTGCTGTGGCGCGGGCGTCGGTTCCGGAAAATCGGGGAAGGAGGCTTCGAAGCTCTGCTGGAAACCGCTGATGAGCGGCTTTGTCGTGGCGCGCATGCGGGTGACGATGCTGTTCAGGTCCACCGTGTCGGGCGTCTCGTTGGGCGCATGGCTGACCGCGCCGCTCGCCTTCGGCAACTTGGCTGTCGGCACGCGGTCGAAACGCATTCGCATCGGCACGCTGACGGCCTCGCCGAAAGCGATGGCTTCGCCGTTGCCGATGGACGATAAAAAGCTTGTGGTCGAGGTCGAGGCGTTCGGTACGGCCGACAGAATGATCTTCTGGTCGATCTCATTCGACAGCCGCATGGCAAAGACGGTCGAGCATTGCGACAGGATTGTCTGATCAAGCTCGCTTGGCCGCTGGCTGATGACGCCGAGCGAAATACCGTATTTGCGGCCTTCCTTGGCGATCTGGGCAATGGATTGCCGGGTCGGGAAGAAGCCGCGCTCCGGGTCTGCCGGCACATAACGATGCGCCTCTTCGCACACGACAAGCATATGCAGCGATCCTCGCGCGAGGACCGCCAGTTCAAACGACATGCGGCACAGGACCGAGACCACCGAGTTCACGACTTCGGAGGGAATGCCGGACAGCTGGAAAACGGAAATCGGCTTGCCATCGCCGGGGATGCGGAAAATATGTGCGACTGTCTCCAGAATGGTGTCGCTGATCGTGTTGCTGGAGAACATGAAGTTATAGCGCGGGTCATTGATGGCCGAGAGGATGCGGCCTTTCAGCGATCGCAGCGCCGGTTTTTCGCCGCGTCCTTCCAGCCGGCCGATGCGCTCATCGATGAGGGCGAGAAGATCGGCGATGCGATAGGGCACCGGCGTATCGGGTGTAATAGCACTTTTATCGGAAGTGCGTCGGACAGCGGACCCATCGCTGCCGCGAAACGCCTTCTTGGCTTCCGGAATGAGGTCACGGAGAAAATCCATTTCCTCCGGCACTGGCCTGCGGCCGCGGAATATAACCTCCGCAAATTCCTCGAGGCGCATCAGCCAGAAGGGCAGGTCCAGCGTGTCGGTGTCGATGACGACGGAATGGTCCGGGAAGCCAGCGGCAAATTCATTATGCGGATCGAGAATGAGCACGCGCAGTTTCGGGTCTGTTTCGATTGCCTTGTTCAGAAGCAGAGATACCGCTGTCGTCTTGCCTACACCTGTCGATCCGACGACGGCGAAATGTTTTGACAGCATCTGCGGAATGTTGATGGCGGCATTGATGCTGTCGTCCTGGGTCAGTTTGCCGATCACGCAGGCATCACGGCGGCTGCTGTCGAAAATCTTGGCAAGATCCGTGGTGCGGATGCGGTGCGCCACCGCGCCGAGATAGGGGTAGCGGGAAATGCCCGTGGAGAAGCGCTCGCTGCCATCCTCCGTGCGGTAGACCTCGCCGACCATTTCGACGTCGATCAGAAGCCTGTTCGGTCTGTCCGCCGCCCAAAATTCTTCGCTCGTGCGCATGGCGAAGACGAGGGCTGCGACGCGGCTCGTACCCATTTCAATGGAGATCAATCTCCCGACGGACCAGAGTTGCGAGACATCCGTGGTACCCGCTTCCGTTTCCGCGGCGATCGTCGCGCGCGACCCGTCGCAGGCGATAACGCGGCCGAGCATGCGGTTCGCCGGCTGCTCGCCGGATCGCCGTTCGTTTTCGCCCATGGGGGACGCGCTATGAAACGTGTCGTTCGTCACATCTTTTCCCGTGACATGCGGATGATCGCGGTGGTTCGGGCAACAGTCGCCCTCCCTGATATAGAAGATTATGCTTAACAACATGTGTACTTGCCGTATTCGAAAATTTCGTGGGGATACGATTTAAAGTAATAAAAGAAGGCGACGGCGATTTTTTCCCGCAAAATGCGTTGACGGCTGGGGCTTTTGTGGCTAACACTCCGGCCCATGAAAAATCTTAACGTACTTATCGTGGTGGGACGGCGCATGGGCAGGATGGTGTAACCATCCGGCGAAAGCACCCATGCGCTGAACGAGGCTCCTCTAGGGGCCTTTTTTTATGTCTTCAAACAGGCCCTCGGGCTCCTCGATATCCAAAGCCAAAGCGGGATGGAAACAGGCAATGACGGATAAGGACAATACGGAAAACAGCAATCGCATGACAGGTGCGGAGATCGTTCTGCAGGCGCTGAAGGATAACGGCGTCGAGCACATCTTCGGTTATCCCGGCGGTGCCGTTCTTCCGATCTATGACGAGATTTTCCAGCAGGAAGACATCCAGCATATTCTCGTGCGCCACGAGCAGGGCGCCGGCCACGCGGCCGAAGGTTATGCCCGCTCCACCGGCAAGGTTGGCGTCATGCTCGTTACCTCCGGTCCCGGCGCGACCAATGCGGTCACCCCGCTGCAGGATGCGCTGATGGATTCCATTCCGCTCGTCTGCCTGTCCGGCCAGGTTCCCACCACGCTGATCGGCTCGGATGCATTTCAGGAATGCGATACCGTCGGCATCACACGCCCCTGCACGAAGCACAACTGGCTGGTCAAGGACGTCAACGAGCTGGCTGGCATCATCCATGAGGCTTTCCGCATTGCGCAGACCGGCCGTCCGGGTCCTGTTGTTGTCGATATTCCGAAGGACATCCAGTTCGCCACCGGCACCTATACGCCGCCTTCCGCCGCCATTCAGCAGAAGAGCTACAAGCCAAAGGTTCAGGGTGACCTCAATGCCATCCATGCCGCCATCGAATTGATGTCCAAGGCAAAGAAGCCGGTTTTCTATACCGGCGGCGGCGTCATCAATTCCGGCCCGGAAGCCACCCGCCTGCTGCGCGAACTGGTCGAGCTGACCGGCTTTCCGATCACTTCGACGTTGATGGGTCTCGGCGCCTATCCGGCTTCCGGCAAGAACTGGCTCGGCATGCTTGGCATGCACGGTTCCTACGAAGCCAATATGACGATGCATGATTGTGACGTTCTCGTCTGCGTCGGCGCGCGTTTCGACGACCGGATTACCGGCCGCATCAACGCCTTCTCGCCGAATTCGAAAAAGATCCACATCGATATCGATCCGTCCTCGATCAACAAGACGGTTCGCGTCGACGTTCCGATCATCGGTGATGTCAGCCACGTTCTGGAAGATATGGTTCGCTTGTGGCGCGCCCTGCCGAAGAAGCCGGAGAAGGCGCAGACGGCGGATTGGTGGTCGCAGATCGAACGCTGGCGCGCCCGCAACTCCTTCGCCTACAAGAACTCAAACGATGTCATCATGCCGCAATATGCGCTGCAGCGGCTTTATGAGGCATCGAAGGGACGCGACACCTACATTACCACGGAAGTTGGCCAGCATCAGATGTGGGCGGCGCAGTTCTTTGGTTTCGAGGAGCCGAACCACTGGATGACCTCGGGCGGTCTCGGCACGATGGGCTATGGCCTGCCGGCCGCCATCGGCGTTCAGGTTGCGCATCCCGATGCGCTGGTTATCGACATTGCCGGTGACGCCTCTATTCAGATGTGCATTCAGGAAATGTCCTGCGCTATCCAATACGGCTTGCCGGTGAAGATCTTCATTCTCAATAACCAGTATATGGGCATGGTGCGGCAGTGGCAGCAGCTGCTGCACGGCAACCGCCTGTCCAACTCCTATACCGAAGCCATGCCCGATTTCGTCAAGCTGGCGGAAGCCTATGGCGCGGTTGGCATGTATTGCGACGACCCGAAAGAGCTGGACGACAAGATTGCCGAGATGATCGCGGTCAAGAAGCCGGTTATCTTCGATTGCCGTGTTGCCAACCTTGCCAATTGCTTCCCGATGATCCCGTCTGGTAAAGCCCATAACGAGATGCTGTTGCCGGATGAGGCGACGGATGAAGCGGTCGCCAACGCCATTGACGCCAAGGGCCGTCAGCTAGTCTGAGCCGGGAGAGGAAAAGGACATGAACGCACACCTACAACCCACCGGCTCCGCCTACTTCATTCAGAAGGAAACGGCTGCCGTCGAAAACCACACGCTGTCGGTTCTCGTCAGCAACGAGCCGGGCGTTCTCGCCCGGGTCATCGGCCTGTTTTCCGGCCGTGGCTACAACATCGAAAGCCTGACGGTTTCGGAAACGGAACATGAGGCGCATCTGTCGCGCATCACCATCGTGACGCGCGGCACGCCTATCGTGCTGGAGCAGATCAAGGCGCAGCTGGAACGGATCGTGCCGGTGCACCGGGTTCTCGACCTGACGGTTCGCGCCCGCGAACTCGGGCAGGAGCGGCCAATCGAGCGGGAAGTGGCGCTGATCAAGGTTGCCGGCACCGGTGAAGTGCGCGCCGAGGCGTTGCGGCTTGCCGATGCGTTTCAGGCCAAGGTCGTGGATGCGACGGTGGAGCACTTCATCTTCGAAATCACCGGCAAGTCGTCGAAGATCGACCAGTTCGTGGCCATCATCAAGCCGCTCGGGCTGATCGAAATCTGCCGCACCGGCATTGCCGCGATGAACCGCGGCCCACAGGGCATGTAAAGCCTCGGCGTTCGATGAAACAAAGGACCGCCTCGTGCATTTGCCGGGGCGGTTTTTTATTACCCTTGATGCGAGGAGAAGCGGATGACGAAAAAGCGTGCAATCGTCACAGGCGGAGCAGGACTGATTGGCTCGGCCATATGCGAAACCCTTTTCAGCAAAGGTTGGGACGTCGCTTCCTTCGATCTAAAAAAGGATGAAGCCCCGTATCGGTCCCTCGAGTGTGACGTTGCGGATGAGCAGGCGGTCGACCAGGCATTCAAAGCGCTCGAATGGGATAAGCTCGATTTGCTCGTCAACAATGCCGGCATCGCCAACCCTGATAACGGACCCATTCACGAGATGGCCTTGGCTGACTGGCGAAAGATCACCGACAGTCA
This sequence comes from Agrobacterium sp. DE0009, assembly GCF_007680755.1. Lineage (NCBI taxonomy): Bacteria > Pseudomonadati > Pseudomonadota > Alphaproteobacteria > Hyphomicrobiales > Rhizobiaceae > Agrobacterium > Agrobacterium sp. DE0009. The sequence continues at coordinate 538,425 of NZ_VEIU01000003.1, forward strand.
CCTGACGAGCGCCTTTCTAATGACCCGACGCGCGGTGCCGCTGATGCGGGAGGGTGCGAGCATCGTCAACATGGTCTCGACACGCGCTTTCATGTCGGAGCCGCAGACCGAGGCCTATGCGGCATCGAAGGGAGGCCTGACGGGGATGACACATGCCCTCGCAATCAGCCTTGGGCCGAGCATCCGCGTCAATGCAATCGCGCCGGGATGGATCGCCGACGATAAAAAGTTGCGTGCCAAGGATCACCAACAGCATCCGGTGGGCAGAGTGGGGAGAGGGAAGGACATCGCAGATGCGGTGCTTTATCTTGCCGATGCGGGCTTCATGACGGGGCAGGTCCTCGTCCTTGACGGTGGCATGACCAGGAAGATGATCTACGAGGAGTGAGCCGCTTTGCCGTCAGCGGCTCTTGTGAAACTGATTCAGCTCCTTCGGAAACCGATTCCGGATCACGCTTCAAGTTGTTGCTATCACAGCATTTCCAGCGCTGTCTTGCGTGTCGGCGGCGGGAAGGCTGCGTCGAGAGCTGCCCAGTCTTCATCGGTGATCTCCAGGTCCGTCGCACCCCGGTTTTCCTCGACGCGGGAGACGCTGGCGGATTTCGGAATGGCGATGACCCCGTCTCTTTCGAGAAGAAAGGCCAGAGCCAGCTGGGCAGGAGTTGCCTGATACGCCTTGGCGATGCGGATCAGTTCGTGGTTCTTCAGGATCCGGCCCTGCTCGATGGGGGAATAGGCCATCAGCGGTACGCCATGCTCCTGGCACCAAGGCAGCAGTGAGAACTCGGGACCGCGCCGGGAGAGATTGTAGAGCACCTGATTGGCGGCGCAGTTGCGCCCCTCTGGAACCGCAAAAAGCTCCTGCATGTCTTCGCTATCGAAATTGGAAACGCCCCAGTCGCCGATCTTGCCATCCCGTTTGAGCCGCTCGAAGGCAGATACGGTTTCCGCCAGCGGATGCTCGCCGCGCCAGTGCAGCAGGTAGAGATCGATGCGGTCGGTGCCGAGCCTTGCGAGGCTGCGTTCGCATGCGTCGACAACGCCCCTTGCGCTGGCGTTCCAGGGGTAGACCTTGGTGACGAGAAACACCTCGTCGCGACGGCCGGCGATTGCCGCGCCGACAACCTCTTCCGACCTGCCGTCAGCGTACATTTCGGCGGTGTCGACGAGTGTCATGCCGAGGTCGATCGCCTTGCGGATGCTTTCTATCTCCTGCCGCTCGGATGATCTTGTTTCCCCCATGTTCCAGGTGCCAAGGCCAAGAGCCGGAACCTGCTTGCCAGAGGGCAGGGTGACGGAGGGAATGTCGTCATACATGGGTGTGCTCCAGCGCTTGATGATTGGACGATAATTTATTGTCGCGACTTCTCAAACCCGGCAGGGGAAGGATCGATCCATCAAAAAATTTGACCGCGGTCATCGATCCGGCTGGCTGGTCTGATGCTGGTGGCGTGGGTAGGGTTTCGTTTCAAGGAGAAACCATGACCGTTGAAACTTTTATTGCGCTGGTGCTGTTTGCCTTCACCACCTCGATCACCCCGGGGCCGAACAATATGATGCTGTTCGCATCAGGCGTGAATTTCGGGTTCCGCCGCACCATTCCCCATATGCTTGGCATCGGGGTGGGGTTCCTGTCGCTGCTGATCGGCGTTGGCCTCGGTCTTGGCGCCCTGCTGCATTCCGCGCCGGCGCTTTATACGGGGCTGAAATTCGCGGGTGGGCTCTATCTCGTCTGGATCGCGTGGAAGATTGGCACCTCGCGCAGTCTCGGCGAAGGTTCTGCTGCGTCCGAGCCGATGAGTTTCCTTGCCGCTGCCGCCTTTCAGTGGGTCAACCCCAAAGCCTGGGTGATGGCCGTTACCGCCATGGCGACCTACACCAGCGAGACCCAATATTTCCTGACGGTCGTGATCGTTGGCCTCGCTTTTGCTGCAGTCAACCTGCCGAGTGTTTCGACCTGGGCTGGTTTCGGCTCTGCCCTTCGCGACTGGCTGTCGGTGCCGGTGCGGCTTAAATGGTTCAACATCACCATGGCCGTGCTGCTCGTCGTCAGCCTCTGGCCGATGCTGAAGTAGCATCCTTACGTCGGAAACTGCCGGTAACATTCCTCGGCAATGGCCTGCACCTCCTTACGCGTCAGTTCGGCCGATACGGCGTAACCCAGTTCATTGTCGATCCAGTAGAAGGTCTCGATCCCGTCCGCGCTCGCCATGCGGAAGCTCGTGGTGCGGTTCTCCTCGTTATGGCCGATCAGCACCGTCACCCGCCGGCCGGTCTTGTCCTGATACATCAGCATCGCCCCCGGCTTGCCGCTGACGGGGATGAGGCGTCCTCCGACGAGGTCATAGCCGAGCTTCGACAGATCGGGGATGGCGAATGGATAACCCAGCCGCTTGCCAAGCCATGCGGCGAGATGCTGCTGCTCTCCAGCGCCCACCTCGACCGGATGACGCACCTCGCTCGCATAGATGAGATAGGCGGTTTTCGCCTGCGAGGGAATATCCGTTGTCGCGGCCGCGAGGGTGACGTCCTGTGGCGTCGAAAAAGACGCCGGCAGGAGCCTGCCTGCCGCAGCGCCCGCCACGAAGATCATCAGCCCCGCTGCGATCTTGACGAGCGCCGGCTTCAGCCGCGCGGCATTGTTCGCAGCTGGCGGGTTGAGCATCGATACGTCCCGTGGATGGGTCGTGGCGTAGGCGGTGAAGGCGTTGCGGAGAATGTCGGCCTGCTTCTGCCATTCCTCAACACGGATGCGTTCTTCCGGCCTTTCGCTGAGCCAGGCTTCAACAGCAGCGCGATCTTCGTCGGACAGAAGCCCGTCGACATAGGCGTGCAGATCGTCCTGGCTAATGGCCTCTCGCCGGTTCATCGTGGTCTCCGCAGGGGTATGATGTTATCCGCCGCCAGGTGCTGGCGAAGGGTTTCGCGGGCACGCGACAATCTGGACATGACGGTGCCGAGCGGGATCGACAGCGTCTCGGCCGCCTCCTGATAGGTGTAGCCCTCCACTGTCACCAGCATCAGCACCGCCCGCATCTCTGGCGAAAGAAGGGCGAGCGCGCCGTGCAGACGATCGTTCTCCAGAGTGTCGGAAAACGCGTCCGTGCCTGCGATGCTCTCGTGGCCGTCGAGGCTCTCGGACGGGTGACGTTTCTCGGCGCGGTGGCGGTTGCGATAAAGATTCGTCATTATCGTGTAAGCCCATGTTTTCAAACCGGTTCCGCGCCATTGTCTTTTGTTGGCGAGCGCCTTTTCCACGCATTCCTGCAGGAGGTCCTCACCATCGGCATCGGATCTGGAAAGGCTGCGGGAATAACGGCGTAGCATGGGAATGAGGGCCAGCATCTCCGCTTCGAAGGTGCCGGCTGCGGGGGAGAGGCTCCCCCGCGCTTTTCCAGTCATGCGGTCAGGGTTTTGCGGCATCCCAGACACCATTCACGCCGTCGCCGGTGGCATCGCCCTTTTTCATGTCCTTGACCCAGTAATAAAGCGGCATGCCGTCCTTGGCCCACTGCATCTTGCCATCCTTGCGCTTCACGAGCGAGTAAGCTCCCTCGGCCTTGTCGCTGGCTGCCGCGAAAAACGGCGGCCAGTTCGCGGCGCACTTGTCGTAACAATTGGATACGCCCTTCTTGTCATTCTTGAAAGTGTAGAGCGTCATGCCTTTTTCGCCTGCGAGCACATTGCCCTTGGCGGTCTTGACCGTTTCCACCGCGGGAGCGGCATAGGCCGTTCCGGCAAAGGCCAGAACGATGGCGGGGACGATAAAGCGGATTTTCATGGACATATCCTCCTTGGTTCAGACGGGCTCTAGCCGCCAGCACATCAAGAGACACCGCCGGCCGCCGGTTTATTCCCGGCTCAACGTCGTTTTTTCAGTTTAGTCATGTCGCCGCATCAGCCGAACAGGGGAATATCCGGCTTGTTGAGCATCAGCCAGATGATGCCAAGGACTGCAAAGAAGGCGGGAAAACCACAGGCGAACCAGACGCGGTAGAGGCGGAACCATTGCGCCGGCAGGGCCTGTCTCCTGGCGGCGCAGTCTCGGGCGATATCGCGCAGCCTCATCTGGATCCACACCACCGGCAGCCAGAAAATGCCGGTGAAGACGTAGAGGCCAAGCGAAAGGGCGATCCAGCCTTCGGTGAGCGGCCAGCCGATCACGCGCGCCAGAAAATAACCGGTCACTGGCTGGATGATCGCGGCGGTGGCGGTGAAGATCGTATCGGCAATGACGACCGTGCCTGCCACATGCGCGATCAGTGCCGGGTTTTCCGTTCGCCGTGCCACGACCATAAAGAAGGCGATGCCCGCGCCGGTGCCGAACAGCACCGTTGCGCCGATGACATGGGCAAGCCGCAGCAGTTCCTCAAGCGTCATTAGCGTTCATCCAGCGTGGCGAGGGCAACGAAAGTCAGGGCAATGGAGGGCAGCACCTTGACGAGGGGACCGAGCGGATCGAGCCACAGGCCCGGCTCCAGCAGGCTGCCGCCCGTCAGATAGGCTGCGCTGACGAGCAGCATGCCGATAAGCGCCTTTCTGGCCAGCGGCCGCCACAGGACGGCGACGCCGAGGGCGATATCGGTGAGGCAGGTGGCGAGTGTAAGGGCGATTGCTGGCGCCTGCGGCATGAAGGCCAGAAAATGCGCCGCTGCTTCGTTGATATTCAGCAGCGGTATGAGGCCGGACAACAACCAGAACAAAGACAGGCAAAGAATGACCAGCGGTTTCAGCAGATAGGATCTGGCAAACCACAGGTCCTGCACGCCGGAAGGGTGGGCGGTCAGCGTCTGCTTCAGTGTCTTGAGCGATGTCATCGTCGGTTGCGCCTCACTCTCCACGATGATGCCTTCCGACATGACCGTCATGGCGGTTGAACGCAGCGGCGAGCGCCAGCCGAGCCTGCCTGCGGCATCCGCCAACAGGCTGACAGGTCGTGTGAGGGCTGCCGGAAGATTTACGACAGGGGCGGGAGGTAGGCCAAGCCACTGCCGGTGCGTGGTCACCATGTCTTGCAATGTCAGTGTTTCCTCTGCGGCGAGTTCGAGATCGCTGCCCGGCGGGACTTCACCATCGATGGCCGCGCAAACGGCTGCCGCCACATCATCGACCGCGACCGTTCGAACGGGCATTGTGCTATTGACGAGCGGGAGGATGAAAGGACAGCCGGCAAGCGCGCGGACCAGCGCCGTGCCGCCATGGGCATTGCGACCGACAACGAGGGCCGGGCGCAGAATGACGTAAGGCAGGCCGCTTGCGGTGAGCGCCTCATCGGCGTGGCGTTTGGTGGCAAGAAAGGGCAGGTCGGCCGCGGCGCCCGCTGTGCGGGCCGATATCTGGATCACCAGCCTGCCACCCGCCTGCGCCGCCGCCTCGTAAAGCGCCAGCATGGCTTTTTCCTGCGTCGCTGCAAGGTCATCTGAAAGACCGTCCTGAAGCGCGCCGGCGCAGTTGACGATGGCGTCGTGATCCCCGACCAGCGCGTTCCAGTTCGATGCCTGCGTCATGCGGGCGAGATCGGCGGAAATCCAGGTCACAAAAGGCCATTTGTCGGTGGCGCGTGTTACGGAACGTGCCAGGCCAGTGATGGCGTGGCCTCTGCCGTGAAGGCTACGCACCACCTCCGAGCCGATGAAACCTGTCGCGCCGAGAATCAATATCTTCATGCGCGGCATGATAGCGGCCGTGATTTAAAAACCAGCCCTGTTTTATTGCCGCATTCTCATTGCGCGATTCATCTTTCGTTCTTTTTCTGTTGCGCATCAGGCTCGAATCCTGCGATGAGGGCGCATGTTATTTTCACCGCAACAGGACGAAGCGCTCAAGGCGGTTTCCCGCTGGCTGAAGGAAGGCCGCACACCGGTTTTCCGGCTGTTCGGTTATGCCGGGACGGGCAAGACGACGCTTGCCAAACATTTTGCGGAGAATGTCGATGGCGAGGTGCTGTTTGCAGCCTTCACCGGCAAGGCGGCGCAGGTGCTGCGTTCACGCGGGGCAACCAATGCCCGCACCATCCATTCGCTGATCTACCGCCCGCGTGGCGAGGAAACCGTTGAAGACGAGGAAACCGGCAAGACCTCGATTGCGCCGATGTTCTCCATCAACCGCCAGAGTCCGCTTGCCAAGGCAGCACTCATCATCATCGACGAATGCTCGATGGTGGACGAACAGCTCGGCAAGGACCTGATGAGCTTCGGCACGCCGATCCTCGTACTTGGCGATCCCGGCCAGTTGCCGCCGGTTTCGGGCGGTGGTTTCTTTACCGAGCAGGAGCCCGATTATCTTTTGTCGGAAATCCACCGCCAGGCGAAAGATAATCCGATCATCCATCTTGCCATGGATGTGCGCGAGGGCCGGGAGATCATGCGTGGCGATTATGGCTCCGCGCAGGTGATTTCAAAGTCTGAAGTGACGCAGTCGCTGGTGCTGGAGGCCGATCAGGTGCTTGTCGGCACCAACAGGACCCGCCGCCGCTATAATCAGCGTCTCCGCGAGCTCAAGGGGTTTTCCGCCGATTATCCGCAATCGGGCGACAAGCTGGTCTGCCTGCGGAACGATCCCGCCAAGGGCCTGCTCAACGGTTCGCTCTGGCAGGTGATGAGCTCGTCGCGCGAAACGGTGAAGCCCGGTATCAACCTGATGATCCGGCCTGAAGACGACGATATGGATCGCGGCGCGGCCAAGATCAAACTTCTGAAGGCGGCGTTTGAGGATGTGGAGACCGAAATTCCGTGGTCGACCCGCAAGAGATACGACGAGTTCGATTTCGGCTATGCACTGACGGTGCATAAGGCGCAGGGTTCGCAGTGGAACAATGTGGTTCTCTTCGATGAGAGCTATGCTTTCCGCGATTCCCGCGAAAGATGGCTCTATACCGCCATCACACGCGCGGCGGAAACGCTCACCATCGTCCGTTGATCAGGCGCGGATGACGCCGAGCAGGACCGCCTTGGCGACCGCCTGAAAGCGATTGCTGGCGCTGAACTTTCCGATGATCTTCGCCTCAAGAATATTGAGGTCGCTGCCGGAAAGACCAAGGGCGCGGGCGAGCCTGACGGGCGCGTACCCCTCCGCCATCAGTTCCAGGCATTTGCGCTCGGTCTCGCTCAGGGCGATTGTCGCCGTCGGCGTTCGTTCCGCCTCCTCGTCGCCTTCCGCATCCTGATCCCCGGCAACGAGAAACTCCTCGATCTGCTGGGCCTGCCGCTGAAGGGTCGAAAGCTCAGCCGTCAGCTCCCGCTTTCGCTGGCGAAGCGCGGTGTGAAATACCTCATCCGCCTCTTCCTGCGAGACAGAGCGGCCGAGTTTCTCCATGATCTCGGTAATGGTGGCGACCGATATGCCGACTTCGCGGCACACATTGATGACGGCCATACGCTGGACGTTGCGATGGGTATAGACCCGCATCTGGCCCACACGCCTTGAGGTCAGCAGGGCCTTTTCTTCGTAAAAATGAAGTGTCCTGTGGGTGACGCCAAAAATGTTCGCCATGTCGGCAATGGGGACTGGCTCGGCGGGCAGTGAAGAGGGCAGGCTGACATCGGGTAAAAAACTGCTGAACCTTGAATTCGGTTTGTCTTCGTCGCCGTTGCTTTTGAACGGCAGCCGCCCATCCTGCATAGTCTCCCCCTCGCGCTTTCCGGCAGTGTGCTGCCTTCCAGGGCGTCCGCGACCTGTTCCCTCAGGCGGACGTCCTTCTGATCATGACTTATTTTCAATGCTACATCAGGGCCGTAATGCTCGTTTGCGTGATTTCGTTCCCACCGGAATAAAAAATTTGCCAGCCTTCTTGCGAATGACTTCAAGCTGCGGGAAACAGGGGTGACGTCCGAACCGGAGCCTCATGCCATGCCCGCAAAACTTTCCGTTAATCTGAACGCAATCGCCATGTTACGCAACCGTCGCGATCTACCGTGGCCAGACGTCGCGCATTTCGGGCAAATTGCACTCGCTGCGGGTGCAAGCGGGCTGACTGTACACCCGCGGCCGGATCAGCGCCACATCCGTTTTCCCGACTTGCCGGTGTTACGGGCGCTTATTGACGATCAGTTTCCCGAAGCAGAGTTCAACATCGAAGGGTATCCGACCGAAGATTTCCTCGTTCTTTGCGAACAGACGCAGCCGGAACAGGTGACGCTGGTGCCGGACGACCCGTCTCAGGCGACATCCGACCACGGTTGGGATTTCCGCGCGCACGGCATTTTCCTGAAGGACGTCGTTTCACGTCTGAAAGCCGGCGGCATGCGCGTATCGCTTTTTGCCGATGGTGATGGAGAACGTGAACCGGTGGAGCTGGCGGCGGCAACGGGCGCGGCGCGCATCGAACTCTACACCGGCCCCTACGGCGGCTGCTTTGACGATTCGCAAAAGGCCGATATGCTCGCCGAAAAGCTTGGACAGACAGCCGAACACGCCAGGGAGGTCGGCCTTGCGGTAAATGCCGGGCATGACCTCACCGTCGCGAATCTGCCCAAGCTCATGAAATATATCCCATATCTCGCCGAGGTCTCCATCGGCCATGGTTTGACTGCTGACGCGCTGGAATATGGTATGGCTGAAACAGTCCGGCGTTTTCGGCAGGCCTGCGGTCAGGCTATTTCATAACCAAAGCCCATTTTTTGCCCTATGCTTCGTCTTGCGCATGCTCCGTGCGCGAGACGGCGAAGAGATCGGAACCGGTTCCGCTGATCTCAGTTTTGTTTTGAGGATCGGGTATTCGAAGGCCGCAATTTACGTGTGGTCGGAAGCTCCGGCTTTGGAAGGCATAGACATATGAACGACCATCATGTTGTCGTCGTGGGTGGAGGCTTCGGCGGCTTGCAACTGGTACACGGGCTGGAGGGGGCCCCTGTCCGCATTACCTTGATCGACAGGCGTAATCACCATCTGTTTCAGCCGCTGCTTTATCAGGTGGCGACAACGGCGCTGGCGACATCCGAAATCGCTTGGCCGATCCGTCACCTTTACCGTGACCGTGCGGAGGTCAGAACCCTGCTCGCCGAGGTAACAGGTGTAGACCGGGCCGCCCGCACCGTGCATCTGAATACAGGGCAGGCGATCTCGTTCGATACGCTGGTGCTGGCCACGGGTGCCCGCCACGCCTATTTCGGGCACGATGAGTGGGAGCGTTCTGCGCCAGGCCTCAAGACGCTGGAAGATGCGACCACGATCCGGCGTCGTCTGCTTCTCGCTTTCGAGCGCGCAGAACTCGCCACCAGCGAGGAAGAGCGTCAGGCGCTGCTGACTTTCGCCATCATCGGCGCAGGCCCGACCGGTGTTGAAATGGCGGGCATGATCGCCGAGCTCGCCCACAAAGCCCTGCCGGCCGAATTCCGCAATGTCGATACGCGAAGGGCGCGGGTGCTGCTTGTGGAAGCTGGGCCGCGCGTTCTTCCCGTTTTTACCGAAGATCTTTCGGCCTATGCAAAGTCCGCGCTCGAGAAGCTGGGCGTCGAAGTCCTGCTTGGGACGCCGGTATCGGCCTGCACGGACGAGGGGGTGACGGTGGGTGAGACCCATTACCCCAGCCGAACTGTCGTCTGGGCCGCAGGCGTTCAAGCCTCTCCCGCCGCAAAATGGCTGGATGCGCCGTCGGACATGGCAGGGCGCGTGGTTGTCGGTCCGCAACTCACCCTTCAGGACGATGCGGATATTTTCGTGATCGGTGACACCGCAGCTGTCAATCAGGAAAATGGCAAGCCGGTGCCGGGAATTGCCCCCGCCGCCAAGCAGCAGGGCGCCTATGTGGCGAAGGTCATCAAGGCGCGACTTTCCGGCAAACCTTCACCGGCGGCCTTCCGCTACAGCCATCAGGGCAATCTCGCCACCATCGGCAAACGCGCGGCGGTGATCGATTTCGGCAAGTTGAAGCTGAAGGGCGTGGTGGCATGGTGGATTTGGGGGCTCGCCCACATCTACTTCCTGATCGGCACGCGCTCGCGGCTCGCCGTGGCGTGGAGCTGGCTGTGGATTTATCTGAGCGGCCAGCACAGCGCGCGTCTTATTACCCAGAAAGAGACGCTGAAGGACGAGGCGTGAGGGTCGCGGCGGAGAAAAAAGGGGGGGAGGCACCGGCTTCCCGCCCTTGATTTACGGCAACTACCCAACCGTCTCCTCCGTCCTGCCGGGTTTTGCCCGGCATCCATCCACGGCGCGTCTGCGCCGTGAAGAGAGTGTTTTGCGATCAGGCACTTGATCGCGCTGGACCCGCATTAAGTCCGGGGTGACGGCGTGCCGATGTAGCGTGTTTGCCTAGTCTAACGCTTAAGCGTCAAGCGAGGCCATGTCGATGACGAAGCGGTAACGCACGTCGCTCTTCAGCACGCGCTCATAGGCTTCGTTGACATCCTTGATGTCGATCTTTTCGATCTCCGACACGATGTTATGCTTGCCGCAGAAATCCAGCATTTCCTGGGTTTCCTTGATCGAACCGATCATCGAGCCAGCGAGTGAACGACGGGCCGGAATGACAGAGAAAGCATGAACCGGGATCGCATGTTCCGGTACGCCGAGCAGAACCATCGTGCCGTTGACCTTGAGCAGGTTGAGATAGGCGTTCCAGTCGATTTCGGCAGAGACCGTGCACAGGATCAGGTCGAAGGTACCCGCGAGCTTCTCGAAGGTCGAGGCGTCGCTGGTGGCGTAATATTCCTTCGCACCGAGCTTCAGGCCATCTTCCTTCTTGGAGAGCGTCTGCGACAGGACGGTGATCTCAGCGCCCATGGCCGAACCGATCTTCACACCCATATGGCCGAGACCGCCCATGCCGACGATCGCGACCTTTTTACCGGGGCCGGCATTCCAGTGATGCAGCGGCGAATAGAGCGTGATGCCGGCGCAGAGCAGCGGCGCTGAGGCGTCGAGCGGCAGGTTTTCCGGGATGGCGAGGACGTAATCCTCGCGAACGACGATATGGTCGGAATAACCGCCCTGCGTCGCCGTCTTGCCGTCGCGTTCGACGGAGTTGTAGGTCTGAACGAGGCCCGGCATATACTGCTCATTGTCGACATCGCGCGTGGCGCAACCGACACAGGAATCGACGAAGCAGCCGACGCCGACATGGTCGCCGACCTTGAACCGGGTGACCTTGGAGCCAACGGCGCGCACGACGCCGGCGATCTCATGGCCCGGCACGATCGGGTAGACGGCATTCTTCCATTCGTTGCGGACGGTGTGGATGTCCGAGTGGCAGATGCCGGCATATTTGATGTCGATGACGACGTCGTCATCATTGGGCTCGCGGCGTTCGAAAGTGAACGGGGTAAGCGGCTTTGACGCATCGGTCGCAGCGTAACCTCTAGCAATTGCCATCTGAATATCCTTTCGGAAGTTTGGGGACGATGGAATATGCGACGGAAGATGCTGAAGCCGTTAGAGCGATCCTCCGAGCTTTTTGCACGATCCTGCAAAAATTGACTGTCCGTCTCTTTGCGAAGTGCATTAGGCATTCTAGATAAACAAGGCTTTCTCCTCACTTGAAGGGTATCCCTCATGTCCCTGCCGTTCAATCTCTATCAGGAGATTACCTCCATCGCCGCGCGGCACGCCACAGCCGATGGCGAGGTGAGGACTGCCATCGATTCTCTCGGGATCAGTCGGCGGACCACCCCTAGCGCACCCTGCCACGGGAGCTATCGTCCCTGTTTTGCGATGGTCATCCAGGGCGCTAAGTGCGTTCAGCTGGGGACGGACACCATCAATTACGGGGCGGGCGACTATCTGCTGACCTCCCTCGACCTGCCTGTCGCCTGGCGTGTGGTGGAGGCGAGCCAGGAGGTGCCGCATTTTTGCATTTCCCTTGCAATCGATGGTGAAAAGCTGCTCGATCTCATGCGTCGCGTGCCGATCGATCCACCCTCCGAGCCGGTTAATGCGCAACGTGGCATCGTCGTGAATGCCGCCACGCCGGAGCTTCTCGACGCAGCCGTCCGGCTGTTGCGTTTGCTTGATCGTCCCACCGAGATTGCCGCGATGGCGCCGCTGATCGAGCAGGAGATTCTCTACCGCATTCTTACAGGGCCGGCAGGTGGCCAGTTGATGAACATCATCGCGGCGGGAAGCCCGGGCAACCGCATCGCCCGCGCCATCGCCTGGCTGCGCGAAAACTTTGCCCGCCAGTTGCGGGTGGAGGAACTGGCCGAACAGATCGGCATGAGCGTGTCTTCATTCCACCATCACTTCAAGACGATTACGGCCATGACGCCCGTGCAATATCAGAAGCAGCTTCGTCTGCATGAGGCGCGTCGGCTGATGCTGCTGGAGCGGCTGGATGTCGGCACTGCCGGCCACCGCGTCGGCTACCAGAGCCCCTCGCAATTCAGCCGTGAATACAGCCGCTTCTATGGTATGGCGCCGTCGCGAGACGTGGATGTCTCTCGCGAGCTTGCTGCGGGGTAGGGCGCGGCGTCGATATAGGCGCCCGGCAGGGCAGAGAGGGGCAAAGCGCGCCCGCGATCCACTGTGAGTGACGACCACGCCTGAAGCACGTCATCCCACGCTGCACCGCACCAATTCTTCTCCGTCCCGGAAGAATCCGCTTGACCCCAACGCCGCCTCCGCTTAAATGGCGCTCGAACCGTACCGTACGGTACATCAATCGAACCATTGGAGTGGAAAGACTTGGCTTCCGACCCGATCACAGCGCAGGAATTTTCGCCGCGCCAGAACGCCGTTCTGGACCAGGCGTTGCGTCTATTGGTCGAGGGCGGAGAAAAAGCGCTCACCACGTCGGGTCTGGCGCGCGCCGCCAACTGTTCCAAGGAAAGCCTCTACAAGTGGTTCGGTGATCGTGACGGCCTGCTTGCAGCGATGATCACTTTTCAGCAGAGCAAAGTCCGCACCTTCGAGAAGGCGGGGGATCGTGTTTCCGCGCCGCAGCTTGCCGATCACCTCGAGGTTTTTGCGCATGATCTGCTGGATGTTTTGGCGGGCGACGTGTCGCTGGCGCTGAACCGCCTCGCCATCGGCCAGGCCAGCCGGGACGGTTCGAAGCTCGGTGATCTGCTCCTGGAGCGCGGTCGTCGCCAGATCGACCGGCGCGCGCGGGGACTAATCGAGGCAGGTCGCCGTTCCGGCTACCTGCGTTTCGATGATGCCGAAGAGGCATATCGCAGTTTTTACGGCCTTATCGTTTCGGATCTGCATGTGCGCATGCTGCTGGGCGAGGCGCCGGAAAAGGATTTTTCCGCCCGGGCAAAGAAGGCTGTCATTGCCTTTCTGACGCTCTACGGGACGGAAAAGGTACATTCGGAACTGGGCGGCAAGGTCGCCTGAGATTCCGGTCCAGACAACTGAGAGACAAGCATTAGGGAAGGACCATCAAATGCGCGTTTATTATGATCGTGATGCGGATCTCAATCTCATCAAGGCGAAGAATGTCGTCATCGTCGGTTACGGTTCGCAGGGCCGCGCCCATGCGCTGAACCTGAAGGATTCCGGCGCGAAGAACGTCGTCATCGCGCTCAAGGCCGGTTCGCCGACCATCAAGAAGGCTGAAGCCGACGGCTTCAAGGTCATGACCGTTGCCGAAGCCGCCAAGTGGGGCGACCTCATCATGATGGCGACGCCGGACGAGCTGCAGGCCGACATCTACAAGGCCGACATCGCCGGCAACATCCGTGATGGTGCCGCGATTGCATTCGCCCACGGCCTCAACGTTCACTTCGGCCTCATCGAGCCGAAGGCATCGCTCGACGTCGTCATGATCGCACCGAAGGGCCCTGGCCATACGGTTCGCGGCGAATACCAGAAGGGCGGCGGCGTTCCCTGCCTCGTTGCCGTTCACCAGAACGCTTCCGGCAACGCCCTCGAACTCGCGCTCTCCTACGCCTGCGGCGTTGGCGGTGGCCGTTCGGGCATCATCGAAACGAACTTCAAGGAAGAGTGCGAAACCGACCTCTTCGGCGAACAGGTCGTTCTGTGCGGCGGTCTCGTCGAACTTATCCGCGCCGGTTTTGAAACCCTGGTAGAAGCCGGTTACGCGCCTGAGATGGCCTATTTCGAGTGCCTGCACGAAGTGAAGCTGATCGTCGACCTGATCTATGAAGGCGGCATCGCCAACATGAACTACTCGATCTCCAATACGGCCGAGTGGGGCGAATACGTCACCGGTCCGCGCATCATCACCGCGGAAACCAAGGCTGAAATGAAGCGCGTTCTGCACGACATCCAGACCGGCAAGTTCACCTCGGACTGGATGCAGGAATACCGCTCGGGTGCTGCCCGTTTCAAGGGCATCCGCCGCATGAATGACGTTCACCAGATCGAAGAAGTCGGCGCCAAGTTGCGCGGCATGATGCCCTGGATCGGCAAGAACAAGCTGGTCGACAAGGCCGTCAACTAAGCTTTATCGCTTGGTGTAAAATATTGCGGCCGGGGCGAAAGCTCCGGCCCTTTTCGTTTGTCAGGCGCGAGTGGTTGACGACAGCGCCCCCGAACTCGTATGCGCCGTTTTCACCAGCGTCGGTCTCTCACTTCGGCGGAATGACGCCCTTGGTCAGCAGAAAGCAGCCATAAAACCGGTTTTCACCCGTCGTGATGACGCAATAGGCCTGCTTGGCTTTTTCGTAAAAGGCGAAGCGTTCGATGCCATACATGGGAGCTGATTTTCCCTCGGCCGCGTCGATTTCCTTCTGCACTTCGGCCTGCACCGGCTCCAGCTGATCGGGCGCACCCATCACTTCCATGCGGCCGACCGAGGGCTGCAGCGGGGTGTCGAGCGGCAGCACGGACAGGATTGCCTTCATGGCGCGGGCGGCCGAGACGTTGTCGATATGCAGCACTTTCCCGACCGCTGTGTGGCGGGCCACCGAGTCGGAGGGGAAGTTGGTGTCCGAGATAACCAGCGTATCGCCGTGACCCATGGCGCGCAGCGCGTGCAGAACGTCGGCGTTCAGCGCCGGGTCGATATTTTTCAACATGTCTTCTAACTCCCATCATCCTCATGCCGTCCGCGGCACCGGCGCGCAATCCAGCCGGAAAAGCGCGCGGCGTCAATCGCAAACAGAAGATTGTTAAGCCTTCCCAGAGGGTGTATCTGGCTTTGTCCGCGAAATCGGCCTCGATTGAGACCAGTTGAGCGGAATGTGCAGGGAGGCAGAAATAATTCGAAAAACTGATAAGTCAGTATTGCTGACGTATCGACATTTCTGTAAAGATGCACGCACAAAAACGACACAAGAGGAAACGTACCCATGCTCAATTGGGAACAAATTTTCGCCACCCGCTCTTCGCGTATGAAAGCGTCTGAAATTCGCGAGCTGTTGAAGCTGCTCGAACAGCCTGACATCATTTCCTTTGCCGGTGGCATTCCGGACCCGGCTCTTTTCCCCGCAGAGGAGTTCCAGCAGGCTTACGCGGAGATTTTTTCCGGCGCGCAAGTCAACTCGGCACTGCAATATTCCGTGAGCGAGGGTTACAAGCCGCTGCGCGAATGGCTGGCGGGCGAAATGGACAAGATCGGCATCGAATGCACGGCCGACAACGTCTTCATTGTTTCCGGTTCGCAGCAGGGGCTCGATTATCTCGGCAAGCTGTTCCTGTCGCCGAAGGATACGGCGCTGGTGACCTGGCCGACCTATCTCGGCGCGCTTTCCGCCTTCAACGCCTACGAGCCGAATTACGATCAACTCAATCCCGGCGGCAACCGCACGCCCGAGACCTATCGTGAGACGGCCGCCAAGCTTGGCGGCGCGGTGAAATTCGCCTATCTCTCGGCCGATTTCTCCAATCCGACCGGCGAAACCGTCGATCTTGCCGGCCGCGAAAAGGTTCTGGCGCTGGCCGATGAGCTTGACATCGCCGTCATCGAAGACGCCGCCTACCAGTCGCTGCGATACGATGGCGAGGCGGTGCCGCCGATTATGGCGCTCGATATTGCCCGCTCGGGCGGCATCGAGAACACCCGTACCATTTATTGCGGCAGCTTCTCGAAGACGCTCGCGCCCGGCCTTCGTGTCGGTTACATCGTTGCTTCTGCGCCTGTTATCCGCAAGCTGGTGCTGATGAAGCAGGCCGCCGACCTGCATTCCTCGACGATCAACCAGATCGCCATCGAACGCGTCGCCTCGCGCGGCTTCGACAAGCAGGTGGCGAAGATCAAGGCAGCCTACAGCGCACGGCGTGATGCGATGCTCTCCGCGCTTGAGAAGTACATGCCGAAGACCACCAGCTGGACAAAGCCGGAAGGCGGCATGTTCATCTGGGTAACGCTGCCGGAGGACATGGATGGGGCCGCCCTGCTCGCCAAATCCATCGCCACGGAAAAGGTCGCTTTCGTTCCCGGCCGGGCCTTCTTTGCGGATGGTTCGGGCACGAATACGCTGCGCATCAGCTTCTCCTGCGCCAACGAGGCGATGATCGAGGAAGGCATGAAGCGCCTTGGACGGTTGATCGCGACGGCTCAGGCAGAAACGGCTGAGGTGGTCCCGGCGATTTGATAATCTGCTTACGGCAGCGGTGGAGGGTGCGGCTTCACCCCCCTCTGTCCTGCCGGACATCTCCCCCTCAAGGGGGGAGATCGATTTGCGGTGAGGTCCCGCCCATCTCCACGTTTGAGATTGAAGTGACAAACGAGCGTCTTGCCGATCTCCCTCCTTGTGGGGGAGATGCCCGGCAGGGCAGAGGGCGGTAAGCCGCGATTATCAGGGAACATTGTTCCTCTCGATCAAGACGGTCCCGAGAGATCACCCGCAAAAATCCTGCCTGTCACATACATGTTATGCAAGCATGTTTAAGCGGTCCCATAAAACAACAGGGACTGGATCCATGAAAACGCTGCTCTCCGCTTTCACCGCCATCGTATCGCTCGGCTTCATCGCCACCGCGGCCAATGCCGCCGATCTGGTGCTTTATACCAGCCAGCCGAACGAGGACGCGCAGGCGACCGTTGATGGATTCAAGGCCGCCAATCCGGGTCTCGAGGTTGAATGGGTGCGTGACGGAACGCCGAAGATCATGGCCAAGCTGATGGCCGAGATCAATGCCGGCAATCCGGTTGCCGACGTCCTTCTGATCGCCGATACCGTGACGCTGGAGCGCATGAAGCAGGCCGGCCAGCTTCTCGCCCACAAGTCTGCCGAAGCCAAGAATATCGATGCCTCGCTTTATGATGCGGACGGCTATTATTACTCCACCAAGCTCATCACGACCGGTATCATGTACAACACCGCCGCCGCGATGAAGCCGACGAGCTGGAAGGATCTGGCCAAGGCAGAAGCCAAGGGTCTGGTCACTATGCCGAGCCCGCTCACCTCGGGTGCCGCACTGATCCACGCGCAGACGCTTGCCGCCGCAAACGGCCTCGGCTGGGATTACTACAAGGCGCTGAAGGCCAATGAAGCCATTGCCGGCGGTGGCAACGGCGCGGTGCTGAAGTCCGTCGCTTCGGGTGAAAAGGCCTTTGGAGTAGTCGTTGATTACATGCCGATCCGCGAAAAGGCCAAGGGCGCACCGGTCGAGTTCGTTTTCCCGGAAGAGGGCGTGTCGGCCGTCACCGAGCCGGTCGCGATCATCAAGGGCACCAAGCATGAAGAAGCGGCCAAGAAATTTGTCGATTACGTGCTTTCGGAAAAGGGCCAGCAGGGCTTCGTCAAGCTCGGTTACATCCCCGCGCGTGCAGACGCCGGCATGCCGGAAGGTTTCCCGGCGCGCGACAAGATCAAGGTTCTGCCGCTCGGCGCTGCTGATGCACTGAAGAACTCCGAGCAGGATCTGAAGACCTTCTCCGATATCTTCGGCTCCAAGGGCTGATAGTGCGGAATGACCCGTTCCAAGGCTTATGGAAGCAGCCAGCCGCGCTGGCTGTTTCCCTTTGTGGTGAGTGTCGTCTTCGCACTCAGCGCCCTGCCGCTCGGCCGGCTCGCCTATACCGGCATCATCTCGTCCCTGAATGGTGACATATGGCGGCTTCTCGCCGATCCGGCCCTTTGGGATGCGGCGCTGAACACAATCTCTACATCGTTTTTCGGCATGCTGATTTCACTTGCCATCGGCGGCTCCTACGCGCTTTCGCTGACGCTGTGTGACATCCGCGGGAAGTCGATTTTGAGCTTCCTGTTCATGCTGCCGATGATGATCCCGCCGCAGGTGACGGCGCTGTCGTGGATCGGCATGACCGGCCCGTCGAGTACGCTTCTGAAGGCGATCGGCCTTGCGCCGGCGATGGGATCGCCGCAGCCGCTTTATTCCGTTGCCGGCATCGCACTTCTGCTCGGCGTGCAGCATGCGCCGCTCGTTTATCTGTCGCTGCGCGCCGGTCTGCTCGCCTTGCCGCAGGACGGCATCGAGGCTGCCAAGCTTTCCGGTGCCTCGCCGCGCCGCGTGCTGTTCGATATTATCCTGCCGCTGTCGACGCCGGGATTGATCGCAGGCGCAGCGATCTCTTTCGTCTCCAATGTCGGCAATTTCGGCATTCCGGCGATCCTCGGCATCCCGGCCTCGATCTTCACTCTGCCGACACTGATCTACAGCCGTTTTGCCAGTTTCGGCACCAGCACCTTCGGCGATATCGCGATTCTCTCGACCATGATCGCGCTCATTTCTGTGGCCGGGCTTGCGTTGCAGGAACGGGCGATGAAGGGCAGGGACTATCGCATCATCGGCCTTTCCGGCAAGGCGGCGACTTTCGGGCTGGCGCGGTGGCGGGTGCCGGCAGAGCTTGCCCTGTGGCTCGTCCTGTTCTTCATGCTGGTCGCGCCGTTGACGGCGCTGGTGGCGAGCTCGCTTGCTCCCGCCTATGGCGTGCCGCTCAGCCTCAAGACCGCAACGCTGCATGCCTATGAGGAGCTACTGTATCGGCAGAGCGTCACCCGCACGGCCTTCCGCAATTCGCTGTTTCTGGCAACAGTCACATCATTGTGCCTATTGGCGGTGACGGTGCTGACGGCCTATTTCCTGGTGCGTGGCAAGAGCCGTTTCATGTTCCTGCTCTCGGCGCTGGTGGACATTCCCTATGCCCTACCGGGCGTCGTTATCTCCGTATCCTTCGTGCTGCTGTTCGCAGCCCCCATTCCGCTGCTGGGCTTCACGCTTTACGGCACGATCTGGATCATCCTGCTCGCTTACTTCTCCTCCTTCTTCGCCGTCAGCCTCAAGCCCATGGTCAGCGCCTTCCTGCAATTCGATCCATCGCTGGAAGAGGCCGCAAGGCTCTCCGGCGCCGGTTTCTGGCGGCGGCTCCGGGATATCATCTTGCCGCTGGTCGGTCCTGCGGCCGGTGCTTCCGTCATTCTCGTCTTCCTGATCGCCTGCAACGAGCTGACGGTCTCGGCGCTCCTCTGGTCCGCCGGCACACAGACGCTCGGCGTGCTCATCTACAATCTCGATGACAGCGGCAGCTTCGATCTCGCCTCAGCACTTTCGGTGCTCGTCGTCATCATGGTCATTGTCCTTATGCTGCTGCTCGAAATTCTGGGGCGCTATCTGCCAAAAGGAGTCGTTCCGTGGCGAAACTGATCCTCAACCGCCTCTCTAAAAGTTTTGGTGCGGGAGCGAAGCCCGCCGTGGACGATGTATCGCTAACGGTTCGCGAAGGTGGTTTTCTCGCTTTGCTTGGGCCTTCCGGCTGCGGCAAAACGACGGTGCTGCGCATGATCGCCGGCTTCGAACAGCCGACCGATGGTTCCATCCTTCTCGGCGAGCGCGTGCTGGCCGATGCCGGCAGCATGGTACCCCCCGAGCGGCGTAACATGGCGATGGTGTTCCAGTCCTATGCGCTGTGGCCGCATATGTCGGTTGCCGACAATGCCGGCTATCCTCTCAAGGTGCGCGGCATATCGGGAGAAAAATATCGAGAGAAGGTGCGCCAGGCGCTGGCCGCCGTCCGTCTCGAGAGTTTTGCCAATCGCCGCCCCGCCGAACTATCCGGCGGCCAGCGGCAGCGCGTGGCGCTCGCCCGCTGCCTTGTGACCGAGCCTGATGTGGTGCTGCTCGACGAGCCGCTCGCCAACCTGGACCGGCACCTCCGTCAGGAGATGGAGGAGACGTTTCGCGAATTCCACGTCCGTTCCGGCGCAACGATGATCTATGTCACTCATGACCAGGCCGAGGCCATGGCGCTGGCGACCGATGTCGCCGTCATGTCGCAGGGCAGGCTGCTGCAGGTCGCCGCGCCGGCGGAGCTTTATGCGCGACCGGAGGGCAGGCTGGTCGGTTCGCTGGTGGGGCAGGGGGCGATCCTCAACCTGTCGGTGCCGGAAGGGGGCGGGCGCGATCTTGATTGGGCGGTGCTTCGGGCGGCGATGGAAGGGGTCACGCAATTGCCTCAGGCGGATGTTCTCGTGCGGCCGCAGGATGTGTTGCAAGATCCGGAAGGCATTGGCTGCACGGTGACGTCGGTTCTTTATGAGGGCGAACGATATGCTCTGCGTCTCGATCTGCCGGATGGGCAGGTGCTGAGGGCCTATTCGCGCGAGGCGGTGACGGTGGGTGACAAGTTCCCGGTTGCCATTCGCAGCGGGTGGCGGCTTTAGAGCGCACGTGTCCCGAACGCTGGAAAGGCGGAACGACACCAGCTAAGCTGCGGCCGTAGCAATGGGATTGATTCATGTCGCTTCGGCTTGCCACATTCAATATCGAAAACCTTCTCACCCGTTTCGATTTCACCGGCTTTCGCAACCAGACGCGGCGCGACAGGGCGATGCAGCTTTTCGATATCCGCGATGAGGCCACCTATCAGGCGCTCGAAAGCGCGCGGATGGTGTCATCCACCGACGATACGCGCCAGCTTTCGGCGCTCGCCATTGCGGATGCGGATGCCGATATTCTCTGCCTGCAGGAGGTCGACAACATGGCGGCGTTGCAGGCCTTCGAATATGGTTATCTCTATCGCATGGTCGGCAACGGCTACATGCAGAAATATCTGGTAGAGGGCAATGACAGCCGCGGCATCGATGTCGCCGTCGTGATGCGTGAGGAGACGCGAGACGGCGACAAGATCGAAGTGGTCGACATCAAGAGCCATGCGGCGCTCACCTATCGCAATCTCGATCTCTTCAGTCCCGAGCTGGCGACGACAAACCAGATCGACGACAAGATTTTCAAACGGGACTGTCTGGAAATCGACCTGCGGATCGGCGGCAAGCCGCTGACGCTCTATGTCACCCATCTTAAATCCATGACCAACTCACGGGACGCGGTGGATGCTAGGCTTGGCACCATGCCTGTTCGCGAGGCGGAAGCCCGCGCCGTTCGCCGCATCATCGAAAATCGCTGGGGCGTGGGTAACACGCATAACAAGAATTTCGCGATCTGCGGCGATATGAACGACTATCAGGAGCGCGTTGCGATTTCCGGCGACAGGCGCAACGGTTACAGTTTCACGCCGATCCGGGAAGAGCTGAGCGCTCTCGATATCTTCACGGCCGATGGTTTCGTCGTCAATCCGATGACGCGCCGCGACGTCATGGATCGCTGGACGCTCTACCATTCGCGCGGGCCGCAGGAGCAGCATCTTTGCCAGCTTGACTATATCTGGCTTTCGCCGCGCCTGGCGGAAACGAATGCCACCCATGTTCCTGAAATCATTCGAAACGGCCAGCCCTTCCGCACGGTCTTTCCGCCGGGCCAGGAGGTGGAGCGCTATCCGCGCACCGGCTGGGATCGTCCGAAGGCTTCAGATCATTGCCCTGTGGTCATGACGCTGGATCTGGTCTAGCGGACGTCACATCAGCGTGACATTATCGCTTAGCCGTTTGCGACCTTTGGGAAATAGGTCGCCCACACGCGGTTTCTGCCGGCGCGCTTGGCCTCATAGAGCCTGTCGTCGGCTATGGCGATCAATTCGTCCCAATTGCCAATGGCGCGTGCTTCCTGCCAGACAACACCGAAACTTGCTGTCAGCGATAGACCGCTCTGTTCATCGATGATCTGAGCTTCGATCATGCGACGAAGCCGATCGGCGGTGGCGGTGGCCATGGCGTGGCTGACATCCTGCAACACGACGACAAATTCCTCACCGCCATATCGCGCCAGAATGTCGCCGTTGCGCAACGCGCTTTTCAGAAGGCTCGCGGTCTTCTGCAGCGCGAGGTCGCCCATGGCGTGGCCGTAGCGGTCGTTGATGGATTTAAAGTGGTCGATATCGACGATCATTACGCCGAGCGCCGGACATTGCTCGCCGCTGCTCAGGATGGAGCGGACCGATTTTTCCAGCGCGCGTCGATTGAAGACACCGGTGAGGGCATCGGTTTCGGAAAGGGCACGCAGCTGCTCGGCCAGCGCACGTTGCTGATCTTCCATTTCTACTTTCTGGCGGAGCTGTTCACGCAGGAAATCAAGCTCCTGGAACATTTTTTTGACCTCCGGCGCGACACCGTCCTTATGGTCGACTTCCGAAAGATCGCCGGCGGCTATCGCCGCTATCTGCGCACGCACGGACTGCATCGGCTGGAAGAGCGCCGTTCTGTAGACCCAGGTCAGGCGAAGCAGGACGAGAACTGCAATGAGGGCAAGAAGCAGAGACGACGCGCCGTAGACCAGCGCTCTTTCCTTGTTGTTTTCGATCCTCGCCCGTGTCTCGGAGAGGATGAGGTCGCGCAGCTTGTCCGAGGAGCGCATGCCCTGAATATAGCTTTCGGAAAATTCCCGCACGCTCGGGCGGGCAGAGGGCATCACGATGGCAATCGTGTTCTGTGCATAGCGAAGCGCCTGACCGAAATAGTAGGAGTCGAATTCACGGAATGCGGCATCCAGACGCGGGGTCGACAGATAGGCAGCCGTGTAGTTCCACAGTGAGGACTTTATCAACAGCAGGCTTTGCATCTCGGTATCGAATTTTGCGCGATAGCTGAGCGTGTCCTGCCGGTTAGCCTGCATGCTCATGACGACATAGGAGCCGAGGCGGCCGATCCTGTCACGCATCACACCGGCCGTGCCCGTCATGGCAACGTCGATCGCTACGTCAGGCGTTTTCGTTATGATGGCGCGGGCGGCCCTGCCGCGCAGCAGGTTCACACTATCGGCGGCCTTGAACATCGACTGGATGGCGTTCGCCATGGCGCTATAGCTGCGTGCCTGAGGGGAAAGAGCCGCGACTTCGTCCACGAGCCGGCGCGATTCAGCAAGCCTCTGGCGGGTTTCGAGCAGCGATTTTGCAAAGCCGGGTTGCATCTTGATTTCTTCGGCGAAGGACGTCTCGACTTGGGAAAGCTTGTCGTCCGTAGCCTTGCGCGCAGCGGCAAGAGCGTCGATCAGCTTGGCATCCACTGAAGACGCCGCCATCAGATTGTTGGCGGGGCCACGCTCGGCCGAGACCAGCCAGGCCGATTGAAGCGCGGTTTCAAAGCGGACAAGTTGCTGGGCGTTTGTCCTGTAACGCAGGTAGTTGGAAACGCTCGGCAGCGCGGCAAGGGTCGCCAGCAATATGGCGCTGACGGCGATGACGATAGTGCCGGTCAGTTGGATTTTCTGTATGCTCGCGCGCATCGGATGCGTATTCTCGCTGGAATGGTTATGGTACATCGCCATTTTAGCAACGCCGCGTAAACACTTCGCTTATTTTGTCATCTTTGATCCGATAGCGATCACGCCGCGGAAAGGCGTAGGGCCAGGTGTGGAAAAGAGCGCGTCTGGCTGCTCGGACACAATTTTCGCTTTACACCAGGTCAGAATCTGATAGTTGGCAAGGCACTGGCTTGCCCTTGTAGCTCAGTTGGTAGAGCACCTGATTTGTAATCAGGGGGTCGCGGGTTCGAACCCTGCCGGGGGCACCAGTGAAATCAATCCTTTCACCGCACTATGTCTGGTTGACTGCGCCTGCTGCTCGGCAGCCGCACGGGCCTGCTTAATCCATTTGATGAAAACACCGCGCCGTGGGCCCACCAGAAGACGAGGGAACTTCGCGCTGGGTATCCGCCAGAGTTGTAAAGCCGGTTGCTTTCAGCGTATCTTCTCGATCAAGAGATGGACGAGAAGCGGCGGGTGTGATGGATGCCTATGGTCATTTGCGGATATTGGTCAGCCTTATCCTCGGCCTCGCAATTACCCGCGTCTTGTCCGGCCTTTCAAGGCGGCTGCAGGAGCCGCAGAAAACCGACCGCACCCATGCCCAGATCGTCTGGTCGATTGCCCTGCTTCTCGGGGCCGTGCATTTCTGGTGGTGGGAATTTGCCTTGCGGCTCATCCAGAACTGGAATTTCTGGATTTACATTTTTGTCCTTGTTTACACGTCGCTTTTCTTCCTGATGTCGACGCTGCTTTACCCCGACCATATTCAGGAATCGGCTGAGCGGGAGAGTTTTTTCCTGCGACGGCGACATGCTTTTTTTGCGCTTTTTGCGGCCTCCTTTGTGTTCGATCTGATGGATACTTACATCAAGGGAAGGCAGCATTTCGAACAGCTTGGGCCATGGTATCTCGTGCGGATCGTCTGCGGTCTGCTCATCGCACTCGTGGCGATGAGGACCGACAATAGCCGCACGATCATGTGGCTCGGTGTGGTATGGCTGCTTTTCGACGCGATCTGGATTACCGCAATTTACAGCGACCTTTTTTAGGTCGTTGCCTGCCGCGACAGTCGAGAAGCTGACGATGTTGCGCCGGCCCAAGTCCTGCCTATGGCCTGATATGATAAAGCTTGTGGACGATCGACCAATTGCCGTCGTGTTCCAGCAGCGACAGATATTCATAGAAGTCCATGCCGTCGAAGCGCGTCGTCACCTTGACCGAGGCGCTGTCGCCCTCCTTGTCAATGCCGATGATCTCGAAAGCGGGATCATGATCGGGCAGGCCGCGTTCGCTGCTGCGCAACTGATCGATGAAGTCCTCCAGAGACAGCCATTCGATTTCACCCCGAAAGTTTCCGACGATACTGGCGCGTGGGTCGAAGACATCACGCATCAGGCTTTCATCGGCATAAGCCACGGCATGCACATAGTCCGTCACGGTCTGGGTAATGGTTTGCGGCACCGGATCGTCCTCCCTTGATCCAAAAAACAAGCTTACACCTGTTGGCACCTTTCTGCCATAACCCCTGGAAAACCGGTCGTCTGCCACCTTTCCTGTGTTGTTTGCAAACGTTTCCGGCGTATGCCGTGATGAAGGGCGGGATATGTTTTGCTGCCGCTTTCCACAATTTTGTCCCGCCTGTCGCTATAGTCGCCTTGGGTCCGACAAATTTCGGCATCAAGGGCATTGCGCCGGTCGTACTGCGGCGCGACGCGAGGCTTTTATGTGGCTTTGCCGGTTTAACCGCTGGCGCGGGGTGCCGCGTTGGGTGGATTTGGCTTATGATCCATCTGTGAGGCATGCGAGATTGATGGCAGGTCTGCGGGTGAGAGTATGCGTCTGAAGGTGTTTTTGTGATTGATCCCTATGTTTTGCTTGGCGTGGAACGCGATGCCGACGAGGCGGCGATCAAGTCTGCCTACCGCAAGGTGGCCAAGGCCGCGCATCCTGACAGCGGCGGCGATGCCGAACAATTCGCGCGTTTGCAAACCGCCTATGAGCTTCTCAAGGATCCCGTGCGGCGCAAGGTGTTCGACGACACCGGCTACGATCCGCAGCTGGCCGACGCCAAGGACCTGAAGGGCCTGCTGATGCTGGAGACGCTGGTCAATGAATTCATTCTGGACGAGCGCGAGCCCGGCAGCTTCGATCCCGTCGCCGCCATGCGACGCAAGCTGACCGACGACATTCTGAAAAGTCGCTTTCATATCCTAGAGCTCGAACGGCACCGTACCCGGGTTCGCAAGCATATGGACCGCCTCGGCCGCAAGCCCGACACCGACGTGCTGAGCTCCATGCTGCGCGCCCGCAGCCAGTCCATCGCCGAGGCGATCCGCAATGCCGAAGCGCAGATCGAGGCGATTGAGCAGGCTTACACGATGCTCGAGGGCTACTCCTACGAGTTGGAGAGCGTCACGCTTGCAGAGCCGCTGCTGAAAGGCGAGGCGGCGGAATAGCCCGTTTCAGGGACCGTTGACGAGCGCGAGAATAAGCTGGTGCACCCGCCCACCGGGAGAAAGCTCGTCCCGGTCGAAATCTCGACCGCGCTGGCGCTGTTCGTTGGAGAGTTCGCCAAGCCGCTGCTGCAACACGGCGCGCACCTTCTGGCATTTTGGATCGTCTTCCGCCCTCAGGCCGATGCTGAAGGCCTCGATCTTCTTCACCATGTCGAGAATATGGCCGCCATGCACGCGCTCATGGGTTTCGACACCCGTGATGAAGGTTTTCCAGCTGGCAGCGACGGCGGGCGGCAGATTGGCAGGCGCTTTCGGCCACGTGTAAATGATCGTCAGATTGGGTCTGGCGCTGGCGAGCACACAGGCGCCATCCGGCTGCGGGCGATAATCCCGACGCCAGGTGAGCTTGAAGGTGGTGTGGGCAATGGCCTGTACCCCGGCCATCGGGCCGCGTTCGCCGATTGACTGATACAGCGCCCCGCCCGAACCGCCACTGATGGCATAGGTCTTTATCTGCTCGGCGGGTTTCCAGCCGGTCTGCGCCGAGAGGGGAATCGCGCTCACGAGAAGGGCGGCGCTGACGAAAAGGGGTAAGAACTTATGGGCGGGCACGCATTGATCCTTGGTGATTTGCGTGCCGAAGATAGTCGAGGGCAGGCGGGCCAGACAAGGAAATGTTGGCCGCCGATGGGATCTCGGTTCGGATAATGCTCATACGAAAACCCCCGCGCCTCGGCGCGGGGGAGACAAGTGTGCGACCGCAGGGGTAATCAGTCGTCCAGCTTGTCATAATCGAGCTTGGGAGCGTTCTGCAGCGCGTCCTTCGTCGTGTCGACATAGGCCTTCCACGTGCCGTTATCGTTATTGACGGCGACCGAGGCCGGGTCGAGAACGACGTAGCTCTTGTCGATACCGAGGAAGCCGCCGACGCTGGCAACGAGACCGATCACGGTCTTGCCGTCGCCGATAACGACATCTTCGATCTCGCCGATGTTTTCGTTCTGCGCGTTGTAGATGTCCATGCCATCAAGCTGGGAGGCCGTGAGGTCCGTCTTCTGAACGTTGATGAACTTCAGCGGGCCGTTTGCCTTGGTGCCCATGGTGATTCCAGGGCCGGACAGGGTGGCGTCCGCGCCAGCAGCAGGGGCCGTGGTTGCCGTCTGGGCAAAGGCCACGGAAGAGGTAAGCGCTGCTGCGGCAGCGAGAGCGATGACATTGATTTTCATGATGTTTCTTCCCTTTGTATGCTGAACATTGCGTTCGGGGAAGAAACGGCAGAAGGCCAATTTGGTTCCGCGTTAGAGGAAAGGAAAATTTGGTTTAAGCTGGAAACCGGTGTAGCTGTTTGCGGACATACCAAGCTTGCATCGGGAGGCGTCATGGTAAAAATGGTAACTGAAAAAGATGCGGAGGAAATCGCGGCGTCTGACATCATCGACCGAAAGATTGCGGAACTTGGCGACTGGCGCGGCATTACGCTCGCGCAAATTCGCGCGGTCATCAGAATGGCTGATCCTGACGTCGTTGAAGAGGTGAAATGGCGCGGCGTGCCGGTGTGGTCGCATGCGGGTATCCTTTGCACGGGCGAAACCTACAAGGCTACCGTCAAGATGACATTCGCAAAGGGGGCATCGCTGCAAGACCCGTCCGGCCTGTTCAACTCCAGTCTGGAAGGAAACACGCGGCGCGCGATCGACTTTCACGAAGGGGATAGCGTCAATGAGGAAGCGCTGGCGGCGCTGATCAGGGCTGCGGTGGCGCTGAATGTGGACAAGAAAGCCGGGAAGAAGCGATCCGGGACATGAATGAGTCGGCACGGGAGCGAGCTATTAGTCGCTGGCGACGTCGGCCGCCTTGTCCCACTCTCCGTCGATAAATTTCAAGGCATCGATGATGGAGACCTTCCAGACGGACCACACGTGGTCGCCGTCAGTGACTCGCAGTTCGGATTTGCGCTTGTCGGCCTGCAATGTCTCGTGCAGGGCGATGGCGCCGCGCCAGAGGAAGAAACCGTCATCGTCGCCAACCGTCAGATAGGTGGCAGGCAAATCCTCACTCTCGGCAACATGCTGGGCAACGAGCGTGAAAACGTTCTTTTCATTGAACAGACGCGCATCGAAAGGGGTGCCGAAAGCACCGGAGAAGTGGTCGCCGGTTGAAGGCAGGACGATGCCGCTTGTGAAGGTGGTGCGATCGACCTGATGAAAAAAGGCGCTGTCCTGAATGAGCTTGAGTTCGGCCGGGGTCTTGTCCAGATCGGACGCGGGAACATTCTGCCATATGGCGCCGGAGAGACTCGCAACGGCGCCGTAAAGGTCCTCGTGGCCATAGGCGAGATGCAGCGCGCCGAAACCGCCCATGGAAAGCCCGGCGATGGCGCGACCTTCCCGATCTTTCCGCACCGGAAGCGTTTTCTCAATCTGGTGACGGAGGTCGCCGGTCAAGGCCGTTTCGTAATCGCCGGGGCCGCCGACGGCCGCGGAATCCACATACCAACTATTCTTCACGCCCGGCATCACGACAACGAGCGGACGGATAGCGCCTGCTGCTATGAGCGTATCAAGCGTCTTCTCTATATTGCCGAGGTCGCGCCAGCTGTTCTCGTCGCCATCATGGCCGTGCAGCAGATAAAGTACGGGCCAGCCATTGTCAGGCGGCGCGCCATCGGGGCGGTAGATGTTCACGGCAAGCGGCGCATTGAGGGCGGCACTATGGAACGTGGCGTCTTCGATTTGTCCGGCAAGAGCCGAGCTGGCGAAAAGGAGGAGGAGCGATGCGGCGAGGCCATGTCGATGCATTAATATTCCTCCCCGTATTCTGTCGTCCCGATTACGTTCTTCCCACGTCACCTACCGCTCACCGACCCGGCCGGCCCGTCTTGCCCTTTGTCCTGCTTTTGCGCTTCTGCTCTCCGGCATCCTCATAGGAGCCCGCACCGATTTTGCCGCGGACCAACGGTCGTGGATCGTCCGTGGCGCGCTCCGGCTGTCCCTCCAGCAGCGGTGAGAAGCGTTTTCCTGCCTGGGTTTCGGGCTTGTCGGGCACCGCGCCGCGCACGGGCTTTTCGGTTCTGCCCACGGTCATTTCGTCCAGCGTGTTTCTGCGGAACAGCGGCTTCCCCGCGTCCGAGCCGGGGCCCATTTCGTCCAGCGAGGGTTTGGCGAAGAGGGAGGTTGCGGCGTGTGGCTCACCCCCCTCTGTTCTAGCGGACGTCTCCCCCTCAGCGGAGGAGATAGACGAGTGGCTTCGTCTGTTGTTTTTACCGCCGCCTTCAATAGCGCGTGCCTCTTCCTTGGCCATGGGGTCGTCCATAGTGGCGAGTTCGGCGGCCTTGAGGCGTTTGATCTCGTCGCGCAGGCGGGCGGCCTTTTCGAAGTCGAGGTCGGCCGCGGCGTCGCGCATGGATTTTTCCAGCGCGTTGAGATGGGCCTGAAGATTGTTGCCGACGAGGTGGCCGCCATCGGCGAACCCCTTGCCTGATGTGCCCGATATATCGGCCCTGACGTGGTCGCGCTCGTAAACCGAATCGAGAATATCGGAAATTTTCGCCTTCACCGATTCCGGCGTAATGCCATGTTCCGCATTGTAGGCCATCTGCTTTTCGCGGCGGCGGGCGGTCTCCTCCATCGCCCGCTTCATCGAACCGGTGATATTGTCGGCATAGAGGATGACCTTGCCGTCAACGTTACGGGCGGCGCGGCCAATAGTCTGAATCAGCGAGGTTTCCGAACGCAGGAAACCTTCCTTGTCGGCGTCGAGGATCGCGACAAAACCGCATTCCGGGATGTCGAGACCTTCGCGCAGCAGGTTGATGCCGACGAGAACGTCGAAAGCGCCAAGGCGCAGGTCGCGGATGATCTCGATGCGCTCCAGCGTGTCGATGTCGGAGTGCATGTAACGGACGCGAACGCCCTGCTCATGCAGATATTCGGTGAGGTCCTCGGCCATGCGTTTGGTCAGCACGGTGCAGAGCGTGCGGTAACCCTTGGCGGCGGTCTCGCGGATTTCGCCGAGAACGTCGTCCACCTGGCTGCGGGCGGAGCGTACCTCCACCGGCGGATCGATCAGTCCTGTCGGACGGATGACCTGTTCGGCGAAGACGCCGCCGGACTGTTCCAGTTCCCAGGAGCCGGGGGTGGCCGAAACCGCGACGGTGAGCGGGCGCATCGCATCCCATTCCTCGAAGCGCAGTGGGCGGTTGTCCATGCAGGAGGGCAGGCGGAAGCCATATTCGGCCAGCGTCGCCTTTCGCCTGAAGTCGCCGCGATACATGCCGCCGATCTGGCTGACGGAAACATGGCTTTCATCGATGAACAGCAGCGCATTGTCAGGGATATATTCGAACAAAGTCGGCGGCGGCTCACCGGGGTTGCGGCCGGTGAGATAACGCGAATAGTTTTCAATCCCGGCGCAGGAACCGGTCGCTTCCAGCATCTCGATGTCGTAGCGCGTGCGCTGTTCCAGTCGCTGGGCTTCCAGCAGGCGTCCTGCCTTTTCCAGCTCGGCAAGGCGGCCTTTCAGCTCTTCCTTGATCGACTTGATCGCGCCGTTCAGGGTTGGACGCGGCGTGACATAGTGCGAGTTGGCGTAAATCTTGACCGATTGCAGGTCGCCGGTCTTCTGGCCGGTCAGCGGGTCGAATTCCGTGATCGAATCGATCTCGTCGCCGAACATCGAGATGCGCCAGGCGGCATCCTCAAGGTGGGCGGGGAAGATTTCGATGGTATCGCCGCGCACGCGGAAAGAGCCGCGCTGGAAATCCATGTCGCGACGTTTGTATTGCTGGGCAACGAGGTCGGCGAGAAGCTGGCGCTGGTCCAAGCGGTCGCCCACCTGCATCTGGAAGGTCATGGCCGTATAGGTTTCAACCGAGCCGATACCATAGATGCACGAAACCGAAGCGACGATGATGCAGTCGTCGCGTTCCAGCAGCGAGCGGGTGGCGGAGTGGCGCATCCGGTCGATCTGCTCGTTGATCGAAGATTCCTTCTCGATGAAGGTGTCGGAGCGCGGCACATAGGCTTCGGGCTGATAATAATCGTAGTAGGAGACGAAATATTCCACCGCATTGTCGGGGAAAAAGTTCTTGAACTCCGAATAGAGCTGCGCCGCCAGCGTCTTGTTGGGCGCGAGGATGACGGCCGGTCGCTGCGTCTCCTCGATCACCTTGGCCATGGTGAAAGTCTTGCCCGAGCCTGTAACACCCAGCAGCACCTGGCTGCGCTCGCCTGAATTGATGCCTTCGACAAGGTCGGCAATGGCTGTCGGCTGGTCACCTGCGGGCTTGTACTCCGAAGCCATGCGGATCGGCACGCCGCCTTCGGATTTCGGCGGGCGGGCCGGGCGGTGCGGCGTCCACAGCTTGCCGTCCTTGAACAGCGGGTTGCCGCTCTCGATCAGCTTCGACAGCGCATCGACAGTCGCGGTCACAGAGCCGGGTGCGAGGCTCGCCGCTTCTTCAAGGGACACATCCATGCCCGCGACTGGGTTAAGACCGGCGGCGGCACGGGTCTTCGGGTCGCTTGATGCGCCGATCGATACACCGCGCGCCGTCTTGGAGGCCGTGGTGTTTTTCGCCGTCTTCGAAGCCGCTTTCTGTGCTTCCTTGCGCGCTTCGATTTCGATCTTCTTGCGGTGCTTGCCCGCTTTCGAAGCAATTTCCCGTTGCGTTTCCACGGAGCCGGCTTCGGCTTCGGCCTCCAACTGCTTCACCCAATCGGCGACGCTGCCGCTGAGCGGCGCACCTTCAAAGGACGATTGCGGAGCTTCCTCGAAGCCTTGACGGGAGGAGGTGGAGTTTTTCGGTGATCTGGCCATGGGCGAAATATGGAGGGAGTCAGTCGCAAAGTGAAGGGGAGGCGATGAAAAAATGAGTACAAAAAGGAAACGAAGAGCCGGGAACGATATCCGCGCGAATGCGCTGCGGCGCGGATGGTGTCGGTCCCTTGAACTCGGCGGAAATCGATTCCGCTTTGGCGAACGGCGATTTCGAGCCATAAACTGGTGCGGACACCGCGCCGAAGCAAAAGCGGCTTGATCGCGATTCGAGATTGATCTCAAGATATGTGAGGTAATTCGTCGATGAAAATACGGCCCGCAACGAGCGATGATGCAGCGGCGATGGCCGAGGTCCAGAACGAGATATTTTCGGCTGGCCTGCGCAAAGCGCCGACGGATGTCATGACGGTGCTGGCGAATTATATCGAGCACGCCGACCGTATCGAATGCTCGGTCGCCGAAGACGAGGATGGGCGTATCCTTGGGTTTCAGTCGTTGCGCTATGCACGACCGGACAATCCCTATGGTGTTGCGCAAGGCTGGGGCATCATCGGAACCCATGTAAGTCCCCGGGCGGCGAGAAAAGGCGTCGGTTCCGCACTGTTTGCGGCGACGCGTCAGGCGGCGGAAGCGAAAGGTCTCCAGAATATCGACGCCAGCATCGGTGCCGACAACCTGCTGGGGCAGGCCTATTATGAGGCCATGGGCTTCACGACCTATCGCCAGCCGCACGGGTTGGTTTGTAAGGCTTACCGGCTGGGATAGACGCGGCTGGTTTTCAGGGAGGGCCCAGGCGTTCAACCGCCAGGGGTTCCTCCAAGGAATGATTGCTGAAACGACGCCAGGTTTTGGCGATAGTTATCCTTGAGCGGCGCGACGAGCTGTTTCTCGAGATCCTCGAGGAGACCATCGAGCACGACGCACTCCGCGGCGCTTCCGTCAACTCCGACTATCGTTCTCGGAATAGTTCAGGCGGGCCTTGCAGATGCGGACATGGTTCTCGTCTGCCCATTGCACGAGCAGTTGCATCGGCACCAGAAACGAGTGGCCGAGATTGGTCAGTTCATATTCCACCCGCGGAGGAACCTCGGCGTAAACCGTGCGTCGGATGAAGCCGTCTTCTTCCAGCCGTTTGAGCGTGCGGGACAACATCTGCTTGGAAATGTCGTCAATTTTGCGGTTCAACTCGTTGAAACGCTGCACGCCGCCCTGCAGGGCTTCCAGAACAAGCAGGCTCCATTGATCGCCAATACGGTCCAGCACATCCCGGATAGGGCAGGGCTGCTCAAAGGTGAATGCCTCTTTGGTTTGCGTTTCCGCCATATCCTATTCCTGTGCCCGTCGCCCATGTAGGTCATTGCCATGTGACCAGATCAGCCGCCGCTGACTTCTTGCGGCCAGCGCTGCGATACCATAGCTGTTTCCTGCGGTCTATAAATTAGACCGATAACGATATTCACAAGAGGAAAGATGTCATGGCTAAAATCGCGCTCATCGGTGCATCCGGCAATGCCGGGTCCCGTATTCTGAAGGAGCTTTCCGACCGGGGACATGAGGTGACGGCGATCGCCCGCCACCCCGAAAAAATTTCCACCCTGCGCGGCGTGGTGGCAAAGACGGGCGATGTGTTCGATGGTGAAGCGCTTGCCGCGCTTTTGAGGGGTCACGATGCCGTGATCAGCTCGGTCCATTTTACGGCGAGTGATCCGAAGACGCTGATCGAGGCTGTGCGGGCCTCCGGCGTTCCGCGGTATCTTGTAGTCGGTGGTGCCGGAAGCCTCGAAATCGCACCGGGCCAACGCGTGGTCGACCTGCCGGATTTCCCGGCCGCCTATAAGGCCGAGGCGACCAAGGGCGCCGAGTTTCTGGATCTGCTGAAGCAGGAAAAGGAACTCGATTGGACCTTCCTGTCACCATCAGCCGAATTCGTGCCGGGGGACCGAACGGGCAAATTCCGCATAGGCAAGGATAGTCTTCTCAGCAACGAGGCGGGGAGCCGCATTTCCTTTGAAGATTATGCCGTCGCGCTTGTCGATGAAATCGAGAAGCCGCAGCATTCCCGTCAGCGTTTTACCGTCGGTTATTGAAAGGAGCGATCCATGAATTTTCTCACACGTCGCCTCGCCGTCGTCACGCTCGCGCTTGCACCGGGGTTGGTGGCCGGACCGCTGCTTGCCGAAACCGCAAAGCGGGATTTCGGCCAGGAAGAAGCCAATCGCAAGCTGGTGATCGAGTTCTACGACACGGTCTTCAACAAGCATGAGGTGGAGAAGGGAGCTGCCGTGCTTGTCGATAGCTACAAGCAGCACAATCCCATGGTGCCGGATGGAAAGGCGCCCTTCGTCAATTACTTCACCGGTTTCTTCAAGGAAAATCCTCAGTCGAAAGCCCGGATCGTGCGCAGCGCGACGGATGGTGATCTGGTCTATCTGCACATTCATTCGACGGAAAATGATGGTGACCGCGGCAGGGCCATCGTCGATATTTTCCGTGTGACCGACGGCAAGATCACCGAACATTGGGACGTGATCCAGCCCGTTCCGGAAAATGCAGCGAACAGCAACACGATGTTCTGAGCGCGGCGTTTCCCTCGGCGCCAACTGTCGTCCAGGCGTGAGGGGGCGCTTGGCACCTTAGGTTTCAAATAAGCGATGGGTGGCGACGTCGCCACCCGATTTCGCGGTGGTTATTCCGCAGCGGGAATGGGGGTCGGCTGTCCGTTTTCGTCCATGGCCACCATGATAAAGGTGCCAGCCGTTACCTTTTCCAGCTTATCGTAGCGGGAGCGCTGCGCCCAGGCTTCGACAGTCAGCGTAATGGAGGTGCGTCCGACGCGGGCGATATCGGTGTAGATGGATAGCGTATCGCCGATCTTCACCGGCAGTTCAAAGGCCATTTCCTTGACTGCGGCCGTGACCACGCGACAGCGGGACCGTTCTGCGGCGCGGATGCCGCTTGCCAAGTCCATCTGAGACATGACCCAGCCGCCGAAAATATCACCGGCCGGATTGGCGTCGGCCGGCATGGCGAGCGTTCGCAACGTCAGCTCGCCGGTCGGTTTAATGGTCTGCTCAGTCATGTTGAGATTTTCTCCGTGCGCAATGACAAAGGCGCAACATGCGATGCGCGTTTCCATTTCGCAAGGAAGGGAAAGCGTCAGGCCGACGCTTTGCCCAGAAATTGCTGCGTTGCGTAAAGCGCGATCGCTGCGGCATTCGACACGTTGAGCGATTTGATCTCGCCTGGCATATCGAGACGGGCGAGCGCGGACACGGTTTCGCGGGTCTTCTGCCGCAGCCCCTTGCCCTCGGCGCCGAGAACCAGCGCAATTTTTTCACCGCTGAACGTCTGCTCGATGGGGGCAGGGCCTTCCGAATCCAGTCCGACGGAGAAGAAACCGAGTTTATGCAACTCGCCCAGCGCATCCGCCAGGTTCGTGATCTGGATATAGGGAATGAGTTCCAGCGCGCCGGATGCCGATTTCGCCAGCACGCCCGACTCGGTCGGGCTGTGACGCATTGTGGTAATGACCGCCCCGGCGTTGAAGGCGACTGCCGAGCGCATGATGGCGCCGACATTGTGCGGATCGGTGACCTGATCGAGCACGAGAATGAGCGGGCTGTCCTTCAGCGCGCCGAGCCGCTTGACCGGCAGCGGTCGGGTTTCCAGCATTACGCCCTGATGGATCGCTTCCGGGCCGAGCACGCGGTCGATATCCTGCGGCGAGACAATCTCAACCGGGAATGGCTGCGCCTCCGCTTCACCGATGTCCAGCCGGGCGAAGGCATTCTGGGTGACGGAGAGCTTGACGATCTGCCGCTCGGGATTGGCGAGCGCGGCGCGCACGGTGTGTAGCCCATAGAGATGAACCTGATCCGGCGCCGGCTGCGGCGGCTTCCAGTCGTCAGCGCCACGGTTGCGGCGCTTCGGCTGCTGCGGGGTCGGAATTTCGCCACGCTCACGCTTGGCGTCGCGCACGGCACGGCGCAGGTTGGCGTAGTGCGTGTCGCGGGTGGATTTGTTATTGGTATCGTCTTTGCTCATGGCGCCTTATATCTCCGCGAGCAGCCGCGCACCAGCCCCCGCGATAATCCACAGGGTGGCAAAGCGGTTTGAATTTTTTCCAGAAAATTCGTGAAAGGGCGTGTTGACAGAAACGAACGAGGCCGTCATATACGCGCCACAGACGACGCAACGGCGCTTCGCCGCAGCGAAATCTGAAGAGCTTGGTCGCTCGATCCTAGCAGAAAGCTGGAGGGATGCCCGAGTGGTTAAAGGGGACGGACTGTAAATCCGTTGGCTACGCCTACGTTGGTTCAAATCCAACTCCCTCCACCATTCTGCACGGATCGAAATCACCACCGCGGGTATAGCTCAATGGTAGAGCAGCAGCCTTCCAAGCTGAATACGCGGGTTCGATTCCCGCTACCCGCTCCAAACTTTCCAAAAATTTACACAATCAGCTGGTGTTTGCGCGTTCGTTTGGTTTTCGGGCTTATCGTGTGCGCGCAACCTGACGCAGCGGCCTAGCCAAGAAGCGAACATTCTTCGCTTCACGAGGGCTCCAGGGTCGACTGAAGCCGCAATCTTTCGGCATCCAATTCGCTCAACCTGCTCATATGGGCAGTTATTTCCTCGAAGATCGTCGCACGATCATGGGTCGCCATGCGCTCCGCTCGACGCAGGGCGCCGATAACCTCAATCAGCTCAATGCGCTCTTGATTCAATTTTTCCAAATTCCACAACATCATGCTTTCCCCATTCGCTTGCGTGTCAAACGGCGGCCGGCTGAAAAGGTTCAGATCAATAGAATTTAAGGTAAATTTTATCTTGTTTTCGCGGAAGCGTTGAGCCGCTTGCCCATTAATAGGGCGAGCGACACTGGGTGCGGCTGCCGGTGGGCGCCATATAGCTATTGTCTGTCGCATGGTAGGATGCGTAACGCGCAGCGCACCATTTGACGTGGTTGATTTCGCTCTGTGAGAGGGCATAGCCCTCCGATGTGGCGTCTTCGCCTTTTCCGGCAGCAAAAGCGGTCGCGGGGTAGCCTCGCTGGTCGGACGGCTGGGCCTCCGTTTCGTAGGCGGGCTGAATAAGGCTCAGGGCATTGGCGGGCGCGATTGAAGCGGCAGATAATGCGACGCCAAGAGCGAGCGCGGAGATAGTCTTCGGCATCCTCAACATCGATAAATCCTCGTTATTCGTTCGAGATGCTAACGAAAATTTAGGAATTTCGTTCCGGTGAGGGATTGACTTCACACGAATACGTGATTCTTGATGGAGGTTATCCCGGCTACACGTTGCATGCGACGGCAACCGCATCTCACGCCCAGAAAGGCCGTTTTATCCGGCTTCATCAGGGCATTGCACGCCTGCTGCGCTGCTCGTTGACAAGTGGAAAATCCGGTCGGATAGTCGCCCGGCAATCATGCACACGGGAGTCTTCCATGTTTAACAAGGCTGTCATTCTCTCCTCATTCGCGCTGCTGGCATCGGCGGCGTTCGTTTCCCCCGCGGCCGCACTCACCATGAAGGAGTGCAGCGTGAAATATCAGGCGGCGAAAGCCGACGGTTCCGCCAAGGATATCAAGTGGAACGACTATCGAGCGAAGTTCTGCGGCAGCGAAGCCGCCGCCGAAGATGCAGCCGATGACAAGCAGGTCGCGGCGACGACTGAAAAAGAGCCTGAAAAACCGACGATGAAGGCCCCGAAGGGCGTGGCTTTCCCGAGTGCTGTCGATAAAAAATACTCCAGCGAGACCCCGGCGAAGGCGCGGCTGAAGACCTGCGTCGACTCCTATCACAAGAACAAGAATGACGGCACACTCGGTGATCTCAAGTGGATCCAGAAGGGTGGCGGTTATTGGAGCCTGTGCAATACGGCGCTCAAGAGCTGACGTAAGCTGGCGCGGGTTGATCAGTGTCTACCCGCGCCAGTGCTTAATCCAGGACGGTCGGGGCGTGTCCGAACTACGCCGGACTTGATGTTTATACCCTTTCTGCTGTTGCCGGCGAACAAGGGGGGGCGTAACATCCCCGCTCACGACCGGCTTGCGGACGTCTTGCTGTCGGAAACAGCGTGGCTTGGAGCACCCCGTTTTAGGGGTAAGATCTGTGAATGGCCTACGATTTATTCTCTTGATAAAGACGGGTTGACGCTGCGGCTCGACCCGCATCCAGCAATTCAACTTCGGCGGCATTCCAATAGGTCCCGCCGGCAAGTGGGCGGATGACAAGACGATTTCGAAATTATCTCGCGGTTCTCGCCATATCCCTGCTGATGTGGACCGTTATCCTCGGCGTCGTTTATTGGCTGTTTCGCTGAATCTGCCTCGATATATAAGTATTAAAGAAAATTCATGAATATCCTGCGTCAGTGTGGCCGGGGTATTGCGTCGTAATGCATATTTTATACGTAAGGGCACCGCTGCCATATTTTGGCTATACTGGCGTCACCTATGTCACGAAACCGGAGAGGCCATCATGAAACAATCAGCAACCCTGCTCACCCTCGCAACCGTCAGCCTGTTCGCCGCGCCCGCCGCCATGGCGGACGATCTGGTGATTCCGCTCACGAAAGACACGGTGGTCGAGAAGGTTGAGACCACTTACCGGTGCGGGTCCGACAAGGTCGAGGCCGTCTATTTCAATGCGGGTGATATCAGTCTCGTGCGGCTTGGGCTGAAAAGTGGCGTGACCGTTGCCGCCAATGTCATTTCCGGTTCCGGCGCGCGATATGAGAGCGGCGTCTATGTCTGGTGGTCGAAGGGGGACGAGGCGGATCTCTACGACGTGATGGCTGATCCGGAGATGAAACAGCCGACTCACTGCGTTGATGTGAAGAAATCCTGAGCGGCGGCGGAGCCATGGAGCGGCGGCAGGGCGGTTTCTGAAACCTTGCCATGCCGCCGGTCAGCGTGGAAGTGCGCGCGTGGCGCGTTCAACCAAGAACGAGCGACGCTAGAAGCGCCAGCAGGATAAGGGAGCTGGCGACAACGCCGAGCCTTACCCTGCGAAGGCGGCGGGTTCGCCCGCCACTCCAGTCATAAGCCATTGGCAGCTTTACCTTTCTTTTTATTATTATGACTCTCTAACTAACTCCCTAGGCTTGCCCGTGGCTGACCTCAACTGCCAGAAACCATTGGCGAAAATTGATGATTTCCCTGTCTTGTCCATTTCCGAAAGGCATCGCGGCGACGGATTCTTCCTGTTCTGCAGCCGGTCGAAACGGGGGCGGCCGTATACGCCGATCGGCCAATGAAAAGGCCCGGAAACGGGCGTCTCCGGGCCTTTGTGGTGTCATCTTGAATGGCGGTCTCAGCCGAGGTAGGGCCTGATATAAGGCAGAACCTCGATCGTGCCGTGATAGAGCATGTTCAGCGCCACATAGATAATGACCATGAGGCCGAGATAGGAAATCCAGCGATAACGGTGCAGCAGCTTGGCGACGAAGTTGGCGGCGAGCCCCATGAGCGCGATCGAAACGACAAGGCCGATAATCAGCACCGTGACATGTTCCTGCGCAGCGCCGGCGACGGCGAGGACGTTGTCGAGGGACATCGAAACATCGGCAATCACGATCTGG
Organism: Agrobacterium sp. DE0009; assembly: GCF_007680755.1. Lineage (NCBI taxonomy): Bacteria > Pseudomonadati > Pseudomonadota > Alphaproteobacteria > Hyphomicrobiales > Rhizobiaceae > Agrobacterium > Agrobacterium sp. DE0009. Next base: position 577,686 of record NZ_VEIU01000003.1, read on the forward strand.
GTCGCCGCCTGGAAGAAGGTCTTGTGACCCTTGGTCAGGTCGGCCTCTTCGTCGGTGACCTCGTCTTCCATTGAGCCTGCGGCCTCGCGCAGTTCCGACCACATCTTCCAGCACACCCAGGCGAGCAACAGGCCGCCGAAAAGCTGGAGACCGACAATGGAGAGCAACTGCACGGTGATGGCGGCAAAACCGATACGCAGCACGGTGGCGGCGATGATGCCGACGAGGATCGCCTTGCGGCGGAGATGGGCGGGCAGGCCGGCGGCCGCAAGGCCGATGACGATGGCGTTGTCGCCCGCCAGGACGAGGTCGATTGCGATGACCTGCAAGAATGCCGTGAAGCCGGCGGCTGTAAAAATTTCCATGGGTTTGTCCTGAACCGGAAAGAAGGACGCGGGGGGAAGCGGCGGATCAATGGACTTTGCCAACCGGCACGCCCGTCCGATCGCCCGTCTCCCCCCGGCGATGAATTGTCCTTAAGCCAAGAAGGCCGCAGCGGTAAAGAAGTTGTGATGGAAATATCTTGATTAGTGATCGCGATGGGAGGGGATGGCCATCGGCGTATCGCCATGGTGTGACGGCCTGTCGGGCTTTAAATGCCTCCAGGTGTGCACCATATACGCGGCTCGAGGTGCACTTAAGCCGCGCGCGCAGGCGCTTTCGCAATTAAGTCTTGCGCATTCGCTTACAAAGCCTTAAACGGCGACACCAAACCGGTTCGCCGGGGAAACTACTTCACGTTCACAGGAAGCAATTCACATGGCAAAGAGCAAGTTTGAGCGCAATAAGCCGCACGTCAACATTGGCACGATCGGTCACGTTGACCATGGCAAGACGTCGCTGACGGCAGCGATCACGAAGTTCTTCGGCGAATTCAAGGCGTATGACCAGATCGACGCCGCGCCTGAAGAAAAGGCCCGTGGTATCACGATTTCGACGGCGCACGTTGAGTATGAGACGGCGAACCGTCACTACGCGCACGTTGACTGCCCCGGCCACGCCGACTACGTGAAGAACATGATCACCGGTGCTGCCCAGATGGACGGCGCGATCTTGGTTTGCTCTGCCGCTGACGGCCCGATGCCGCAGACCCGCGAGCACATCCTGCTTGCCCGTCAGGTTGGCGTTCCGGCGATCGTCGTGTTCCTCAACAAGGTCGACCAGGTTGACGACGCCGAGCTTCTCGAACTCGTCGAGCTTGAAGTTCGCGAACTTCTGTCGTCCTACGACTTCCCGGGCGACGACATTCCGATCGTCAAGGGTTCGGCGCTTGCTGCTCTTGAAGACAGCGACAAGAAGATCGGTGAAGACGCGATCCGCGAGCTGATGGCTCAGGTTGACGC
>NZ_VEIU01000040.1:0-468 GCF_007680755.1 Agrobacterium sp. DE0009
CGTCATCGGCGGCACGGGCCTGATCGGCTCGAAGGCAGTGAAGTTGCTACAGGACGCCGGCCACGAAGCCGTCGTCGCAAGCTCCCGCAACGGGATCAATGCCTACACAGGCGAAGGACTGGCCGATGCGCTAGCAGGCGCCGACGCCGTCATCGACGTTTCCAACATGATGTCGTTCGACAAGACTGTGATAACCGACTTCTTTGGAACGTCGAGCAGCAACCTGACGATCGCAGAAAAGGCCGCGGGCGTACGCCACCACGTCGTCCTTTCCATTGTCAACGCCGATCAGCTCGCGGCCAATCCCTACATGGCCGGCAAGCTGGCGCAGGAGGAGACCGTCGCGGCGTCGGGCCAAGGGTACACCATCGTCCGCGCGACGCAGTTCCATGAGTTCATCGAGACCCTGGCCGGCGCTTATGCGGCCGACGGCGTGGTGAAAGTGCCGGATATCGACTTCCAGCCGAT
>NZ_VEIU01000041.1:0-448 GCF_007680755.1 Agrobacterium sp. DE0009
GGCAGGCCTCAGTGGTTTTTGGAATTGATGCGCGTGAAAGCGGGTGAGTGTGCTGAGTTTCTCGTGAGAGCGTGTGATGACAAGGGTCGTATCCATTTATCTTCCGGATCTGCCGACGGATCGCATTCGTCGAGCCGATCCCTCCATTCCGCCTGAACAGCCAATCGCGGTAATCGCCAAAAGCGGTTCCAAGCGATGGGTTTCGGCTGCCGACCCGGCTGCCAGAGCTGCTGGCGTGCATGTCGGCATGCCGGCGGCGAAGGCGCAGTCGCTGTTTCGCGGTCTGATGATGGTTGACGCGGATATCGAAGCCGATCGGGTCGCTCTCGAACGCATCACGCTCTGGGCGCTGACGATCTATTCGCCAATTGTTGCCATCGACGGGATCGACGGGATTGTCATGGATACCGAAGGCGCCGACCACCTGCAGGGCGGCGAGCTGCCAATG
>NZ_VEIU01000042.1:0-444 GCF_007680755.1 Agrobacterium sp. DE0009
CCTCTGGCTCGTAGACGAATTTCGACTTGCGCATCATGCCGTCTCTGGGCGGGGTCGGGTTGCGATAGCCGGTCACGCCGAGGATCTCTCTGTCCTCCAACCCCTTGGCAATGCCTGCCGTTGCATAGCCTGCGTCCAGCCCAACCGCGCCGACATTAAAGTCGAAGCGTTGGCGTTGCCGATCCAATCGTTCGAGATAGACAATCGAGTCATGCACATTGGCCGGCGTCACATGCGTATCGGTGATGATCGCATGGCGGCCGTCGACAGTGCGGTGATCGAGATAGAAGAAGCCCTTGGGCTTGCCGTCGCGCACCATATAGCCGCTATCGGGATCGGTACGACTGACCTTCGTCTCCTTCACCTCCGGCTCGCGCTCTTTCTCTTTCAATGGCTTCTGGCCATGGGATATGCGCTCCGCCTCGATCGCCCGATCCAGATCGG
>NZ_VEIU01000043.1:0-387 GCF_007680755.1 Agrobacterium sp. DE0009
CGGCCATGGCAAGAACCATGGCCTTGAGTGCCTCTACATCATCCGGGAGCTCTATATCGGGTCGCGTCATGGGTATGATCAGAGCATATTTTGCTGTGATCCGCCCGCAGTTTCAGGTGCATGATTCAATTCGCCGCAGGGGTTTTACCCAACAATCTCGGGCGGCTTGATGGGTGTTGATCGAACGCGTTTCCAGTCCATCCCATCCACCAAAGCCAGAAGCTGGGCATTGTTGAGCTGGACCCGGCTATGTCCGATGCGCGGCCAGCAGAACTGGGCTTTCTCCAGCCGCTTGGCGTAAAGGCAAACGCCCGAGCCATCCCACCATACGATCTTGATACGGTCTGCTCGTTTCGCCCGGAAGACATAAAGAGCTCCGTTGAACGG
>NZ_VEIU01000044.1:0-382 GCF_007680755.1 Agrobacterium sp. DE0009
TAGGACGGGTGTGGAAGCACAGCAATGTGTGAAGCTTACCGTTACTAATAGCTCGATCGACTTCTTCGTTCCCATTGATTATGTTCATCAAGCAAAGCTTGATGACATCATTCTTCTGTCCTCACGGGCCATAGGCCCTGCGGACGGCGCGCCAAACGATTGGCGACGGCCTCTGGCCTGTACTGCTGCCCCGCGCAAGCGTTGATATGGCAGCCATACAGGACGATAGTCCGTCGGCCATGATTGGCCGGCCCGTCCGGAGCCCCTCAGGCGTCAGGACAGAATAAAGACGTGTAAATTAAAACGAAGCGCAAGCTTCCCAGCTTCTCGAAAACAACAGTCATGTGAAAACATGAACAATGTTGCGTTTTGCCGACCTGGT
>NZ_VEIU01000045.1:0-339 GCF_007680755.1 Agrobacterium sp. DE0009
TAGGACGGGTGTGGAAGCACAGCAATGTGTGAAGCTTACCGTTACTAATAGCTCGATCGACTTCTTCGTTCCCATTGTTCATGCTCATCGAAGATGAGCATCATCTGATCTGTCTTCACGCTGACGTGGCCTTCGGCCACTACGCTGCAGACGGCGCGCCGTCAGGGTATTTTGCCAAGGCAAAAACCCGAGGCGACGGACTAGCGTCCTGTATGGGTGCCACGCTCGATCTCGAGCAACGGTGGATACGGATCGGTCACAGAAAGACGTGTAAATTAAAACGAAGCGCAAGCTTCCCAGCTTCTCGAAAACAACAGTCATGTGAAAACATGAACAATG
>NZ_VEIU01000046.1:0-336 GCF_007680755.1 Agrobacterium sp. DE0009
TTCCAGACATATCTTCTCTTCACAATGTATTCAGAACAGGCATCAGTCCTTAGCAGGACGATGCAAACTTTTATTTCTTCAGAAGGATATTCCCGCGCTACACACCCAAACCGCGTTCCGCGATTGGTGGAGCTGAGCGGGATCGAACCGCTGACCCCCTGCTTGCAAAGCAGGTGCTCTCCCAGCTGAGCTACAGCCCCAACCATCGCAAACACCCGACAGCAAAACCGCCAGGGATCAGGTAAATTCAGCAAACCATTGGTGGGCCCGGGAAGACTTGAACTTCCGACCCCACGCTTATCAAGCGTGTGCTCTAACCAACTGAGCTACGGGCCC
>NZ_VEIU01000047.1:0-331 GCF_007680755.1 Agrobacterium sp. DE0009
CTCGATCGACTTCTTCGTTCCCATTGATTATGTTCATCAAGCAAAGCTTGATGACATCATTCTTCTGTCCTCACGGGACATAGGCCCTGCGGACGGCGCGCCAAACGATTGGCGACGGCCTCTGGCCTGTATTGCTGCCACGCGCAAGCGTTGATATGGCAGCCATACAGGACGATAGTCCGTCGGCCATGATTGGCCGGCCCGTCCGGAGCCCTTCAGGCGTCAGGACAGAATAAAGACGTGTAAATTAAAATGAAGCGCAAGCTTCCCAGCTTCTCGAAAACAACAGTCATGTGAAAACATGAACAATGTTGCGTTTTGCCGACCTGGT
>NZ_VEIU01000048.1:0-318 GCF_007680755.1 Agrobacterium sp. DE0009
TCAAACCACAAGGGCTCAAAACACCTGGAAGCTTCCAGACATATCTTCTCTTCACAATGTATTCAGAACAGGCATCAATCCTTAGCAGGACGATGCAAACTTTTATTTCTTCAGAAGGATACCTTTTCGCCGATCAGTTCACCCATACAGGCCGATAGGCCGTCGGCCATCATTGGCCGGCCCGTGCGGAGCGCAGCGGCAAAGCCGCGACAGCGTCAGCACATAACCACACCAATCGCGCTCCGCGATTGGTGGAGCTGAGCGGGATCGAACCGCTGACCCCCTGCTTGCAAAGCAGGTGCTCTCCCAGCTGAGCTA
>NZ_VEIU01000049.1:0-307 GCF_007680755.1 Agrobacterium sp. DE0009
TGATGCCTGTTCTGAATACATTGTGAAGAGAAGATATGTCTGGAAGCTTCCAGGTGTTTTGAGCCCTTGTGGTTTGAAGCGTCCGAGCCCAGTCCTTGTGAAACCATGAGATGGCTTAGTCGGCCGGAATTGGTGGAGGGATTGGAGGTAGGAAGGAAAGCTTGTCCGAGGCATTTTTGTTGTTTGAAGGTTTAGGCCTTCATCTGATGGGAATGCTGGATTGATGTTGCCTGACCGCGCATCACCGGATGATATCTCGAGAAGCTGGTCTTAATGGTATGGCTTCGAGGTGCACCGGCGTGCCCTC
>NZ_VEIU01000004.1:0-430848 GCF_007680755.1 Agrobacterium sp. DE0009
CGCGGGGTGGAGCAGCCCGGTAGCTCGTCAGGCTCATAACCTGAAGGCCGCAGGTTCAAATCCTGCCCCCGCAACCAGTTCAAAATATTTAGACAAGATATGGCGCCCTTCTTGGGGCGTTTCTGTGTTCGGGCGCGAAACGGGGCACGAGGACCACCTTTCGATCGGCCATCGGGAGTATAATGTGGCCAATTCCTTGGCTCGCAACTCGGCCATAGCATACGTGACCGGGCCATATGAAACCTTGTAGAAATCGGTAGCGACCCATGCGCTCGCGATGCGCCGTCTGCGTCAAGCCGCGTCGTCATTACGCTATCTAGGTGAGTTCGAGGCCGCTGGCACCATCGAAGGGGCTTCTTTGGGGTAGGGGTTGAACAGCACGTGGTTTGCCGGAGGCCGTTGGTTTTTGGTTATGCAGCCATGGCTGTTTCGTCCAGCATGGCGTAGTAGCGTTCTTCAGCCTCAGCTGGCGGTATGTTTCCGGTGGGCTCCAGAAGTTGTCGGTGGTTGAGCCAGTCGACGTATTCCAGGGTGGCGAACTCAACCGCTTCGAAGCTGCCCATGGTCCACGCCCATGGATCACTTCAGCCTTGTGGAGGCCGTTGATCGTTTCGGCGGGGGCATTGTCATAACTGTCGCCGACACTTTCGACATAAGGCGCCAGCTTCTGCCAGCTGCTCGGAGTACCGGAAGGACAGATATCGGGAGGAGATTATCGCTTCAATGGGCGGTCGAGCCTCCTCTTACCCGACAGGCGAATGCTTGCATTCGCCTGTCGGGGCCATCGCGAGATAAGCAGACGCTTTGCCCAAATCTCATTGGCCTGCAGAACCTCGCGATTATCCCGCTACAGAGCCATCATCTTCTCGGCCACTTCGCGTTTTCATGAACCGGCATCCACACATGAACCGCTGCGGCAAAGCCGGCGCGGTTCAAACTCATCGATCGCCCCATTTGCGTCGCAGAAATTCGACTTGCTCAAAGCATATGTCGTCGTAGCACCCTGATGACATCGAAATTGTGTGGGATTCGGAGAATGGTCCCAGGCTGGGCCGGCGATGAAATCCAGCGACACCACTTCATGGGACACGATCCCTTGAGATCAGAGGGAGCGCTAACAACCTGCCTGCACTCGACCCTCGATGCAAGTCTCAGATATCCCTCCAATTGAAACTTCGCCTGTGCTGGAACAGTCTCGGCGGCGCGCCGTTATAGAAGCGTGCCGCGAAGGGTGGCATTGGAGTAAGCCGCATATGGGAAGTCGAATTTGTATTATCGGGTCCGGCCCGACGGGGATATTTACCCTTCAGCATTTAATCCGTTCTGCTATTCCACTGGCGATCACAATTTACGAAGCCGAAATGTTGGCTGGGAAGGGAACGCCTTATCTTCCTGGCGCCAACGACCCGGTGATGCTTTCAAATATTCCGAGCATCGAAATACCTCCGCTCAGCACGTCACTGGTGGACTGGCTCTCTAGCCAAGACGACAAATACCTGGATCGCTTCGCGATCGTGCGGGATGCCATCAACGCGCGTGAATTTTATCCGAGGCTCGTTCTGGGGGATTATTTTCACGGCCAGTTCAACGCCATCGTCGAAGATGGGGTTAGGAATGGCCATCAGATCGACATTCGCCCCAATCATCGCGTCATCGATATATCCCTCGGCGTCGAGGATATCCGAGTGAGCGTTGCGGGGGCGGAGGCCAAGTTTGACGCCTACTTTGACCATGTCGTCATGGCCACAGGCCATAACTGGCCCGAGAAAACAGAGGTGCAGCCTGGCTACTTTTCGTCGCCATGGCCTGCGGCCGCCCTCAAGAGTTCTTGCCATGGCAGGCTTGGCGTGCTTGGCACGTCGCTCAGCGGTATCGACGCACTTTTAACAGTTGCGGTATCGTGTGGCTCATTTTTCTATGACGACGCTGGCATCATGCAGTTTCAGGCATCCACCGGCAATGAGAACTTTTCAGCCGTGATGATGTCGCGCAAGGGCCTTCTGCCGGAGGCAGATTTCTACTGCCCGTTACCTTACGAAACGCCGAAGGTTTGCACGCAGGAGGCCGTTGACTCAGAGATTCAAAATGGAACGGTTGGACTTCTCGACCGCGTATTCGACCTGTTCCGGCAAGAGATCGCGACCGCCGATCCTCAATACGCGTCAGAAATTGGCCTCAGCGGCTTGACGGCCGACACCTTTGCCGACGCGTACTATTCACGCCGATCAGGCGTGGACCCCTTTGTCTGGGCCGCAGCGAACCTCGCAGAAGTCGAGCAAAATGAGCAGAGACGACACACGGTGCCGTGGCGTTATGCGATACTGATCACCCATGAAATCGTGGCTCGAGCAGTTCCTCACCTCGACACGGTCGATCTCGCGCGGTTCAACAAGTCGTTCAAGAGCATTTTCATCGATGAATATGCCACCGTCCCGCATCTGTCGATCAAGCGTCTGCTTGCACTTCGCAACGCCGGCAGGCTGAACATCATTCGGCTTGGAGACGATTACGAGATCGACACCGACGGCCTTGCTCGGGGCGCAAGAGTGAGGGGAAAAGACTTGGAAGAGACATTTGACAGTTTCATAGATGCAACCGGCCAGACGGCGTTGTCGGCTCACGATCTTCCTTTCCCTTCATTGGTGAGAAACGCTGCGATCAAACCGGCAAAAACACCTGAAACGAACACTGGACTCTTCAGCGATACATTAAGCCTCAACTCCAAAAGGACCGGGGGAATAGAAGTGGATGAATGTTATCGCCCGAAAGACGTCGGCGTTTATTCGAACCGGCTTTATTGCGTCGCCATTCCTTTCCTTCTGCATAAACACCCCTTTGTTCAAGGCATTACCAGCGCTGCTGACTTAGGCAGAACGGCAGCAGAGGCTATTTTAGATGACATAAACAGCGGAACGGCCGACATGCTGTTAACGGCCTGAAATCGCGGACAAGACAGAGCATGAACCCAAATGTTCCATCAAGACAGTCGATAGGGAAAGTCGCTGAAATCTGGCGCTTCCCCGTAAGTTCGCTGCAGGGAGAGCGCTGCGATCACGTGGAGATCGGACTGCATGGAATCGATGGAGACCGTCGTTTTGGCCTGTTCGACGCGACGAGCGGCGAGGTTGCTGCGCCGGAACAAGAGGCCAGGTGGAGGCCTGCGCTATTTCTGCGCAGTGCAGTCGATGGACACGGTGTCTGGGTCGAGTTTCCTAGTGGAGAGCGCCTGTACCTGGAAGATCCAAAGTTGCGGCCTGAGCTTGAAGAATATTTCGGATTTGACGTGGGAATCGGATGTTACATGCACGACGATCCACTCGCACCCTCACTTCCGACCATCAAGAACCGATATTCCGTGTCGCCCCTTCACTTGGTTACGTCGTCTTCGCTGGAGGGCCTTCAGCAGATGGCACCAGACACCACGGTGGATCGTCTGCGTTTTCGGGCTAATGTCCTGCTCGAGAGGGAAGATATGGCGGAATTTCCAGAGCATAGCTGGATAGGTCACATCATCAGCATCGGCGGCCTTGATCTGAAAGTCACCGAGGCGACAAAACGTTGCGGCATGACTTTGGCTGCACAACCTGGGCTTCCGGAGCAGCCGGAGGTTCTTAGAACCATCGTGAGAAAAACTGGCCGTAAATTTGGTATCTATTGTGATCCTCTCAAAACGGGATACGTCGAGACTGGTGCGCTTGCAAAGCTGATGGGCACCGAGATATCGGGCTCAGATTAAGAGCCTTGTAGCATCTAGAGTCACAGTGAACGGTGTACTGCCAAAAGCAGCCTCCGGGCATCGCGGCGAAGGTTCGCAGAACCATGCTTTCCAGCTTCTAAACAGCTTCCCAGCCCGTCAAATTTGCGCGCCGGAATTTTGGCGCTGCCCGCTCCGCTTGCGACGGCGGCGGACGGAGCAAAACTCGATGCGGCAAGGGTAGCCTTAAGACCGGAGTCCAGCATCCCCACTCCACGGCTTGAAATTTTACGAGCGTCAGGCCGCACGCTTTGGCCGCAATGAACCCTTAGGGCGTCCTAAAGCAGCGCGCCGCGGATCACCAGACCCACGGCCGCAACGGTTGCGACGCCCGCCATCCAGAGCACTACGAACCAAAACACCTTTCTGAAGCCGTCCCTCATCAGTGGTAGCCCTCCTCAGGATCGACCTTTCCGCGGAATACCCAGTAAGCATAGGCCGTGTATGCGAGGATCATCGGCACGAGAACAACTGTTCCGACAAGCAGGAATTTGAGCGAGCTTTCAGGCGCTGCGGCCTCCCTGATCGTGAGGACGCCGGGTACCATGTAGGGGTAGAAGCTGACACCAAGCCCCGCGAAGGTCAGGACGAATATGCCAAGCGCCGAGAGAAATGGCTGCAGATGCCTGCCGTGATTGAGGCCGTGCCAGAGCGCAAGGGCACAGGCAGCTAGGAGCAGCGGTACGAAAGACGAGAAGAAGGCGGTCGGCCAGCCGAACCAGCGCTCGAAGTAGATCTCGTTGATAAACGGCGTCCAAAGCGACACGGCGCCAATCAGCGCCAGAAGCACGAGGCTCAGGGGGCGGGCGAGCTTAGCCGAGCGAATTTGGATGTCGCCGGTAGTCTTGAGGTTGAGCCATGTTGCCCCGAGCAACGCGTAGCCCACGAGAACGGCGATGCCTGTCAGGATCGAGAAGGGCGTAAGCCAGTCCCACCAGCCCCCGGCATACTGCCTTCCCTCGACAGCGATACCTTGCACAAGCGCGCCAAGCGAAATTCCCTGCATGATGGCAGCGAGCGAGGAGCCGATCCAGAATCCGAAGTCCCAAAGGTGGGACTCATGGTGCGTGCGCCAGCGGAATTCGAAGGCAACGCCGCGGAAGATCAGGCTCACCAGCATGAGGATAATCGGCATGTATAGCGCCGGCATGATAATCGCATAGGCAAGCGGGAAGACGGCCATGAGCCCGCCGCCTCCGAGCACGAGCCATGTCTCGTTGCCATCCCAGACGGGCGCGATCGAATTGGTCATGACGTCGCGGTCGCGTCGATTTCGGAAGAATGGGAAGACAATGCCGATCCCGAGATCGAAGCCGTCGAGAACCACATAGGCAAGGACCGCAAATGCGATGATACCTGCCCAAATGAAGGAAAGATCAATGTGCATGTCGGTCTCCAATCCGATGACCCTGTGCAACACCCGGCGTAATGCCCGCCGTCCGGATCGGACCGGCATCCAGCTCCTGATCTGTGTCCAGCGGCGTTGGCGGCCGTCGCATGAGCTTCAGCAGATAATAGACGCCGACGCCGAAGACCACGAAGTAGACAGCGATGAAAATGAGCAAGGAGGTCCCAACTGCGGGAGCTGAAATCGGCGACAGGCTTTGCGCGGTTCGCAGCTGACCATAGACCGTCCAGGGCTGACGGCCGACCTCGGTCGTGTACCATCCTGCAAGCACAGCCACGAAGCCGGATCCTCCCATGGCCACCGCGACGCGGTGCAGCAAGGGCGTGTCGTACAGCTTCCCCTTCCAGCGCGCCCAAAGGGACCAGAGCCCGACGCCAAGCATCAGGAAGCCGAGGCCGACCATGATTCGAAAGGTGATGAAGGGCATAAGCGCCGGCGGACGCTGGTCGCGGGGCCACTCCTTTAGTCCCTTGATTTCGCCGTTCAGCTTATGGGTCAAGATCAGCGAGCCAAGCTTTGGAACCTCGACGGCATAGCGGGTTCTTTCCGCCGCGTCATCGGGAATACCAAACAGAACGAGTGGGGCGCCGTTTTTGTGCGTCTCGTAATGTCCTTCCATCGCAGCGATCTTCGCAGGCTGGTGTTCGAGCGTGTTCAAGCCATGCAAGTCCCCGGCGACGATCTGGATCGGTGTGACGATCGCCGCCATCCACATGGCCATTGAGAACATTATCCGCGCCTGACGGTTCGTCCGGTCCTTCAGCAGGTGCCACGCGCCGACGGCGCCAACGGCAAAGGCGGTCGTCAGGAATGCCGCCATGACGGTATGGGTCATCCTGTAAGGGAACGAAGGGTTGAAGATGATCTGCCACCAATCTTCCGGCACGAAGACGCCGTTGGCGTCGATGCTGAAGCCGGCCGGCGTATGCATCCAGCTATTAGCCGCCGTAATCCAGGTCGCAGAAATCAGCGTGCCGATCGCCACCATGGCAACCGCCACCATGTGGGCTCTTTCACCGACCCTCTTTCGGCCGAAGAGTGCGATGCCAAGGAAGCCTGCTTCCAGGAAGAATGCCGTCAGGACCTCGTATCCCATGAGCGGGCCGATGACTGGCCCAGCCTTGTCCGAGAAGGCCGACCAGTTGGTGCCGAACTGATAGCTCATGACGATCCCGGACACGACGCCCATCGCGAAAGTCACCGCAAAAATGGTCTTCCAATATTCAAAGAGCTTGAGATAGGCCTCATCACGCTTCCATAGCCAGAGCGCGTTCAGGACGGCGAGGTAGCTGGCCGTCCCGATCGAAAAAGCGGGGAAAAGAAAGTGAAACGAGACGGTAAACGCGAACTGTAGCCGCGCTAGCATTTCGGCCTCGAGACCAAGGAAGGTCATGACGACTCCATTGTTGAAGACCCTCGAACTTCATTCCGGCATCGAGGTTCCAGCTGAGGTGTCGATTGCTTCTGCAAACGACATGATCCGCCATGCTAAGCGAGCGTGATTTGTGGCCAAGCCTTCCCGGCGTCGCGCGTCGAATTGCCACGTCGCAGCTCCATCGAACCCAAAGCCACAGCTCTGTCTCGCCGTTTTGCAGGAGGTGGGATCCGTGGTCAGACGTGGAATGAGGCTATCGCAGAACTATTTGTTTTTCGGTAGGCGCCAGTCTGAGCGTATGCAATGGCTCACGGCGCTCGCGTCAGCTCTATGGTCTAAGAAGGCGTGCAATAGTGCCTCTTGCCCGTTCGGCAAAATCAGCTTTTAGCTCAGGATGTGGATCGAGGCGAGCTGGGCAATCCTCGATATCCCACATTGCGCGTAGAGGCACGGCCGGATCGGTCATGAATCGCGTCCTTGACCCCAGCTTGCTTTTTGATAGCCCTTACTCTTGCTGCCGTCGCGCATTGGAAAGGTCCGCTAGACCTTTAAGGCGCATTGGCCATGATACAGGGAGCCTGGCGTGACGGGCGGCATCCGCATCGCGAACACTGCGCTGGCGGTTCGAGGTTGTGTGGCCATGGTTGATCTTCCATGCCTCGGGGTCATCGTTTGCCAGATCGATCGTTGATTTTGCGGGCTCGGCGATCAGTGCGACGTTGGGGCTGAGCGCGCGTGGAACGAAGGAGAAGGGCAGGCTGTGGATCTCTCGCAAGGGCGCGTTGACGCGGATTAGCTGCGCCAGACACCGCCAGTCGAAGCCCTGGTGTGACGAATGGTGCGGGGGCACTCGATCAAGTCGATATAGGCCTGCCCAAAACGTTTCTTTGAGGTTGCCCGATTGGCGATCGTAGCCCATGAGGGCCGAGCCCCAGTTTTTGATCCATACGGCCGGCCCGACTTCGACCGGCACCGTGACGAGGAAAATACGGGGACGAACGATTGTGCAGACATGCTCGATGACGCGGACCGTGCGGTTGAGGTGGATATGCTCAAGCGTTTCGAGAGCGATGACAATGTCGGCCTCGATCGTTTCGTAAAGGCTCTCATCGGTAGCGTCGCCGACGATGAAGCGGCAGTTTTCGTATTTGCTGTAGCGATTGCGCGCGGCCTGAATAAAGATTGGATCGTAGTCGATACCGACATAATCGATGTCAAATTTTTCCAGAATATGCCCGACCGCAGTTTCAGGACCACAGCCAATATCCAGTATTCTGACCTTGCGGTTGCCGACGTCCTTCTGCACGGATTGCAGAACCTCAAGCAGCTTTCGATAGCGGCCCGCATGCAGAAAGCGCGTCACCCAGTTGAAGTTCTGCACTTTCTCGTAAGTGGTCGCGAACGTACCCATCCAATCCGTCTCCATGAACCGTAGATGATGTCGTCTCGCGATCGCTGCTATTGTAGCGATCGTGCGCGACCCGGCGTTGTATTTCGAAGTCTGGCACGGCCTGCGCGACCTGCAACTCGGCCAAAAGGCTTAAGTCGGAAGCGAGGATAGCCATCCTGCCTCCTCTTAAAGGCAGATGTGGACATGGTGGATCGTGAATAGGGCAGTTCTGACCGGACGTCCTCTCCCTTTTGGTATGCTGCCGACGAACAGGGCCTCGTTATATTTTTTATGGGGGCGCCATCCGGGGCCGGAACCGCTGGGAGATGTGGTGGATGGTTGACAAGAGAGCCTTGATTATTGGCGTGACGGGGCAGGACGGCGCTTATCTCAGTGAATTGTTGCTTGCCAAGGGATATATCGTGCACGGCCTGAAAAGGCGGTCATCCTCATTCAATACAGGCCGGATCGATCATCTTTATCAAGATCCCTTCGAGGAAAACCTTCGCTTTCGGCTGCACTTCGGTGACCTGACGGATGCCACAAACCTGTGCCGCGTCATCCAGGAGGTCCAGCCCGACGAGATCTACAATCTTGGCGCCCAGAGCCACGTCCAGGTCAGCTTCGAGACGCCGGAATACACGGCAAACGCAGACGCCCTTGGCACGCTCAGGCTGCTGGAAGCCATGCGCATCTTGAACCTTGGCGACCGCTGCCGGTTTTATCAGGCGTCCACATCGGAACTGTTCGGAGGGATGGGCACCGTTGCCCAGCACGAGGGAACGCCGTTCTATCCAAGAAGCCCCTATGCTGCGGCGAAGCTCTACGCCTACTGGATGACTGTCAACTACCGGGAAAGTTACGGCTTTCACGCATCCAACGGCATCCTTTTCAACCATGAGAGCCCCATTCGCGGGGAGACTTTCGTCACGCGGAAAATTACCCGCGGTGTCGCGGCTATCGAACGCGGCCTCATGAGCAAGCTGCGCCTTGGCAATCTGGACGCCAAGAGGGACTGGGGGCATGCGCGGGATTATGTCGAAGGCATGTGGCGCATCGTGCAGCAGGAAATGCCGGAGGATTATGTGCTTGCGACCGGCGAGGCGCATACGGTGCGGGAGTTCGTTGAGCTTGCTTTCGGGGTGGTTGGTAAAACCATCGAGTGGCACGGTGATGGCAGCGATGAAGTGGGGTACGATGCCAAAACCGGCGATACGATCATCGAAATCGATCCCAGATATTTTCGCCCGGCGGAAGTGGATTTTCTTCTCGGCGACCCCAGCAAGGCGCGCAGGAAACTCGACTGGAGCCACACGACCTCCTTTTGCGACCTCGTTCAGGAAATGGTCGAAGCGGATCTGCGCCTCGTGATGTTGGAAGAGGGAAGAAATGAATTCGTCGCATGAATCGCAAGGAATTCCGTTCAGCTTGAATGGCAAGCGCGTCTGGGTTGCCGGCCATACGGGAATGGTCGGCTCGGCACTTGTGCGACGGCTGCAGCGCGAGAATTGCGAAATCCTCAAAGTCTCTCGCAAAGAACTTGATCTGACCCGACAGTACGAGACGGAGCGGTGGATGGCCGACGCAAGACCTGAGGTCATTTTTGTCGCTGCCGCCAAGGTCGGAGGTATCGCAGCCAATGCCGCCCATCCGGCAGACTTTCTTTACACCAACACCCTCATATCGATGAATATCATGAAAACGGCCGCCGATATTGGTGTCGAAAAGCTTCTCTGGATGGGCTCAAGCTGCATCTATCCGAAATTCGCGGTGCAGCCGATCAAGGAAAGCGCCCTTCTGACAGGTCCGCTGGAGCCGACCAACGAGGCTTACGCGATTGCGAAGATCGCGGCGCTCAAGCTTTCCCAGTTCTATGCCAGCCAGTACGGCCTGAATTGCGTCTCCGTCATGCCGACCAATATTTATGGGCAGAACGACAATTTCGATCCGCAAAGCTCACACGTCATCCCTGCGATGATCAGGAGAATGCACGAAGCGAAAATCAGCGGTCAGAACGGGATCGTTCTCTGGGGCACGGGTAGTCCTCTGCGCGAATTTCTTCACGTCGACGATCTGGCGGATGCTTGCTGTTTTCTCATGAAATCACCGGCCCGTTTTCCGCTGATCAATATCGGCTCGGGGCGGGAGATATCCATCCGCGATCTCGCGCATCTGATTGCAGATATTGTCGGCTACGACGGGCAGATCGTGTTTGACACCAGCAAACCGGATGGAGCCCCCAGAAAGCTGCTCGACTGCTCGCTGCTCAACGCACTTGGCTGGCACTCGACGGTCGAGCTTAGAGATGGCATCCGGGATTTGTATGAGTGGTGGCGACAACCGAAGTCGCTGCAACCGGACGTGTTGCGACAAGCCATTTAACGTGCCCAAAAGCCGGACGACGATCGTTCCGTGCTCCATAAGCGGTGACCGATCTCCGTCTCCAGTCCAGCTGGGGTGATATTCCTGCAAATTTCAATCTGAACACGTCGACATAATAAGATTTGCGCGGCGCTAGCGACGGTGTCCAAAACGTAAAATAGGCTCGCCCGACCGAACGAGCGAGCCCCTCCCAGTGACCAGTTTTTCCCGGTTACCAGGGACCCGCCAAAGTATCAGGGGGCGACGGGTTACTCTTACAAACCGCTTTTATCGTTTCGGATCAATCTGGCTATAAGCGGTAGGATGAACCCTATCCATCTGATTTTTAGTAACTTTTCGCCTTCTGGTTGCCGAGGGCAGGACAAAGCTTCAGACTTTGGGAGACGTTACCCGGCCGATTGGTTCTCCGTCGTTTAAATTGAGCCAGTCTCGGACGTCGGTCGCTGTGATCCAGATCTGTCCATCGAAAGCAAACATTCCCTTCTCGATCTTGCATGCCGCAATTGTTGCAAAAACGTCGACGAATTGCGCCAGACGTTGCACATCGCACTGCGGGGGAGACTGGATATCATTAAGGGCATCTTGCGTCACATGGATGGGCCGCAGCCCTCTTGCGCCGTTTACAATGATAACGGCACGCCGCCTGACCATATGATAACCACCGGAACGAGCGCGGATTCCATCTCCGTCTCCCTGCTACTTTGGCCAATCGGTTCCCCGCTCCGAAGGACGTCGCGAGCCTGCCCGGCGACACGCGTGTCTCTAGTTGACGCTTCCTGTGACGATGGGCTCCGAAACCGGGTCTCCGCGTGATACCGACAGGCGGACGCGAACGACGTCTCCCGCTCGGACCTGAGTATGCTCGTCCGCAGCTATTTCGCGATAAGTGCCGGCAACCTGACGAACGATGAAGAAATTGGTTTGGATCATGTCCTCGAGGCTGGAAACCCGCCGCGCAGTCGAGCTGATCTCCGCCATGGATTGAAGGCTGAAGGCCAGTTTCTTTTTCAGGCGCATGATGTCCAGGGAAGTCTCCCGCAATTCGGTCGCGGCGTCATTATGCCTTTTGCTCTTCAACTCCAGGATACGCCGCTCTACCTCGCTCTTGTTTTGTTGCGCACGCGCCAGGAACGACGTGGATTCCAGCACCTGCTGGTTCATGGACAGCAGTTCGCGTTTGCGCTCTCTCAGGGCGGCTTCGGAGGCTGCGCCGCGCGTGACAAGTTCCTTTGAGGCGTTCACGTCCATGTCAAGCAGTTCAAGTTGCTGGCTGCGCATGACGTTGCTTTTCTGAAGCGTGTCGATTTCCTGAATGAAGTTCTGCCGCTGGACCTCGAGGTTGGTCTTTTCGTCCTGCTGCGCCGAGAGGCGAAGGCGGAAGAGGCTTTTTTCAGAGTCCACGATCTTCTCCAGTGCGGCGCGATCCCGAACAAGCCCGATTTCATCGCCCTTATATTCGAATTCCGTGTCGTTAAGCTCCGCTTCCAGCCGAACGCGCCGGATATCCTGCGACAGTAATTGCATCGACATGTCTTCATATTCCTGCTGGGCGGCAATCAACTGTATGCCCGAGGTATCCCTCTGTGCGTTCGACTCGCGCAATCCCCCGCCCAGCGCGAAGAGTTCAAGCACGATCATGCCGGGACGGTATTCATATTTTCCCGGTTTCTGGACGTCGCCAACAACGAAGATCGGGGCATATTCCTTGACCGCAACGGCAACGGAGCGGTTTGCCACATGGCTTGCCAGCTCGCGGCTGATCCGCACCCCGATTTCGTTCACCGTCTGGTCGACAACGTTGACGTTGCCAAGAAGCGGATAACCGATCGTTCCATCCGCACTGACAGGGAAGAGGCCGGTCAGGCCATCGTCACCATAGACTGAGATCGTCAAGACGTCGCCGGCAGCGACCTTGTAGTCCGTTCCCTCTGCAGCGGCCGGCAACTTGCAAACGGCGAGAGACAGAAAAGTGGTGCAGGCGATCAGCAGTGAAAAGGCTTTGGACTTTTTCGCGGCGCGCATGTTTCACCTCTCGTTATGAACGACAGCTGGCGGCCGCAGGCTGGTCGGCCGTTTCCGCAGCTTGAAATGACTATTCCAGTCTCGGAAAAACCTTGGCCAGACCGCGGCGTGGCGCTGTCTCGGGCGTCGTATTGCGTTGAGGATGACACCCGCGACCGGTCGGCCCGCGACCCGTAACCTGATGACGGCGTTTTTCATTCCCGTGCCATCGGTGACGTCCTGCCGGACCACAAAGGAAACTGTGTCGGACAGAGTGGCGATCCGCAACAGGTCGAGGTCATGGGCCGCGGATGGGGCCTCGATTAAGACCAGTTCGTATCTCTGCCGCGCCTCTGCAATCAGGCTGGCGAAGCGCTTGCTTCCAAGAACAAGATTTGGCGGCAGATCGTTTTTCTCGGCGACGACGATGTCGACCCCCGAGGCCTGATCGCGTTGTACGACGCTATCGAGGGACACCTCACGGTTTACCGCATGGGCGACATGCGACGCCGATCCCACGTCGAACTCGCCTCCGAGAGCGGGGTTTCGCAGATTGGCATCGATCAGCAAAAGCTTCACGCCGCTCATCGCAAGTGATCGGGCAAGGTTGGCTATAACGAATGTCTTGCCTTCCCCATCGGCCGAAGACGTGAAGGCGATCACTTTTGCCTTGCTCTCTGCCAATTGCAGGTGGGTCTGAAGATCCGCGAAAGCGCTGTAGAAGTCCGCCGCGGCGTTACTGAATGTCCCAGACTTGTTCTGGAACTCTCCGAAGGAAAGGCGTGGAATGCGCCCGATAACGTTCAGTCCGGTTTTTTGTTGAAGCGACGCGACGGAGCCGAAAGACCGGTCTGTGAAGTTCAAGGTAAAAGCTGCTGCCAACCCGCTGCCGCAGCCGAGAAGGAGTGCAACCAAACCCCACAGGCGCTTGTCAGGACTGGTCGGTTTTCGGGACGGCATGGCGCTCGATATGATCCGCGCCTCGGCGGTTGCGATGCCGTCCTGTTCGATGGTCTGCTTGTAGCGCGCCAGATATGTCTCGTAGATCGAGCGGTTCGCTGCTGCCTCCCGATCGAGTTGTCCGGATTGAACCATTGCCATATCTGTCGTGGAAATCGCGCGTTGCACATCGATGAGGCTCGCCTCGACCTCCTGCCGCTGTTTTTCACTGACCTCGATCTCGTTGCGCAAGGCAGCAATGATCTGCGCGATCTCCGAATCGATCTGCTTGTTGAGTGAACTGAGCTGGGAGGATAATTGCGGTCGCTCCGGGCTCATGGTTGCACCGCTTTCATCGATCTGCGCAATGGCTCTGATGACCTTTGCCTGCTCGCCCCTTAGCTGCTGGATCGATGGCGACGACAGAACTTCGGTTATCCCGAGGCCATTGCCGCTTTTCTGAAGTTCGAGCGCTGTGGCCAGGCGCGCCCTTGACCCCGCCAGCTTGGCCTGTAGCGTCGTCAACTCGACGTTCAGGCTTGAAAGACGCTGTGCCTGCAGGGGAAGACCGCCTGTGTCTATCAATCCGGATTTTTCGCGAAATTGCGACGCCTGCCGTTCGGACTCTTCCAGTTCTGTTCGCAGACTGACCAGCCGCTCCCCAAGCCACGCGCTGACGCGCCGTGTTGCCGTCGTCTGGAGGTCGATCTGATAGTCGATATAGGCTGCCCCGAAAGCATTGGCGACTTTCGCGGCAAGCGCCGGATCGTTGGCATAATAGGATATGTAAATCGTATAAGACCGGCCATCATTCATCACGCGAACGTTGGTCATGAGGGTATCGATCATTTTCGATGTCTCGGCGTCGTTGCCAAGCACGATCGCGTCCGTGTCCGTCCGGGCTTGGTTGGGCTGACGCCCTTCCAGCAGCCTATCTTTTTGCAGGATGACAAGAACCCGTTCGGCCATGGACCTCGACCCGATGATATCAAGTTCGGTTCGAAGCACCGGGCTTTCCTGAGGCAGCGGAGAGACGACGGATTCGGTTGGAAGCGCCTGAAGCTTGCGAACGTCAAGGGCAAGGGTCGCCTCGGCCTTGTAACGGATCGGGGTTCGCGCATAGCCGATTGCCGCGACTGCGAAACTGACGAGAAAGCAGATGAAGACGGCCCTGCGCCGCTCCCGCAGGATGGATAGGAAGCGGGAAATACCTTCCTGCTCCCCCGGA
Organism: Agrobacterium sp. DE0009; assembly: GCF_007680755.1. Lineage (NCBI taxonomy): Bacteria > Pseudomonadati > Pseudomonadota > Alphaproteobacteria > Hyphomicrobiales > Rhizobiaceae > Agrobacterium > Agrobacterium sp. DE0009. The sequence goes on from NZ_VEIU01000004.1 coordinate 14,478, forward strand.
GATGATGACGACTGGATCATAACGGTTCCTGCTCTAAGTGCAGCGTTCGGTAGCGGTCGGCAGATGGCGTCCGATTAACGGTCGTACGCCATGTCGCCGATCTTGCACGCGACTTCCGTGCGGTTTGTTGCTCCAAGCTTCTTCATAATATTGCGGATATGCACCTTGATGGTGCTTTCACAAAGGTTCAGCTCCAGAGCGATATCCTTGTTCGCCTTTCCGCACCGCAGGGCCTCCGCAATCGCGGATTGCCGGCTGGTAAATTTCGCCGGTGGCAGGGATGCGTGCGCCCTCAGGCCGAACAGGCTTTTCATGTTCATGACGCTGCTTGCCGGTATGAAGCGGCCTCCTGCGATTGCAAGACTGATCGCCTGGACGCAGACCTCGATACTGACGGAATTTGATATGTAACCGCGCACGCCAAGAGCGATCGTATCCAGAATGGTATTGATGTCCTGATCGTCGGAGAGCACGACGACGGCGGCTGGCGACACGGCAGCGACGATCTCCGCAAGCTCGCGGTTTGTTTCTGCCGGCGGACGGGGCAAAACACTGACCAGAACTGCCGCAGGCATGCCGATTTCCGTGCGTGCCTGTTCCCACTCTTCCAGATCTGAGAAGGTCAGGATGCGTCTGTCCGCATATTGATAGTTGAGACTATGGGCGAGGCATTCCCGCTCCAGCATGCGACGATCGAAAATCCCGATATAGGCAGCCGCATTTGCGGCGGCCTGCGGATGCGGTGCCTCTTGCGGCGGGTAGTCGGAAATACGGTTATGGATCATGACGAAAATGCCCCCTGTATTGTTCTTGGTTTCTTTTGATTTTCGTAAACATTGATGTCGTACCGTGCGCAGGCTTTCGCCTGTTTCAGGCGAGCGTCAGTTTCCTGACGGTAAAGGCCTCCGCAAAACGTGTTGGCGCACGGCATTCCATTCCCCGCAGCCGCGCCAGGCCGCGAAATGTATCCGCATCGAACCAGTCCTTGGATCTCTGTGTTCCAAAGTGTTCCAGGAGAAGCTCGACCTTCATATTCATCGCGTCTTCGCTCAATGGCACGTAAGCGTTTCGTCTGCCGAAATCCCCGTCCCACTTCGGGATTTCGTATTCCATGATCAGGTGATTTCTGAAGATGTTGGATGTGATCCTGTTGATCTCGCGGTGATCCTGGTGCGCGTCCTCGCGGCTATGCGTGAATATGACGTCGGGACTGACTTTGTCGCGCAATGTCAGCAGCCACGACTTGATCTCACGGCTCTGCGAGGGGAAGTAGCTGTCCTGAAACGATGCAAGTTCAATTGAATAGGATGCTGCTTTTGCCAGAAAAGCTTCCGCAGAACTGCGGGCCTCCAGGGCGCGCTCGTTGCCGGCGCTGAGCACGCACCAATGGACATCAAGCAACACACCCTTTGAAAGCAGACTGAGGACCGTGCCTCCGACGCCGATCTCAATGTCGTCGGAGTGAGCACCCAGACATAGGATCGACAGGCGATCACCGGCGGAGGCGAGGGATATGTTTTTCATGGCAGTTGCTTCGTGTTTGGCGATTTGCGTGCCATTGACGCACCGTCGCCGATCCATGGCATGTCGCCGCGTTCCACCATCGCCTCCAACGTCTGCCAGTCGCGCAGCGTATCCATAGATCGCCAGAAGCCCTCATGTTTGTAGGCCATCAATTTGTCTTCAGAAATCAGCCTGGAAAACGGTTCCAGCACGAGTTCTTCGCCCTCGCGCATGTAGTCGAAAATTTCCGGACGCATTAGGAAGTAGCCGCCGTTGATCCACATCTCGGATGTTTCCGACGACCGAAATTCCCGCACCCTTCCGGTCTCGTCGATCTCCGCCAGATGGTAGGTGAGAGGCGGCCTGACAGCCAAGAAGCAGGCGAGCTTGTCGCCCTTTTCGAATTGGGCAATCATGTCGTCGAGATCGACGTCGGTCAGGCCGTCGCTGTAATTGGCGAGAAACATCTTCTCGCCTTTGAGATGACGACGCACGGCCCAGAGACGTTCGCCTATGTTGCGCCATATCCCCGTATCGATCAGCGATACGCGCCAATCTCTCGGCAGCTCTTCGAGCAATTCCACGCGTCCGGGACTTGATATGACGCAATCGGCATAACTTTCCGGCCGGCTGTTCAGGAAGAATTCTTTTATGACATGCGCCTTGTAGCCGAGGCAGAGGATGAAGTCATCGTGCCCGAAACGGGCGTAATATTGCATGACGTGTCGCATGATCGGTTGAGAGCCGAGCGGGATCAGTGGTTTAGGGACGCTTTCAGAATATTCCCTGATGCGGGTACCCCTGCCACCGCAGAACAAGACGACCTTCATTGTGCCAACTCCTTCGGATCAATGATGGATATGTCTGGAATTGGAACGATGAATTTCCCGCCCCAGTCTTTGATGTCGTGCATTTGTGCAACGATCTCATTCTTCAGGTTCCAGGGAAGAATGAGGACGTAATCCGGCTTCATGCGCTCGATTTCGCTGACCGGCCGGATTGGGATATGCATTCCCGGCGTGAGGCGTCCATGTTTGTAAGGATTGCGATCAACCGCAAAATCGATGAAATCGGTGCCGATGCCGCAATAATTCAGCAGCGTATTGCCCTTTCCCGGCGCGCCATAGGCGCAGATGGATTTGCGCATCTCCTTGAGACGGATGAGGAAAGACAGGAGGTTTCGCTTGGTCTGACGCACGGCTTCGGCGAAGGCCGTATAGGTCTCTATTCTGTCGAGCCCGGCATTCAATTCCCGCTCCAGGAGGCTATCGACGCGGGCTTCACGGTGAAACATGCTGTCCTCGTGCGAGAAAAAGACCCGCAGCGAACCGCCATGTGTGGGAATCTCTTCGACATCGAAGACCTTGAGTCCATGACGGTGGGCCATTTTTTCTATCGTCAGCAGTGAAAAGTAGGAAAAGTGCTCGTGATAGATGGTGTCGAACTGGTTTTCCGCGATAAGCTTTTCGATATGCGGGAATTCGAGGGTGATCACGCCTTCAGGCTTGAGCAGGACTTTCATGCCGGCAACGAAATCGTTGATGTCAGGCACCTGGGCAAGAACATTGTTGCCGATGATGAGATCCGCCTTTTGTCCCCTGGCCGCCATATCGGTTGCCAGTGCCTCGTTGAAAAATTCCGTCAGTGTCGGAATACCTTTCCCGATTGCCACCTTCGCGACGTTCACGGCCGGTTCAATTCCGAGCATCGGAATGTTGCTGGTCAGGAAATGTTGCAGCAGGTAACCATCGTTGCTGGCAAGCTCGACAACGAAACTGGATTGGTCCAGCGCGAAGCGCTCGATGACCATGTCGCAGTACCGCTTCGCGTGAGCGACCCAACTGTCCGAGAACGAAGAGAAATACGCGTACTCCGTGAAAATACTCTCCGGCGCTACATATTCCTGAAGCTGGACGAGGAAGCATTCGTCGCACACGAATGCATGGAGCGGATAAAACGGCTCGACGTCATTGGCGGCATCAGCTGCGACGAAGCTTTCGCAGGGCGGAGACATTCCAAGATCGACGAAGGTATGCACCAATGGCGCGCTACAAAGGCGGCAAAGCCCGACGTGATGCGTCGAGCTCAGTCTTGCGGAAAAAACTGCCTCATTATTCATCTGACGTCCCCTGATTCCATCGCAGTGTTTTCGAGCGAATTTCAGAAATTCTTTTATTAGCTGGAAAAAATACTATGGATCAGGGTGGGTGACGATACTGCATTCGGCTCGAAAACCTCATCCATAAGCCGTAGAGTTATGTTGTAATCCTCTGGGATGTGCCTCTGGCGCCGGGTTTCCGCAACCGAAAGGGTGACTTAATTGCCCCCCGGCCTTCAGGGTATGGTGATGCCTGTGGATGTATTCCGTAGCCGCTGAAATGGCGGCGAACTCTTCTTGAATACGGGGTCGCATCAGGAGCGCCGAATGCTGTTTGAGAAGACGAAAATCGAGGGGCTTTGGGTCGTCAAGACGGTGCCCGTGCATGACAGCCGAGGCTCTTTTGCGAGGACTTTCTGCAAACGCGAATTTGAGAGTAACGCGCTGGTATCGGACTTCAGTCAGCACAGCCTTTCCATATCAAAGCTCAAACACACCATTCGAGGGTTGCATTTCCAGCGACCGCCGCATCAGGAGACTAAGCTGGTTTCCTGCGTCAAAGGGGCGATATGGGATGTCGCTGTCGATCTGCGTCGCGGCTCGCCCACCTATCTGCAATGGGTGGGGACGGTCTTGTCGGCCGAAAACGGCGCGCAGTTCTACATTCCCGAGGGTTTTGCCCATGGTTTCCAGTCGCTCAGCGACGATGTTGCCGTGTCTTATCTGATTTCGGTGCCCTATGCCGAAGCAAGTGCAGCGGGGATACGCCATGACGAACCCGCGATCGGTGTTGAATGGCCTGCGCCTCCCTCTGTCATCTCGGAAAAGGACCTCGGTTGGGCGGCCTGGCAATGAATGTCTACCGCGACAGGAAACCCAGATTCGATACAAGGCCCGCCTCAAGCAGCCTGCCGGCCGCGCTCGCAATATCGACGAAGGGGATTTTGGACCTTTCCGCGATATCGAGCAGCGAGTTATCTCCATCGGCGTAGTTTAGTATCCAGAGATAGGCCATGGTGCGGTCGTCGTTCGTCTTGTGGCCGCCAATCGCAGGGAAAAGCCCGTATTTTCCGAGCTGTGGCTCACCTTTCGGCCGTAGGTTCAACGGCGTCCAATTGCCTTCGAGAGCCTCGATCATGTCCATGGTCATCCAAAAGGATGAGTTAAGGTGTTCGGGCCTGATGAAGTCGAGATTGTCGGCCGAGGTGTGATATTCGGAAAAGGTCCCGAAAGAGCTTCTCTGCAGCAGTCCGACCGGCAGATTGAAGCCCGGCGAACAGAATTGACGCTCGTCATAGCCATAGGGAATGAAGTCGGCGATTGCCAGAGGTTTGCGATCCTCGCCGCAGCGGGTGCAGGCGGCGATCCGGTCGATCACTGCGTCTCCCCGGCGGCTACGCTTGTAGTTCGGCCCGCCGCCGTCGCCAATGCAGGAAACCACAAGACCATGCGCAATGTTCGATATCCCGTCTTCGTTCCGTGCAAGCCATGTCAGGGAGCCGATGGTTCCGGGCGCAAAGACGAACCTGTAGTTGTAATATGTGTTTCTGCCTTTCAGGCCGGCAGCAAGACATGTGAGCAGTGCGAGGCCGGAACAATTGTCGTTTGCGAGCGATGGATGACAGATATGCGCGAAGAGAAGCACTTCCTTGGTGCTTTGTCCGACATGCCGATATTCGCCGTAATACAGATTGCCTGACGTCTTTTCGGTGTCGATGACGACTTCATAGTCGCCTTCCTCGAGCTTGAGGAAGTCATTATGCGACATGCAAAAGCCCCAGGCATCCGTGTAATATGCTGTTTTGTAGGGAATGAGGTCGGGCTTTTCCGGAAGGGTATAAATATGTGCTCGCAGTTCGGCGAGCGGCATCACGCGGCGTTGAGGGATACTGTAGTTCATGAGATGCAGGTTCGACATTTGGAAATCGATCACCTTGCGTCCCGTCGCGTTTTTCACATAGGCGTCCCGGACGACCCACTCCGGCGGCACCGTCCAGTCGAAAACCCGCGTCCCGCTCGGAACAGCGTGCTGCTCGATATCGATATAGTCTTTAAGGATATCGATCGTCTCGCAAACACCTTTGCCCGTGATGCTGCGACAGATCGGAAAGAGGCGGGAGGCGAGATCGTGAATAGTCTGGCCAATACTTGTTTCCCGGATTGCATCGGCTGTCAGTTCGGCACCAGGCTCCATCCTGCCCATCGCCTCCTCCCCTTCACACCGATGCTGCGATACCCACGCTTTGGCGCGGCGCGGCCATGGGGCGGCGCAGGTTGCTGTCGATATCCTTATCGCCGATCAGCTTCTGGAGTTGGCCGATCCGCTGATAGTGCGGGCCCTCGAATTCGACCATTGTCAGGCCGGAGCTCTTGTAGGCCCGGTAGAGTTGCTCGGCACCTGCAGCGGCCGTCCACGTCGGTTTGAACGCCGGAAGCGCACGGGCGATCTTGCCGAAATCGACACGGTAGGAGCGGGTATCAGGGCTCGCGTCGCTGGCATATTGCAGCCGGCATCCAGGGACCGTGAGAGCGACGATTTCGGCGATCTCTCTGATCTGATAGTTGTGCGCATCCTGTCCGACGTTGAACGCCTGATTGTGGATGACATCCGTTGGGGCTTCAAGCGCTGCCAGAAAGGCTAAGGAAATATCCTCGATGTGAACGATTGGACGCCATGGCGATCCGTCGGATTTCAGGAAGATCAGTCCTTCCGTCACCGCCCAGGCCGTCAGATTGTTGAGTACGATATCGAAGCGGAGCATGGGCGAAAGGCCATATGCCGTTGCCGGGCGCATATAGACGGGCGAGAAGCCGGGGCTCGCGAGGCTCGCAATTTCCCGCTCCGCCAAGACCTTGGAGGCGCCATAAGCCGTTACAGGTTTGAGCTCTGCCGATTCGTTGACCAGCCCTTCGCCAGCGGCACCGTAGTTGCTGCACGACGAGGCGAAGATAAAGCGCTTGACGCCTGCCTGCTTTGCGGCTCGCGCTGCCCGAACGCTACCGCGATAATTGATCTCATAGGTAATTTCCGGATTGAGATTGCTCAGCGGGTCGTTTGACAGGGCAGCAAGATGAATGACAGCGTCGAAACCTTCCATATCCGCAGGCGTAATATCGCGGATATCTTTGCACACGCCGGGCACCTTCGGCAAAGGTCCGCCTGGCGCATAGGCGCAGCGGTGGTAGAACTCCGTGTCATAGCCGTGAACTTCGTGGCCCGCCTTGCGCAGGATGGGTACCATGACGGAGCCGATATATCCGCGATGCCCGGTCACGAGAACTTGCATGAAACTTCCCCTCAAGATCCATTGTCGATTGCAACGAGCGTACCTGTTCAGGCGAGATCGATGCACCGCGCAAAGCGGCTGTAGCGATAATGCGAACCGCTTAGGTGCCCCGACCGGTTAAGGCTTTCGGATGCTTTCCGATGACTCGGCCATGTCGGCCATCTTCAGCCCATGGCTGGCCTGATGCTGCGATCCGCCGTTGAAACGTCGAAATACAACCTCGGACGGGCGTCCCGTCAGGAATTTGTCAACGCCGTATTCCAGCGCTTTTCGGTAGACCCCTAGCGCTTCGTCTATGGCGTCAAGTGTCCTGGCTACATCCTCGTCCCCATGCGTGTAACTTACAACGAGAGACGGTGCGAGAATGCCGCGTCGGATGGTTTCCTGCAGAAAGAGCGAGCGGAACGCCTGAGACGGCTTGCCAGTCTGATCGAGCGTGAAGTAGCTGAGACAGGCGGAGTGGCCCTGAATACCGAAGTAGGAATCGAGCCCGTGCGCGATTGCGATCTGGCTGATGGCGGCACGCAACGCGTTTCCCTGTCGGACCAGATGTGGGACCACGGGTTCCTGCGTGTAGACCTGCATGGTTGCGATGGCCGCTGCCATCGCGTGCGTTTCCGCGCCATGCGTCGTCGAAAGAAGGAAGACACGGGGGGCATCGGTTTGATCGATACCGCCTCGTTCCATGAACTCACGCTTGCCAGCAAGCGCCGAAATTGAAAAGCCATTCCCCAGCGCCTTGCCGAAACAGGACAGGTCTGGGACGATATCGTATGTCTTCTGCGCTCCCCCCGCGTCCCAGCGGAAGCCCGTGATCATTTCGTCGAGAATGAAAAGCGCGCCGTTTTCGTGACATAGCTCCTGGAGTTGGTGAAGGAACCGGTCCCGAGGCGGTTCACCGCGCGACGGCTCCAGAATGAAGGCGGCTATGCGACCTGGAAAGCGGTCAAACAGACTGCGCGCACTCGTAAGATCATTGTAAGTGAAGCCAAGGACCAGATTCTGGATCGCCTGAGGAATGCCTGCATTCATCTCCGTTGTTCCGATGAACCAGTCGTCGGTGGAGAAAAACGGGTGGTCGCTGCAACGCGCGACCAGGTCGCGGCCTGTAACAGCCCGTGCAAGTCGTATCGCGGCGGATGTCGCATCAGAGCCGTTCTTGCAGAATTTGACCATTTCGGCTGTCTGGATCGTGTCGAGGAAGGTTGAAGCGCAATCCACCTCGATCTTTGACGGGCGCGTGAAATTGCAACCGCGGTATAGTTCCGCGCGCGCCGCCTCGACGACGTCGCCATAAGCATGGCCTAGGCCGACTGCCCGATTGCCCATGCCGTATTCGATATATTCATTTCCATCGACATCCCAGACATGACAGCCATATCCCCTTTCAATGAAGCCGGGAGACAGGACAGGGTACTGGTCGTCACCCTTGGCATAGGTATGTGCACCGCCCGGTATGAGGTAGCGGGAGCGCTGGCGCAGTCGATCCGAGTTTTCGAAATTGTCGACGAAAGAGTGCATGGCGCAGTCCCGGGTCCAGATATCCGATGACTGGAGATTACCGCATCTGGCTCGGTTGCCGTTACGCCGTCTTTTAGTTGGGAACGCTAGCCGAAAGGCTTAGAAGAGACGGACAAACTTCTCGGCAAAACCCATCCGATGCGTCTGCTTCGTGCAGGTTGCGATACCCGCAGGCAGTGACGGATCGACAACATTGAGTTACACGACACCGGACATTAGTTTTTGAAAAGATCAGAAACTTTAAAGATCACTTCGGTGCGGTTTTTAGCGCCCACTTTCTTCATGATATTGCGGATATGCACCTTGACGGTGCTTTCGCGAAGATTGAGCTCGTAGGCAATGATCTTGTTCGGCTTGCCTTGCGTCAAAGCGTTGATAACATCGACCTCGCGCTGGGTGAACATGGCCGTGCGTTGGCGTTCCTTGCCTTCCGCAACGACAAGCAACTGCCTGAGATCGCTGAGATTTTCAGCCGATACGAAAGCGCCGCCCGCCAGTGCCAGCGAGATGGCGCCCACGCACACTGCCAATCCTATCGCGGAGGAAATGTATCCTCGCACTCCCACATCAAACGCCCTCATGACCTGGCGCAGATCACGGTTTTCCGCGAGAATGACGACCGGAAGGTAAGGGAAATCCGCGATGAATTCCCTCAACTCATGAAGGGATACCTCATCGCAAAGATCGCTGCGACCGACGTTGACCAGGATGCCGTTATGATGGCCGTTCGGAGCATGTCGCCACTCATCGAGTGATGAAAACAGCTCGACTTCCATATCAAGCCCATAGGCGATCAGGCTCTGGGCCAGACACTCACGGTCGAGCGCGCGGTCGTCGATGATCGCCAGCTTTTTGACCTTGGTTTCCACGGGTTTCGAATGCGCAACCATATGGAAATTTGATGAGAATTGGCTGCGCCCGTTGTTGGGAACTGAGGTCAGCATGTTAAGTCCTATCCGCTCTAAAAAGAACTTTGCGGGTCTGTCAGGCTCGACAGCAGCGCAACTCAGGGTTTATTTCCATCATTCCGCACAACGGACGTCGCAGGGAATTCAACCCGGAAACGTCTTCATCAACCAGAACTTCGGAAGAGCCTTTATTGCGGTCTCAATTTTTTTTGGAATTTAAAATCCGCCAGAAATCAACATACGCGGCACTATCCAAATTTCTACTTCAGGCATCCTACAATGGAGTATCGCAACTCGAAAAGATTCGGAAATTACTCACTTTTGATTGAGAACTCGAAGTGACGTTCAATCTGTCATGATGTTCGCAGGCAATCAGACACGCGAGAACTGTGGAAATATAATTCTTTCAGGCCATCATCATGTTTCGCGTGGCGCTACTAACTATAATGGATGAATTATAATTGCTGAGGGATTGATCTATCATCCTTCGTTCAGGCACTGGTTGGGGATGGGAGCAACCTGTGCGTGCTGATCGAATTGGGAGAATGCACCTTTTTGACCATCGGTCTCACTGCGTCCCTGCCGATGATGGGATTTGGTGGCTGTAGCCAGGACGAGGCGTTCCAAGGCCTCGATGACTGCTTTCAAGGCATCATCGATGCCCCAAACCTGACACTTGAAAAAGTCGATCTCTATTGGATGGGCATCAGTTTTAACGAGAACGACTATGGCGGGACGCAGCAAGGATGGTGACAAGGCTCATTCTACTGTCGCGGTGGAGACCGCTTCCTTGTCCGGATCAGAGACGTGGGCGGAACTCCCTACGTCGAGGAAGAGACTGGAATCCCTCAATGAACATCTGACAGTCCGCAATAATCAATTGCAAGAAGCCCTGGAGCGTCAGCGGGCGATTTCCAACGATCTGCTAAATGTCCTTCATAGCACCGATGTCCCAACGCTTTTTTTGGATTCCCGTCTTCGTATACGGTTCTTCACACCGGCTATCCTTTCCCTTTTCGACATCCTCTCGTCCGATGTCGGCCGCCCCCTGTCGGACCTTCGCGGGTTTGACGGCGACGTCACGCTTCACGCCGATGCGACGGCGACGCTCCTCGAAGGCACCCCAATCGAGAGACAGGTGGAAGGACCCGATGGGTGCTGGTATGTCCGCCGCGTCAAACCCTGTCAGGGCGCGGGTGAAACGATTGATGGAGTGGTCATCACCTTCATCGATATAAGCGCGCAGAAACGGATTGCCGAGAGCAGGGAGGCTGCCAAGAAATCCGCTGAACGGGCGACCGAGGCAAAGTCGCGATTCCTCTCTGCAGCAAGCCACGATCTTCGGCAGCCGCTACAGACCTTGAAGCTGTTGCATGGGCTTTTGGAAAGAAGTGTGGGTGAAGGACAATCACGCATTTTCGTCCAGAGGATGGGCGAAACGCTGTCTTCGATGCTGGGCATACTCAACACTGTTCTAGTTATCAACCAGATCGAAGCAGGGATGGCGGAACCGCAGATGGTGAGCTTCCCGATTGACGATCTTCTAGGAAAGCTTTTCAGGGAGTTCTATTATCCCGCTCAGGCGGCGGGGCTGCAACTCCGTGTCGTCCCGTCCAGCCTGGCCGTTCGCACCGATCCCCGTCTGTTTGAGCAGGTCGTTCGCAATCTTCTGTCCAACGCATTGAAGTACACGCCGAGTGGCACGATCCTGGTTGGCTGTCGCCGCCGCGGTGCAAAGGTTCGGTTCGACGTGTGGGACACCGGAATAGGCATTCCCGACGATCGCATCGAGGACGTCTTTCAGGAATATCTGCAACTCAATGTACCTGATGGTGCGGAAGACGGTGGGTTGGGACTGGGATTATCGATCGTCAAGCGGCTTGGCGACCTTCTTGGACTAAAGATTGCGGTGCGGTCGCAATTGCATAAAGGTTCCGCATTCATGATCGAGATGGATCGGGCCCCGGCAGGGGAGCCGCTTGCGCAAATGCGCACGACCGTTGATGGCCGGTCGCGTCACGCTGGCGCCCTTTCGTCCGCATCGGTTTTGATCATCGAAGACGATAACGGGATGCGCGATCTGCTCAAGATGGGATTGGAGCAAGCTGGATACGTCGTCGCCGCGACCTCTGGGGCTGCCGAAGCAACCGCTATTGTTCGGGGGTTGAAGTTCATCCCCGACGCTATTCTCGCAGACTACAATCTTCCTTCCGGTGGCAATGGCATCGCTGTGATTGAAGAAATCCGGAAGGTACTTTTCCGCAATGTTCCGGCGCTCATTCTCACAGGCGATATTTCAGGCAAGACCCTGAGCGATTTTGCTCAGCACGAAATTCCCTATCTGCACAAGCCGGCGAAACTCAAGGACGTGGTGCAGGCGGTTGAGACTTTGGTCGTTCGCCAAACCAGCGAGAGAGCAGCGCAGGTAAGCGCAGCTGAATTCATGGAGCCGATGAGGGGCAGGCTCATCGAAGTCATCGACGACCAGCAAGACATCAGGGACAATTTGCGCACTCTTTTCGAAGGTGAGGGCTGGGTGGTCGCAACGTATGTTTCGGCGGAAGAATATCTTGCCGACTATAAGCCAGACAGATCAGGTTGTCTGCTTGTCGACGCCTATTTGCCCGGCATGGTCGGCATGGAATTGCTGCGTTTGCTGAAAGAAAGACACCATCGGTTTCCGGTGATTGTTATAACGGGTCGCAGCGATGTCAGTATGGCAATTAATGCGATGCGTTATGGTGCGGCCGATTTCATCGAGAAGCCTTTTTCTTACCAGGACATATATCGCAGCGTACTCTTGGCCTTCGAGCGATCGCGTGATGCGAACGAGCGCGAAGAGCGGCGCGAAACGGCGCGCGCCACGCTGGCGATGCTTACCCGCAAGCAACGGCAGATCCTCGACCGGATTGTTCAGGGACAGGCCAACAAGGTGATTGCTGCCGATTTGAAGCTCAGTCAGCGCACTGTCGAAAATCATCGCGCCTCCATCATGCGGCGAACGAAATCCGCTTCGCTCCCGGCCCTGCTGCGCCTTGTGCTGAATGCCGAACAATAGGCTCAATACCAACAACTGGCGGGCGATTGTTATCGGCGGGCGATTGCCGCGCGAATGCGATGGAACGCGTCTGGTCGACGCATAAGATACCTTACCGGTGGCAGAAATGCTGAAGCGGGTCTGAGGCGAACTGCCTGTGCGAGAAGGGCACGCGCGCCGGGCCGGCGCCGCAGCAGATTGGAAAGGGCGCACCAATAGGCGCGGTCGCTCAGGCTCGCGCGACCGCGTTTCAGCAGGGTTTCTGCATTCTCAAGGAAAGCCCCTTCATTGCCAAAGAAGCTTTCGAGCGCAGCCTCCATTTCGGTGTTCCAGCCGAGCACGTTGTCAAGAGTGGCTGATTGGTTGGCACCGTGGATACGCGTGAAATTCTGTACGGCATCGAGCTCGACGATATCACCCAGCACCGCGAGCCGCATCCACATCTCAACATCGTCGGTATGACGCAATGCTGGCCGGTAATGACCGGCTTGGTGCTGAATATGCGTTCTGGTGACGGCGAGTGGACCCGGCACCGGGCTGCGTCCCGTCGCGCAAATCCTGGCGATGAAGTCGATGCCGCGATGAAGCTGCATACCATCGGCATCGCTGCAAATGCTTGAGGTTATCTCGGCGTCGTTACGGAAGAAGGCGGTCCGCCCGTACGCCATATGCGCGCCGGGATTGTCGTCGAGCGCCTCTATCGCGCGCGCGAGTGCTCCAGGCGACAGCATATCGTCAGCGCAGACGATGGCGAAATAGTCCGCCCGAGCCCAATCGATGCCTTCGTTGAAAGACGCGTGACCGCCGAGGTTGATGGGGTGCAGGCTCGTCTCGATGAGGGGATTCGCGGTAGCGAGGGACCGGGCGATCGCAACACTGTCGTCCGTGGAGGCGTTGTCGATAATAAGGATACGCATTTCCGATATGTTCTGGCCAAGGACACTTTGAACGCATCCCTCGAGGAACCGACCGTAATTGTAATTGGGAATGACGATATCGATGCTGCTCATGGTTCAGCCGCTGCGGAAACGACGGTGTCTGAAATGGAAGCTGGCGCAGGAGGTCTACCGGCCCTGCGTGGACGTCCGGCGAAAGCATGCAGCGTCGAACGTATCTCGCTGACGAGTGGGTGACGCAGAAGAAGCAGGCAGGCCGCCCAACCGGCCACCGAAAGAAGGATGGCGCTGCCAGCCTGGGCGAGGGAATAATCGAAGCGGAATCCGATCGAAGCGGATATGGCGAGCGGTCCCGCAATCGCGGCAAGGGTCACGGCTGCACTCGGCCCGATGGCCGCGAAGAGTTCGGGTAATTTGAAGTGCGCATGGCGTCTTACCAGATAGAAGGCGACAAGCATCTGGAAGGGCAGGGTGACGAACTGGCTCAGCGCTACCGCGGTCAGGCCGAAAAAGCTGGCAGAGCAGAGCACGATTGCCGAGACGCTGCGGCAGACGAAATTGCCGAGAAAAGCCTCCCGGTTGGCGTTGAGAGCGATCAGCAACGGCGTTGTCAAAACCATTGGAAACCAGAAGATCGACGCAAGTGCGAGAATGCGTGTGATCGCGACGGCGGCGAGCCACTGGTCTCCAAGTGCAAGGCGCACGATGGGATCGGCGAGAATGGCGACCATGATCAGCGATGGCCAATACAGCACGGTGATGTAGCTGAGGGCGCGCAGATAGGATCTGCGGACATCTCCACCTTCGCGAACTTCGGCGGCGAGCGCCGGAAACGCGAAGGAGAAGATTGCCGAGAGGAAGATGCGGTCGGGAATGGAGCAGACGGTATTGGCGCGATTGTAGATGGCGACCGCTGTCGGGGTCATGGCAAACCCGAGGACGAGTTGCGGCAGGGATTCGTATAGCTTGTCGACGATGGTGGAGGCGCCCCTGAAGCGGCCGAATTCGGCCATGCGGCGCCACGATTTGAGTGAAAGGCGCGCTTTGCGCTGGGCCGGATCGGCATAGGCGGCAAGGGCGCTCGCAACGCTGTTGCCGACGAGCAGGCCGAGAGCGAAACTGACGAAGCCCCCTCCCTTGCTGGCAGTGAAGATTGTTACGACCGCCATAACGACGAGGCCGATGGTTCGGACGCGTGCGATGGTGCCGAAGGCCAGCCGCCGACGCAGCATCGAGAACGCCGGCATGCCCAGGCTTTCGGCCATGACGGCGGCAATTGCGAGGATAAGATAGTGCTGGAGACCGGGCTGGTGGTAAAAATTCGCCAGATACGGTCCGCACAGATAAAGAATGATCCCGAGAAAGCCGCTGACCAGGAGCAGCAGTGTGAGCGACGTGTTAATGTCATCGCGTTCAACGACATCGAGCTGGATGAGGAAATCGGAAGAAACGAATTCGCGAAAGGCGAAGATCACCGAGGTCACCCCGTAACCGATGACGGCAAAGCCAACTTCCGCCGGCGAGAGCAGTCTCGATACGATCGCTATCAAAGCGAAATTGATCGCGATTCCGAGGTGTTGTTCCAGCATTGCCATGAAAAAGGCGCGGCGGACTTTGTGCATCGATGGGCTCCGACAGCGTCGCCGATAATCGACGGTCGCGTCAAATTAGAGTGGAACCTGGACCTTGGACATCTGACCGTTGGGATGGCTGCCGGATCCCTGGGGGTAAACAGTTTGAAGGCTGTATCCTGAGGGCCGTCCGAAAACGTGCGGTCTACTCCCTTCGTATAATAAAGAGCTTGGCTGTGACGTCGACAGCATCATGTTGCGAGACCCTGCGTCTAAGTGGTAACGCTCTGCGGTGTTGCAACGGCGTCGATTAAGAGAAATTCTCGACCGAGGAGCGCTTCTTGCTCGGAGAGCTGGCGCTTGAAGCGATCATTGGCGCGGGCAATCCGCTGCCGCACAGCTCCTGCTCCGGCGAGTATCTCCTTCACCAGCTCGATGACTTCATCGACTTCGAACGTGTCGATATGCCGGGAGAATCTCTCCTGGTCGAAATCAGTCATCAAATCATCGAACTTGCGGGCATAACCTATGGATATTGTCGGATTTCCGAGTTTCAGGGAGCAGACCGCTCCATGATATCTCGACACGACGGCAAGGTCGATTGCCGCCATCTGTTGCATGATATCGCGCAGCGTTGCGGCCGAGCTGATGTCGATCTGGGCCAGCTCGTCCTCGGAGAGCATATCCGTCAGCAGAAACATCAAATCCGCACAGGCAACCCTGTCAGTAATGTCCCCCATCAAAAGGGTGATCCGGTGTCCTTCACCGATCAACCAGCTCACGAGCCGTGAGAGCTTGTGGATGTAGGTCGTGTAGATCCTGACGGAGTCGGGATCATTGTGACGCCAGCCGCGATAGTCCATGACCCCGACGCCTATCTTCATAGCGCCGTTGCCCTGGCTCTGCCGGTGGGGCACAGGAACAGGAAGATCAAAGGCGATATCGGGGTAACGGTGGTCTTGCGACACATCGACACCGATCATTTTCATGTAGTTGAGCGAGAAATCGTCCCGATAGGATCGATAGGAGGCCATCTGTGCGGCCGAGCGCAGGAACCAGCGGCTGAGACGGTTCTTCATTGGACCGGCACCGATGCTGACGAAGGCGATGCGCGTGTTACGAAGGCGGGCGACAAGACACCAGCAAAATACGACAAAGGGCCAGCCGAACCACCTTTCCTGAAAATCGTCGAGGATGCCGGTCCCCGGAATGATCATCAGGTCAGCCTTGTCGAAACTCAAGAGGGCGCTGACCAAGAGCATGAGCCGTCGAGGCACCTTGCCGAGTAGTTTGTCCAATTGCCTCATCCAGGCATTGGTCATAGGAGGCCCCCCGGCACCCATCGCGCGAATGTTGAACTTCGCGCTTACGACGGTCGGACTTGCGCAGATGCATAGGAGATCGGCATCGGGCCTCATCCTGCGCAGATAAAGGAGCATGGCTTCCAGCGACCCGTCATTGCCCGAATTGCCCGAGCCAAATTGTCCAAGGAGAGTGATCCTCATTTATTTTCCCATCGCAGCCCGGCGCCGACACGCTCGATATGGCATTGATATCCCTTGGATCAGCACGACCCCACACCGTCCTTCGGGTCGCGTCTTACGCCAAACGAATAGTTTCAGCCAAGCAAACCTCTCAAAAGAAGAAACAGCTAAGCCTAAGATGCAACTGACTGTCATTCCGTGGCTTCTTAGTATGTCGCACTAGCCGCCACTCGAACCATCCGCCTTTGATCGTAGCGGCATGGCTGTGGATGAATGAGCGAGGGTGCGCCATGAAGCTTGCCTATTTTGTCCTTCCCCATATCGGCGGCACCTATTCCGTCTTCAAACATCTTCGCAAAGGCCTCGCCGACTATGGCATGGACGTGCGATGGCTCGGCGTATGCAAGGAAACTTACGGCGTGCCACTCGATCTGCAGGGTGAGAGGGCATTCGGGCAATTGCTGCGCATGCCCGTCAATCTCAGCGAACGCGAATGTGCAGCGCGCATGGCGACCGCCATCGAAGAAGGCGGGTTCGACGGTGTGATCGTCAATGTTCTCGGCGATCAGTTGCAGACAAACATCGCGCGCTATCTGCCCGAGGGTATCCTGCGTATCCTCGTCGTCCATAATATCTCGCCTGGAACATATGCGGCCGCCCGCGCCGTGCGGGACTATGCCCATGTCACGATCGGCGTATCGGAGCGGTGCTGCGCCGATCTCATCGCGCGCAACGGCTTTTCGAAGGATCGCACTTACGCAATCCCGAATGCAGTGGACAGCGATGCGTTTCGTCGCCAGGCGGTTCGGCGCGTCAACCGGGGGCCGGAACTCAAGGCTCTTTTCGTCGGCCGTATTGAAGATGCATCGAAAGGCGTGATGTGGCTGCGGGAAATATTGGACGGGTCGCCCGAGGCGGTGCGCCTGACGATCGTCGGAGATGGGCCGGATATGGGCAAGCTCAGACGAAGGCTGGACCGCCATGGTGGTCGCGTCAATTACGCAGGATCCGTGCAGCTTTCAGACATACCAGTCATCATGGCGAGCCATGATGTTCTCATCATGCCGTCCCGCTTCGAGGGGCTTGGCATGACGATGATCGAGGCAATGGCCGGCGGCTGCGTCCCGGTCGTGTCTCATATTCGCGGCGTGACCGATACGATTGTCGTGCCGGGCCAAAACGGCTTCCTGTTCCCGATCGGCAATTATACGGCAGCGGCCAATGCGATCGCGCGCTTGCACGCCGATCGCGACCTTCTCGAGCGGATGTCGATCGCGGGAAAGGAAATGGTCCTGAACCGCTTCAGCATCGAGCGGATGGCTGCTCGCTATCACGACGTCATTTCCATGACGCTGAACGATCGTCCCGGCCTGTCGAAAGTGCTCAAAATGGAGGACTGGTCCATTCCCGCCGGGTTGCGACCCGGCCTTAGAACCTATCTGCCGTTGCCTTTGAAAAACTGGCTGCGTGTCGTTCGTGAACGGCTCTGAAGCGATGATCAGCTATCATGGCCGACTTGGACATTTGCGCGCCTTCCTCCTTCTTTGGCTATGCATGTCCTCAGCCTGTATCGCACAGGACAGCGTTTTTCCGCTGAGGACGGCGCAGGACGGGCGTTATCTCGAAGACAGCAAGGGTTTGCCATTCCTGATCGTCGGGGACAGTGCGTGGTCGCTCATCGGCGATACGTCTATATCCGATACGGAATTTTATCTGGAAACCCGAAAGAGGCAGGGGTTTAACACCGTCCTTGTCTCGTTGATCGAGCACCAGTTCTCCCGCAAGGCGCCAGCAAACTTCTACGGCGAAAGACCCTTCGAAGGCGATGCCTTCGGGCAACCGAACAAGGCCTATTTCGACAGGGCGGAAGAAGTCATAAAGGCAGCCGCTCGTCGCAACATGCTGGTGCTTCTCTGTCCGGCCTATAGCGGCGCACGCGGTGGCCCGGAAGGATGGTATCAGGAAATGGTCGCGGCCGGGCCTGAAAAGCTGCGGGAATATGGACGATATGTTGGCCAACGTTTTGCGAAGTACCCGAACATCATCTGGGTCCAGGGCGGCGATTATGATCCGCCCGATCGTGCTCTGGTGACGGCTGTCGCCATGGGCATCAGAGAAACTGATCCCTCCGCATTACAGACCGTGCATGGCAATCCCGATACGGTGACGAATGATTTTTGGCGCGACGCTTCCTGGCTCGATATCGATTCGGTCTATACGTACGGCGATGTCGCGGCGGCGGTGCTCAATCGGTACCGATCTGGACCGAGACGCCCTTTTTTCCTCATCGAAAGCGCCTATGAGGGCGAAAACAATGTCAAGGAACGGCAGGTTCGTCTCATTGCCTATGGTGCGCTGCTTTCGGGAGCGGGCGGCCAGGTCTTCGGCAACAATCCGGTATGGCATTTCTCCGCCGCCGGGCTCTATGACGCGAAGGACAGCTGGCAAAGCTCGTTAAGCAGCCGTGGTGCGCAAAGCATCACGCATCTGGCAACGCTTTTCAGGCAACTGGCACGGTGGAAGCTCGTGCCCGATCAGGGCAGCCTGCTGAAAGGCGATGCGGGCGCATTTGCGGCGCGTGACAGGGATGGCTCTTTCGCCGTGATCTATCTCGACACGCCTTCCGTTGCGATTGATCTCGACAGTTTGGCGGCAGGCGAGAAGGTGCTTCACTGGTACGATCCGTCGAACGGACTTTATATCGAACCGATCGTTCGCCTTGGCCGCAGCGGTCTTCGCAACATAACGGTGCCGGCATCGGCCAATGCTTTTGGCTTCCAGGACTGGATCGCCGTTCTCTCAGCTCAGGAATGATCGCCCGCAACAGCTCCACTCGCCGCCGAGTCGGCCCTTTGTGGCCGTTTGTCGTCAAGGTCTCAAACCTAGCTCTTTCGATGGTCGATCCGGTTCGGGGGTAGGGAGGGTAGACATTGATGTCGACACCCCCTCCCTTTGATGGATTTCACACGCCTTTTGCCCGCATACCCCTCAGGGCCGCTGTTTTTTAGGATCGGCAGGAGGCGGGTCTTGCGGATGCTCCGCCGAGGTTCATCCGGGGGGATCAGACATGTCGGGGATATTCTTCAACACCATCGCTACTTTCGTCCTGTGCGTGTCCCTCATCGTCGTTCTCAGGCGCCTGACCGTCGCCTATCAGCTCGTGGATCGCCCCGATCTAATCCGCAAACGCCACACCGGCGCCGTTCCGCTTTGCGGTGGCATAGCGATCTTTTCCGCTTTTGCTGTTTCCGCCTTCGTCGGCGGGTGGAGCGCCGCTCTCGGCATGAACTTCTGGCTCGGACTGGCCGTCATCCTGCTGATGGGTGTCGTCGATGATCGCCGGCCGTTGCCCGCAGGAGGACGCCTTGTCATGCAACTGGCAATGGCGATTGCTCTCGTAGGCGGCGCCAATATCGGCTCTCTCTCCGTCGGCGTTCTCTTCACGCAGCATTCGGATCTGTTCCTGCCTTTGTTTTTCGTCATTGGCGTTCTCTTCGTGACCGGGCTGGTGAATTCGTGGAACATGCTCGACGGCGTCGACGGGCTTGCTGGCGGCACGGCAGGTGTCGCGCTGATCTGGCTGATGATCGTGGCGATATTCGCCGGTGTCGGCGACATCATCGCGCCGCTTCAGGCACTCTGCGTATGCCTTTGTGCTTTTTTGGTTTTCAACATGCGTGGTCCATGGCGTGCACGGGCGAGCATCTTCCTCGGTGATGCGGGCAGTACTGCGCTGGGTGCGACGATTGCCTATGTGATCGTCCTGTTGGCGACCAAGAGCAGCGCCGTCTCGTTTCCGGCTCTGTTGTGGATCGTCATTCTGCCGATCACCGATACGCTCAGCCTGATTGTCCGTCGTATCATGCACGGGCGCAGTCCAATGTCAGCCGATCGCTGGCACTTTCATCATCTGCTTCTGGATTACGGTTTTACCCCGGCAGCGGCAACGAACACGCTGGTCGTTATTTCCTTCATCTGCGGCGGCATCGGTTTTGCCGGAATAAAAGCCGGTGTTCCGGCGGAAATGATGGCAGCCGGCCTTCTGATACCGATTGCTCTTCATACCGCGTTCGTCCTTGCCGCGACGGGTTATTTCTCAAAAACCTGGCTTCACAGGGGCAGCAACTTCGATCTCTACCGCGAGGCAGCACGTCTCCCGGTCGCTGCCACCGCCGCGACGGAGCCAAGGGCGATACAAGCGCCGAGTGAAGAGTAATGGCATCATGAAATCGCCGTGGCCCGGAACGCGAAGTCCCTCAAAGCCCGTTTCGAAACAACGGACCTGGCATTGGCGCATGTCGCGCAACATCGAAAAAAACTGGCTGCCTAAACGCAACTGGAACTGCCTCGGCATCATCATCTTCAGTGCGGTCGGCCTGTACGGGCTGTCCCTGGTTTCAGCCGGATCTCTTCTCGTCGTGGAGGATCCGCCCGGCCAAGCCGATGTCATCGTGGTTCTCGGCGGTGACGGGCCTCCTCGAGCTACTCAGGCGGCGAAACTCTGGCATGACGGACTAGCGCCCCTCGTTCTGGTGACGGGCTATGGGGATTGCGACTTCATCCGTGACATGCTGGTGCGGTTGGGGGTCAATGTCCAAGCCATATCGAAAGAATGTCTTTCGCTCAGCACATGGGAAAACGCGACCTTCGCAGAGCCGATACTGATTGAAATGCGAGCAAGGCGCGCGATCCTCGTCACGAGCTGGTTTCATTCGCGCCGCGCGGTGAAGCGCTTTCGGTTTGTGATGCCTCAAATCGAGTGGATTTCGCTTCCTGCGCACAGAGCCGTGCCGCTGTGGCGGCTTGCCTTCAGCGCCGACGGTGTGCAGGTTTTCAAAGAATACGCCAAAACAGTCTTTTACGACCTCAGAAGCAGTTTCGTGCGGGATTTGCCGCCAGTTCAAGCTGGACTCGCCTCATGAACACGCTTCTGGTTTTTTGCCTCTTCGGTGGTGTTGTCCTGCTCATCTGTTGGGGAATGATGCGGCGGGAACGAATTTACGAGTTCCCGTTCCTGACGGGCGTCATCACGTTCAGTTTCATCTTGCCGCAGGTTCCCGGCCTTGCGTCTGAAAGATTCCTGCCGGAAGGCGCGTTTGCCAGAACCGCCATCTTCATGATGCTGTGCCTCTTCATGTGCTGGTGGGGATGGAGCAGAAAGGCGAGACCCTTTGCATTCTTCCGGATCGATTTCGATGAGACACGTTTGCTCCTCGTCGCAGCCGTTCTTTCAGTCGCCGGCGCCTATTTCTATTTCATGCTTAGCCGACTGCCGGGAGAGCTGACCATCGCAGTGCAGATGACCGGTGTCCCTGTCATGTACATCTTCTTTTCGCGGCTGTTGAGCTATGGTCTCGCGATTGCCGTGCTTTGCCTTGCGCGACGATTTTCCTGGCTGGCACTGGCCGTCCTTGCGTTTGATCTGGTCTTTTATCTGGATCGCATCATCATCACCGGAAAGCGCGCCGAAGCAGTGGAACTCATCATGATGTTCGCGCTGGCATGGTGGTTTTACAAGGGGTGGGCCATCCCGCGGATCTTCGTCATCATTGCGCTTGTTCTTGGCACGCTCACGATGAACAGCATGGGCGATTACCGCGCCATCACCAAGGCCAACGACGCGCCCGTCTGGGATGACATCAAGAAAATAGATGTCATCGGCAATCTTGAAAAAGTCTTCCGGGATGGCGGCGACGAGATGCGCAATGCGATCATGCGGATCGACAATACCGCAAACACGCTGCAATTCGATTACGGCAAGTTCCACTGGAACAGGCTGGTGTTCAACTTCGTGCCCGCGCAACTCGTGGGCGTTGAGGTCAAGCAATCCTTCATGCTGCCGGTACCGGTACAATCGCGTGACTACAATCCAGTCCTCGGCACGACGGAGACCGGGATGGCGGACGCCTTCGGATCGTTCTGGTACCTGGGAGCGTTCAAGTTTTTCCTGCTCGCCTATCTGGTGCGCCGGATCTGGGTGACCGCCAACACGGGCGAGTTTGCCGCGCAATTCACCTATCTCCTGTCTATCATACCTTCCATGCACGCCATATCGCACCAGACCGACTGGGTTCTCATGGTCTGGGTGCATATGCTGATGTTCGCAGCGCCGGCGCTGGCATTTGCCGTCATACCAGCGCGCGTACAGCAGCGCCGGTACGAAATACCATCTTTGACGTCTCAGGCCGGAGGATAGGCGATGCGTTCACGATACGACGATCCCGGTTTTCAGCATGCGACGACGCCCCTGCCGCGTTTCGGAGGTCCGACCTTCGCATTGCATTTCCGATTGAAACGGCTGGGATGGATGATCGTCTGGCGGCTTCTCGCCAGCTGGACGCCGCCGCCGATGCGCCGTTGGCGCAATTTTCTCCTGCGCAGTTTTGGCGCGCGCCTGGATGCCACGGCAATGGTGTATTCCAGCGTGATTGTGTGGTGGCCGGGGCATCTCGTCATGGAACGCCATGCATCTCTTGGGCCTGGCGTGATCTGTTACAACGTCGACATGATCACCATCGGCCCCTATGCCTCGGTTTCACAACGTGCCCATCTGTGCACCGGGTCGCATGATGTTCAGGACAGCGCGTTTCCCCTGGTGAAGCGGCCTGTGGTGATCGAGGAGGACGCCTGGGTGGCTGCGGAAGCCTTCGTCGGTCCCGGTGTCATCGTCGGCAAGGGGGCAGTGCTCGGCGCACGCGCCGTCACGGCGAAGTCTCTGGAGCCGTGGACGATCTATGTCGGCAACCCGGCAAGACCCGTCGGCTCCCGCCGTCAAGACGCGGCGGCCTCCAACGCGCTCAGCCGATAGCCCTCCAGCGTCGCTTGGGCGATAGACGGCCAGGTGAATTTTTCCAGCACAAGCCGGCGACCGTTTTCACCCATCGTTCTCGCCTTGGCGGGGTTGCTGAGCACAGTTGCCAAGCCCTTGGCAACTTCGGCTGCGTCAACCGCGACGATGATCCCGGCATCGGCAGAACCCACCTCGGGAAAGTGGCACTGGTCGGTGATCACCACAGGTGTGGCACAGGCAAGCGCTTCGGTGATCGCCATGCTGAAACCCTCCTGCCGGCTGGGCAGACAGAAGCAGTCTGCGTCGACCATGGCTTGGAGCTTTGCTTCACCGTAAATGGCCCCGACCATAAAGACGCGGTTCCGAATATTCAGCTTGTTGACCAGATGCATGAACTGGCCCTCGGCTCCACCCGGTGGGCCTGCCACGACGAGATCGACATCGACATAGGTTTCACAGATAGCCGCAAAGGCCGAGGCAAGAATATCGATACCCTTTTTGACGTGGAGGCGGGACAGAAACAGAATGTAACGCCTGCCATGCGCCAGGGCAATTTTCCGCTTGAAATGCCCCCGGGCGGGAAGAGGATCGAACTCCTCGGCAAAAACGCCGTTCGGTATGATCAGATTGCGTGCGTGGAATTTCAGCGGCGCAACAGCTGCCATTTCATCGATGTTCAGCAGATGCAGAAACGCCGCCTCGTTCAGCATCTTGCGATAGCAGAGCATCAAGGCGATCTTCTTCTTCCACGATCTCTGCCCGAGGCTCCAGTGATCCAGCATGCCGGCCGGGCAAATGCAGTAGGGTACGCCAGCGGCGCGGGCGAGTTTGGAAGCATAGAGCAGAAAGGGCTCCCAGACGCCGTGAATATGCATGAAAGAGGCATCTTTCAGCAGGGCTTTCAGTACACGTCGGCCACTGAAGCAGAACAGCGTCTCCATGCTCCCGGCCGGCGGCAGCAGGTGCCAGTGGACATGCTCGAAATGTGGTATGCTGCGGCCGATTTCCTTGACCTGTGCCTCGATCGCGGCGTCGCCATGGCTGACGATATGCACATCAAGGCCGAGGCCCGCCTGTGCGGCGGCAAGGCGCATGGCAACGGCCTGTAACCCGCCGTATTTGGGATCGATCGCAGCGATGACGTGGATGATCTTCATATGTCTTTGCTCCCCAGCTATCGCGCTTCATCCGCCAGGCAAAGACCCACAGGCTTCGACAGATGTGGCCCGGAAAGCGCAGCGAGAAGCCGTTCCCCATAAGACTCCACTGTATGTTCGGCCGCGCGCAGAAGGGCATTGGCGGACATGGTCCGCCTCAGCTCGGGATTGTCGGCGAGCGCACGCACGGCAGTTGCGATAGCTTCTGCATCGCAGACAGGAACGATGAAACCTTCGATGCCATCGCGCACGACAGTGCCGGTGTTCTCCGTTGTTATCACTGGCAGGCCGGCTGCCAGCGCCTCATAGACGGCGGTCGCAGACCCTTCGCAAAGCGACGGCAGCAGGAAGACATCCGCCCACCGAAACTCCTCGATGATCTGCGCGCGCGGCACGATCCCTCTCAGTTCAACCCACTGCGATATCTGTTGCTTGACGTCATCGTGTGCGCGAACGCGGCCCGCCATCCGGAAGCGGGCACGATCCTCCATCAGTCGGGCGGCTTCCACGACATAGGGCGACCCCTTGCGCAATCCGACTTCGCCCACGGTCAGAACCCTGATCGGTCCTGGCATGCGTGCTTGTCTGTCGATCGCAGCGGCAGCATTGACTCCATAGGGAACGACCACACACCTGGCTTGCGGCCCACCGCACGCGACAACGTGCTTGCGAACAAATTCCGACGGGCAGACAATGACATCCGCAAGCTGCCACTCCGCTTTCTCCCGGTCGGCGAATAGGCGCGCGTGCGGATTATCCTGCGCCGGGCCGGTCCATTCGGGAAACCGCGCCATCTCCTGTGCCAAAAGCGCTTCGACAACGTCACGGGGCGCGATCATCTGCTCGACTGCGGTCCAAAGGCCCTGCTGCTTTGCTGCCCGCATCTGTTCAAGTGCGTCGCCGCTGAAGGCATAGAGCCCAGCCGCGCCATGGAAGCCGCGCCGGGCCACCCTCTCTGAAAAAACTGATCCGGCCCAGATCGCGTGAGAGGTCTCTTCCACAACGTCTCTGGCGCGCATGTGGCGCAGAACGGAACGGAGGCCAAAGCCGGAAAACACGGTCGTCAGCGCCGTCGGCACGCCTTTGGGCAGCCGACCCGCCAAACGTCTGACCGGTGGCGGGTAAAACGTCGCCGGAAACGAATTGACGATTCTCGGCCAGCCTTTGGTGGCGCATATGTCGGTATAAAAATGCGCCAGCCTGCCAGCGGATGCAAATATTCTCGGTACGGCATAATGCATGCGGGCGCCGAGCTGACTGACGACGACTTTGTCTTTCATGGCGAGATACCTTGAGCGAGAGGGGCCCCGGAAGGCGCGACAGTCCGCAGCCTGGCGATCAGTCCCTCCCAGGCGTCTGCCGCCCTTTCTCGGGAATAGTCGGTACAAAGCAGCCGCCTTGCCGCATCCCCCATTTCTGCCGCGGTGTTCGGGTTGTCGCAGAGCTTTTCGATGATGCTGCAGAGCTTATCGGTCTCGCCGATTTCGACGTTGCTGCCGCACCCTTTGGCTCTTAAAACGCGCGGCACCTCTCCATCATGATCGCCAACGAAGATTGTCGGCCTTCCGGCCGCCAGGATGCCATAGAATTTGCTTGGAATGATGCAATGTTCCAGTTCCGGCAGCAGTGAGACGAGATGTACATCTGCAACGCTGAGGCTTTCAGCCAGTTTCTCAACGGGCTGCAGCGGCTTGAAGATGACGTTCTGAAGACCGAGATCAAGAACGGCGGTTTTCACAGCCGCGTGCTGGTGTCCGCCGCCAATCAGAAGGAACTGAATATCTGCCCGGTGCTCCAGACGTTTTGCCGCTGCCAGCATAGTGCCGAACTCATGCGCCCGCCCGAAGTTTCCTGAATAACCCACGACAAACACATCCTGCAGTCCCCACGCTTTCCGCAGGCTGTTATCCTGGGGCGAGACGGGATAGATTTCCTCCCCATCCGACCAGTGATGCAGGACGCTGACGTGGTCTTTTGAGATGCCTTGCGTGAAAATGAATTCGGCCATCTTGTCGGTCGGGCAGACGACCATGCCGGGGGATCGCAGAGACCAGTTGCGCGCCTGCGTCAGCCATGGCCCAACCCACCGTGCGCGTTTCCTGAAAAATCCAAGCTCCGTTGCTGTCTCCGGAAAAAGGTCCATGATCCAGTTCACCATGAGCGCCCCCTTGAGGCGGATCGCAACGCTGCTCATGACGGAAAGGAGCGGAGGATCGGTGCAGACAACCACCGTATCCGTCGCCCGAACGTTGCGCAGGAGCCAAACGAATGCCAGCACCTGAAAGAGAAGATAATCAATGCTGCGGCGCATGAGGCTGTGCCGACCGAAACGGCCGCTCGCCAGCCGTACGATAGCAATCCCTCGAACTGTGTCTGTTGTGGGCAGCACGCTGCCCGGGTGATCATGGATTTCGCGACTTGCAACGACAATCACATCCAGTCCGCGCTGGGCCATTGAAAAGGCGAGCGATGATATCATGCGGCTCGTTGCCGACTGGTCGGGAAAGCCGTATCTGTTCAGGAAGATCATCCTCACGCTTTTTTCTCCCCAAATCTTCCGTTTGAAGGAGCATTCTTGGCGACGGGAAAACGGGCGGCAAGCTGGTCGTAAGGACTAATGAACTCACGATACGGAGAGGCCCATACTCCAAAGTTGGCGCCTTCCTATCCTTTTGGTAGCGGAATGCGGGATGACGCCCTTATGGGTTATCGAATCCACAAAAATGCTAGCGATTTGAAAGGCAGAGGCTCGGTCTCCTTTGCGCGCTGCTTTCGGGCCGTTGCCGGGTGCAGCCGCCATTAGCCGGCATGGCAGGCACACGCTAGACCCAATTGCCCACGGGTTCAGCATTGCCATCGACGTCAGCTTTTTGTTTCTCGATGCAAGCAAACCCGCTGACATCACCAGCATCGCTTGGGTGGCGCGATCTGGCTCGCCTGCCAATCGAACCTCAACTTAAACTGCGGCTCAGGTTCGTACCATCTCGCGCTCGTCGTCCTCCAGCCCCAATCAGGCCGCAAGCCGTTGCTCGGCAAGTTTGACCCAATAGGAGATGCCGTAAGCGATCGCGTCGTCGTTGAAATCATAGCCGGGATTGTGGAGGCCCGCTGTGTCGCCGTTGCCGATGAAGATGAAGCAACCGGGGCGTTCTTTTAGCATGAAGGAAAAATCTTCGCCTGCCATGGACGGATCGACATCGGGATCGACGTTGCGCTCACCGGCTACGTCCCGCGCGACGGCGATGGCGTGATCTGTCTCTTCGGAATGGTTGAAGGTCACCGGGCAATAGCGCTCATAAACGACGTCCGCTTCCGCGCCATTGGCAAGCGCAATGCCTTCCGCCATCTGCTTGATGCGCTCCTGCGCCAGATCGCGCACCGTTTCGTCAAGACTGCGGACCGTGCCGGCAATCACCGCCTCGTTGGGAATGATGTTATGGCTGGAGCCCGCATGAAACCGGGTGACGGAGACGACAACCGAGCGGATGGGGTCGGCGTTGCGCGAGGCGATCATTTGCAGGTTGCCGACGATCTGTGCGCCGATGGTGATTGGATCGATGGTCCGGTGAGGCTGGGCAGCATGGCCGCCGCGGCCCTTGACGGTGATCGAAAACTTATCAGGTGCGGCCATGATGCCGCCCTTGCGGATGGCAAAGGCACCCAGCGGAATGCCCGGCATATTGTGCATGCCATACACTTCGTTGATGCCGAAATGGTCCATCAGGCCATCTTCGACCATGGCGAGCGCGCCGGCGCCGCCTTCTTCCGCCGGCTGAAAAATGACAGCGATCGAGCCGGCAAAATTGCGGGTCTCGGTGAGGTATTTCGCTGCGCCGAGAAGCATCGCGGTGTGGCCGTCGTGGCCGCAGGCGTGCATGGCGCCGGGCGTTTTCGATGCCCAGGCTTTGCCGGTTTCCTCGACGATGGGCAGCGCGTCCATATCTGCCCGAAAGCCGATCGTGCGGTTGCCTGGAAGATTGCCCCTGATGATTCCGACCACACCTGTGCGCCCGATCCCGGTCACGATTTCGTCAACGCCAAAGGACTTCAGCTTCTCCGCAACAAAGGCTGCGGTGTTGTCGACGTCATACAAAATCTCGGGATTTTCATGCAGGTGATGCCGCCATTCGCTGACTTCCTGCTGGAGTTCGGCGGCTCTGTTCAAAATCGGCATTCGTTCATTCCTGGGTTCATCGGTACGGCGTGTCGTAAAACTCCATCCTCCGTGGTGGATAGTGCGCCGCATAATTGACGTAATCAATGTACTTTGCCATTGCTAGGACATATATGGTGAATATTGCCATTCCCCGACTGAAGACGGGAATTCGAGGACTAGCCTTGCCACAGACTTTCAAATCGCCAACTGCCGCCCGCCGGCTTTCCGCAGCCATTGCCATCATCACCGCAGGCGTCGTCGCTGCTGCCCCTGTGGCCAATGCCAATCCGAAAATGGTGATTGATGTCAAAACCGGTAAGGTGATCTCGCATCAGGAAGCCTTCCGCAAATGGTATCCTGCGTCGCTGACCAAGCTGATGACCGCCTATATCGCATTCTCGCAGATGAAGGCCGGCAAGATCAGCCCGCAGACCGAAGTGGTGATGAGCAAGAAGGCCGCCGACCAGCCCGCCTCCAAGATGTATTTCAAGCCTGGCCAGAAGCTGACGATGGACAGCGCGCTCAAGCTGCTGCTGATCAAGTCCGCCAACGACATTGCTGTTGCGATTGCCGAGACCATCGGCGGCAACACGGATAACTTCGTAGCGCAGATGAATGCGCAGGCGCAACGCCTCGGCATGAATTCCACGCATTACGTGAACCCCAACGGCCTGCCAGGTAAAGGCCAGTACACGACGGCCCGCGACCTCGCGCTGCTGGCCCTGATCATCAAACGCGAATTCCCCGAATATGCCCATTATTTCTCGCTTGAGGGCGTGACCACGGGCAAGAAGAATTACGCCAATTTCAACATGCTTGTCGGTCGCTTCGATGGTGCCGATGGCATGAAGACCGGCTTTATCTGCGCTTCCGGGTTCAACCAGGTGGCATCGGCCGTGCGCAACGGCCGCTCCATCATCACCGTGGTGCTGGGGGCCGATAGTCTGGCGGGTCGAACCGATCAGTCGGCCGATCTTTTGCAGATGGGCCTGACGTCTCCTTCCGGTCAGGGTGTTTCGCTTGCCTCGCTTGCCCCCTATGGTGATACCGCCGAGGTCAACGATATCAGCGCCGAAATCTGCAACCCGAAGGCGGCCAAAATCCGCAGTGAGGGACGCGACGAAGCAGGCCGCATGGTCATCCATTCGCCCTATGTGCAGGAAATGACCCGCCCGCCGGAATATTCCTTCGCCGGTCTTATACCGGGCAGCGAGACGGTCGCGGTTAATGCGCCCAAAGGCGCGGCCGCAAAGGGGCAGTTGGCGAACGTCCCGATCCCGATCCCACGGCCCACATTCTGACGAACGGGCGAAGGTGCCGGCACAGGTCTGCCGGCTACGATGCCATTTGGCTATTCGCAGGTCGATCATGTTATGATATTACAGTGTCGCTCGCGGCTGCCAGCCTCGGGCGATTTGTTTTAGCTTTACGCCGTTGCGGGTCTTGCGTCCTGAACTGACTTCCCCAAAGCGGCAATCAACATATAGGCCAGACATGTCTCGCGATCGTATCCCGGTCTCCATTATCACCGGATTTCTCGGCGCCGGAAAATCGACTCTGCTCAATCGGCTCCTCAAGGACCCTGACATGAGCGACGCGGCGATCATCATCAATGAATTCGGCGATGTCAGCATCGATCACATGCTGGTCGAGAGCGCGGGCGAGGGCGAGGGCATCATAGAACTGGCGGAAGGATGCCTTTGCTGCACCGTGCGCGGTGAGTTGGTGGACACGCTGGCGGAACTGATGGACGGTATCCAGACCGGCAAGCTGAAACCGGTGAAGCGTGTGGTCATCGAAACGACCGGTCTTGCCGATCCTGCTCCCGTCATGCAGTCGGTCATGGGTAACCCGGTCATTGCGCAAAATTTCGTGCTTGTTGGCATGGTCACTGTGGTGGATGCCGTGAACGGCCTCTCCACGCTCGACAATCATCAGGAAGCTGTAAAACAGGTGGCTGTGGCCGATCGTCTGGTGGTGACCAAACGTGCGCTGGCCGGTGACGCCGCGATTGCGGCATTGACGACCCGCCTACAGGCGCTCAATCCGCGCGCGATAATCGAGGACGGCGACAAAACCGACTGGAGCGCAGCTGGTCTGCTCGATAATGGCCTTTACGATGCCGGCAGCAAGACCGCCGATGTTAGCCGTTGGCTAGGCGAAGAGGCGCTGCACGATCACCACCACCATGATGATGCCCACGATCATCATCATCATCATCATGACCACGATGATCACCATCATGGCCACGACGTGAACCGCCACGATGCATCCATTCGTTCCTTTTCCATCATTCACGACGAGCCGATAAGCCCAATGGCCATCGACATGTTCGTGGATTTGCTGCGCTCGGCGCATGGTGAAAAGCTTCTGCGCATGAAGGCGATTGTGAAGCTCACGGACAATCCGGGCAGGCCGTTGGTGCTCCATGGCGTGCAGACGATTTTTCACGCGCCGGAGCGTCTTTCCGCCTGGCCGGACCCCGCCGATCAGCGCACGCGCATGGTGCTGATTACGAAGGATTTGCCGGAGGCTTTCGTCAAGGACCTCTTCGCTGCCTTTACCAGCGCTCCGGGTATCGATCGCCCCGACGGGCAGGCGCTGACGGATAATCCTTTGGCGATTTCGGGCTTCCGGTTTTAGGTCGCGCGACCGCGTCAAAAGGCGTCCTGCCCGCCCTTCACAATCCGAAACCGATGGCCCTTATCCAGCGCCGTCGTCTCCACCAGACGATGCCCATCCTCATTGCACATATGCGCAATATCGATCACCGCCAAAGGATCGGTCGTCTCGACGGTGAGAACATCCCCCGTTTTCAGCGTTGCGAGCTTCTTGCGGCTTCTCAAAACCGGAAGGGGGCATTTAAGCCCCCTCAAATCATAGACGATATCGTTCGTCGCGGTCATTCCTTGGCCCAGAACTTCCAGAACGGCTTCTTTTCGGGTGCTTCCGGCGCCGGGGCACCGGAATAGGCAAGCGGGTTCATGGCTGGCACCGGAACGCTCTGGGCAGAAGCGCCAGTCTGGCCGGCTGCTGCAGGCGTAGCCGAGGCAACCATTGTCGGGGCAGCTGGGGCGGGATCCGATTGCGGCGCCGTGGCCGGTTGGGTAGCGGAAGGACGAGGGCCACGCAGCGCCGAGGCGGTTGCGGTGGTCGCTGGCGAAGACGACGTCACCTGCTGCGCCTTCTTCTCCATCAGCGCGGCATATTCCGTTTCCTTCATCAACTTGCCGGCCTTCAGCGCCGAACCGGTCGGGGCATAGGCGGGTTCGCGGCCTTTGCGCTTTTCGGCCACCAGCGCCTTGCGCTCGGCTTCGCTTGGGTCATACCAAGCCATGCCTTCATATTTCTTCATCGCCTTTTCATAGGCGAGATCGTAGGTCTTCTCATAGCTCGAAAGCGCGCTCACGAGCGCGGGCGGCGTGCTCATTGGCGGGCACTGGGCCGATGCATTGAAGCTGCCGCCCTCGGTTTGCTGGTTGAAGACGTATTTCTTCTCGCAGACATTCACTTCGGGCGGACGTTTAGTGACTTCGAAATTGTCGTAGCCGACCTTCAGCATCTTCCAGAATTCGAGGTGCTCGCTCTTGCGATGACGGGCCATGTTTTCCGCCGTCATGCGGAAAGGAAATGCCTGCAGCTGAACCGTTTTCTGGCCGCCCTTGAAGGCATCGCGGGCAAAACCGTAGATTTCCAGAATCTGCGCATCCGTCATCGAATAGCAGCCTGACGATGAGCAGGCGCCGTGGATCATCAGATTGGTGCCGTTGCGGCCATTGGCAGCGTCGTAGCGGTTCGGGAAGCCGGTATTGATGGCGAGATAATATTTCGAATTCGGGTTCAGATGCGCGGGGGTGAGGTTGTAGAAACCTTCGGGCGCCTGCCGGTCGCCTTCTTTTACCTTGGGGCCGAGTTTTCCAGACCATGCACAGATTTGGTATTCGGCAATCTTGTCAAAACGGTTGTCGCGCTTGGCCTTCCAGATTTCGAGCGCACCTTCTTCCTTGAAGATGCGGATCATGATCGGCGATGTGCGGTCCATGCCCTTCTTGTCGATCTCGGCCAGAATGGACGGAGACAGTGGGTAATCGACCTTGTTCTTGATGTGCGACACATCCCGCTCGACGGTTTCGAGCGTGTCGTTGCATCCGGCAAGAACGAGCGCGGTACAGGCAAGAAGTGCAAAATGTGTCAAACGCATGATCTGATCCGAAAGACGATGGCACGAATTGACGGCAGTTCTATACCGTTCCGTGTGCAATTTAAATACGGTATTAACCGTTTACATCTTCTTAACTGAAATCGGATCCGCCCCCGCGGCCGCCGATCCATCTGTTGATGTGACCGGACTATGGCCGAGTTGGGGCGATAGCAGCGGAAATTAAGGCCGGAGTCAAATTGTTCTGGCTTCCCTTCGAGCCGCCAAAACAATCTGACTCTTTCTATAGACGCATTTTCCGGACGTAAAACCGCTGTGCACTTTTACTGGAAATGGTCTAGAGGTTACGGCCGATATCCAGGAATTTCTGGCGGCGTTCGGCCCGCAGCTGCGTGCCAGAGCGCTGGGAAAGATCGGCCAGAGCCTTGGCGATAACGTCACCCGTCGCGTTGATGACGGTTTCTGGAGCGCGGTGCGCTCCGCCGATCGGTTCCGGAATGATTCCGTCGATGACGCCGAGCGATTTCAGATCTTCCGAGGTGATCTTCATGTTGGTCGCGGCTTCCTTGGCGCGGGTCGAATCGCGCCAGAGGATGGAAGCGGCGCCTTCCGGCGAGATCACCGAATAGATCGCATGTTCAAGCATGTAGACGCGGTTACCGGTGGCGATCGCGATCGCGCCGCCCGAGCCGCCTTCACCGATGACGACGGAGACGATCGGCACCTTCACGTTCAGGCACATTTCCGTCGAGCGGGCGATGGCTTCGGCCTGACCGCGCTCTTCAGCGCCGACGCCGGGATAAGCGCCGGCCGTATCGATGAGCGTGACGACCGGCAGCGAGAAGCGGTCGGCCAGTTCCAGAACTCGGATCGCCTTGCGGTAGCCTTCCGGGCGAGGGCTGCCGAAATTGTGCTTCAGGCGGCTCTTGGTGTCGTTGCCCTTTTCCTGACCGATGATAGCGACGGGCTGTCCGTTGAAACGGGCAAGACCGGCCTGAATGGCGGCGTCTTCGGAAAATTTGCGGTCGCCGGCAAGCGGCGTGAAATCCGTGAACAGCGCCTTGGCATAATCGACGAAATGCGGGCGCTGCGGATGGCGCGCGACCTGCGTTTTCTGCCAGGCGTTCAGCTTGGAATAGATATCCTGCATCGCATCGTTGACGCGCGATTCCAGGCGGTTGATCTCCTCCGAGGTGTCTATGCTCTCGTCTTCATCGGCAAGCTTCTTCAGCTCGATGATCTTGCCTTCAAGGTCCGAGATAGGTTTTTCGAAGTCGAGATAATTGTGCATGAGATCCGTTTCCGATCGTTTTGCGCAAGGTTTGACCGGGTTATCCGGCGGTTCCGGTCGCTCTAATCAAGGTTTTTGCCCTGTTTGGCAAGGGGGTGATGTGTTTGTACCAGCTCTTGCAGCCGTTCTTCCAATACATGTGTATAGATTTGTGTCGTGGAAATGTCGGAATGGCCGAGCAGTTCCTGCACCGCACGCAGATCCGCACCGTTCTGCAAGAGGTGGCTTGCAAAGGCATGACGCAACACATGCGGCGACACTGCAGAAGGAGAAAGGCCCGCCCGCATGGCGATCTCCTTGAGGTCACGGGCGAAGACTTGGCGGGGCAAGTGGCCTTCCTTGCTGTTGGACGGGAAGAGCCACAGGCTCTCCGCAACGTCCGCCTTTTTCGGCGCCTTGCCGTTTTCCCGCAGGAGCGCCTTTCGGGCAGCCTCGTATTTTTCCATCGCCTCGATCGCCGCACGGGAAAGAAGAACCATCCTGTCCTTGTTGCCCTTGCCGCGGATCATCAGGAAACGCCCTTCCTGACGCAGCACCTTGACCGGCAGAGAAACCAGTTCGCTGACACGCATGCCGGTTGCATAAAGCAGTTCGAGAAGCAGATGCATGCGGATGCGGGCGAGTTGGCCGGGACCCTCCGTTGCTGCCTCTTGCGCCGCAAGGCCCAGAAGCCTGTTCACGTCTGCGACGCTCATCGTCTTCGGCAGGGCAAGGCCCTTCTTGGGCGCATCGATGATCCCGGTCGGGTCGTCGCTGCGCATTCCTTCCGAATAGAGGAAGCGATAGAATTGCCGCATGGATGACAAGCGGCGCGCCTGGGAGGTCGCGGCAAAACCTTGGGCGGACAGGTGGGTCAGATAAGCGGAGAGATCAGGCGTCTGGGCCTCTGTCAGAGATTGGCCGCGACCACCGAGAAATTCACGAAGATCCGTCAAGTCACGCTCGTAGGATGCGAGCGTGTTGGTGGCGGCACCCCGCTCGGCGCTCATCATTTCCAGAAAGCTTTCAAGCCGCGCGCCGTCGCGCCCTGCCAACTGGCGTTCGCTCATGGGGTGCGCCGCGCCGGTTCTGTCGCCGGCGGGTTCAGCCGCTCGGAGGGAATACGCACCGTCACTTCGCGGTCGCGGGGCTGAACGACCATGACAAGCAGCACCATGCCGCCGTAGATCAGCCCCGCGATTGTCGCCAGTATCATCGTGAAGCGGAAGAGGGTGGGCATGGCGGCTCCGTGCAGGTGGCGATCAAACGTATATGCGGTGCGGCGAAAGCGGCGACAAGATCAAATTGCAAGCTCCGTCCACGCCGCATGCGGCGATCATTGTGATTCACCGCCATTCAGGCAGCAATTTGGCTTGACGCTTCGTAAACATTTGCAGATATCCATGCCAAACGGGCTTTCAAATTTATGAATGAAACGAATTTATCCGTCCCGGCCACACTCGGGGAGCAAGCGCGGGCAAGGCTCGGACGGCGAAACATCGTCTTCGTCGGGCTGATGGGGGCTGGAAAGTCGGCAGTGGGCCGCATGGTCGCCCAGCAGCTCAGGGTTCCTTTCATTGATACGGACGTCGAGATCGAGCGCGTGTCGCGCATGACGATTTCGGAGCTTTTTGCCACCTATGGCGAAGAGGAATTCCGGGCGCTGGAAACGCGGGTCATCAAGCGCCTGCTGCGTGGCGGTCCCAAGGTCGTCTCGACGGGCGGCGGCGCCTTCATCAACGACAATACCCGCGCTCATATCAGGCGGGGCGGCATTTCGCTGTGGCTGAAAGCCGATCTTGAGGTTCTGTGGGAGAGGGTCAACAAGCGTGACCATCGCCCGTTACTGAAGACGGAAAACCCCAAGGCTACGCTCGCTGCCCTGATGGAGAAGCGCTATCCGATCTATGCGGAGGCCGACATCACCATTGAATCTCGTGATGTTCGCAAGGAAATCATCGCTACCGAAGTGCTGACGGCTATTGCCGGCTTTAAACAGAAAGACTGACCACCATGACGCCTTCCGAAATCCATGCCGATGAACGTCTCGTCCACGTGCCGCTTGGCGAGCGCGCGTATGACATTCTGATCGGGGCGGGATTGATCGGCAGGGCAGGCGGCGAAATCTCGGCACGGCTTAAGGGTAAACGCGCGGCGATCATCACGGACGAGCATGTCGCGCCGCTTTATCTCGAAGGTCTCATGGACGGATTGCAGACGGATGGCATCGAGGCCGTCTCGCTGACCCTGCCGGCCGGTGAAAAGACCAAGAGCTTCGAGCATCTCATGACGGTCTGCGATGCGGTTCTCGCCGCAAGGGTGGAGCGCAACGATGCGGTGATCGCGCTCGGCGGCGGCGTGATCGGCGATCTCGCCGGTTTTGCGGCAGGCATTGTCCGCCGCGGCGTACGTTTCGTGCAGATACCGACCTCGCTTCTGTCGCAGGTCGACTCCTCCGTCGGTGGCAAGACCGGCATCAACAGCCGCCACGGCAAGAACCTTCTCGGTGTTTTTCACCAGCCTGATCTGGTGCTGGCCGATACGGCTGTGCTCGATACGCTCAGTCCGCGCGAGTTCCGCGCCGGCTACGCCGAAGTCGTCAAGTACGGTCTGATCGACAAGCCGGATTTCTTCTTCTGGCTGGAAAAGAACTGGGACGAAATCCGCACCGGCGGCCCCGCTCGCATCCAGGCGATTGCGACGAGTTGCCAGGCGAAGGCAGATGTTGTCGTGGCCGACGAGAAGGAAAATGGCGTGCGCGCCCTTCTGAACCTCGGTCATACCTTCGGTCACGCGCTGGAAGCGGCAACCAATTACGACAGCGAGCGGCTGGTGCACGGCGAAGGCGTCGCCATCGGCATGGTGCTGGCCCACCAGTTCTCCGCCCGCCTCAACCTCGCCAGCCCCGACGATGCCGCGCGCGTCGAAGCGCATCTGAAGGCTGTCGGGTTGCCAACGACAATGAAGGATATTCCCGGCGAATTGCCGCCGGTCGAGACGCTGATGGCGGCGATCGCGCAGGATAAAAAGGTCAAGGGCGGCAAGCTCACCTTCATCCTCACCCACGGCATTGGCCAGTCCTTCGTGGCGGATGATGTGGCGGCGTCCGAGGTGCAGTCATTCCTGTCGGAGAAGCATCCGGGGTGAGTTGGCGCAGAGCAGTACGGTGAAGGGAGCCCCCTCATCGCCTCGCTTCTCTCCGGCACTTCTCCCCCGCGGGGAGAAGAACACGCCGCTTTGGCAATGCTATACGTGGAACGTTGCTGGCGCTTTTGAGTAAGGCGCTGCCGCCGGTTTCTTCTCCCCGCCGGGGAGAAGGTGGCCCGAAGGGCCGGATGAGGGGGCTTGCTCTCGGCGCTGAGGGCAACCTTTACTTAAAATCTCACCGCCTCCCCCGGCGCTGCTGCCTCGATCGCGAGCGCATGCAGCCCAGCGTCGAGTTCCGGCTTCAAAAGCGCGTTGATTGCCCGGTGCCGTTCGATGCGGGACTTGCCGGAAAAGCTCTCCGACACTATCTGGACACGCATATGCGTTTCGCCGGTACCTGTGATATCGGGCTGGTGGCCCGCATGCATCTGGCTTTCATCGACGACCCTCAGGCGCTCCGGTGAAAAGCTTTCCCGAAGCTTGGTTTCTATGCGCTCTCGCAGAGACATTCGAAGGGCTCCAATTCTGTTTGCCGGTCTTTGAAGGGGGCTCCCTAAAAGCCTGTAACATTCCTTTTTGTCAATTCTTGTTGTGCGGCTTTTCGCACCCCATAATCAGGGCATCATGAAACTGGATTCGAAATATTTCGATCGCATCCGCACGCGCCGGAAAAGGGAGCGGGAACCTGAGGTTCAGGCCCCTGTCTGCCAGTGGGACGGATGCGACAAGCCGGGCGTTCACCGGGCACCCGTCGGCCGCAATGCCGAGGGGCAATTCTTCCTGTTCTGTTTTGAACACGTGAAGGAATATAATAAAGGCTATAACTATTTTTCAGGCCTTTCCGACAGCGAGATCGCTCGTTACCAGAAGGAAGCGATCACAGGCCATCGCCCCACCTGGACGGTGGGCGTCAACAAGACTGCGCGTGACAGCCCGCTGCATTCCACGCTGCGCTCCGGTTCGGCCAGCGGCAATGCGCGTATTCGCGATCCTTTCGGCTTTACCGGCGGTTTTGCCGGCGGCGGGCGGGCAGGCGGCACCCGCATGCAGCAGGACCGCAAGCTCAAGACGCTGGAGGCAAAAGCCTTCGATACCCTCGGCCTTGCGGCCAGCGCAAAGCAGGAAGACATAAAAAGGCGCTATAAGGAGCTTGTCAAAAAGCACCATCCTGATGCTAATGGTGGCGATCGTGGTTCGGAAGAGCGTTTTCGGGCTGTTGTTCAAGCATATCAATTGTTAAAGCAGTCAGGTTTCTGCTAAGCCAACTTACGTGTTTACCGCCTGATTGATGATGTGGCCGGGTGGCTGCCGCCCGCCTTGGAGACGTGATGAGCAAAATCGACCTTGATATTTCCAACCTGCCCGACACGACAGTGTCCGTGCGGGAGGTTTTCGGCATTGATACGGATCTGCGGGTTCCCGCCTATTCCCAGGGCGACGCCTATGTACCGGACCTCGATCCCGACTATCTTTTCGACCGCGACACGACGCTCGCGATCCTTGCCGGTTTTGCTCACAACCGACGTGTCATGGTCTCCGGCTTCCACGGCACGGGTAAATCCACCCATATCGAGCAGGTGGCTGCGCGCCTCAACTGGCCCTGCGTTCGCGTCAACCTCGACAGCCATGTCAGCCGTATCGATCTCGTCGGCAAGGACGCCATCGTGCTTAAAGACGGCAAGCAGGTCACCGAATTCAAGGACGGCATCCTGCCCTGGGCCTACCAGCACAATGTCGCGCTCGTCTTCGATGAATACGACGCTGGTCGCCCGGACGTGATGTTCGTTATCCAGCGCGTGCTGGAATCCTCCGGCCGCCTGACCCTGCTCGACCAGAGCCGCGTTATCCGTCCTCACCCGGCGTTCCGCATCTTCGCGACCGCCAACACGGTGGGCCTTGGTGATACGACCGGCCTTTACCACGGCACGCAGCAGATCAATCAGGCGCAGATGGACCGCTGGTCCATCGTCACCACGCTGAACTACCTGCCGCATGAGCAGGAAGTGAACATCATCGCCGCCAAGGTGAAGAGCTTCGACAATCCGAAGGGGCGCGAAACCGTATCCAAGATGGTGCGCGTCGCCGATCTAACCCGTTCGGCCTTCATCAATGGCGACCTTTCCACCGTCATGAGCCCGCGTACCGTCATCACCTGGGCTGAGAATGCGGAAATCTTCGGCGATCTCGCCTTTGCCTTCCGCGTGACCTTCCTCAACAAGTGT
Organism: Agrobacterium sp. DE0009; assembly: GCF_007680755.1. NCBI lineage: Bacteria > Pseudomonadati > Pseudomonadota > Alphaproteobacteria > Hyphomicrobiales > Rhizobiaceae > Agrobacterium > Agrobacterium sp. DE0009. The sequence continues at coordinate 53,684 of NZ_VEIU01000004.1, forward strand.
GACGAGCTGGAGCGCACGCTGGTGGCCGAACAGTATCAGCGCGCTTTCGGCGTCGAGCTTAAGGAAAGCGCCGCGAACATCGTTCTGAGCGCCTGATCGTCCCCGGCTTGTCCGGAGATGATTTCGATGACTTGAAGACGTCGCGTGGCCGCGTATCGATTGATGGGCGGTCACGGTGCGTCGACAATTGACAGGAAAGACAATGGCAGCGCGTGGCGACAATTCCAGACCGAAACCGGGTACGGCTGTTGATACCGAGCCGTTGCGTCAGGCAATTGCCGGATGCGTGCGATCAGTCGCCGGTGATGCTGAAGTCGAGGTCGTTTTCGCCAATGAACGGCCAGGTCTTGCCGGCGAGCGCATGCGCCTGCCGGAAATCTCCAAGAAGCCGACCGCGCAGGAAATCGCGATAACTCGTGGCCTCGGCGATTCCATGGCGCTGCGTTTGGCCTGCCACGATGCCGACACGCACGCGGTGATGTCGCCGCAGGGCGCTGAAGCGCGGCTGATTTTCGATGCTGTCGAGCAGGCGCGCGTCGAATCCATCGGCGCACTGCGCATGCCGGGCATGGCTTCCAACATTCACGCCATGAACACGGAAAAATACGCCAAGGCGAATTTCGCCGGTATTACGAAACAGGATGACGCCCCTCTTGCCGAAGCAGTTTCACTGCTGGTGCGCGAGAAGCTGACAGGCGAAAAGCCGCCGGAAAGTGCCGGCAAGGTCCTAGACCTCTGGCGGGATTTCATCGAGGAAAAGGCTGCCGGCGACCTCAACGATCTTTCCAAGGTGATCGGCGACCAGAAGGCGTTTTCGCGTCTGGTGCGTAAGATGCTGACCTCGATGCAGATGGCGGAGGATTTCGGCGACGAGGATAACGAGCCGGAAAGCCAGGAAGCGGAGTCTAACGAGGACCAGCCGCGCACCAACGAGACCGAGGAAGAGCAGGTCGAGGAAGAGGCCGGCTCCGACGCGACGCCGGCCGATGAAAACGAGGCCTCGCAGGAGGAAATGGAAGAAGGCGAGATGGACGGCGCCGAGATGTCGGATGAGGAAATGTCCGACGATCTCGACGAGGAGTCCGAAACGCCCGGCGAAACCCGCCGTCCCAACAGTCCCTTCGACGACTTCAACGAGAAGGTCGACTACCGTATCTTCAGCCAGGAATTCGACGAGGAAATCCATGCCGAGGAACTGTGCGACGACGCTGAGTTGGACCGCCTGCGCGCTTTTCTCGATAAGCAGCTTGCTCATCTCCAGGGTGCCGTCGGACGACTGGCGAACCGGTTGCAGCGCCGCCTGATGGCGCAGCAGAACCGCTCCTGGGATTTCGATCTGGAAGAGGGCTATCTCGATCCGGCCCGTCTCGTCAGGCTTATCATCGACCCGATGCAGCCGCTTTCCTTCAAGAAGGAACGCGACACCAAATTCCGCGACACCGTGGTTTCGCTGGTCATCGACAATTCCGGTTCGATGCGCGGCCGTCCGATCACGGTTGCCGCCACCTGCGCCGATATTCTGGCGCGTACGCTGGAGCGCTCGGGTGTGAAGGTGGAAATCCTCGGCTTCACCACCAAGGCGTGGAAGGGTGGACAATCGCGCGAGCAATGGCTTGCCAGTGGCAAGCCAGCTTCCCCTGGCCGCCTTAACGATCTGCGCCACATCATCTACAAGTCGGCGGATGCGCCGTGGCGGCGCGCGCGGCGCAATCTCGGCCTGATGATGCGCGAAGGTCTGCTCAAGGAAAACATCGATGGCGAAGCGTTGATGTGGGCGCATAACCGCCTGATCGGCCGTCCCGAGCAGCGCAAGATCATGATGATGATCTCGGACGGTGCGCCGGTCGACGATTCGACCCTTTCGGTCAATCCGGGCAATTATCTGGAACGGCATCTGCGCGCTGTGATCGAGCAGATCGAGACACGGTCGCCGGTTGAGCTGCTGGCAATCGGTATCGGCCACGACGTGACACGTTACTATCGCCGCGCCCTCACCATTGTTGACGCAGATGAGCTGGCTGGCGCGATGACCGAGCAGTTGGCAGCTCTCTTCGAGGATACGAGCAGCGCTTCCGGTTCGTCGCGCAGGCTCCGCCGTGCGGGATAAGCAAGGCCGGACTTCCACCCCTCGCGGGATTCTGTCGATGGCCGCTGTCATGGCGGTCACGCTGTTTCCGGTGTCGATCGGCGCTTCGACGATCGATGTGCCGGTCAGCGTTCGCCAGTTCTCCGGCTTCGAGGTCGGGACGAGCGCGAAACGCTTCGGCAAACTGGAATTCATCGGCGGCATGGTGATGAGCTCGCCGGAGAAATTGTTCGGTGCGATATCCTCCATTCGGTTCCGCCCCAACGGTGAGGACTTTGTTGCGGTGCTGGATACCGGTCATTGGCTGACGGGCCGGGTCACCCGCGATGCGGTGGGTGCGCTGTCTGGCGTTGCCGAGACCCGTATCGCGCCGATGCTGGACATGAGCGGCCGCGAACCGCCACGCAAGATGGACATGGATGCCGAGGGTCTTGCGTTGCGCAACGGCAAGGTTTTCGTGAGTTACGAGCAACGCCACAGGATCGATATTTATGCCGATCCGGGATTTCTGTCTGCAAAACCGGTTGGGCGATTGCCTCATCTCATCCCCAATGACGAGTTGCGCCACAATGGCGGGTTGGAAACGCTGGCGGTATCGCCGAGCGCGTCGCCACTCGGTGGCGCTCTCGTTGTCGTGGCGGAAAAAAGCATCGATGCGGATGGCAATCTTCTCGCGGCAATCCTGGAGGGACCGCTGAAAGGCACCTTCGCAGTTACCCACCATCCCTCGTTCGATGTCACAGACGGCGCATTCCTGCCCAATGGCGACCTCTTGCTGCTCGAACGCCGCTTCAATTTTGCCGAAGGTGTGGGCATGCGCATCCGCCGCCTGCGTGGCGCTGATATCCGGCCCGGCGCGGTCGTGGACGGCGAAATCCTGCTCGAGGCAGGCATGGCCTACCAGATCGATAACATGGAAGGCATGGACATCGTGAAGGACGCGGACGGCTCGACGCGCCTCATCATCGTGTCCGACGACAACCACTCATTCCTCCAGCGCAACCTGATGCTGGAGTTCAAGCTGGTTGAGTGAGTATCAGGCTTGCTCTTTCGCCGCTTTGTAAGCAGCCAGGAGATCCTCGACAGGAATGCCGTCGATCTTCATGCCTGTCATTCGGCAGGCCGATATGTTGGCGCCGGATAGATTTGAGTTGATCAGCTTAAGACCCGTCAAATTGACGTCATCAATCGACCAGCCGGACATGTTGCTGTCGGTGAACGAGGCACCCGAAAGGTTGATATTGTTGAAGCGTGTGCCGGCCAAATTAACGTTATTGAATGCTGTTCCCGACAAATTGACATCGTCGAAGGTGGAACCCGAAAGGGTGGCGCTGGTTGCGTTCAAAACGTCGATCCGGTCCTTGATCTGCATGCTGAACGCCTCCAAACTTCACCACAAATGGGAGATTGCACAGCCATCCGTAGATTTGCAAGCGTGATTTGGTCCAGGGTTCTTGGTCGCAAATCCGCTGACGGAAAATGTCAGCTTTCTTTGACGGGTCCAGGCATCGGCTTCAGCGTGTTCATCAACGCGCCGTAAGGCAGGAGCATGACGAGGCCGACGAGAACCTTAACCGAAAGGTCGCCCATTGCCCAGGAAATCCAGCGGGGGGCTTCCGTGGCGAAGACGCCGAGCACGGGCGCGTTTTCAATGGCGAAGGCGTCATTGGGGCCAACAAAGGAGAAGCTTGCCGCAAAGGCGATCGAGAAGAACAGCGCCGTGTCCAGCACCGAGCCCAGCATGGAGCCCGCAAGCGGCGCATGCCACCAGCGCTGACGGCGCAGGCGATTGAACACGGAAATATCCAGCAATTGGCCGATCAGATAGGCGGTTCCGGAAGCGACAGCGATTCGCGGAATGGAGGTCCAGAAGGAGAGCGTGACGCCGACGATGAAGCCGGCAAATACGACGCGGCGTGCGATTGATGGTCCGAACTGGCGATTCGTGAGATCGGTGACAAGGAAGGCAACCGGATAGGTGAAGGCGCCCCAAGTCAGAAGATCACCGAGGTTGATACCAAACAGCGAGCCCGACAGCGGGTACTGCACCAGAATATTGGACGCCACGACGACGAGCGTCATCAGCAGCACATAGATCAGCGTGTAGCGAAGATAGGGCATTTTTTTATCCTGGGTGATGCCACCAGTTGGAGCCAAACATTGCGCCGACATCCAGTGTGGTTGTCGCAAATCGCGATGCACGTGAAATCTTGAACATACAAAAGGCTTGAGCGGCAAAAGCCATTCAAGCCCTCTGAATATCAGATGATGTCGAAGCCGCTATTAAGCAGCCTCAGCCGTCTTCTTGGCGATCTGGCGGCGCAGGAGACGAGCGCGCATGCTCAGTTCGTTTTCGCCGGACTTCAGAAGGAAGGCATCGAGACCGCCACGGTGTTCAACCGAGCGCAGAGCGGCTGCGGAAACACGCAGACGGAAGCGCTGGCCGAGAGCATCGGAGATCAACGTGACCTGGCAGAGGTTCGGAAGGAACCGGCGCTTGGTCTTGTTGTTGGCGTGGCTGACGTTGTTGCCCGTCTGGACGCCCTTGCCGGTCAATTCGCATACACGGGACATGGGTACACCTATTTCGTTTCGTCTGTTTCACCACTGGCTCACCACCGGCAAAACCGGGCTGGCGATCCAACTGGCCATGATTGGAAAGTTGCGGTTCTATAGTCAGACGAGACCAAACAGTCAAGCCGCTCGCGATCAAATCAAAGGAAATTCCGGCGTTTTCAACCGTCGTCCGCTTTTTTATTGCCACAAGTCAGCGTATATGATCGCCCGATAAGGCCGCTTCCGCGCCTCTTTTAAGGTGATATCAAAATGATTGCCAGAGGAAAAAGCATTTTCATGGCCGCTACCATGGCGCTCGCAGGCGTTTCGCCTTTGTCCGCCGCCGAAGCGCGCCACACGAGCGAATATAGTATCAATCTCGGCATTTTGCCGATCGCAAGGGCGAGCTTTTCGACTCGCATGGATGGACCGAATTACTCGATCTCAGGCTCCTTCAGCGCCGCGGGCCTTGCCAGCGTTCTGAAGGACATTTCCGGAAAAACGACCGTTTCCGGCGCCAAGCGCGGCCATCGCCTGCAGGCCAACGAATATTCGCTGGTCTACAAGGACGGCAAGCGGGTGCGCACCTATGACGTCGTCTATCGTAACGGTAATGTCACATCGACGACGGTAAAACCGGAGCCGAAGCCCCGGCCGGACAACTGGGTCGAAGTGAAGGATCGCGACCTTCGCTCGGTTCTCGATCCGATCTCCGGGCTGATCATTCCAGCCGGCGGCCGCATCTGCCCGACTCGCCTGCCAATCTATGACGGCGAGTCGCGACTCGATCTCGTCTTGAGCTCGAGCGGCACGAAACCATTCAAGACGAATGGCTTCAGCGGCGACGCAATCGTCTGCAAGGCGAGATACGTGCCGAAGTCGGGTTACCGGCAGGGTCGCAAGGACATCGAGTATCTGAAATCAATCTCCATGGAGATCTGGTTCGCCAAGTCGAACAATATGGATGTCTACGCGCCCGTCTACGCCGTCATTCCGACACGGGTGGGACAGGTGTACATCACCGCTACGAAGTATGGTGGCTGACGAAAGCTGATGGTGGCGTAAAAAACAGATGCTGCCGTGTATTTCTCCTCCCCACTGGGAAAAGAAGCGAGTGGCATCCGCTCATTTGACGGGCAATGCGCTGAGAATCACAGCGCATCTCCCGGCGACCAGTCGGGATCGGCCATGACGAAGCTCGAGAAGACAAAGCCCGGCGAGACGGTGCAGCTGACGAGCGTAAAGTCGCCGAGACTTTCAGCCGATTGCCAGCAATCGGCTGGCACGATGACCTGCGGGCGCTCGCCGGCCAGAATGTCCGCACCGAGCGTGAAGGTCTGCACTTCCCGGCCGTCCTGTGAAAGATGAAGCGCGATTGGCGCCCCGGCATAATAGTGCCAAACCTCCACCGCATCCGTCACCCGATGCCAGTGAGAGCGGTCGCCTTTTTCGAGGAGATAATAGATCGCGGTGGAGTGGCCGCGCTCACCGCCGGCCTTGTCGCGGAAAGTCTGGTGGTAGAAGCCGCCCTCGGGATGTGGCTCCAGTCCAAGTTCACGAACGATGGCCTGGGCTGACAAATCTCTCGTCATCAGAAGTTGTCCTTGCGCGTGCGGATTTCCGCAAAGACGTCGGCATCGCTGGCGCCCTCAAGCCCCAGATGTTTGCGAATACCAGCATCCGCGACCCGCATATAAGGGTTGGTCTGTTTCTCGAGCGCGATGGTCGTCGGGATCGTGAACTCGTTTGCCTGCCGCGCCTTTTCCACGCGCTCCGCACGGTCGCGCAGCGCAGCATTGTCAGGATCGACCGTCAGGGCAAAACGGGCATTGCTCAGCGTGTATTCGTGACCAAAATAGACCTTGGTGTCGTCAGGAAGGACCATGAGCTTCTGGAAGGAATGCCACATATCCGCAGCCGGGCGTTCAAACAAGCGGCCGCAGCCCATGGCGAAAAGCGTGTCAGCCGCAAATAGCAGGCCGTCGTCCGGCAGGTAATAACAGATGTGCCCGGCGGTGTGGCCGGGTGTCGAAATGACCTGAACCCGACGTCCGGCAAACTCGAATTCGTCGCCATCAGCCTGAGAGCGGTCGAGGCCCGGTATGGCCACCGCCTCATCATAAGGGCCATGAATTTCGCACTGGAATCGGTCCTTCAGTGCAAGATTAGCCTCGACGTGATCCTGATGATGGTGGGTGGTAAAAATATGGGTGAGCTTCCAGCCGTGGCCGTCGAGCGCTTGCAGAATCGGGCCTTCCTCCGGCGCGTCGATTGCGGCGGTCGCCCCGCTTACCGGGTCGTGGAGCAGAACCCCAAAATTATCGCTGCGGCACAGAAAGACGTCTATTTCCAAAGCTTTCATCATATCCTCTCCATTTGCCGGCAAGAACCGGCGCATTCGTCCGCCTGTCCTTCTATGTAGGGCCAGACGCCTTGAAGTCCAACTGCCTGATGCTACATTCTCGCCATGAATACCGATATCGTCGATCTGCGTGAATTCTACCATTCTTCGCTTGGCCGCTCTGCCGAGCAGGCGATCACCATGGCGCTTTCGACGCTGTGGCCGCCTTTGCCGGAGGAACGGTTGGTCGGTCTCGGATACGCCGTGCCTTTTCTGGACCGTTTTCGACACGATACGGAACGCACCTTTGCTTTCATGCCGGCGGGGCAGGGGGCTGTGAACTGGCCGGCGAGTGAGCTTTCCTCCACGGCACTGGTGTTCGATGAGGAACTGCCGTTGCCCGATTCGTCGATCGATCGGGTGTTAATGGTTCATGCGCTGGAATTTGCCGAAAATCCTCGCGAGAGCCTGAAGGAGATATGGCGGGTGCTGGCGCCCGGTGGCCGTCTTGTCATCGTGGTGCCGAACCGGCGTGGTGTGTGGGCACGCATGGAGCACACGCCCTTTGGCTCTGGCCGGCCTTATTCGCGCGGGCAGCTGACCGCCCTGCTGCGCGAGACGAATTTCACGCCCGGCGCCACCGCCGAGGCGCTGTTTTTCCCACCGACGACCAGCCGGCCGGTCTTGAAATTCCGTCGATACCTCGAACATACCGGCCGGCGTCTCTGGCCACTATTTTCCGGTGTCATCGTGGTGGAAGCGCAAAAACGCCTCTATCAGGGATTGCCCGTCACACAGCGCGCGTCCCGGCGGGTTTTCGTGCCCGTGCTTGCGCCACAGGGCGTGCCCACAACACGCACGGCGGCAAGCCAGCGAAAGCCGCGCTGACCCTCGACAAAGCGCCCATTCCGGTCTAATGCCTCCGGCATTGTTGTTGCCGGGTTCTCCGGCGTTTTTCCAAAGGTCGATCAAATGAGTGCAGAGCTTAGCCAACCTGTTCCGCGTCCGGGTATTCTGGATATCGCCGCTTATGTTCCCGGCAAGGAACATGTGGATGGCGTTGCGAAGGTTTATAAGCTCTCTTCCAATGAAACGCCGCTTGGGCCGAGCCCGAAGGCGATCGAGGCTTTCGCGACGGCCGCCAGCCATCTGGAAATTTATCCTGACGGTCAGGCGGTCGCGTTGCGTCAGGCAATTGCCGATGTCCATGGTCTCAACATCGCGAATATCATGTGCGGCAATGGTTCGGACGAACTGCTTGGCCTGCTGTGCCACGTCTATCTGGGCACGGGCGATGAGGCGATCATCACCGAGCACGGCTTCCTCGTATACAAGATCCAGATCATGGGCGCCGGTGCAACCCCGGTCACGGTGAAGGAAAAGGATTGCGCTGTCGATGTCGATGCAATCCTTGCCGCCGTAACGCCAAAGACCAAGATGGTGTTCATCGCCAACCCAGGCAACCCCACCGGAACCTATGTTCCCGTAACCGAAATTCGCCGTCTTCAGGCCAACCTGCCGAAGCACGTTCTGCTGGTGCTGGATGCGGCTTATGCCGAATATGTGCGCAAGAACGATTATGAGGCTGGTCTTGAGCTTGTCTCCGGCAACCACAATGTGGTGATGACCCGCACCTTCTCGAAGGTCTACGGTCTCGCGGCCCTGCGCGTTGGCTGGATGTACGGCCCGGCCACCATCATCGATGCGCTGAACCGGGTGCGCGGCCCGTTCAACATGAGCGCGCCGGCTATCGCTGCCGGTGCTGCTGCCATCCGCGACCAGTCCTTTGTCGAAAAGGCTGTCGCGCACAACGCACTGTGGATGGAAAAGCTGGTGACGACCTTCACAGGCCTTGGCCTCACCGTCACACCCTCCGTCACCAACTTCATCCTCATCCACTTCCCGGATCAGGACGGCAAGCGGGCAGCGGACGCCGATGAATTCCTGAGCCGTCGCGGTTACATCCTGCGGGCTGTCCGCGGTTACGGCTTCCCGAACGCGCTCCGGATGACCATAGGTTCCGAAGAGGCCAATCTTGGCGTCATCGCAGCGCTGACCGAGTTTATGGGGCAGGCGTAATGGCTGATTTCATGTTCCAGCGCATCGCGCTGATCGGGATCGGCCTCATTGGCTCGTCTATTGCCCGCGATATCAAGGAATTGGCGCTTGCTCGCGAAGTGACGATTTCCACCCGCAGCGAGGACACGCTGAAACGGGCTGAAGAACTGGCGCTCGGCACGGATTACACCGTTTCGGCGGCAGAAGCGGTTGATGATGCCGACCTGGTCATCGTCTCGGTCCCGGTCGGTGCGTCGGAAATGGTCGCAAAGCAGATCGCGCCGCACCTCAAGCCGGGCGCGATCGTCACCGATGTCGGCTCCACCAAAGCCTCGGTCATCGCGCAGATGGCCCCGCACATGCCTGATCACGTGCATTTCATTCCAGGCCATCCGCTGGCCGGCACCGAAAAATCCGGTCCGGACGCCGGCTTTGCCGGCCTGTTCCGCGATCGCTGGTGCATCTTTACGCCGCTGCCGGGAACGGACGCTGAAGCGCTGGAAAAGCTGAAGAATTTCTGGCGGGCGTTGGGGTCGCGGGTTGATGAAATGGATGCCGAACACCACGACAAGGTTCTGGCAATCGTTTCGCATCTGCCGCATATCATCGCCTATAACATCGTGGGCACGGCGGATGATCTTGAAACGGTGACGGAATCGGAAGTAATCAAATATTCCGCCTCTGGCTTCCGTGACTTCACCCGCCTCGCTGCCTCCGACCCAACGATGTGGCGCGATGTCTGCCTGCACAACAAGGATGCCATCCTTGAGATGCTGGCCCGATTCTCCGAAGACCTCGCCTCCCTGCAGAGAGCGATTCGCTGGGGTGAGGGCGACAAGCTGTTCGAACTCTTCTCCCGCACCCGCGCCATCCGCCGCTCCATCGTGCAAGCGGGCCAGGACGTCGACGCCCCAGACTTCGGTCGTCACGCGCTGGATCAGAAGAAGTAGTGTCAAGTCGGCCGCTTTGGGTGTGATATTCAGCTTGCTGGGCCGCCGGGGCGAATCCGCACCGGCACACACCGTTTGCTGTAGACAATCAAGTGATTGACGAGCGGCAATGTAAACTGTCGAACTTTTTAAGCGGCGCAACATGCTTGGGCCCTTCGGCCCAGAAACGCAGGAAAATCAATGTGATTTTCAGGTAGTGGTACCCCAAGCCGGGATCGAACCAGCACTCCTTTCGGAACCGCATTTTGAGTGCGGCGCGTCTACCAATTCCGCCATTGGGGCAACGGTGGTAATGCCACGGCGTCTATCATGGTCAAGGCCATGCGTGCAACCCCAAAAGCTGGAAATCTGACGCTCATTAAAATGGTTGGGTAAGTCGCGCGCGCTCTCGGTTTGGCGAACGCTCCGCGCAAATCGGCGAGGCGCCTAAACCCTGGTTCGCTAGCCGATGCGGCGTTCAGAGATCCGCGATTTGAAGGGTTCGCGGTACGAGTCTGTTTCAAAATGAAACACCTTTGATTGCGGATTTTCGATAATTTTAGATATCTCTAATAAATTAGTATATACGCAATTGCTAATTGAACTTATACTGGTGTTGTGGGTTTTCCACGCGGGGAGGGAGCGGCTAACTCATATGGAGGAAATTATGAGGGCTTTTTCGCGTAACCTATTATTGTCTGCCTGCCTGATCTTGCCGGTCAACGCCCATGCGCTGGATATCGGGATCGGTGGCGAGAACGGGGTTAATGCCAGTGTGGGTGGTAATGGTAGTGGTGGCCTGGGGGTCGGTGCCTCCGTTGGTGGCAGCGGCGGCATTAATGCCAACGCCGATGTCGGCGGCAGGAGCGGCGGCGGTCTAGGCGCTAATGTCAACGCCTCTGTCGGCGGCAGTAACGGCATCAATACAGACGTTAATGCATCGGTGGGTGGTTCGAGCGGCATAAATGCTGGCGTGAACGCATCGGTCGGTGGTTCCAACGGTATCAATGCGAATGTCGGCGCTGGCGTTGGCGGATCGCGTGGAATAGGCGTTGATGTCGGGCTGGGAATTGGCGGCTCAGGCTCGTCGGGCAATCCGGGTAACCCCGGCAATCCCGGTAATCCGGGCAATCCTGGGAATCCCGGAAACCCGGGGATCGGAAACCCGAACAACCCCGGCAGGCCGGGCACGATGACGCCGCGCGCCATGCGTCAGGTTATCCAGTCTTACAACGACATGTCACGGACCGAGCGGATCAAGCTCGCCCGCCGTTGTGTCGATATTCTGGGTGGCGGATACGATGCGGCTCTGACGCAACTCTGCAAGATGATCCGGACTGCATCGCGGTAAGCGGTCGCTGGATCCGTCGTTAATCCGAAGGGCGCTCTGGCGTCCTTCGGCTCAATTGCCCTTACGACCGAAAGACAGGATCTTTTGCCGGAGGCTACGGGCGAGATTTCGGGTGTTGCGGTACATGTCCACCTGGGCGGAAACCTGTCGCACATCGCGGTCGCTATTCTGCGTCAGCCCGACAACGAGCGTGCCCATTTCCTGACGTTCCTGCCAGAAGCGGCTCATAATGGGGTGATCTGGCACCGCGCAGCTGTCACTGCGCAGGATATTGGCGTCGTCCAGATGCCAGTCGGTCAGTTTCTCCACCAATAGCTTGCCGGGAGAGAACTGGGAATAGGTTTCGTCGAAGGCGGTCTTCCAGGTATAGGCCTCGCCGGCGGCGATGAAGACCACCATGGATGCGATGGCGCTTCCATTGAGGTCGATGGTGTGGATGCGCACTGCATCCGCTTCGGCCAGATTGGTGATCGCTTCGCGCGCGAAGGCGGCGCGATATCGGTCGTTGACGAGCGCGGTGCGCTTGCGCCCTTTCCAACCACTGGCCTCAAGCGCCAGGAACTCTTCCATCCGATAACGGACATCTTTTGGCTGCCGTGTGACGGTATAGGCGAGGGCGCCAAGTTTTTCGAGCTGGCGCCATTGCCGGTTCATCTCGCGCAGATGGTGCGGCGCCACGGCGTTTCGCAGATAGGTTTTGCCATCCAGCAGGCTTTCCAGCATCGGCCTGTGATAGTTTCCCGTCGTCGTTACAGGCAGGTTGCGGCTAAGTGCGATGGCCCTGAACATGCGGGCAAAAGGCCCTTCCAACCGAACATCCGGTAAAACCAGCACGTTGGGCAGACGCATATTGGTGTCGGAGAGCGCATCGAAAAGATTGTCGAGGGTTTCCGCGGCCCCTTCCGTATCGACGAGCGGCGTGCCAAGCGGCCCGAACGGATTGGCCCAGACGCGAATAATGGAGGGCCCAATGGAAAAGCCCGGCTTCTCCACGGTGAAGGGCATGAGAAACCGCATGCGGCTTCTGGCGCCATTCTCGTCGCGAATGAGGGCAAAACGAACGGACTTGTCCTCAATCCGCGGCATGGCAGGGGCGAGCAGGCGGCCGGTGAAGAAGACATTCGCCTCCATGACGCGGTTCGACAGAAAGTCGAGCTCTTCCTGCATCTCATAGCCGAGTTGACCCGGATAGATACAGAACTCCCGTCCTTCGCGGCCGACGCGCCGGCTGCTGTCAGCCACGGGACGGTCACGCTCTGCAGACGCCATCAGTGCCGCGATGCGCGGGTCCCTAAAATCCGGATTGTTTGGATCACTGGACATGCTTGTCGTTACACCGTCTTCTGCGTGTTTTGACCCGCCCGGATATCGTTAAAGGCAAAAAGAACGATCCCGAGTGTGCGGCGGATGGCAATATGCAATAGCACAGCTTCGATGCACATGGCTATCGCCACCGCTGCCGCGGCCCCTGCGAGACCATAGACCGGAATGAGCGCCATGTTGAGTGCAATATTGCAACCGAAGATAACAATATAAAGAACAACGCACAATTTTTGTTTGCCGGCCATGTTCAACAATGTTTCTCCGGGCCCAATCAATGCCTTGGCGAGAAAGCCGGAAAAAAGGAAAAACATCAACGTGTAGCCTTGGACGAAGCCAGGACCAAAGAGCGACAGCAGGAAGGGACCGGCCAGAAGCACGACGCTGCCGACCGCAAGTGACGGCCAGAAGGCCCATCGTGCCGCCTGGCTGGAGAAAGCGGCAAGGCCAGGCCGGTCGTCAGCGGACATCAGGGCTGCCAGACGCGGAGCAGCGGCCGCCTGCACCGAGAAGAACACGAATTGCATCAGCACGATGGTCTTTGCCGCGGCGAAATAGATGCCGACCTGATCCGGCGGCAGATAAAGCCCGACGATCACGACATCCGAGTTGGTCATCAGGAAGCCGATGCCGTCGATCAGGAACATGGGAAAGGCGAACCTTATCCAGTGCCGGAAATAGACCCTGCGCATCGTGCTGCGGAAGTGGCTGTTGAGCCGCCGGTTCATGAAGAGAAAATGTGAAAGCGTGGTGACGTACGTGGCAAGAAGGGCCGTAAGCATGGCGGTTGTTGCTGTTTTTTCCGCGCCGAAACCGATCGCCACCATCATGAACAGCAGGATCAGCAGCGGGCGAACGATATAGGTGGGGCTAAGCGCGGAAATCGCCCATCCGTTGGCCCGCGCCGTCCCGTTCAGCACATCGCCCAGCGCGACCATCGGCAGGGTAAACAGGGCCAGCGAAACGGGAATGAGATAATAATCGGCGATCCTTTCGCCGAAGAAGTATAGAAAAATGAAGCCGATGATCGCAACCACGCTGGCCGAGAGCATGGCGAAGACACGGGCGGTCGAGGTTAGACCCATGATCTTGTCATGCGCCCCTTCCAGACGGTAACCGGGTAAAAAGCGGATGACGGTGGTGTGGAAACCGAGGCAGGAAAGGTTGCCGAAGAGGATCACCAGCACCCAGACAAAGGCGAAAATGCCATATTCAAACTCTCCCATCACGCGGGCGAGGATGATCTGGGAGATGAAGGCGATGCCAGCGCTGACGATGCGCACCGCAAACGCCACCAGAGCCATGCGCTGCGCCCTGGACACCTCATCTGAACCGGAAAGCAGGATAGCCAGTTTTCCTAGCAGCGGCGATAGCGTCGCTCGCACGCCTGCGGGTAAGGCTTTTTCCGCCGCGCTGAGGAGAGCCATGATCCACACGCCATCATTTCCAGTTGAAAAGGCGTCTTGATCATAAGCCGCTCATCCTTAACGAAGGGTTGGGAGCGGCTGGGTCATGTGCCAATATCTGCGCGATGACCGGTTAGCAAGCAAGGTCTTTGTACCCTTCAAGCGCCGGAGGGCGTAGGCGGCGCCTTCTTCTTGGGAAGGAGGTCCAGCACGAGGGCGCAGCCGAAAATAATAATGCCGGCACCGAAAAGCTGGGGGAGCGAAAGCGGTTCATCCAGCACCAGCGCACCGACAAGAACGGCAACGACGGTGACGGCAAATTCCACGCTGATCGCCTTCGTTGCGCCGATCGATGAGACGAGCTTGAAGTAGGTGATGTAGGTGAGGCCACTCATGACGACCGCCTGCACCAGCAGATAACCGTAATCGACAAGGGCAGGTGTTTTCGGGAGAGGGACGGCAAAGAGAAGCGGCAGGGTCATCAGGCCGCCGGCGAGGAAGGAGCCTATGGTGATTTCCCAGGACCCCACACCCTTCAGGTGGCGGCTGGCGAAATTGCTGCCATAGGCGGCACAGATGCACGCAGCGACCGCGGCGGCGCAACCGATGATAAAGCCGGTCGTTACGGGAACGGCGGGAAAACCAACGAGCAGAACGATGCCGGCAAAACCGATGACAAGACCCGCCATGCCTTGACGCGTCAGGCGTTCCAGCCCCCAGAGCTGCGAAATGAGCATGGAAAAGAGCGGAATGGTCGCGACCAGGATCGCCGCCATGGCAGTACCGATCTGCGGCGTGGCGTAGGACAATCCAATCAACTGCCCTGCGACGGTTGTCGCACCGACGACCGTAAATCCAAGCCAGCCAGCGGAGAATGTCAGCTTACGGCGCACAGTCTTTGCGATCAGGAAGAGCGCCGCAGCCGTCATGAGCGATCGAAGCGTCACTGCACCGATCCAGCCGAAAGCCGCAACGACATGCAAGAGCAGCAGAAATGATGCTCCCCACGCAAGCGCGAGAAAGATATAGGCGGCGAGATCGCGAGGGGCCATGGAAGCTTTGTCCAGAAGATGATCAGGCTCACTTATGGAAAGTGCAGTGGCCAGTCAACAGCCCGCTCGCTGGCGATGACCAGCTCGAAACAAAATCGCCCGTAACGAAGGTTACGGGCGATCAATTGTCATGCGGCCGAGTGCGGACTTACGCCTGCTCGTAAACGCCGTGGCAGTGCTTGTACTTCTTGCCGGAGCCACAGGGGCACATTTCGTTGCGGCCGATGCGCCCCCAGGTGGCGGGGTTGTTAGGATCGCGTTCCTCGGCCGGCACAAAAGCAGCCTGCGTGCTCTGCGCCATTTCATCTTCGCCCGTGACGGGGTCGAGATGATGCGCCGTCATTTCCGGCAGTTCTGGCTGCTGCGGTTCCTGCTGCACGAGCTCAACGCGCATCAGCTGGGCGGTAACGGCCTCGCGCAGATTGGCGAGCAGCGCCTGGAACAGTTCGAAAGCTTCCGCCTTGTATTCCTGCAGCGGGTCTCGCTGAGCGTAACCGCGGAAACCGACGACGGAGCGCAGGTGGTCGAGGTTGACGATGTGCTCGCGCCACAGATGGTCGATCGTCTGCAGAATGACCGAGCGTTCGACGTAAGTCATGATCTCGGGGCCGAAACGTTCGGCGCGCTCGGCGGCGTATTTGTCGGCGGCCTCGGTCACGCGCTGAAGAATATCGTCTTCGGCGATGCCTTCTTCCTTCGCCCACTCCTCAACCGGCAGGTCAAGGTTGAGGAACTGCTCGATGCCGGCTTTCAGACCGGCGATATCCCACTGTTCGGCATAGGCATTTTCGGGGATATGCTTGGTCACGAGCATTTCGATGACTTCGTGGCGCATGTCAGCTGCGGTTTCGCCGATATTGTCGGCTTCCATCAGCTCGAGACGCTGGTCGAAGATGACCTTACGCTGATCGTTCAGAACGTCATCATATTTCAGAAGGTTTTTACGCGTCTCGAAGTTGCGGGCTTCGACCTTCTTCTGGGCGCGTTCCAGCGCCTTGTTGATCCACGGATGGACGATGGCCTCGCCGTCCTTCAGGCCGAGCTTCTGCAGCATCGAGTCCATGCGCTCGGAGCCGAAGATGCGCATCAGGTCATCCTGAAGCGACAGGTAGAATTTCGAACGGCCTGGGTCACCCTGACGGCCGGAACGACCGCGCAGCTGGTTGTCGATACGGCGGCTTTCGTGGCGTTCCGTGGCGATGACGTAAAGACCGCCGGCCGCGAGTGCCTTTTCCTTCAGCACCTTTATCTCGGCGCGGATTTCCTGTTCCTTCGCGTCGCGCTCCGGACCAGGCTCCATGCCTTCCAGTTCACGCTCCAGACGCATCTCGACGTTGCCGCCGAGCTGGATGTCGGTACCGCGGCCGGCCATGTTGGTGGCGATGGTGACGGCACCGGGAACACCGGCCTGCGAGACGATATAGGCTTCCTGCTCGTGATACCGGGCGTTCAGAACCTGGAAGTCGGTGAAACCGGACTGTCGCAGCATGGTTGCCAGAAGCTCGGATTTTTCGATGGAGGTGGTGCCGACGAGAACCGGCTGGCCACGCTCGTGCGCTGCCTTGATCTCGCTGATGATCGCCAGGAACTTTTCTTCGCCGGTACGATAAACCTCGTCATCCTCATCGATACGCTGGATCGGCAGGTTGGTCGGCACTTCGATGACGTCGAGACCGTAAATGTTGCCGAACTCTTCCGCTTCCGTCGACGCCGTACCGGTCATACCGGCGAGCTTCGTGTACATGCGGAAATAGTTCTGGAACGTGACGGAAGACAGCGTCTGGTTTTCCGGCTGGATCTGCACCTTTTCCTTGGCTTCGAGAGCCTGGTGTTGACCTTCGGAATAACGGCGACCGGGCATCATACGGCCGGTGAACTCATCGATGATGACGATTTCGCCGTTGCGAACGATGTAGTCCTTGTCGCGGGTGAAGAGCTTGTGGGCCTTCAGCGCATTGTTGATGTGGTGAACGATTGCGACATTCTCGACGTCGTATAGCGATTCGCCCTTCAGCAGCCCTGCCTGTCGCAGCAGGTTCTCCAGCTTCTCGGTGCCTTCTTCGGAAAAGTTGGCCGAACGCTGTTTCTCGTCGATTTCGTAATCTTCCGGCGTCAAGAGCGGAATGAAAGCGTCGATGGTGTTGTAGAGATCGGAACGGTCGTCCAGCGGGCCGGAAATGATGAGCGGTGTGCGCGCCTCGTCGACCAGGATCGAATCGACTTCGTCGACGATCGCGTAGTTGTGGCCGCGCTGCACCATCTGGGCGCGGTCGTATTTCATGTTGTCGCGCAAATAATCGAAGCCAAGTTCGTTATTCGTCGCGTAAGTGATATCGCAGGCGTAAGCCTCGCGGCGCTGGTCGTCGTCGAGACCGTGGACGATGACGCCCGTCGTCAACCCCAGGAAGCGATAGAGCCGGCTCATCGTGGCCGCGTCGCGCTGGGCAAGGTAGTCGTTGACGGTCACGACGTGGACGCCCTTGCCGGCGAGCGCGTTGAGGTAAACCGCGAGTGTCGCCACCAGCGTCTTGCCTTCACCCGTCTTCATCTCCGCGATGGCGCCGCCATGCAGGATCATACCGCCTGTCAGCTGGACATCGAAGGGACGCATGCCGAGAACGCGGCGCGATGCTTCGCGGGCCACGGCAAAAGCCGGGATCAGCAGATCGTCGAGCGTTTTGCCGTCTGCCAGCTGCTGGCGGAATTCGGCGGTCTTGGCCGCCAGCGCTTCGTCGGAGAGCGCTTTCGTGGCCTCTTCAAGCGCATTGATGGCTGCGATCTTGCTTTTATAGGAGCGGACGCGGCGATCATTTGCCGAACCGAACAACTTGCGGGCTATTCCGCCGAGACTGACCATCTTACTGGCCCTTTCTGAAATTCCGTTTTGCCGGGCGCTTTGCTCCGTCACGCTGTTTTCAGCACAAATGACGGACTTCGCCCTTCAACGTATCTGGACGCGAGGTTGCGTGACAGATAAGAGGGGGGGCAAATGATGTCAACGGTTCTGCCCGTTACAGAATGGCCACATTCCGGTGTTTGGAAGTTTTTTCAGAGCCGGAAACCATGTCTGGAGCCGGCATTGTCCCCGAAAGGTTCAAAATGTTGCGCTATAATAAAATTGCGGCTGCGGTGATTGTGGCCACGCTCGGCCTCCAGCTTCCGGCTTTCGCACAGGAAGACAAGGTTGTCGCCAAGGTCGGCGATCTGGAAATCCACCAGTCCGAACTCGACCTTGCCATGAGCAACCTCGACCCCCAACTCGCGCAGCTTCCCGATGAACAGAAGAAGGTCGCAGCCCTTTCCGGCGCGATCGACGTCAAGCTTCTCGTCAAGAACGCGACTGCCGAAGGCCTTGAAAAGACCGACGATTTCAAAAAGCGCATGGACTTCATCAAGGACCGTGAGCTGCACAACGCCTACTTCCGGAAGCACGTGGTCGATGCCGTCACCAATGACGAAGTAAAGGCCCGCTACGACAAGGAAGTCGCAGCCCTGCCCCAGGAAGAAGAAATCAAGGCCGCGCACATTCTCGTTGCCAGCGAGGACGAAGCCAAGGACATCATCAAGCAGCTTGATTCGGGCAAGGATTTCGCAGCGCTCGCCAAGGAAAAGTCCACCGATTCCAACAAGGATGACGGCGGTGATCTCGGCTGGTTCGGCAAGGGCCGCATGGTGCCTGAATTCGAAGAAGCCGCTTTTGGCCTCGAAAAGGGTGCCTACACCAAGACGCCCGTGAAGACCCAGTTCGGCTTCCACGTCATCAAGCTTGAAGACAAGCGTGTTGCTCCGCCGCCGGCATTCGAGCAGGTCGAGCCGCAGGTTCGTCAGCTTGTCATGCGCGACAAGTATGTTGCCCTCATCGAGAAGGCCAAGGCCGACCAGAAGATCGACATCATGGATGAGGCGCTGAAGAAGGGCTACGACGAAGCCTCGAAGGAACAGCAGGCTCAGCCGCAGCAGTAAAAATTGAGGTTACGGGGCGGCTCAAGGGCCGCCCCGTTTCATCTAAAGCCACATCCAGACCCCATTCCAGAATTTCAGGCGCTTCCCATGTCCGTTGCCGTTTCCCCGCTCGCTCCGAAATCTTATCCTGATATGCCCGCGTTGCGTGGTGTTCGCATGGCGACGGCGGCCGCCGGCATCAAGTACAAGAACCGCACCGACGTTCTGCTGATGGTGTTCGACAAGCCGGCAAGCGTTGCAGGCGTTTTCACCAAATCCAAATGCCCTTCGGCTCCTGTTGATTTCTGCCGCGCCAATCTTGGCGGCGGCGCGGCGCGTGCGGTGGTGGTGAATTCTGGCAATGCCAACGCCTTTACCGGCCTCAAGGGTAAGGCCGCGACCGAACTGACGGCGAAATCCGCCGCCGCGGCTGTCGGCTGCTCTGAAGGCGAGGTTTTCCTCGCGTCGACCGGCGTTATCGGCGAGCCGCTGGACGCCTCGAAATTCGCCGGCGTTCTCGGCGACATGCACGGCAAGGCCGTTGCCGATTTCTGGCAGGAAGCGGCCAAGGCCATCATGACGACTGACACCTATCCGAAGGTCGCAACCCGCACCGCCGAGATCGGCGGCGTCAGGGTCACCATCAACGGTATCGCCAAGGGCGCCGGCATGATCGCCCCTGACATGGCAACGATGCTCTCCTTCGTGGTGACGGATGCGGATATCGATCCCGCCGCCCTGCAGTCGCTGCTCTCTGCCGGTGTCGGCCCGACCTTCAACTCCGTGACCGTTGATAGCGACACGTCCACGTCGGACACGCTGATGCTGTTTGCGACGGGTGCTGCCGCGGAAGATGGCCAGGCGGAGGTAACGAGCGCTGACGACGAGCGCCTGTCTTCCTTCCGCGCCGCGCTTAACGATCTCCTCAAGGATCTCGCCTTGCAGGTGGTTCGTGATGGCGAAGGCGCGCGAAAGATGGTGGAAGTCACGGTGACCGGCGCAGAAAGCGATGTCGCCGCCAAGAAGATCGCCCTTTCCATCGCCAATTCGCCGCTGGTCAAGACCGCCGTTGCCGGCGAAGACGCCAACTGGGGCCGCGTCGTCATGGCGGTCGGCAAGTCCGGTGAGATGGCCGATCGTGATCGTCTCGCCATCTGGTTCGGCGGCGTGCGCGTGGCTGTTAATGGCGAGCGCGACCCTGATTACTCGGAAGCAGAAACCAGCGCCGTCATGAAGCTGGAAGACATCACGGTGAAAGTCGATATCGGTCTCGGCAACGGCACTGCCACTGTCTGGACCTGCGACCTGACCAAGGAATATGTTGCGATCAACGGCGACTACCGGAGCTGACCGTTGGAGCCGAAGAGAATGCAGGACAACAAGGCCGTTAATCTGCCGCTGGTTCGCCGTCTGGAAGCCGTGAGCTTTCGAGCGTGGCCCGCCTCGTCGGTTATTTACGACGGCAGCTGGCAGGTACGTTTAACAGGCTCTCATCCCTCCAAGCGTATCAACTGCGTTGTGCCGCTTGATCCATCAGACTATGGCAATAGCGCCGTGCGGCTGGAAAAGGCGCGCAAGCGTTTCGAAGATTTCGGGCGTGCGCTGGTTGTTCGCGAGACGACACTGATGCCGCCGCAGCTCACCGAATTTCTGGTGCGGGATGGCTGGTCGGTTTTCGAAGAGGTCATGGTCATGACCGCGGATCTGTCAGATATGGAGCTGCCGGAAACGCTTGTCAGTCTACCCAGCCACGATGTCGGCCGTTTTGTCGAGGCCAGCCTCAAGGTCAGTGATGGCGACCCGGCGCTGCGTCCGGCGATTGCGGAAATCGTCAGTTCCATCAAGCCGAATCTTGGGCTGTTCATCAATGAGGAAGTGGAAGGCCATCCCCTCGCCACCGTCATCTGCGTGCAGGACAACGATCTCGCGGGCATCCTCTCCCTCGATGTAGCGAAATCGCAACGTCGAAAGGGTCTCGGCACGCAAATCCTGTCGTCGGCTCTCCGCTGGGCGCGGATAAGCGGTGCAAAGAGTGCGTGGCTGCAGGTGGAGCGCAACAACGCGCAGGCAATCGCGCTTTACGAGAAATTCGGTTTTGCCGAAGCCTACCGTTACCGCTATTGGCGCAAGGGAGCTGCCGCATGAGCGAGGTGGGCAAAAAAATTCTGCTGGTCGCTGCCTGTGCGCTTCTCGATCAGGATGGCCGCATTCTTCTGGCCCAGCGACCCGAAGGCAAGTCACTAGCGGGCCTGTGGGAATTTCCGGGCGGGAAAGTTGAGCAGGGCGAGACCCCGGAAGAAACCCTGGTGCGTGAGTTGGACGAGGAACTGGGCGTCACGACGAAGGTCGCCTGCCTGGCTCCTTTGACCTTTGCGAGCCACACTTATGAGACTTTCCACCTGTTGATGCCGCTGTACGTCTGCCGCCGTTATGAAGGTATTGCGCATGGCCGCGAAGGGCAGGCAATCAAGTGGGTAAAACCGCAGGCATTGCGCGACTATCCGATGCCACCGGCCGATGAACCGCTCATCCCCTTCCTGCAGGACCTGCTGTAAAGGCAGTGCTTGGCGCAAACGCTGATTTTTCCGCCGTCACAGCTTCGTGAAAATGCTGTTCCTGCAGCATTTTGCCGTGCCAAAACGGGGCTTCGTTAAGAGATCGTTCAGCACCCTCTGGCAGATTGTTAAGCTAAAGAAGCGGTAAACTGCGCGAGACGAGGTTGGTCATGAACGAGGATTTCTGGAAGACGGTGGAAGGTCGTCATTCTTATTCCAACAAGACTCGTCGTACCGGCGTTTTGAATGTCGCATTGCTTTTCGGCACGGCCGTTATAGCGCTCTCCCTGATCGTCACTCCCATGCTTGCCGGCAAATCTTCCACGCGCGTGGCGCAGTTTCCCGACAATTTCGATATGATCAGCACGGGTTCGATCAAGAAGCCGGATGTCGGCAGCACCTATTCCATTCGCCGCAGCATCACCCAGCCTATGCCGGAAATGCCATGCGTTGTAACCGGTTACAGCAACGAGACCGGTTGCTGATAGTTTACCAACTTTCGTAACGGATTGCTCAAGCCGCGGGTGTATGATGGACGCGGTTTGAAGATTTTGCGTCCGTTGCCGTGCGGCTCGCTAAAGATAGGTACGCTGCTTTGCTGCATTCGCTTGTTCACTTCTGGAAAAATGAAAACGGTGCCACCGCAATCGAATACGGCCTTATTGTCGGGATCATTTCGGCGGCGCTGATCGGTGGAGCGACGCAACTCAGCAGCAATATCAACGGCGTATTTCAGTTCAT
Organism: Agrobacterium sp. DE0009; assembly: GCF_007680755.1. NCBI lineage: Bacteria > Pseudomonadati > Pseudomonadota > Alphaproteobacteria > Hyphomicrobiales > Rhizobiaceae > Agrobacterium > Agrobacterium sp. DE0009. Next base: position 76,021 of record NZ_VEIU01000004.1, read on the forward strand.
CGTCGATACGTTCAACAGTATCAGTATCTAGAGCAACCTAGAGGTGGCCTCACGAGAGCTTCACCTCCGTTGTCTTCAACGCGTCCGCGAGCCGTACCTTGGCCGAGCCGGGTTTGAGCGGTTTCTGCTGGCTTTCGTGGGGCGCCCAGCCTGAGATGTAAATGATCGAGAATGTTGCCCTTATGCGCCCGTCCGCATCGGAATACCGCTCGGCATAAAGTTCTGCCGCACGCATGAAAAAGGCACGGTTCGGCGGTTTTCTGCTGCGGCTCGCCAGTGGGTTGGCCATGCCCATGGCACGGAGGTCGCGCATTAGCGGGAAAATCGAATCGTACCTGACGGTATAGCTTTCCGCATCTGTCACGGGCAGTGCAAACCCGGCACGCTGCAACAAGGCCCCCACGTCACGGACATCGGCGAAGGGGATGACCCGCGGGCTCGCGCCGCCGGTCAATTCCGCCTCTGCCGTCAGCAGCACGTCGCGGAGTTCTTGTAGCGTCCCGCTGCCGGGGATCGCGCCGAGAAACAGGCCGTCCGGCTTCAACGCCCGCCGAATCTGGATCAGCGCACCGGGTGTGTCGTTTGTCAGATGCAGCGCGAGTGGTGAAACGATGAGATTGGCGGAGGCCTCCTCAAGCGGCAGATGCTCCATTGAAGCAGCCTCGGGGAAATTACCGTCAGCGGCAAAATAGCGCTCCGTCTCGATGCGATGGATGGTGTCGACCTTGCCGGTCTCGGCCAGGCGCCGGGCCGTAACGCCGGTTCCTCCGTGAAGTTCGATCGCGGTCTCGAACTGACGCTCGACGATGGCAAGCCGGTCGGCCAGTTCCTCCGCTGCCATATCGAGAAGAAATAGCGCCTTGTCATCACGTCTTGCCCACGCCCGACGGCGGTTTTGTTCGATCAGGGCCTGGTCAAAAAGAATATCCATCGTTTTGCCTGCTCGGCCTCAAACGCCTTCGGATCGGCGGGCCGTCTCGTTGTTCCCGTCCCACTTGGGGTGTCGTTATCCGCAGGGGCGGGGTGAACTATCGCTCTCGCAAAGGCACCCGTTCGGCGCTAAAGTCAACCTCATGGGTATCGGTGACAGCCTATTTTCGGGATTGTTATCGGCGTCCGCGATCATGTCGGACGCGGGGCGCGCTGCGTTTCGCATGATCTACCCACCGACCTGTGCTGGCTGCAACTGCATGACCGGCCGGGAAGCCGCTCTATGCGCGGATTGCTGGCGGGATGTGGCCTTTATCGATCGCCCTTTTTGCGAAGTTCTCGGGATACCCTTTGCGCGGGATCACGGAGACGGTTTTGTCAGCGCTAAGGCAATTGCCGAGCCGCCTCCCTTTGATCGCCTGCGCAGCGTTGCAAGCCATGATGGTACGGCTCGAAAGCTCGTACACCGGCTGAAGTACCAGGATCGCATCGATCTTGCTCACGTGATGGCGACGTGGATGCTGCGGGCGAGCGACGGAACCGTTGCCGACTGCGATTGCATTATTCCCGTGCCGTTGCATCGCGGCCGCTTCCTTCGCCGCCGTTTCAACCAATCGGCAGAGCTGGCTCGCCATCTGGCCAAGTTATCTGGCAAACCAATGCTCGCGGGCACGCTGCTGCGTGTAAAGCCAACCGAGCGTCAGGTCGGGCTTTCGGCGAACGCCCGGCGAGACAATGTTCGCGGCGCTTTTTCGCTTGCGGCGGGCAGTGAGACGGATGTCCATGGCAAGCGGGTGGTGCTGGTGGATGATGTCTACACCACCGGGGCGACGGTGGGTGCAGCAAGCCGGGTTCTACGCAAGGCCGGTGCGGCGGATGTGACTGTTTTGACCTTTGCAATGGCCATTTCGGAGCCTATATGAAAGCTGAAAGACAGGACTTTATCGTGCGGCTTGCCGCGCGTTTGCGAGGGCGTTTAAAACATGGCACCGGTAACGATCTATACGCGGGATTTTTGTGGGTATTGCGCACGCGCCAAGGCACTGCTGGACAGCAAGGGCGTGGATTATGCCGAATATAACGCCACGACCACGCCGGAATACCGGCAGGAGATGATCGAGAAGTCCGGCGGCACAACCTTCCCGCAAATCTTCATCAATGGCCAGCATGTGGGTGGCTGCGATGATCTGCACGCACTGGAGCGCGCCGGCAAACTGGACGAGCTGCTGGCCGCCTGATCGGTATCATTTGCGGGCATGGAGGATAGGATGGCTTTCAAGGCTGCTGCCATTCAGATGAGTTCGGGTGTGGACACGGCAAAAAACGCTGCGGATATGGAGCGCCTTGTACGGGCGGCCGCGGCGGGGGGTGCCGTCTATGTGCAAACCCCGGAAATGACCGGGGCCATCCAGAAGGACAGGCAGGCGTTGCGCGCGCAGCTACGCGATGACGACGGTGACATCATCGTCGCGACAGCGGCCCGGCTTGCCCGCGAGCTCGGGATCCACGTTCATGTCGGTTCGACCGCCATTGCCCGACCCGATGGAAAAATTGCCAATCGAGGATTTTTCTTCGCGCCGGATGGCTCGCGTATCTGCAGCTACGACAAAATCCACATGTTCGATGTTGATCTCGATAATGGTGAGAGCTGGCGCGAAAGCGCTGCTTACGAACCGGGTGACGTGGCGCGCGTTGCTGATGTACCGCTCGCGAAATTTGGCTTTGCGATTTGCTACGATGTCCGATTTCCGCAGCTTTTCCGGGCGGAAGCGCTTGCGGGCGCAGAAATTCTGACGGTTCCGGCAGCGTTCACCCGACAGACGGGCGAAGCGCATTGGGAGATATTGCTGCGCGCCCGCGCCATCGAGAACGGTGCCTTTGTCATCGCTGCGGCTCAGGCCGGCGTGCACGAGGATGGACGAGTGACTTACGGACACTCGATCATCATAGACCCGTGGGGCAGGGTGCTTTCGATTGCAGGCGGGACCGGCGAAGAAATCATATTCGCCGAGATCGACACGTCGCTGGTCGCCGCCGCTCGCGGCAAGATACCCAATCTGCGTAATAGCCGCGAGTTCGGCGTCGATACGGTTATTCCCCTGACGTCCGCCGGAGGTCAAGCGGCGTGATACGGTATGCGCTGGCCTGTGAAAAAGGTCATGAGTTTGAGGGCTGGTTTGCGGGTAGCGACGATTTCGACAATCAGTTGCAGCGCGGTTTTCTGTCCTGTCCCATCTGCAATTCGCTCCAGGTTTCCAAGGCATTAATGGCGCCGTTGGTCTCCACGGCCCGCAGGAAGGAAGAACGCCAGACGCTTGCCATGGACGCTGCCCGGAAAGAAGCGCTCGCAAAGATCCGCGAGGCTGTCGCCACCATTCGCGCCAGTGCAGAGGATGTCGGTGACAAGTTTGCCGAAGAGGCGCGAAAAATCCATTACGGCGAGGCGGATGAACGCGGTATCATCGGCAATGCCTCTGTTCAGGAAGCGAAAGCCCTGTTGGAGGAAGGGATCGATATCGCGCCGTTGCCGCTGCTGCCCGACGACGTGAATTGAGTTGTTGATGCGGCTCGCGATTTATAATTTCGGAATACAGATCGCGCCCTATGACAATCCACGCGTTGCAGGGTTCGCTCGCCGCGAGCCGCTCAACTTCCAGGCGGCAGAACGGTCAGAGGGGTTTATCGCAAGGTCTGGCTATGATGGCGAGCCCGGCCCTCCAAGCTGGGGTGACCAGGTTTTTCCGCGATTTTTGAAAGAGAACGGTGCCGCGAGCGGCGTCTCGTCCTTGTCACTCTGGCGGGATATCGAATCGGTGATGGCCTATTCCTACTCGGGGGTACATGCCGAGGCGTTGAAACATGGCAGACACTGGAACATTCCGCAGCAGTGGCCGCCGCTGGTGCTCTGGTGGGTTGACGCCACCCACCAACCGGTATGGTCGCAGGCCGTTGAACGGCTGGAGCATCTGCACGACCAGGGCCCGTCGCCGCGCGCCTTTCACTTCAAGATGGCCTTTGACGCGGATGGTGCTCCAGCTGCGATCAACCGCGGAAGGGTGAAAGACATTGCCGAACGCAACGCTGCCGGGCAGCGGGAACTGCTTGCGCAGGTGCAGGCCATCCCCGTCTGACAGCTCGTTATGCTGGCCGTTTTGCCAGCATCATATAATTGACATCCATATCCGGCGACAGGTTCCAGCGATCCTGCAGGACGTTATAAAAGACACCGGTGCGGTGGATGATATCCATGCCGCTTGCTACCAGCGGTCGCTCGAGTTCATCCGGGCGCACAAGCTTTTCATACTGGTGCGTGCCGCGTGGTAGCCAACGAAGCACGTTTTCTGCCGCGAAAATTGCCAGTGCGCGGGCTTTGAGCGTGCGGTTGATGGTGGCCGCGAACATAAGGCCGCCGGGGCGAACCATCTTCGCGCAGGTGGTGACAAAGAGGTCGACATTGGCGACGTGCTCGACCACCTCCATGTTGAGAATGACGTCGAAGGTTTCGCCCGCTGCCTGCAACTGCTCTGCAGTCACAGCGCGGTAATCGACGCTGACGCCACTCTCCCGGGCATGAGTTGAGGCAATGCCAATATTTTTCTCGGACGGATCGGCACCGACAACGTCCGCCCCCATGCGCGCGATCGGCTCGGAAAGAAGACCGCCGCCGCAGCCGATATCGAGAACCCGCAGCCCCTCCAGCGGGCGGTGCCCCCTCGGATCCCGACCAAAATTGTCGCAGACACGGTTGCGGATATATTCGAGCCTCACCGGATTGAACTTGTGCAATGGGCGGAACTTGCCCGTCGGGCTCCACCATTCCGCAGCCATCGCGGAAAAACGATCCACCTCGCTCTGATCGACGGTCGTCTGTGCGGTTTCGCTCATGGGTGCAGCTCCATATTGCCGTTTTATTGGAAGTCGGATGATTGGTCTTCGAAGTCAAGACCGGCGGGTTTATTCCCTTGGCATTTTATCGGCGCGGTTTGCCGCAGGTGGAACTGATCAGGTACCTCGTTTGTTTCATGCTGCGTTCATGCAGCAACGCGTATTTTCTGATCGTGGCAGTATGCGAAACGCATGCTCGTCCATCGAAAATGGTGGATGCCGACAAGGGCAAAGCGGGCCTTTGCTTGAGGAGAAAGAAGTGAAGAAAAAACTGTTTGGCGCAATTGCGCTGGTGGCCATGCTCGCCGCGCCGGCTCTTGCCGAGGCTGCGACGCGCGGTTTCGCCACCGCAAATGTAAACATGCGCTCCGGCCCAAGTACGGCCTATCCGGCCGTCGTTGTGATTCCCGTTGGCGCACCATTGACCGTTCACGGCTGCCTGTCAGACACGCCGTGGTGCGACGTCTCTTTTGTCAATGGTCGTGGTTGGGTCGCCGGTCGTTATATCCAGACGACGTTCCGGCAAAACCGGGTCTACGTCGAGCCCCGTTATTATCGCGATCTCGGCGTTCCGATCATCACCTTCGAAGCCGGCCGCTACTGGGACCGCTATTACCGTGACCGCGATTTCTACCGCGAGCGTGACCGCTGGCGTCGTCCGCCGCCGTCTGGTGGTTACTGGAACGCACCGCCTCCGAGCGCCGGCTGGGACCGCCCACGTCCGCGCGACGAATGGCGGGACGGCCGTCGTGATGACTGGCGTGACGGTCGCCGCGACGAGTGGCGAGATGGCCGTCGTGACGACTGGCGGGATGGCCGCCGGGGTGATTGGCGCGATAACCGCCGCGACGAGCCACGGGACCCGCGTCAGGGCGGCCCGAATGACGGTCGCTGGGAACGTCGCCATGGTGAATGGGATCAGGGCAATCGCAATCCTGAACCGCCCCGTGGAGACGCTGGTGGAAACCCCAGCAACGACAACCGCGAGCAGCTCATGAAATGGCGGCGCGATCTGGGGCTCGACAAGCAAGACCAGCAATAAGGATGGTCAGCGATCCGATATCTTGTTCGGAGTAACGCTTGAGATATCAAGGAATAATGGCCCGGCAAATAATTGCCGGGCTATTTTTTATTATTGTTGCTTTGCGGCAGCCTTGCGCGCGCGGCTCTTCGGCTTTGCAGCATTTTCCGCATCAGGCGCGACTTCTGCGACGGCGGCCTTGGGAGCGGCCTTTTTGCGCGTTGCCGGTTTGGTCGCTTCCGACGATTTCAGCAGTGAGAACTCGTGCTTGGCCTGTTCCCAATGGTCGGCGTCACGGCCATGCGGATGGCCTTCCTTTTCCCAAAGTGTGTAGGCCCTTTTGCTGATCCATTCCTGTTCCGAAACCTGCATGCTCGTCTCCAGTTGCTGTTCACAGCGCCTTTGGGAAGGCGACAGTCTGCTTCGTCCGGCACGCTCGACAGGAATCAATGCCGGCATTATCAGGCCTCATTACACGCCATGACTTTGCGGGCGTCAAGCAAACATGCTGCATCGCAAAATCGGAATTCTGGCATTTCTTACCCGTCAAAGCGGTTTGGGCGAAAGACGTTCCTTCAGGACGAGATCAACGTTGCGTGATTGCATCAAGGCCGCCAGAATGGCTCGATAAATGGCAGCGGAGGAGGCGGTTTTGGAAGAGAGAATGAAGGCGCATGCGGAGGTCATCGTCGAGAAGCGAGGAGGGGCCGGAGTCATCAGGCTTAACCGCCCCCAAGCCATCAACAGCCTCACACTCCCGATGGTGCGCGCGCTCTTGCGGGCCTTGCAGCGTTTCGAGGAGGACCCTGACATTTCATGCGTGGTGCTGACCGGGGAGGGGGAGCGGGGCCTCTGCGCCGGCGGCGACGTCCGCATCATTCACGATCTCGGCAAGGCCGGCGACCCGCAGGTGCTGGAGTTTTGGCGGGAAGAGTTTCCGCTCAACTATCGCATCGCCCATTTCAGTAAGCCCTATGTCGCCTTGATGGACGGTATCGTCATGGGCGGCGGCGTCGGCATTTCGGCCCACGGCAGCCACCGCATCGTGACCGAACGCACCAAACTCGCTATGCCGGAAACCGGGATCGGGTATTTCCCCGACGTCGGTGGATCATGGCTGCTTCCGAAAGCGCCCGGGGAATGTGGCACATGGTTGGGATTGACGGGAAATGTCATCGGTGCCGCCGATGCCCTTTATGCCGGCTTTGCGGATTATCTTGTTCCTTCACACCGGCTCGATGACTTGGTCCAGGACCTCTCGCAGGCCACGGACCGCGACAATATAGAGGCGACGATCGGCGCTTACGTTGCACAGGCTGGTGAAAGCATCTTGCAGGCAAATCAGAACACCATCGACGCGACATTCGGCTTCGACACCATCGAGGAGATTGTCGCTGCGCTGTCGGCACGACAGGATGCATTTTCGCGCGAAACGCTAGACGTTCTCCAAAAGCGATCCCCGACGAGCCTGAAACTGACGCTGAGGCTACTGCGCCTTGGGCGGGAGAGCATGAGCCTCATCGAATGTCTGGAACGGGAATTCGCCGCCGGTACGGAAATATTGCGGCAGCACGATTTTTATGAGGGCGTACGCGCCGCGCTGATCGATAAAGACCGTAACCCCCGCTGGCGACCTGCACGGCTGGAGGAAGTGCGGGAGGTGGATTTGGAACCCTATCTTGCCGGGCATTCAGGCAATCTGTTTCCCGATCATCGCCTCTGAGCGGTGCAAAACAAATCCCACTTCCTGATCTAAATGAAATGGCCGCCTGCCGGACATCGATTCTTTAGGCGTTATTTCCGATTAAGTCATCGGCCGGGAACTTCTGTTTCTCGCTGATGTTGAGGCTCGCCGCTATTGTGGGCGCCATTCGAATTGCCGGGGGTATTCATGAAACGTCTTCTCATTATCGGTACTGCCATCGCCGCACTATTTGCAGGTGCAGCGCAGGCGCAGGCTCCGACCACCATTCTCAATGCGTCTTATGATGTCGCCCGTGAAGTGTTCGCAGCCGAGAACGAGGCGTTCATCAAGCAGCACCCTGGTGTTACCGTCGATCAGTCGCATGCTGGCACCTCCAAGCAGGCCCGCGCTATCGTTGAGGGCCTCGAGGCGGATGTGGTCACCTTCAATCAGGTGACGGATGTCGACTTTCTGGTGAAGCAGGGTTTCGTTTCCGCCGACTGGAAGAAGGATTTTCCGAACGACGCCTCGCCGTTCTATTCTTTTCCCTCTTTCCTCGTGCGCGCCGGTAACCCCAAGGGCATCAAGGACTGGGACGATCTTGCCCGCGACGATGTGAAAGTGGTTTTCCCCAATCCTAAAACCTCTGGTAACGCCCGCTATACCTATCTTGCCGCCACAGCTTACGCCAAGGAGAAGTTCAACGGCGATGAGAAGAAGGTGCAAGAGTTCGTCAAGAAAATCTTCGACAACACGCCGGTGTTCGACACTGGAGGCCGCGCCGCCACCACGACCTTCGTTGAACGTGAAATCGGTGATGTGCTGATCACGTTCGAGGCCGAGACCCGCGGCATCGCCAAGCAATATGGAGCCGACAAGGTGGAAGGCGTTGTGCCCTCCGTCAGCCTGCTCGCCGAATTCCCTGTCGCCGTGGTGGACAAGGTGGTCGACAAGCGCGGTTCGCGTGAGCTGGCGAAAAGCTATCTCGACTTCCTCTATACCGAAGAAGGCCAGCGTATCGCTGCCGAGTTCGGCCATCGTGTCCACGACGAAAAAGTCGTCGGCGAATTCAAGGACAAGTTCCCTGCCATTCGCCTCGTCAACGTCAACGATGTCTTCGGCGGCTGGGACAAAATCCAGAAAGAGCATTTTGCATCCGGCGCGACGCTTGATACGCTTTACGGCAGCCGCTAATCACAGCGACAAGCAACAAGTACAAGACCCGGCGGGACACTGCCGGGTCGTTTTATGATTAATGGGGGCGCGGTTTGAAGCGGAATGTGCTGCCGGGACTTAAATTGTCCCTTGGCGTAACTCTCACCTACGTCGCCATTATCGTGCTTCTGCCTCTCTCGGCGCTGGTCTTCAAGGCGGCAAGCCTCGGACCTGCCGAGTATTGGTCGATCATCTCGTCGCCGCGCGCTGTTGCGAGCTATCGTGTTACGGTTGTCTGCGCTCTCGCTGCCACCCTCTTTAATGTCGTGTTTGGCCTTGCCCTTGCCTGGGTGCTCACGCGCTATCGCTTTCCGGGTTGGCGTCTCGTCGACGCCATTGTCGATCTGCCCTTTGCGCTGCCCACGGCCGTCGCCGGTATTGCGCTGACGACGTTGTTTGCGGGCAATGGCTGGTTCGGCTCGGTTCTTTCCCAATTCGGCATCAAGGTGGCCTATACGCCGCTCGGCATTATGGTGGCCATGGCCTTCACCAGCCTCCCCTTCATTGTGCGCACCGTTCAGCCGGTGTTGGAAGACCTCGACCCGGCACTGGAGGAAGCGGCACAGTCGCTTGGCGGCTCGGATATGGAGATTTTCCGCAAGGTCATTTTGCCATTGCTGACGCCGGCGCTGCTTGCCGGTCTCTCGCTCTCCTTTGCCCGTAGCCTTGGTGAATTCGGCGCGATCATCTTCATCGCGGGCAACCAGCCCTTGTCGACGGAGATCACGGCGCTGCTGATCTTTATCCGGCTGGAGGAATATGATTATCAGGCAGCCGCCGCGATCGCGTCAGTTCTGCTCATCACCGCATTCGTCATGCTGGCTTTGACCAACTTTCTACAGTCGCGCGCCTTGCGTTACACGGTGAGGAGCTAAGCCATGAGGATCGTTTCTTCGCACCGCAAACCGCCGCGCGTTGGTGATGCCCCATGGGTGCGCCGCAGCCTGATCGCCTTCGTGCTCATCATTGGCGCCGTGCTGGTGGTGGCGCCGCTTGTCATCATCGGCGTCGAAGCGTTTTCGCAGGGCTGGAAAGCCTATTCGGCCACCATCACACATCCCGATACCCGCCATGCCATCATGTTGACAGTTCTGACGGCGCTGATCGCGGTGCCAGTCAACACCACCTTCGGCATTGCGGCGGCCTGGTCCATCACGAAGTTTGATTTCCCCGGCAGACGCTTTCTGCTGGTATTGATCGAGATACCTTTCTCCATTTCCCCCATCGTTGCGGGTGTCGCCTATCTCTTCGTGTATGGCCTCCAGGGCCTTTTCGGCCCGTTCCTCGATGCCCATGATATCAAGATACTGTTTGCGCTGCCCGGCATCGTCATCGCCTCGATGTTCGTGACCGCACCCTTTGTGGCGCGAGAACTTATCCCGCTGATGCAGGCGCAGGGCCGCGATCTCGAAGAGGCGGCGACTTCGCTTGGTGCCTCCGGGTGGCGCACCTTCTTTTCGGTGACCTTGCCGAACATCAAATGGGCGCTGCTTTATGGCGTCGTGTTGTGCAATGCCCGCGTCATGGGTGAATTCGGCGCTGTGTCTGTGGTCTCCGGCAATATTCGCGGCCAGACAAACACGCTGCCGCTGCATATCGAGCTGCTGTATCACGATTACCAGACGGCTGGCGCCTTTGCGTCAGCCTCCATCCTTGCCTTGCTCGCCGTGGTCACCATCATTGCAAAAGTGGCGCTGGAGCAACGCGGTGCTGGCCGCGGGCGTAAAAAGACCAACGGCGATGCCGCCATCGCTACGGAGACCTGATTTCAATGAAAATCCGCCTCGAAAATGTAGTGAAGACCTTCGATACCTTCCGCGCCGTGCGCGATGTTTCGCTGGATATCGAAAGTGGCGAGCTTCTCGCCCTGCTCGGTCCCTCCGGCTCCGGCAAGACGACGATTTTGCGCATGGTGGCCGGCCTCGAATATAGCGATGGCGGTCGCATCCTGTTTGGGGACGAGGACGCCACCAATATTCCGGTGCGCGACCGCGGTGTCGGCTTCGTGTTCCAACATTATGCGTTGTTTCCGCATATGACGCTGAATGAAAACATCGCCTTCGGCATGAAGGTCTCGAAGGTAAAGCGCGACCGGGCGGCGATCGATGCCCGCGTGCAGGAGCTGCTGCGCCTTGTGAAGCTTGAGGGTCTTGGCGACCGTTTTCCGGCGCAGATATCCGGCGGGCAGCGACAGCGGGTTGCCTTGGCGCGCGCTCTTTCGGTCGATCCGAAGGTACTGCTGCTGGACGAACCCTTCGGGGCGCTGGATGCCAATGTGCGTCGTGACCTGCGGCGCTGGCTTCGTGAGATCCATTCCGAACTTGGCATTACCACGATCTTCGTGACCCACGATCAGGAAGAGGCGCTCGATCTTGCCGACCGCGTGGTCATTCTCAACCAGGGGGAGATCGTGCAGCAGGGCACGCCGAAAGAGGTTTGCCGCCAACCCAACAGCTCTTTTGTCATGCGTTTCCTCGGCGATGCCAACCGCGTGCCCGGTGTGGCGCGGGGCGGAAAAATCTATGTCGGCGATAACGAACTGCCTTTCTCTTATGGCCACGGCGACGGTGCCGTTGATATCTATGCCCGGCCGGGTGATCTCGAATGGGAGGATCTCCATGAGGGCATTCCCGCCTGCGTGGAGCGTGTTCTCGACCGCGCCGGGGAAAGACGGGTGATTGTCAGCACCGATGGCGGGGACATTCTCGAGTTCGACGTGCCGCCGGAAAACGACGTCACGGCGGGTGATCGCGGTTCCGTCATCATCCGCCGGGCAAAGATTTTCCCGGCGGCGTAAAAGGTAAAAGACCGGCTTCAGACCAGAAGCTCGAAAGCACTGTCTGCGGCGAGCCTGCCATTGATCATAAGGTCGACCCTGTGGGTGCCGGCATAATGTTTGCGGGTGGTGAAATCCCTGGTGGCGCGGCTGATCGACAGCGCGCAGGTTTCGCCGGGCTGAAGCTCGACTTCCTTCCATTTGAAGACCTTGGCGGACGTGCCGCCGTTCTTCTTCACGTAGTGGACGGCGTAGTCGATCACCAGTTTCTGCGAGCTCTTCGCCGTCGAGGTGAAAGAGGTTGCAATCCGCACCGGATTGCCAAGAACAACCTTATCCGGCGATACCTGAAAAGACGCGAGCGCAATCTGCGCCTCACCATGCGCACCCAGATGGGCGAGTGCTGCGGCATCGCCTTTCTTGATGAGGGTGCGAAGGGCCTGCCGCATGATCCAGCGCGTATGCGGGTCGTCTTTCGGCCAGGTGTCGATCAGCGCCAGTACGAAGTCGGGATTGTCCTTGGTAATATCGTTCAGGTGATTGGCGACGGATTTACGCACATAAAGCGCCTCGTCCGCTTTCAGGGCGTCTAGGATAGCGGTGACGGGAGAGGGATCGACAACGAGCGATTTAAGCTGGAACGACCAGGGAAGCCGAGGCCGACAACCTTCGCTCGCCAGCCGCCTGACATGCTCGTTATCATGTTGCGTCCATGTTTCCATCACAGCGATAGTACGCGCGATATCCTTCTGCAGAAAATGCCGTATGGCGAATTCCGAAGAGCCGAAACGCGTGAAATATTGCAGTGCCTCCATGGAGAGATCAAAATCATTTAGGCCGTACAGTGCGACATATTCCGGCAGCGAAATGGAGGCAAAACCATTGCCGATGCCAGGAGCTGCAGCGCTGAGAATCTCAATATTGCGAGCGTAGTCCCCGGGAAGAGTTGCATGCAGGCTGGTCGCCACCTGGCGCATGCGCTGCATGATCCCAAGCGCCTCGAGATTCGCCGTCGCAAGCGCCATGAAGGCGGACACGTCGAAGGGCGGATAAACAGCTTTGGTCTGATCAGCGATATGCTGCAGTTTTTCGCGGTTGAAGATTTCCTTCAGTGCGGGTGCCGCCGTGTCGCTCATAAGACCTCCCGTAGTTCACTTTTTGTTCTTTTAGCCTTGGGAAGGTTTGAAGGCAAGTTGCGAAACCGGAGAGCAACAGAATATTGAGATTTGTGGTGGGAGCGAGCGCGCGGAGTTCCCATGAGACATGATCAGGAAGCGTTCGAGCGGCGGCTCGCGCCACCGCTCTTTCGCACATCAAGCAGAAACGGCGAGCTCGCGGCGCTCCCGATCGGCGATGATCGACAGATCGAGCACCTTTTGCAGGTTTGCGGCGTGGCGGAAGTCCGGATCAGCGACACCGCCTTCCATAACGGCCTTGGCGAACTTTTCGTAGTTGGTGGGCACGGGATCGACATCGATCGTCTTCCAGATCGCTTTTTCGACGTCTTCGCCGATGCACGCGCGCAGGCTGGAGTAATCAGGCGTGTGGATCACCTCGAGCGCGCCCTTGTCGCCGTGGATGCGCAGGCGAAGCTCGTTCAGGTGGCCGGTTGCCCAGCGGCTGGCATGGATGACGCCCATCGCCCCGTTTTCCAGTTCGGCGGTCATGGTGAAGCTGTCGTTGGCGTCGAGATCGTAAGCGCCGATTTTGTTGCCTTCATATTTGTCGAAGGTCTTCAGGCGCGTGAAGATGCGCTCCACATCGCTGCCAGCACCATAGGAGGCGAAGTCGAGGATGTGGATGCCGACGTCGCCGAGCACGCCGTTCGAGCCATGCTTGGTGGAAAGCCGCCAAAGCCACTTGCTTTCCGTCATCCAGTCGCCCCAGGCCTTGGAAACGAGCCAGCTTTGGAGGTATGACGCCTCGAGATGGCGCACTTTGCCGATCTTGCCTGAAAGCACCATCTCGCGTGCCGCCTGAAGTGGGGCGACATTGCGATAGGTGAGGTTGACCATGGCCACGAGCCCGGCCTTTTCGGCAGCATCGGCCATTTCCGCAGCGTTGGCATAGTTTTCCGCAAGCGGTTTCTCGCAGAAGACGTGCTTGCCCGCGGCAAGGAGTTTCAGACTCGTGGGATGATGAATGGCGTCCGGCGTGACATTGGCCGCCGCATCGAATTCGCCCCAGGCGATCGCATCATCGAGAGAAGTGAATGACAGCGGTATGTTATGGCGCAGCGCGAATGCCCGCACCACCACATCGTCCACATCCACCGCCGCGACAAGTTCAACGCCAGCGATTTGCGAGAAGTAGGTGGCGTGATTGTTCGCCATACCACCGGTTCCAAGAATGAGAAGTCTCATGGCCAGTTATCTCCAAGCCCTTATCTATAACCTGCTTCGCCCGCCTTGTGCAGCTTCGGACCGCGTTCTTCGATCAGCTCCAGCGCCTGATCGACGGGGACGTTGGGAGCGGTGTGAATGCTCTTTAGGGCGCCGGCCGGGTTATAGGCCCATTTGACCGAGTTGCTGATGACCTTCCGGACGTTGGCGTCATGGTAGGTCGGATAGGTTTCATGCCCAGGACGGAAATAGAAAATGTTGCCCGCCCCACGCCGCCAGGTCAGACCGGAACGGAAGACCTCGCCGCCCTGGAACCAAGAGATAAAGACGGTTTCCAATGGTTCCGGTACCGAGAACTGCTCGCCATACATTTCTTCGTTCTCAAGCTCGAAATGTTCAGGCAGACCAGCGGCAATCGGGTGGCGCGGATTGATCGTCCACAGGCGCTCGCGTTCACCTGCCTCACGCCATTTCAGCGCGCAGGGCGTGCCCATCAGCCGCTTGAAGGGCTTGGAGAAGTGGCCGGAATGCAGGACGATGAGACCCATGCCTTCCCAGACCCGCTTGGCAACGCGCTCGACGATCTCATCCTGTACGGCGCCATGGTCCTTGTGGCCCCACCAGACCAGAACGTCGGTGTTGTCGAGACGCTCCTGCGAAAGCCCGTGTTCCGGCTCTTGCAGTGTGGCGGTGGTGGCGTTGATCTCCGCGTCCTGGTTCAGAGCGTCGGCAATCGTGTTGTGCATGCCGTTTGGATAGATCGAACGCACCGTCTCATTGATGTGTTCGTGGATATTTTCGCCCCATACAACGGTGTTGATGGCCATTCTCATGCTCCTTGGTGAAAGCCGGCTCCTTGGGTTGACCGGCAAAAGTGAAATATCAGGCAGCACCCCGGGCGGGGTTGCGGGAAAGCGCCCTGCCTTCAGCGTCAAAACGGTGGATTTGCGCCGCATCCGGCACAATAGTGATGCGTTCGCCTGCCTTTCGGCCTGTCACGCCCTCTTCGCGAACGACGACCGGCTCGCCAGAGCCGATCTCGACATAGATGTAGCTGTCAGATCCCAACATCTCCGAATGAACGATCTCGCCATTCCAACCGTTCCCGTCCGTTGTGATGGTAATATGTTCAGGGCGGATGCCGATGGTTTTTGCGCCCTCGGTTTCGGCATATTTGCCTGCCAGAAAGTTCATCTTCGGCGAGCCGATGAAGCCCGCGACGAAGGTGTTGACGGGGCTCTCGTAAAGCTCGAGCGGCGTGCCGATCTGCTCGACACGGCCATCGCGCAACACGCAGATGCGGTCGGCGAGCGTCATGGCCTCCACCTGATCATGCGTGACATAGATCATCGTCGTATCATGCATTTCGCGGTGCAGCTTGGCGATCTCCAGGCGGGTTGCGACGCGCAGCGCTGCATCGAGGTTGGAGAGCGGTTCATCGAAGAGGAAGACCTTGGGATCGCGCACGATGGCGCGGCCGATGGCGACACGCTGACGCTGGCCGCCGGAGAGCTGCTTTGGCAGACGCTCCAGATAAGGCGTGAGTTGCAGCATCTCGGCCGCCGCCTCCACACGCTTGCGCCGCTGCTCCTTGTCTGCACCGGATAGTTTCATGCCGAAGGCCATGTTTTCGAACACGGTCATATGCGGATAAAGTGCGTAGGACTGGAAGACCATGGCGACGCCGCGCTTGGCGGGTGGCAGACGGTTCACGGTTTCGCCGTCGAAGGACAGCGTACCGCCGGTGATTTCTTCCAGCCCGCAAATGAGGCGCAGAAGGGTGGACTTGCCGCAGCCGGAGGGGCCGACAAAGACCATGAACTCGCCGGAGCGAATATCCATGTCGATGCCCTTGATGACATCGAAGGCGCCGAAGGACTTGCGAAGATCGCGCAGTTGAATGGTGGTCATGAAATTTCTCCTAGCCTTTGACGCCGCCGGCCGTGAGGCCGGAGATGATGCGTCGCTGGAAGATCAGAACGAGGACAACGAGCGGAGCGGTGACGATGACGGACGCGGCCATAATCGTTCCCCACGGGATTTCGAACTGCGAGCCGCCAGACAGAAGGGCAATGGCGACGGGCACGGTGCGCTGCTCGTTCGATGAGGTGAAGGTGAGCGCGAAGAGGAATTCGTTCCACGCCGCAATGAAGGCGAGAAGCCCTGTCGTAACGAGTGCGGGCCACATCAGTGGCATGAAGACCTGGGTGATGATGACCCATGGTGTCGCGCCATCCACGATCGCCGCTTCCTCGATCTCGATCGGCAGGTCGCGCATGAAGGTTGTCAACACCCAGACCGTGAAAGGCAGGGTGAAGATCATGTAGGAAAAGATCAGCGCGAGCGGCGTGTTGAAGATGCCGGCCCAGCGGATCAATTCGAACAAGCCGGCGAGAACGGCGATCTGCGGGAACATCGAAACCGACAGGATGGTGAGGAGAAGCAGCGCGCGGCCGCGGAAGCGGACACGAGCCAGCGCATAGGATGCCGTAACCGCCAGAAACAGCGACAGGATGACCACGGACGACGCAACCAGCAACGAATTGCCGAGATTGCGCAGGAAGGTGCCATTGCCGATGACGAAGTTGTAGTTGGTAAGCGAAAATTCGCGCGGCCAGTAATTGACCTGGAACAGGGCTGAACCGGATTTAAGACTGGTCAGGATGGCGTAATAGAAGGGGAATACCGAGATCACCATGATAACGGCGACCAGCGCATAAAAAGCGGTGGTTTTCAGGATGTTTGGCATTGTCATCGCTGGGCTCCATCCGTGTTAACGCGCCCGAGCCACATATAGATGACCGTGATCGAGGCGATGATGAGGAACAGCATGGTGGAGGCGGCCGCGCCATAGGCGAACTTGTCGAAATCGAACAGGTTCTCGCGTGCGAGCACGGACATCGTGCGCGTTTGGGCGTTATTCGGCGTCAGGATGTAGATCAGGTCGAACACGCGCATTGCATCCAGCATGCGGAAAATCACGGCGACCATCAGCGCCGGACGGATCATTGGCAGGGTGACACGGAAGAACACCTTGACGGGATGAATCCCATCCACCTTCGCTGCCTCATACATATCCTTCGGCACCATCTGAAGACCGGCGAGAATGAGAAGCGCCATGAAGGGCGTGGTCTTCCAGATGTCGACGATCAAGACGGCGACCATCGCGGTTTCGGGATTGGCCGTCCAGGCGATCTTGTTGGAGATCAGCCCCAGATTGAGGAACAGGTCATTCAATATGCCGAACTGGTCGTTCAGCATCCATGCCCACATTTGCGCGGAGACAATGGTGGGGATCGCCCAGGGAACGAGAATGGCTGCACGCACGAGACCGCGGCCCTTGAATTCCGCGTTCAGCACCAATGCGACGATTAGTCCGAGCACCGTTTCGAGGCTGACGGAGACGACAGTGAATTTCAGCGTATTGAGAACCGCACCCCACCAGGCGGGGTCTGCAAGCAGGCCGCGATAGATCGTGCGGCCGCTGCTGAGCGTGATCCAGGTGAGGTAGTTTTTGAGGCCGACAAATTGCGCGCCTTCGAGAGCGGTCAGCGACGCATCGGTAAGACTGAACCAGACGGTGCGCACCAGCGGCCAACCGGCCACCAGCGCCAGAACCAGAAATGTGGGGGCCAGAAACAGCCAGGCGGATTTCAGTCGTTCCGACTGCAGGTCGGAGCCGGTGCCGGAAGCCGCGACCGGCCTTTGAAGGGCGATGTCGTTCATGAAGATATCTCGCGGTTTGGGCACGGGAGATGATCAGGCGTGACCGCCTCCCGTGCGGGCGGGTTACCAGCCGTTGCCTTTGAGATCGGTCAGTTCGACCTCGAGAAGCTCGAGATTTTCCGCCGCCGTACCGTTGCCGGAGAGCGTGTTGTGCACGGCGCCCCAGAACTTGGCCGAAACCTCATTGTATTTTACCTTGGCGGAGGCGGAAGGGCGGGGAACAGCGGTCTCGAAGATCGGCTTCCACGTGGGCATGAAGGGCTGCGCCGCCGCAACATCCTTGTCGTCGTAGAGCGAGGCGATCGTCGGCATGTTGGAAAGCTGCACGGCGCGCATCTTCTGGGTGTCCTTGGACGCCATGAATTTGACCAGCTGGATGGCCGCTTCCTGGTTGGCAGAGTATTTCGAGACCGCGAGATTCCAGCCGCCGAGCGTCGAGGCCGGTGCTTCGCCTTCTGCACCAGCCGGCAGCGGGGTGACGCCGAACTTGCCCTTGATGGCGCTATCGTCGCCATTGCCAAGCGCGTAGGCGTATGGCCAGTTGCGCATGAAGACGGAATTGCCGGTCTGCCAGACGCCGCGCGCTTCCTCTTCCTTGTAGGCAAGCACGCCCTGGGGCGCGATGGTGCCGACCCAGCCTTTGGCGGTTTCGATGGCCGCGGCGGCCTTTTCATTGTTGACGGAGATATCGCCATTTGTTTCTACGATATGCCCGCCGCCGGCTGAGGCGATCCATTCCAGCGCGTTGCAGGTCAGACCCTCATAGGCGCTGCCCTGGAAAACAAAACCCCAGAGGTCCTTCTGGCCGGCCGCGCGCTCCTTCTCCTGAATTTCCTTGGCGGTTTCGCTGAGTTCCTTCCAGGTCTTCGGTGGCTGCTTGCCGTATTTTTCAAGAAGGTCCTTGCGATAGAACAGTGCCGGCGCGTCGGTAAACATCGGCATGGCAACGAGTTTGCCGTCCACCGTCTGAGAGGCGACGATCGAGGGGAAATGATCTCCGATGACATCCTTGGTCGCTGCCGTCAGATCCACGAACTGGTCTGCCAATTGCGGCGCCCAGATAACGTCCGTCTGGTAGACGTCGACGTCCTTGTTGCCGGCGGCAAGCCAAAGCCGGTACTGGCTGAATTGTTCGCTCGAAGAAGAAGGCATGGTCACTAGATTGACCTTGTGCCCGCTTTCTTTTTCGAAGGCAGCAATCCGTTCGCGGAAAAATGCGACGTTCTTTCCGGTGGAATTCGCAGCGATGGAAATCTCCGCCGCCTGCACCGAAACAGCAGCGGAAAGTACGCTGCCGCACAGGAACAAAGTCTTGATTGAAATATTCATTGTCAAACTCCTCCGTTGACGCTCCCGATTGTCCTCAAAATTGAAAGCGCTTTTGACTAGCGCGAGGCTCTCAAAAGCCGAGCAATCTGTCAATACTCTTTCTAGCGCACTGGAAATCGGGCGATTTCGTTCGCGATTTTCGATGTTTGCCTTTCAGGGAGATCAACTGTAAGGTTTCAGATGGAGGAAAATTGAAATCGTTTTCAATTTTTGTCGGCTTGAAAAATCCGCGGCGGCGACGCATGCAGGGGCAAATTGGCAAAAAATATGAAGCTCAAGGAATTTGCAGAAAAGGTCGGGCTCTCGCCGACCACAGTCAGCCGCGCGCTTGGCGGTTACCCCGAGGTGCGCGAGGAGACGCGGCAGCGGGTGATGGATGCTGCCTTGAAATACGGCTATCGGCCGAATGCAAACGCCGTGAGGCTGGCGACGGGCAGGGCAGGCGCGATTGGGGTCGTGATGGGCCGGTCGGGTGGCGGGCATTTCTTTTCCGAATTCATGGGCGGCATGGCGACGCGGCTCGAACGGGAAGAGACTGATATTCTTGTCAGCGTCACCGTAGACAATAATCTTGATGAGGAGCTGGCGATCTTCAGCCGGCTTGCCGCGAGCGGCCGCGTGGACGGTATCATCGTGCATTCACCGCGCCCTGACGATGAACGTATTGCACTGCTGAACCGCTTGGGTATTCCCTTCATCGTTCACGGACGCTCGAGGACAGCGTTCGAACATGCCTGGCTCGATATCGACAACCACGATGTCACCTACCGCCCGACGATCCATTTTCTGGAACGTGGACATCGAACCATCGCTTTGATCAACGGTCCCGTTGGCCGCACATTCGTGCAGGACCGCGAGCGAGGCTTTCGCGAAGCACTGGCAACCCACGGGATAACGCCGGAGCCGCGTTTCATGATGAATGAGCATTTCAGCGAGGAAACGGCGTTTCGTTTCGCCCGCTCGCTTCTCGAGCAGACACCGCGCCCCACGGCCTTCGTTGCCGGTGCAATGATGACGGCTCAGGGCGTCTACCGCGCCGCAACGCAGATGGGGCTCACCATCGGCAAGGATGTCTCCGTCATCGCTCACGACGATGTTTTTCCGTACCTGACGCCGGAGAGCATGATGCCGCCCCTTTCCACCACGCGCTCGCCGATGCGCATGGCGGGGATGCGGGTAACGGACCTGCTGTTGCAGATTATAGGCGGTCGTCCGGTGCAGGAGGTCCAGGAACTCTGGCCGGTCGAGTTGATCCTGCGGGAATCGGTCGGCCCCGTCTGAGCTTGTCAGCATAGAATGCTGATTCCATTCCATTTTGTGAACATCGTGTGATGGCTGTTCGTCTTTGGCCGTCTATACGGCTGCCCCATCTTCTGTATAATCGGAAATGCAGCGGGCTTGATGGAACAGGACCCGTGCCGGCGCGTTGAGGGGACGTGTTGAGGGAGGATGATAGATGTTTGAATTTCTAAAACCGCAACAGCAGCCCGTCATCGATGACGTTGAAGCAACCGGGACTTATGCGGACGCATTTCTCAACGTTTCGAGCCCGGAACTGACAGTTTCTACAGCGCGGGAACATGGGCACGAAGCCCATTCCAGAGATTATTGCGATGATCGCAATGTCTCCCGCAGCGCGCTTGGCTTCGCCTGAGCAAAGTCAGAAACTTCCCTATCACACGGAACGGAGCTGTCGTTCCGACGTTTCCTGTTAGACCCCTGGGCGGCGCAACAGAACCCAAGGGACCTTACCGGCATGTGACCGGTGGGCAAATTGGAGGTTGTGCCGCCCGATTGGAGATGGCAACTGCCGCCTCCCGAAAACCAAACCGCAATTCGCTTCAAGGGGAATTGCGTTTGTCAGGAGACCGCGATGACCACCATTCCCGTTGAGCCCTATCCGGATCAGCCAGTGCCGGTACCGCCGCAGCCGGACATTCCTCCGGTCAAGGAGCCCGAGCCGGACAGGCTGCCGGATGAGTTGCCCAATCCAAATCCTGACGAAAATGACGATCCGCCGAAGGTGTTTTCGTCTGTCACCCGGTGACATCGTCAAATTTCTTGCTGACGAAGGCAGAGCCCCTAAGGCCAAAGCGCCAAGGATAGTCGACTGCGCGGCTGATGCCGATGCGTCTGCCACTTGAGACCGCGGCGGCTTCCTTCGCGAGGCGCAGCAAAAACGGTGGCGCTTGAAGTGGCATCCCGTCCATATCCCCCGTAATCGCCAATGCCTGGCAAAGTCTGCCGGGGCCCGAACAGAGGAGCTTGAGCTTGTCTGTTCCGCGCCTGACTTTCATCATTTCCATACCCGCTGTTGGCTCGATGGCACGCAGAAGCACCGCAGATCCGGGGGCGCATACGAAGTTGGCGCACCAATGGATGCCGTAGGAGCGATACACATAGAGATGCCCAGCCGGGCCGAACATTGCCTTGTTTCGCGGTGTTTGACCGTTAAAGCTGTGCGAGGCCGGGTCATCCGGGTGATAGGCTTCCGTTTCAACGATCATGCCGCCGACATTGCCGACGCGAAACTCTGCGCCGACGAGGTCGCGCGCCACTTCTACGGCATCGCGCTCAAAAAAACGCTCCTGCAATTCCGCACCGAAGGCATCATTCATCGGGAACCCCTGCCGCCCTGAATTGTTTTGAAATCATATATTTATCGTTTCCAGCATCGACTTTCGTTGCTGATCGCCAACCGGAGGGCACTTCATGCAACTATCCACGACCCATGTAAAACGCAATAACGGCGCCACCTCCGTCGAGTTCGTCGGTAGCGATGGCGATCATGTGTCCGTGCGTCTTGCCGATGGTCTGCATGATATCGATGACGTGGAAGCGATGCGGCGCGCAAGTGCATTGCTGGTTCAGCTTACGGCTTTCGGAACGCGTCACGGAACGGACGCTCCCTCTCAGTTCTCCGCGTTGAGCACTGTACAGGGCGAGGCCCCAGAAGCTCAGGAAAGCGCGTGCGAAGCGAAAGATCGCGGGATTGTGGAGGAAGGAGCCAGTCTCCCAGTGGGCAAGCCAGCGTCGGCAACCGTCACGTCCATCGCATCGGCAAAGGGAGGATATTGATCGTGGCTGACCGCAAAGTTGCTCTCGTCACAGGTGCCGGCTCCGGGATCGGGCGCGCCGCCGCCATTCAACTATCTGCCGCGGGGTTTGCGCTCGGCCTTCTCGGGCGCACCGAAAGTGAGCTGCAGGATGTCGCGGCGGAGATGGGGGACGCGCCCGCCAAAATACTCGTCGCTGATGTGTCCGATGAGGAGGCGATGCGGGTTGCTATCGAATCGCTGGCTGGAGAGTTCGGCCGAATAGACGTCGTCGTCGCCAATGCGGGTGTGAACGGTGTCTGGGCGCCGATCGATGAATTGAAGCCTTCCGAATGGGACGATACGATCCGCATCAATCTGCGCGGCACTTACCTGACGATCCATGCCAGCGTGCCGCATCTGAAGGCCGCAGGCGGAGGCTCGATCATCATCGTCTCATCCATCAATGGTACGCGCACGTTCACATCGCCGGGGGCAACTGCATATTCCGTCACCAAGGCCGGGCAGGTGGCCATGACGCAGCAACTGGCGCTGGAGCTTGGGCGACACCGGATACGCGTCAATGCCGTATGTCCGGGTGCTATCAAGACCTCGATCGACGAAAATACCGATATCCGCGCCCGCGAAAAGACCGAGGTGCCGGTCCGCTTCCCGGAAGGGGACATTCCGGTGACGGGTGGTGTCGCGGGGACGAGCGAGGATGTTGCCGACCTGATCGAATTTCTGGCGTCCGATGCATCGCGCCATATTACCGGCACGCCGGTCTGGATCGATGGCGGGCAGGGTCTCCTGAGGTGACCCCGGCCGCTGCTTGCGCCTTTGGAAGCTACCCTCACGGCCTTGTGTGCCCATGATTAACGAATGGGTAACGTCTCTTCACGAGACTTTGTCCATTGCGAGGTTGCCGTGTTGTGGCCACCTTCGGTAGTTAAGCCTCTGCCGCAAAGGCGGGCAAATCAGGCGGGTAGAGAGATCCATGAGCATCCAGACGTTGCTGACTTTCGCAGCTGCGGGGTTACGGCAAAAGGTGAGGGCGGGAGCACGAATGGCTGCGGTCGTTGCGATCGGAGGCAGCCTTGCCGCATGCACCTCGATGGGACTCGATAGCGTCAAAAAAGATCCGCCTAAGCTGTCGTCAAAAATGATGGCGCAGATGTCGGCCAAGAGCATGCGCCCGGAAAGCCCTGTCCTCGTTCGCATTTTCAAGCAGGAAAGCGAACTCGAAGTTTGGAAGGTGGACAAGACGGGCAACTATGCGCTGCTGAAGACCTACCCCATGTGCCGCTGGTCCGGCAAACTTGGCCCCAAGACGAAAACCGGCGACCGGCAGGCACCTGAAGGTTTCTATCATGTTTCCGCGGGCATGCTCAATCCGAACTCCCAATACTACGTCTCGTTTAACCTGGGTTACCCGAACCGGCTGGAAGCGGGCCTCGGCTACACGGGCGAGGCTTTGATGGTCCACGGCGCCTGCTCCTCTTCCGGCTGCTACGCCATGACGGACAGCCAAGTAGGCGAGATTTACGCCATCGTGGCGCGGGCGCTTCAGGGCGGCCAGGATCGCTTCCAGGTTCAGGCCTACCCCTTCCGCATGACGGCACGGAACATGGTGGCGCATCGGGACGACCCAAATATGTCTTTCTGGAAGACGCTCAAAGAGGGCTACGACTATTTCGAGGTCACGCGCCGCCAGCCCAAGGTGTCCGTATGCGGACGCCGTTATGTCTTTAACAGCGAATTTGCGGGAGGTGAGCCTGCCGATCCGCTCGCTGCCTGCCCACCTGTCGTCAATCAGCCGGAGCCGGAAGTGGCCTCGAAACTGGCGCTGGAGCAACAAAAACTTGCCGCCGCGATGAGCGAGGGAACTTCCGCCCCCCTCAGCGCGTATGTAGACGGCGGCATGCATCCAAGCTTCCGGGCAATCTTGAAATCCAATGGCGCCAAAGCCATGGCGTCTCAGGTTTCCGGCACAAAGTACCCAATCAGCCGCCCCGAGGCGGCGCTGGCAGACCCCTTTGCCAGCGTGAGATGACGTTAATGAGGTTTTTCAATTGAACGAAACGACGACGACCCGGCGGGGCTTCCTGCTTGGAGCCGGTGGATTGGCCCTTGCCGGCCTTGCCGGTTGCAACACCACGGCGCGCGAAGTAGCAAAGCCTGCTGCTCCCGCCGATGATCCCATGTATGCGCTGATGTATGGTCCAAAGCCGGATGAGCAGTTTCCTCTTCCGGAAATCCCCTACAAGCGCATTCCACGACAGTTTCTGCGCCAGATGGTTGCAAACCCGACAGGCGAGCGTCCCGGCGTGATCGTTGTCGATACCGCCAACCACTTCCTTTACCTGACCTATGAAAACGGACAGGCGATGCGATACGGCGTTGGTCTTGGTCGTGCCGGCTTTGAATGGTCCGGCCGCGGCGTGATCCAGTACAAGCGCGAATGGCCCCGCTGGACCCCGCCGGATGAGATGGTTGCACGCCAGCCGGAGCTCGAACCCTATAGCAGCCGCAACGGCGGTATGGAGCCGGGGCTGAAGAACCCGCTCGGCGCGCGTGCGCTTTATATTTTCAAGGATGGCAAGGATACGATCTACCGCCTGCACGGCTCGCCCGAATGGTGGACCATCGGCAAGTCGGTGTCATCGGGCTGCGTCCGCCTGCTGAACCAGGATATCGTCGATCTCTACAACCGCGTTCCCGCCGGCACGCCGATTGTCGTGACATCTCTCGGCCCGGCCCAGCAGGGCGTTCCAATCGGCCAGGAAGGCGTGCCCGTGGCGCAGTACGGTAACGGCGTCATCGGCGACGGGTTGTCGCAGCCGGTACAGGCTTATTGATCTTCAGAACGTCAACTCACGGCGCGGATACGCCGTGAGTTGCGCCCGGTATCGGATAGCGAAAAGTCTGCCATGTTGCTTTCGCTATTAAGCGACCCGGCGGGCTCGGGTATTGTCCTTTTCCATTTCCAGACGGAAGCGAGACACTAGGGAGCGCAGCTTCGCCGTTTCAGCCGCGAGCGTCGCTGAAGCAGCTGTGGACTGTTCGACCATAGCCGCATTCTGCTGCGTCGCGTGGTCCATCGAATTCACCGCCGCGTTGATTTCCGCAAGACCGGTCGTTTGCTCGCTGGCCGATGTAGCGATGGCGTTCATGTGGCGGTCAATGCCCGCGATGCGCTCACCGATATCCTTCAGGGCGGTGCCGGTATTGAGAACGAGCTTCACGCCGTTTTCAACCTCGGCCGAGGACTGGCGGATATGGTCACGGATTTCGTTTGCAGCCTTTGCCGACCGCTGGGCGAGATCGCGCACTTCTTGCGCGACGACCGCAAAACCCTTGCCGCTCTCGCCAGCGCGGGCGGCTTCCACCCCCGCGTTCAACGCCAGTAGATTGGTTTGGAAAGCGATTTCATCGATAACGGAAATGATGCCGGTTATCTGCTGAGACGAGGCTTCGATGCGCCGCATTGCTTCTTCGGCATGGCTTACCACTTCGACCGATTTCAGCGCGCTCTCATTGGCGTCGGTTGCAGCCAGGCGCGCCTCGATGGCGCGTTTGTTGGCGTTCGAGACGTTGACGGTGATCTCATCCAGCGCAGCCGCAGTCTGCTCGAGGGAAGCCGCCTGACTTTCCGTGCGGCGCGAAAGATCGCCGGCGCCGGCTGCAATTTCGCGGCTGCTACCGTCTATCGTGCCGACGCCATTTGATATGGCGGTAAGTGTTTCCGCCAGTTGCCTGACAGAGCTGTTGAAATCATGGCGCAGCGCCTCGAACTGCGGCGCGAAGGCGTCATCGAGCTGAAACGCCAGATCTCCCGAAGCCAGCCGTTTCAAGCCAGCCGCAAGACCGGACGTAGCGATACGCAGTCTTTCCGAGGCGTCTTCTTCAGCCTGCCGGCGGGCGGCTTCCTGATCAGCTTCCGCCTGTAGACGCGCTGCTGCAGCCTGTTCCTCGAGGGCGCGATTTGTGATCGCCGACTGCCGGAAGATTTCGACCGCACCGGACATTGAGCCAATCTCATCCTTGCGATCAATGCCGGACGGCGGCTGTGACGTATCGCCGCCCGCCAGGCTCTCCATGTTCTTTGCCAATTGCAGGATCGGACGGATAACCGATTTGCGGGTGAGAAGGAAAAGCGCGCCACAGAACATGGCTGCAGCGACCAAAAGCCCTTTCAGGACGAGATCGATCGTCGCCTTTGTCTTTTCGCTTTTGGCCGAGGCGGCGTCGGAAAGAGCCTGAATCTGGTCGCCTGCGGTTTCCATCGCTTTTTCCAGCGCGGAGAATTGCCGCATGAATTCGGGCACCAGTTTGATGGCCCCTTCCTGATCGGTACCTGCGAGCGCCACGACTGCATCGGCTGCATCCATATAAGCGAGAAGCGGTTTTTCGACGCTGTCGATAACGGCTTTGACATCGGTGCCTGATGATAACGACTTATTGGCTTCGATCGCCTCGCGGAAGCTGGCTTCATGCTCGTCAAGATCGGCCTTGACGTCCTTGAGGTCGAGATTCATCCGGGCATCGGAGGAAAGGATGGCGGCAAGTACATCAGAGCGCAGCGCGTCATGCATCATGTCTGCCTGCATGTGGTTGCGCAGGACATCGGCGGAAAGGCCGACATATTCGCTGTTACTGTTCAGCTTAGCCGCTGACCATATGCCGATACCGGCGGCGCTGCCGGTGATGGAGAATATTGCAATGCTCGCCAATATGATTTTGCTTTGAATCGAAGCCATAAGGGTGTTCCCACGCAGTTGTTATACTGCAAGACGATAATAGAATATGTTTAATGAATGCTCTATTTGTTCCAGGCTTGATGGTAGTCAAAAAAGGCTGCAAAATATATTGCAGCCTTTTCTTTATTAGTGATCAGTAATTTCACTGCGCCCGTTTGAGCGCTTCACCCAAGATGGAGACGATATCGTCGAAATGGGATTTTTCGGCGATGAGCGGCGGCGACAGAGCGATGATGTCGCCGGTCACGCGGATCAGCAGGCCACGCTCGAAGCAATCCACAAAGACATCATAGGCGCGCGCGCCCGCAGCACCGTCACGTGGCTGCAACTCGATGCCGGCGATGAAGCCGATGGTGCGAATGTCGATCACATTGGGCAGGTCCTTCAGCGAGTGGATGGCGTCGTGCCAGGCATCCTGCAGTTCGGCAGCGCGGGTGAAGAGACCTTCGTCGCGATAGATATCAAGTGTGGCGATGCCGGCGGCGCAGGCCACCGGGTGACCGGAGTAGGTGTAGCCATGGAAAAGCTCGATCTGGTTTTCCGGCCCATGCATCAAGGCGTCATGCACCTTGCGGCTGGTAAAGACCGCACCCATCGGGATCGCGCCATTGGTCAGGCCTTTGGCCGTGGTGACGATATCGGGGGTAACGCCGAAATAGTTCGTGGCGAAGGTCGAGCCCATGCGGCCGAAACCGGTAATGACTTCATCGAAAATCAGAAGGATGCCGTGCTTGTCGCAGATGGCCCGCAGGCGTTCGAGGTAACCCTTCGGTGGCACAAGCACGCCGGTCGAGCCGGCCACGGGCTCAACGATGCAGGCAGCGATCGTTTCGGCCCCATGCAGGGCGACCAACCGTTCCAGATCGTCCGCAAGCTCTGCGCCGTGCTCGGGTTGACCTTTGACGAAGCTGTTCTTCGCGAGATCGTGGGTGTGTCGCAGATGGTCGGCGGGGATTTGCGGGAAGACGCGACGGTTGTTAACGAGGCCACCCACCGAGATGCCGCCAAAACCAACGCCGTGGTAACCGCGCTCCCGACCAATGAGACGCGTCCGCGTGCCCTGTCCGATAGCGCGCTGATAGGCGATGGCGATCTTCAGGGCTGTATCGACGGATTCCGATCCAGAGCCGGTGTAGAAGACACGGTCCAGTTTCGCCCCTTCCGGCCCGGGCGCGATTTCCGCCAGCCGTTCGGCAAATTCAAAGGCGATCGGGTGGCCCATCTGGAAAGAAGGCGCATAATCCATCGTCGAAAGCTGGTGCTTGACCGCGGACGCTATCTGGTGGCGACCGTGGCCGGCATTGACGCACCACAGACCAGCGGTGCCGTCCAGAACCTGACGGCCGTCGTTGCTGGTGTAATACATGCCTTCGGCGCTGGTCAGCAGGCGAGGATTTGCCTTGAACTGCCGGTTGGCAGTGAACGGCATCCAGTAGCTGTCGAGAGAGGTGGAATTGGATCGGCTCGGGTTGTCCATGATAGTCTCCTGTTCGTGGCCGCGATTGAAAGCTATTTTGGCGACGGAACAAGCCCTTTTCTATTCGTGCCCAAGCTATTGATATTGCTCTTCGCCTGAAGGCATGTTTTCGATATTTCGAACAAGGGCAACGGGAGAGCAGGCATGTCGGTGGATATCGGTGGACGTTTGCGTCATTTGAGGCTTCGCCACAATATCTCCCAGAGGGAGCTCGCAAGACGCGCCGGGGTCACAAATTCAACCATTTCGCTGATCGAATCCAACACCTCCAACCCATCTGTCGGAGCGTTGAAGCGCATCCTAGATGGAATACCGATCGGCCTTGCCGAGTTTTTCGCCTTCGAGCCCGAAACAAGCCGCAAGGCGTTCTACCGGGCGGATGAGCTCGTCGAAATCGGCAAGGGTCCGATTTCCTTCCGGCAGGTGGGTGACAATGTCTTCGGCCGAAGCCTGCAAATACTGAAGGAATGTTATCAGCCCGGCGCCGATACCGGCAAGGTGCCTTTGGTTCATGATGGCGAAGAGGGCGGTATCATCCTCTCCGGGCGGCTGGAGGTGACTGTCGACGAGGAAAGGCGCGTGCTCGGGCCAGGCGATGCCTATTATTTCGAAAGCCGAAGGCCTCACCGCTTTCGCTGTGTCGGTCCGGTTCCATGCGAAGTCATCAGCGCGTGCACGCCTCCGACCTTCTGATTCCCGCGGACTTTTGCCCCAAAATCTGCGAATGGCAGGCCGCGAGGCCCCGCCGCGGTAAAAAAAGCGCCTTGAGCTATGCGATTAGCGCGCGGCTGCTATGAGGAAACCGCGGTATTTCGCCACGGTTTTGCCGCGTTTGCTGCGCTTTAGCGATTTTTCCATCGCTTTTTCTTGTTCAAAGCACGGTATCGTACAAAAAACAGCGCGACGATATGTCAAATTTTATATGCATTGCCACAATCTTGCTGCGGCGCAAAAAAATTTAATAGTTCACCAGATCCTTGGCTGTTCTTATCGTTTCTGTCCCGTCGCGCCAAGTCATAAGAAACACATAAGAACAGACCGCTGACCGCACAAAATCCAATACATGTTCAGGCGACACCCATGCTCTGAACACATGGCCGTCGACACATTTGTTTCTTTTTTATGCAACCGTTAATATTGCCCGAACGTTGATCGGCCGCTTGCGCAAGAAATCGCATAGACGGTGATGGCCAATGTGCCTTACAAAAAATCCATTAGCATCAAATTCCGAACACACACTTGTTATCTCCTTAAGACGGAAAGACGCGCCTCCGGGCACCGACCAATCGCAAAACATAAATGGAGTTCTCTCTATGAAGTCCGCGACCCAATCGGCTGAACAGACACTCAGCAGCTCCGAAGATTTCGATGTCAGTTTCCCTATCGGAGGCATCGCAAAACGCAGCTTCGATGTGACGTCTGCTGCACTTGCGCTGCTTATCTTCAGCCCGATATTCCTGTTGATCGCAGTGCTGGTGAAATTGTCTGATCCTGGCCCGATCTTTTATGGCCACCGTCGTGTGGGCCATAATGGCCGTTATTTCCATTGCCTGAAATTCAGGACGATGGCGATGAACGGTGATGAGATCCTGCGGCAATATCTTGCCGCCAATCCGGAAGCCGCCGAGGAATGGCGTGCGACCCGAAAACTCAAGAACGATCCGCGCGTCACGGCCGTCGGTGCCGTTCTGCGCAAGCTCTCGCTCGACGAACTGCCGCAGCTCCTGAACATCATTCGTGGGGAAATGAGTGTCGTCGGTCCGCGTCCTGTCGTGGATGAGGAACTCAGCTACTACGAAAATGCTGCCGCCTATTACCTGAGCACCCGTCCGGGTCTCACCGGCCTGTGGCAGATCAGCGGCCGCAACGACGTGTCCTACAAGACCCGCGTCGCCTTCGATACGCAGTATGTACAGAACTGGTCCATGCGCCAGGATGTGTTCATTATCGTCAAGACGATCCCCGCCGTGTGCCTGTCACGCGGAAGCTACTGAATACCGATATTGAGTTCGGCTTTATCGATCTTCGTTTCGACGCGCACCCTGACCGGGATCCCAAGTCCGGTCCTTGGGTGCGTTATTGGTGCTAATCGTATCGGCCGCTTTTGCGGCGCGGCCCGCGGGTCGCGCGACGGCCTGATCGCCGGTAAGGCGATCCGCTAACAGGGAGTTTCCCGATGAACGGCTTTTCTGCCGCCCGCCGCCCCGCCCATCGCTCGTTTGTGGCTCTCCTTCTCGCGGCCTCCGTTGCCTTTTCCGCGCCGCTTTCCGCCTCGGCTGCGGACGGCGCCCAATATAAACTCGGCACCGCCGACAAGCTGCGCATCCGTGTCGCTGAATGGCAACCGGCGGATGGCAGTATCCGGAACTGGGATGTGATCAACGGTGATTATTCCGTTGGACCATCCGGCTCACTGTCGTTGCCCTTCATCGGTCAGCTCGACGTCGCAGGCAAAACGCCGTCCGAGGTCAGCGAAGAGATCGGCGCCCAGCTTCAAAGCAAGTTTGCCCTGCGCAACCTGCCTTCCGCCTCCGTCGAGATCGCGCAGTTCCGGCCGATCTTTTTGAGCGGTGACGTGCAGACGCCGGGTGAGTACCCCTATGCCCCCAATATCACCGTTCTCAAGGCTGTCAGCCTGGCTGGCGGGTTGCGACGGTCCGATGCGGGGCAGCGCTTTGCACGCGACTTCATCAATGCGCGCGGTGATGCCGCCGTTTATGACAACCAGCGGGCAAGGTTGCTGGCGCGTCAGGCGCGCTTGATTGCCGAGGTCAAGGGCGATCAGTCGATCACCAAGACGCCGGAGATGGAGAAAATTGCCGAGATCGATACTCTCCTTGCCAGCGAAAGCGCACTGATGAAGTCTCGAACCGAGCGTTACACCCTGCAGCTCAAGGCCCTGACCGACCTGCATGCGCTGTTGCAGAGTGAGGTCGAATCCCTGAAGAAAAAATCCGAAACCCAGAACCGCCAGCTTCAGCTTGCCAACGAGGACCGCGATCGCGTCAACCGGCTGAACGAGCAGGGATTGGCACTGTCGCAGCGCCGTATTTCCGCGGAAGAGCGCGCGGCCGAGGTCGAATCCACGCTGCTTGATATCGACACGCAGTCGCTGCGCGCCAAGCAGGATATCAACAAGGCGACTCAGGATGAGATCAACCTGCGCAATGACTGGGTGGCGCAGCGCTCCAAGGAATTGCAGGACACGGAAGCCGAACTCGACAAGCTCAATCTGCAGCTCACCACCAGCCGGGAATTGATGTCGGAGGCGCTCGCGCAGTCGGCAGAAGCGATCCGTTTCGACCCGTCGGGCAAGTCCGCCACCATCTCTTACGTCGTCGTCCGTGAGGAAAACGGCACGCCGAAAGAGCTGAAAGTGGATGAAAACGCCTTACTTCAGCCCGGGGATGTCATCAAGGTTTCGTCTGAAATCCTGATGCAGTGAGGTCTTCATGCGGATTGCCAAATCGGCCCTGATCGACCCTGAACGCAACGAGATCTACGGAATGGCGGCCATCGCGCTGTCATTCTTCGTTTTCGCTTATTCGTCGCGCTTCGGAATGGTTTCGGTTCTGGCCTATTATGGCCTGTGGCTGCCGCTTGTGCTCGTAGATTACCGGCGGGTGCTTGGCAATTATCCGCGCTACTTATGGATATTCGCTTTCGGCATCCTCACCGTCCTGTCGAGCTTCTGGTCAGAGGCGGTCTCCGTGACCATGCGCGCTTCAATCCAATATATGACGCATATCGTCTGCGCGCTCATCGCCATGCGGGTAATTTCCATACGGACGATGACACGGGGTGCGCTCATCGGCATCGCCCTTGTGCTGCTTTATTCGCTTCTCTTCGGCATCTATCTCTTCGATGCGCTTGACGGCACCTATAGTTTCGTTGGTGCTTTCTCCTCTAAGAACCAGCTCGGCTTTTATGCGTCGCTTGGCGTCATCTTCGCCGCATCCTCCGTGTTGGTTCTGAAGCAGCGAGGCATTTGGTTGCCGATTGCCGGAGTTGCGGGCCTGTTGTCTGCCTATAGTTTGGTGGCGTCGCAGTCTGCGACATCAGCCATCACCACGGCGGCTGTGGTCGCCCTCATCGTCGGTTTCATTCCGATGGGCATGCTGTCCCCTGCCAACCGCAAGATCACGTTTTTTGCGCTCGGCGGTCTCGGCGCTCTCTTGGCTGTGGCGTCCCTGCAGTTTGGCCTGCTAGACGCGATCCTCGGCATATTCGGCAAGGATTCGACGCTGACCGGCCGCACCTATCTATGGCAGCAGGGTATCGAGGCGGCAAAACAGAATCCCATTCTGGGTGTCGGGTATCAGGGTTTCTGGGTGGTGGGTTTTGCGGATGCAGAACGGCTTTGGAATGATTTCTTCATCACCGGCCGCAGCGGTTTCCATTTCCATAATACCTATATCGAAACGGTCGTCGAAAACGGCTTCGTCGGCATGGTTTTGCTCGCGATCGTGCTCTACGGAACCCTGCTCGGGCATCTTCGCTCGGTTCTGATGCGCAGGAGCGATCCGCAGGGCCTCATCCTGTTTGCGATCTGCGCACTGTTTGTCGTCCGGTCATTCGTCGAGATCGACATCATCTTCCCGTACCAGATAGGCTCATTCCTGCTCTATTTCGCGGCGGGCAAGCTGTGTCTTCCGGCAAGGGCAGCGCGGGGTAGCGAGCTTCATCCGGCGATCGGCATGCGACTACAGACAAAAGCCTAGAGATAATCCGCTGAGACATGCGGGCTGGCGTGGATGAAACTCCACATGTCCTTACTGACCGCAACGATGTCGGCAATGGATTTTTCGAGGTGCTCGATTTCCTTCTCGTCCATCTTTTCTACCTTGCCGTAGCGCACCTGTCTGTCATCTTCCACCAACCGCATCAGCTGCGTGCTGGCGATTTCGCCTTTCTCGTCGAACGAATAAATGCAGTGATTATATTTGTTGCGCGTTTTCGCTTCCTTCTTCAGGCGTGCCATGATGGACAGGATCGTCTTGCGATCCTTTGCATCGGAGGTGGGAAGCTTTGCCAGTCGCTCAATCAGGTCCATGCGCGCGCGCGTGGTATTGAGGGTGAGGAACACGACGATGGCGGCCTCCTTGTCCACTTTCAGGAGATGGACGATCAGATAGATCATCAGGCTTTCGGTGTTGGTCCACACGTAATTCAACCTGCCGACCAGCAGCAATACGTCCGACATTACCGCCATTTTGCTTCTCCCGAGCCCGGCACCGAGGAGGTCATTATAGGTCGACGCACCACCGAAAGACAGTCTACACTGCTGTAATTTATTCATCTTTCCTTGAAGGCGCGCGACATGCTGTCGGCGATCGGCTTCGTCAGATATTCGAAGAAGGTACGCTCTGACGTCTGGATCAGGACATCGGCCGGCATGCCGGGCACGGGGTGGAAATTATGGACCTTGGCGATTTCTTCGTCAGGGATTTGCACGCGAACGATGTAGACATCCTTCACCTGGAGACCGGCATTTTCTTCGATGCTGTCGGCCGACACGTAGAAGACCTTGCCGTTTAAAACCGGCGTGGTGCGGCGGTTCAGCGCCGAGAGGCGGATTGCTGCCGTCTGGCCTTCATGCAGCTGGTCGATGGAGGTTCTGAGCACCTGCGCTTCAAGGATCAGCGGAACATGCGCCGGCAGGATTTCCATGATCGGCTTGCCCGTCGTGATGACGCCGCCGGGTGTATGGTAATAAGCGCGCACGACCGTGCCGTTGACGGGGGAGCGGATGACGGTGCGTTCCAGCACTTCGGCGGCGCCGCGTACCTGTTCGCGCACGCTGTCGAGATCGGCTTCCGCAGTCTCAAGAGCATCCAGCGCCGCCTGCTTGTTGGCGTTGACGGCGATGATGGCTTCCTGCTTGAATTTGGCGATCTCCGCTTCGCTCTGGTTCATCTCCCCCGTCAGACGGGCGATATCGCCCATGGCATCGGCGATTGCGCGCTCGAGCGCCAGCATGTCCGTCTTGCGAATGACGCCGTCCTTGGCCAGTCGCTCCTTGGAATCGCGTTCCTGGGTGAGAAGCGCCAGCTGCCGGTCGAAAGACTGCTTCTGCCCATCATACCCTGCATACCGAAACTCAAGTGACTTTATGTTCTTGTTGATGAGGTTCAGCTGCTCTTCCAGCTTTACGAGCTTGCTGTGAAAGACGATGTTCTGGCTTTGGATGATGGATTTGATATCGGGATCGCCCGCCTCCTTCATCACGATCTCGGGAACCTTGAAGTTCTTTTCCCCCTGAGCTTCGGCGCGCAGTCGCGTGACGATGGTTTCGAGGCGCAGACGGCGCAATTGCAGCATGCGCTCATTGGCAAGGGCGGTCGTTTTGTCGAGTGTGAGAAGCACATCGCCGACCTTGACCGTGTCGCCTTCGCTCACCATCATTTCCTTGATGATGCCGCCTTCCAGATGCTGAACAACCTTGTTGTTGCCCGTGGCGACGAAGCTGCCCTGTGCGATGATGGCGGAGGACAGCGGAGCTGTGCCCGCCCAGTAGCCAAAGCCGCCAAAGGAGGCGAGCAAAACGGCAAGGCCAATCGAACTGTGGAGGCGAATGGAGCGGGGAACCTCGCTGTACCATTCCAGCTGACCCTGCGGTTTGACCTCTGCGACGGCATTCTTCTTCTTAAACATGACGATCCTCAACCCTCGATCTGCGGGGACTGGCTGCCCGGACGGCCGTTGCCGGACAGCGCTTTCAGCACATCCAATCTTTCACCGAACATGGCGACGGACCCGTCCTTCAGCACCATGATCTTGTCGACGCATTGCAGAAGCGCCGGACGTTGGGTGATGGTGACGGTCGTAATGCCCTGCTTCTTGGCGTGCAGCAGGGCTTTTGCCAGAGCCTGTTCGCCAGCCGTATCCAGATTGGAGTTCGGCTCGTCAAGCACAACGAATTTCGGATCGCCGAAGAAGGCGCGGGCAAGCGCGATGCGCTGCTTCTGGCCACCGGAGAGCGGTGCGCCATCGGCGGCAACCACGGTCTCGTACCCTTGAGGAAAGCCAGCGATCAGCTCGTGTACGTCGGCCAGCACAGCGGCTTCATAAATCTGTCGGTCCTCGACATCGTCACGCATGCGGCAGATATTGGCCTTGATTGTGCCAGGGAAAAGCTGCACGTCCTGCGGCAGGTAACCGATGCTTTCGCCGAACTGCCGCTGGTCCCAGTTGCGCAGATCCATGAGGTCAAGGCGCACATTGCCGGATGTCGGCAGGATGGAGCCCACG
Source organism: Agrobacterium sp. DE0009 (assembly GCF_007680755.1). Classification (NCBI taxonomy): domain Bacteria; kingdom Pseudomonadati; phylum Pseudomonadota; class Alphaproteobacteria; order Hyphomicrobiales; family Rhizobiaceae; genus Agrobacterium; species Agrobacterium sp. DE0009. The sequence goes on from NZ_VEIU01000004.1 coordinate 111,452, forward strand.
AGCATTTTGCCGAGCGTCGTCTTGCCGGAGCCGGAGTTGCCGATAATTGCCAGGGACTCGCCTTTTTTCAGCGAAAAGGAAATGCCGTTCAAGATCACCTTTTTCTGTGGCGGCGGCACGAAGAGGATGCGCTCCACATCGAGCCGCCCTTCGGGATTCGGGAGGCGAAGGCGAGGAAAGTTCAGCGGCGAATTGACCAGAAGCTGCTTGATGCGACCGTAGGAGGCTGCGGATTTGTTGAACTGGTGCCAGCCTTCGATTGCGCCTTCGATGGGCGCAAGCGCGCGGCCGGAAATGATCGAAGCCGCGATCACCATACCGCCCGTCAACTCACCCGACAGCGACAGATGCGCGCCCCAGCCAAGCAGCGCCACCTGGGTGATCATGCGGGCAGCCTTGGATACACCCGAGAACATGATGTTGCGGTCCTGCGCCGCCACATGCGACTTGAGGGAGCCTGCGGTCTCGCGGCCCCACATCTTCACCGCCTCGGGGATCATGGCGAGCGCATTGATGATCTGCGAATTGCGCGACATGGAGTCGAGGTGAAAGTTGGCGCGGCTGGCATAACCGGATGCCTCGGCAAATTGCCGTGCGGTAAAACGCTGGTTGAGCCAGGCAATGCCAAAAAGGACGGCGCAGCAGACCATGATGATGATGCCGAGGTGTGGATGGACGAGATAGACCACCACGATGAAGAGCGGCATCAGCGGTGCATCGAGAAACGCAATCAGCGTGCCCGATGTCAGAAAGCCGCGCAGTTGCTGAAGATCCTGGAGGATCTGATAATCCTTGCCGCTGCCGTGCAGTGAGGCGCGGGCAGCGGCCGATAGAATGGGTGCCCCAAGCTGGACTTCCAGTTCAACGGCGGTGCGCATCAGAATGAAGCGGCGGATGGCATCCATGAAGGCCTGCAACAGAACAGCGCCGAGGACCGCGACCGTCAGCATGACGAGCGTATCCATGGAGCGGCTGGTCAGCACGCGGTCGGAAATCTGGAACAGATAAAGAGGAATGGCGAGCAGCAGGATGTTGATGGCGATGGTGAACAGCATCACCACCACCATGTTGCGCCGGACCGCGGCGATGCCTTTGGCAAGGCTTGCGGCGAAGTTGATCGGCTCGCTGCGCTTGTGAAAGCCACTCTGGCTTCCACCGCCGCCACCACCACCTCCGTTGCCATTCTCTATTGGCTCTTTGCCGCCACCACCCGTTGCCGCACGGCGTTCATTTTCACGAATTGGACCGACATTATTGTCGATGGTCTTGACGAAAGGCAGGTCGGGACTGTCGACCTTGGCCTGCGGTTGTGGTGGGGAGGCGGGTTGCCGGTCTGGCTGCGGGGCTGGTTTTGCCGAGGGAATATCCCGCAATTGCTCCGCCTGGGACGCTTTTATCTGCGGCTGGTAAAGAGCCTGTGAGGGAGGGGACTGAGTGGGCGCTGATGTCACTCTTGATTCCTGGTCTGAACCGGAGAGATGGCGCAGGTTTTCCACGGCTTCGTTGATGGCTGAAATGCAGGCGGCTGTCAGTTTGCTGTCTTCCACGTCCTGATCAAGCGGCAGGTCCAGCGATTGCCCATCGGCAATGGTTTTTCTTGATATATGATCCATTTTTATCCGTCCCCTCGGTGTTCTCACGGTGTCTGCGGTTCGACTTCGGAGGGCGCATGCCGCCCCGCCAGTCAGAGCTACGCGGTCACCGTCTGCATGACGTCGGCGGAATGCGCGTTCGACCAGGACAGGTCATGGCCGGCATTGATGACGCCATCGGATTCGTTTTCGATTGTGGCCGGATCGTCGTGAAGAAAGGCGATGACCTCGTTTGCAAGCTGGCCGTGCTGGGGTTGCGACATGTCATTTTCGATAATGCCGCCCTGGATGAGTATCGCGTCGGAATAGACGCCGCCGGCGACATATGTCGTTGATCCGAAGCTGTCGTAATCGATGATCTGTGCGAGATTGACGACGGCGTTGCTGCCGGTGTCGATATGGACGGTCGCATCCTCGTTGTTCTCGATAACCCTGGCCGCGGCCTGCGTCACATCGTCGGAATCGCCGAGCACACTGACCTGCTTGATGATGCTGACATCGTAGAGATTGCCGGTGATGTAGAGGACGTTGAGCCCCTGATAACCGGCGAAATTAGCATCATGGGCCAAGCCGTCCGGCATGTTGGGGTCGCGCTCGTTGATCGCGGTCACTGTCTGATTCATGTAGTCGGGCATCGTCTCGAAACGTTCGTTGCTGCCGACATTGTGGATTGTGGCGTCGTTCCAGAGCAGGTTGTTGCTTGACTGGACGGTGGCACCCTCAGGGGCATCCGGATTGGCCCGAACCCAGTCATTGTCGTAAAGCACGGCGACCTGGCTGATGATGTTCATGTCGAGCACATGACCGCCGACGATGACAAGATCGTACTGCATGCCGATGCCGAGGAAATTGGCGACGTTGAGTGTCGCATTACCGCCCGTCAGCAGGCTGACGCTGGCGCCCGAGGTCGTTACCGTCATCGTGTCGTTGTCGCTGACGAATTGATATTGTTCGATCCAGTGAACGAAGGAGACGTCGCCTTCCAGGACACTCACGCGCCACGCCGTGGGAAATGTCGGCGGTTCGCCATTGTCGTCGCCGCCCGCATCCTTCTCGGCACCCGGAAAAACGGTCCGCTCGAAACTGGCGATGTTATAGGCGGCGGTGGCCGCCTGATCACCGGACCGCGTGAAGACAGAGTCGATCTCGTCCCGGTCGCTATAGACATAGGATTGAGTGATCGCGTCGATCTGGTGATAATCGCCCATGACAGCCGTTACGGAGGTCATGACGCCGGTATTGATCAGCGTGGCGATGTTGGCGACGACATTGGCGCCGGCGGCAACGTCAAGGCTGTTGCCGGCAGGGCTGTCTTCGTGCAGTGAAACCTCGCTTTTTTCAGGCGCCTCGGCGGGCTTGGCGATGCCCCGATCCGGCATGAGTTCGTCAAGCGTCGGCTTGGCCTGGGCCAATTCTCCGTTGATGTAAAGGCCGTTGATATCATGGCCGGCCAGAACGAAATCCTGATCCGCGCCGGTGCCGAGGGAGGATACGCCGGTTTCGCGGGCATGATCGATATAGTCATGCGCGGATTTGGCCAGCACCTGCAGGGCATCGTAACCATCGACGCGCTGGAAGGTGGAAAACGGCGTAAAGACGGACGCCTCGTTATAGAATTCCACGGTCCGTTGCGTCACGAAAGAGGTGTCGCGTGCAACATTCGGACCATCCGTCATGTTCAAATAGTCATCGTCCTGAAGAATATTGACCTGGGAAAGATGACCGATGACGGAGCCTGGACCGGTGTGAACCATCAACTCGCGCTCTTCTTCAAATGAAGTGCGGCCGGGGAAGCGGAAATTGCTGGCTGACATGTCAGCGGGAACATTGTTCGCGAGTTGCTGGCTGTCGTGTTCGACGCCGCGCGCGAAGTGCGGCCGGACATAGTCGAAATCGTAATAGCCGGCCCGGTAATTGACGCCGGGTTCGTAGTCCTGAAGCGGAACGTCATAATTCTTGTCGGGCAGCCCCGCTGCTTCATCTGCCGCTAGTCTGTCCGGAGCGGCACGAACGTGCCCTTCGGTCAGATTGGCTCTGAGACGCGCTTCATCGATAACCGTGTCAAACAGTCCGATGAAATGTGCGATCATTTCGGAAATCTTGTCGATATGCATTGATGATCCCTCCCTGATCATTGCGGCAGGGACGGGGAGAGGCTGTCGCACCTGTCTCAAGGACGGTGTGTCATTTGCCTGACCTGGTCGATCAACCGCAAACTGCACCGGCGCGTGCCGGTGCAGTTCGTTTCACCAAGGGTGGATATCAGGAGTGATCTTCACCAACGTCCGAAACGCTGGAGTTGCCGCCTGTGATCGTGACGTCAACAGCGTTGGAGAGCATGTTGGCGCCCTGCACCAGTTCCAAATGGAAGCCGGAGTTTGCCAGGATTGCCGATGCATCTGCCGTGCTCGAACCTGCTGCGTCGTCGCCGGCGTTGAGGTCCCAGCAATTGCCGTCCATGCCTTCAGCACCATAGGCGTCGCCGGCATTGGCGCTGAGGTGGTTTTGAGCGCCACCGTTCTGCATGTCGACGTCCCAGGCCTGATCCTGGTCCGCCAGGTGGTTGGCCTGCACCATGCTGAAGCCGGTGTCGTTGCCTTCGCCATTGAGCGAGCTGTTGAGGATGTTGTCGACATCAAGGGTGAAGGAGAAGTCGTCACCCAGGTTGAAGGTGAGGTCCCCGCCGGCGATGCCGAGATTGCCGACATCCGCTACACCCCCAACGTTGCCGAAGTCGTCATCGGACGTGTAGTAGCTGTCTGACGAGTTGAAGCTGCCGGTGGTGGTGGTCGTCGCCACTGACGTGTCGTTGTCGGAGTAGGAGAACGTCTTGGTATCCGTTTCCGTAATCGTCTGCACAGTGGTGTCGTTGTCGCTGTAGGACTTGGAGCTGTAGCTCCAGTCATAGTCGGTGTCGTTATCGTTGATGGTGGTCGTCTTGGTGATGGTGTCGTTGTCGCTGTACGACTTGCTTTCGTAGCTCCAGTCGTAGTCGTTGTCGCGATTGTCACCGTTGCCAACAGCCAGATCGACCGTAGCGTCGAGATCAACATGCGAGCTGTTGTCCGTGCTGTTGTCGCTGTAATCGTTGTTGCGGTTTTCGCCGTTCGCGGTACCGACATTGCTGTCGTCGACATCGGCGTCGTTGGTCGAGGTGTTAGCAAAACCCTCGGAAAGCGCGCCGATCTTGGTGATGTCGTCGCCAGCAGGCTGTGGCTTGTAACCCATTTCGATTTCCTCCGAAAAAGCTCGGAGCAGCTTTCGAAATCCCTCTCATCTCAAATGGGATTTTGTCGCGCTTGCCCCGAATAGTATGAAGATTGATGTTTGCAGATGGACTCATGACGCATCATCTGCGGCTTGGTATCGGCCCGTAGCCGGGCTCTTGTCATTCAGCCCTTGTGCGCTACTCGTTAAAACGGCGCACAAATCCGTTCCTCGCTCCGATGGGGAGCGCGGTGGCCTCGTCTTTTTCACTTGCTTGTTTCTTGAAAAGAGACCGGTGTCTTCAAACACACGTCAGGACCGGAAGCATCTTTTCGTCAGCCGCCGTTCAGCGACGGTCAGACTGTGCCGCAGAAAACTTTTGCTTCCTAGCTATCAATTTGGGTTAGACACCATGGCGCTTGTTGCGAAAGTATAGTCTTTCGGGTGCCTTTCAGCGCTCAAGTTCGCTGAAAATTCGAGCCGCAGCCAGAAATATCCGGTTTTCCAGAAAGATGGTTTATTTTGGCCGGAAGGCGTCTTCATCCCAGAATGGCACAGCCCGCGCATCTTGCGCATCAGCGCTATGCGAATGAATATCAATCTAAAGTTTCGTTCTTCGAGATAGTGAAACCAAAGGGAAAGTTTTTTCGCGGTGCTTGTTTCAGGGGTAGAACGAGGATGAATGATTCTATCCCGCCGTAACCTATTTTGTATGTCAATTGTAAAAAATAACCCTTTTGGGCCATTTATTTACACAGCTTTTCGTATTAGCGTGTCTGAATTAACGGGTGATTAATAATAGTTGACATGGCATGACGCGGAAAATCGTCCCTGGCTATCCGGGGAGGAGGGGTACTCTGCGGGCAAGAGACTGTACAACCAAAAGATAGTAACGCGTAAGCCCTTGAGGGAGGCGTCAATGTTCATGGGAACGTCAGATTATACGGCTAAACAAAAAACCGCCGGGATTCCTATAAATGGTACAGTATTGGTGATAGCGGACCCGGACCTTTTTTGCGAGTGTCTCATGGAGGCGCTGGGCAAAAAGTTCCCATCGTTCGCTGTGGTGAGTATTCCCTCGTCAGGCGAGGTCGAGGAGGATTACGGCAACGATGTGCGGTTGGTTCTGCCTTACCGTATGGCAGCAGAGCGCCTGCAGGCTGTTCTTTCTGATGTTCGTGAAAAGCACCCGGATGCCCCGATCGCGCTTGTTGTGGAAACAATCGACAAGTTCGAGGAGTCGCTGAAGACGCTGGTGGGAATGCGTGTCATTGATGGCGTGCTGCCGCTCAACCTGAGGCTCGATGTGTTCATGGCGGCGGTGGATCTGCTCATGAAGGGCGGTGAGCATTTTCCGGCAGCTCTTCTCGGCAGGCTTACGCCCCATACCTCTTCCGTCAGCACCAAGAGCGTGCAGGACAACCGTGTGATCGCCAACCGCGCCGATGCCTTGGCCGCTTCCAAGAGCGAGATGGCGGCGCTAACGACGCGCGAAGTGCAAATTCTTGACCTGCTTTGCAAGGGTACGCAAAACAAGATCATCGCCGATCGGCTTCGTCTGTCCGAGAACACCGTCAAGGTTCACGTTCGCAATATTTATAAGAAAATGAACGTGCGCAACCGCACGGAGGCCGCGTCGCGCTTCTTCAGTAAAGATGAAGACGCGACGGTCTCCGGCGGCTGGAAGAACTGAGCGTCAGGGCGACCATCAGCCCCGACGCCAGCTCCCCGGTTTTTCCGGAGGCTCAGGGTCTCAGGAAGCAGCGGGATTTCTGCCCGAATCCGCTCGGCGAGCAGATGTATGGAGATGAGCCCCAGGAAGGCTGCCGTGATACCGCTGGCGTGTCTGCGGCATCGGCGACAAGAGTAACGGCCGCGTTGCCGGTTTTTTGATAGCCATAGGATGCCTTCGACTGAGCAACCCGGGTCTTGACGGTTGCGCTGTCGGCAGACGCGGCATTGATCAGAACAGCGTCTTCGACAACGGAACATGATGCCGTTGCGAAAGTCAAAGTTGCGAGTGCTGCGGCAACAAGCGCCAGGCGAAAATGGCGTGTTTTGCCGCTATGGGAATAAGGCATTTCATTCATGGTTTATGTCCCCTGAAACCGACTGTCTGTCGCATCTCGCCGGGCGGTTTTTTCCCGGTGGACCGAGCCTTACAAAACCAACATAGACCCGACGGGTTGAGCGAAGCTTGCGCTAATGCTCAATAAGATAGGCATAATAGAGGCATAATTAAAAAGGATTAAACGGATGGGTTATTTCGAGAAATCTAGGGTAATCAATTGTAATATTTCGATAAAATAGAGTTGACCTGTCTTTCACTGTGCCTATCATGGAAGTTGAAAAGTTTCGAATGTGAATATTAATTCCTCCAGAAGAAGTAAAAACCGGAGGGCGATATTCAAAATGCCGTGCAATCTGAAGTTTGATCAAAGGTAGTTGGATCAGCTGTGCTGATTCCTCATGGGGAGACGTGTGTCATGCGTAATTTCGTTCCCAACGATCACGACAATGGCGTAACCATTTATTCGGAATGGAAACCTGGTCAACGTGTCCTCGTTAATGGTGGGGCCGGTTTTTTGGGCTCCCATCTTTGCGAGCGCCTGCTGAGCAGCGGCCACGAGGTGATTTGCCTCGACGATCTTTCCACCGGACGCACGGCAAATGTTGCCCATTTGCGGGAAAATAAGCGGTTTTCGCTGGTCGAGCACGATGTTCGCAAGCCCTATGATATCGATGTATCGCTGATCTTCAATTTCGCTTCACCAGCGTCGCCGCCCGACTATCAGCGCGACCCTGTCGGCACGCTGCTGACGAATGTGCTTGGCGCGGTCAACGTGCTTGAGGTGGCGCGCAAGTGCGGTGCAACTGTCGTACAGTCTTCGACCTCGGAGGTTTATGGCGATCCTCATGTCAATCCGCAGCCCGAAACCTATTTCGGCAATGTAAATACAATCGGGCCGCGAGCTTGCTACGATGAGGGCAAGCGCAGCGCCGAAACGCTGTTTTTCGATTATCACCGAACTTTTGGCGTCGACATCAAGGTGGGGCGTATCTTCAACACCTATGGGCCGCGTATGCGCCCTGATGACGGCCGCGTCATTTCGAATTTCATCGTCCAGGCGCTGAAGGGCGACGACATTACCATTTACGGCGATGGCAGCCAGACGCGGTCCTTCTGCTATGTCGATGACCTCATCGACGGCTTCCTGCGCTTCTCGGCGAAGTCGAAAGACTGCACCGGGCCGATCAACCTTGGTAACCCAACGGAAATTCCGGTGCGGCAACTGGCCGATATCGTCATCCGCATGACGGGCTCACGGTCGCGCATCGTGCATCTGGCTGCGGCGGTCGACGACCCCCAGCAACGTCGCCCCGATATCTCACGGGCAAACGAGTTGCTGAGATGGCAGCCGCGCGTACCGCTTGAAATCGGCCTGGAGAGAACCATCGCTTATTTCGATGCGATGCTGGCAGGCAAGGCCGTGGCGGAGGTCGCATGACATGCCACGCACAATCCTCGTCACGGGCGGGGCCGGCTTCATAGGCAGCCACATCTGCAAGGCGCTTGCACGATCCGGCTTCAGGCCCATCGCATACGACAATCTTTCGACCGGCCATGCGGATTCGGTTCGATGGGGTCCCTTTGTCGAGGGCGACATTCTCGACAACCGCCTCCTGAGAGCAACGCTCCGGGAATTCGCGCCATCCTTCGTCATCCACTGTGCGGCCAATGCCTATGTCGGTGAATCCGTGGAGGATCCGCGCAAATATTACCGCAACAATGTTGCCGGGAGCCTGGCGCTGCTGGATGCCTGCCTCGACGAAAATATAGGGGGTCTGGTGTTTTCTTCCAGCTGCGCAACCTATGGCGTGCCGCCGCAATTGCCGATCCGCGAGGAAACTGCGCAGATGCCGGTCAACCCTTACGGGCGAACCAAGCTGATTTTCGAGATGGCGCTGGAAGACTATGCCGCTGCCTATGGCCTGCGGTTCGTGGCGTTGCGCTACTTCAATGCGGCGGGAGCCGATCCGGATGGCGAGCTTTACGAACGGCACGAGCCTGAAACCCATCTGATCCCGCGTGCGCTGATGGCTGCCGCTGCCAAGCTGCCGCAACTGGACGTTTTCGGTGCGGATTATGAAACCACCGATGGCACGTGCGTTCGTGATTACATCCACGTCAGCGATCTTGCCGATGCGCACGTCGCCGCTGTCAAATATCTCATCGATGGCGGGGAGACGCTGCGGGTCAATCTGGGGTCCGGCCGCGGTACCTCGGTGGGGGATATCATTCGCGCCATCCACCGTGTCACGGGGCAGGAGGTGCCAGTCCATTTCCGCGCCCGGCGTGCCGGCGACCCGCCCGCGCTGTTTGCGGATATCAAACGTGCGGAAGAAACCCTCGGTTTCACTCCCACGCGCTCCGATATAGACACCATCATCCGCACAGCTGGCCCCGGTTTCGGGCTGGAGGTGCGGTCATGAAGGGACACGCCATTCCTTCGGTGCCCAAAGCCGCCGCCGCTGCAGGGGCCGTCCACTTGCGGATGCTGCCTGTCTTTGCCGGCTGGAACCGTATCGCCTATCTGCTCGGCATCGGTGGCTGGCTGGTAACGCTTGCTTACTTCTGGATCTGGTGGCTCGACCGCGACCGGGTGGTCGACTGGCCCTATTACACGATCGTCACGTTCACGCTCGCGTGGATCACGCTTCTGCCCTCCTATTTCATCTTCATCTTTCTGAACGCGAAGGTCGTCGACCGGCGTTCGCCGCTGCCGCGCGGCCGGGTGGCGATGGTCGTCACCAAGGCGCCCTCGGAACCTTTTGCGGTCGTGGAAAAGACGCTACTTGCCATGCTCGAGCAAAAGGGTCTTGAGTTCGATGTCTGGCTGGCCGATGAAGCGCCGGATGCCCAGACGCTGAAATGGTGCGGCGCGCACGGGGTTTTCGTTTCGACCCGGCAGGGCGTCGCCGACTATCATCGCAAGACCTGGCCGCGGCGCACACGCTGCAAGGAAGGCAATCTCGCCTATTTCTACGATCATTACGGTTATGAACGTTATGATTTCGTCGCGCAGTTCGATGCCGACCATGTGCCTCAACCCGATTATCTCCGTGAGATCATGCGTCCTTTTGCCGATCCGGCGGTTGGATATGTTTCGGCTCCGAGCATCTGCGACGCCAACGCCGGTGAGAGCTGGGCCGCCCGCGGAAGGCTCTATGCCGAGGCGAGCCTGCATGGCGCGCTGCAGCTGGGTTATAATAATGGCTGGGCGCCGCTCTGCATCGGTTCGCACTATGCCGTGCGCACGAAAGCGCTGCGCGAGGTTGGCGGCCTCGGGCCGGAGCTTGCCGAGGACCACTCCACGACGCTTCTGATGAATGCCGGCGGCTGGCGTGGCGTCCACGCCGTCAACGCCATCGCCCATGGCGACGGGCCGACGACCTTTGCAGATCTCATTGTCCAGGAATTTCAGTGGTCGCGCAGCCTGATGACCATTCTTCTGCAATATTCGCGGCACTACGTGCCGAAGCTGCCCCCGAGGCTGAGGTTCCAATTCCTGTTTTCGCAGCTCTGGTACCCGCTGTTTTCCAGCTTCATGGCGCTGATGTTCGTGCTCCCGGCGGTTGCGTTGCTCAGGGGGAATGTGCTGGTCAATGCATCCTATCCGGCGTTTCTGGCGCATTTCCTGCCCGCGTCACTGATCATGATCGTGTTCGCCTTCTTCTGGCGCGGCACGGGCGCTTTTCGCCCGCATGATGCCAAGCTCTTCAGCTGGGAAGCGATGGTGTTTCTGTTCCTGCGGTGGCCCTGGTCGCTGATGGGCGTGCTGGCGGCGATACGTGACACGGTCCGCGGCAATTTCGTTGATTTCCGCATCACGCCGAAGGGCACGCAGGCAAAGCCGCCGCTGCCTCTCAGAGTCGTCGCCCCTTACATCGTTCTCGCAGCGCTCAGCCTTCTCGCCATGGTGCTGGCGCCACGGGAAAACGGGGCCGAAGGATTCTTCGTTTTCGCTGCCGTTAACGTGGCGATCTATGCCGGGCTGTCGGTATTTCTACTCATCCGTCACGCCATGGAAAACGGTGTTCCGAAGCTTCCCGCCCTGCGCGGCGGTGCGTCCGCCGCTGCCTGTTCGCTGCTGCTGGTGACGGGGAGCGCCGTCCAACTCAGTCACCACGCGATCGGCGGCCTGGAGGCCCTGTCGCATGGGCAGCCCTATGTGAGTTTTACCGAAACGCGGTTCACGGTCGCCGGTGCGGGCGTGGAAGGTGCGAGATCGGTGCGCCTAAAACTGCGCATTTCCGTGCCTGGATTGGGTGGTCCGCCGGAAATGCAGGCGGAACCAATGATGCCGCCACCACCCGCGGTGGCGACTGGAGAGATCATGCTGGCCGACAATAGGGTCGGACAATGAAGGAGGAGGCTGTGATGAAAACAACAATAAGCACATGCGGATTCTCCGCTTTCGTACTGTGTCTTGCGGTGGCAGCGCCTAGCGTCGTCCATGCTGCAGGCGGCACGAAGACGCCGAAGCCACTGAGAACCAGCGAGGTCGTGGAGATGTATTTCGACAAGACCTGGAAATGGGATACGGGCGGCGGCCGGTTCATTGCCGACGGCCGCAAATTCATCGCCGCAACGGAAGAAAAGGGCAAAAAGTCCATCGGTGAAGGCCGCTGGACCGTCGATGCCAACGGTACCCTGTGCATGCGCGCGACCTGGAAAGCTGCGACCGGAAGCGGCAAGGCCGATACCTGCTTCGACCATGGCCGCATCGGCAACGTGCTCTACCAGCGCAAGCAGGGCGGGCAATGGTACGTGTTCCGGCATAACCCGCCACGCCCCGGTGATGAGTTCCTCAAACTCGTCCGTAAGGACGATGTCACGCCGCAGATCGCCGCTTACGACAAGGCGATGATGGCAACAAGGTAAGGAGTAAGGTGTCATGCAGATAACAAGACGAACACTTCTGTTCGCGAGTGGCGCCGCCGCAGCCTTTACCGCCGGAATGTCTCCGGTGTTCAAGCTCGACGCGCAAGGGGTCGCCCCCATGACCTCCACGGGCATGAAGACACTTGCAGACAAACGCCCGACGTTGCATGCGGATGGCATTCGTTTCGGCGCCTACGATCCGCATGGGGATTTTACCGGTCAGGCCGGGGTGGCGACGGAACATCTGTTCCTGCCCTGGGAAGATGTCGATCTCGACAGCCTGGCGCTTGCGGATGCCTACGCGCTGGAGCGCAAACGCAAGGTTATGATCACGGTCGAACCCTGGTCATGGGACGTGAACTGGCGGCTGAGTTCCGACGAACTGCGGCGCAAGGTTCTGAGCGGAGACTACGACAAGAACATGCAGGCGATCGCCGCACGCATGTCCGCGATGAAAAGTCCGCTGATCCTGCGCTGGGGACAGGAAATGGAAGACACGACTGGCCGCTTCTCGTGGTCGGGCTGGAACCCGCGGGATTACATCACCGCCTATAAACGCGTCGTGGATATGACCCGCAAGGCTGTCCCTGGTGTCAAGGTGATGTGGTCACCCAAGGGTCTGGACGGCCTTCGGGCCTACTACCCCGGTGACGGCTACGCGGATCTGGTTGGTCTTTCGGTTTTCGGTCTCGAGGACTACGACAAGATCGAATATGGCGCGCCACAGACCTTCACCGATCTCCTGCGCAAGGGGTACGGACTCGTCGAAACCTTCAATAAGCCAGTCTGGGTCGCTGAACTTGGTTATGAAGGCAGCGATTCCTATGTCCGGCCATGGATGAACGACGTGTCGCTGAAGCAGGCGGATTTTCCAAGGCTGGAAGAAGTCGTCTATTTCAACGACAAGGATGTCCATCCCTGGCCGCATAATCTCGGTCGACCTGACTGGCGCGTGGTGCGCCCGGCCAAGGTGTGACCGGCATCAAGCAGACGAGCGGCGATGCCGCTCGTTTGTGGCTTGCTGTTATAGGTCGGCTGCCAACACCGCCTCAGCCTCATAGATGGCGCAGACGATGTGGTAGAAGGTGCTTGCTGGTGCGGGTTCATCGATCATCGGCTTGTCCGCCGGCCATTTGTCGAACCAGAGACCCTTGACCGGCGTGTCGAGGAACGGTTGCAATGCGCCGATGGCACTGAGGGCGGAGGCAAGGTAACGCTGTCGCTCCTCACCGCCGGTGACGCTTGCCAGTCGCACTGCGGCCTTCAGCCATTCCGTCTGCGGCCACAGCCGCGCCAGCCCGTCATGCACCGAAAAATCGTCGTAAAGGCTCATCACGGCAACCTTGCGGCGCGGGCAGATGCCATATTTCTCGCCGATCTCGAACAGCCTCTCAGCTTTCTGGATGGCCTCGGCATTTCCCCGCAGGCTACCCCAGCGCACCAGCAGCCAGGCCCATTCGAACTGGTGGCCCGGCTCCATGATCCGGCCTTTCTCGCTGTGATGCGGCGTCCAGTCGTGCTCGAAGAACTCCCGCAATCCGCCATTGCCACTGTCGATGAACCGGGTGAGCGCCAGTCCCGCAATCTCGTCTGCAAAAGCCGACCATGGACCGGTCGGGTCCTCCTGCTCCCAGGCCAGCATGGCCTCGAAGAGGTGCATATGCGGATTGGAGCAAAGCGGCGTGCGCGGCGGATTTTCTTCCTCGAAGCCTGCAACCGGGTGTCTGTAGTCGCGCTCAAGCACGGCAAGGATTTCGAGCGCGCGGGCACGCATCTCTTCCCGTCGCTCTGGAAGCGTAGATGCTGCCTGTGCTGCAGCAAAAAGTGCAAAGGCCTGATTGTAGAGATCGAACGATGGGTCGATCAGCTTGCCGGTCTGGTCTGCGAGGTTGCCGTAAAGGCCGTTTTCAAGGCGATAGACCTTCTCGAACCACGAGAGGCCGTGGACCACCGCGTCTTTCCACGGTCCCTGCCAGCCATGCTGGCCTGCTGCCGCGAAGCAATAGGCCTGCCGCGGCTGCACGCGGGCGCGGCGATTATCGGCAAAACCCGGCTTCGCATTCTGGTCGAGACGCTCGTGGAAGCCGCCGTCCGGACGGGCCGACCCCGCCTCCCACCACAACGGCAGTGCGTCGTCATGCAGCCACTTGCGGAGTGTTCCGATCTCTTCGGCAAGCTTCTGCGAAACGCTCGGAAATTGCACTGTCATAAGGTAACTCTCTGTTTTTACGCTTGGATCATGGTCGTCAATACAACAGGGCGTGGCAATGAGCGCAGATAGACAATGGCCCTCCAGCGATACAACCGCGCAATTACAGCCCTGTCGAAATGCGAACCCTTCAGGGAAGCGAATGGTTCCACGATCTTTTTGTGACAGATAGGGGTAGAGTGTGGCGATTCGCTATCCATAAAGTATCAGAAATTACAACGTAAATTTGCGATTGCTTATTCTTGGTCCTCACGTATTTCGTAGGAATGGTCTGGTCGTTAGTGATTCGGTCTCTTTCTAACCTTGGCGGCGGTGGGGACATAAAGGGGCGCAAGGCAGTGAAATTTTCTGCCTATACTTCATTGCTGTTTTCTATTGCAGTGCTTTCCGGCTGCAATACTCCTGCGGGCGTTCGGTCGTTCGGAGGCGCGCAGATGGCGTCGCCTTCCGAGGCGCTGATTTTTCCGCCACCCGGTGGCCCGGAAATCGTCACTGTGGTCAATCGTACCTATTCCAACGCCATTGCGCAGCAGGTCATCTTGCGCTCGGAGGCTGCGACGCCCGGTCAGAATTATCTGAAGGCGGAGTTTTTTGGTCCGCAGCAGGCGGGTGACACGGGCGGCGATACTCTTTCCTTTAGCGGGTTTCGCGCCGCTTCCGTCGCGCGCGAAATCCGCGCGGAGTTTCCGGGCCAGAACATCGCCATGACGGCAAATTATTTCCAGAACGCTTACGGTGCCTTCTCCTATGCCGCCGGCCAGGGAAGGGGTGATGATACCTGCCTTTATGGCTGGCAGGATATTCGGTCCCCGGAAAGCATGCGGCAGGACTTCCGCAATCTCGGTCGCATCAAGGTACGGCTGCGGCTGTGCCAGTCCGGCGCGAGCGTGGAGCGTCTGCTCGCCGTCATGTATAATTACACCATCACCGGCACCTATGCGTCGCCCAGCTGGAACCCCTACGGCACGCCGCGTGCCGTTGACCCGAATCTTGGCCGTCCCGGAAGTCAGGTCTATCCGATCAAGTCAGAGGATGTGCCGATGCGGCCGGGCGGCGAAGTGACCGCCAGTGTGCCGGTCCGGCCAATCCGCCGCGTTGCGGTTGCAGCGCCCTCGCAACCGGAACCACAACCCCTGCCGCCCGTTGCAGCAGTCGCCATTCCGTCGCCGACCTCGGTGGGCGCGCCGGTCCAGCCCGCGAGACGTTCAGAGACGGGCGCAGCGCAGGTCAATAGTGCCCGTCCAGCCAATGCTTCGCAGGTTCAGCAGGTGGTCATTCCGTCGCCAGCGTGCCTGTCCGGATCTGGAGCGACGTCAGGATGCAGGTGAGCGCCGGAACCAACGAGAAAGCCGAGACGCGAAAAGCAGGAACGCCGGTCGAAAAGTCCGGATGGGGAACACAACGGAAAGTTTCTGGATGAGCAAGGCCGTAACAATCATCGTCTGGTTACTTGTATCGCTTTGCGTGCTGGCCATCATCACGATGCCGATCAGCCTGCAGACGCATCTGGTGGCAACCGCGATTTCGCTCATCCTTCTGGCGACGATCAAGAGCTTCAACGGGCAGGGCGCTTGGCGCCTCATCGCGCTCGGATTCGGTACGGCGATTGTTCTACGTTACGTTTACTGGCGCACCACGAGTACGCTGCCGCCGGTCAACCAGCTCGAAAACTTCATCCCGGGATTTCTGCTTTATCTCGCGGAAATGTACAGCGTCGTCATGCTGGGCCTCAGCCTTGTCATCGTGTCCATGCCATTGCCGTCGCGCAAGACGAGACCCGGCGCGCCTGACTACCGGCCGACGGTCGATGTTTTCGTCCCGACCTATAATGAGGATTCCGAGCTTCTGGCCAATACGCTGGCGGCTGCGAAGAACATGGATTATCCGGCAGATCGTTTCACCGTATGGCTGCTGGATGATGGCGGCTCGGTACAGAAGCGCAATGCCAGCAACATCGTCGAGGCACAGGCGGCGCAGCGCCGCCATGAAGAACTGAAGAAGCTCTGCGAAGACCTCGATGTGCGATACCTCACGCGCGAGCGCAACGTGCATGCCAAGGCCGGAAACCTCAATAACGGTCTTGCTCATTCGACCGGGGAACTCGTGACGGTATTTGACGCCGACCACGCACCCGCGCGCGACTTTCTGCTCGAGACAGTGGGTTACTTCCAGGAAGATCCACGTCTCTTTCTCGTCCAGACGCCGCATTTCTTCGTCAATCCCGATCCTATCGAGCGCAATCTGCGCACCTTTGAGACGATGCCGAGCGAAAACGAAATGTTTTACGGCATCATCCAGCGCGGTCTCGATAAATGGAACGGCGCCTTCTTTTGTGGTTCAGCCGCCGTGCTGCGGCGCGAGGCGCTTCTGGAGACGGACGGCTTCAGCGGCGTCAGCATCACGGAGGATTGCGAAACGGCGCTGGCGCTGCATTCCCGCGGCTGGAACAGCATTTATGTCGACAAGCCGCTGATCGCCGGTTTGCAGCCAGCGACCTTTGCGAGCTTCATCGGCCAGCGCAGCCGCTGGGCGCAGGGCATGATGCAGATCCTGATCTTCCGTCAGCCGCTGTTCAAGCGGGGCCTCTCGGTGACGCAACGTCTCTGCTACATGTCGTCGACGCTGTTCTGGTTGTTTCCGTTCCCGCGCACGATCTTTCTGTTCGCGCCGCTCTTCTACCTGTTCTTCGATCTGCAGATTTTCGTCGCGTCGGGCGGCGAGTTTCTGGCATACACGGCGGCCTACATGCTCGTGAACCTGATGATGCAGAACTATCTCTATGGCAGCTTCCGCTGGCCGTGGATTTCGGAACTTTATGAGTATGTGCAGACGGTTCACCTGCTGCCGGCCGTCGTTTCCGTGATCTTCAATCCCGGCAAACCTACCTTCAAGGTAACGGCCAAGGATGAATCGATCGCAGAGGCGCGCCTTTCGGAAATCAGCCGACCGTTCTTCGTCATTTTCGGTCTGTTGCTGGTGGCGATGGCCTTTGCCGCGTGGCGAATTTACAGCGAACCCTACAAGGCGGATGTGACGCTCGTGGTCGGTGGGTGGAACCTGCTCAACCTCATCTTTGCGGGCTGCGCGCTCGGTGTCGTCTCCGAACGCGGCGACAAATCGGCTTCGCGACGCATCACCGTCAAGCGGCGTTGCGAAGTCAAGCTAGAGGGCAGCGATACGTGGGTACCGGCGTCGATCGACAATGTTTCGGTGCATGGTCTGCTCATCAACCTGTACGAAGGTGCCGCCGGCATCGAAAAAGGCTCGACCGCCATCGTCAAGGTGAAGCCACATAGCGAGGGCGTGCCGGAATCCATGCCTGTCAAAGTGGTTCGCACGGCGAAAGGCGATGGCTTCCTTTCGATCGGTTGCACCTTCTCGCCGCAGCGCGCCGTCGATCATCGCCTGATTGCGGACCTTATTTTTGCCAATTCGGAGCAGTGGAGCGAATTCCAGCGCGTTCGCCGCAAAAACCCCGGCCTCATCCGCGGCACGGCAATTTTTCTCGCGATAGCGCTCTTCCAGACGCAACGTGGCCTTTATTACCTCGGCAAGGCGCTTCGGCCGGGGGCGAAAGAGGTCAAGCCTGCGGGAGCCGTGAAATGACCGGCCACAAACCCGTTCGGGATTCTCTTGCACTGCTCCTATTGACTGTCATGGCAACGGGCGCGATGGCGCAATCGCCCTTCGACATGTCTCCGGAACGGCCTGCCCAGACTGCGCCCATCCAGCGCCCACCCGCGACGCCACCGCCGCCGCGGGCGCTGCCCCCTGCCCAAATGCCGGCGACAGCGCCGTCCCAGCCATCCAGCCCGCCACCCGTTTCGGCGCAGCCAGCCCCACAACAGAGACCGGCCGTTCCAGCCCCACCACCGGTTTCTGCTCCGCAGCGGCAGGATGCCACGAGGCCGGTTACGGAGCCCGCGTCGACAGCCAGCGCCGACAGCCGTCGCCGTTATATCCTCCCCTATGAGAAACTCAGCCTTTCCGGCGAGATAGACCGCCGGCAATGGAGCGTCTACCTGACGCCTGAGCAGGTGAATGCGGCAGTTACGCTCAATATTGGCTACCAGAACGCGATCGTGGTTGCGCCGGAAAGCTCGAATTTGAAGGTCAGCCTCAACAACGTGCCGCTTGAGCCGGCGCGCATTGAAGCGCCTGAGACCGAAGGCAATGTTTCCCTGAAAATACCGCCTGGCGTTTTGCAGGTTGGCTCGAATGTCGTGAGACTGGGCGTAGAACAACGCCACAGAACCGACTGCACAATCCAGTCCACCTATGATCTGTGGACGGAAATCGACCCCGCAAGTACCTATATTGGCTTCAATGCGGACGTCGCCGGAAGCTTTGCCAATATCGACGACATTCAGTCTACCGGACCGGATGGCAAGGCGATGACCTCAATCGAGATTGTCGCGCCGGCGCTCGGCAATCCGGCATTCGCAGATTCTCTTCTGCGGCTTTCGCAGGCGCTCGCGCTCAGAACGCAGATGCCCAATCAGACCATCCGTTTCGTGACGGCTCCCTCCGCCGAGCGAAAGGCCGGCACGTTGACGGTCTTTGCGGGTACAGCCCGCGAAATTGCCGGTATAGCCGGCACTCTCCCGCCAGAGGCATCGGCGGGCGCCTTTGCCGGATTTGGTGCGACGGCGCCGGGCGGTTTTTCGCCTCTTTTTGTGAGCGGCCCCACGCCGCAGGCGGTTCAGGCGGCGATAGAGACGCTGTTTTCGTCGATCTCGCGTACGCCGGGTGCGCAGCGAACCACCTTCTCGACCCGCAGCTGGCATGCGCCCGACGTGCCGCTCGTCATGTCGGATCGGCGGATCGCGCTTTCCGAGCTCGGCATTGAAAGCGCCGAATTCGGCGGACGGCGATTCCGCAACGAATTCTACGTCGGCATGCCGGCCGATTTTTACGCCTCCGCCTATGGCGAGGCATCGCTTCTCCTCGATGCCGCCTATTCGTCACAGGTCTTGCCAGGGAGCCATGTGGATATCTACGTCAATGACGAGATCGCCTCCACTGTGCCGATCTCCAATAATGGCGGCGGGATTTTCCGGCATCTGCCGATCAAGGTGACGATGCGCCACTTCAAGCCCGGGCCGAACAAGGTGACCATCGAGGCCGTGTTGATGACGGCACAGGATCAGGCCTGCGCTCCCGGTGCGCCCGCCAGCACCACCCCGCGCTTTGCCCTGTTCGATACCTCGGAACTTCATATCCCCGATTACGCCCAGATCGGCCTCAAGCCGGATTTGGCGGCGATGGCAGGCGCCGGACAACCTTACCGGACCGGAGGAACGCCGGTTGCGCTTTCGCTCGATCGCTTCGACACGGACACCATGTCTGCCGCCGCCACGCTGGTCAGCCGGCTGGCGAGCGTGGCGGGCCATCCCATCGACATCGAGACGGTAGCGTCCCCGCTGGTGATCGGCGATCGTGACGCGTTGTTCGTCGGAACGATCTCGCAATTCCCGCAGGCTCTGATCGGTCAGTTCAACCTTGTGCCTTCCAGTCAGATCTCGTGGAAGATGGGTGCAGGTGTCCAGGCGCCGACGCAGAGTAGCGAAACTCTTTTCAACGACTGGCGCGAAAGGGTGGACGGCGGCGTCTGGGAGGGGCAGGTGTCGTCCCTTGAGGAGTGGATGAAGCGGAATTTTGACCTCAGCTCGGAAACGCTGCGCTTCCTGCCAGCGGCCGAACAGGCTTATGCGCCACCCGGCAATGTGTCTTTCATGCTGGCGCAGGGCCTCAGCCCGTCCGGCAATGGAGTGTGGACGCTGGCGACCGCCCCGTCTTCGGCCGAGCTGTTTGACGGCATGGCGGCAATGACGCGGGAAGACCGCTGGCGTAGCGTAACGGGGCGTGTGGCAGCTTACGATGCCGCTGCCGAGAAGGTTGAAACGGTTGAGGTGGAGCGGCCGCATTTTTACATCACGCGGGCGTTTTCCTTCTCCAACTGGCGGCTCGTCGCGGCCAACTGGTTGTCGTCCAATGTTCTGTCTTATTCACTGGCGTTTATCGGTTTCGTGTCACTTCTTGGCCTTGCCACGTTTACGATGCTGCGGATGATGGGGCGGCACAGATGAAGAGCGCGATTTCAAAACTGGTAATCCTCACCCTTCTGTCCGTCATGGCAATTTTCACCAACATATCTGCCACACGCGCCGCCTCGGTCTCGCCCGAGGCTTGGGCGGCCTATAAGGACGCCTTCCTGGATTCTGGCGGCCGTATCATCGATACCGGCAATGGCAACATCAGTCACAGCGAGGGGCAGGGCTATGGCATGTGGCTTGCAGTGCTTGCAGATGATCTTTCCGACTTCGAACTGATCTGGAGTTTCACGCGCACGGAGCTTTTGGTCCGTGATGACGGACTTTCGGCTTGGAAATGGGACCCACGCACCAAGCCGCATGTCACCGATATCAACAACGCCACGGATGGCGATATCCTGATTGCTTACGCGCTGGCGCTTGCTGCCGGTCAGTGGAACCGTCAGGACTATGCCGAAGCAGCCGCTGCCATTGCCTCCGCCGTCCTTAAAAAGACCGTTGTACAGCGTGGTGGGCGCACGTTGCTTTTGCCGGCCGCCAGCGGTTTCGACGAGGCTGACCGGACCGATGGCCCTGTCGTCAATCCCTCCTATCTGATTTTCGAGGCGTTCCCCGTTCTCGATCTCCTCGTGCCGTCGCCGCTCTGGAAAACGGTGGCTGATGACGGTGTGGCGCAGATCGGAGCGTTTGCATTCAGTGAAAAAAAGCTGCCGGCAGATTGGGTATCCGTGAAAACAAAGCCGCAGCCAGCATCCGGTTTTCCGCCGGAGTTCGGTTATAATGCCGTTCGGATCCCGCTTTATCTCGCGAGGGCGAAGATGGGCCCACCTGAACTGCTGTCCCGGCTGAAAAATGGCATGACGCTGGAGAGCGGTGCTGCCGGAACCTTCGATTTGAAGACCGGTGCCGTGAAAGACGTTTTATCGGATCCAGGCTACCGTATTATTCCGGCGCTTGCGGCCTGCGTCAGCGGCGGGCCCGCAATCTCCGACGATCTCAAGAACTTCCAGCCAACGCTTTATTATCCTTCCACATTGCATCTTCTGGCATTGTCGTTTCTGGCAAGGAATAACGGGGAATGCCGATGAACAAGCCTTTGTCCACCTCGGCCCTCATCCTCGTCCTGGTGGCGCTCGCGGCCTTCCATTGGCGTGACACCATTCTCGGACGGGTATCGGACGTCCACACCTCCGCAGTGGGGGACAACAGGGCCGTACAGCGCATTTCGCCAGCCGCCAATCCGGCGCAGATAAATGCGTTCGTCAAGAACCGCGAAATGGCGCAGGTGACGCAGCCTGCAACGCCGCCCGTCACGGTGCCGGCATCCGATCCGGTGCCCGCACAACAGTCCCGTGGTCCGGGGGATGAGCCCCAGGCACCATCAACCGTTTCGCCGCCGCCGCGCGCGTCGCAGCCGAAATCGGACGGTATGCCCGACGTCGATCTGAGCGCGTTGCGCTATTTTGCGGCAAAGGGAGACACCCAGCGCCTCCAGGCGGAAATCGCACGCCTTCGCGCGCTTTATCCCAACTGGACGCCGCCTGCTGATCCTCTCGCCGTCCCCGAAAACGGCGATCCGAAACTCGATGCCATGTGGCAGCTCTACACGGATGGCCGCTATGCAGAGGTGAGGAAGGCCATTGCCGATCGCCAGCAGGCCGAGCCAGACTGGCAGCCGCCGGACAATCTGATGGGCATGCTTTCCCTCGCCGAGGCGCGTCAACGTCTCGTCAATGCCTCCGACCTCAAGCAATATGCCACGGTGGTGGACACGGCGGCCGGTAATCCTGGCCTCTTGACCTGCGGCGAGGTCGACGTCCTGTGGCGGGTAGCGGAGGCTTTCGCCAATACGGACCGGATGGGACGCGCGCGCGACGCCTATCTGTACATTCTCAATAATTGCACTGCCGCAAACGACAGGCTCGCCACGGTGCAGAAGGCATCGGCGCTCCTGCCGGCCGAGATGATGGACGAATTGCTGGCCAAGGAGAAACCCGGCGCGGATGGTCAGCTCGAGTTCGAACCCGTCAAGAACGATCTCGCCCGCCAGTTTGTGGCCAAAGCCGGAGAAAAGCCAAAAGATGGCGAGGAGCAGGTCGCGACCGTTCCCTCAGCCTATGTGATGCGGCTTGAAAGGCTGGCAGAGACCGACAAGCTTTCAAGCGATGCCCTCCTGCTGGGCTGGTATTACATTCGCCAGAAAAACATGACCGAGGCGGAAAAGTGGTTCCGCAAGGCGCGGGAAGAGGAAGATAGCGCATCGGCATCCCAGGGATTGGCGCTCGCCCTGATTGATCGCAACGAGCCGCGCGAGGCAGAAGATGTCATGTTTAAGTGGCGGGGCGCTTCCGACGATGCGCGTGCCACCTATCTTGCCGCAACGGCCAATCTTCTTGCGCTGCAGCCACCGGTCGCGTTGCCGCCTGATGTATTGCAACGCATCGCTGCCGAAACGGTAGCCCGTAAGGATGCGGCGACCGCCCAGCAGTTCGGGTGGTATTCGCTGGCTTTTCGGCAGACCCCGCTCGCCCTGCAATGGTTTAGCACAGCCCTTGGCTGGAAGCCGGACGATGAACCATCTGCCTATGGAATAGCAGTCAGCTATCACGATCTGCGTAATCTCGCCGGTCTACGCGGGATCCAGCAGCAGTGGGGCGGTCGCTCGCAACGCATCGCCGATGTCGGAACCGCGCGTATGGTGGACCAGACCGGCCAGCCGGTTGCGCCCATAACCGCGGCGGCCCAGGCGACAACGCCGGTCCCCACATATGCACCCCAGAGCGAGACTGCGGTGACCTATGCCCCTGCTGTCGCACAGCAGCCGGAAGCTGCCCGCAAGCAGGCACGCAGGCCCGCGCAAGCACAAAGGGACACGAGCGCGGCCTCACGACCACGGTCCTGTACGGCTTATCCTGATCCGCAGCGTCTGCCGCCGCAGCAGGCCCTCGATCTCGGCTGGTGCCTGATGGAAACGAACCGGCCGGCGGAGGCACTGAAAGCCTTTGAATCAGCAATTGAGAGCGGTCATTCGACGGTGAAAAGCGACGCGGCGTACGGCCAGAGCCTTGCTTATCTGCGCATGGGCCTCACGGATCACGCGGCCGTCTCGGCGACGAAGTCGAGCTTGGACCGCCCTCGCGCGACCGAGTTGCAGGTGTCCATCCTTGCGGATCGCGCGGTTTCCGCCTTCCAGTCGAAACGCTATGCCGAGACGCTGCTCCTGCTCGACCAGCGTGCACGGCTTGCGGATGAGCGCACGGATCTGATGGTGCTGCGTGGTTATTCCTATCTTGCGATGAAGCGATATGGTGAGGCCGCCCAGATTTTCGAGAGCCTGACGGCGATCGGTAACAAGGATGGTATCAGGGGGCTCGCCGCCGTCCGTGCTGCCCGGCCGAGCAACGGCCCCCAGGGCGGCTGATCGCTATGTCGCTTTTGTCAGGTTGCGGATCAGGCGCATGAAGATGCGTGCACCGATGCCGATCAACGCGTCTGGAAAATCGTAATCCGGATTGTGCAGGTTGGGGTAGTCTCTACCTGCACCCAGGAAGAACATGGCGGAGGAGGAAACGGCACGAAATCGGCCGAAGTCCTCCGAGGCCCGCATCGGCAGGCCTTCGGAACCGTGGGCTATATTCTCGTCGTCCAGCGCTCGACGGATATGGTCGACCGCATCAGAAGCATTTTCGCAATGCAGGAAAACATCGTCATAAGCCATCTCAAGCGTTAGCTTTTGATCGCTTGCAATCTGTCTCGCGAGTGATTCCACTGCCTCGCAGAGCTTTTCCATCCGGTCGTCCGTCAGCGTTCGCAGGGTCGCCCAGATTTCAGCGTCCGCCGGCGAAATACCGAAAGCAGCTTCTCCCATGACGGCGTGGGTGATGGTGACCATCGAAAAATCAGGCTCGGGCGGAAAGCCTGAACCGAGTTGAGCCAAGGCTGGCATCAACTGCGAGATTGCCCGCATTGGCGAGATGCCGTGCTCGGGTGAAGAGGCATGAGCGGTTTTACCGGAGAGCCGAATCTTGATGCCACGCGATGCGCAATTGACCGGCCCTGCCGTCACGCTGACAAAGCCAAGTGGGAGGCCGGGCAGATTGTGCAGTGAAAAGGAAAAATCGGGCTTGATCTGTTCGAAGCGAGGATCGGCGAGGACGGCCGCTGCGCCCGCGCCGTTCTCTTCTGCGGGCTGGTAGAGAAGGATCACCCGGCCGGTCGCCGGCCGCTCGCGGGAAAGCCCCAACGCCAATGCCGTCAGAATGGCAGAATGTCCGTCATGACCGCAAAGATGGCCTTTTCCGTCGGTAACCGATCGGTGATCCGCCTCACTTTTCTCGTGAATGGGCAAAGCGTCGAGTTCGGAACGGATGAGGATTGCCGGGCCGGCTTTGCCGCTATCATAGATGGCCGCGACGCCGTGGCCGCCGAAATCGGTCAAGACATGGTCGGGCTGCGCGTGCTCAAGGAAAGCACAAATGCGCCGTGCGGTTTCTTTCTCCTCGCCGGAAACTTCCGGGTGACGATGAAGATCATGACGAAGCTCGATTAGGTCGAGCATCTCCTTGTTGGTCAGAAACATTTGACGTCCTCGCAAGCTTTCGGGCCGGGTTATCCCGCCGCAACTTACAGGGCGTCATCGCCGATGCAAAACCTTTGGCGGCCGCGACCACTTACCCCCTTGTCTTTCGGGCTGGCGGAGATTTTGCGAAATCGGAAACCTGCGCGGATTGAGCGTGGGGTCTCGCATGGGATGAGCTCATGGCCGATCCAGAGATTGCCGCAGTGCGACAGAAAAGACCTTGCCAGCCGCTTGCAGCCCTTTAACATGCGATGCTGAATGTGTCCGGCTTAACGGATCGCATGGCACAGGAGTTCTCACATGGCTGTTCCCTTCATGCTTCTCACCGGCGCGAGCCGCGGGATCGGGCATGCCACCGTCAAGCTTTTTCAGGAAAAAGGCTGGAGGATCCTCACCGTATCGCGGCAGCCATTTTCCGAGGAATGCCGCTGGCCCTCTGCCAGGGAAAGCCACATTCAGGCTGATCTCGAGGATTTGTCGCGGATCGATGAGCTGGCGGATGAGGTGCGCTCGCGCCTGCCCGAGGGCAAGCTTGCAGCTCTTGTCAACAATGCCGGGATTTCGCCTAAGGGTGAAGGCGGCAGTCGGCTAGGGGTGGCGGATACAACGGCGGAAATCTGGACGCGGGTCATGAACGTCAACCTCGTTTCGACGGCGCTTCTTGCGCGCGCCCTTCTGCCGGAACTGGAAGCGGCCAAGGGCTCAATCGTCAACGTCACTTCCATTGTCGGCTCGCGGGTTCATCCCTTTGCCGGCGTCGCTTATGCCGCCTCCAAGGCTGGGCTGGCGGCGCTCACGCGCGAACTGGCTCATGAATTCGGCCCGCGTGGCGTGCGCGCCAACGCCATAGCGCCAGGCGAGATCAACACGGCCATTCTTTCCCCCGGCACCGCCGAACTGGTGGATGCGCAGGTGCCGCTGGGGCGTCTCGGGACGACGGCCGAGGTGGCGCAAACCGTCTATTTCCTCTGCTCGGATCAATCGAGCTATATCAACGGCGCAGAAATCCACATCAATGGCGGACAGCACGTCTGACGCCTTGGACATCAACCGAAACGGAGCCCTCATCGATGACCATCCTGCCGAATTCCGTCGAGGCACGCGATATCGCCTATCAGATGCACCCGAACGTCAACCTGCGCAAATTCGAAAAGACCGGCGGTCTGGTGATCGAAAGCGGCGAGGGCATCTATGTGACCGACAGCAGCGGCAAGCGCTATATCGAGGCGATGGCAGGGCTGTGGTCGGTAGCGCTCGGTTTCGGCGAAAAGCGGCTGGTTGATGCGGCAACGAAGCAGATGCAGAAGCTGCCCTATTACCACACCTTCTCCTACAAGACCCATGGCCCGTCCGTCGATCTGGCGGAACTGCTGATCAAGCTTGCGCCTGTGCCCATGTCGAAGGTGCATTTCACCTCCTCCGGCTCGGAGGCCAACGACCTTGTCGCCAAAATGGTCTGGTATCGCTCGAATGCGCTTGGCAAAAAGGACAAGAAAAAGATCATCGGCCGCATCAAGGGCTATCATGGGGTAACCATCGCGTCGGCCTCTATCACCGGTCTGCCGCGCAATCATGAGAGCTTTGACCTGCCGCTGGACCGCATGCTGCATACGGCCTGCCCCTCCTATGTCCACTTTGGAAAGGATGGGGAAAGCGAGGCAGACTTCACCGCGCGTATTCTTGGGGAACTGGAAGACCTGATCCTCCGCGAAGGTCCCGAGACCATCGCCGCCTTCTGGGGTGAACCTGTCATGGGCGCGGGTGGCGTTCTCTTGCCGCCCGAAGGATATTGGGAAGGCGTGCAGGCGATCCTGAAAAAGTATGACATCCTGCTGGTGGTTGATGAGGTCATCTGTGGTTTTGGCCGTACCGGCAAGATGTTTGCCTGCGAGACCTACGACATCAAACCCGACGTGCTTGTCGTCTCAAAGCAGATTTCGTCATCCTATATGCCGCTCTCGGCTATCATCATGAACGACAATTTCTATCAGCCGATCGCCGATGAATCAGACCGGATCGGCTCTTTCGGCCACGGTTACACCGCCTCCGGCCATCCGGTTGCGACTGCGGTGGGCCTTGAGAACCTGAAGATCATTCAGGAGCGCGATCTTGTCGGCAATGTCGCGCGCCTGGAAGGAAAGTTTCTCGATCATCTGAAGGCTCTTGCCGATCATCCGCTCATCCATTCCTCGCGCGGCATAGGCCTTATCGGTGCGCTGGAAGTGAAGTCGTGGGAGGGCATGAAGCCGGGCGACACAACGCTTGCGCTGGCCGCCGCTATCGAAAGCGAAGGCGTCATTACCCGGCCTATTGGCGAATCCATCTGCTTCTGCCCGCCGCTGATCATCACGGCCGAGCAGCTGGATGAGCTGTTTGCCGGGGTTAGGCGCGGTCTTGACAAGGCGTTGCAGGCCCGGGGCTGATACTTGAGCGTAGTGTCGGTCGCTCCATTAGGGCCGACACTAGCCGCGGTACGCGACAAGAACCGCGCCGCAGGCGATCAGCACCACGCCGAGCCAATTCGGCAGCGAGAGCTTTTCGCCCAGAAACAGCACTGCAAAAACCGCGACGAAGACGACGCTCAGCTTATCTATGGGCGCAACGCGGGCGGCATCGCCGTTTTTCAGCGCCCGGAAATAGCATATCCAGGATGCGCCCGTCGCCAGGCCTGACAGGACTAGGAAAATCCAGGTTTTGCCGGAGATGGTGGAAGGCTGTTGCCAGTTGCCGGTGACGTAGACCATCAAGCCGGCGGCAGCGAGAATGACCACGGTGCGGATAAACGTGGCGAAATCAGAATTGACATTCTCGATGCCAATTTTGGCGAAAATGGCAGTGAGGGCCGCGAAGGCCGCCGATAACAAGGCCCAGAATTGCCATGCCAGAAAAATGTTTCTCATAAGCGCTACTCTCGTCAAAACGGTTTTATGCCGATGTGGCCAATCTCACTGTGTGTCCGATAAAACCATTTTTAGGTCGTTGCGCAAACGACAAAGGCCGACGCATCGAGGCGATGCGTCGGCCTTCATGCAATGCCTGCCCGGACGAGCCGGCACAGGCAGGACCTTGGGAGGTCGTATTACTCTGCCGGCTGCACAGAAGCCGGGAGCTGATCCACATCGGCGATGCCGGTGAATTCTTCCTTGCCGCTCAGAACGCGGGCAAGCTGGTCCTGATCCAGTTCGCCTTCCCAGCGGGCGACGACGATGGTGGCGACCGCATTGCCGACGAAGTTGGTCAGCGCGCGGCACTCGGACATGAAGCGGTCGATGCCGAGGATCAGCGCCATACCGGCAACCGGAACGGAAGGCACGACGGAGAGCGTTGCCGCAAGCGTGATGAAGCCCGCACCGGTGATGCCGGCCGCACCCTTGGAAGAAAGCATGGCGACCAGAAGCAGCAGGATCTGTTCACCGAAGGAGAGATGAATGCCGGTTGCCTGCGCGATGAAGAGGGCTGCCAGCGTCATGTAGATGTTGGTGCCGTCAAGGTTGAAAGAGTAACCGGTGGGGATGACGAGACCGACGACGGAGCGCTTGCAGCCGGCCTTTTCCATCTTGCTCATCAGGCCGGGCAGGGCAGCCTCGGAAGACGAGGTACCGAGAACCAGCAGCAGTTCTTCCTTGATGTAGCGGATGAGCGCAACGATGGAGAACCCGTTGTAACGGCAGACAGCGCCGAGGACCACGAACACGAACAGGAAAGACGTGACGTAGAAGGTGCCGATCAGCATCGCAAGGTTGGTGACGGACGAGATGCCGTATTTACCGATGGTGAAGGCCATCGCGCCGAAAGCGCCGATGGGGGCGGCCTTCATCAGGATAGCGACCAGCTTGAAGATCGGATACATCAGGGCATGCATGAAATCGGTGACCGGCTTACCCTTCTCGCCGACGACGCCGAGCGCGATGCCGAAGAGCACCGAGAAGAACAGCACCTGCAGGATATCGCCGCTGGCGAAAGCACCCACGATGGTCGTCGGGATGATGTTCATCAGGAAGCCGGTAATCGTCTGCTCATGGGCTTTGTCGGCGTAGGTCGCGACGGCCTTGGCGTCCAGCGTGGCCGGATCGATGTTCATGCCGGCGCCGGGCTGCACGGTGTTGGCGACGATGAGGCCAACGATGAGCGCAAGGGTGGAGAAGACCAGAAAGTAGATCATGGCCTTGCCGGCCACACGTCCGACCTTCTTCATGTCGTTCATGCCGGCAATACCGGTTGCGACGGTGAGGAAGATCACCGGTGCGATGATCATCTTGACGAGGCGGATGAAGCCGTCGCCGAGCGGCTTCAGCTCTTCACCGAAGGCCGGATAGAAATGGCCGAGCGCGATACCGGCGATGATGGCCACGAGAACCTGGAAATACAGGTGCTTGTAAAATGGCAGTTTGGCGTGGCCCGCGGCCACGGCTGTCGTATCGATCATGTTTTTTCCTCCTCGGCCTCACCCTGCCTTGATTGGCCTCCCGGGATCGCCGTGTCGTTGACGGCTTCGCGCCGATTGAGGAGTCATGTGCAATACGCATGCCAGACTTGATTATTTGCCGCAACTGATTGATTTAAATAGTAGTTTTTATTCAGGCTTTGGGAGTGCTTGACGGTTTGTGCGGAATTCCGGACAAAAATGCTTGCGACCTGTGTGTGAATCCGCACAATAATGCGATGACCGAGAACCGCACTCTGAATTCCCGCGCCAGGCGGCAGGCACAGTGGCTGGCGCTGGCCGGCCTCTGGTTGCTCGTCAGTCTTGGTGTGCTACTTGTCGCCGATGATATCGCCCGCAATCAGGCCCTTCGCAAGGCGGGTTCCGAAGCGGCGACCGATGCGGAGCTGAAGATCGCGCTTTTGAATGTTGCACTGGAGCGGCCGCGCGCCATTCCGCTGGTCTTATCGGGTGATCCTGATATTGCTGCGGCACTTGATGGCGGTGGTCCGCCCGCACTCGATCGGCTGAATAAAAAGCTGGAGGGGCTGATCGAAGGCACGCAAGCATCGGTCATCTATGTCACCGGACCGACGGGCTTGACCATAGCCTCGAGCAACTGGCGGGAGGCGGATAGTTTCGTCGGCTCAAACTATGCCTTCCGCGAGTACTTCCGGCAGGCAATGAAGGATGGCATGTCCGAACATTACGCGCTCGGAAATGTCAGCCGCCGGCCCGGGCTCTATATTTCCCGCCGCATCGATGCTGCGGATGGTCGCGCGCTTGGTGTCGTCATCGCCAAGGTCGAGTTCAATCGGCTTGAAACGGACTGGAACATCGGCGGCAAGCCGGTCTATGTCGTTGACAGGAACGGCGTCGTGCTGATGACCAGCGTGCCGGAATGGCGGTTCAGGACCGTGTCGCCAATCGATGAGGCGCGGCGAAAAATCATCTCCGAGAGCCTTCAATTCGGCAATGAGACGCTCTCCACCCTTCCTTTTCGGGCGGCGCGACGCTCTGGCGAGGCAATTCCTCTCATCCACGTTGATGCGCCCGTGAAAGAGCGCGGCGATTACCTGCGCCTGGAAGTCCCCGTTCCAACGACGTCGTGGACGCTGCATTATCTTCAGCCAGTCGCACCGGCGCTAAATGCTGCCATAAGGGAGGGCAGGGTGGTGGCGCTGGCGACGTTGATGCCGCTCGTTGCGATCTCCGCTTTGTGGCTATGGCGCAGGCATAAGGCGCTAAGGGAAAAGGAAGAGGAGCAACGAGCCCGTCTGGAACTCGAAATGAAGGTGCAGGAGCGGACCCGCGATCTGACGAAGACACGCGACCACTTGCAGGCGGAAATCGCCCTTCACCAGAAAACCACCGGCGAACTGCGCAATGTGCAGCATGAGCTGGTGCAGGCCAACCGCCTTTCCATCCTCGGGCAAGTGGCAGCGGGTGTGGCGCATGAGATCAACCAGCCCGTCGCCACGATCCGCGCCTTTGCCGACAATGCGCGGACCCTGCTCAAGCGTGATCGTTTCGCGGAGGTTACCGAAAACCTTGAGGATATTGCCGCCCTGACCGAGCGTATAGGCACCATAACCACCGATCTGAAAATCCTTGCGCGCAAGGGCCGTACCGCTGCCGAGCCCGTGAGTGTCAGGTCAGTCATCGAAGGCGCTGTCGTGCTGTTGCGCAGTCGCTTTTCCGGTCAGATGGATGCCCTTGATATCGTGTTGCCGGATCAGGATTTGATGGTTTTGGGCAGCCGCATCCGGCTTGAACAGATCCTGATCAACCTGTTGCAGAACGCGCTCGAAGCCACGGAAACAATTGAAAAATCGAGAGTTGAGGTGCGTGTACGTGAGGAAGGCGAGATGATCGTGATTTCCGTCAGCGACAATGGCACCGGCATTCCCGCCGCCATCCGCGCCCAGCTGTTTTCTCCCTTCAATACATCCAAGGAAGGCGGCCTTGGCCTTGGTCTCGTCATCTCGAACGAGATTGCGTCGGATTACGGCGGGCGGATTGAGGTGGCAAGCAGCGAGGCAGGCACCTGTTTTTCCGTATTTCTGAAGCGAGCATGACATGACGACGACTGGAACCATATTCCTGGTTGATGATGACTCCCAGCTGCGAAAAGCCATGGTACAGACGTTGGAGCTGGACGGACTGTCCGTCACGTCTTTTCCCCGCGCCGAGCAGGCGCTCGCGGCGTTGAACGACGATTTCGATGGCGTCATCATATCGGACGTGCGGATGCCGGGCATAACAGGGCTCGAGTTCTTCGATCATGTCCGCAAGATTGATGCGGATCTGCCCGTCATCCTCATCACCGGCCATGGGGACGTGCCAATGGCCGTCGATGCGCTTCATAACGGCGCTTACGACTTCATTGCAAAGCCCTTTCCCGCCGAACGTATGGTTGAAAGCGCACGCAGGGCTCTGGAAAAGCGCCGTCTCGTGCTGGAGAACCGAGCGCTTCGCCGGGCGGCGGGGCAGGCTGAGGACGACCTTCCTCTGATTGGCCAGACGCCTGCCATGGAACGCCTGCGCACGACGCTGCGCCACATTGCCGATACGGATGTGGATGTGCTGGTGGCGGGCGAAACGGGCAGCGGCAAGGAAGTGGTCGCGACGGCGCTTCACCGGTGGAGCAAGAAGCGCGCTAAGGGAAATTTCGTGGCGCTGAATTGTGGCGCATTGCCGGAAACGGTTATCGAAAGCGAGCTTTTTGGCCACGAGGCGGGCGCTTTTACCGGCGCTCAGAAAAAGCGGGTCGGGCGTATCGAACATTCGAGCGGCGGAACGCTCTTTCTGGACGAGATTGAAAGCATGCCGCTCGCCGTGCAGGTGAAGATGCTGCGCGTGCTTGAAATGCGGGAAGTTTCGCCGCTGGGGTCGAATGACGAACGGCCGGTTGATATTCGTGTCGTGGCAGCCGCGAAGGTCGATCTTGGCGATCCTGCTGAGCGGGGCACCTTCCGCGAAGACCTCTACTACCGTTTGAACGTCGTCACGCTTTCGATCCCGCCATTGCGCGAACGCAAGCCGGATATCCCTTTGCTCTTCTCGCATTTTGTTGCCAAGGCTGCGAACCGCTTCAACATGCCCGTGCCGCAGATTAGCGCTGCTATCTCGCATCACCTGAATGAGCATGATTGGCCGGGCAATGTGCGCGAACTCGGGCACTTTGCCGAAAGGGTGGTGCTGGGGCTGGAGACGGGTCCAGTCGGAGCTCCTGCATCACAAGCTGCTCTGCCTTCCTCCGGCACCCTGCCGGAGCGCATGGACGAGATCGAAGCGCGGATCATTCGTGAAACGCTGGAACAGGCCAATGGCGACGTGGCGGAAACCATCGCGACGCTTGGCATCGCCCGAAAGACCTTCTACGACAAGCTGCAACGTCACGGCATCAACCGCGGCGATTATGTGAAGAGCGGTGCAGTGTAGGCAGTATGCTGTGCTCATGAAAAAGCCGCGGAGGTTTCCGCCCGCGGCTTTAAAAAAGAAGACACTGAAGGCGTCGAAATGTCTTTGATCAGCCCGCTACGCAGAAATGACGCTGACCGTCATTGCCGACATAGGTGCCGGAGCGGGAATTGAAGCTGCGATACCGCTGCGAGCAATAGTCGTACCAGGCGTTCGTCCACGGCTCGATGGTACGGTACGTGCGGCGCGGCTGGTAGTAACCTGGATTGGTGTCGTAGACCGGCTGCGCACGGTAAACCGGTGCCGGGCGATAGACCGGAGCGGGGCGGTAAACCGCCTGCGGTTGCGGACGGTAATAACGATAATCCGGCTCTTCATAGACATAGTTCGGCTCGTAGCGACGCGGCGGGTCGATATAGACGCGCTCGTCATCGACCGGTGCGGGGCGGGACAATGCGGAACCGACGGCGACACCAGCGGCAAGGCCGAGCACGCCGCCGAGAAGGGCAGCATCGCGGCGATCATGGCGGTCCCAGTCTCCGGCGGAAGCGCTGCTCAGGGGAACGATCGTGGCGGCGGCGACGGCAATTGTCAGAACTGTTTTAGCTGCAAAGGACGACATGGTTTGTTCTTCCATCCAAGTGGCAGGACGCTGCCAGTTGCAAATTCGATGGTTAAGGAATTACAGGCTGGCTGCTGAACGGATGCTGAATGAATTGTGGCGGAGCGGCGGCGCTCCGCAATTCCTGTTTGCGCGCGCCGAACTTCGCGCTAGAACTCAAGGTGCAACAGGACGCAGAGATGAGCCTTTCCCACATATCATTCAATCCGGACAGTTCGCATGAGGATCGCGCGCAGGCCATCCGCGACACGCTTCGGGACGCCATTGTCGACCGGCGCCTGTCTCCCGGAACGAAGTTGTCGGAAGCCGAGGTTGGAACGCTCTTCGATGTCAGCCGCACGGTCGTGCGCGCGGCGCTTCAGATGCTGGCTTACGAAGGGCTGGTGAAGACGGAGCGTAATCGCGGCGCCTTCGTTTCCAACCCCACGCCAGATGAGGCGCGGCAGGTTTTTGCCTCGCGCCGGCTGATCGAGCCCGGCGTCGTGGACGCGGCAATCGAAAAGATCACACCTGCGGCGGCGAAGCGTCTGAGGGAACACCTTGTCGAGGAAAGCCGCCATCAGCATGAGCGCGGGCCAAGCGCAAGGCGTGCGGAAATCAAGGCATCCGGTGATTTTCATCTGATGCTCGCCTCGCTTGCCGGCAACGCCATCCTCGAAAAATTCATGGATGAGTTGGTCGCCCGTTCGTCGCTGGTCATCGCGCTTTACGGTCGGTCTGGTGTTTCGAGCTGCGGCCATAATGACCACGCCGACCTACTGGATGCGCTGGAGGCGAAGGATGCGGCAAAAGCCCGTGCGCTGATGCTGCGGCACCTCGACCACATCGAAGCCGATCTCGACCTTCGCATGAAGGAAGGGCTGGCGCTCAGGGACGCATTGGCTCTTTGATCGCTGTCCATCCCGCCTTGCCGGCGGGATAGGGCTTTTGCATTGCGCTCAGGCAGCGTAACGGCTGATGGCAAGGTCGTGGGTGTCGATTTCCGGCTTTTCACCACTGATGAGGTCAGCCAGAACACGGGCCGAGCCACAGGACATTGTCCAGCCGAGCGTGCCGTGACCGGTGTTGAGATAAAGATTGCTGTAGCGAGTGGCGCCGATGACCGGCGTACCGTCGGGCGTCATCGGGCGCAGGCCGCACCAGAACTTCGCCTGGCCCTGATCACCCGCACCGCCGAACAGGTCTTCGACGGAGTGGGCCAGCGTTTCCTGGCGTGCTGCCGGCAAATCCTTGCTGAAACCCGCGATTTCCGCCATGCCGCCGGCGCGGATCCGAGAGCCGAGACGGGTAATCGCGACCTTGAACGTTTCGTCCATGACCGTCGAGACGGGAGCCCGCGCTTCATTGACGATCGGAACAGTGATGGAATAGCCCTTCACCGGATAGACCGGCAAAGTGATGCCGAGCTGCTTCACGAACTGCGGAGAGTAGCTGCCGAGTGCCGCGACGAAGATATCGGCCTCCATCAGGCCGCGTGTGGTCTCTACGGCCTTGATGCGACCGCCCTCAACAATCGGCCGCATGATGCCGGTGTCGTAAAGGAAGGTGACGCCCGCTTCTTCGGCCATGCGGGCAAGTTCCGTCGTGAACATGAAGCAATCGCCGGTTTCGTCGCCGGGCAGTCGCAGGCCCCCGACGATCTTCTCCTTGGCGGGTGCGAGCCCGGGCTCTATGGCGGCGCAGCCATCGCGGTCGAGAATCTCGAACGGCACGCCGCCCGCCGTCAGTACGTCTACATCCTTGCCGATGGCATCAAACTGCTTCTGGGTGCGGAATACTTCGAGGGTCCCTTGCATGCGCTGGTCATAGTCGATGCCAGTTTCTTCGCGAAGCGCCATCAGGCAATCACGGCTATATTCGGCAACGCGCACCATGCGGCTCTTGTTGATGGCATAACGCGCCGAGGTGCAGTTGCGCAGCATCTGGCTCATCCAGCGCCAGGCGGCGGGATCCGCCGTCGGCCGGATGATGAGCGGTGCGTGTTTCATGAACAGCCACTTCATGGCCTTAACCGGAATGCCGGGCGCCGCCCATGGCGAGGAATAACCGGGCGACACTTCGCCCGCATTGGCGAAACTGGTTTCCAGCGCCGCAGCCGGCTGGCGGTCGATCACCGTTACCTTGTGTCCGGCTTTGGCCAGGTACCAGGCAGAGGTCACGCCGACAACGCCGGCTCCGAGGATAGTGACGTTCATGATCGTCTCACTTGTCAAAGGCTGATGTGGAATCGATTGTCGGGCTCATGCCCGGCTGAATGTAGCTGCGGCGGTAACGGCGACCGAGGCCGGTCAGAATCTCATAGGCAATCGTGCCCGCATCCTCGGCGATGTCTTCCAGTGTCTGATCAGGCCCGATCATCTGCACGAGGCTGCCCTGCGTCAATGTTCCCTCGGGCAGGGCGGATATATCGAGAATGATGCTGTCCATGGAAACGCGCCCGGCAATTGGCAGGCGCACGCCATTGTACCACGCGGCGCCGCGATTGCTGAGCGAACGCGGCAAGCCATCGGCATAACCGGCAGCGATGGTCGCAAGCCGTGTCGGACCGCTCGCCGTAAAAGATCCGCCGTAACCGACCAGCGAGCCGGCGGGAACGGTGCGAGTCTGGATGACGGCGAGATCGAGACGGACGACCGGCTTCATCGGGTTGGGGCCGGCAGCGGAAGGCGCACCGCCATAAAGCGCGATGCCGGGGCGCAGCAAAGCATTATGATAGTCATTGCCGAGAAAAATGCCGCCCGAATTGGAAAAACACACCAGTGTATCGGGAAAGGCGGTGGCGGCCTTGCGCATCACGGCGAGCTGCGCGGCATTGGAAGCATGATCCGGCTCGTCGGCACAGGCGAGATGGCTCATGACGAAGGCTGTATCAATCCCATCAAGCAGCTGCGGCTGGGCGGAGAGGATTTCTAGCTCTTCGGGGGAGAGCCCAAGGCGGCACATGCCGGTATCGATCTGCACGGCGGCGCTGAGCGTCTTGCCGAGCTTTCTGGCATGGTCCGACCATTGGGCGATCTGTTCCAGCGAATTCAAAACGGGGGTGATGGCCATGGCGGCGCAGGAAGTTTCGTTGCCGGGCTGCAAACCGCTGAGGACGAAAATCCGTGCTTCGGCCGAAAGCCGGAGCCTGAGTGCCAGCGCCTCGTCGATATGGGCGACGAAGAAATCGCGGCAACCCGCTTCGAACAAGGTCTGCGAGACGATATCCGCGCCGAGGCCATAGGCATCGGCCTTCACGACGGCGGCCGTCCGCGATGCTGGTGCCATCGCCGCAAGGGTCAGATAGTTATCGCGCAATGCGCCCAGATCGATGGTTAGATGGCCGCTTGCACCACCGGCGGCCTGCTGGCGGCTGATCTGCATGTCCATGGTCGTTCACCCTCGTTTTTATCCTCTGAGGGTATTGCAACGATTATCGAATTTCTTGGCGATTGTTCGAAGAAAATGCGATAGAATATGCAATCACGCAATTTTCGTTCATAAATTGGAATTTTCTATGTCGTCCCTCGATGCGACCGACCGCCACATCATCCGCCTCCTTCGGCTGAATGCCCGCATCAGCAACGCAAAGCTTGCCACAGAGGTCGGGCTTTCGCCGTCGGCGTGTTTGCGCCGCGTCGATATTCTCGAGCGGGAAGGAATTATCCGCGGCTATACCGCCTTGACCAGCGGTCTTGCCGGCGGCGAGGTGATTTCGGTTATCGTGCAGATCACGCTCGACCGTCAGACGGAGGATTTCCTCAACCGTTTCGAGAATGCGGTACGACGTTATCCGGAAATCCGCGAATGTTATCTGATGACCGGCGGTTCGGATTATTTCCTGCGCTGCGAGGCGGAAAGTGCGGGGGATTTCGAGCGGATTCACAAGGAGATCCTGTCGAAACTGCCGGGGGTTTCGCGCATTCATTCGAGTTTTGCGATCCGGAATGTGCTGGCGACGCCGAAGGCGCGGTGATGGGGCGGAGTGTGCGGCTCACCCCCTCCGTCCTGCCGGACATCTCCCGCTCAAGGGGGAGATCGACAAGCGGCTTGCTCACGGTGTCAATACCCCACACTCAACGTACCGATGTCACCCCCACCACCGATAAAAATGATGCACCGGCCCCCGCCCATGTCCAACGGCAAGCCCCCTGCCGGCATCGAGCGCGCCGTTCAGATAATCCTTCGCAAGCCCGACCGCCTCCCGCAATTCATGTCCCATCGCAAGATGCGCCGTAATCGCCGCTGCCAGCGTACAGCCGGTGCCGTGGTCGTTTTTCGTGTCCACCCTTGGTGCAGAAAGCGCCCGCATGGTACCATCCGCGAACAGATAATCCGTGCTCTCAGGTCCATCGCCGTGCCCGCCCTTGATAAGCACCGCCTTCGCACCGGCCT
This sequence comes from Agrobacterium sp. DE0009, assembly GCF_007680755.1. Taxonomy (NCBI): domain Bacteria; kingdom Pseudomonadati; phylum Pseudomonadota; class Alphaproteobacteria; order Hyphomicrobiales; family Rhizobiaceae; genus Agrobacterium; species Agrobacterium sp. DE0009. Next base: position 148,880 of record NZ_VEIU01000004.1, read on the forward strand.
TCAGGATCAGCTCGGCCTGGCGGGTAATCTCCTGCTCCGTTTCCGCAATCCGGGTTCCGGCCAGCAGCGCCGCTTCGGGTAGGTTCGGTGTGACGATCGTAGCGAGCGGTAAAAGCTCGCGCTGCAACGTCTCGATGGCATCTTCCTGCAGCAGCCGGTCGCCCGAAGTCGCCACCATGACGGGATCAAGCACCACCGGCTGTGACTGCTGCCGAAGCCGTTCAGCAATGGCCGCGATGGTTTCGATCCGCGAGACCATGCCGATTTTGACAGCGTTGACGTCGAGATCGGAAAAAACAGCATCCATCTGCGCGACGATGGTGACGACGGAGATATCCTCAACAGCCGTCACACCGCGTGTATTCTGGGCGGTAATGGCCGTGATGACACTTGCGGCGTAGGCGCCCAAGGCGGAGAAGGTCTTGATGTCGGCCTGGATGCCCGCGCCGCCGCCGCTATCGGAACCGGCGATGGTCAATGCGATGGATGTCATGGCTGTCTCGCTTTCAGCGCGGCGTCGATTGTCGAACGGAAGTCGCGCGCTGCACTCGCAATATCGGCCGCGCGGAAAATGGCGGAAATGACTGCAACACCGTCCGCACCCGCGTCAATGACGGCCGGTACACGCGCAAGATCGATGCCGGCGATCGCACCGACAGGCATTTCAGGCCGCGACTCCCTCAAAAACGCGCGCAGCGTCGAAAAACCATCGACGCCCACCGGCTTGTCCGGATTGACTTTGGAGACTGTTTCAAACACGCCACCAATGCACGCGTAATCGACTGGCATGGAAGCCGCCCGTTCGGCGTCGGCGCGGTTCTTGACGGTGAGGCCGATGATCGCCTTTTCCCCCAGGATGCGTCGTGCAGTCTGCGCATCCATATCGTCTGCACCGAGATGAACCCCATCCGCGCCGGAGGCGAGCGCGACATCCACCCGATCGTTTATGACCAGAGGCACACCTGTACCGGCAATAGCCGCTTGAACTGCGCGGGCATTGTCGATCATGTCCCGGGTCGAACCATGCTTGTCGCGATATTGCAAAATCGTTGCCCCATTGAGTGCTGCCGCCAGAGCAAGCTCCGGCAAAGGCGCAACATCGCCGAGGCTTGCGTCGACCAGCGCGTTTAGACGGTAATCAACCTTGTGCATTCTCTATCCTCGCGTGGTTGATGATGGCGTCACCGGAAATCTCGGAAAGCGCATCCAGAAAAGCCGGTTCGAAAGTGCCCGGGCCGCGCGCCTGTTTGGCGGCGAGTTCGGCGCAGACGCCTGTCACGGCAAGGGCAGAAGCCGCCGCCGTCAGCGCGTCTTTCTCCACCGCCATGAAGGCGGCGATGACACCGCCCGAGAGGCAACCCGTACCGGTGACCTTTGCCATCCAGGGATGGCCGTTGACGATCCTCACGCTGCGCGTTGCATCGCCAAGATGATCCACAGGACCGGTCTCGATCCTGACGACGTTGGGGACGTCGCCGATCAGGGTCATTTCGGCGTGATTACCGCGTACAACGGTAGGGGAAAGCGCAATGAGTTCGCGCGCGAACGCCAGCCGCGAGGGTGAATAGTCGACATGCACGGGGTCGACGATCCACGGCTTGCCAGATGCATTTGCGATTTCGATCGCGATGCGAATGACCTTACGTCGCTCCGAATCCAGCGTGCCAAGGTTGACGGTCAGCGCATCCGCCCTGGCAACGAAGCTTTCGATTTCCTCGAGTGAGGTCGTCATGGAGGGAATGCCGCCGACGACGGTGATGCCGTCGGCGGTGAATTTTTGCACCACGGTATTCATCAGGCAATGGACGCGTGGGCGCGTTTGCCGCACGCAGTCCAGAATTTCGGCGGCCGTTGCCGCTGTCGGGAAATTGCCGCTCATGGCTGTTGCAACTCCACGGCAATATCCTCCGCTGCGGGGGCCTGCTTGATCAGCTGCATCTCCTGCATGAAAGCGCCGAAACGGGTGTATCGGGCGCGGTCGAGTGCCGCCGGGCGCTTAGCAAAACGCGGCAGCGTGTCGAAAAAGGCCTGCTTGTTCAGCGCGTCATCAAGGTTCGGATAGGCCTTGATGAAGAGTTGCCAGGCTTCCTGCGGATGGTTGGTAATGTAGATCGCGGCCTGTTCCACGGCGGAAAGAAAGCGTGGCAGGCGGCTGTCCGTGGTCAGTTCGCGATGAGTGACGAAGATCAGCTCGTCATAGGCAGGCACCCCGTTTTCTTCGGGAAAGAAAGATCGTCCTTCATGGCCTTCAAGCTTCATCTGCGTCAGTTCGAAGTTGCGGAAACCGCCAAGCGTAGCGTCCACCTTGCCGGCGATCAGCGACGGCGAGAGTGAGAAATTGACATTGACGAGTTCGACATCGTCCTTCGTCAACCCGTCTTTCTCCAGCATGCGCTTCAGCATCGCATCCTCGAACCCGGAAACGGAAAAACCGACCTTTTTTCCTTTCAGGTCCTTCAGGCTCTTGATCGGCCCATCGGCGAGAACCGTAACGGTGTTGAGCGGTGTTTCCACCAGCGTGCCGAAACGCACGAGTGGCAGGCCGGCTTCGTGGTCGAGATAAAGGTTTGGCTGGTAATGTACGCCGATATCGGCCTGTTTCGCCGAGACAAGGCGCGGCACTGCGGAAGGATCGGCTGGCGGCACCAGTTCCACTTCCAGCCCGGCCTCGGTGAACAGGCCGCGTTCCCTGGCTATCACCATCGGGGCATGATCAGGATTCACGAACCATTCAAGCAACACAGTCAGCTTGTCGGCGGCCTCAGATTGCATGGGCGCAAGGACGCTTGCCGCGGCGATGGCGAGGGAAAGAAGCGTTCGTTTCATGGTGCCGACAGTCTCCGTAAATATCTGAAAGGAATGTTGTGTTCTGTTTCTTTGGCCCAGGGCGCGAGATTGTCTGTCGTCCGATCCACGATCAGCCGGAGCAGCACGGCCATGACGGCCAGAATGGCCATGGCGGCGAACATGGTATCGGTCTGCATACGGGCATTGGACTGGATCATCACGAAACCAAGCCCGGCCGATGAGCCTACCCATTCGCCGATGACGGCGCCGAGTGGGGCGAGCGGCGCCGCCACCCTCAAGCCCGAAATCAGCGAGGGAAGCGCCAGCGGCACGCGCAGCCGGGTGAGGATTTGCCAATGGCTCGCCTGTGTCAGCGAGGCGGCGTCGAGAATGGCGCGGTCCGTGCGGTTGAGGCCATCGGTGAAAGCCGAAGCGACGGGAAAGAAGATGATGATCGCCGTCATAACCACTTTCGAAGCCATGCCGAAGCCGAACCAGAGGACGAGGATGGGGGCGAGCACGAAGACCGGAAAGGCCTGCAACACCAGGACCATGGGCCAGACGAAGCGGCCGAAGCGCGAGGTGGCGGCAATCGTGAAGGCGACGAGGACACCGGCGGTAACGCCTGCCGCAAGCCCGAGCGCCATTTCACCAAGCGTCACCGTGGCCTGACCGAACAGGAAGCCCGGCTGGCGCCAAAAGGCGGCGGCGACATCGGCGGGCGATGGCAGAATATAACGCGGCGGCGCAAACAGCCATGTTCCCGCCTGCCAGAGAAGCAGCAGAAGACCAACACCATTCAGCGCATGGGTGGCACGCATGAGCCGGTCCTCAGACGCAAACGCACCATGTGCGAAGAGAGGAAGTGTTCAGCGTCATCGGTCGTCTCCAGATGTGACGATCACATAGATCAAGCATAGCGGAGAAGAGAATGGGCAGCCCCTTGAAGGCGCGACAGTTCCGTTCCTACGCCGGCATGACCCGGATCAGGTTCAAGGGTCCGGCTCATCGCCATCTCAGCACCGTCAGGTGCTCCCCTCGGAAGAGATTGTTTTGTAGGACATGATCTAAAAATGTCAACGGCTCCGCCGACAGATCATAGGTCTTCTATATATTACTTAAATATAGTTATTATTAATATCGGATTTATTGGTAATTAGTTATATAGATAAACTATATCGCAACGACACTGAAATAAACCTCATCCGAATTCTGATAATTCGGAGCTGAGCTTGAAAAACATCTGGCGGGACAAGTCTGGGAACTTTGCGATTCTGAGTGCTCTGTTGATCATACCGATCATCGGATCCGCCGGCGTTGCGCTGGATGTCGTTCGAGCCATGAGCGTGAAATCCGATCTTCAGATGGCAGCGGATTCTGCGGCTCTGGCCGTGGTTGCGGAAAGTTCAGCCAGTGCCGAGGCTGCACGGCGAATGGCCAGCAACGGCGTCGTTTCGGTTGGAAAGGAAGAGGCTGAAGCTTTTTTTCACAGCAATCAGCGGGGGAACCCGGAATATCGCCTATTGGCGCTCGATATACAGGTGAAGAAGAATAACACCGTGATCGAATCGTCAGTGAGTTTTAAGGCTTCGCTCAATACAACTCTCTCCAGAGTCCTCGGAAAGGATTTCCTGACTGTTTCCGGCAACGCAACTGCCAAATATGAGACGGAAACCTATACCGACTTCTATCTGCTGCTCGACAACTCGCCTTCCATGGGCGTCGGCGCAACGCCGCCGATGTGGCCACGATGAAAGCCGCCCTCGGTTGTCAGTTCGCCTGCCATGTCACGTTGGCGGACGGATCTTCCGATCCCAACAGCAGCTATTTCCGGCTCAAAAACAAGGATCCGCAGGCGAAGGGATACATCAACGCGACGACGCGCATCGACGTGGTTGCAAAGGCGACCGCGAGTTTGATGGACACGGCTCAGGACACGCGCAAAAAACCTGATCAGTATCGCATTGCTGTCTACACTTTCGGAAAGACAGCAGAGGATGCCTTTTTTAACAAAGACCTTCCGGAGATTGTCTCGCGTACCTCGGATTTGCAGGCGGCCAAAAAAAAGATCGGAGGAATTGAGTTGATGTCAGTTCCAGGCCACAATTATAAAAGCGACCAGTATACGAATTTCGACCGTGCACTGACGAGGATAATACCGAAGATGGGAACATCGGGAAGTGGCGCGAGTTCCGCTACACCTGAAAAAATCCTTTTCTTCGTGTCGGATGGCGTGGCCGATGCTGTAAAAGCCGCATGTACCAAGAAAAAGATTTGGAATGGACGCTGCCAGGAACCCATAGACACCAAGCTGTGCGACAACCTCAAAAAACAAGGCTTCCGTATCGCCGTGCTTTACACCACTTACCTCCCGCTTCCTGGTAATCAGCACTACGATAATTGGATCGCACCATTCGAAACGGAGATCGGCCCACGCATGCAAGCCTGCGCCTCCCCTGGCCTGTTTTTCGAAGTCAGCCCCTCGCAGGGTATCAGCGAGGCCATGTCGGCGCTTTTTAAGAAGGCGATCAGCTCGCCACGCCTGACCGGGTGATGACCAGCATAGCGGAAGGCTTAGCGGATCGACGTTTAGTTATTTAGGAAATTAGATTTATCGAAAATTAGTTATCCTTCGAAACTGCCTTTCAACGGTCTTTTTCTAAGTTCTGTCTCCAAACGCTGTGGGGGCAAACTTGAAAAATATCTGGCAGGACAGATCAGGGAATTTCGGAATTCTAACTGCTTTGCTTTTGGTGCCGCTCATCGGTACTGCCGGCGTTGCGCTGGATGTAACGCACAGCATGACCGTAAAATCCGACCTGCAGAGGGCGGCGGATGCGGCGGCTCTGGCGGTGGTCTCCGATAGCTCGTCAAGCGTTCACAAGGCAAAGGAGATGTCCGCAGATGGCGTCATTACGCTTGGCGGCGACGAAGGCGCCGCATTTTTCAGAAGCAATGAGCGAGCCAATCCCGACTATTCGCTTTTGTCTCTCGATATAGAGGTGACAAAAAGCGGCAATGCGATTGTGTCTTCCGTCAACTTCAAGGCCTCTGTCGATACCACGCTTTCCAAGATACTGGGAAAAGATCTCTTCACGGTTTCTGGCTCTGCCACCGCCAAATATGAAACGGAAACCTTCAGCGATTTTTACGTGCTTTTGGACAACACGCCGTCCATGGGGGTGGGTGCGACCCCGACCGATGTTGCCACCATGGTCGCAAATACGAGCGATAAATGCGCTTTCGCCTGTCACATCGTGAAGGACGGTGTGGTGGATACCAACAGCTATTACTACAAGGCAAAACGTCTCGGCGTGACCACGCGCATCAATGTGGTCGCAAAGGCGACAGCGAGCCTTATGGATACGGCGAAGTCCATGCGCAAAAGCAGCAATCAATATCGTATGGCAGTCTATTCCTTCGGGGAAAAAGCCGAAGATACGAAGCTACTTGAAGTCGTGCCGCTGACATCGGATCTGGCGACGGCGAAGAAAAAAGCCGCCGAAGTTGACCTGATGTCTATCCCCAAGCAGGGATTCAACAACGACCAGCAGACGGATTTCGACCGGGCGCTGACCCAGATCGGGGACAAGATCGGTAACTCCGGCACAGGCGCGAGTTCGGCGAGTCCGGAGAAGATCGTCTTCTTCGTAACCGATGGCGTCGGCGATAGTTACAAGCCCTCGACCTGCACCAAAAAAACGACGGGCGGTCGCTGTCAGGAACCGATCGACCTCAAATATTGCACGAAGCTGAAAGAAAAGGGCTTTCGCATCGCCGTGCTCTACACCACCTATTTGCCGCTGCCGACCAATGACTGGTATAATAGCTGGATCAAGCCGTTTCAGTCGGAAATCGGCACACGCATGCAGCAATGCGCTTCGCCGGGCCTGTTCTTCGAGGTCAGCCCGTCGCAGGGTATCAGCGACGCGATGACCGCGCTTTTCAAGAAGGCCATCACGTCACCCCGCCTGACGGGGTGACGCAAGGGGCAAAGCCTTTAGCCGATGGTGCGAAGCCGTTCAAATAGCTGACGGTGATTGCAATCTGCGCGATAGAACACCGCCGGTTCTCCGAGCGGTGCTTCGACGGATATCTCCCGTCCGCCCAGATAATGCGCGCCGCTCCAGAGATGAACCCATTCGCCGTCACCCGGAAGGTAGAGCGAGCGTTGCGTTTCGCCCGCCTTCCAGACCGGTGCGACCAGCATGTCCTCGCCATAGAGATAGCAGTCCTGAATGGCATAGGTCTGCAACTCGTTCTCGTAATGCAGGAAAAGCGGCCGCTGCACCGGCAGGCCCGTCTTTGCCGCTTCGGCGGAAAGCGATTTCAGATAGGGAGCGAGCGCGACATAGATCGCGCTCATGCGGGCGAAATGGGAAAGAACCGCTTCATCCTGATCGATCTGCAGGTTGTCGCGCGGTCTGTTGCCCTCGTGGGTGCGCATAACCGGGGTGAAGGCGGCCATCTCCGTCCAGCGCATGATGAGTTCCGCCGTCCGCACATTGCCGAAAAGGCTGGTGTAGCCGCCAATATCGGAGTGGTGGTAGGCGTTGCCCATGAGCCCGGATGAGAGCGCGCCGCAGATGACGGTGACAAGGCCGTCGTGACGGGAGAAATCGACCGACTGGTCGCCGCCCCAGATGAGGGGGCAATGGGCCTGCACGCCGGTGAAGCCTGCGCGCATGAAGAACAGGGCTTCGCCGGTCTTGCCGCGGCTTTCCACGGCTTTCGCATTGACCTCGGCCCAGAGCGTGGGCCAGGCATTGTGCATCAGCTTGGCGTCGACGCCGTTCGCAAGCTTGATATCGATCGGCAGATATTCGCCGAAATCGGCCATCCAGCCCGAGAGGCCAAAATCCAGCATATTCTTGCCGATGATCGCCTCTGCAAACCAGTCAGCGGCAGCCGGGTTGGTGAAGTCGACCACGCCGCAATCGAACTCGCCAAAATCCACCAGCGCCGTTTTGCCCTCGGCGTCGGTGGCGAAATAACCGGCCGCTTCAGCGACAGGAAAGAGCGGGCCGTCGACGCAAAGATAGGGGTTCACATAGCCGAGGAACCGGACGCCCTGATCCGCAAGCTCGGCGATTTTCTGGCGCAGATGCGGGTAACGGGTTTCGTTTGCCTGCCAGTCCCAGAACAACCGCGCGCCGAAGGATGTCTGGCGAAGTCCCACCCAGTCCTCGCACCAGAGGCCTGAAACCTTCGTTCCGGCAGCGCGGATTTTTTCCAGTCTGGCGAAAGAGTTGACGCCATCCTTTAAACCGATGATCGCGCCATTATAGACCCAATCAGGTAATTCGGGTTGCCGCCCGAACCGCAGCGACAGGGCTGAAACAATGTCTGTAAACCGGTCACCGGCGAAAAGCTCGATTTTTTCGGGGATGGCCCAGATCTCGATCTCGTGGAAATCGCCATTGCGGAAATCGAAAACGGAATAGGCGCTCGTTTCTACGTGCAGGGCATATTTGCGCGACGAGAGGTAGGTGGGTTGTGGATAGTTGGTGTTGTAATAATCGCCGCCGGCCTTGCCGCTGAGGTCGGATTTGAAGGTGATTTCGGTCGTCTTGTCCCGGCCGACGCCCGGTTCTGAGGTCCAGAGCGGGAAACGGCGGCCGCGCATGTCGAAATAGGACATCTGTTCGCCTCCGCCCCAGACGTGCTCATCCGATTCAGCAACGACACGCAGCCAGAGGCGGTTGATAGTGTTGTCCAGCGCTGTCATGCGAATTGCATGACCGTCCAGTGTCAGGCGCAGGCGCGGCACCTGACCCTTCTCAGATGAGAGCGTCACTGCGCCGTCACTGACTTGGGCATACCGCAGGGCAGTCCTTTCGATGACGTAGTCTTCGATATCGAAATTGCCGCGGTACATCTCCATCCGCTCCTTGCCCAAACCGGCAAAGAAGGCCGGCTTATCGGGCGAATGGGCCAGGATGGCGCGGTTGCCGATTGAGAGCGTAAATCCATCGTGGGTCTTTTCGAAATGCATGACTTAACCTTTTAGCCCTTGAGACCGCCGGCGGTGAGGCCAGAGACAACCCGTTCCTGGAAGATGACGATGAGGATCGCGACCGGCACAATGCCGACCACCAACGCTGCCGAAATGACCGGCCAGGGGAAAGCGAACTCCCCCTGATAAAGCTGGATGCCAACGGGCAGTGTGCGCAACGCAGGGTTGGAATTGAAGGAGAGCGCCAGCAGGAACTCGTCCCAGGCATTCACGAAAGCAAGGATGCCTGCGGTGAAGACACCCGGCGCGCAGAGCGGCACGACGACCTTGAACAGCGCGCCGATGCGGGTGCAGCCATCGATCATGGCAGCGTTTTCGAGATCGCGCGGAATACTTTCGAAGAAGGAAACCAGCATCAGCGTGCACACCGGCAGTGAAAGCACCGTGTAGGGTAGGATCAGCGCCGTCCAGCTGTTGAGCAGATTGAGCGCCCGCATGATTTCGAACAGCGGCACAAGCAGCGTCACCAGCGGAAAGGTGGAAACGGCGATGATGAGCGACAGGATAAGCGCCCGGTATTTAAGGTTCAGCCGAGCCAACGCGTAAGCCGCCAACACCGAAATCAGGATGGTCAGTGCCGTGGAAAGCAGCGCCACGATGAAGCTGTTGAACAGGAAGAGGTGCAGCGGCTGATCCGAAAAGGCCTGCATGTAGTTGGCGAGCGTCGGCGCGTGCGGAAACCAGGTGATCGGTTTGACAGTCAGCTCCGCCTCGGTTTTCAGCGAGGTGAAGAGGATCCAGATAGCCGGGAAAAGGCCGTTTATCAGAAGAATGGAGGCCGCGATGAACCGCAGCGGCTTGCCAGAGAAGAAGGAGGACAGACCGGAAGAGGTGGCAACGGTGCTCATGGGATCAGTCCTTCGTCCTGATGATACGGAGGTAAACGGCCGTGACGCACATGGAAAGCGCAAACATCATGACCGCCAGCGCTGAACCGTAACCGAGATCGAGGAAGGAGACGGTGTTCTGGTGGATATACATGGCAAGCGTCGTGGTGGATGTGCCGGGGCCGCCGCCGGTCATCATGTAGGGAATATCAAATGTCTGTAGCGCCGTGATCGTGCGGAAGATGAGGGCGACGATAATAGATGGCTTCAGAAGCGGCAGGGTGATTTCGCAGAACTGCCTGATCTTGCCGGCGCCATCCACATCCGCTGCCTCGTAAAGCGAGCGCGGGATGGTCTGCAACCCCGCGAGGATCATGAGCGCCATGAAGGAGGAGGTCTTCCAGATAATCGTCAGACAGATGGCGGCAAAGGCCCAGTTCGGTGAGTTGAACCAGATGATGCCTTCAAAGCCCAGCTGGTTCAGCACGTCGTTGACCACACCATATTCATAATGGAAGAACCACGCGAAGATGAGACCTGCAAAGGAGAGCGGCAGCGCCCAGGGGATGAGAAGCGAAAGCCGCATTGGCCACTGCATGGAGAAAGGCAGGTTGGCGAGCAATGCGAGGCCAAGGCCCATGAATAGTGCGCCGGGCACGGTGATCAGCGTTATTAGCACCGTATTCCAGGTCGTTTCCCAGAAAATCGGATCGTCGAACATCGCCGTGTAATTTTCAAAGCCGATGAATTCCGCCGGCAGGCCAGAGGTCAGCGATAGGCTGAAGAAGCTCGTATAGACGAGCCGCGCCACCGGGTAAACGATGATGAGCGAAAGCAGGATCGCCGCCGGCGCGAGCAGCAGTACGGCCAGCGACCGGTCGCCGAGATCGAGCCACCGCGTCCAGCCCGGCAATTTCTGCTCATCCACCCTGACCATCGTTCTTTCCGGCATTGTCACGTCTGCCACTCCCGCAACTGGATTCACGTCATCGTCTCCCGATCGGGCCGGTTCATGTCCGGCCCGTTTATCGCGCCGTTCAGGCGGCTTTATTCCTGTCAGTCGAAACGGCCGGAAAGGGCATGGCGCGCATGCCGCCTTCCGGCCTCAAAGCTTAGCGCAGAACGCGCCGCAGACGGCTTTCCATCTGCTTTGCACCATCTTCCGGTGTCATCACGCCGGCAAGCACCCCGTTGACGGTGGTGCGGATTGTTTCGCTGACCTCGTTATAACGCGGGGTAACCGGACGGGCCTTTGCCGTTTCGACGACGGGCAGGGCGTCCGCGAACCACGGGATCGTCTTGGTCACGTCCGCATCCTTGTAGAGCGCGGCATAGGTGGGAAGAAGTGCTGCGTTGATCGCCATGAACTTCGACACATCCTGACTGGAGAGATATTCCACCAGCTTCTTGGCTTCATCCTGCTGCTTGGAATAGGCGGAGACGCCGAATTCCCAGCCGCCGAGGCAGGTCGTCTGCTCGCCGCCCTTGACGGCCGGCAGGCGGGCGACGCCGACCTTGTCGTTCACCTGCGATTCCTTGCCCTGGAAATGGGTCCAGGCGTAGGACCAGTTGACGGCGAAGAGGACCTTGCCGGCCTGGAACTCCTTGCGGGTGTCGTCGGTCGCGACTTCCGAAATATTCTTCTTGGAAATGCCTTCATCGACAAAGGTCTTCCAGAGCTTGAGCGAATCCACCGCCGCCTGATTGTCGAAGTTCAGCTTGCCGTTTTCAACCAGAGACTTGCCCTCGCTCCAATAGGGCAGGAGGAAGGTGCAAACCGCGCCTTCGATCGCCTTGCCCTGGAAGGACAGGCCTTGAAGCTCGGGGTTCTTTTCGCCTTCCATCACCTTCTTGGAGGCTTCCTTCAGCTCGTCCCAGGTGGTCGGCGGCTTGATGCCGTATTTGTCGAGCAGGTCCTTGCGGTAATAGAGGAACATGGAGTCTGCGAAGGCAGGCAGCGCCACGATCTTGCCGCCCACGGTGTTGGCTTCGGCATAGGTCGGCAGATAGGCGGACAAGTCCTTGCCGGAGAAATCGCTGGTCCAGCCGGCGGTGGCGAATTGCGCGGGGCGGATGACGTCAAGCATTAGCACGTCAAGGCTCGAATCCTTGGCCGACATGACGGTGTTGAGATATTGCGCCTGCATCTCCGAGGTATTGCCGCCGGTCTCGATCACCACCTTCACGCCCGGCGTCTTTGCCTCATATTGGTCCAGCGCCTTGCGCCAGACATCCGGCTGATGCTGGCTGGAAACGAAGATTTTCAGTTCGGCGTCGGCAAAGGCCTGTCCCGAAAAAGCGAGCATTGTTGCGCAGAGCGCTGCGCCCATGAGGGCTTTGCCCCTGATAGTTTTAAGTGTCATGTGTTCCTCCCGTTATTAATCCTTGGCCGCTGCAATTTTCGCCCGGCAATCAGTGGATCGAGCGCTCCGTTTTTGCGTCGAAAAGATGGACCTTGGACGGATCGACCCCGATCCGCAGTTCCTCGTTCGGCGCTGGCCGAAGCTGCGGTGGCATCCGTGCGGTCAGCGCCGCGTCGCCGAGGCTGAAATGGACGAGGGTGTCCGAACCCAGTGGTTCCACCACCTGCACCCGGACGGCGAGCTGGCTGTCGAAGCCCTCGGCGGGGCCGAAATGTTCCGGGCGAATGCCGACGATGACGTCTCGGCCTTCGAGCCCTGTTTCGCGCGATGGCCGGATGGCCGCCATCGGCAGGGAGTTGCCGTCGGAAAATGCCAGCCGGTCGCCATTGACCCTGGCGCGGGCGAAATTCATGGCGGGCGCACCGACGAAACCACCCACAAAGACGCTTTCCGGGCGGTTATAAACCTCATCCGGCGTACCAACCTGTTCGATATCGCCGCCACGCAGGATGACGATGCGGTCGGCGAGCGTCATGGCCTCCACCTGATCATGGGTGACGTAAATGATCGTCGTGCCGAGCTGCTGATGCAGGCGTTTGATTTCGGTGCGCACCTGTCCGCGCAGCTTGGCGTCCAGGTTGGAAAGCGGCTCATCGAACAGGAAGACCTGCGGGCGGCGTACTATGGCGCGTCCCATGGCTACTCGCTGACGCTGGCCGCCGGAAAGCTGGCCAGGCCGCCGGTCGAGAAGGTGCTCGATGCCCAGCATCTTCGCCGCTTCATCGATGCTGGCATTGGCCTGGGAAGCGCTGACGCCGCGCACCTTCAGGCTGAAACCCATGTTTTCGCGCACCGTCTTGTGCGGATAAAGCGCATAGTCCTGAAACACCATGGCAATGTCGCGTTCGCGCGGCGGTAGCCGGTTGACGACACGGTCGCCGATCCTCACCTCGCCGCCGGTAATGCTTTCCAACCCTGCGACCATACGCAGCGTCGTCGATTTGCCGCAGCCGGAGGGGCCGACGAACACGACGAATTCGCCATCGTTAATTTCAAGGTCGATGCCCTTGACGATGCGAAGCGCACCGTAACTCTTGTCCAGCTTGCGCAGGCTGACCGAAGCCATAATTCCTCCTCACGACCGGCGCGTCCAAAATTTGAGTGGACGCAATAGCCGGTACCAACCTTCAAGTTCCCCGTATCGCATCTTCGAAAATCAATCCCGATTGTCCGGCGATATCGTGGGATGGCGAAAACGCCTGTCTCCCTGAGGTCGTGATATTACCTTTCATAAAAATGAAATCAATAGTGTATCAATTTTATTTCTGACAAAAATCAAAAACCATTAAGTCGTTGATTCAAAGAAATATAACCGCAAAATCACCCGCGCGACAGGCCGCAGCGTTCTTGCATGCCGTCAAATTCCTTCATTCGCGTGGATCACGCGAAATTTGCGCAATCTCAACGTATGCGAGAAACGTACCGGGCGACGGTATGGTCAAACCAGGTCCAGGAAACTTCCGCCACTGCACCGTCCTGCGCCTGGCTAAGACGGAGGACGCGGGGCACGGATGCGCCTGCTTTCTGGCCGAACACTTCTGGCGTCCATTTGGGCACGTCACCGAGATCGATGCGATCCTCCGCCTTCGATATCCAGAGGTTGAGGCGAGTTCGGTAATAGAGATAGAGGGATTCCGACATGTTCTCGATGGCGATGGTGTCGACGTAAGAGCCATCAAGCCAGATTTCCTCGATGGCCGCTGGCTTGCCCGCAATGCGCCGCAGGCGGCGAATCCTGTGTCCTTCGGCCGATGTGCCGAAGGCCGGCAGGTCGGCGGGCTTGGCAAGGCGGGCCACATCCAGAACCTCCGCCGTCGGCAGGCCGCCGCCTTCGATCAGTTCAAGCCGGAAGAAAGCGTAGACGCTTTGCGGATCGCTGACCGCGCGGATGTAGTTGCCGGAACCCTGTACGCGCTCCAGAAGGCCGCGCTCCTGCAATTCGGCGAGCGCCTTGCGTAGCGTACCGACGGCAATGCCGAGATCGGCAGCCATATCGCGCTCCGGCGCAAGCTTCTCGCCGTCGATCAGCCGCCCTGCCGCCACCTCGCGCACCAGCATTTCAGCGATCTGGAGATACATGGGCAGGCTGCCGCCAGTGTGTTTCATGATGCAGTTCCTCCCCCTAAACAAAAATTGATACATCATTGATTTACATATTTCTTGATGTTATGCAAGAAAAACGAGAGCGGCCCTGAGGAGGAATTGCATGACCGTCGTACCCGTTACATCCGCTGATCTCGATGCTGCCGAGGTCTCCTGGTTTTCCGCTTTGTGTTCCGATGATTACGCCTATCTCGGCGTGCCGGATGGCAGCCTGCGCTCCAGCTTCGAACATTGCTCCGATATCGTCAAAAAAGCCGAGGAACTCGGTTTCCGCAACATTCTCTGCCCTTCGTCCTATCAGGTCGGGCAGGACACGTTGAGCTTCGTTGCGGGCTGCGCGCCGATCAGCGACCGCATCAATTTTCTGGCGGCTATCCGCTGCGGCGAAATGCAGCCGATCATGCTGGCGCGTACGGTTGCCACGCTCGACCACATGCTGAAGGGCCGCCTGACGCTCAACGTCATCAGTTCGGACTTCCCGGGCGAAGTCGCCGACAGCGCCTTTCGTTACAAGCGCAGCCACGAGGTCGTCGAGATTTTGCGGCAGGCCTGGACGCGCGACACCATCGACCATGACGGCGAAATCTACCAGTTCAAGGGCGTTTCGACCGAACCGGCAAGACCCTACCAGCAGAATGGCGGCCCGCTTCTCTATTTCGGCGGTTATTCTCCCGACGCGCTGGAACTTTGCGGCGCACAGTGTGACGTCTATCTGATGTGGCCGGAGACGAAAGACCAGCTGGCAGACCGCATGCGCGCCGCCAACGAGCGGGCCGCAGCCCATGGCCGGACGCTGGATTATGGCCTGCGTGTCCATATGGTGGTGCGCGATACCGAACAGGAAGCCCGCGACTATGCCGAACATCTGGTCTCAAAGCTCGATGACGAATATGGCCAGCTGATCCGCAACCGCGCCCATGACAGCGGTTCGCTCGGCGTATCGCATCAGGCGCGTGCCCGCGAACTCGCCGACAAGTTCGGTTATGTCGAACCCAATCTGTGGACCGGCATCGGCCGGGCGCGCTCCGGCTGCGGTGCAGCACTTGTCGGCTCGACCGATCAGGTTCTTTCGGCACTGGAGGATTATCAGAAGATGGGTATCCGCGCGTTCATCCTTTCTGGTTATCCGCATCTTGACGAGGCTGAACATTTCGGCACCAAGGTTCTGCCGCAGCTGAAAACCTGCTCCCTGCCGCATGCCTACGGCCGGGTGCCTTCTGAAACGCCAGCTACGCCGCTCGGCAACGGGGAACGCCACTGATGGAACGTATCGCTCTTTCTGACAAACTCGAACTCAGCCGCATCGTTTACGGCATGTGGCGCATCGGAGACGACGCAGACACTTCGCCGGCGCATGTGCAGGCCAAGATCGAGGCCTGCCTGGCGCAGGGCATCACCACCATGGATCAGGCCGATATTTACGGCGGGTACACGGCGGAAGCCATTCTCGGCGGCGGCCTTAAGGCGGCGCCCGGACTGCGCGACAAAATCGAAATCGTCACCAAATGCGGCATCGTCGCACCGGCTGGCCGACACTCCGCCGCCCGCGTCAAGCATTACGATACGACGGCTGACCACATCAACGCCTCGGTCGAAGCCTCGCTGCGCGACATGGGAACCGATCACGTCGACCTGCTGCTCATTCACCGTCCCGACCCTCTGATCGATGCGGAAGAAACCGGAAAGGCGCTCGATGCGCTGGTCGCCTCCGGCAAGGTCAAGGCTGTGGGCGTCTCCAACTTCCGCCCGTGGGATTTTTCGCTGCTGCAATTGGCCATGAGCAACCGGCTCGTGACCAACCAGATCGAAATGAGCCTTCTTGCCACCGATACCTTCACCAATGGCGATCTCGCCTACCTGCAGGAAAAGCGCGTCTCGCCCATGGCATGGTCGCCGCTCGGCGGCGGTTCGCTGTTTTCAGGCGCGCATGGCGGCACCATGGCTGCCCTGCAGCGCGTCGGCAAGGAACAGGGCGTCGATGCGACGGCTGTGGCTATCGCCTGGCTGCTGCGCCATCCGGCAAAGATCGTGCCGGTGCTCGGCACCAACAATATTGAGCGTATCAGAACCGCGGCCGATGCGCTTCGCGTGACGATGGACCGCCAGACATGGTTTGAACTCTACACCCTTGCGATTGGAAAAGAGGTGGCGTGATGACAGTTGCAGAGCCAATCAAGATGCCCAATGAACATGTATTCGTTCCCGGCGGCGAAAACAGCCGCAGCTTTCGCAATGCGCTCGGCGCTTTCACCACCGGTGTTACGGTGGTAACAGCCACGACCCCGGAAGGCCCGATCGGCATGACGGTCAACAGCTTTGCGTCCGTATCGCTCGATCCGCCTCTGGTGCTCTGGTCGCCGGCTAAAAGTTCGTCGCGTTATGCAGCCTTCAATGGCGCGACGCATTTCGCGATCCATGTGCTGAGCGCTGATCAGGATGTGCTGAGCGCCCGCTTTACCCGCAACGGACGCGCCTTTGACGATCTGGACTGGGAACTGAACGACGAAGGCGTGCCGGTCATCCCCGGAACGCTTGCGCGTTTCGAATGCTGCAAGGCTGCTGCCCATGATGCGGGCGACCACACGATCATCGTCGGCGAAGTGCTTCGCGCGGCCCATCGCGATGGCGATCCGCTGTGCTTTTCGGGTGGGGCCTTCGGGAGATTTGCCCGTCAGTAAACCTGCGATGTCGCCGGCGTTTCACGCAAGATATCAGCTGCAGTCGCCCGCATTTCCCGGCACTGATCCGGGCGTTCAAAGTAAAACCCTGTCGTCGTGACGTTATAGCTGGCGCTCACTTTCCAAAATGGCTTAATGCACCTGGTTCGGTGAAGAAATGATTCGCCGAATCATGGATGTCGTTCGGCGCTCATTAGGGAAGATTGAATGTCCGGTTGTTTCTGCCTCTTTTTGGAAAGGGAAACCTCTCCGGAAAGTCTTGCACGCAGAAAAGCTGCCGGCCGCCATTCGGCGTTCGGTACAGGCTGGTTTTTGTCGATCCTGCTTTCCGTTAGCCTTGGTCAGAGTGCTTGGGCGGAAACCCTGAACTGGAACGGCGTTCCGGGCGGCGATTGGTCTACCTCGACGAACTGGGCGCCCTCAGCCCGGGTGCCCGATGCCGGCGATGACGTGTTGATCAACGGCGATGGCCCGGTCCTCGCGACCAGCACATCTGCCATGGCCAATTCCGTCACGGTCGGACAAGTTTCGTCCGGTACTTTGGTAATCAATGGGAGCCTGTTGTCAAATTCGCTCAGCGTTGGGGTCGGCGCGGGAATTGGCGGTACCGTCACGTTCTCGGGCGCGACCCTTCAAAACCAGGGTCTCTTATCGGTCGGCGGTAACGGCATCGGTACCCTCTCCCTTTTACACGGTAGCGCGACCTCGACCGGCACCGTCTACATCGGCGAAGGGGCAACAGGGAACGGCTCCCTGACACTCGACAACTCGTCCACTCTTGTTACAGCAGGCACGATCTTTGTGGGATACGGTGCCAGCGGCGCGCCATCCGGCGGCGGCGGGAGGGGCGACCTGAAAATTCTTGCCGGAAGCACGGTAAATAGCGACAGGGCCGTTCTGGGCGAGGGGGCAGGAACGAAAGGTGACGCGCTTATATCCGGCGCCGGCAGCCGCTGGACGGTTGCGGCCGGCACCGTCATCGGCAATGCCGGTGTCAGCACACTGACGGTGACGGGAGGCGGAAAACTCCTCAGCGAAACCACGACCGTCATTGCCAATCTTTCCTCTGCGTCGGGAAGCCAAGTCACCCTGAGCAGGCTTGGCTCGGCACTGGAAACCGGTCAGTTGGTCGCCGGAAACGAGGGCAGTGCGCACCTTACTGTTGAGGCAGCGGCATCAGCGACCAGCGACAGCGCCATCATCGGACGCCATTCCGCCTCCATTGCGACGGTGACCGGCGATGGGTCCACCTGGGTCACGGGCGATCTTCAGGTCGGTGGCGATGTCGCCGATCCCGGTGGGGCTTCCGGCAACGGAACCTTGAATGTGACCGCCGGTGGCAAGGTTGAGAGCGCCGCCGCCCGGCTCGGCGCTGTTGCCGGGGCGACCGGGGCAGCCAGCATCGATGGCGAGGGATCGGCCTTAACGGTCGGCCGTGGCGGACTTGCGATCGGCGATGCCGGCACCGGGTCCTTGACCGTCACGGGTGGCGGCATCGTCAGCAGTCAAGCCGTCGTACTCGGCAATAGTGCCGCCAGTACGGGCTCCGCCAGGATTTCCGGCGCTGGCAGCACGTTGCGCAGCGGGGGCGACATCATTGTCGGTCGCGGTGGCAACGCTGTGATGTCGGTTGAAGCCGGTGGCGCTGTCGAGAGTAGAAACAGTGTCGTCGCTGCGCTCAGCGGTTCGTCATCATCGGTCACCGTTACCGGCGGTGGCTCTAGCTGGACGATGACCGGCACCTTGATCGCCGGTTATCAGGACACGGCTTCGGCCGAGGTTACAGCCAGCGCCGGCGGAAATATCCGGGCGGGGCAGGTAGTCCTGGGGGATCTCTCGGGCTCATCGGGAACGATGACCATCACAGGTGCCGGCTCGAATATAACGGCTTACATCGATAACGGCCTTGGGGCCTCCGGCCGCATGACGGTCGGACAATCCGGTTCCGGCAGTTTGATTGTGACGAATGGTGCGTCGCTCGATGCCTACCGGCTTTCCGTGGGTTCTTCGGCGGGGTCTGATGGTGCCGTCCTCGTCAACGGCATCGGCTCGCGCGTCTCTGTTGACGACACCTTGGTCATCGGCTCTGCCGGGGATGGCAGCGTTGACGTAACAGGCGGCGCAGCGCTCGCGGCGCCTACCATCCTCATTGCGTCCTCTGCCGGTTCGGCTGGCGTCTTGAATGTCGGCGCAGCTTCCGGACAGACCGCCCGTTCGGCCGGTACCATCGATGCTCAGGCGATCAGCTTTGGAGCCGGCGCTGGCCGGATCGTTTTCAATCACTCGCAGACTGCATACCTCGTCAAAGCCGATATTTCGGGAGCGGGCAGCGTTGTTGCGGAAAATGGCGTGACGACGCTCTCTGGAAACAACAGCTATTCCGGCGGCACCACGATATCTGGCGGTACCTTGAAGGGAACCGCTGGAAGCTTTGGCTCCGGCGAGATCGCCAATGACGCGGCGCTCGTCGTGGATGGCGCCGGCAGGCTTTCGAATGCGATTCACGGCACGGGCAGCTTCGAAAAGACCGGTGCAGGCGACCTCGAACTCTCGGCCGTCAGCAATTATCTGGGGCCGACGACGGTCTCAGGCGGAAAACTGACCGTCAATGGCTCGTTGGCAAGCGCGGTTTCAGTGGGCGACGGCGCGACGCTCGGCGGTACGGGTACTGTTGCCGGCCTTGCTATCGGTCCGGGCGGTACGCTGGCTCCGGGCAATCCGCTTGGTACGTTGACATCGACAGGCGACGCTACATTCGCTGCGGGCGCCAAATATGCGGTTGATATAGATACCGCCGGTAATTCCGACAGGCTTGCGGTGAACGGTACCGTAACAATCGCCAATGACGTAACCCTCGTCGTCACGCCGCTGACGAACCGATCTGCTTTCAGTCTGAACACGCGCTACCAGATCCTCACTGCGACGGGTGGCATAACCGGCGCTTTCGCCCGGATCGATGAGAATTTTGCCTATCTGACCGCGACTGTCGCAAAGAGCGACGACACTGGCACCGCTTATCTGTCGTTCAGCCCGACATCGTCGGCCCCCGGATCTCTTGCCGCGCAAACCACCACAGCCAATGCCCGAGCAGCGGCCAACGCCGTTCAGGCCCTCGGAGAAAATGCAGCCCTGTATCAGTCTGCCATTTTCCTTCAGGGCGGTGAAACGCAACTGGCATTTTCGCAGCTTGCCGGAGAAATCCATCCGTCGGTTGCCATGACTCTGGTCAATCGCAGCAGCCAGACCCGGGACGTTATTCTGGATCGGCTGCGCCGCGCCTTCGACAGCATCGATGCACGGCCAATCATGCCCGTCGCTTATGGGAAGCACGACGGGGACCTCTTGTTCGAGGATGAAGGATCGCCGAGCTTCTGGACCAGCGGTTTCGGGTCGCGTGGACGTGTTGATGGCGATGGCAATGGCTCATCGGTTGATAGCAAGGGCGGCGGCATTCTCTTCGGACTTGATGGTGACCTCGGGAAAAGTTGGCGCGCCGGTGTGGCGGGCGGTTACAGCCACGAGAGGATTGACCAGACGACATTTGCTGCTTCAGCAGAGGTCGACAGTTATTATGTGGCTGCTTATGCGGGCACAATGATCGGGCCTGCGTCTCTGCGGTTTGGGGCGATCCATGCCTTTCAGGATATGGATACGCGCCGCTCGGTCTATTTCTCGACACTCAGCGAAAACCTCTCCGCCAGCTATGGCGGCTCGACGTCGCAGGTCTTTGCCGAAGCAGCCTGGCGTTTCGATTTCGATCTGACCCATGTCGAGCCCTATGCCAACATCGCCTACGTAAACAGCCGCACCGAAGCTTTTGGCGAAAAAAGCGGGATCGCCGCCGTGTCCTCAGCGTCGGCACGCTACGAACAGCTTTCCACGACGCTCGGTGCGCGCATCACAAGGGATGTCGCGCTGGAAGGCATGCTTGGCCGCGCAATGTTCGATCTCGCCTGGCGTCACAATTACGGCGACACTGCCATGGGCAGCAGCCTTTTCTCCGACGGCGGCGAGGCGTTTTCGATCGCGAGCACTACAGGTTCGCGAGACGCAGCAACACTTAATTTGGGGCTAAGCTACGATCTCACGCCGTCCGCCACGTTGACATTCCGTTATGGTGCAGTTTTCGGCGCTGGCCTGATGGATCAGTCCGCTGCCGCCGAACTTGGGGTTCGTTTCTGATGCGGTGTAGAAAGACGCGTTGCGCAAGTGCTATGGCTTTCACTTTGCTGTTCGTCGCATTTTCTCTCGACAGCGCAGCTGCACAGGAGACGTCGCAAGGCGCAGCATCCTTGCACGAGGCTCACGGAAGCTGGCAGCTTGCCTGTACTGCACCCGGAAATGACGATGGCCCCGAGAAAGCCTCTGGCGCGACGCAGGAGACGAAGCGGACCTGCGCGATGGCCCAGGTGCAATTGGAGGAGAAGACCCGCAAGCTCGTCGTTTCCGTGGAGTTCCGGCTCGCCGGTGAAGAAGCACCGGGGAAGCTTGCTGGCACGATGGTTCTGCCCTTTGGTTTGGCCGTCACCAAGCTCTTCTCCGTCAAATCGGGAAATATGCGCTTGCAGGAGGTGCAGGTCAGCACTTGCTTACCGGTTGGCTGCGTTGTTTCCTTCTCGCCCTTTGTCGAGCTGGTCTCGGCACTGAAGGCGGAACAGACACTCACAATCGAGGCGCCCGATCTTCAGGGTCGCATTGTCTCGTTTCAGCTGCAGGGAAAAGGGTTTCCCCAGGCGTTGAAACGCCTTGAGGAAATGCGCTAGGCCGCTACGGAATCCGGCTCAGGTTTCGCGCCCTGTTCCTGCTGTGGCGCATGGGGCTCGACATTTTTATTGCGGGAAAACAACCCTGACAGGAACCGGCCAAATCGGTCCATTTCCACAAAAATGACGGGCGTGATGAAGAGCGTCAGCAATTGCGAGACGATAAGACCACCGACCACCGCGATGCCAAGTGGTTGGCGCAGTTCCGAACTTGCGCCGGAGCCGAGTGCGATGGGCAGGGCCCCGAGAAGGGCGCAGAAGGTCGTCATCATGATCGGCCGGAAACGCCGGACGCAGGCTTCGTGAATGGCGGTCGCCGGCGCCTCGCCCTTTTCGCGTATGAGCTCCACTGCCACGTCGATCATCATGATCGCATTTTTCTTGACGATGCCGATCAGCATCAAGAGGCCGATCAGCGCAATGATCGAGAAATCCATGCCCATCACCTTAAGCGCTACCAGTGCGCCAAAGGCAGCGGCCGGCAGGCCGGAGAGGATGGTCAGCGGGTGGATGAAGCTTTCATAGAGCACGCCCAGCACAACGTAGATCGTCAACACAGCTGCCAAAATGAGGATGCCGGTATTCCCTTGACTCTGCTGGAAGATCGCCGCCGTGCCGCCATAGCTGGTGAAGACGTCCTGCGGCAGACCGATGGTCGTTTTGATCTGGTCGATCCGGCTTGTGGCATCGGAAAGCGCGACCCCATCCGGTAGGTTGAAAGAGATCGTTGTGGAGACGAGCTGGCCCGTCTGGTTGATGGTGACAGGCGCCTGCGTGCGCGTGAGCGAAGCAAAGTTGGACAGTGGAACGAGGACGCCCGACTTGGCGGAGAGAATGTTGATGTCGCTGAGAAAATCAGCGCTCCAGGGTTTGGAGCTGTCAAATTCGACGATGACGTCGTAACTATCGCCAGTCGACTGGATTTGCGCTGCCGTATAACCGCCGAAAGACATTTCCAGCGTCTTGCGCAGCTGGTCATTGGTAATGCCGAAGGCGGCGGCTTTTTCTGAATCAACCGAAATCGTGGCCGCGATCGCGCCATTCTGGGCGTCGGATGTGACGGAAGTAAATGTGTGGTCGCGGCGCATCGCCTCCATCAGCTTGTTCGACCACTCGGTCGTCGTGTCGGCGTTCAGGCCCTGAACCACGAGCTGATATTGACTGGCGGAGCTGCGTCCGCCGAAACGCAGGCTTTGCTGCGGATTGATGTAGGTGCGGATGCCTGCGACCTTTGATGTTGCCTGCCCCAGTTCCGCCAGCACCTGGCTCAGCGGAGCACGCTCTTCCTTGGGTTTCAATTCCACGAACATCGACCCGTTGTTCAGCGGGTTGCGGGAATTGCCGCCGACAATGGAAGTGACATGGATAACGGCCGGATTTTTCCGAATCTGGTCCGCGACCTGCGCCTGAAGATCACGCATCGCCGCATAGGAAATATCCTCGCGCGCCTGTGTCGAAACGGAAAGGCGGCCAATATCTTCCTGCGGGAAAAAGCTCGACGGAAGCGTTTCAAAGAGGAAGGCAGAGGCAGCGATGGACGCGAGAAAAGACGCAAGCACGATACCCCGGTGGGAAAGGCACCAGCTGACCGCGCGGCCATAGCCACGCAGCGTGCGTTCGAACCCGGCATCGAACCAGCGAATGATCGCCGGCGGTCTGGAAGTGTGGCCGGAGAGACGCGAGGCGAGCATGGGCGTCACCGTCAGTGAAACCAGCGCCGATGCCATGATCGCGAGCGTGACGACCATGCCGAATTCGTTGAAGAGCCTGCCAATCACACCGCCCATCAACAGGATGGGGATGAAAACGGCAACCAGCGAGACCGACATCGACAGGATAGTGCCGCTGACTTCCGCGGCACCCTGCAGCGCAGCCTCGCGCATCGGCAGGCCCTCCTCATGCAGGCGCAGAATGTTCTCCAGCATGACGATCGCGTCATCCACCACCAGCCCCACGGACAAAGTCAGGCCGAGCAGGGAGATGTTATCGATACTGTAGCCAAGCACATACATCATGCCGAAAGCCGTGATAAGCGACAGCGGCACCGCGAGGCCGGGAATAATGGTTGCGGTGAGGTGGCCGGTAAAGAGGTATATGACCGCAACTACAAGGCCAATGGTCAGAAACAGCGTGAACTGAACGTCGGAGATCGCATCCTTGATCGCTGTCGAAGCGTCGTTCATCACGTTGATATTCACAGAAGGCGGCAATTGCTGCCGCAGCGCGGGCAACTTCGCTTTGATGGCGTCGACAACCTCTACCGTGTTGGCGTCGGGCTGACGCTGCACGGCGAGAATGATCGCCTGGTCGCCATCGAACCAACTGCCGGCATTGGTGTTGTCGATGCTGTCGGTGACATTGGCGATATCGCCGAGGTGGATCCTTGCGCCATTGGTGGTTGAAACGACCAGCGAGCGGAAGGCGTCTGCGTTGGTGCGCTGCGTATCAGCCTCGATCGTCAGCCGTTGATTATCATCCTGGAGCGCGCCGACAGGCACCTGATTGTTGGCCTGGGCAATGGCCGTTGTGACAGTGTCGACACCAAGGCCTCTTGCCTGAAGCTGCGCCGGATCGAGACCGATACGGACCGCATAGGTCTGCGCACCATAAATACTGACCTGGGCAACACCCGAGATGGTGGAGAGAAGCGGCGAGATGATGTTTTCGGCGATCTCATCCACCTTGCTGGTGGGCATTTCCTTGCTGTTGACGGCAAGCAGCAACACTGGCGCATCGGCCGGGTTCGTCTTGCGATAGCTCGGCGTCGTCGTCATGTTGCTCGGCAATTGCCGTTGTGCGCGTGAGATTGCGGCCTGAACATCGGCCGCGGCGGCGTCGATATCACGATTGAGGTCGAACTGAAGCACGATCGAGCTGTTGCCGAGCGTGTTGGTGGCGCTGATTTCGCTAACGCCTGGAATGGTCTCGAATTGTTTGACCAACGGCGTCGTCACCGATGTCGCCATGGTTTGTGGCGAAGCGCCAGACAGCGATGAAGAGACGTTGATCGTTGGAAAATCCACCTTCGGCAGGGCGGCGACAGGCAGCAGGCGGAAACCCGCAAGCCCGGCGAGCACGAGGCCGATGGCAAGAAGCGTGGTGGCGACAGGGCGGTTGATGCAGAAACTTGGGATCATTGGCCGCCCACCTTGTCCTGCTGGATGTTGGCGGCCAGGTTACCGGCTGTGCGGCCCTTATCGGAAAACTGCTCGACCACAGTCTGACCATCGGCGAGTCCGGACTGTCCTTCGACGATCACGTGTTCGCCGCCATTGAGGCCGCTTGCTAAGGCGGTCGAATCTCCATTGGAGCGGGCGACCTCCACGGGGGTCATATGCGCATGATGATCCTTATCGACGGTATAAACGAAGTTGCCCTTCGGTCCCGGCCGCACGGCAACGGTCGGCACGATGATCATCTCGTCGTCTGAAATGAAGTGAGCCGTGACATTAACGGACTGGCCGGGCCACAAAAGGCCGCGATCATTCTTGAATTCCGCCTTGGCCAAGACCGTACCGGATGCCTGGTCGACCGTATTGTCGTAAAAACGCAGCGCGCCGGACATGGCCTCACCGCCGGTCGCGGCGGGATCGACATCGACAGCGGTATCCTTCGCGATGCCTTCACGCAATTGCGGCAGGTACCGCTGGGAAAGCCGGAAGCTTACCGAAATGGGATCATATTTGGTGATCGTCACAATATTGATGCCGGCGCTGAGATAGGCACCGGGGCTAACCGTGATATCGCCCAGCCGTCCATCGAAGGGCGCGCGGATTTCCATATGCTCGAGCGTCACCTGATCCGATGCAAGCGTTGCCTTATCCGCGTCGATCTTTGCGCTGGCGCTCTCGCGGGCCGCTCTTGCCTGGTCCAGCACCTGCTGGGACTCGGCGCTTTGCTTGACGAGGTTGGCGGCACGCTGGAAAGCTGCCTCCGTCTGCTCAAGCGTGGCCTGATCGGCGGCAATATTGGCCTTGTCCTTGTCCACTGCGGCGCGTGCGATGCGATCATCCATCTTGAGGATCAGATCGCCAGCCTTGATATGCTGGCCGTCCTTCGCTGCGATTTCGGTGACAAGGCCAGCTTGAAGAGGTGCAATATTGGTGATGTCGGCTGCGACTGCCCAACCGGTCGCTGTCGCATCCATTGGCAGTGTCGCCTTGCTGACGGCAATGGTGCTGACCGTCGGCGGTGCTCCGTTGCGCCGCCCACCTTGTCTTTGCCCCTGCTGCCGGGCAGGCTGGCCGTTCTGGGTCGATTGCGCTGCGGTTTCCGCGCCGGTTGGCTGCGGCGTGACGGCAAACTGTTTGAAATAGGGGATTTTGTCGAGTGGCAGGCGATCCCTGAAATACCAGCCGCCGGCGGCTGCGATGGCAAGAACGCTAAGGGCGGTCCAGAAACGTTTCATCTGACGATTCCGCGAATGAGATTACATGTTTCCCGAACATGTGCGGCAAGCCTTGGGAGCAGCTTTCCTCCACAAGACACCCAATGCGCTGCAAAATCACCTTAAACTTTTGTAATGGCGAATATGGCGCCGGGCAGCGAACGCCTTGCTTCATAGGCAATGCAACGGTTGGTCGCTCAGGACAGACCCCGCGAGTATCACCCGGATCTCCGCGTCTGGAGGCTCCAGACTCATCCTACAGTCACGAGCGCGCTGTGGACCTTTTCCTCTCCCGCGACGACAATCCCGATCTTCGAGTACTTCGTCGCACGCATTGTGATTGACAAGGCGTCTTATCGATATATTCTGTTATAAGGATGCATATAACATAATAATGGAACACATAAGAGCTGGGAGCTTGACCATGAGACGTAAACTTGCATTTCTCGCCACTGCCGCTTTGCTGCTTGCACCAGGTGTGTTGATGGCCCAAGAGAAGGGCGGCGTGATCAATGTCGCGACGATCGGCGAGCCGCCGACCCTCGATCCGATGGCGTCAACGGCCGATCTTGTCGGCATCGTCACGCAGCATATCTTCGAAACGCTCTACACCTTCGACAAGAGCTGGAAGGTGACGCCGCTTCTGGCGGAGGCGCTGCCGGAGATTAGCGCCGATGGCAAGACCTACACGATCAAGCTGCGCCAGGGCATCAAATTCCATGACGGCAGCGACATGACATCGGAAGACGTCGTCGCCTCGCTCGGACGCTGGATGAAGATTGCCTCGCGTGGCAAACAGGCAGCCGGATTTATCGAGAACATCTCCGCACCCGACGCCGGAACGGTCGCGATCACCCTCAAGCAGCCCTATGCGCCGCTTACCTCGCTCCTCGCTTTCAACAATTCCGCCGCCATCATTCTCCCGGCTGAAAAGCAGGCGGAGCCGATGGCCGAATTCATCGGCACCGGCCCCTATATGTTGAAGGAGCGCAAGGCCGACCAATATATCCAGCTCGTTCGCTTCGATAGCTACAAATCCCGCGACGGCGAAAGCGACGGTTACGGTGGAGCCCGCCACCAATATCTCGATGAAATCCGCTTTGTGCCGGTGCCCGATCCGAACACACGCGTTGAGGCTGCCGTCTCGGGACAATATGACTACATCGATTCCATTCCCGTTGAATCCTTCGACAAGGTGAAGTCGTCTTCGGCGTCGCAGCCGCTCATGCTGAAGCCCTTCGGTTTCCCGGTCTTTGTCTTCAACACCAAGGAAGGGCTTTCATCCAAGCTTGAGGTCCGCAAGGCTGTCGCCGAGGCGCTGAATACGGAAGACATGTTGGCTGCCGCTTTCGGCAGCACGGAGTTCTACGCCCTTGATGGCGCCTATTATCCCGATAACTTCTCCTGGCACACGGAAGAGGGCGTGGAGGGCAATTACAATGTCGGCAATCCCGAAGCTGCAGCCGAAAAGCTAAAGGCCGCGGGCTATAATGGCGAGCCGCTTCGCATTCTCACCAGCCGCCAATATGAATTCCATTATAAAATGGCGCAGGTCGCAGCCGAATATCTGAAACTAGCCGGCTTCAAGGTCGACATGCAGGTGGTGGACTGGGCGACGCTGACACAGCGCCGGGCCGATCCCAAGCTTTGGGATATTTACATCAGCCACAGCCCCTTCCTCCCGGAGCCCGCATTGATGGGTGCGCTGTCGACGAGCTCGCCGGGCTGGTGGGATACGCCGGCACGCAAGGCAGCAGTCGACGCCTTCACTGCCGAAGTCGATCCAGATAAGCGCATCGCGCTCTGGGCCAACGTGCAGAAGACGATCTACGCGGAGCTGCCGCTCCTCAAGATCGGCGACTTCAACGCCGTGGCGGCGAAGTCCAACAAGCTTGATGGAGTCGACGCCGCGCCCTGGCCTTACTTCTGGAATGCCTCGGTCACGAAATAAGACCGACACCGCACACCGTCACCCCGGCCTTGAGCCGGGGTCCAGCGCGATCAAGTCATTGATCGGAAAAAGCTTTTCACCACGCAGACGTGTGGTGGCTGGATGACGGATCAAGTCCGGCATGACGGAAGTGAGGAGTCGATTTTTAAGCAACTCGGTTCAACCGTCGCCTGATAGCGGCAATCAAGCGCTTCGGAGCCCTTATTCGTGATACGGTATATTTTTCAGAGACTTGCGGGAATGATCGTGGTGATGTTTCTCGTCGTCACCATCGTTTTCGTCATCCTGCGCGTCACGCCCGGCGACCCCGCTGCCGTGATGCTGGGGCCGGATGCCTCCGCGCAGGATATCGCTGAGCTTCGCACGCGGCTCGGTCTCGATCAGTCGCTCGGCGTGCAATATGTCTATTACATCGGGCAATTGCTAAGGGGCGATCTCGGACAGTCGATCTTTCTCAACATGCCTGTTGGATCGGCCTTGCTGGACCGGGCGGAGCCGACATTTTTCCTGACGATCTTTTCGCTGCTCATCGCGAGCGTCATCGCGCTTCCGATCGGCATCTACGCCGCATACCGGCGCGGTTCTTTCGTGGATCAGGCCGCCACGACCGTCGCGATGCTGGCCGCCAGCATTCCAAGCTTCTGGCTCGGGCTCATCCTGATGCAGCTCTTCGCCGTGCGGCTCGATCTGTTCCCGGTGTCGGGTTATGGTGGGCCGGGCGCGAGTTTTCTTGAGCGCATGTATCACCTCACTTTGCCGGCAATCGCGCTTGGGCTCGTCTCTTCGGCGCTCATTCTGCGCTTCACACGCGCTTCGATGCTGGATGTCCTCGGCGACGACTATGTACGGACCGCCAGAGCCAAAGGCGTGAAAGAGCGCCGCGTGGTGATGAAACATGCACTGAAGAACGCGCTGATCCCCATCCTCACAGTGCTTGGTCTGACTGCCGCCGTGCTGATTTCAGGCGCTGTTGTGACGGAAACGGTTTTCGGGCTGCCGGGCGTCGGTAACCTGGTCGTCTCTGCCGTTCTGCGTCGCGATTATCCGGTCATTCAGGGTGCGCTTCTCGTCATCGCCGGGCTCTACGTGCTCATCAATTTTGCAATCGACATGCTCTATCTGCTGGTCGATCCGAGGGTTCGTTACTGATGGCTGACATTGTTTCAAGCGTTCCACCGGCACGCAACCCGACCTGGCTGTTCATTCGCCGATTGCTGAAGCGCAAGACGGTCGCCGCTGGCCTGATCGTGCTGTTGATCTTCGTGTTGCTCGCGGTTTTTGCGCCGATGATCGCGCCCTATTCCCCGTCGAAACTCTCGATTGTCAATCGCCTGAAACCGCCGAGCGACCTCTACTGGTTCGGCACCGACGAGTTTGGCCGTGACGTCTTTTCCCGTACGATCTACGCGGGAAGGCTATCACTTCTCGTTGGCGCCGCAGTGGTCGCGCTATCGGCCCTGATCGGCATTACGCTCGGCCTGCTTGCCGGCTTCTTCAAAAAGCTGGATACGCCGATTGCCCGGTTAATCGATGCCATGATGGCGTTTCCCGATATTCTGCTGGCAATTGCGCTGGTGGCCGCGCTCGGCCCGTCGTTGACGACCGTCATCATCGCGCTTGCCGTGGTCTATTCGCCGCGCCTTGCCCGCATCGTGCGCGCCTCGACACTCGTGATCCGAGAGTTGCCCTATGTTGAGGCGGCAAAGGCGCTCGGCATTTCAACCTTTCACATCATGACCCGCCATGTGCTGCGCAATCTGATCTCGCCGATTCTCGTGCAGTGCACCTTTCTGTTTGCCAGTGCGATGCTGGCCGAGGCTGGCCTCTCGTTTCTCGGGCTTGGCGTCAGCCCTGAAATTCCAACATGGGGAACCATGATCTCCGCCGGTCGCCAATATATCGGTCAGGCCGACTGGATGACCTATTTCCCCGGCTTTGCCATCATTCTTTCCGTGCTCTCGCTGCAAATGGTCGGCGACGGGTTGCGGGACATGCTCGACCCAAGACTGCGAAGGGATTTGTAATATGTCGTCTGGCGAACAGGCAAAAATGCCTCTTCAAGCGCCCATTCTTTTTACCAATGTCAAGCCCGTCGGTTTTGGAACCGGCGCGCCACAGGGCTCGACCGATATCCTCGTGGGCGGCGACGGAAATATCGCTGCTGTCGGTGCCTCCTTGCAGGCACCTGCGGATGCGCAGCGCATCGACGCCAAGGGCGCCTTCATCTCGCCCGGATGGGTCGATCTGCACGTGCATATCTGGCATGGAGGCACGGATATCTCGATCCGCCCTTCAGAATGTGGTGCTGAGCGCGGCGTTACGACATTGGTCGATGCCGGTTCAGCCGGTGAGGCAAATTTCCACGGCTTCAGGGAATATATCATCGAGCCCTCACGGGAACGCATCAAAGCCTTCCTTAATCTCGGCTCCATCGGCCTTGTCGCCTGTAACCGCGTGCCGGAACTGCGCGATATCAAGGATATCGATCTCGATCGTATCCTTGAGTGTTATGCCGAAAACAGTGAGCACATCGTGGGGCTGAAGGTCCGTGCAAGTCACGTCATCACCGGCTCCTGGGGCGTCACGCCGGTGAAGCTCGGCAAGAAAATCGCCAAGATTCTGAAAGTGCCGATGATGGTACATGTGGGCGAGCCGCCCGCACTCTACGATGAGGTGCTGGAAATTCTTGGACCCGGCGATGTCGTGACCCATTGCTTCAACGGCAAGTCGGGCTCCAGCATCATGGAAGACGAGGATCTGTTTAATCTTGCCGAACGCTGCGCAGGTGAAGGCATTCGGCTGGATATCGGCCATGGCGGCGCATCCTTTTCCTTCAAGGTGGCCGAGGCGGCGATTGCCCGCGGGCTGTTGCCCTTCTCGATCTCCACCGACCTGCATGGCCATTCCATGAATTTCCCGGTCTGGGATCTGGCGACCACCATGTCCAAGCTGCTTTCCGTCGAGATGCCTTTTGAGAAGGTGGTCGAAGCCGTCACCAGAAATCCCGCCTCGGTCATCGGCGTGGATATGTCCAACCGGCTTGATGTCGGTCAGCGCGCTGATTTCACCGTTTTCGACCTCGTCGATGCCGATCTGGAAGCAACGGATTCGAATGGTGATGTCTCGCGGCTGAAGCGCCTGTTCGAGCCGCGCTATGCCGTCATCGGCGCGGAGGCGATCGCTGCCAGCAGATACATTCCAAGGGCCCGCAAACTGGTACGCCACAGCCACGGTTACTCCTGGCGCTGATTCGTTCTGGCGGCAAAGGACACCTTTGCCGCCGCCGACACGACGGGACGTGCAGTCCCGGTATTATGAGGAATTCGCGTGAAACAATCTTCACTTAGCGCCGAGGGTCTTTCGCCCTATGACCGGCTTGCCGCGCTCGGCATCTCGCTGCCGCCACCGCCGCCGCCGATTGCCAATTTCGTCACGCATGTGGTGGAAGGCAACATGTTGTATCTCTCGGGGCAGGGGCCTCGTGAGGAGGATGGCCATCTTTACGCGGGAAAAGTGGGTGCCGATATCGGGCTCGAGGAGGCTTATCATCACGCCCGCCTCACCGGCATCAATCTTCTGGCGGTCATGCATGCGGCGCTGGGAGATCTGTCACGCGTCAAAAAGGTGGTGAAGCTGCTTGGCATGGTCAATGCCGTCAGCGACTTCCGGGATCACCCGAGCGTCATCAACGGCTGTTCCGACCTCTTTATCGACGTCTTCGGCGATGCCGGGCAGCATGCCCGCTCCGCCGTAGGGTTTGGGTCGCTGCCGGGCAATATCACTGTCGAGATCGAAGCCATCGTGGCACTTAAGGGCTGAAAAATTTAATGGTTACGCCAGCCCATCAGCTTTTCGATCCGTTCGGCCGAAACCCTGACCTGTTCGGTATAATGGTTCTCGTCGGCCAGCACCTTTTGCTCCGGCAGCACGATGGAAATGGTCGCGACGCATTCGCCCCGGTTGTTACAGATCGGCGACGCGATGCAGGCCACGGCGTAATCGGATTCGGCGACCTGTATCGACAGTCTGTCGTGAAATGCGGTTGCCGCAGACTGGGACAGCGTTTCCGGATTGATCTCCGCGCGGCCGGTCGGCGAGGAGCGCGCGCAACGGCGGAAAAGCTCCAGGCGCTCTGCCTCGGGAAGATGACCGACCAGCAGACGGCCGGATGCCGTCCAGTTCAAGGGAACACGGGTGCCGACGCGGGACGCAACCTGAAAATGGCTCGGTCCATCCGCCATGGCGAGTACGAGCATATGGTCGCCATCGCGGCCGCAAAGCTGCACCGTTTCACCCGCATGGCGGCAGAGGTCGTGCATTTCGTGCGTGGCAACGCCCATGAAATCCAGAGAGCGGGCATAGGCGAGGCCATAGTGGTAAAGTCTCGCGCCGAGCCAGATGTTGCCGTCGGCATTGCGGGCAAGCATGTTCTTTTCGACGAGATCGTCGATGATCACGTAAACGGTGGAAAGCGGCGCCTTGATTGCCTTGGCAATCGCGTAACCGCCGGCAGGAGAGCCGCTTTCGTAAAGATAATCAATCACCTGAAGAGCGCGGTCGATGCCGCTGACGCGCGAGCGCTTGGCTGCCTGCGCCTGCGTGCTCTCCGCGGCATCGGGGAGACTTGTTGAAGGCAATTCGTCCAGTCTATGGGCGTCCAATTTCGGCTCCTCATCATTCTTGAGAGGCTATTACATTATTATGGCATATATGTCGATGCCCATCGCATCGCAACGACAGGAGAGAGACATGACCGAGGATATCAGGAACAGGATCGGGCTTCGACCGGTCATCAACGTCTCGGGTACGATGACTTCACTCGGCGCATCGATCGTTGTTCCGGAAGCCGTCGAGGCGATGGCGGCGATCCTGCCGCAATTCGTCGAGGTAAACGACCTGCAGCGCAAGGCAAGTGCCGTGATAGCGCGACTGACGGGCGGCGAAGCGGGCTTCGTCACGGCCTCCTGCTCCTCCGGCATCAGCCTTGCGGTGGCGGGCGCCATTACCGGCAACAATCTGCTGGCGATTGAGAAACTGCCCGACATCACGCCGGAAAAGAATGAAGTGCTTGTGCAGATGGGGCATGTGGTTAGCTACGGCGCGCCAGTGGATCAGGCGATCCGTCTTGGCGGCGGCAAGGTCGTGCTGATCGGACAGGCGACATCGACCCATCGTTACCATATGGAACATGCCATCACCGAAAAGACGGCTGCGGCTGTCTACGTCGTTTCGCATCATGTGGTTGATTACGGCCTGCTGCATCTGTCGGAGTTCGTTGAGATCGCCCATGCCAGGGGCGTGCCCGTGATCGTCGATGCAGCGTCTGAATATGATCTGAAACTGTTTTTGGCGACGGGCGCGGATGTCGTGCTCTATTCCGGCCACAAGTTTCTCGGCGGCCCCACCTCTGGCATCGTTGCGGGCAAGAAGGAGTTGGTTCGCCATGCTTTCCTGCAGAACATGGGTATCGGCCGCGGCATGAAGGTCGGCAAGGAAAGCATCTATGGCGTAATGGCGGCGCTCGAGGCCTGGGAAAAGCGGGACCATGCCGGCATTCGCGAGCGGGAGACTGGCTATCTCAACCTCTGGAAACAGACACTGGACGGACGCCCCGGCGTGACGCCGCTGATCGAGCCCGACCCGACCAATAACCCGCTCGAGCGCTTGCGTGTCATCATCAACGCCGAGGAAGCGCATATTT
Source organism: Agrobacterium sp. DE0009 (assembly GCF_007680755.1). Lineage (NCBI taxonomy): Bacteria > Pseudomonadati > Pseudomonadota > Alphaproteobacteria > Hyphomicrobiales > Rhizobiaceae > Agrobacterium > Agrobacterium sp. DE0009. The sequence goes on from NZ_VEIU01000004.1 coordinate 182,516, forward strand.
CCGCCTGGGATCTGACGACGGCGCTGGCGCAGGGCAACCCTCCCATCATCACCCGTGACCATGAGGTGGAGCATCATTATTTCTATCTCGACCCGTGCAATCTGCATCCCGGTCAGGAAACCATTGTGGCTGCGCGTCTGGCGGAGGAACTGGACAAGGCGCGCGCTTCCAACGAGGTAATCGCCACACCGTTCGAAGACCGCAGCCGCCACCGTTTCGACGGCATGTTGCGCTGGCCGGACTAATAACGACTGTCTATGGAACGAGCGGGTGCCGCGAGCTTCTTTTCCCCGAGGGGGAGAAGTCCGCGGCAGCGGGATGAGGGGGCAAGGGTGCGGTCTATCTTAAACGTTTCCCCCTCATCCGACCCTTCGGGCCACCTTTTCTCCGGCGGGGAGAAAAAACAAGCCGCGATGCCGTGCCTGAGTTCAAACGAGAAGAAAAGAAGGGAACGATCATGACCATCCCACAGGCGGCACTTCTGAGTGCCGAAGATGCCGTGCTTTCCGTCCGCAATCTCACCACGTCCTTCCACGTGGATGGCGGCTGGAAACCGGTTGTGCGTGATATTTCCTTCGACGTCGGGCCGGGCGAGACTGTTGCGATCGTTGGCGAAAGCGGTTCAGGCAAAAGCGTGACATCGCTTTCGATCATGCGGCTGCTCGATCGGGAAAGCAGCAGGGTCGAGGGCGAAATCCTGCTCGGCAGGCGCAATCTGCTCTCTCTTTCTGAAGATGCCATGCGGCGGGTGCGTGGCAACGAAGTCGCGATGATCTTCCAGGAGCCGATGACCAGCCTCAACCCGCTCTTCACCATCGGTGACCAGATTTCCGAGGCTCTTCTGTGCCACCAGCCCATGTCGAAAGCCGAGGCGCGGGCTGAGACGATCCGCCTCTTGGAAAAAGTCCGCATCCCCTCGGCAGCATCTCGTTTCGATGAATATCCGCATCGCTTTTCCGGTGGCATGCGCCAGCGCGTGATGATCGCGATGGCGCTTGCGTCCAGACCGAAGCTTCTGATCGCGGACGAGCCGACGACGGCGCTCGACGTCACCATTCAAGGCCAGATTCTCGACCTCATCAAGACCTTACAGGAAGAGGAGGGAACGTCCGTCCTTTTCATCACCCATGACATGGGCGTCGTTGCTGAAATCGCCGACCGTACCGTCGTTATGTATCGCGGCGAACAGGTGGAAGTCGGCGCTACCGCGGATATCTTCCATCGCGGCAAACATCCCTATACGCGTGCACTCTTGTCCGCGGTTCCGGTTCTCGGTTCCATGACGGGCGAGGAACGGCCTCTCCGGTTCCCCATCGTCAACACCACCACGGGGGAAACGCAAGAACCGGCGCGTCCGGCTGATACCGTCAATGCCGCAGCACAGCCGGTGCTCAAAGTTGAGGGGCTGACAAAGCGTTTCGACATTCATTCCGGTCTCATGGGTCGGCTCAGTGGCCGCGTACATGCGGTGGAAAACGTGTCCTTCGACCTGAGGGCCGGGGAGACGTTGTCACTGGTGGGCGAAAGCGGCTGCGGCAAGTCCACTACCGGGCGCGCCATCATGCGGCTCATCGAGCCGGATGCCGGTTCTGTCGTTGTGAACGGCCAAAATATTCTCACCCTTGACAAGGCGGGGATGCGTGACATGCGCAAGACAGTGCAGATGATCTTTCAGGACCCTTTCGCCTCGCTCAATCCGCGTATGACGGTGGGTGCGGCGATTGCCGAACCCTATCTGGAACATCGCATGGGAAGTGCCCGTGAAGCAAAGGATGTTGTGGCCGACACGCTGCACAAGGTGGGCCTCTCTCCCGAGATGGCGGCGCGTTATCCGCATGAGTTTTCCGGTGGCCAGCGGCAACGCATCTGCATTGCCCGCGCGCTCGCACTCCAGCCCAAGGTGATCGTCGCTGATGAGAGCGTGTCGGCGCTGGATGTTTCCATCAAGGCACAGGTCATCAACCTGATGCTGGACTTGCAGCAGAGCCTTGATCTCGCTTTCCTGTTCATTTCCCATGATATGGCAGTCGTGGAGCGCGTCAGTCACCGTGTGGCGGTGATGTATCTTGGCGAAATCGTCGAAATCGGCCCGCGTGCTGCCGTCTTCGACAATCCGCAGCACGACTATACCCGCAAGCTGATGGCCGCCGTACCGGTACCGGACCCGGAGCGCCGCAACACAAGGCGCGGCGCGGCGAATGACGAGCTGAAAAGCCCGATTCGCGCCGTCGATTATGTCGTGAAGCCGCGGGAGTATCGCGAAGTTTCGCCCGGCCATCTCGTCGCCTGCTAAAGTCCCGGTATGTCCGCCGTTGAGGAGGGGACGCGGTAACCACGCTGGAAAGTTTCGCGTTCTCCAAGCCGGCGATACCATCGCTGTACCGAGGGAAAATCATCGAGGTTGATTTTATGGCGTGCGAAACGCGAGACCCATGGCCAGATGGCGATATCGGCGATGGAAAAATCGCCGGCCACGTATTCCCTGTCTGTTAAACGGTTGTTCAATGTCCGGTAGAGACGCTCGACATCGGCGGCAAAACGCGTTTCAGCAAAGGGCGCCTCTCCGGAATGATAAGTCAGGAAATAATGGGCATAACCGAGTGTCGGGCCGAAATTGGCGGCCTGCCACATCAGCCATTCGGTCACGATCAGCCGCTCAGCGCTGGAGGCGGGCAGAAGCCGCCCGGCTTTTTCCGCGAGATAGATCAGGATTGCGTTGGACTCCGTTAAAACGGTGCCGTTGTCGCGATCGATGATTGCAGGGATTTTGGAGCCGGGATTGATGCGACGGTATTCAGCCGAGAACTGCTCGCCTTTTTCGATGTCTATGGCATTGCTGGCATAGGGCAGGCCAAGTTCTTCCAGCGCAATCGAGATTTTAAGGCCGTTCGGCGTGATCCAGGTGTAAAGGTCGATCATGTCAGTCGAACATCGCCTCATCCAGCGGCACGTCGCGACGGCCTTTCTTGCCGGTCACATCGGAAAGGTCTTTGTAAAGACTGCGCAAGGTCAGAACCAGCTGGATAATACGCGGATCGGTGACACGATAGATCACCGCCTTGCCTTCCCGTGTGCCTTCGATGATCCCGGCATCTCGCAGTTCAGCGAGCTGCTGGGAAAGTGTCGGCTGTTGAATACCGAGTTCGTATTCCAGCGCCGAAACTGAGGCCTCCGTTTCCATAAGGTAACAGACGATGGCCAGACGGTTGGCGTTGGCGACAAGCTTTAAAAGCTCGCTCGCTTCCACCACGCTGCGGCAGATGAGATTGGAAACGGGTTTCGTCACGACTGCGGGCCCATGTTTCAGACTATAAAAAAGTAAAATGTATAGCGATAAATTTCAATGGTTTGATGGAGGCAACCTGAGGGTGGCTCCAGAATTTTTAAAATCTACAGGATTGGTAGATTTCTCTTTCGCTTTCGGACCAAGGATCGCCAAAACCTTCCTCGAAAACACTCTATAAAAAAGTAGATTGACTGCGAAATGAGGTGTCGACATGAAAATCGGGGTCCATCCCAATAATCTGCATTTGCGGCTCGCCCGGCTTTGGCCCGGCGCCTTTGAAGAATTCGATCCGGAATTCGTGGCCTATCGTGAAGGCCGCGATACGGCAGCTCTGCTGGAAAAGGGCGCCATCCATTTCGGTGGCACCGGTTCGACACCGCCCATTGAAGCCGATGCGCGCGGGCTTTCAGCGGTCTATATAGCCGCTTCCGCGCCGAGGCCCGCCAATGGCGCGATCCTCGTGCGGCGTGACAGCCCGATCCGCTCTGCCGGCGATCTCGAGGGAAAGCGCATCTCGCTGATCGACGGGTCTTTTCACACCTATCTTCTGGCCCGCAGCCTCGAAGGGGCAGGTCTTGGTCTTTCGGATGTGACCCGGGTTGAAAGCGGTGACAGCGACAGCCTGCTTGACCTCGTTGAAGGCCGCGTGGATGCCTGGGTGACGATGTCGCCGCGGCTGGAAAAGGCGCTGGCCCACGAGGAGATCAGCCTTCTGGTCCGCTGCGGTTCAACCATTCCCAACCGCTCGCTGTTCTGGACGCTTGCGCGTCACAATATAACGCGGGAGACAGGACAGGCGATAGCGGTCGAACTGGACCGCGTCGGCCGCGCCGTCATGGCGGATATCGAAAAGGCGGCGGCGCTGCTTGCCGCTGAGCCTGGCAGTGAGGGTGATGCGGCATCCTGGGCGAAGGTGTTGCGCTCGCGCGATCTTTCCGTGGTTCCCGCCACTAAAAATATCCTTGCCGAACAGCAGGAGGAGGCCGATACGCTTTACCGGCACGGCCATTTCTCTTTACCGGTTCAGACCGGGCAAAGCCCGGCCCCGCAATCAGCCAGCGTCGGAGGCGACATATGAATGTTTTCTGGTACATGTGCGCCCCCGACGGCGCCTACCCCTGGCAGCCGGAAGGCTCCCGCAAGGTCGATCTCGGTTATTACAGGCAGCTGGCGCTCGCTTACGATCAGCTGGGTTATACCGGCGCGCTGTTTGCCACCGGCGCGCATGATGTCTGGGTTCTGGCGGGTGCGCTTCTTTCCTACACAGAGCGGCTTAAACTGCTGGTCGCCATTCATCCGGGCCTGATCGCGCCGACGCTGCTTGCTAAAATGGCGGCGACGCTCCAGGAGTTTTCGCGTGGCCGTCTGCTGATCAACGTCGTGTCCGGCGATGCGAAGATGCTCGGCGCATACGGCATGACCATGCCGCATGACGAGCGTTACGACATGGCGGATGAATATCTGCAAATCTGGCACCGGCTCTTCGCAGGCGAGACAGTGGATTTCAAAGGGCAATATTTCCAGACGCAGGGGGCAAAGCTCGCTCTGCCGGTGGGGCAGGGCATTGAGCCGCCGCCCTTGTGGTTCGGCGGCTCTTCTGAGAAGGCGATCGATGTCGCGGCAAAGCACGTCGAGACCTATCTCTCATGGGGCGAAACGCCCGAACAGATTGGCGCGAAGGTCGACCTCGTCAAGGCGCGGGCGGAAAAGCTAGGCCGAGAACTGGAATATGGTATTCGCCTCTATGTTATCGTGCGCGATACCGATGAAGAAGCCTGGGCCGCCGCTGCCGACCTTTACGGGCGCATGGATGAGGCAGCGATTGCCGCCAACCAGCGTTTTGTCGGCAAGACCGATTCCGTCGGCCAGCAGCGCATGACGGCGATGCACGGCGGGCAGAAGCCGGAGAACCTGCGCGATCTGGAAATCGCCCCCAATCTTTGGGCTGGCATCGGGCTTGTCCGTCCGGGCCCGGGAACCGCAATTGTCGGCTCGCCCAATACTGTCATCCGCACGCTGGAGGCCTATAAGAAGGCGGGTGTGAATACCTTCATCCTTTCCGGCATGCCATTGCTGGAGGAAGCCTTCCGCTTCGGGGAAAAGGTTCTGCCACGCCTCGATGTGTCGCGGGAAGTGTCAGCGGCAAAACAATTCACCTGGTCGACTTTGTTCGACCGCGACCTCTCAGCCAAGGCCTCCTGAGCATGGCGCTGGAGTGGAGAAGAACAACATGACGGCAGGTCCGGCAACAATAATCGCGCAACAGCGCTTCGGTCCACAACGTTTGGCCGAGCGGGCGCTTGCCGTTCTGGACAAGGCGCTGGGCGCAGTTGCCGCAGCCATCCTTGCGACGCTGCTCGTGGTGGTGCTGGTCAATGTCACCCTGCGGTATCTGTTCCACACCGGTTTCATCGGTGCGGAAGATCTGGGCATCTGGCTGAATGTGGCGATGATCGCGGTCGGCGCGCCGCTCAGCCTCAAGAGCGCGCTGGCCATGCGGCTGGATGTATTCGTGCGCTTCCTGCCGGAACGCTTTCATGCCGCAACCGAAGTTCTGGCCGATGCCTTTTCCTTTGTCGCAGCCCTCATCCTTGCTTTCGGCGGGGTGGAGATTGCAGCCATGCTGGGCGGCACATCACCAACGCTCGGTCTGCCGGAATGGGTGCGCTTCGGTTTTCTAGGAGCGGGCGGCGCGCTGATCTTTGTTTATCTCGCGCTTCAGCGTCTCAGTGAAGGCAAGGCGCTTGCCGTTCTGCTCTCCGTCGCCATCGCGGTCGTTTCTTATGTCGGCCTGCCGGAACTGTTTGTCGATACGAGCCTGCCGCCGAGTCTGTTTCTGGCGCTGACGGCGGCCGTGGGACTGGTTCTGGCCGCACCGCTCGCCCATGCCTTTCTTGCCGCCGCCTATGTGGCGATCGCCTTCGGCAGCACCCTGCCGGAACCGGCCATCGTGTCTTCGACGGTGACGGGCATGTCGAAATTCCTGCTGCTGGCCATTCCCTTCTTCCTGCTCGCCGGAAGCCTGCTGACGGAATCGGGCGTCGCCAACCAACTCGTCCGTTTCGCTTCTTCCATGGTTGGCCATCGGCGTGCGGGGTTGGCGCAGACGACGCTTTTAACCAGCGTGCTGTTTTCCGGCGCATCCGGCTCTTCGGTTGCCAATGCCGCCTTCGGCGCTTCCACCTTCCAGCCGGAACTGGTGAAGCACGGCTATCCACCGGCACAGGCAGGCGCGATCATTGCCGCCACATCGGTGCTGGACAATGTCATTCCGCCCTCCATCGCATTTCTCATCCTCGCAACAGCCACCAATCTGTCTGTCGGCTCGTTGTTGGTCGGTGGCTTCTTCGCCGGTGGGCTGATGGCGATCTGCCTTGCGGTGGCAATTCATTTTAGCGTGCGCAGCGTCGACACGTTGCCGCGTGCCTCAGGCGCTGAGCGCTGGCGTTCGGCTATCTCTGCCATACCGGCCTTCGGTCTTGGCGTCATCGTGGTGGTCGGTATCCGTATCGGTGTCGTCACCACCACGGAGGCTGCTGCCCTTGCTGCGCTCTATACGCTGTTTCTCGGTTTCGGTTATCGGCTGGGCGCGGGCCGCATTTTCGCAACCTTCCGCCAGTCTGCCGGTGAGGCTGCGGCGATTGGCCTGCTGATCGGCACGGCTGGCCCCTTCGCCTTCCTGCTGGCGGTAGACAATGTCTCCGGCCTCGTCACGGATTTCGTGACTTTGCTCGGCGGCAGCAAGATCGCGGTGCTGCTGCTCTCCAACCTCATCCTGCTCGTGGTGGGACTGGTGCTGGATATCGGTGCTGCCATCCTGCTGTTCGGGCCGATCCTGTTGCCCGCTGCCGTGGCGGCCGGTATCGATCCCATCCATTTCGGTGTCATCCTCGTGGTCAATCTCATGATCCACGGCCTGACACCACCGCTCGGCATGCTGATCTTCGTGGTCAGCGGCGTCACCCGCATTCCGGCGACAGCACTTTTCCGGGCTGTTGTTCCCTATCTTGTCTCCCTTCTTGTTTCCCTTGCCATTCTGTGCGTCTGGGCCATTTTCTTCTAATCCGGGGCTTTATTCATGACCATCATCGATCGTCGTAATCTCCTCAAACTCTCCGCTCTCGGTGCGGCAACGCTCGCCGCACCGGCCTTCGTGCGCACGGCAAATGCCAGAGCCCGCAGCATCACCGTTGCCTCGCTTTTCGCTGACGACAAGCCGGAGACCAAAATCTGGGTGAAGATCAGTGAGCTGTTGGAAGCGAAGCTGCCCGGCCGTTTCCGCTTCAACATCGTGAAAAGCGGTGCGCTGGGCGGCGAAAAGGAAGTGGCGGAAAATAGTCGTCTCGGCTCGGTTCAGGCCAGTCTTTCAACCGTTTCCTCGCTTTCCGGTTGGGTGCCGGAACTGCAGATTCTCGATCTGCCCTTCCTCTTCCGCGATGCCGACCATGTGCGCAAGGTGGTGACGGGCGAGACCGGCAATGATCTGAAGACGAAGCTCGCCGCCCAGCAATTCATCGCCGCCGATTTCATCAATTACGGCGCACGCCACCTGCTGACCAAGGAACCGGTGACACGCCCCGAGCAGTTGGAAGGCAAGAAGATCCGCGTCATCCAGAGCCCGCTGCATACCAAGCTTTGGAGCGCCTTCGGCACCACCCCGGTCGGTATTCCGATCACCGAGACCTATAATGCGCTGGCAACCGGCGTGGCGGATGCCATGGACCTCACCAAGTCGGCCTATGCCGGCTTCAAGCTTTACGAGGTCGTGCCGTATCTGACGGAAACCGGCCACATCTGGGCTTCCGGCGTCGTTTATTATGGCGCGACCTTCTGGAACCAGCTGGATGACGAAGAGAAGAAGGTGCTGTCGGAGGCTTCCAGCGAAGGCGCGGAGTACTTCAATCAGCTGATCGTTGAGGATGAAGCGAAGTCTGTTGAGCTTGCGCTGTCCAAGGGCGGCAAAGTGCTGCAGCCGGAAGCGCTGGATGACTGGCGCAAGGGCGCGCAGGGCGTCTGGCAGGATTTCGCCGGGATCGTTGGCGGTCTTGAGAAGATACAGGCCGTGCAGTCTGCCTGAGACTACGGAGCAGACGAAGAACGGGGGAGGCGTGTGAGCGCCTCCCCTTTTTTATTAGCGGATGTCTTCCGGCAGAACGTCCGAAGGAATGTTCTGATAGGAAACCGGGCGCATGAAGCGGCGGATCGACATGGTGCCGACCGAAGTTGCGCCGAAGTTCGTCGAGGCCGGGTAAGGGCCGCCGTGAACCATGGCTTCGGAAACTTCCACGCCGGTCGGGAAACCGTTGGCGAGAACGCGGCCTGCCTTGCGCTCCAGGATTGGCATCAGCTTGCGGCCGAGTTCGGCGTCGCCGGCATCGAGATGCATGGTTGCCGTCAGCTGGCCTTCGAAGCTCTTGGCAACCTCAAGCATTTCTTCGGTGCTATCAACGGTCACGATCAGGCCGAGCGGTCCGAAGACTTCTTCTGATAGCGCATGGTTGGCAACCCAGTCCTTGCCGGAAACGCGGAACAGGTAAGGCGTTGCATTGCGCAGGTTGCAGGTGGTGGTCAGAACGTCGCGCACGCCGTTGCCGGCAGCGATACGATCACGGCCGTCGCGATAGGCAGCGGCGATGCCGTCTGTCAGCATGACCTGAGGGCCGACTTCCGAAAGAGCCGCGCGGGCAGTTTCAGCAACCGCATCCGCCTGCTCGGAGAGGATGACGGCGATGCCGGGGTTGGTGCAGAACTGGCCGGCACCCATCGTCAGCGAACCCGCCCAGCCCTTGGCAATGGCTTCACCACGAGCGGCAACCGCTTCCGGCAGCAGGAACATCGGGTTAACGGAACCCAGTTCGCCGAAGAAGGGGATCGGCTCGGGGCGCTGTGCGCAGAGGTCGAATAGCGCGCGGCCGCCGGCGAGCGAACCGGTGAAACCGACCGCCTTGATGCGCGGATGCTGGACGAGCGCGGAGCCGACATCGCGGCGGCCGCCCTGGATCAGCGAGAAGACGCCGGGATGCAGATTGTGCTTCTTGACGGCAGCGAGTACCGCTCCAGCGACGATTTCACCGGTGCCGGGATGGGCTGAATGGCCCTTGACGACGACAGGGCAACCGGCTGCGAGTGCGGCGGCCGTGTCACCGCCGGCCGTCGAGAAGGCAAGCGGGAAGTTCGATGCACCGAAAACGGCAACGGGGCCGATCGGGCGCTGCATCAGGCGGATATCAGGACGCGGCAGCGGCTGGCGATCCGGCAGGGCTTCATCGTGGCGACGGTCGAGATAGTCGCCCTTGCGGATATGCGACGCAAACAGGCGGAGCTGACCGACGGTGCGGCCGCGCTCGCCTTGCAGACGGGCGGCAGGCAGGCCGGTTTCGGACGAGCCGATTTCGGTGATGGCGTCGGCGCGGGCTTCGATTTCATCGGCGATGGTGTCGAGGAATGCGGCGCGCTCTTCGCGGGTGGTGTAGCCATAGCTCCAGAAGGCATCTTCTGCTGCTTCACAGGCCGCATTCACCAGATCGACCGTGCCGACCGAAAAATCGAAAGCCTCGCCATGTGCAGGCTCGCTGCGGAATTTTGCTTCCGTTGCGACCCATTCTCCTGCAACCAGATGTTTGCCGTGCGGCTTAAAACTCATTGTGCTCATCCCTGAAAATCTGATCCTGTGTGGAAAATCCACCGACACCGTGACATCGCACCGGAAGGCGACAGCGTGAACGCCATCAGCCGCGATCCGCGTCCGGTTGCCTTCTGCCTTAGCCCGTGTGGGGCCTGAGCGAAAGCCGGTTTTTGAACTATCTGACCAAAAAGTGTGATTAATTGGGCGGGGCGTGAAAAAGACGCGCTTCCGTTTCCTCGGTCGGCGCTCTATTGTGACGCCATGATGACAAACAGATTTCCCAAATATGTCGCGTGGTCGCTTCTTCTGCTGATCGTAATCGTGACTGTCAGCCCAATCGGGCTGAGGCCCCATACGCTGACGACGGTGAGTATTGATCGCGCCGGCGCATTTGCCGTATGCGCGGCCGCATTCGTGCTTGCCTATCCCCGACATTGGCTGCTGGTGATCGCTGCAGGCATCGTTGCCGCCTTCGGCATCGAAGCCTTGCAGTACCTCTCGCCAACCCGCCACCCGCATCTGACCGACGCCGCCGTGAAAGCTGCCGGGGCCATCGTCGGTGGAACGGCAATGTTCTCCTATCTGTTTTTCCGGGCTCGTTCGGCGGCAGGCTGACGCTACTCGTGCATTATAGTGCGCCCAATTCGGCGTTGTTTTTCCCAAGCCCGAAACGGCCATGGGATAATGCCCTTTCAATGCCTCTCAATTCCGCCAGCCCCTTTAGCCGGCCTATGGCGGGATAGCCTGATTGTGCGCCCCGCGTCAGATCATCGAGAATTTCCTGTCCATGGTCGGGCCGCATCGGGACGGTGTGGTCTTCACGGCCCTCTTTCCGCCGACGCGCTTCTTCGGTGATGAGGGCGGCGATGACGGCGACCATATCCGTCCCGCCTTCAAGATGTTCGTCTTCGAAGAAGGAACAGGGCACCGTGTCTGTGTCGCGCGTCACATTGCGCAGATGCACGAAATGGATTCGATCGGCAAAACGGTTGGCAATGAAGGGCAGGTCGTTATCCGCACGCGCACCGAGAGAGCCTGTGCAAAGCGTGACGCCATTGGCGCGGCTGTCGACCTGCGACAGCATATGGGCGTAATCCGCCTCCGTTGAGAGAATACGTGGCAGGCCGAGCAGAGGCCACGGCGGATCATCGCCATGGGCGCAGATGTTGATTCCGACGTCTTCGGCAACCGGTGTCACCTCGGAAAGAAAGTCGATCAGGTTCTGCTGCAGCCTTTCACGGTTGACGCCGTGATAGGAGCGCAGTTTTTCGATGAGTTCCGGCAGGGTATAGCCATCCGCCGAGCCGGGCAGGCCAGCGCCGATATTGCGCGATAGCGCGACGATTTTTGCGTCGGGCATCTCGGTGAACCGCTTTGCGGCAGCGTCCAGCAACCAGTCGGGATAATCCTGTGTTGCGTCCGGGCGCTTGAGAATGTGTATATCAAAGGCAGCGAAATCGTTGAGGTCGAAGCGCATCGCCTTCGCGCCGTGTTTCATTTCCCAGCGCAGGTCGGTGCGGGTCCAGTCCAACACGGGCATGAAGTTGTAACAGACGGTGCGGATGCCCGATGCCGAGAGTCGGCGCAGGGTTTCCTGCCAGTTGGCGATGTGGGTTTTCCAGTCACCGGTCTGGGTCTTGATGTCCTCGGAAACCGGCACGCTTTCCACCACGTCCCAATAAAGACCGCCGGCCTTGATGGCCTCATGCCGCCTGGTGATTTCATCCACCGGCCAGACATCGCCGGTGGCGATGTGGTGTAACGCACTGACGATGCCTTCCGCGCCCGCCTGAGCCGCATCCTGAACCGTGACCTTGTCGACCGGGCCAAACCAGCGCCATGTATGTCTCATCTTTCGTCCTCAAATATCAGTCTGCGGAAAATGTCAGCTGCACCTTGCAGGCGGTGGAACGGTCTCCGGCCTGCTCGAATGCCGCTTTTGCTTCGCCCAGCGGGAAGCTGTGGGAAATGATCGGCCGCACGTCGATCCCGCGGCTTGAGATCTGCTCGGCAGCAATGGTGAATTCGTCGTGGAAACGCTGCGAGCCGCGCCAGACAATTTCTTTGCCAACCAATGCGTTGAGCGGGATGGTTAAGTCGCCGGTGACGCCCACCTGCACGATAGTGCCGCGTGGACCCACGCACGCAAAGGCGGTGCGAAGCGCAGGGGCTGCCGCTGAGCAGTCGAAGATGACGTCGAAGTATCCTTTGCTCTCCTGATACGGCAGAAGGGCATGGGCATCTGTCGCAACGTTGATCGAACGATCAGCGCCCATGGCCGGCGCGCGTTGCAACGCTGCATCGGTAAGATCTGTGGCGACGATGACGCCGGCTCCCGCGTGGCGGGCAGCTGCCATGGTGAGAAGGCCGATAGGTCCCGCCCCCGTCACAAGCACCTTGGCCCCTCGGAGATCGCCGGCCTGCGCCACGGCGTGCAGGCAGACCGCAAGCGGTTCGGTACAGGCGGCCTCGGCGGGCGAGGTCGCGTCTGAGAATGTCACGCATTGTTTTGCCGGAACCACCAGCCGGTCGCGGAACATGCCCTGCTCATGCGGCAGGCGCATGGCGCTGCCCATGAAGCGCATGTCGAGGCAATGGATGGGTTGGCCCTTCAGGCAGAACTGGCAATGGCCGCAGGGTTGCGAGGGATTGACGGCGACGAGTTGGCCGATGGCGAGCCCGCTGACGCCTTCCCCCAGCGCCCGCACATGGCCGGATGCCTCATGCCCGCAGATAATCGGCTCGCGCACCCGGACCGGGCCGAAGCCGCCATCCTGATAATAATGAAGATCGGAGCCGCAGATGCCGCCCGCCGCCATGGCGAGCAGCACCTCGCCGGGGCCTGGCTCAGCAAGATCTTCTGTTTCGACGCGAATGTCCTTCTCGCCGTATAGACGTGCCACGCGTGTCTGCATGACCATGCCCTCATGTCTCGATATGGAATGATGAACCCGCGCGGGAAATCGCGCGGGCAATAATGTTGACGTCAGCGGATCAGGCCCATCTCGGTCGGCAGCCATAGGGTGATTGCCGGAATGAAGGTGATCAGCAACAGTGCGACGAACAGAGGCACCAGCCATGGCAGGATTGCGACGGTCGTACGTTCGACAGAGAGTTTCGCCACGCGCGAGAGCACGAACAGCACCATGCCGAGCGGCGGATGCAACAGACCAATCATCAGGTTGAGCGTGATGATGAGGCCGAAATGCACCGGATCGATATGAAACTGCAGCACAAGCGGCAGAAGGATCGGCACGAGAATGGTGATGGCCGCAATCGTATCGAGGAAGCAGCCCACGAACAGCATCAGTAGATTGACCAGCACGAGGAAAATCCACTTGCTGTCGGTGATCGTCAGGATCGCCGCCGACAGAAGCTGTGCGGCCTGACTGACTGTCAACAGCCATGCGAAAACCGAGGCGGCCGCGACGATGAAGAGCACCGAAGCGGTGGTTTCGATGGTGTCGAAGGTCGATTTCGCCAGCGTCTTGAAGGTCATCGTGCGATAGCGGACGAGGCCGAGGAACAGTGACCAGAGAACGGCCGCGACAGCCGCCTCCGTCGGCGTGAACCAGCCCATGGTCATGCCGCCGATCAGGATCACGGGTGTCATCAGCGCCATCACGGCGGAGAAGTCGAAATACCAGTCGCAGGCGAGCAGGATGACCAGCGCGATCAGGATCGACAGGTTGAGCGACAGGCCGAGCGCCGTGAGGATATAGATGCCGAGCGGCACCATCATCACCACGAAGACTTCGATCGATGCGCCGAAGATGGTTCTGAGACTGAACGGCGTATCGGAGCCCCAGCCCTTGATATAGGCGAAGACCGCGACCGTGATCATCATCAAAAGCGTCATGACGACGCCGGGCACGATGCCGGCCATAAACAATGCGCCGATCGAGACATTGGCCATCATGCCGTAGATAACGAAGGGCAGGGACGGCGGAAAGATCGGGCCGAGCGTTGCGGAGGCGGCGGTGACACCGACGGCGGCTTCGACGGGATAACCGTGGTCCTTCATGGCCTTGATTTCGATGGTGCCGATGCCGGCCGCATCGGCAAGTGCCGTGCCTGACATGCCGGAAAAGATAACCGAGCCGATGATGTTGACCTGCGCGAGACCACCCTTCATCCAGCCGACGAGGGCGACGGCGAAGGAATAGATACGTCCTGTCACGCCTGCCGTATTCATCAGGTTACCGGCAAGGATGAAGAAGGGCACGGCGAGAAGCGGGAAGCTTTCCACACCCGCGATCAGGCGCTGCGCCGCGATGATATCAGGCGCGACATCGTAGATGATGATGTAGAGCAGCGAGGCCGAAGCCATGGAAATGGCGACGGGAAGGCCTATCAGCATCAGGAGAAGAAATGAACCGATAAGAAGCAGCATCTGATCAATCTCCCGCGCTCTGGAATTCTTCGGGCCGTTCCAGAACGGAATAACCGCGCCTCATATTGGCGACGAAGACCTGCACCGATCGGAAGAACATCAGAACGAAAGCGGCCAATACCGTGTAGAAAACGATATTGCGCGGCAGCGCCACGGTGACCATCTCCTCATCGGCAACGATTTCCAGATAACGCCACATCAGCCATGAAGTGTAGGCGAAGAAGAGAATACGCAGCACGTCGACGAGGATCGACATGGCACGGGCGACCTGCGGCGGCACATAGTGATAAAGCACGTCCACCTGGATGTGGCGCGACATCCGCACGCACATGACCGAACCTAAGAAGACGACGCCGATCAGGCAGTTGACGGCGATTTCTTCCGTCCAGGCGTAGCTGTCGTTGAGCACGTAGCGAGTGAAGAACTGAAGGAACACGCAGCCCGTCATCAGCCAGAAGAGGCCAAGCGTGACCCAGTCCTCGAATGAATAGACCTTGAGATCGACCTCGGGCGGCGCCTCATCGAATGTATGGGCGAGCTCCTCAGGCGTGACCTGAGTATGGATTTCCTGCGACATTGAGATATCCCGTCTGGAGAGAAAGGGCGGTGCGGCAACTGGGCCGCACCGGATCTTGGCTCACTTGACGGCGCGAATGGCTTCCCAGTCGGCCTTGTCGTAACCGAAGTCTTCGAACTTCACTTTTTCGATGACGTTCTTCTCGAAGTCGGCCTTGTCGACTTCAGCGACGGTCAGGCCGCGCTTCTTGAACTCTTCAACCAGTCCTTTTTCCCGTTCATCAATGGTCTTGGTGGTCCGCTCGGCGGCCTGCTGCATGACCTCGGTGAAGATTTTCTTGTCTTCATCTGACAGCTTGGACCACAGGTTCTTTGAGATCACCGTGTTGAGGTGGTCAACGATGTGGCCTGTCAGCACGATATTCTTCTGCACTTCGAAGAACTTCTTCGCCTCGATGGTGGTCAACGGGTTTTCCTGAGCATCGACGGTGCCGTTCTGCAGCGCCAGATAGACTTCCGCAAATGCAATCGGCGTCGTGTTGGCGCCGCAGGCCCGTGGCATGGCCAGATAGGCCGGAACGTCGGGAACGCGCATTTTCAAGCCTGCCATGTCGGCGCAGGCGGCAATCGGTTTGTTGGACGTCGTGTGGCGCGTGCCGTAATAGCTGACGGCGGCGATGTGGTTGCCGGTCTTGTCTTCGTAACCCTTGGCGAGGCGCTTGAAGATATCGCTCTTGGTATAGGCGATCAGATGGCTGGGATCGCGGAAGATATAAGGGAAGTAGGTCACGCCGATCGGCTTGTAGTCACGCGCCGCGAAGCTCGAACCGGAGATGATGATGTCAACGGTGCCGATTTTGAGGCCCTGGTTGATATCGGCTTCCTTGCCAAGCTGCGAGGCCGGGAAGACATCGATCTTGTAGCGGCCATCGGTGCGCTTGGCGATCTCTTCCGCAGCCCAGACCGAATCCGTATGGAACGGCTCGGAGGTCTCGTAAACATGGGCCCATTTCAGCGTGGTCTGTGCCTGCGCCGCGAGCGCGGAAAGCAGGATGGCGGCGGTTGCGCCCATCAAAGTGGACAATCTGATTTTCATTCTTAACTCCTCCCGAATTAAAGCCAGATGTGCTGTTTTCTCCGTCGCCGGTGGTGGCAACGGTCAGTCTTCCCCGATTGCTTCCTCCCCGAAGCTCTCGGAAAATCTCTTCTGCGACAGTGTCAGATGCTGCCGCATCGCCTCACGGGCGCGCGCAGGGTCGTTTGCTGCAATGGCGTCGCGGATCACCCGGTGTTCCTGCACGGCGAGGTTCCAGGTGTGCGGACCTTCGAAATAGCTGGCGAGCTTTTCGAAAAATGGGGAAAGGCTGCGCTCGTCGTAAATCAGGCCGGTGAAGCGATTGAGCGCGGAATTGCCGATAATATCGGCGATGGCAGTATGGAAGGCCCGGTCGAGATTAAGCGCCTGCGGAGAATTATCAAGCGCACCGGCCATGCGTTCAATAATATCGTCAATTTTGGCGATACAGTCCGGCGTAGCAAGCCGTGCGGCTTCCTCCGCAATCGCGCTCTCGATGATGCAGCGTGCCTGCAGGATTTCGAACGGACCATGCGCATCCGGCACCGGCGCTTTTTCCCGGGCCTGTCTTCCAGCAGAGCTAACGTAAACGCCCGACCCCATGCGGATATGGATGTGGCCTTCCACTTCAAGAACGATAAGCGCTTCCCGCACCGTGGGGCGTGATACGCCAAAGCGTTCCGCAAGGTCGCGTTCTGCCGGCAGGCGCTGACCTTCGGTCAGTTCTCCGCTTTCGATGAGCAAACGAATTTGTTCCGCGACCAGCCGATAAAGGCGGCGCGGCTCCAGAGCCACGAACATGACGTCCTCCCAGCGCGAAGGTCTCCCCCCGTTCGCGCAAGCGGTAAGATGGTCTTACCAATTTTATTAGGACGCATTTGTGCCGGGCTGTCAATTAGCCGCTATTTAAAAGTCTGCTGTTATCCGGAAATGCCTTATTAGGCTCTGCTACCCGTCAGCTTCAGCTTACCGTTCTCACCGATGACCACAGTTACCTCGCCGTATCCGGAAATGGAAAGATGAGGGGTTTCTATCGGGTGAGAGTGAGTGACGTTAATCACCACGACCGCAGCACCCATCCGCTCCCCAGCCTCAATGCCTGCGGGTGCATCCTCAAAGACAACACACATTTCCGGGGTAACACCCAGCCTGTCGGCGGCCTTTCGGTATCCTTCCGGATCGGGTTTGCCGTTGACCACGTCGTCGGCGCAGATCATGACGGCCGGAGGAGTGATGCCGGCCGCAGCAAGCCGTCGCTCGGCCAATTCGCGCACAGCCGAGGTCACGATGGCCCATTTATCTGCCGGTAAAGTCGCAAGAAAATCTGCAGCACCCGGTATCTGGATGATGCCATTCACATCGTCCATTTCCGCACGCAATATCATGTCCGCCTCAGCATCGACATCAAGGCCGGGAACTGCCTCGCGGCGGATCACCTCCGAGGCGCGCATGCCGTGAATGCGCTGCAGGAAAGCATTCGGCTCGATGCCATTTGCGATGGCCCATTCCCGCCAGACTCTCTCGACGACGGCTATCGAATTGACGAGAGTTCCATCCATGTCGAACAGGAAGGCCCCGAACTCTTGCGAAAATATCTCGTTCTGAAGCGGGACTTTGCTGTGCATCTTATTCTTCCGTTAAAACTGTCGGCGCGGTCCGTGTCTATCTTATCCGGAGACGGAACGGAATCGGTTTTCGGTTAGGACGTCGATGAATGGCTCAAAGGACGGTAGGCGGTATTGTACCGGAATCGGACAGCCATGATTCTATGGTGCGCGCTGCGGGCGGACCCTCGGTTCAAAACACGCTCGACATGACGGTACGTCAGCCTCCTGCAAGGATGAAAGGGCATCATAGGCGTTCGTGGGTATCAGAATGGTGTGCAATCAAAGGGATGACCAGGAATTCGAAAGTTCCTTGCGAAGGAATTCCCGGCGGAATTTTCTTAACGCTACCGCCCATTTAGGGTTCGCGTTAACCTTTTGTTAACCATATTCGAGGTACCTAATTGTCAACGATTTGTTTACCAAGATGACCAAAGTGCTAACAGACCAGCGTTCGATCCGTATCAAAGGCCGCTCTTTTCTCGCGGTCGTCCTTTCTCCCGAATCTCCGGTCGATCAGTGGCTTGAAAGGCTCGATGATCTGGCGGCGCGCTCGGCTGGCTTCTTCCTGTCGCGGCCGGTGGTCCTGGATGTGTCGGAGCTGGCGCTCGATAAGGCGGGGCTGAAAGAGCTGCTGGCGTCACTGCGCGATCGCAATGTCGGCATCATGGGTATCGAGGGCGTTCGCCCGTCGATGATCGAGCCTGGCATGCCGCCATCGCTAAAGGGCGGGAAGCCTGCCTCTGATGTCGAGGTTGAGCCGGTCGCGGCCGCTGCCGAACTGCCGGAAGAAAAGCCGCACACGTCCGGCGAGGTCAGGGCTGTCGTCCAGTCGCTGGTCATCAACGAGCCAGTTCGCTCCGGCCAGTCGATCATGTTTCCTGAGGGCGACGTCACTGTCATCGGTTCGGTCGCTTCGGGGGCGGAAATCATCGCCGGCGGTTCGGTGCATATTTACGGGGCGCTGCGCGGCCGCGCCATGGCCGGTTCACTTGGCAACACCTCGGCGCGCATCTTCTGCCGCAAGCTCGAAGCCGAGCTCCTGGCCATCGATGGGGTCTACAAGGTGGCCGAGGACATTGACGACAAGCTGCGCGGCCAGCCGGTTCAGCTCTGGCTGGAAAACGATACGATCAAGGCCGCGAAACTCGGCTGATAACACAGAAACGAACAGGAACAGGAGAGAGCCATATGGGGAAGGTAGTCGTTGTTACTTCCGGCAAGGGCGGGGTTGGTAAGACCACCTCGACCGCAGCGCTTGGCGCCGCATTGGCGCAAAACAAAGAGAAGGTCGTGGTCGTCGATTTTGACGTCGGTCTGCGTAACCTCGATCTGGTCATGGGTGCCGAACGCCGAGTGGTCTACGATCTCGTCAACGTGATCCAGGGCGATGCCAAGCTGACGCAGGCGCTGATCCGCGACAAGCGCCTCGAGACGCTGTTCCTCCTGCCCGCCTCGCAGACGCGCGACAAGGATAACTTGACGCCGGAAGGTGTGGAATGGGTCATCAACGAGCTGAAGAAGCATTTTGACTGGGTGATCTGCGACAGCCCTGCTGGCATCGAGCGCGGTGCAACGCTTGCCATGCGCCATGCGGACGTCGCTGTCGTTGTCACCAATCCGGAAGTCTCCTCCGTGCGTGACAGCGACCGTATCATTGGCCTGCTCGATTCCAAGACGCTCAAGGCCGAACGCGGCGAGCGCATGGAAAAGCACCTTCTCATCACCCGTTATGACTCGGCCCGTGCGGAGCGGGGCGATATGCTGAAGGTTGACGACGTTCTCGAAATCCTGTCGATCCCGTTGATCGGCATCATTCCCGAGAGCTCGGATGTCCTGCGTGCTTCCAACGTCGGCGCGCCTGTGACGCTTGCGGATGCCCGGTGTGCGCCGGCGATGGCCTATTTTGACGCTGCCCGCCGCCTCTCGGGTGAGGATATTCCGGTGGTCATTCCGGGCGAGAAGCGTGGCATCTTCTCCAAGATCTTCGCAAGGAGGGCCGCATGAGTCTCTTCAATCTTTTCCGCAAACAGAAGTCGGCACCACTCGCGCGTGAGCGTCTGCAAGTGCTGCTCGCCCACGAGCGCGCATCGTCAGGCTCTGATCTTGTGGCTATCCTGCGGGAGGAAATTCTCGCGGTCATTGCCAAGCACGTGCAGATCGATGGTGACCGCGTGCATGTGAAGATGGACCGCGACGAGCATTTCTCGATTCTCGAGATCGATGTCGAAATTCCGCTGGGTGCCGACCTGCGTGCCGCCTGACACGGATTCTGCGATGAAAGCCGCCCTTTATCGGGCGGCTTTCGTTTTTATTCTGCCGTCGTATCAACCGGTCTTCTAAACGCCTCCTTCAGGTCCCCGGGCAATGGGCGCTTGAGGTTGATCCCATCAGGTGCGATCGGCGCATTGAACCACTTGTCGTAGATCGTCTCGATTTCGCCGCTGGCATAGATTTGTCCCAGCGCCTCGTTGACGGCATCCCTGAAGCCGGTGTCGCCGTGGCGGAGCATCAGGCCATAGGGCTGAGGCGGGGCAAGATATTCGTCGGAGATGACGTAATCATCAGGCCTGCCGGTTTCAGCGACGAAGGATCGCAAAAGTATATCGTCCATTACGAAAGCCGAGGCGCGATTTTCCGTCACCATATCGAAACTGCCTTCCGTGCTGTCATTTTGAAGGACGGCGATGTTGAGGCCGAGCTTACGATTGAGGACGTTCAGCTGGCTGATATTGATGGTGCCTGTCGTCACTACCACCGTTCGCCCAGCGAGGTCAGCAACGGTTTTCAGACCGCTCGATTTCAGCGCCACGTAGCGCGTGCCGGTGATGAAATGACTGTATGAAAACCACACCGCCTTTCGTCTCTCCTCCGTATTCGTGCTCGCCACACATTCCATGTCCATCGTGCCGTCGTTCAGAAGCGTGATGCGATTGCTGGGGGTGCGCTTGACGAACTCCACCTTCAATTCCGGCAAACCCAGCCTTCTTTTGATGGAGTCAGCCACTCTGAGGCACAGCTCAATGCTGTAGCCGATCGGCTCCGTCCCCGTTCCCAGATAGGAAAAGGGCAGGTTGCGGTCGGCATAACCGAGCTTAATGGTGCCGGTTCTGGCGATCGTCTCAAGCGTCGGCGGCTGGGAATTGTCGCTGGCCGCGTGGGCGGGCAGAAGACTGAAGAAAAATAACAAAAGCCATAATGTCGATCTCAGCATCGCGCATCTCCAGCTAAAATAATCCGTCAAAATATTGTCGTTAAAATCATTGCGGCCAACCACTCCTGCGCTCTCAATCCCGGTATTCGCTTGGATGTTCATAGGCCCGCCTCAACGACGCGGCCATCGGCAGGTTCAGGTTCATGCCGTTCGGAGGAATGGGTTTCGCGAACCATTTCTCGTAGAGGTCGTGAATATCAGGCCCGGTGAAGATGTGCCTGAGGCTTTCATTGACTGCCGCCTTGAACGCCGGATCGTTGCGCCGGAAGACGAGACCGTATGGTTCAGGCGCGCTCAGCGTTTCCTCCGACAGCGCATAAAGGTCGGGTTTCTGCGATGTCGCTGCAAGTGCCGCGAGCAAAATGCCGTCCATTACAAATGCGGAGGCCTTTCCGGCGACGACCAGTTCAAAAGCCTCCTCGTTCGTTTTTGTCGGCATGACCGAGATATTGAGGTTCTTCGCCCGGTTCACCGCGTTCAGCTGCTCGATATTGACGGTGCCGGAGGCTGATGTGACAGACCGTCCTGCAAGATCGTCCAGGCTCTGCAGATTGTCCTCCTTGCGGGAGAGAAACTGTGTCGCGGTCATGAAATTGGGGTAGGAGAAATCGACCATCTTGCGGCGTTCGCTGTTATTGGTCGTCGCCGCACATTCGATATCGATCTGGCCGCTGCGAACGAGGATAAATCGGGTCGCCGGCGTCGCCTTGACGAACTCCAGCTCGATCTTGTCGAGCTTCAGCTTCGTTCTGATGTCCTCGCTAATGATCCGACAGAGATCAGTCGAGAAACCGGTGACCTCGCCGTCGGGCAGCAGGTACGAAAAGGGCGGCTCCGCCTCACGATACCCGATGCGGATTTTTGCTGTTTTTGCAATTCGCTGCAGGGTATCGATGTCGCCGGCGGCCTGGACGGGCGGGATGGGGATAAAGCATGTGAGTAAAAGGCAAAATACTGGCAGACGCATTTTATGTCCTTTGGCCTGTGGCCGGTTTCTCAAATCGCTTTCTGTGTTGGGCAAAAGGTATCCGTCGCCGCCGGACCAAAAACATCCGGTCCGCTTCTTACGATAGGAGGGGTGGTGCCTCGGTTTTTCAGAATGTGGGCAAGCGGGGCGGGCTCGGCGAAATAGTAGCCCTGCGCCTCGTCGCACCCGACGCGCCTCAGGACGTCGATCTGCTCACTGTTTTCGACGCCTTCGGCTGTGACCTTGAGACCGATCTGCTCCGCCATATCGATGACGGTGTTGACGATGGCTGAGCACATCGGATTGTCGGGCAGACCCGAGACGAATTCCCTGTCGATCTTGATCTTGTCGAAGGCCACATGGGTCAATGTGCTGAGCCCGGCATAACCGGTACCAAAGTCATCGAGTACCAGACGAACGCCTCTCTCTTTCAGCACATTCAGCACGCGCGTGCTGCTGTCGCGCTCCAGCATTGCGGTTTCAGTGACTTCGAGTTCAAGCCGCTCAGCCGGCAAGCCGGACGCCTCGAGTGCCTGATCGACGATAGGGACGATATCGTCGTTATAGAGCTGAACGGCCGATAGGTTGACGGCAAGCCTGACATCTTTCGGCCAGCTCATTGCATCCATGCAGGCCTGAGCGAGAACCCACTCGCCCAGCGGTTTGATGAAGTTGTTCTCCTCCGCAAGCGCAATGAACCGGTCGGGCGCAATAAGTCCGAGCTTGCCGTGGCGCCAACGGGCCAGTGCCTCGTAGGCGACGATGCGGCCACTCTCAAGATTGACCACGGGTTGATAGTGCAGCTCGAATTCCCTGTTTTCCAGCGCGGACTTCATGTCGATTTCCAGCGCATGCTTGTGCTGCGCTGCCATGTCCATGCCCGGCTCATAGAAGACGAAATAGCCGCAACCCATTGACTTCGCGCGATACAGACCGAGATCGGCATGTTGCAGAAGCTGCGTGGCGGATGTGCCGTGACCGGGGGCGCAGGCAATGCCGATGCTGGTATCGATGCTGATCGTGCTGCCTTCTAGGCTGAAACTACGCGAGACCGCGTGAACCACCCGGGCCGCGAGCATTGCGGCATCACTTTCGCAGTCGCCTTTCGGTGTCTGGATGATCGCAAATTCATCGCCGCCGAGACGGCTTACCAAGTCATTTTCACCAAGGACGGCGGAAATTCGTGACGCAACCGCGACGAGCAGGGCATCGCCGGCGGCGTGTCCAAGCGTGTCGTTGACGGCCTTGAAGCGGTCGAGGTCGAGCAGCATGACGTTGAACGGCTGGCCAGAGGCCGAAAGATGGTCAAGACGGTTTTCCAGCGTCTTCATCAATAGCACGCGATTTGGCAGGCCGGTCAGCGCATCGTGATGAGCCATGTGCTCCAATTGCTGCGCCATGTCACGTATCTGCCGCAGGCGTCCGCGTTCCAGAACCGCCTCACGCAGGGTCTCGACGGCGCGTGCCATATCGCCGATCTCATCCCGGCGTCTCTGAAAAGGCGTAACGACATCAGTTTCCTCACGGGCAATTCTCAGCGTCGCCTGCACCAGCGCCGGGACTGGCTTCAGGAAATGCCGTGCGATAACGGTCACAACGATGCCGGTGACGGTCAGCACCACGATGAGCGCGGCAAGAGAGTTGTAGATCAACTTGCGCTGCGCGCCGTAAAGAGCATCTGAAGCACCAATGCTGACGGCGACGGCGCCGATCGGCTTTTTCGTTTCCGTGCTGATGATTGGCAGCAGGCCGATATAATGACTCGAGTCGCCAATGGTCGCAAAGCCGGTGGAAAATCGTGCCGCAACCGCGTCACGGGAAAAGATCGGGTCGGTCGCAAGCGGCTTTTCGTCGTCATCGGTGGCGTTATCAAAGGCTGCTGCGATCTGCCTGAAACCGGAATCGTCTTCGTCGTAACGGAACAGCCACACGGCATTTTTGGTTTGCGCTCCGATGAGCGCCAGAACGTCGCTGGGGTTGAAACCGGTAACGAGAATGGAGTCATCATCACCGATCGGTTTGTCGGTCAAAATGCCATTGACCTGTCCGTCCGCGTCGGCGGTCACGCTGACATAGGTATAGATGCTGCGGAGCGTTGCGCTGGCGATCTGTGAGTTGACGCGGGCTTGATTGAGCCATTGCTCGCTGGCGGCGGCCACGAACATGTACCAGCCGACGAGTGCGCCGATGCTGTAGGAAAAGATCACGCCGCCCAGAAAAATCAGGATAATCTTGCTGGCAAGCGAACGCCGCCGCGAAAACCGGCCTGTTTCCGGCTGTGTCGGTGAGCGAAGCGTGCGGCCCGATTCAACCTGTCTATCCGTCCCGCGATAGGCAGTCTCTTCCATTCGCGATAGTCCCCCGCGATGTCGCGTTATAATTGTTATTTGGAATTTTATAGGGCATGCGTTTCATCGATGTCTGCTAAATAATTCAACAAAGTTTAGAGGCGATTAAGAATTAATCCGTCTTTTTATAGTCGTCGCTTATATATAAATCGCGTGACGCATACTGCAGGTTGAAGAAATCGTGGCTCTGTAGCGCGGTGAAACACGAAGTCGACCAAGCTCCCAGTGCGTCCGGCTTCCTTCGGATCAGAGGTTTGAAGCTTTGATATCGCGCCGATTGAACTTGCCAAGCGGACGATAAACGGCATCTTGTGCGCAACATGCCGCGTCAGGGAAAACATCATGGCTCACACTAGAAAAAACATCGCGCAGCTTTCGGTTTTGATCCAGAGCGGTCAGCTCGATCCACGCGAGTTGGCGGAGGATACACTGAGTGCGATCCGCAATGACGAAGATCAGTCGATTTTCGTCGCATTGACGGCAGAGAGGGCCATGGCGGAAGCAGAAGCCGCCTCAAGACGCATCCGTGAGGGGCGTTCCTGCGGCGTGCTCGATGGTATTCCAGTGGCATGGAAGGACCTTTTTGATCTTGAAAACGTGGCGACGACAGCGGGATCGACGGTTCTTGCAGATGATGCGCCTGCGACCCGCGACGCGGATGTGGTTGCCGCGCTGAAACAGGCGGGCATGGTCTGCATTGGCCGCACCAATATGAGCGAGTTTGCTTTTTCCGGTCTCGGTATTAACCCGCATTATGGCACCCCGCGTAATCCAGCCTCGAGCGATGGTCACCGACTGCCGGGCGGTTCCTCTTCCGGTGCGGGCGTGAGCATTGCTGCTGGCCTGGTGCCTGTGGCAATAGGCACCGATACTGGCGGATCGGTCCGTATCCCCGCTGCTTTCAACGGCGTTGTCGGCTACAAGGCGAGCCGCGGCCGTTATTCGATGCGGGGCGTCTATCCCTTGGCGAAAAGCCTCGATTCGCTCGGCCCGCTGGCGCACACCGTGCAGGACGCCGTCTGGGTCGATGCCGCGATGCGCGGCAAGGTCGCGGCTGATGTCCAGCGCGCGCCTCTTGCCGGCCTTTCGCTGGTGATGCCTGAAACGGTGTTTTTCGATGGTATCGAGGATGGGGTCGCCGCGGCCTTCGAAGAGGCGGTAGACCGTCTTGTTCGCGCTGGTGCTATCGTGCGGCGGCAGTCATTCCCGGTCTTTTCAGAGCTGTTCGACCTGATCAAGGAAAAGGGGGCGCTGGTGACGGCGGAAGCTTTTGCTTTGCATAAGACACGGCTGGAAAGCGCAGATGCCGCGCGCATGGATCCCCGGGTGGTTGCTCGAACACGCCTGGGTGGCAATATGTCCATGCCTGACTACATCGCCATCATCGAGGCGCGCCAGCATATGACCGCGGCTTTTGCCGGTATGATCGGCAGGCACGAACTGCTCGTTTCTCCGACGCTGCCGCATGTCGCCGCCAAGGTGGAACCGCTTCTCGGTGATGACGACGCCTTTTTCGCCATGAATGCAAAAACGCTGCGTAACACGCAGATCGGCAATTTCTTCGACCTCTGCGGTGTCTCGATCCCCTGCGGAACCGGTGAGGCGGGCATGCCGGTTGGGTTGCTGCTTTCCGCCCTGCACGGGATGGATGAACATGTTCTCAGCGTGGCGATGGCGGCCGAAGAGATTATTCGCGGCCGATGAAAGGAAAAGGCGGCCTTGTTTGGCCGCCTCTCCACCTATGCCTCAGCGAGCCGCCCAGTTGGCACCGCGGCGGAACATGGTTTTCATTTGCGGGACGGAGAACTCCTTGGCCTGGTGGCCGAGTGCCGAATAGAAAACCCGGCCCTTGCCGTATTTGCGTTTCCAGACCACCGGCATCACAACTCCGTCGATCCACCAGGCGTGGTCACCGGTGAACGTCGTCGTCGCCAGCACCTCGTTGGAGGGGTCGACATGCATGTAATATTGCTCCGACGTATACGGAAAATCGGAAATGCCTTCCATCAAGGGGTCGTCGGGGCGGGTGATGTTGACCGTGTAGTCGATGATATTGCCGGGATGGGCGACCCATTGGCCGCCAATCATGAACTGGTATTCCACGCATTCACGGAAACTGTCACCCGCACCGCCATGGAAACCGGCAATGCCGACGCCGTTTTCGACCGCAGCCGTCAGGTTCTTGATCTCTTCCTTTTCGATCTTCGACATGGTGACGATAGGCACGACGAGGCTTAGGTCATGCACCGAAGGATCTGCAAAAGCCTCCGTTGAGTGCTCCACATAGACCTTGAAGCCGTCCTCTTCGAGGATGTCCTTGACGATGGTCGCGCATTCCTGCGGTTCGTGGCCGCTCCAGCCGCCCCAGACGATGAGTGCTTCGCGCATTTATTTCCTCCTCGGGATTATTTGCCAAGCTGGCCGTCGACCAGCGATGTTTCGAGCGGGGCAGGGCGCTCCGCCTTGGTGGTGATGGAAACGGTGGTGCCGCTGTCCGATGCGGTCTGGAAGGCTTCCATGACTTCCAGCACATGCAGCGCGAGATCGCCATTGGCGCGGTGCGGTCGGTTTTCGCGGATCGCATGGGCCATGTCCGCCACACCGATGGACCGGTAATTGCCGTCGGCATAGGGAGATGATAGCGCTTGCGTCTCGAACTGGCCGCCCTTTTTCAGCAATTGCACCTCGCCGCCGAAATGGTTGGGGTCAGGCACGATCAGCGTGCCCTCGGTGCCGTAGAGTTCCAGCGGTACATGCTTGTGACCCGCCACATCGAAGCTCATGCCCACCTGCACCACGGCACCGTTCTCGAAGGCGAGAACCCCTGAGACATGAGTGGCAACATGAACGGGGATTTTCTCACCATTCTTTGGCTCGCTGGTGATGAGACGCTCATTGCGCGGCGCTATGGCAAAACCTGCCACCTTGGCCACCGGGCCGAACAGATTGACGAGATCGGTGATGTAATAGGGGCCCATATCGAGCATCGGACCGCCGCCGACCTCGTAATAAAAGGCGGGATTGGGGTGCCAGCGCTCATGACCGGGGCACATGAAGGTTGCCGTTCCGCCCACCGGCTGACCCAAAACGCCCTCATCGATCAGGCGACGCGCCGTCTGGTGGCCGCCGCCAAGGAAGGTGTCCGGGGCAGAGCCGATGCGCAGGCCCTTGGCCTTTGCCGCATCCGCGAGGCGTTTGCCTTCCGCGAAATTGATGCCAAGCGGCTTTTCGGAATAAGCATGTTTGCCGGCGTCCAGCGCCCGCAGACCGACTTCGACATGCGCCTTGGGGATCGTCAGATTGACGATGATCTCCACTGACGGATCGGAGAGAAGTGCGTCGATGCTTTTCGCCTGGAGGCCAAATTCGTCCGCCCGCGCTCTTGCGGCCTCCTCGTTCATATCCGCAAGACCGCGAATGTCGAGAATGGGAAACGACGCCATGGCCTTGAGATAGGCGCTGGAGATGTTGCCGCAGCCGATGATGCCGATACCGACCTTGTTCATATAATCCTCCCGTAAATCAGAAATGCCTGCGCCCGTGCTCACCCTGCGGGTTAGAGCGCTGGCCCGGTTGTGTTCCATGGCGATTCGTAAAGTTCGTAAAGCGCAACGGCCGCAGCCCCCTGCGCCCACAATTCGTCGCTGGCAACATCGAAAACCAGCTCCGCCACACCGGCCAGAGATGGCGGCACGGCAGCGTTGTAGCTGTTGCGAATGCTGGTGATGAAAGGTTCGCCAAGCTCCAGACTGGAGCCGGTGATGATGACCCGTGGCGGCGCAAACAGCGTGACGATATTGGCTAGTGTCAGGCCGAGGGCGGCACCGGCGCGCAAGGCGGCCGTGATGAGATCGTGGTCTTCCGCCGCAATCAGTGCATGGGCATGCTGCATGCCGCGGCCGAGCCGAATCGCCTCGGCGAAACGTCCGTCGGCCGGGCGGGAGCCCAGAATTGCGTTTTCGCCCGCCTGGCTTGCCAGCCGCACCGTGCCCTCATTGGCAAGGCCGATGACGAGGTCACCGAGATTGTGGCTGAGGCCGCCCGCGCCGCGAAAGAGCTGGTTTTGATGCAGCACGCCGAGCCCGAGGGTTTGTTCCAGTGAAATCAACACCATGTCTTCGAGATCACGCGCATGGCCGAACCAGTGGTGCGCCAGCGTGATGGCATGGGCATCGCTTTCGATAATGGTCGGCGAATTCAGCCTTGCCGTCATTTCCTCGGCGAAATTGACGTTCACTTCCCGGAGAATAGGGCTGCTGCGGATCTTGCCGGTGCGATGCTCGATGACGCCGGGCAGCCCGAGGCAGACCATGTCCACATCCTCAAGCGAGAAGCCCGCGTCAACCACGCATCGGCGAACGCCGTCCTCGACAAGATCGGCGATAACGCCGATTGGCTGGCGATCGACACGAATTGGCAAAGCGAGAGTAGAAAGGACATTTCCGCAGAAATCGGTAACAACGAACACCATGCGGTTGGCGGCAATCTTTGCCCCCACGACGCGGGCAGCATCCGGGTTCAGTTCCAGCATTACGCGCGGTCTTCCGCGCCCACCTTCCGTCCTGATGTCGCCGAGGTGGCGGGTCAGAATGAGGCCGTCATCCAGCAGCGAGGCGGTGATGGCGGAAACCGTCGTGGTGGAGAGCTGGGTGCGTTCGCTGATCTCTACTCGGGAGATGGGTCCGTGCCGGCGGATACTGTCGAGCACGCTCAGCCTGTTGATCGCGCGCATCAATTCTGGGTCTGCGGTCTTCATGGGGTCCTGCTGCGATCAATGTCGTCTCCCGATTTATATCGGAATACGGATTAAATAACGGCGCGGGGGAGGGGTGTGTCAAGCGCTAAGCGCAAAAAATCGGCATCGTGCCTTGACAATGAGCGAACCCTGATATGAATTAATCCGCATCGGGGAATAAATGAGGATATCCCCAGGGAGGATCACCATCATGACGATTTGGCACGCAGGCGCAAGCCTGAGCGGCAGGCTCGTAAGCTTTGCCACAACGACAAGTATTGCTCTCATGCTCGGTGCAGCGAGCGCTTCGGCCGCGACGGTCGTAAAATGGATGCACGTAGAACTGGATCCCAAATCCGTGGCCGTCTGGGAGGAGATCGCCAAGGAGTATGAGGCCAAGCACCCCGATGTCGATGTTCAGTTGCAGTTCCTCGAAAACGAGGCTTTCAAGGCAAAATTGCCGACGCTGCTGCAATCCAACGACGTGCCTGATTTCTTCTACAGCTGGGGTGGCGGGGTTCTCGAAGAGCAGTCCAAGACCGGCGCATTGAAGGACTTGACGGAGGTTTTCGATGCCGATGGCGGCAAGCTGCGTCAGGCCTATAACGCTTCCGCAATCGATGGCCTTTCTTTTGATGGCAAGGTCTGGGCCGTACCCTACCGCGTGAGCCTCGTCAGCTTCTTTTATAACAAGGAACTGTTCGCCAAGGCCGGTGTGAAGGCTGAGGACATCAAGACCTGGGCTGATTTCAGCGCCACGGTCAAGAAGATCAAGGATGCGGGCATCGTGCCGATCGCCGGCGGCGGTGGTGAGAAATGGCCGATCCATTTCTACTGGAGCTATCTCGTGATGCGCAATGGCGGCCAGGCCGTGTTTGACGCAGCCCGCAAGGGTGAAGGCGAAGGCTTCATGGACCCGACGATCATCAAGGCCGGTGAGCAACTGGCCGAATTCGGCAAGCTCGAACCGTTCCAGCCCGGCTATCTCGGCGCGACCTGGCCGCAGGCTCTCGGAGTCTTTGGCGATGGCAAGGCAGCCATCATTCTCGGCTTTGACAATACCGAAGCGAACCAGCGCAAGAATGCTGGCGACGGCAAGGGGCTGGCCCCTGAAAATATCGGCCGCTTCGCTTTCCCGGTTGTCGAGGGCGGCGCAGGCAAGGCCACCGACACTCTGGGCGGCCTGAACGGCTGGGCGCTTACCAAAAACGCGTCCAAGGAAGCGATTGATTTCGCCACCTTCCTGACCAGCAAGGAAAGCGAGGAGAAAATGGCGACCGCCGGCATGATCCTGCCGGTTGCGACGGGCGCTGCCGGCGCGGTGAAAAACCCGCTACTCGCGGACTCCGCCAAGCAGCTTGCCGCCTCCACCTGGCACCAGAACTTCTTCGACCAGACGCTCGGCGCTGCCGTCGGTCGTGTCGTCAACGATATCTCGGTCGAAATCGTTTCCGGCCAGATGACCGCAGAGGAAGGCGCCCAGCAGATTCAGGACGCATTCGAACTGCGCTGATCTGACGATTTCCATGGTGGCGTCGCTGAATATGCGGCGCCGCTTATCTGCCTCCATGAAAGCGGATAAAGATGACGGATACTACCATGACTTCTGCGTCCATACCGGCGCGCGGTGCGACGAAGGCTAAGCGCAAGCAAAGTTCGGTCGCGCATGACCGGGCGTTGACCCTTCTGGTCTTCCTGCCGCCCGCACTTCTGCTCTTTACCCTCTTCGTCATTCTGCCCATGGGCGAGGCGGCTTGGTACAGCCTTTACCGCTGGAACGGTTACGGCACACCGACCGATTTCGTCGGCTTGAAGAATTTCCAGGTCCTGTTCGGCAATGCCGCATTCTCGCAGGCCCTGATCAATAACGGCCTCATCATCCTCATTTCGATCCTGATCCAGATCCCGCTGGCCATCTGGCTCGCCATGATGCTGGCGCATCGCATCCCCG
Organism: Agrobacterium sp. DE0009; assembly: GCF_007680755.1. Taxonomy (NCBI): domain Bacteria; kingdom Pseudomonadati; phylum Pseudomonadota; class Alphaproteobacteria; order Hyphomicrobiales; family Rhizobiaceae; genus Agrobacterium; species Agrobacterium sp. DE0009. The sequence goes on from NZ_VEIU01000004.1 coordinate 213,230, forward strand.
GCGTCGTCGCCTTCCGGCTGGTTTTCTTCCTGCCCTATGTTCTGGCGGATGTTGCTGCGGGTCTGATCTGGCGTTTCGTTTATGATGGCGATTATGGTCTCTTTGCCGCCATCTCCAATTTCTTCGGGTTCGCCAATCCCTACGTGCTGGCAGACAAGGATGTGGCGATTTACGCCGTGCTCGGCGTCATCGTCTGGAAGTATTTCGGTTTCCACATGATGCTGTTCATCGCCGGCCTTCAATCGGTCGACAAGAACGTGCTGGAAGCGGCCGAAATCGACGGCGCGTCCGGCTGGCAGAAATTCCGTTACGTCACGCTGCCGATGCTCGGCTCCACGGTGCGCCTTTCCGTCTTCTTTGCGGTTATCGGCTCGCTGCAGTTGTTCGACATGATTATGCCGCTGACGGGCGGTGGTCCGTCCAACTCGACACAGACCATGGTCACCTTCCTCTACACCTACGGCGTCATGCGCATGCAGGTTGGGCTTGGCAGTGCGGTCGGCGTCGTTCTCTTCGTCATCTGCGTGACGCTCGCCTTCGGTTATAAAAGGATTTTCATGCGCCATGACTGACACATCCACTTCCGTCCGCATGCCGCTGCAAACCAAGCTTTATCTTTATATCTCGCTGAGCCTGATTGCAGCCATCGTCCTCATCCCGCTTCTGACGACTGCCCTTGGCGGCTTCAAGACGCTGGGAGACCTGCGCGTCAATCCGTTCGGCATTCCGGCCGAGTGGCAATGGGCCAATTACGGCGATATTCTCTTCGGTAAACGTTACTGGCTGCAAATCTTCAATTCGCTCGTCATCGCACTGCTGACGGTATTCCTGACGCTGACCGTTTCGGCTATGGCGGCCTTCACCTTCGCGCACGTGAAGTTTTTCGGCTCGTCCTTCCTGCTCAACTATTTCTTGCTGGGCCTGATGTTTCCGGCGGCCACCGCCATCCTGCCGCTTTTCATCCGCATTCGCGATCTTGGCCTGCTCGATACCTATTGGGGCGTGGTGCTGCCGCAGGTGGCCTTTGGCCTCGGCATGAGCATTCTGTTGTTCCGCAATTATTTCCGTAACCTGCCGGATGAGTTGTTTCAGGCGGCTTTTGTGGATGGTTGCGGCTACCTGCGCTTTTTCTGGCACATTTCCGTGCCGCTTTCGCGGCCGATCGTGGCGACCGTTGGCATTGTCTCTTTCGTCGGCAGCTGGAACAGCTACATCCTGCCACTGATCATGCTGAATTCGGAATCGAAATATCCCTGGCCGCTCGGCATCATGGTCTATCGCGGTGAGTTCGGCACGGAATGGCAGCTGGTGCTCGCTTTCATCACGCTGACGATCCTGCCGACCGTCATCGTCTTCTTCCTCGCACAGAAACACATCATCGCGGGCCTGACGGCCGGTGCCGTCAAATCGTGACTTGAAAGGAGCAAAACATGGCTTCCGTCGAACTTAGGGATATCCGCAAGTCCTATGCCGCGCTCGATGTCATTCACGGCATATCGCTCGATATTGCCGATGGGGAGTTCATCGCGCTGGTCGGGCCTTCTGGCTGCGGCAAGTCCACGCTTTTGCGCATGATCGCGGGGCTGGAGGAAATCACCGATGGCGATATTCTCATCGGTGACAAGGTGGTGAACGGCATGACCCCGCGTGAACGCAACATCGCCATGGTGTTCCAGTCCTATGCGCTTTATCCGCATATGACGGTGGCCGAAAACATGGGCTTCAATTTGAAGCTCGCCGACCAGCCGAAAAACGTCATCGAGGAGCGCGTGGCGGAAGCCGCCCGCATGCTCGATCTCGGCAAGCTTCTCGACCGCAAGCCCTCGCAGCTTTCCGGCGGCCAGCGCCAGCGTGTCGCCATGGGCCGCGCTGTCGTGCGCAACCCCGCCGTCTTCCTGTTCGATGAGCCGCTCTCCAACCTCGACGCCAAGCTGCGCGTGCAGATGCGCAGCGAAATCAAGGCGCTGCACCAGAAGGTCGGCACCACCTCCATCTATGTCACCCATGATCAGATCGAGGCGATGACGCTGGCTGACCGGGTGGTGGTGCTCAATCACGGCCGGGTCGAGCAGCAGGGCACGCCGCTTGAGCTCTATAAGACACCGGCCAATCTCTTCGTCGCCGCCTTCATCGGTTCACCCGCCATGAACCTCATCGAAGGCGTGGTCGATGGCGAGGGTGACCAGCCCGCTGCCCGGCTAAAGGATGGAACCGCAATCCGCATTGGCGCCTCGCGCAAGGTCAAGCGCGGCCAGCCGGTGACGATCGGGCTTCGTCCTGAACATATCGGCTCGGCGATCGGCGGAGACATCTCGCTCACCGGCAGAACGGTGCTGGTGGAGCCGACGGGAGCGCAGACCCATGTGGTCTTCGAGCTGGCAGGGGATCAAGTGACGGCGGTGGTTGATGGCGAGCAACTGGTGAAGGTCAACACGCCCTTTGCCGCAAGCGTTCATCATGAGCGCGTGCATGTATTCGACAGAGCAAGTGGGTTGGCGCTTTAAGAGGTTCCCGTCTTTTGAATGAAATACGGAAATTTTCTTGCCTCCCGCTTTTGGGGCTTGTTTGAAAATCACGAGCGGTTAGCTTGGCGCTGGAGAAAGAGCGGGTTACCGCGCAACTGTATCGATGCAGGAGGAGATTTTTATGAGAACGATCAAGGGACCGGGTCTTTTTCTCGGTCAGTTTGCCGGTGATGCAGCGCCCTTCAACAGCTGGGACGGCATTACCAAATGGGCAGCGGAAAAAGGCTATGCCGGTGTGCAGGTGCCAAGCTGGGCAGGCCAGCTGATCGATCTCAAAAAAGCGGCGGAATCAAAAGATTATTGCGACGAGTTTGCCGGTATCGCGCGCCAGAACGGCGTGGAGGTCACGGAGCTTTCCACCCACTTGCAAGGGCAACTCGTCGCCGTTCACCCCGCTTACGATGAGGCATTTGACGGTTTTGCCGCGCCGGAAGTGCGCGGTAATCCGAAAGCGCGCCAGCAATGGGCGGTCGAGCAGGTGAAGCTGGCGCTGAAAGCGTCGAAGAATCTCGGCATCAAGGCGCATGCAACATTCTCCGGCGCACTCGCCTGGCCTTTCATCTATCCTTGGCCGCAGCGCCCGGCAGGTCTGGTGGAAACCGCCTTTGACGAACTGGCAAAACGCTGGACGCCGATCCTCGATTATGCCGATGAGCAGGGTGTGGATGTCTGCTATGAAATCCACCCGGGTGAAGATCTGCATGATGGCATAACCTTCGAGATGTTCCTGGAGCGGGTGAAGAACCATCCCCGCGCCAACATGCTCTACGATCCCTCGCATTATGTGCTGCAATGCCTGGATTATCTCGACAATATCGATATCTACAAAGATCGTATCAAGATGTTCCACGTCAAGGATGCGGAGTTCAACCCAACCGGACGGCAGGGCGTCTACGGCGGTTATCAGGGCTGGGTGGAGCGCGCCGGCCGCTTCCGTTCGCTAGGCGATGGGCAGGTGGATTTTGGTGCGGTTTTCTCGAAAATGGCTGCCAATGACTTCGACGGCTGGGCTGTGGTTGAGTGGGAATGCGCACTGAAACATCCTGAAGACGGCGCCCGCGAAGGGGCGGAATTCGTCAAGGCGCATATCATCCGCGTCACGGAAAAGGCCTTTGACGACTTCGCATCCAGCGGCACCGACGATGCGGCAAACCGCCGTATGCTTGGGCTTTGAAAGCATTGCAGGGGAAACATTATGGCTATTGAAGGAAAGACAACCGACGCGGCGAACAAGCGGATTCGTCTCGGCATGGTGGGCGGTGGTTCGGGCGCCTTTATCGGCGGCGTTCATCGCATGGCTGCCCGGCTCGACAATCGCTTCGATCTCGTGGCCGGGGCCCTGTCATCGACGCCGGAAAAATCCCTCGCTTCCGGCCGCGAACTGGGGCTCGACCCCGAGCGTTGCTACGGTTCGTTCGAGGAAATGGCCGAAAAGGAAGCGCTGCGAGAGGATGGCATCGAGGCGGTGGCTATCGTCACCCCGAACCACGTCCACTACCCGGCGGCAAAGGCCTTTCTCGAGCGCGGCATCCATGTGATCTGCGACAAGCCGCTGACCTCCAATCTGGAAGACGCGAAGAAGCTGAAGGACGTGGCCGACAAGGCGGACGCCCTGTTTATCCTGACGCATAACTATACCGGCTACCCCATGGTGCGGCATGCGCGCGAGCTGGTGGAGTCAGGTGCCCTTGGCAATATCCGTCTGGTACAGATGGAATATCCGCAGGACTGGCTGGCGGAGCCCATTGAGCAGACGGGTGCCAAACAGGCGGTCTGGCGCACCGACCCGGCACAATCGGGTGCAGGCGGTTCCACAGGCGATATCGGCACCCACGCCTATAATCTCGGCTGCTTCATTTCCGGTCTGGAAGTCGACGAACTGGCAGCCGATGTACACACCTTCGTTGAAGGCCGCCGACTGGACGACAACGCGCATGTGATGCTGCGCTTCAAGGCGAAGGACGGCAAGCAGGCGGCGAAGGGGCTGCTCTGGTGCAGCCAGGTTGCGGTCGGTCACGAAAACGGGCTGAAAGTTCGTGTGTATGGTGACAAGGCCGGCCTTGAATGGACGCAGGCCGACCCGAACTATCTCTGGTTCACGAAGCTTGGCGAGCCCAAGCAGTTGATCACCCGCGGCGGTGCAGGCGCAGGGGCTGCGGCGGCGCGCGTCACCCGCATTCCATCGGGCCACCCGGAAGGTTATCTCGAAGCCTTCGCCACCATCTATACTGAAGCGGCCCATGCCATCGAGGCACGCCGCGACGGATCGGCGCTGGACAAGGCGGTGATTTATCCGACCGTGGATGACGGGGTCAAAGGCGTCGCTTTCGTCACGGCCTGCATCGAGTCCGGCAAGAACAATGGCGGCTGGGTAAAGCTCTAATAATGAAGACCTTTTGCGGCCTGTTGCCTATCGGAACAGGCCGCATCAAAAACGCCGTCACACGGTGGTTGCTATCAAGCCTACGCGATCAAGATCGCCCTGATATCATTCACATTGGTGAGCGTTGGACCCGTTACGACGAGATCATCGGTCGCCTTGAAGGCTGTATAGCTGTCATGGCTCACCAGCGACTGGCGCGGATCGACCCCCGCCTCGCGCATGCGCTTTAAGGTATCCGGTGTAATCACGGCCCCCGCAGCATCTTCGACGCCATCGATGCCATCGCTATCGCCAGCAATAGCCCAGATGCCATGGGCTCCCTTGAGGGTCAGCGCAAGGCTCAGAAGGAATTCCGTGTTGCGGCCGCCTTTACCGGCCGGCCCTTTGCCGCCAACTCCCCTGTTCAGCGTGACTGTGGTTTCGCCACCGGAAAGCAGGACGGCCGGGCCTTTGATCGGCAGGCCCTTGCGGCTGGCGGAAACCGCAATACCGGCCATGACCGCACCGACATCTTTCGACTCGCCTTCCAGCGAATCCCCGAGGATAAGAGGCATTAGCCCTAGCATCACTGCCTCGTCCGCTGCCGCCTGCAGGGCGAGCGAGGGAGCCGCGATGAGCCGGATATCCTCGTCGATATCGCCGGCCTTCGGGGTTTCCTCACCTTTTTCCAGCACCTGACGCACGGTTTCGGGGAGATCGAGGGCATAGCGCGTGACGATTTCCCGCACGGTTTCGATATCGCTCGGATCGGCAACCGTCGGACCGGAGGCGATTTCCGAGGGGTCATCACCAGGCACATCGGAAATCAGCAGTGAAACAACCTTTGCCGGTCTGGCAGCGAGTGCCAGCCGCCCGCCCTTGATACGCGAGAGGTGCTTGCGCACGGCGTTCATTTCGGAAATCGTAGCGCCGCTGGCGAGTAACGCGCGGTTAACCGCCATCTTGTCTGCAAGCGTCATTCCCTCGGCGGGTGCGACCATCAGCGCCGAACCGCCGCCGGAAATCAATGCGATGACCATGTCGTCTGCAGTCAACCCTTTGACGGCGGCGAGAATGCGTTTTGCCGCTTCGGCGCTCCTGTCGTCCGGCACCGGATGCGAGGCTTCGATGATCTCGATACGCGCAGTCGGCACGGCATGGCCGTAACGTGTCACCACCACGCCTGAAAGGTCGACATCTGGCCATGCCGCTTCAAGCGCTGCGGCCATGGCGGCGGAGGCCTTGCCCGCGCCAACCACCACGCAACGGCCTTTGGGCGGGGAGGGCAGGTGGTGTTGCAACACCTTTGCCGGATCGGCGCTGGCGACGGCGGCCATGAAGATGCGGTTGAGTGCGTCCCTTGCGGAGGTGTCGTTCCAGGCGGTCATCGGTTCATGCTCCAAGCCAGAGGAAGCCAAGGGCAAACAATGCCGGCAATGCCTGGATGAACAGGATCTTCATATTGGCAGTGATCGCGCCAAAAATACCGGCCACCAGCACACAGATCAGGAAGAAGAGCTTGAAGCTCAACCCTTCATCGCCCTGTGTGAGCCCATAGATCAGCCCGGCTGCGAGAAAGCCGTTATAAAGTCCCTGATTGGCGGCAAGCACCTTTGTCTGCCGGGCGAAATCTGCCGAGAGACCGAAGGCTTTTCGGCCGGCTGGCTTCTCCCACAGCAGCATTTCCAGAATGACGATGTAGATATGGATGGCCGCAACCACGGCAATCAAGATGCTGGCGATCATCGGTGGTTCCTCCAAACCATGATGTCCGTTGCCGTTGTCGGGGTAAACACGGGGCGAGCGGACACTTCCGTTTTAACGGTGGGACGAAGGGCTGCAAGGGCAGAATCCCGTCCCCCCATGTAAACTGTTGATGAGCGTCAGCCTATTGCTTGACTCTTTGCTGAAATAGGAACAAAACAAGAACAATAAGATGAATAACCCAAGTTGAAACCTGTCATGCCATGCAAAAGCGCGCGGATCAGTTGCTCGTTGTCGAAGAGCTGCGTGAAAGGCTGGAAAGGATCGGTAACGGCGCTCAGCGCCTGCACGAGACCTTGCCTTTCGGTGTGGATGCCATCGACCATCACCTGCCGGGAGGCGGGCTCAAGCTTGGTTGCCTGCATGAGCTGAGCGGCGCTGGCAACGGCGCTGCCGATGGTGCGGCCGCCGCGCTCTTTGCGGCTGGTGTGGCGGCAAGGCTTTCCGGCAAGGTTTTATGGTGCGTCACCCGTCGGGATCTGTTCATGCCGGGTCTGACGCAGGCGGGCCTGTCGCAGAACCGGCTCATCATCGTTGAATGTCGTGATGAAAAAGGCGTGCTCGACTGTTTCGAAGAAGGGCTGCGCTGCAACGGTTTCGGCGTGGTGATGGGTGAAATGGCGAAACTGCCGATGAATGCTTCCCGGCGACTGCAACTGGCGGCGGAAACATCAGGCGTGACCGGCCTTGCCATCCGTCGTTTCCGGCGTGCGGACGATGCCAAGCTGTTTGGTGAACCGACAGCGGCCGTCACCCGCTGGCGTATCTCCGTGCGGCCTTCAGCGCCCTTGCCGGTGCCGGGTGTGGGTAGGCCGCGCTGGTTGCTGGAACTCTTGCGATGTCGCGGCGGCGAAAGCGCCGAATTTGAAGTGGAAGCCTGTGATGCAAAGGGTCGTCTCGCTCTACCTGCCGACATGGCCGACGGATCGTTTCCGGCGTCTTTTGGGACAGAACGCGCCGCCGGCTGAAAAGCCGCTGGTCATGATCGGTCGCCAGGGCAGCCGCCGGCTGGTGCTTGCGCTCGACAAGGCCGCAAAGGCGGCAGGCATCCGGGCAGGCACACCGGTCAGCAAGGCGCAGGCGCTGGTGCCGGGTCTTCTTGTGGAAGATCTGGATGCGGCGGGAGATGCCCGTGCGCTTCAACAGCTCGCATTTCATTTCCTGCGCATTTATGCCCCTATCGTCGCCGCCGATGCGCCTGATGGGCTGGTGCTGGACACGGCGGGTGCGGACCATCTGCACGGCAATGAGACGCTGATGTTGAGCGGCATGGTCAACCGTCTGCATGCCGCAGGCTTTGCCGCCCGCGCGGCCATTGCCGATAGCTGGGGGGCCGCTCATGCGCTTGCACGTTTCAACCGAGAGGAAATCAGCATCGTGCCGCCAGACGGGCAGCGGGCGGCGATCAGTGCTCTGCCATTGACCGCGCTGCGGCTGGAAGACCGTGTCGTTTCCGGGTTGAAGGTGCTCGGCTTTCGCACCATCGGCGATCTTGCCGAAGCCCCGCGCGCACCGCTCACCCTGCGTTTCGGCCCGGAGGTCGTCCGTCGTCTGTCGCAGGCTTTCGGGGAGATCGGCGAACCTATCGAACCGGTTCGTGTGGCCGATCTGGTGGAAGTACGCCGCGCCTTTCCCGAACCGATCGCGGCGGCGGAGACGATAGCCCGCTATACCCAGAAGCTGGTTACCGGCCTTTGTGTCGCGCTGGAAAAACGTGGCCTTGGCGCGCGCCGGATCGATCTGGTGTTGCACAGGGTCGATAGCGGTCTGCAGGCCATAAGAGCGGGCACATCAAGACCGGTGCGCGACGTCAAACAGCTGGTTCGGCTTCTGACCGACCGCATCGACACGATCGATCCCGGTTTCGGCATCGAGATGATGGTGCTGACCGCTACCCATGCGGAACCGCTTCTCGCCGCCCAGGCCCGCTCTTCCTTGCTGGACGAGGAGCGTGCCGACATCGCTGGCACTGTGGATGTGATCCTCAACCGCGGCCATCGCGTTTATCGCTATGCAGCGGTGGCAAGCGATGTGCCGGAACGGTCCGTTACTTCAGTTGCGGCCCTATCCCCCGAGGACCAGCTTGGCTGGCCCGGTCATTGGCCACGTCCCGTGCGGCTGCTGGCAAGGCCTGAACCCGTCGAAACCATGGCGCTTCTGCCAGACCATCCGCCGCGCTATTTCATCTGGAAGGGCGTGCGCCATCTCGTGCGGCGCGCCGATGGACCCGAGCGGGTGTTTGGGGAATGGTGGAAACGTGACCGCGAAAAGGCTGCCGTGCGCGATTATTTCACGGTCGAAAACCAGAGCGGCGAACGCTTCTGGATTTTCCGCTCCGGTGACGGCGAGCATGCCGAGACGGGTTCGCAGGGCTGGTTTATTCATGGGTTTTTCGCATGAGTGCGCCGCGTTATGCCGAGTTGCAGGTCACCACGCATTTTTCCTTTCTGCGTGGCGCAAGCTCCTGCGACGAGCTTTTCGAACAGGCAAAAACCCTCGGCATCGAGGCGCTGGGCATTGTTGATCGAAACAGCCTTGCCGCTATTCCCCGTGCCTATGAGGCCGCCAATAATCACAATATCCGGCTCGTGATCGGCTGCCGGCTCGATCTGGACGACGATCTTTCGGTGCTCGTCTATCCCATGGATCGTGCGGCCTATGGGCGGCTCTGCCGGCTTCTTTCCGTGGGCAAGAAAAGGGGCGGCAAGGGCAAATGCCGACTGGCATGGGATGATCTGGTCACCTATGGCGAAGGCCAGATCGTCGTTCTGTTGGCCGATCTGGCCGACGATCTCTGCGCTCTTCGTTTGCGGCGACTGAAGGCCGCCTTTGCCGACCGGGCCTATATGGCGCTCAGTCTTCGAAGACGTCCCAACGACCAGATGCGGCTTTTCGAGTTGTCTGATATGGCGCAGGCCGCTGGCGTGCCGACTGTGGTGACCAATGATGTGCTGTTCCATGTGCCCGAGCGGCGTATGTTGCAGGACGTCGTCACCTGTATCCGGCACAATTGCACCATCGACGAGGCGGGTTTCCGGCGTGAGCGCCATGCCGACCGCTACATGAAGCCGCCGCAGGAAATGCACCGGCTGTTTGCCCGTTACCCCGAGGCGCTGGCTCGCAGCCTCGAAATTGCCAAACGCTGCAAGTTCTCGCTGGAGGAGTTGGTCTATCAATATCCCGAGGAGCGCAGTCTGCCGGGGCTGACGGCGCAGCAGGCGCTGGAGAAGATGGTCTGGGAAGCGGTGCCGACCCGTTACCCGGATGGTTTGCCGGAGAAGGTGGAGAAGGCGCTGTGTCATGAGCTCGGTCTTATCGGCAGGCTGGAATACGCCCCCTATTTTCTGACGGTCAACGCCATCGTGCAGCATGCCCGCAAACTGGATATTTTATGTCAGGGACGAGGATCCGCAGCCAATTCCGTCGTCTGTTTCGTGCTCGGGATTACATCGATTGATCCTTTGAAAGTCGATCTTCTTTTTGAGCGTTTCGTGTCCGAAGAGCGCCGGGAACCCCCTGATATCGACGTGGATTTCGAGCATCAGCGGCGTGAGGAAGTCATCCAGTGGGTCTATGATACCTATGGGCGGGATAAGGCAGCACTCTGTTCAGTCGTGACACGCTACCGTGGCCGAGGGGCGTTGCGGGATGTCGGCAAGGTTCTGGGCCTGCCCGAAGACCTGACGAAACTGCTTTCATCGCAGGTTTGGCGCTGGAGCGAGGGCGTTGGCGAAAAGCAGGTGAAAGAGTTGAACCTCAATATGGAGGACCGCCGCCTGCAACTCGCCTTCGAGCTTGCCAACCAACTCGTCGGCACGCCGCGACATCATAGCCAGCATCCCGGCGGCTTCGTTCTCACGCACGATAGGCTCGATGAATTGGTGCCGATTGAACCTGCCGCCATCGATGATCGACAGATCATCGAGTGGGACAAGGACGATATCGATATCGTCAAATTCATGAAGATGGATTGCCTGGCGCTCGGCATGCTTTCCTGCATGAAGCGCGGCTTCAACATGCTGGAGGATCGGACAGGCAAGAAATACGACCTCACGTCAATGCCAGCCAAGGACCCCGCGACCTTCGCAATGATCCAGAAGGCCGATACGCTTGGCACCTTTCAGATTGAAAGCCGGGCGCAGATGTCCATGCTGCCTCGCCTAAAGCCGGAAGAATTTTATGATCTCGTTATCCAGGTGGCTATCGTTCGTCCCGGTCCCATTCAGGGCGATATGGTTCATCCCTATCTCCGTCGAAGACAGGGAAAGGAGCCGGTCCATTACCCCAAGGAGGAATTGCGACGCGTTCTGGGCAACACGCTTGGCGTACCGCTGTTTCAGGAGCAGGCGATGCGTGTTGCTATCGAATGCGCCGGTTTTTCGCCGGGCAAGGCGGACCAGTTGCGCCGTGCCATGGCGACTTTCAAGAATGTCGGCACCATCTCCAAGTTCCAGCAGGATTTGATCGATGGCATGGTCGGACGCGGCTATGACAAGGACTTCGCCGAACGCATCTTCAAACAGCTCGAAGGGTTCGGCAGTTATGGTTTCCCGGAAAGCCACGCGGCGTCCTTCGCGCTGATTGCCTATGCCTCCGCATGGCTGAAGTGCCATCATCCGGATATTTTCTGTGCCTCGCTTTTGAATTCGCAGCCCATGGGCTTTTACGCCCCGGCGCAGATCGTGCGCGATGCGCGCGATCATGGGGTGGAGGTTCGCCCGGTCTGTGTCAATGAAAGCCGGTTTGACTGCACACTTGAGCCGACAGGCGAGATAAATGCGGAGGGCAAAGAACGTTATGCCGTGCGGCTTGGCATGCGTCTTGTGAAGGGTCTGGCCAATGATCACGCCGCAAAAATCGTCGCGGCGCGGCAGGATCGGCCTTTTGCCTCCGTGGATGATCTGTGGCGACGGGCAGGTGTTCCGGTCGCTGCCCTCGTGTGCCTTGCCGAAGCCGATGGCTTTTTGCCGTCGCTTCGCCTTGCCAGACGCGAAGCACTCTGGGCCATCAAGGCCTTGCGGGATGAGCCTCTGCCGCTTTTTGCCGCTGCCGCCATTAGGGAAAACGCCGTTATCGAAGAGCTTCAGGAGCCTTCCGTGGCGCTTCGCGCCATGACTGATGGCGGCGAGGTCGTGCAGGATTATGGCCATGTGGGGCTGACCCTTCGGGAGCATCCCATGACATTCCTGCGTCGTGATCTTTCGAGCCGTCGCATCGTCACCTGCGCTGAAGCCTATCGATCAAGGGATGGCGCGTGGCTGGAAACAGCGGGCCTGGTGCTGGTGCGCCAGCGTCCCGGTTCGGCAAAGGGCGTGATCTTTATGACGCTGGAGGACGAGACGGGCATTGCCAATGCGGTGCTATGGGTGAAAACCTTCGAAAAGTACCGCCGCGTGGTGTTAACAGGCAGCATGGTCGGCATTTACGGCAAGATTCAGCGCGAAGGCGAGGTTGTGCATCTGGTCGCCCACCGGCTGACCGATCTTTCGGGAGAACTGGCGAGCGTCGGGGAGCGAAATCATGCTTTTCCGCTGCCCCATGGGCGTGGCGACGAGTTTCATCGCGGCATATCCCATCTGGACAGGCGCGATCTCAAAAAGCGTCCTTCGCCGGATCTGGAGGAATATGAAAGAGAGGAAATCCGGGTGAAATCCCGCGATTTTCATTGAGCCGTTCAGGCGGCGGCATCCTCCAGCGCCACCGCGTCTTTCCTGCGGAACTGGCTGGGCGGCGCGCCGATCACACGTTTGAACGCGCGGCTGAACGAAGCTTCGGAGTCATAACCGAGCTTTTCCGCCGCCACTGTCACGCGCATTCCCTCGCGCAGCCACAGGCGTGCCTGATGCATGCGTACGCGCACGACATAGCGGGCGGGGCTTTCCCCGACGATACGTGTGAAACGTTCAGCAAAGCTGGAACGGGATGCGCCCATCAAGGACGCAAGTTCCTCGACGTTCCAGTCTTTTTCGGGGTTGAGGTGGATGGCCGCCAGCACCCGTCCGAGTTCCGGATTGCGCACGGCAGCAAGCCAGCCGCTCGAATCGCCGCAGCCATGTTCCACCCATGTGCGGATCAACGTTGCCGTCAGCACGTCGGCAAGCCTTGCCAGAATGCCGCCCGCACCGACGCGGTTCAACTCCACCTCGCGCGTCATGGCTTCGAGCAGGTGTGGAATGGCTGGATCGCTCTTGGCGAGGTCGCTGGTCAACATCACATCTGGCATCATCTGGAGCAGGGGATGCAGATTGTCCATGTTGAAACGCATCGAGGCGGTAAAGGCAATCGTATCCCCGCCGGCACTGGCACATTGCAGGTCGAAGACACCCTGACAGACTTCCTTCTTGCCGAAGTTATCAAAAGGAGAAGGTGTCACGGTCTCGCCGCTGCCAAGAACATGCGCGTGGCCTCGGGGAAGAAGCACCGCGTCGCCGCATGTGAGCGTCAGCCACTCGCCGGACGGTTTGCGCAACTTCGCCTGGCCAACACCGATAAAATGAAACCGTGCCGCTTCCTGCTCGGGAAAGGCCGTCGCCCATGGGGTAGCCATTCGGCACCGGCCATATTCCACCCCGTCAAGCCGCAGGCCACGCAACATTTCGGTGAGGGCATCATTCATGCTTGTTTCCAGATGTGGACGCAAAGTTAAGGAATATAAAATTCCTAGCATGAAAACGCCGGGATGTCACCCTTGTCGTACCACCTCCCACTCGCGAGGGCGGAAGCTCTAGATCGGTTTGATCGCGTTCTGTGTCCTGTCCTTGCCCACCTCGATAACGTGACGCATGGCCTTCACCGCGGCATCGGCATCCCGCGCCGCAATTGCATGCACGATGCGCAGATGGTTGGAAGCAATTTCGGCGATGGTGCCGGTTGAAGCGGCCGGTGATGACAGCTGGAACGAAATGGCCAGCGCAGCTTCAATCAGGCCGCTTGCCGAGCGCATGAAGGGATTACCGGACATATGCGCCACGGCAAGGTGGAATTCGAGATCGACCTTCGCGATACTTTCCGGCGTATGTTTCGGATTGTCGAATTTCGCGGCGATGACGTAGAGGGAGACGATATCGTCGTTGGAGGCCTGTAGGGCTGCAGCCGCGGCGGCAGCCGGCTCCAGCGCGAGGCGGATTTCCGCCAGATGGGTGACGAATTCCTGATCAATACCGGCCTCGCACCGCCATCCCAGCACGTCAGGATCGAAGAAATTCCAGCTGGAGCGATCAAGAACCCGCGTGCCCACCTTGGCCTTGGGCTCAACCAGCCGCTTGGCTGCCAGCGTCTTCATGGTCTCCCGCAGCACGGTGCGCGAGACGCCGAAACGCAGCGAGAGTTCGGCATCATTGGGGAGCAGGGAGCCTTCCGCAATCCGGCCCGAGACGATGGCGCTGCCGAGTTCGGAAACCACATGGGCGTGGCTGTTCCGGCGTTTTCGTCCGCTAATCGTCGTTTCGAGCAGCCCCAATAAAGCCTCCGTTTGCGTTATGCCGGATGCGGTCCGGCCATTCTCCTGTTTGAATACCAGATGATTGCGCGCTGCAACACGATGAAGACAAAAAGCAGCACGCCGATGACGATTTTCGTCCACCAGGAGGACAGCGTCCCGTCAAAAACGATGTAGGTCTGGATCAGCCCCTGGATCAGCAGGCCGACAAAGGTTCCCGCCACCAACCCTGTGCCGCCCGTCAAAAGCGTGCCGCCGATGACGACGGCTGCGATGGCGTCCAGCTCCACGCCCACCGTCGCCAGCGAATAACCCGACGACGTGTAAAGCGTGTAAACGATGCCGGCGAGACCCGAAAGGAAACCCGAGAGCGCATAGATGCCGATAGTCGTCGCCCCGATCGGGACGCCCATCAGTTCTGCCGACTGCTGGTTGCCGCCGAGCGCATAGACATTGGCGCCAAACCGGGTGCGGCTGGCGATCAACATGCCGGCCGCGAAAACGACAAGCATCAGCATGGCGAGCGCCGTCAGCCTGCCGCCGCCCGGAAAGCGGAAATAGAAGCCCTGTATCGCGTCAATGAAGGGGTGCGAGATCGGCACTGACTGGGTGGAAATGAGGTAAGCTGCGCCGCGTGCCAAAAACATGCCCGCGAGCGTCACCACGAAAGGCGGGATCGACAGGAAGCGGATCATCGCCCCCATCAGGCATCCGAACAGCGTCGAGATAGCGAGCACGATCGCGAAGGCCAGCAGGGGGTGGAGATTATAGGTGCCCACCATGACCGCCACGAAAACGCTGGTGAATGCGATGACCGAACCGATCGAAAGGTCGATGCCACCCGACAGGATGACGAATGTCATGCCGACAGCGGCGATGCCGAGGAAAGCGTTGTCCGTCAGAAGATTGCCGATCACCCGCGTCGAGAAGATCGCCGGATATTGCAGCACGCATAGCAGATAGGCGACCACGAAGATCGTCAGTGTGGTGAGGAACGGCAGATTGCGGCTATGGATCATCGCACGGTTCCTTCCTTGGTGATGCCGTTCGTAGCAGCCGGTTTGGCCTGTGGCTTGGGCGCCTTCACGAAACCAAGCAGGGCCATGATCGCCGGCGATTGCAGCGTCAGCACCACCATGATGATGCCTGCCTTGATGATGAGATTGAATTCCGGCGGAAAGCCCGAAACGAGAATACCGGTATTGATTGTCTGGATGATCAATGCCCCGATCAGCGATGCGATGATGGAGAAGCGGCCGCCATTCAGCGATGTCCCGCCGATCACGACCGCCAGGATCGCATCGAGCTCCAGCCACAGCCCGGCATTGTTGGCATCCGCACCGCGAATATCGGCGGTCACGATCATACCGGCTATGGCGGCGCAGAGGCCGGAAACGGCATAGACGAAAAACAATAGGAAGCGTGCCCGCACCCCGGCCAATGCCGCGGCGCGACGGTTGATGCCGGTTGCTTCGATCAGGAAGCCGAGCGCGCTTTTGCGCACGAGAAGACCGATAACCAGCGCCGCCGTCACCCAGATGATGACCGGCAGAGGGATCCCCGCAAATGAGCCTGAGCCGATGGCGGCAAAGCTGTCATTATTGAAGGTGAGAATGACGCCTTCGGTTATGAGCTGCGCAATGCCGCGCCCCGCCACCATGAGGATCAGCGTGGCAATAATCGGCTGGATGTCCAAAAGAGCGACCAGCACCCCGTTCCAAACGCCACAGACGATGCCAACCGCGAGCGAGATGGCGATGACCGAGGGAATGGAATAACCATTGCTGATAAGCGTGGCCGCGACCGCACCACAGATGGCGATGACAGCGCCGATGGAAAGATCAATACCCTTGGTGGCGATGACCAGCGTCATGCCTATGGTCAAAAGCGCCACGGGAGCGGCACGCACGAGAATGTCGACCAGGCTTCCGTAAAGGCGACCGTTCTGCAGCGAAACATTCAGAAAGCCAGGCGAAATGATTGTTATCGCGGCCAGAATGATGAACAGCGCTGCAAGTTGCGGCGCAAGTCTTTTGAGACGTCGTGTCACCGCCACCATCATGCCGCCTCCGTTTTCGCCGCATCGGCAATGGCGCGCATGATGTTATCCGCGGTCACCTCGCTGCCCTTCAATTCGTTGACGTGGCGGCGGTCGGAGAGGACGATAACCCGGTGCGCAACGGCCGTCAGCTCTTCCAGCTCGGAAGAGATGACGACGAGCGACATGCCCTCGGTGCAGAGTTTTTCGATCATTTTAAGAATTTCCGCGTGCGCGCCGATATCGATACCGCGTGTCGGCTCATCGAGGATCAGAAGTCGCGGCTGTGTAGCGAGCCAGCGGGCAAGAATTGCCTTCTGCTGGTTGCCGCCTGAAAGGAACTTGATCGGCCGGTCAGGATCCGCAGGACGGATATCAAGCGACCTAATGAAGTTTTGGGCAAGCTCCGCCTTCTGCCGTCGGGAAAGAGGGCGCGCCCAGCCTTGTCTCGCCTGAAGCGCCAGCGCGATATTATCGGTAACGGAGAAGTCGCCGATAATCCCATCCGTCTTGCGCTCTTCGGGACAGAAGCCGAAGCCCGCGGAGATCGCCGCCTCCGGCGACGAGATGGCCGCCTGCTTCCCGTCGATCGTCGCAACGCCGGTGTCGGGACGGTCTATGCCAAATAGCAGGAAGGCAGTTTCTGTTCGGCCAGAACCAAGGAGACCGGCGATGCCGACGATCTCGCCGGGCCGGATGCCGAGATCGAAGGGGGCGATACTGCCGCGTTTTCCATAACCTTCGAAGCGGATCGGTGGCTCGCCTTCAACAACGGTGTCGTCGGTTGCCTGATGTTCGTGGGTGATGTGCTGAAGCTCTCGGCCGAGCATCATGGAAATGAGTTCCGGCCTCGGCAGATTGCCGATGTCGCGGGTGCCAACGAGACGACCATTGCGCAGCACCGTTACGCGATCGGCAATATCGTAAACCTGATTGAGAAAGTGAGTGATGATGACGATGCCGATGCCCCGGGCGCGCAGCTTCTTCAGAACCCCGAAAAGCATCTCGACTTCATGGGCGTCCAGGCTGGCCGTTGGCTCGTCGAGAACCAGCACCTTGCCGGAAAGATCGACGGCACGCGCAATGGCGATGATTTGGCGGATAGCGACGGAATAGCTGGAAAGCAGGGCGTTGACGTCGATAGAGAGCCCATACTGGGCAAGCAGCGCCTTTGAATTCTTTTGCATCGTGCTGCGGTCGATCAGCCCGAAGCGCCGCGGCTGGCGGCCAAGGTAGAGGTTCTCCGCGACGGTGAGGTTTTCGAGAAGGTTGACCTCCTGATAAACGGTGCCGATGCCAAGCGCCTGCGCTTCACCCACATTCGCGGGCGAGATTTCGCTGCCCTCCAGAAAGACAGATCCGCTGCCGCGGCTGTAGACGCCCGTCAGGATTTTGATCAGCGTCGATTTGCCTGCGCCGTTTTCGCCGAGGAGGGCATGGATTTCGCCGCGTCTAAGCGTAAAATCAACGCCATCAAGCGCCGTGATCCCTAGAAAGGATTTGCCGATGGCGCGTGCTTCCAGAAGTGGTGCCGTTTCGGACATTGAGCAGGTTCCGCATTACAATGGGTCTTGGAATAATCGTGTATCGAGCGGGCGGGTGCAGTTTCTTCTGCCCGCCGCGGAGAAGATGCCCGCAGGGTAGATGAGGGGGCTAGCTCTCGGCCTATCGCTACCGTCGCCCCCTCATCCCGCTTCCGCGGACTTCTCCCCGGCGGGGAGAAGAACAAGTGGCGTCCGCTCGCTCCATACGTGATCATTCAGCAGGCAAAAATCGGAGAAGTTTCCTTCTCTTCAGCAGAAAGAAACGGCACAGTCATGTGCCGTTCCTCCGAAGAATGGCTTAGTAACCCAGACCCTTCTTCGCCTCGTAGACCTTCATCGGGTCATCAGATGCCGTGTAAAGTTTGGATTCGGTCTGTATCCACTTCGGCGGCTCTTTCTTGTCCTTCAAGTAGGCTTCGAGCGCGTCGAAGGCTGGGCCTGCCATATCGGGCGTCAGTTCGACGGTGGCGTTGGCTTCACCGGCTGCCATGGCCTTGAAGATATCAGGCACGGCGTCGATGGAGACGACCTTGATGTCGGTTCCGGGCTTCAGACCGGCTTCCTTGATGGCCTGGATTGCGCCGACGGCCATGTCATCATTATGGGCGTAAACGGCACAGATATCCTTGCCGCCGCCCTCGGCCTTGATGAAGCTTTCCATCACTTCCTTGCCCTTGGTCCGGGTGAAGTCACCCGTCTGCGAGCGCGCGATCTTGATGTTTTTGTGCGAGGCAATGGCTTCTTCGAAGCCCTTCTTGCGGTTTATGGCAGGCGACGAGCCTGTCGTGCCCTGCAATTCCACCACCTTGCAATCCTTGGAGCCGACATCCTTGACCAACCAGTCGCCGGCAACCTTGCCTTCATGAACCTGATCGGACGTGACGGCTGTCAGGTAAAGATCATCAGGAGCCTCGATCTGGCGGTCGAGCAGGATGACAGGGATTTTTTCTTCCTTGGCTTCCTTCAGGACAGCATCCCAGCCCGTTGCGACCACAGGTGCAATCAGGATTGCGTCGACGCCCTGCGCGATAAAGCCGCGCACGGCCTTGATCTGGTTTTCCTGCTTCTGCTGCGCGTCGGCAAATTTCAGCGTGACGCCGCGCTTTTCGGCCTGCTGTTTTGTGACGGTGGTTTCAGCGGCGCGCCAGCCCGATTCCGAACCGATCTGCGAGAAGCCGACGGTCAGCGATTTTGCGGAAACACTTGATGCAAGGCACAGCGAAACGGCGACAGTAGCTGTCGCGAGAGCTTTTCTCATCTTATTCCTCCCAGAGATGATGTCAGCGTGACGCAGACACTATGAGCATATAGTAATACTCTTGAAAAGAGGCATTTTCGTATATTTCAGGTTGCGAATGGGCTTTCACGCCCCGAAAGAGAGAAGATATTGTGTTAAATCAATATGATAAATAATTCACAATTTGTGGTTTGGAAGATCTCGCTTACCGCTGCGTCTGGTATTCGAGTGCTTGACAGGGCGTGGTTTCATCTAATAGTCATACAAATAAGAAAATGATTTTTTGCCGGAATTTCGCCTCTCGGGGTCGAGGTTTAACGGCAAAAGAGGGAGGGAGATTCCGTTGCGTAATCCCGCGATGGCCGTAACTGCCGAAAAATATTCGGTTAAAGCCGAATTGCCGCTCGATGCCACTCGTCTGGAGCAGCACTGTCGGTTATGCGTGATCTCCGAAACGCTGATTCCATTTTCCTTGCGCGCAACATAAGCTTGTCGCATTTCGTAATATTTTACCGTTGGCCACTTCCGGCTGGAGACCCGCATCATGACGACATCTGATAATCTTCCTGCAACTCAGGGCAAGCTGCGTTCGCGCGCCTGGTTCGATAATCCCGCCAATGCGGACATGACGGCGCTCTATCTTGAGCGCTACATGAATTTTGGTCTCAGCCAAGCCGAGCTTCAGTCTGATCGCCCGATCATCGGTATCGCACAGACGGGCTCTGACCTTTCCCCTTGCAACCGCCACCACCTCGAACTGGCAAATCGCCTGCGTGAAGGTATCCGTGAAGCCGGCGGCATCGCGATTGAGTTTCCGGTGCATCCGATTCAGGAAACCGGCAAGCGTCCGACCGCCGGCCTCGACCGCAACCTGGCTTACCTCGGCCTCGTGGAAGTGCTTTATGGCTATCCGCTCGATGGCGTCGTGCTGACCATTGGCTGCGACAAGACCACGCCTGCCTGTCTTATGGCGGCGGCCACCGTCAACATCCCGGCCATTGCTCTTTCCGTCGGCCCCATGCTGAACGGCTGGTTCCGCGGCGAGCGCACCGGTTCCGGCACCATCGTCTGGAAGGCACGCGAATTGCTGGCCAAGGGCGAGATCGATTACCAGGGCTTCGTCAAGCTCGTCGCTTCTTCGGCTCCGTCGACCGGCTATTGCAACACCATGGGTACGGCAACGACCATGAACTCGCTCGCCGAAGCGCTGGGCATGCAGCTTCCAGGCTCCGCCGCCATCCCGGCGCCTTACCGTGACCGTCAGGAAGTCTCCTACCTTACCGGCCTGCGCATCGTTGAAATGGTCAAGGAAGACCTGAAGCCATCAGACATCATGACCAAGGATGCGTTTATCAACGCCATCCGCGTCAACTCGGCGATTGGTGGCTCCACCAACGCACCGATCCATCTGAACGGCCTTGCGCGCCACGTCGGCGTCGAACTGACAGTGGACGACTGGCAGACCTATGGTGAAGACGTGCCGCTGCTCGTCAACCTGCAGCCCGCTGGTGAATATCTCGGCGAGGATTATTACCATGCCGGCGGCGTTCCCGCTGTCGTCAACCAGCTGATGAACCAGGGACTGATCATGGAAGATGCCATGACGGTCAACGGCAAGACCATCGGCGAAAACTGCCGTGGCGCGATCATCGAAGACGAAAAGGTCATCCGCCCCTATGAGCAGCCGCTCAAGGAGCGCGCTGGCTTCCGCGTGCTGCGCGGCAACCTGTTCTCCTCCGCCATCATGAAGACAAGCGTCATCTCGGAAGAGTTCCGCAACCGTTATCTCTCCAATCCTGACGATCCGGAGGCCTTCGAAGGCCGCGCCGTGGTGTTCGATGGTCCGGAAGATTACCATCACCGCATCGACGATCCGTCGCTCGGCATTGACGCCAACACCGTTCTCTTCATGCGCGGCGCAGGCCCCATCGGTTATCCGGGTGCCGCGGAAGTCGTGAACATGCGCGCACCGGATTATCTTCTGAAGCAAGGTGTCAGTTCGCTGCCCTGTATCGGTGATGGCCGCCAGTCCGGCACGTCAGGCAGCCCGTCTATCCTCAACGCTTCCCCGGAAGCAGCGGCAGGGGGCGGCCTTGCCGTTCTTCAGACGGGCGACCGCGTCCGCATCGATGTGGGCCGCGGCAAGGCGGACATCCTGATTTCCGGCGAGGAACTCGCAAAGCGCTACGAGGCGCTGCATGCGGAGGGCGGCTACAAGTTCCCAGACCACCAGACACCATGGCAGGAAATTCAGCGCGGCATCGTCAGCCAGATGGAAACCGGCGCGGTTCTCGAACCGGCGGTGAAATATCAGCGTATCGCCCAGACCAAGGGTCTGCCGCGCGATAACCACTGACCAGCCAAAATAAATTAGCGGCCTCGAGGTTTCCTCGGGGCCGCTTTTTGACTTTAAAAATACGAATAATGCGCCGTCTCGTGGGATCAAAACAGGCGTTCTGCACCGGGTAAACGCCTAACTCGATCGCCTTGAAAGCTTTAGATCACCGGATAAAGCGACCAGAAAAACAGTTCATATTCTTGATCTCGGTCGTCGTTCTGCGACTCGTCATCAGGCCGGCGCGGCGTCTTTTCCTGAAATTCGGTCTCCACCCGCTCATTGACGACGGGCATTCTTCGGCCGATGCCAAAGAGGTCAAAGGAGAGCATGTTGAACCCTGCTACCATGGCCATTCCCTTCTTCACGCAAGTTAACGCTGCGTTAAGTTTCGCGCTTTGCCATGATTTCGTCAAGATTGACGGAGGTGTTTGTCTACTATTTTTAACAACAATGTCGTGAGCAACGTTTCAAAAGACGTACGATTTCCGCAACGATCTTTTCCTGGCAGCATCAGGCACCGGTCGAACCAGCATCAAGGTAGACAGTGTCAACTGCCTCGAGAGCAGAGGAAGCTTCTGCGGCGTACCCTAGGTCTTTTAAAGAGCTGGCGAATGCTTCGATGTTTGCCTCGACCGCTTGCCGGTTCGCCCGCCGGCCGGTGTGGTTGAGCCTTATCAACCTCTCGGCGCCGGGGCCGACACCGGCGGTGATGTCAGCACCATCTTTCCGGGATGCAGCTTCAAGCAGCACCCTGGCGTTGGCGCCATCAGGCAGAATTGCCGTCGAAACGAGCGCTGACGCCTTCGCCTCGTCGGCCCAGTTTTTGATGCCGAGCGCATTTATGCCGTTGCGCGTGGCTGCGGCCGCCATCTCGTGGCGTTGAAGCACCGATGCAAAACCTTCCGCCTCTATTCGATCAAGGGCTGCCTCCAGCGCATAAAACTCCAGCGAAGCCGGCGTTCCGGGCAGCGTGTCGCGGCCGGCATCCAGCCAGAGCCTTTTCTGGTCCAGAAGCGAAAGCATGGAATTTTCAGGCGCTTGCCCATGCGATAGAAGGCCCCAGGCCTTGTCGCTGACGGAAATAGCCGACACGCCGGCCGGCCCGGCCAGTGCTTTCTGCGGCCCAATGACGGCAATGTCGATACCGAGCCGATCGACGTCCAGCGGGTGCCCGCCAATGGAGGCGACCGCATCGACAAGAGTGACGATGCCGCGTTCGTGCGCGAGTGCCGTAATGGCTGGCAGAGGGTTGAGAATGCCGCTTGCCGATTCCGCATGTACGACGGCGAGAAGATCAAAGTCGGGTGCCTCGTACAGCGCCTGTTCAACCTCCTCCAGCGTTACTGGCTTTGCCGGACTGGCTGTCAGATTGCGCACGCTGGCGCCGCCCCTGGCGAGCCAGCCGCCGAACCAGGAGCCGTAGGGGCTCGTGACGATGTTGAGCGCCCTCAGCCCGGGCCGGGCAAGGCTTGTGGCCGCCGCCTCAAGCGCCAGCACGGCTTCGGCCTGTATAAGGAGGACGTCGTTCTTCGTGCCCATCAAGGCTGCGAGCCGGTCGGCGAGGATCGCGTAACGCTCCGCTGGAAAAGCCGGTGGGTCAAGCAGCAAGGCGTAATCCGGAGCGGGCATGTCTCTTCCTTACCTGGTTCTGATCAGCCGCGGTGCGGCGTCAATCAATGTTCTGGCTGTCGATGATTGCGGTGCCGAGATGATGTCGCGTGTCGTGCCAATTTCAACGATCCGCCCGGCCGCCATGATGGCAACGCGGTGGCAGACGGCGCGGATGACAGCGAGATCGTGCGAGACGAAAATGCAGGACACGGCGGTATCCCTTTGGATTTCCACCAGCAGCTCGAGGATTTGCCTGCGCACTGACACGTCGAGGGCAGAGACGGCCTCGTCAAGAATGAGCACCGCCGGTCGGACTGCAATGGCCCGCGCTATGGCAACACGTTGCCTCTGCCCACCGGAAAGCTCCAATATCGAGCGGCTGGCATCGATGTCCGCCAGGCCAACGCGGTCCAGAAGACGGCGTATTTCCGCCGCGCGATCGCGCCGTCTGACGATGCGATGAATGCGCAGCGGCTCACCGATGGCATCCTCGACACGCGCGCGCGGATTGAAGGCGCCGTGCGTATCCTGAAAGACCATCTGCACGTGCCGGCGGGCGGAACGCAGCCCGCTCCCGTCAAGCGTGAGCCAGTCGCGATTCTGGAAACGGATTGTGCCATGGTCGGGGGGGATGAGCCGCATCAAAATGCGAGCCAGTGTCGACTTCCCGCAGCCGGAGGGGCCGGCCAGTCCCAGAGTTTCCCCGGGCTGGAGCGAAAAAGAAATATCGGAAAGTGCCGCCACCGTTCTGGCGGGGGTGCGATAGGTTTTCGACAGTCCTTCGACGCTCAGAAGGGCTTCGTTCATGACGCAGCCTCGCTGATGAGCGGCGGAGTGGACAGGTCCAGATAATCGGCGAGCAGCGCCCGTGTGTAGTCGCGGCTGGGTGCAGACAGCACCCGCCGGGTCGGACCGTGTTCAACCAGCCGGCCGGAATGTAAAACTGCGATTTCGTCGGCAAGACTGGACGCGAGGCCAATGTCATGGGTGATGAACACAAGCGTTTTGTTTTCCCGCCGCACCAGATCGTCAAGAAGCGTGGCAATGGCGGCCTGACTGACCGTATCGAGTGCGCTGGTCGCCTCGTCGGCAATCAGAATGGAAGGGCTTGCGGCAATAGCGGCGGCAATCGCAACACGCTGCCTTTGGCCGCCGGAAAGCTGGTGCGGGTAGGCTTTGAGAAGATGGGATGGATGTGGCAGCCGAACCCGTTCCAAGAGGTCGCGAGCAAGATCCCGGCCCTGCCGCCAGGACAGGCCCAGATGCCGAACGGCACCTTCCGCCACCTGTTCCGCTATTGTGAGAACCGGATTAAGCGTCGCGCCGGTATCCTGAAAGATCGTGCCGATATCGCGCCCCGGCTTTGGCCGGCCCTGAAACAGGCCGCTGTCGCGGCTCCAGGAAATGTCGCCGGTAACCAGTGCGTTACCGGGAAGAAGCCCGGCAACGGCTTTGCCAAGCGTGGATTTCCCCGAGGCGCTTTCTCCGATGATCGCCAGCCGCTGCCCTTGGCGGATTGTCAGTGAAACATTCAGCAAAGCGGGAGCCTGACCCGGCCTGTAGTGAACGCTGAGATCGTCGATGCGGCACAGAGCGTTACCGGTCATGGTGCCTGCCTCCCTGTCGCCATCGCCCTGTTGATGCCCTCGCCGAGGAGATAGACGCCGAGAACCGTAACGAGTAATCCGAGACCGGGAATTACAGACAGGAAGGCGGCCGAACGCAGGACGTTGCGTCCTTCCGCAATCATCGAACCCCAGGTGACGATATTAGGGTCCCCAAGCCCGAGGAAGGAAAGGGCTGCTTCTGTGAGGATGGCGGCAGCGACAATGATGGCGGCGAGAGCCATGACGGGCGGCAGCGCATTCGGCAAGATTTGCCGGAAGGCTATTTCCAGCGGATGCATCCCGATGGCGCGGGCGGATTGCACATAGTCACGCTCGCGGATGCTCAAGACCTGTGCCCGCATCAGCCGCGCCGGATCGGCCCACGCGCCAAGCGCAATTGCCAGAATGACAACAGGCATGGAAGGGCCAATGGTACTGACAAAGGCGAGCGCAAGCAGGAAATTGGGCACGATCTGAAATGCATCCGTGAGCCGCATCAACGCCTCGTCCACCAACCCGCCGGCAAAACCGGCAATGGTTCCGATGAAGGTGCCGACGATCAGCGCCGCCGCGGCGGCACCGATGCCAACGAGAATAGAGGCCTGCGCTCCGTGGACGAGTTCGGCCAGCACATCTCGGCCCAACCGGTCTGTCCCCAGCGGAAGGGCTGCATCGGTGAAAGGCGCAAGCAGCGGATCGCCGACGATCGCCAAGGGATCGCCCGGGAAAGCGAAGGGGGCAGCGAGCGCCATCACGGCAAGCAGTAGCAGAACAATGGCGCCAGTGGCTCCTTCGAAACTGCGCAAAAGCCGGAGAGCGAAACTCATGCCTGTTGCTCCCCGCTGCCGATGCGCGGATCAAGAACGGCGTAGAGAATGTCAACGACGAGATTGATGACAATGACGAAAACAGCGCTTGTCAAAATGATGCCCATCAGGAGCGGCGTGTCGCGTCCACTGACAGCTTCCTGCGCCAGCCGGCCAAAACCGGGAATGGCAAAAACGCTCTCGATCACCACGCTGCCGCCGAGCATCGTGGCGGCCTGCAGACCAAGCACCGTGATCAGCGGCAGGGCAGCGTTGCGCGCGACATGGCGCAGCACGATGCGTCGTCGGGAAAGCCCCTTGGATCGGGCAAAAAGTACGAAATCCAGTGGCCAGACAGCGGCCATGGCGGTGCGCATGACGCGCAGAAAAAGTGCGAGATAAATAAGCCCGAGACTGGCAACGGGCAACACGAGATGCCGCGCGATGTCCAACGCGCGCGCCAGTCCCTGCTTGCCCGAGGCGATGGTTTCAATGCCTGACGTCGGCAGCCATTTAAGCTGGACCGCAAAAACGATCGCGAAGACGAGGCCAAGCCAAAAGCCGGGCGTGGCGTATAGGGCAAGCGACAGGGTTGATAGCACGCGGTCTACGGTTCCGCCGGGGCGCGCACCCGCCACGATGCCGAGACCCGTGCCCAGGATGAAGGCAAGTGTCGTGGCGCTTCCCATCAGGATAAGGGTGTTTGGGAGACGCTCGAGGATCAACCCTAATACCGGTCGGTCGAAGGCGAGCGACCAACCGAAGTCGAGCCTCAGGACTGAACTGGCATAGAGCCAAAAACGTGCGAGGACCGATCCGTTCAGACCATATTGCTCGCGCAACGTATCCCTTAGCCCTGCATCGCCACCGCCGATCGAGACGAGATAGGCATCAACAGCGTCCCCGGATGCATTTTCAAGCAGAACAAAGGTGAAGACCAGAACAATAAGCAGCACCGGAATGGCGCTGACTGCCCTTCTCCTCAGCATTCTTGTGGCACGCTTCACCCCTGTTCCTCAGCTTTCGACCGCCGTATCCGCCCAGTTTGAAACGGCCCAGCGTGGGTTGGTGGCGATCTGTTTCACCGTGTCGCGTGCGACGGTGATAAAGCCCCATTCGGCGACGTTGATCAGCGGCAGGTCGGCCGCAACCTGCTTCTGGAAATCCTTGTAAAGTGCGGTGCGTGTCGTGGCATCCACCGTTGCGGCTGCCCGGTCGATGAGTTCATCGAGAGTCTTGTTCTCGTAACCGCCCTGGTTGGAGAATCCGACGCCTGCCGGAATGCCGGAGCGCACCAGGATGGTGGTGGAGATTGCCGGATCGCCGCGGAAGACCGGCGGCGCGACGGCGAGGTCGAAGGCGTGGTCGGTATAAACCGCTTTCTGGTGGGCCGCTGCATCATTGTTGACAAGTTCAGCATCAATGCCAATTTCCTGAAGCGCCTGGCGAAGATACGAACCGAACTGCTTGGTTTCGTTGAAATACGGCGCGGGCAGAAGCTTCAAGGAAAAGCGCTTGCCATCCGGCCCCCGCGCATATCCCGCCTCGTCAAGCAGAGCGTTTGCCTTGGCAACATCGAAATCATAGGTCTCGACGTCACCTGTGTAGAATTCCGGCGCATTCTTCGGTACAGGGCCCGTCGATGCCGTCGCGTAGGCGAGGAAGACCTTGTCGATGACGAATTTCTTGTCGATGGCGTGGGCGATGGCTTGTCTGACTTTGAGGTCTGCCAATTCCTTGCGACGATGGTTGATTTCGACCACCAGCTGGTAGGTGAGGGCCTCGTATCCATCGGCGATCACCTTGATACCCTCCACCTTCGAGATGCGGGCGAGGTCGGCCAGGGGAACGGCGGAGAAGGCCGCGAGCTGGATTTCCTCCGCCTCCAGCGCGGAAGCAGCTCCCGCCCGGTCCGGCAGGACGCGATAGATGATCTCCTCGAGGTGCGGCTGATCCTTGCCCCAGTAATTCGCATTGCGAGTGAGACGATAATATTCGCCAGGCTTGTACTCGGTAAAGACGAAAGGTCCGGTGCCGACCGGTCTGGTATTGGCGGGATTGGTGGCGATATCCGTGCCTTCATAAAGATGTTTCGGTACGACGCTGGTGACGACCGGCAGCGCGTTGCGGATCAGCTGGAACGGCGTCGGCTTTGAAAAGCGGAAGATCGCCGTGTGATCGTCCGGTGTCTCCACCTTCTCCAGATTGGCAAAGACCAGCCGTCCGAGGTTCTGCAGCGGTTTCCAGACCGACAGCGCCGAAAAGGCAACATCCGCAGAGGTGAAAGGCTTGCCGTCATGCCAGGTCACGCCTTCACGCAGCTTAAAGGTGGCGCTCAAGCCATCGTCCGATCCCTGCCATTCGGTCGCAAGGCGCGGCTCCAGCCCATCCTTGCCGTTAAAAGAAGCTTCCGCCAATGGCTCGATGATCTTGCTGGCGATGTAGAATACACCGTTGGAGGCGACGATTGCCGGATTGAGATTCTTCGGCTCCGAATCGGCTGCTACGATCAACCTTCCTCCAGGTGTCGCCTGCTCCGCGGCGGCAATGCCTGCCAGCCCCGTTGTCGCGGCCAGAAAAACCGAGGTCTTGAGCAACGAACGGCGGGAGAGTTGGACAGGTGACATGGTTCACTCCGGAAATGGGGCCGAGCGGATGTTTAATGGGGCCGCGGCCGACCGATCTTAAGGCTGTAATGCCGGCAGTGTCCACGTTAATTCTATGGCTTTACAGCAATGATTTTACGTTGCGCGCGCCTTTGCGGAAACAATATGCCTCACGGACCCAAGGCGCTTTTCCACGCTTGCTTCTCTGCCTCTAAAATGGCGCAAAAAACCCGGTTTTTACACAACAAAATCAATAAGGTGATTGGAATATTCCTTCGGCGCGGGTTCTCTCAGCACCTTGTGGCTGGCTCGAAAAATTGCCGCCGCCGTCCCGTTTGGAAAGGGGTAATTAACCTTTATTTTTTATTTCAGGGAGACCGAAATATGTACGTTTATGATGAGTGTGCACGCTGCCATGAGTTTCTCCCGATCCAGATTCCAGAATTCGTCCAATAGCGTAGGGGAGGGGAGCGAAAAGGCTCGTCATGCCGGCGGCCAGGTGGTTGCCGGTCAGCCGTCGGCCACAGTGAAGGCGAGTGCTGCGTCTCGGCCCAACGCCGATATCAGTGCTGCCGATGCCATTGAAGGCCGCGCTGAAATGCCTGGCTGGCAGAATGCATTCGTGCTCGGTCCTAATGTCCGTTTCACCCGCACGCCCGAGAGCGCGTTCAATCGACGTATGCCGGTGGAGACGCCCAATCTGCCTGAGGAGGAGCTGCCTGTTGCATCGCTCGAGCCGATAGACTCGGAGCCGGTAACGCAGCAGCAGTCAGTGGAGCCGCATGGTGCTCCTGTCAGCGAAGTCACGGTAAGGCCGGCCGAGCAACGTGTGCCGCCGCCACGCATGCCATTTCTGCCGCAGCCGCCGGATGCCCGGGGCGCAAGGGCGCTAACCTATAAGTTGCGGCTTGAGCTTGCCCGCAAGCAGGCTGAAGAGGCCGCAGCCGCAACAGTGATGCCGGTGTCAACCGATCTGTCCTCGGCCGGGGCAACGTCTGCGCGCCCAGCCGTCTCTCCAGTCGAGCCATCCTCCGTGGCGCCGGCTGTTGAGGCGACGCAGCCTCCCGTGCCACAGGTGGTGATTCCAGCTTTCGCCGCCCATCTGCCGGATGAGCTTTTCTGGGAGGTGATGACGCTCGATCTGCCGGACAGTGCTGGCGAGGGCATCGTCGCGTCCGCGCGGCAGGTTCTGGCAAGCTCGGTTGTCGCGGCACCTGCCACCGCCGCGCCGAATACCATTTCGTCATCCCCGGCCCCCACCATCGTTCTATCGGCTGAGCCGCCTGTTGTCAGCGTGCCGGGCGGTTCGGCCATCCGGCTTTACCGTGAGATTGGCGTTCGCCAGTCCATCGCGCCCGCCGTCCTGCCGGTCGCGGCACAGGAAGTCTCGTCGGCGCCGGTCGCGGAAGCGCCCAGTGTCGTCGAGCCGCAAGGGCGTGTCGAGCAGGTCATGCCGGCCGAGAGAGTTGCCGTCGAGCCGCGCTTCACGCCGCGCGCTCCTATTCAGGCTTCACAGCCGATGTTCCGCGAAGCGCCCGTTTTCGCAGATGGCGAATACGAGTACCCTTCGATCGACCTCTTGCAGGAGGCGCGTGTCCAGCAGACCACGACGATGACGCCGGAAGCGCTGGAACAGAGCGCTGGACTACTGGAAAGCGTTCTTGAGGACTTTGGCATCAAGGGGGAGATCATCGATGTTCGCCCCGGTCCGGTTGTGACGCTTTATGAATTCGAGCCGGCGCCTGGTGTCAAATCCTCGCGCGTCATCGGTCTTTCGGACGATATAGCCCGCTCCATGTCGGCACTGTCGGCGCGCGTCGCCGTGGTGCCCGGCCGCAATGTCATCGGCATCGAATTGCCGAATCCGGTGCGTGAGACTGTTTACCTGCGCGAGCTGATCGAGGCGACCGACTATGCCGAGACGCGTCAGAAACTCGCGCTTTGCCTCGGCAAGACGATCGGCGGCGAACCTGTCATCGCTGAACTGGCGAAGATGCCGCACCTGCTTGTTGCCGGCACCACCGGTTCGGGCAAGTCGGTCGCCATCAACACCATGATCCTGTCGCTGCTCTATCGTCTGAAGCCGGAAGAGTGCCGCCTGATCATGGTTGACCCGAAGATGCTCGAGCTTTCCGTCTATGACGGCATTCCACATCTTCTGACGCCTGTGGTGACGGATCCGAAAAAGGCCGTCATGGCCTTGAAGTGGGCTGTGCGCGAGATGGAAGACCGGTATCGCAAGATGTCGCGTCTCGGTGTCCGCAATATCGATGGCTACAACGCACGGGCCGCAGCCGCCCGCGCCAAAGGTGAGACGGTGTTCTGCAACGTCCAGACCGGTTTTGACCGGGCGACCGGCGAGGCGGTCTACGAGCAGGAGGAAATGGACCTCACGGCCATGCCCTATATCGTCGTCATCGTCGACGAGATGGCCGACCTGATGATGGTGGCGGGCAAGGAGATCGAAGGCGCAATCCAGCGCTTGGCGCAGATGGCGCGTGCTGCTGGTATTCACCTCATCATGGCCACCCAGCGTCCTTCGGTCGACGTCATCACCGGCACGATCAAGGCAAACTTTCCAACGCGCATCTCCTTCCAGGTGACGTCGAAGATCGACAGCCGGACTATCCTTGGTGAACAGGGTGCGGAACATCTCCTCGGCCAGGGCGACATGCTGCACATGATGGGCGGCGGCCGTATTGCCCGTGTTCACGGTCCTTTCGTCTCCGATGAGGAAGTGGAAAAGGTCGTTGCGCATCTGAAGACGCAGGGCCGTCCGGAATATCTCGGCACCGTTACGGAAGACGCCGATGAGGCCGACGAAGAGGCGGAAGAGGAAACGGCGGTCTTCGACAAGTCCGCCATGGGCGAGGATGACAGCGACGACCTCTACGAAAAAGCCGTGAAGGTGGTGATGCGCGACAAGAAGTGCTCGACCTCCTACATCCAGCGCCGCCTGTCTGTTGGCTACAACCGTGCTGCGTCGCTGGTCGAGCGCATGGAGCAGGAAGGTATCGTCGGACCCGCTAACCACGTCGGCAAACGCGCCATTATCGTTGGCGAACGGCCTGCCTACGATGCCGTGGGATCGGAAGACTGATCGAGCAGTCGAGGCGCGGAAATGCATTGCAAAACCGCGACCCTTGAATAGCTTGTGCAGCGTCTATTCTGGAATGGGGAGATTCCCTCATGGCGCACGGCGACGAAAAAGCAGCGGTACATGCGAGGCTGGGCGAGTTGGGGCGGTTTTGCCGCGCCGTTTTGCTTGCCGCGGGGACCGATGAAGAGACGGCCGGCGCGGCAACGCGCGCCATGATGCATGGCACAAGGCTCGGTGTGGACAGCCACGGCGTTCGCCTTCTCGCCCACTATGTCACCGGTCTCGAAGGTGGCCGGCTCAATGGGCGGCCGCAGATCAGCCGCGTTTCCGGCTTCGGCGCGGTTGAAACTATCGACGCTGACAACGCGCATGGTGCCCGCGCCACCTATGCCGGGATGGAAAGAGCCATGGCGCTGGCGGAAAACTTCGGCATTGGGGCGGTGGCCATCCGGAACTCGTCGCACTTCGGACCTGCCGGTGCTTATGCCCTGGAAGCCGCTCGACAGGGATATATCGGCCTTGCGTTCTGCAACTCCGATAGTTTCGTGCGCCTTCATGACGGCGCCATGCGTTTCCACGGCACCAACCCGATTGCTGTCGGCGTGCCTGTTGAAGACGACATGCCCTGGCTGCTGGACATGGCGACCAGTGCGGTGCCCTATAACCGCGTTTTGCTTTACCGAAGCCTTGGCCAGCAATTACCCCAAGGAGTAGCCTCTGATGGAGACGGCGTTGACAGCCGCGATCCCAACGCCGCTGAGATGCTCGCGCCATTAGGCGGTGAGTTTGGCTTCAAGGGTGCCGCGCTTGCGGGGATGGTGGAGATTTTCAGCGCCGTCCTCACAGGCATGAAACTCAGCTTTGACATAGGGCCGATGGGCGGCCCCGATTTTTCCACGCCGCGGGGGCTTGGCGCCTTCGTTCTTGCGCTGAAGCCCGAAGCTTTCGTGGAACGCGGGACGTTCGATGCCGGCATGAAACGTTATCTTGAAGTTCTGCGCGAGTCTCCCGTGCGCGACGACTGCAAGGTCATGGCGCCGGGTGACCGGGAGTGGGCAGTGGCCGCTAAGCGGGAAAGGGAAGGCGCGCCTGTCGACCCCGTGACGCGCGCGGCTTTCCTGGAACTCGCCGCGAAATTTTCGGTCGATCCGCCCGCCTATCAGTAATTCATCTTCTCGCGATAGGCTTCCACAGCTTGCGATCAGCTAGGCGGGGCGAAGCATCATCATGGGACGCGGAAAGTGTGTTGTGCTCGCGCCCAAGCGCTCCGCAGCGACCGGACGTCCGATATAGTAACCCTGCGCGTAATCAATCTCCATCTGCCGCACCAGTCTCAGTTGCTCTTCGGTCTCGACACCTTCGATCAGGATCTTGTGCCCGCGATTGCGAATGAGGCGGATCATATCCTGCAGCATCGCCCGTCCGCGCGGGGTCATGCTGTCGTGCAGGAACGAGCGGTCGATTTTCACGGTATCGAATTCTGTCATGCGCAGCCATGAAAGGCCGGCAAAACCGGTTCCGAAATCGTCCAGCCAGATGTTGATACCGAGCGTCTTGAGGTCGTTCAGGCAGCGAAGCACGTCCGAATGCATTTCCATGTCGACGCCTTCGGTGATTTCGAAAGCGAGTCGGTTTCCGGCGATACCTGCCTCTACCAGAATGGCCGCTACGGACGTGGCGAATCCAGGATTTTTCAGCTGCATCGGCGAAACGTTGACGCTGACGACGGATACGCGATCATCGGCCAGAAGCTGTTTGCAGGCCGCCTTGATGGTCCACAGACCAAGTTCCATGATCGTGCCGGTCCGCTCGGCTATCGGAATGAAGATGCCGGGTGCCACGGGGCTGCCGTCCAACAAGCGGAGGCGCATTAACGCCTCGACGCCCTCGGTCTGGTTGGTCGAAACATTGAGTATCGGCTGATACACAAGTGAAACGAGATCCTCCGCGACAGCAATTTTCAGAAGGGCGGCAATATTCTCGGTCTCGTCACTGGTTTGCGGATCGGCCGGATCAAACAGTTTCATGCAGTTGCGGCCGTTGCCCTTGGCGATATAGAGCGCGCGGTCGGCCTCGTTGATGATCTTTTCCAGCTTTCCATCGGGGTTGGCGCGGGTGAAGGATGCGCCGATGCTCACGGTGACGATGAAGGTTCCGTCGCGGCGCTGGTCATGCGCGAGCGACAGGCTTTCGACGGTATGACGGATCGTCTCGGCAAGCTCGCCCACTTGCTGCCTGGATTTGAATGGCGCAAGGACGATAAATTCCTCGCCGCCATAGCGACCGATAGAGGCCCTGTGTTCGCTGATCGCGTCCTGGAGTGCGTTGCCAACGGTAATGAGGCATTTGTCGCCTTCCTGGTGACCGTAACGGTCATTGTACTTCTTGAAGAAGTCGACATCGATCAAGAGGACGGCGAAGCCTTCTCCCTTCTTGCTCCAATTATCCCAGAGCAGGCGCAGTTGATGGTCGATCGCGCGTCGGTTTTGCAGGCCGGTCAGGGAATCGGTGTTGGAAAGCCGCAGCAGGGCTTGCCCGCGCTCATCCGCCGCCTTCTGCTGCGCCTTGGCCTCAAGGGCGTTGACGAAGACCTGGTAGCGCTCCCGGTTGAGATTCCAGTTCACGTAGGACGTGAAGACAAAACAGGAAATGTAAAACGTACCGAAGGCGAATTTGTAAAAGGAATCCTCCGGAAACTGCATCGCTGCCAGAAAGTAGGTGGCGAGGATAATGCCAGAGGATATCAGGGACAGGTGAAACCGAAAGGTGAAGAACAGATTGGCGCCCATCATGAAGATAGCCCCGAAAACCATGTAATAGGACATGTTTTCGATTTTGTCGGTCATGAGGGCAGGGACGAGCCATCCAATATAGCCCATCACCAGCGCCGCAGCGCAGGTAAGATCGAGTGCCGCGGTGCTGGCGCCCCGGCTTAGCTGGACCTCGAGAGTGAGAAGACACGACAATACGACGATCCATCGCGCCAGAATTGTCTGGAAGGCGACGTCGGGTATCAGAACGATGTCTGAAGCGGCAAACAACAGATAGATGAAAACAGCGGTCCAGAGACCCCGGCGGATGGAACCGCGGCGGCTGCGCTCACCTTCCTGCTGGTAGAGGGCAAGAAGTTCATCAGAAAACCGGGAGTCCGGCCGCCGATAGTCTTGCCGTCCACTCACCTCTCCCACTGTGTGCTTCATGCACTTTCCCATAGTGTTGCGTCTACTTTATCAAGTAACTGCTTATTCCACTTTTCCGTGTGCTTTTGCACCCACTGCGGGTTTCCGCCGATCTCTGCCGATGTAGCCCGAGACCAAGGAAAGGAAGAACGCATCATATGTTCGCAGCATTAAGTTTCACTAAATTGCGTATCTACTTTCTCCCGTCATCGTAAGTGTGACCAAAAAAATACGCTAATTTACTAATCTATCCCTACACCGCCGAAAATTCGAAAGCGAGTGGCCTTCCAGTTCCCAGAAACGTATAGTTAACAATGTGTTAATACTGGAGGCTGATGTGGTGCGGGTAAAGAAGAAAAGTCTGGACGGAGCAAGTTTGATCACCCCGGATACTGTCGCAAAAGAGGTTTTTGCGCGCAGAACGGAAACGTTCGATGAGCAGTTTGCCATTGCGAAAGCAGAAACGGCGCTCATTCTCGAATTGGCACAACAGCAATTCGACAACGGTATTTTAGCGCATGAGATAATACATCGAACGGCAGGAGCACTGCATGGTTTGAGAGAGAAGCTCCACTCAAGCGTGTGGGCTGAACTGATCCCCCTGGTGCAGAATCACCCGGTCTCGGCCAGGTTCCTGGAGGATCCGTTCACGCGCTGGTCTTTCGAAAAACCGCGCGGCTATTCCGGCGACGCGCAGTTGCTCGATTTCATTTACGGTCACGCCAGTGTTGCGGATCTGGTCAATAAGGCCAGCCCGCTTGGTGCTGCGCTTTACAATTACACGAAAGACGCCAGTTCCTCTGTCGCGGTTCGCGAGCGGCGCGATCTGCTGACCAGATTCGTTGACGAGGCCGCAGCGCAGCATGGCAAGGAAACCGAAATATTGACCATTGCGTCCGGGCACCTGCGCGAGGCAGACGCGTCCGTCGCGTTGAAAGAGGGGGGAATCAAGCGCTGGGTGGCGCTCGATCAGGACCCCTTGAGTGTCGGTTCCGTCGCCCGCGATTTCAACGGCACGTGCATTGAGGCCATCGATGGCTCCGTGCGTGATATCGTCCTTCGCACACAGGCGCTTGGCAGCTTTGATCTGATCTATGCCGCCGGCCTCTACGATTATCTGAATGACAGGGTCGCCATCAAACTGACCCGCCGCTGCATGGAGATGTTGAAGCCCGGCGGAATGTTCCTCTTCGCCAATTTCTCGGAAGACATCGTTGTCGATGGTTATATGGAGACCTTCATGAACTGGGCGCTGCTGCTGCGCTCGAAAGCGGATATGTGGCGGATCGTCAACGCCAGCGCCGAACCCTCCTCCATAGAGGCTGACGTGTTCTTCGGCGAAAATCACAACATCGTTTATGCGACTATGCGCAAGAAGGTGTGACGGTCTTCCAACCGGTCTTTTCTGGCCAATAACCATTTGCTTAAACCTCGGCGCGGCCGTAAGAATCCGCGCCGAATGCGTTGCAGAATGGAATGGCTGAAATGAAGAGATATTATTCGGATATGGGTGGTCTGCCGGGACAGACGGAACTTTTGTCGAGCAAGGCGGTGTTCAAGACCGCCTACGCGGTCATTCCCAAAACCGTCATGTCCGATATCGTGACGAGTGTGCTGCCGCACTGGACGGGCACGCGAGCCTGGATCATCGCGCGCCCGATGACAGGTTTTTCCGAGACTTTCGCGCAATATATCGTCGAAATCCAGCCAGGTGGCGGCAGCGAACGGCCGGAGCCGGACGCAAGGGCTCAAGCCGCGATCTTCGTCGTCGACGGTGAAATGACCATCGAATTTGAGGGTGAGCAGCACGCGTTGCGGGAAGGCTCGTTTGCCTACCTGCCGGCGGGCGCGCGCTGGCAGATCAAGAATTCCGGTCCCGCGCCAGTCAAGTTTCACTGGGTTCGCAAGGCATTCGAGGCAGTGGACGGCCTTGAGGCGCCGCCAGCAATCTTTTCGCATGAAGACGACGTCGCCATGTCGGCCATGCCTGAAACGGAAGGCAAATGGGCGACGACCCGTTTCATCGATCCGGAAGACGTCCGTTACGATATGCATCTCAACATCGTCACCTTCGAGCCGGGCGCGACCATTCCCTTCATGGAGACCCATGTGATGGAGCATGGTCTCTATGTGCTGGAAGGCAAGGCCGTCTACCGTCTGAATGAGGACTGGGTGGAAGTGCAGGCCGGCGACTTCATGTGGCTGCGTGCCTATTGCCCGCAGGCTTGTTATGCGGGTGGACCCGGCCGCTTCCGTTACCTGCTTTACAAGGACGTCAACCGTCACGTGAAGCTTTGGTAACGGCTTCCCGGCCACATGCCCCAGGAATTATCGCGCAATCCGGCGGTTCGCGCGATAAACGCTTGCGTTCAATCTCATAACCCTAATAAATCGGGTGACACAGTCAGTCATACCGTCGTGCGGCCTTTCGGCCTCCATCCGCATTTACCCAAGAAGAATGCCCGCATGAGTGAGACGATCGATACCAATATCTTCAATCTTGCCCCGGTGGCGATGTGGATAGAGGACTTCAGCGCGGTGAAAAGCCAGTTCGATATCTGGCGGTCGCAGGGCGTGGACGATATCAGGGCGTTTCTTCTGGAAGATTTATCCCGGGTAGCGGCCTGCTCGCAGAAAATCCGCGTCATCAAGGTCAACGCCAAGACGCTCGAGTTGTTCGAGGCGCGCGATCAGGTGCACCTGGTCGAGAATCTGCATCGCATTTTCCGCGACGACATGCTGGAAAGCCATATCAACGAGCTTTCCGAGCTCTGGGCAGGCAAAACTGAATTTACCAGCAACGCGGTCAATTATTCGATCGGCGGCAAGCGGCTCGATATTCAGCTGCGCGGCACGGTTCTTCCCGGACATGAGGAAACGCTCGATCGGCTGCTTCTGACGACCGAAGATGTGACGGAACGGGAGGAAGCGCGGCGCAAGGAGCTTCTCAACCGCCGTTATGCCGAAGGCATGTTCAAACATTCGCCGATTTCCCTGTGGGTAGAAGATTTCAGCCGGGTTCGCCGGTTGATCGAAGAGGTGCGAGAGCGCGGCATCGTCGATTTCCGCGTGTTCATGGATGTGCATCCTGAATTCGTGCGGCAATGCATGAGCGAAATCCGCGTCATTGACGTCAACCGCGCAACGCTGGATTTGTTCTGCGCGCCGGACCGGCAGGTTCTGTTGCAGCGGCTTGGCGACATTTTCCGCGGCGAAATGGAAAAGCCGTTCCGCGAACAGTTGATCGAGCTTTGGAACGGCAATCTCAACCACCATCGCGAGGTGGTGAATTACGCACTCGATGGTTCCGAGCGGCATCTTCTCCTGCATTTTTCGGTCTTCCCGGGCCATGAGCGAGACTGGTCTCTGGTGCAGGTAGCGCTGACAGACATCACGGCGCGCAAGAAGGCGGAAGCCTATCTTGAATACCTCGGCAAACACGACGTGCTGACCAAGCTGCACAACCGCGCCTTTTATTCCGACGAGCTGAATCGGCTGGAGCGCAGCACGGTCCGTCCCGTATCGGCCATCGTTATCGACCTTAATGGGCTGAAGGACGCCAACGACAAGCTGGGTCACGATGCCGGTGACGCGCTGCTGCGGCGCATGGGGGAGGTGTTGAACGGCGTCGTTACCGCACCCAACCACGCCGCGCGCATCGGTGGCGATGAGTTTGCCATTCTTCTGCCTGGCGCCGACAAGCAGGTGGCGGCAGCGATGGTTGATACCGTTTACGAGCTGCTGAAGATCAACAATCAGTTCTATTCCAGCGCGCCCCTCAGCCTGTCGCTGGGTGTGGCAACGAGTGAAGCCGGGGAAACGATGGAATCGCTTGTGCGCCGCGCGGACATCAATATGTACGAGCATAAGAACGCTTATTATGCTGCTCTTCGCAGCCGCTCCGCGGACAATAGCGACGAGACGACAGACGGGGCGCAGACGGAGCCGGGCTCCCTGAAGCGTCAGCTCTGACAAAGGCGGCATACCCGCTTCATCTCCGTCATCTGGCGGCTGGTTCAAATTCAAGCAGACCGGTGCTCCGTGGTCGCGTGCTCTCTTTGAGGCGTGTTGCCGCTGCCTTCCTTAAAATTCAGGTTTCACAAGCGCGTGAAACCCTTTTTGCGATGCAACAAATGTGTTGCCGGGATTTTACATACGTCTTAGTATGTATGTAAACAGGACGTATTTTATGGATTCGGAGCGCAGTATGGCGAAAAGATTGGGGCAGATGGTAGCGGTGTTCTTCACGGGCATCGTTCTTGTCGGATGTAGCGACGAGCAGGCTGCTGCACCCGGCGCTCCGCCGCCTGCTGCGGTCAAGGTCGTGACCGTAAAGCCGGAAGAGCTGCCGATCACGAACGAGTTGCCCGGCCGCATCGCCCCTACACGACTTGCCGAAGTTCGTCCGCGTGTGTCTGGCATCATCGTCGAGCGCGTGTTTGAACAAGGCTCGCTCGTGAAGGAAGGCGACGTTCTCTACCGGATCGATCCCGCGCCATTCCAGGTGCGCGTTGACAGTGCTGAGGGAACATTGCGCAGGGCACAGGCAGCCCAGCTTCAGGCGCGGCAGACGGCCGACCGGCAGCAGCAGCTGCGCCGTTCCAATGTCGGTTCGCAACAGGAGTTCGACAACGCCATCGCGCTGCTTGCCCAGGCCGATGCAGAGGTGGCAGTGGCCGAAGCCGGTGTCGCGGAAGCGAGGCTCAACCTTCAATATGCCGATGTGAAAGCGCCGATCAGCGGCGTGATCGGTCGCGCGCGCATCACGGAAGGTGCGCTTGTAAGCGCTACCGGTTCGGAAAGTCTGGCAACGATCCAGCAGCTCGATCCAATCTATGCCGACTTTACCCAACCGGCCGCCGACCTCATTCGCCTGCGCAAGGCGCTTCAAGACGGCCAGCTGATGACAGGGCCCAATGAGGCGGAAGTTAACCTGTTGTTCGATGACGGCAGCCGTTACCCGGTTCCCGGTCGCCTGTTGTTCTCGGAAGCGGCTGTGGACGAAACGACCGGTCAGGTAACGCTGCGTGGCGAATTCCCCAACCCGAACGGCGATCTGCTGCCGGGCATGTATGTTCGCGTTCAGATTCAGCAGGGCATTCAGAAGGCGGCTTTCGCCGTGCCGCAGCAGGCCGTGCAGCGTGACGCCGGCGGGCAGGCGAGCGTGCTGGTTGTCAATGCCGAAGACACTGTCGAACAGCGCCGGGTGAGCGTCGGACGCGCCATCGGCGACCGCTGGGTTATCTCCGACGGCTTGAAGGACGGCGACCGGGTTGTTGCCGAAGGCTTCCAGAAGACGGCTCCCGGCGCCAAGGTAAAGCCTGAAGCGTGGTCTGCCGAGCCCGTCGTCGCTGCCGAGAGTGCAGCGCCGGCTCAGAAGCAATAAGGACCGATTTCATGGCACGTTTCTTTATCGACCGGCCTATTTTTGCCTGGGTCGTCGCCATTTTCATCATGCTTGCGGGCCTGCTGGCCATTCCGATGCTGCCGATTGCGCAATATCCGAATGTTGCGCCGCCACAGATTTCCGTTTCGACCTCTTACCCCGGCGCT
The DNA here is from genome assembly GCF_007680755.1 of Agrobacterium sp. DE0009. Classification (NCBI taxonomy): domain Bacteria; kingdom Pseudomonadati; phylum Pseudomonadota; class Alphaproteobacteria; order Hyphomicrobiales; family Rhizobiaceae; genus Agrobacterium; species Agrobacterium sp. DE0009. The sequence goes on from NZ_VEIU01000004.1 coordinate 252,938, forward strand.
TCGCCTGAGGACATCTACCAGAGTGTCACGCGACCAATCGAGGAAGAGCTGAATGGTGTCCCCGGTCTGATCTACTTCGAGTCGACCTCGGAATCGTCCGGCCGCATTTCCATCAATGTGACGTTCGAGCCCGGCACCAATATCGGCGAAGCTCAGGTGGAAGTGCAAAACCGTATAGCGCGCGTCGAGCCGCGGCTGCCACGCTCTGTGACGCAGCAGGGTCTGCGCGTCGAGCAGGCCGGCACCTCGTTTCTGATGATGGTCGCGCTGACCTCCGTTGACGGCAACACCGACGCCATCGGACTTGGTGACTATCTGAGCCGCAACGTGCTGGGTGAATTGCGCCGTGTGCCCGGTGTTGGCAGCGCGCAGCTTTTCGCTACCCAGCGCTCCATGCGAATCTGGATGGACCCGGACAAGATGCTGGGCCTCAGCCTCACCTCGAATGATGTTATCAGCGCCATCCAGGCGCAGAACTCGCAGGTTGCGGCCGGCCGCATCGGTGCATCGCCAAACCCTGTTGGCCAGCAGATTTCCGCAACCGTCAACGTCCAGGGACAGTTGACCTCGCCGGAGGAGTTCGGATCCATCGTGCTGCGCGCCAACCCCGATGGGTCTTCCGTGCGGCTGCGTGATGTCGCGCGCGTCGAAGTAGGCGGCGAGAGCTACAACTTCTCGAGCCGTCTCAACGGCAAGCCGAGCGCCGCGATCGGCGTCCAGCTGTCGCCGACGGGGAACGCGCTTCAGACCTCAGAAGGTGTGCGCGCCACAATGGAGGAGTTGTCGCAATACTTCCCTCAGGGCATCGAATACGAAATCCCCTATGACACCAGTCCCTTCGTCAAGATTTCGATCGAGAAGGTCATCCATACGCTGATCGAGGCGATCATCCTCGTCTTCATCGTGATGTTCGTCTTCCTGCAGAACATCCGCTACACGATCATTCCGACATTGGTGGTGCCTGTCGCGCTACTCGGCACCTGCGCCATCATGTATGTCTCGGGCTTCTCGATCAACGTTTTGACGATGTTTGCGATGGTGCTTGCCATCGGTATTCTGGTGGACGACGCGATCGTCGTCGTCGAGAACGTCGAGCGCATCATGGCGGAGGAGCATCTCTCGCCGAAGGAAGCCACCCGCAAGGCAATGGGCCAGATTTCTGGCGCGATCATCGGCATCACCCTCGTGCTGACGGCGGTGTTCGTGCCCATGGCCTTCTTCCCCGGTGCGGTCGGCATCATCTACCAGCAGTTCAGCCTGACGATGGTGGTGTCGATCCTGTTCTCGGGCTTCCTGGCCCTGTCGCTCACGCCGGCGCTCTGCGCATCGTTCCTGAAGCCAATCAAGGCAGGGCATCACGAAAAGAGGGGTTTCTTCGGCTGGTTCAACCGGAACTTCGATAAGGCGTCGCACAAATATTCGTCATCGGTCGGCGGCATCATCAAGCGGTCGGGCCGGTTCATGGTCATCTACGCGGCACTGCTGGCCGGTCTTGGTTGGGCCTATATGCAGTTGCCGAGCTCGTTCCTGCCGAATGAGGACCAGGGCTATCTGATTGTCGACATTCAGGCGCCGGCCGAGGCCAGCACCGAGCGCACACTGCAATCCATCCAGCAGATCGAGAAGATCTTCATGGAAGAGCCGGCTGTCGAACGGGTCATTGCGGTTTCGGGCTTCTCCTTCTCCGGCTCCGGCCAGAATGCGGGTCTTGCCTTTGCGACCCTGAAGGACTGGAGCGAACGTGGACCGGAAGATTCCGCTGCGGCAATCTCCGCCCGGATCAACGGCAAGCTCTGGGGTCTTCCGGACGCCATGTCCTTTGCGCTTTCGCCACCGCCGATTCAGGGTCTTGGCAATTCCAGCGGCTTCACTTTCCGTCTTCAGGACAGGTCGGGTGCCGGGCAGACGGCACTTAGCGCAGCTGGCGCGCAACTGATGGCTGCTGCGCGGAAGAGCCCCATCCTTGCCGGCCTTCGCATCGAAGGCATGCCGGACGCGGCCCAGGTCAATCTCATCATCGACCGTGAAAAGGCCAACACATTCGGCGTCACCTTCAGCGACATCAACGCCACTATTTCGGCCAATATGGGTTCGTCATACGTCAATGACTTTCCCAATGCCGGCCGTATGCAGCGCGTGACGGTGCAGGCCGAACAGGGGCAACGCATGAAGACCGAGGATCTTCTGAACCTCAACGTGCGCAATGCCAATGGCGGGATGGTGCCGGTCAGCTCGTTCGCTTCGGTGGAATGGGTGCGCGGTCCCTCGCAGGTGGTCGGCTACAACGGCTATCCCGCAATCCGCATCAGCGGCCAATCCGCACCGGGTTACTCGTCTGGCGATGCGATCGCCGAGATGGAGCGGCTGGCACGGGAACTGCCATCTGGTTTCGGTTTCGAGTGGACCGGCCAGTCGCTGCAGGAAATTCAGTCGGGCTCGCAGGCGCCAGCCCTGATCGGCCTCAGCGTGCTGTTCGTCTTCCTGCTCTTGGCGGCCCTTTACGAAAGCTGGTCGATTCCGATTTCGGTCATGCTGGTCGTCCCGCTTGGAGTGATTGGTTCGGTAGCAGCTGTGATGCTGCGCGGCATGCCCAACGACGTCTACTTCCTTGTGGGGCTGGTCGCCATCATCGGCCTGTCCGCCAAAAACGCGATCCTGATCATCGAATTCGCCAAGGATCTGCGGGCGGAAGGCAAGTCGACCTACGATGCGACGGTGGAGGCTGCGCACCTGCGCTTCCGGCCGATCCTGATGACGTCGCTTGCCTTCTCGCTCGGCGTCCTGCCGATGGCGATCGCCTCGGGCGCAAGTGCGGCGAGCCAGAACGCCATTGGTACCGGTGTTCTCGGTGGCATGATCTCGGCGACGATCCTTGCGATCTTCTTCGTGCCCGTTTTCTTCGTCTTCGTCATGAGGATTTTCGGGGATCGGAAGAAGGACGACAAGATTGCTGCTGACGCCGTATCGCCAGCGGAATAAAATTGGAAGGCAAGGCCGTTCCGAACGTGATGGAGATGTTTTCATCGTAAGGAAAGACTGGCACTGAAAAGAAAGCACGGTGCGAAAGCGCCGTGCCGCGAGTGGAAGGAGACATCAGCATGCGCCGAACAAAGGCCGAGGCAGAAGAGACGCGTCAGGCGATCCTTGCCGCTGCCGAGCGGGTGTTCTTCAAAAAGGGTGTGGCCAACAGCTCGCTGGACGAGGTGGCGGCAGCGGCCGGCGTAACCCGCGGAGCGATCTACTGGCATTTTGCCAGTAAGACTGACCTCTTCATCGGTCTCTATCAATCGGTGGCCTTGCCCGAGTCGGACCTGCTGGATTTCGGTGATCCCGGCCTCAAGGGCTCGGCCCTCTTGGACAGGATAGAGGAGGCGGCCTGTAAATGGCTGAAGCTTCTTGCCGAGGATGAGCAGCGCCAGCGCATCATGACCATTAGTCTGCGCACCAATTATTCCGATGAATTTGCGCCCGTGCTGCATGCACAGGAAGAGCTGGATCGCTATCACAAGGAGCGGCTCGAGGCCGCTTTCGAGCGGGCGCAGGCGGAAGGCGCGTTTAATGACAATTGGACGGCAGATTCGGCACTTGGTGCGCTCTATTGGCTGCTCAAGGGAATGTGTTCGGACTGGCTGCTTTTCGGCAAGCGATTCGACCTTGCCAGGGACGGCGCCGAAGCTGTTCACCGCCTCATGAAAGGGTTCCAGCGCTCAGCGGAACCATGATTGTCCTGACGTGACCGCAAAGAGCGGCGTCTGCTGGTCAAATTTGAGTGTATTCTAAAAGACAAGCGAAATTTGCTTTACGTACCTCAAAACCGACGCTAGCTTCTTCTTCGAGCTTTGGGAGGAGTTCGCGGATGGTCATTTTCACGAGAACAAAGAGACTGCTGTCGCCCGTTCTTTCACGGAACTGGTGACGACACATGGCTTTTGCTGACGACTCTCCAGACGGCGGTCTTATCCGAACAGTCGGCCTTTCGAAATCTTTCGGGCCGGTACAGGTTCTCAAGGATATCGAGATTTCTGTCCGGGCCGGCGAGGTTCACGCGATCATCGGCGAAAACGGTGCCGGCAAGTCGACGCTGATGAAGCTTCTGGCAGGCAACGAGAAGCCGACGGGCGGAGAAATCCGGATTGATGGTGAAGCGGTGGTCCTCAGCGGCCCCGTGGATGCCGAACATCGCGGCATCGTTCTTGTCCATCAGGAAATTTTGCTCGCACCCGATCTGACGGTGGCGCAGAACATCTATCTCGGCCGTGAACTTTGCAGGGGTGCGAGCGTGGACGACCGCGCCATGCGCGAGGGCGCCCGCAAGGCGATCGGCGATCTCGGCGGTACGATTGATCCGGACGCGATTGTTGGCAGCCTGTCGATTGCCCAGAGGCAGCTGGTGCAGATCGCGCGGGTTTTGCTAGTGCCGCACCGCGTGGTGATTTTCGACGAGCCGACGGCCAGCCTCACACCCATCGAAACCGATGCGCTGCTGAATGTCATCAGAGACATCAGGGCAAAGGGCGTCGCGGTGCTTTATATTTCGCATCGTCTGCCTGAAGTGAAGGAGATTGCCGACCGGGTGACCGTTCTGCGTGACGGCAAGCTGGTCGCTTCGCATCAGGCATCGGGACTGGAGCCGGCCGATATGGCACGGCTGATGGTCGGGCGCGATGTGGCAAAGCTTTATCCGGATCGAGCCGCCGGCGGCGAGCGGGAGCCCGTTTTGGAGGTGGAGGATTTTACCGTGCCTGGCTATGCCCAGGATGCCGGTTTCAGCCTGCGCAGAGGTGAAATTCTCGGTTTCGCGGGGCTTGTCGGTGCCGGGCGAACGGAACTTATGGAAGGCATACTCGGCCTGCGGCCAGGACGCGGAACAGTGCGCCATAACGGCCGCCTCGCCCATTTCGCCAAAGCTGAAGACAGTCTGAAGGCTGGCATCGTCTATCTGAGCGAGGACCGCAAGGGAAAGGGATTGCTGCTCGGCAAAGACTTGCGGATCAATCTCACGCTTGCATCGCTTAAGAAATTCAGCCGGCTGTTCCAGATCGACACCCGCCGGGAGACGGCAGCGCTCGATGATGCGGTGCGGGATTTCGACATTCGCACCGGCCGCAAGGATTTGCTCGCGGGTCAGCTTTCCGGCGGCAACCAGCAGAAATTGCTGTTGGCCAAGATGATGCTGCTCGATCCGTCGATCGTCATCATTGACGAACCGACACGTGGCATCGACATCGGTACCAAGGAGCAGATCTACCGTTTCATCGCCAGGCTCGCTGACGAGGGGCGGTCGATCATCGTGGTTTCGTCGGAAATGCCGGAGCTGATCGGCATCTGCGACCGCATTCTGGTCATGCGTTCTGGCAGGATCGTTGGCGAGGTGGCGGGCGAGCGCATGACCGAAAACGACATCGTGGCGCTTGCGACGGGCGTTCACACGCAGGAAGTCGCCTGAGAAGCGAGCCCTTTGGAAAAGGCCTGACGAAAAGACAATTGAGGGGAAAAATGACTGAGGCCGCACTCGATTCCGGCAAAACGCCGAAGACTTCCAAAGACTGGGACCTGCGCGCCGTGGCGCCATTCGTGGCGCTCGCCCTGCTTCTGGTTCTTGGCGCCATTGCCAACCCGAATTTCATCGGCATCGACAATCTGTTGAATGTCATCACCCGCAGCGCCTTCATTGCCATCATCGCGCTGGGTGCAACCTATGTCATCACGTCCGGCGGGCTTGATCTCTCAGTCGGGGCGATGGTCGCTTTCGTGGCCAGCCTGATGATCCTGTTCATGAATAGCGGTTCGATTGCGAACCCGGCGGTCATGCTGATTGCCGCGATGGCGCTGGCGCTCGCCATCGGCGCGGCTTGCGGGCTTGCCAACGGCCTGATCACCACCATCGGCCGTATCGAACCCTTTATCGCCACGCTCGGCACCATGGGGATCTATCGCGGCTTGACCACCTGGTTGTCACAGGGCGGCGCGATAACGCTGCGTAACCCCGAAATCCAGACGCTTTATCGCCCGGTCTACTTCGGCAATGTGCTCGGCGTACCCGTGCCTGTGATCGTCATTTTCGTCACCGCCGCGCTTGCGGCCTTCGTGCTTTACCGCACGCGATACGGCCGGCATCTGACGGCGGTGGGGTCGAGCGAAGATGTCGCACGCTATTCCGGCATATCGGTCGCGAGAGTGAGAACCATCGCCTACGTCGTGCAGGGTCTGTGCGTCGCCGTTGCGGTCCTGCTTTACGTGCCGCGCCTTGCTTCGACGTCTGCGACCACCGGCATGCTCTGGGAACTGCAGGCGATCACGGCGGTTGTTGTCGGCGGCACGGCGCTGCGCGGCGGGGTAGGGCGCATCTGGGGCACGATCTGCGGCGCCTTCATTCTGGAAATCGTCGGCAACATCATGATCCTGTCGAACTTCGTCAGCGAATATCTGATCGGCGCCATTCAGGGGGCCATCATCATCATTGCCATGCTGGTGCAGCGCTCGCTCAGCCGCAGGTAAGGTATCACGCCGCGCCATCTGGGGCAGGTGCGGTTGGAGGAGGAACGCCCCGGTCTTGGGAGGAAAGAGACTATGCGTAGAAAATTCATCGGCGTGGCCTTTGCCGCGCTGGCAACGGTCCTTGCGGGCTCTGCCCATGCGCAGGACAAGAAGGTCACGATCGGCGTCTCCATTCCGGCGGCCGACCACGGCTGGACGGCGGGCGTGGTCTATCACGCCGAGCGTGTGGCCAAGCTTCTGATGCAGGAACATCCGGGGCTCAATGTCATCGTCAAGACATCGCCGGATGCAGCCAATCAGGCGAACGCGCTGCAGGATCTGGCCGTGCAGGGGCTCGACGCGCTGGTCGTCCTGCCGTCCGATCCCGACCCGCTTGTCAACGCCATCAAGGAAATCAAGGACAAGGGCACCTTCGTCGCGCTCGTCGACCGCGCGCCGAGTGTCAACGACAATTCGATCCGCGATCTCTATGTGGCCGGCAACAATCCGGCGCTCGGCCAGGTGGCCGGCGAATACATCAAGAAGACGACACCGGATGCCGAAGTCGTGGTCATTCGTGGGCTGCCGATCCCGATCGACCAGCAGCGCCAGGATGGTTTTGACAAGGGAATCGCCGGCTCCAGCGTCAAGGTTCTTGACCGCCAGTACGGCAACTGGAACCGTGACGACGCCTTCCGCGTGATGCAGGACTATCTGACCAAGTACAAGAAGATCGACGTGGTCTGGTGCCAGGATGACGATATGGCAATCGGCGTGCTGGAAGCCATTCAGCAGGCTAAGCGTAGCGATATCAAATACATCGTTGCCGGCGCCGGTTCCAAGGACATGATCAAGAAGGTCATGGACGGCGACAAGCTCGTGCCGGTCGACGTGCTCTATCCGCCGGCGATGGTGGCGACCGCCATGCAGCTGACGGCCGGGCATTTCTTCGATCAGGTGCCGGTCGCGGGTGAGTACATCCTTGATGCGACGCTGATTACCAAGGACAATGCCGAGCAGTTCTACTTCCCGGATTCGCCGTTCTGATCTGATTTCAGCAGCTGGAGACGCCCGCCGCGAGGCGGGCGTTTCATTTTCGCATCACGCGTTCTTCCTGAACCACGCCGAGAGATAATCAACAAAACTGCGTACTTTGGCTGGCAGGTAGCGGCGGTGCGGGTAGACGGCATAGATGCCGCGGTCCTTTGATATGTAGTCGTCAAACAGCGTCACAAGTTCGCCAGACTGGATATGAGGACGGGCAATGAAGTCAGGCACCATGGCGATGCCGAGACCCGCGCGCGCAGCGCGTAATGTCGCCTGTGGGCTATTGACTTCAATCGGTCCGCTGATGGTCACGGAATTCGATCCGCCATCCGGCTCCAGATACCGCACCGTATTGTGGAAACGCGTGTTCGTATCGATGATGAAAGGGACGCGGGCGAAATCCTGCGGGCCGTCAAGGGGTCCATGTTTCGCCACGAAATCCGTCGTGGCAACCGCATAGACCCTGAAGTCGGACAGCTTGCGGGCGATGAGGCCCGAATCTTCCAGTCGCGTGATACGGATCGCCAGGTCGAAACCTTCCTCGATCAGATCGACGAACCTGTCATCGGCAACGATCTCCAATGCGAGTTCCGGATTTTCCTTGGCAAAGTCGATCAGGCTTTGGCCGACATCGGCATCGATGAAGGTGCGGGGAACGGAAATCCTGAGCTTGCCCTTCAGATCGGCATTTTTTTCCCGCACCAGATCAGCGAGGTTGTCGATCTCTTTTAGGATATCGGAGGCAGTGCGATAATAGGTATGTCCAGCTTCGGTCAGAGAGAACTGCCGTGTGGTGCGGTTGAGGAGCAGCGCGCCGAGATCATCCTCCAGTTCCCGGACATATTTCGACAGCAGCGCCTTTGAACGCCCTGTCTTGCGCGCCGCTGCAGAAAATCCCTCCGCTTCGACAACATCGATAAAGGCGCGGATGCGGGTCAGGGTGTCCATGAAATCCTCCGGTTTGTTCCATATAATTGAACGTGTAGCGGCCACTGTTCAACCCTTAAATCGCTGCCGAAAAAATCCGCTCTTTGGTGAAAAATTCCTCTTGATTATGACTGCGAATATTCTTATCTCCCGTGCTGCCCAAAGTCGCACGTGCCCATGTGTGTCCGCCGATTCCTCGATGTGGTGAGGATTTAGGTAAGGTACCTGGAACTAACCCCTCCAGTCGCTATTCCGGCCAACCGGGAAATGCGAGGACATACGAAGCAACGACGGTGCGGGCCTTTCTGGTTCTCTGCCGGCTTTCCATCAGCCGGGGTACTGAAGAGGCACACCATCATTGCCTGAAGTGCGGTCGGGTCATTCCCTCCAATCCATGGCAGACAAAGCCGAATGATGCTCTGGCAGGGCGTCGTTCACATTCGCGCCTTGAGCGTATGCTATCGATTCTGCGCCTCCACCGGCTGATTCGAATGCATATCTCGAGCGTCCTTTGTCCTCCGGATTTTTCCGGAGCCGGTTTAACAGGGAATACATCGATGACGACTGCACGCATTCTCGACTTCATCAAGACCCGACGTCCCGAAGGCCCTTGCCTCGTGGTTGATCTCGACGTCGTGCGCGATAATTTCAACGCGTTCCGGCATTCCCTGCCAAACAGCGCGATCTATTATGCCGTCAAGGCAAACCCGGCTCCCGAAATCCTGAAGCTGCTCGCGTCGCTCGGCTCCAACTTCGATTGCGCCTCCGTGGCTGAAATCCAGATGGCGCTCGATGCCGGTGCGACGGCTGACCGTATCTCCTTTGGCAACACCATCAAGAAGGAACGCGATGTTGCACGCGCCCACGCGCTCGGCATCGATCTCTTCGCCGTGGACAGCCATGAGGAAGTCGAGAAGGTTGCCCGCGCCGCTCCCGGCGCGCGCGTCTTCTGCCGCGTGCTGACGGATGGTGAAGGTGCCGAATGGCCGCTGTCGCGCAAGTTTGGCTGCGTGCCGCAGATGGCGGTCGACGTTCTCGTCTACGCCCATCAGCTCGGTCTCGAGTCCTACGGCGTATCCTTCCATGTCGGCTCGCAGATGATGAACCTCGACGCATGGGATGCGGCGCTGGCTGACGCCAAGCGTGTGTTCGCATCGCTTGCCAAGCAGGGCATCCACCTGCAGATGGTCAATATGGGCGGTGGTTTCCCGACGAAGTACCTGCGCGACGTTCCTGCTGCCGAAGAATACGGCCAGGCAATCGATACCGCGCTGCGCAAGCACTTCGGCAACCAGATCCCGAAGACGATCATTGAGCCGGGCCGCGGCATGGTCGGCAATGCTGGCGTCATCAAGGCGGAAGTCGTTCTCGTCTCGAAGAAGTCCGACAACGACAACCACCGCTGGGTGTTCCTCGACATTGGCAAGTTCGGCGGTCTCGCCGAGACGATGGACGAGGCAATCCGTTACCCGATCCGCACCGAGCGCGATCAGGACGAGATGCAGCCCTGCGTTCTGGCCGGTCCGACCTGCGACAGCGCCGACGTGCTGTATGAAAAGAACATGTACCCGCTGCCGGTCTCTCTGACCATCGGCGATGAAGTTCTGATCGAAGGCACGGGCGCCTACACGACCACCTATTCGGCAGTCGCGTTCAACGGTTTCGAACCGCTGAAGGCCTACGTCATCTGATCCGAGCGCCGTCCGCTTAAAAGGGCGGCGTCTCGACCAAGCTTCCGTTCCGGCCCTGCCGATTGTGCTGTTGCGCAACCCCCTGCTTGCTGCGCCTCTTCCAGCCGAGGAAAGCGTGTCGGCGGGCCGGAACGGCTCCACCAATTTTTATCAAGGGCCGCGTGTGGGCGGTGTTGCGACGGGAGGCCAAGGATGGCCGCTCTTTTGAATTCGGTACGGGCATTTTTCACCCCACAGACATTTCATGTCGATCAGGAAAATCCGGGCGATGTCGTTGCCCGTGAAAACCTCCTGGACCGCGCCATGGGTGCGGGCCGCCGCCGCAAGTCTTCGGAAAAGCTGCGCGCTGGCCGCATCCCAGCCGAGGGCCTGGCACTGGTCGCCCGCGATGAGAACGGCCATGTCATTGGCACGGTGCGCCTGTGGAACGTCGAGGCGGGGATCACCCGCGAAGGTCGCGCCGTCGAAGCCCTGCTGCTCGGCCCGCTCGCCGTCGATGCCGCCCATGAAGGCAAGGGCATCGGATCGGCGCTGATGCGTGCTGCCATTGGCGAGGCCACCAGGCGCGGCCACGGCGCCATCCTTCTGGTTGGTGACGCCCCCTATTACGAGCGTTTCGGTTTTTTTGCCGACAAGACGCAGCACCTGATGATGCCCGGCCCGTTTGAACGCGGCCGCTTCCTGGCGCTGGAGTTGAAATCCGGTTGGCTGGAAGGCGCGGCGGGAATGCTCGTCGCGGCCGGCCGCCGGCTCTCTGCCTGAGACGAATTTCCCGTCTGATGTCAAACCCCGACCGAAAGCCGGGGTTTATTGTTTCCGCTTTGCGCGATTGCGAGGCCCTGCGAAGGTGGACAATTTCCGGGGAGGTCTTGCGCTCGACAATCTGCGGGTATATACCCCGATATTATGTCAAACAGTCACTGCCACTGTATCCTGTTGCGAAAAGCATCCCGCAAGGTCTCGTCCTATTACGACGAGGCGCTGGCGCCGCTTGGTGTGAATATCGCTCAGTTTAGCCTGTTGCGGAATATCAATAGAACGGCGCCGGTCTCGCTCACGGATCTGGCCGCCCGGGTGGAGCTGGATCGCTCCACCGTTGGCCGCAATGCAAAAGTGTTGGCGCGGATGGGTCTGGTCGCTATAGGCCACGGCGAGGATCAGCGGGAAGCGATGCTCTCCGTTACCGAGGAGGGTCATGCGATTTTAGAGGCGGGGGCTCCGCTTTGGGATCGGGTGCAGGATAATATCGAGGCCCGGTTGGGGCCAGAGAAAACAGCGCAATTGCAGCAGTTGCTGGAAGCACTGTAATTTTTTGATTCTAACGCGGGCATATACCCGTAAATTGGATAAGTAGAGAAGCCAGGCAATCGCGCTTTAAGGGAAATTTGAACATGATATCCGCACGCCTCGCCAGCTGGATGGCCGCCAGAAACCTACATTACGGCTGGCTCGTTGCCGCCACCACTTTCCTCACCATGCTGGCCACCGCCGGTGCGATGGGATCGGCGGGGGTGATGATCCAGCCGCTGCACCAGGAATTCGGCTGGGATATTGCCGATATTTCTTCGGCCATGGCCGTCAGGCTTGTGCTGTTCGGTCTGCTTGGGCCCTTTGCCGCCGCTTTCATGAATCATTTCGGCATCCGGCAGGTGGTGTCCACCGCCCTGGCCTTGATCATGGGCGGCATCGTCGCGTCATTCTTCATGACTGAGGTGTGGCAATTGCTGCTGCTCTGGGGCGTGGTGATCGGCGTCGGCACCGGCATGACCGCACTGGTATTGGGCGCCACCGTGGCGACACGCTGGTTTTCCAAGCGTCGTGGACTGGTGATCGGCCTGATGACGGCGAGCAATGCCACCGGCCAGCTGGTTTTCCTGCCGCTGCTTGCGGCGCTGACGGAAGCCTATGGCTGGCGAACCGCGTTGACGCTATCTGTTGCGGTGATTGCGACAGCCATGGTCCTCGTCCTGTTTTTAATGCGTGACCACCCCGCCGATGTCGGGCTGCCTGCCTATGGCGAGACAGCCGTGGCAAAGCCGGTCAAGCAGGACCACAATCTCCTCGCCACGCTGGCATCGCCGCTGGTGACGCTGAAAAGCGTGTCGGGCAACCCCGTCTTCTGGGTGCTTTTTGGCACCTTCTTTGTTTGCGGCCTTTCAACCAATGGCCTGATCCAGACACACTGGATTTCGATTTGCGGCGATTTCGGCATGGCTGCGGTGACAGCGGCGGGTACGCTGGCGGTGATCGGGGTTTTCGATTTCTTCGGTACGGTTTTCGCCGGGTGGCTTTCCGACCGGTTCGACAATCGCTTTCTGCTGTTCTGGTTTTACGGCCTGCGCGGGCTCTCGCTGCTTTATCTCTCATTCTCAGGCTTCAGCTTTGTTGAGCTTTCTGTCTTTGCCGTTTTCTACGGGCTGGATTGGGTGGCGACTGTGCCGCCGACGGTGAAGCTCGCCGCGGAAAACTTCGGTCGCGAAAAAGCTGGGCTTGTGTTCGGCTGGGTGTTCGCCGGCCACCAGCTGGGGGCAGCCACCGCGGCCTTTGGCGCCGGTTTCTTCAAGAGTGACTTCGATACCTATATGCCCGCGCTGCAGATTGCCGGTCTGATGTGCATGATCGCCGCCGTCTCCGTTCTGCTCCTGCGTAAGCCGGGTTCCGCCGCGCTAACCACGCAAGCGGCTTGATAAGACGGGTGAAGGCCCGCAAGTGCCGGCCTCCACCCTGTTTCCGGCTTGTATGGTACTGTTGCGAAATTGTCACAAATCCTGCCGGTCGATCGCTCCGATCCATCTTCTCCGCCACGGTTTGATCCATCTCAATAGGCCTGTCTCTCCCGTCGACATAGTGGCTTCAAGCGGTTGCGGCAGGCGGGGATTCGCATTGGCCCGCCGTGATCGACCGGTTGCGGGGGAACTCCCCCGCTGCGGTGCGCTATAGGAGAGATGGAATGACGAATAAAAACAGAAATAGTGCCTTGCTCGCCAGCGTTGCGATTGGCGTTGCGGCCATGCTCGCGTCGGCCAATGCGATGGCCGCTGATATGACCGAGGCGGCGCCCGCGCCAACGGCAGAAGAAGCGATTGCGGCGGCAAGCCCTTGGATGTTGCGCGTGCGTGGCCTCGGCGTCATCACAAATGACAGCGGCAGCGTCGATGGCGTTCCCGGGGCGGGCCTGTCCTATTCGGATACCGTGATCCCGGAACTCGACATCAGCTATTTCTTCACCGAAAACTTCGCCGCCGAACTTATCCTCGGCACCACCTATGCCAGGATCGACGGCGAAGGCGTGCTGGCTGGCACACCTGTCGGCAAGGCCTGGCTGCTGCCGCCGACGCTGACGCTGCAATATCATTTCACCGATTTCGGTGCGTTTAAGCCCTACATCGGCGCTGGCGTGAACTATTCGCTGTTCTACAACCAGTCGGAAAAGCCCGGCTTCAGCAATCTCGACGTGAAGAACAAGCTTGGAGCCGCCGTACAGGTCGGTTTCGACTATATGCTGGACGAGCATTGGGGCGTGAACTTCGACGTGAAGAAAATCTTCCTGAAGACCGACTGGACGGCGGAACTCGGTGGCACGCCCATCAGCGGCAAGGCCAAGCTCGATCCCTGGCTGATCGGTGCGGGCATCACCTACCGTTTCTGATCGAGACATCAGCGCATCGCCACCTTTGACGGGCGGCGCTTTCTAAGCTATAGGGACGGCCACGGGCAAAGAGCCCCGGCCGTCCGCAGGCGCTTGCGCCCCTGGTGAAGCTCTTTTTTGATAACGGTCATCCCATGTTTTGCATGTCGTCGATGGCAACGCGGACACCCCTCGGAACATTCGGCATGCACATGTTGGAGAACCGTTATGATTGTGTCCAAACCCCTTCCCGCGCTTGAGGGTCTAAAGGAACAGGCAAAACGCCTGCGCGTCGCCCTTGAAGATGAGGGGCAGGAAATCACCCACTCGAAAGCGCTTGAGCTTATAGCGGCGCAATATGGCTTTCGCGACTGGAATACCCTGCACGCTGCGGCCGGCAATCGCCCAGCCTTCAATCCTTATCTTCTGGGTTCAAGAGTGGAAGGCTTTTACCTCGGCCAGCCATTTGTGGCCTCCGTGCTCGGCGTACAGGCGCTCGGCGGGGAGCCCGAACGTTTTCGGCTGACGCTTCATCTCGATGATCCCGTGGATGTAGTGACATTCGAAAGCTTTTCCGCTTTCCGCCAGCGTATCCACTGTAATGTCGATACCGCCGGACGGACAGTGGAGAAAACGTCCAATGGCCGTCCGCAGGTGGAGTTGGTTTGGTAGCGAGTCGCTGAAGAATCCAGCAGCCGTGAAAGCACCCGCCGATTTGCGGGTGTTCCGTGCCTGCGAAGAGGCTAAAGCCGTTTGCCCGCCGTATCGAACAGATGGAAATTCCTGGCCTGTGCAGCGATCCTCAACGTTTCGCCGATGCGCAGTTGTGAGCGACCGGGAACGCGGAAGACGATTGTCGTGCCGTCCGAGAACGAGCCGTGGACATAGCTTTCCGCACCGACAAGTTCCACGGCATCCACCTGAACGGTGCCGGTGAAGGCGGAGTCAGAGGGAGCTTCGGTGGCAAGCGTAATATCTTCCGGGCGGATACCGAGTGTGGCGACGCCTTGCGGCAGTGCGGTGGTTCCTTGTACCGCCCAGCCGGAGGAAGCGTTGGCCGTCGCTGTTCCGTGGTTCAACAGGTTCATGGACGGCGAGCCAATGAAGGTGGCGACAAAGGTAGTGGCGGGTTTTTCATAAAGCTCGATCGGCGTGCCGATCTGCTCGATGCGGCCGGCATTCAATACCACCAGCCGGTCGGCGAGCGTCATCGCTTCCATCTGGTCGTGGGTCACATAAACGCTGGTCGTGGCGAGCGAGCGTTGCAGGCGGCGGATTTCCACCCGCATCTGCACGCGCAGCTTGGCATCGAGGTTGGAGAGCGGCTCGTCGAACAGGAAGGCCGCCGGCTTGCGCACGATGGCGCGGCCCATGGCCACACGCTGGCGCTGCCCACCGGAAAGCTGACGAGGCTTGCGTTCCAGGAACTGCTCGATCTCAAGCGCCTTCGCCGCCTCCGTAATGCGCCGCTCGATTTCTTCCTTCGGCGTGTTGCGGTTCTTCAGGCCATAGGCGAGGTTCTGCCGCACCGTCATATGCGGGTAGAGCGCGTAGTTCTGGAACACCATGGCGATGTCGCGGTCTGAGGGTTCAAGATCGTTGACGACCCGGTCACCGATGATGATCTGGCCGCCGGAAATGCCCTCCAGACCGGCGATCATGCGCAGCAGGGTGGATTTTCCGCAGCCGGAAGGGCCGACCAGCACGATCATTTCGCCGTCGGCGATGTCCATGGACACGCCCTTGATGGCCTCGACATTGCCGCCATAAACCTTGCGGACGTCTTTCAGCGCAATTTTTGCCATTACTTCTCGGTCTCCACCAAACCTTTGACGAACCAGCGCTGCATCAGCACCACAACGATAACAGGGGGGATGATGGCGAGGATCGCCGTCACCATCACATAATTCCACGGCGTCGAAGCGTCGGTGAAATCCACCATGCGCTTGAGGCCGATGATGATCGTGTTCATCTTGGCGTCGTTGGTTACGAGCAGCGGCCAGAGATATTGCGTCCAGCCATAGATGAAAAGGATCACGAAAAGAGCCGCGATATTCGTCTTCGACAGAGGCAAAAGAATATCACGCATGAAGCGGAACGGTCCGGCATTGTCGATACGCGCAGCCTCTACCATCTCACCGGGAATGGTGAGGAAGAACTGCCGGAACAGGAAGGTCGCCGTTGCCGAGGCCATCAGCGGCAGCGTCAGTCCGGCATAGGTGTCGATCAGCCCCAAGTCGACGATGACCTTGTAGGTGGGCAGGATACGGACCTCCACCGGCAGCATGAGCGTGATGAAAATCATCCAGAAAAAGCCCATGCGGAATGGAAAGCGAAAGAAGACGATCGCGAAGGCCGACAGGAACGAGATGACGATCTTGCCGATGGCGATGGCGAGTGCCACCACGAAGCTGTTGAACAGAAGCCTCTCAAGACTGACGCCGACGACGCGCTCTACGCCGCCCACCATGGCGTCTGTATAGTTTTCGGTAAGATGGCCGCCGGGCAGCAGCGACATGGGCGGACGGATGATGTCGTTCGACGTCATCGACGAAGCGATGAAGGTGTAATAGATCGGGAAGGCCACGATGATGATGCCGAGAACCAGCATCAGGTGGGCGATCACGCGGGCGACCGGGCGATTTTCAATCATGATAAATCCTCAGCCGTAATGCACGCGCTTCTCGACGAAGCGGAACTGGAAGGCGGTGAGCGCGATGACGATCACCATCAGGATGACCGATTGCGCGGCGGAAGAGCCGAGGTTGAGGTTCACGAAGCCATCATTGTAGACCTTGTAAACCAGCGTTTCCGTCGCCTTGGCAGGACCGCCGCCCGTCACCGCATGGATGATGCCGAAGGTGTCGAAGAAGGCGTAAACCGTGTTGACAACCAGAAGGAAGAAAGTGGTCGGTGCCAGCAGTGGGAAAACGATGGTCCAGAAGCGTCGCGCTCCGCGGGCTCCGTCAATGGACGCCGCCTCCAGCAATGATTTCGGAATTGCCTGCAAGCCGGCAACAAAAAACAGGAAATTGTAACTGATCTGCTTCCAGGCGGCGGCCGCGACGACCAGCAGCATGGCCTGATCGCCA
Organism: Agrobacterium sp. DE0009; assembly: GCF_007680755.1. Classification (NCBI taxonomy): domain Bacteria; kingdom Pseudomonadati; phylum Pseudomonadota; class Alphaproteobacteria; order Hyphomicrobiales; family Rhizobiaceae; genus Agrobacterium; species Agrobacterium sp. DE0009. Next base: position 269,800 of record NZ_VEIU01000004.1, read on the forward strand.
TTCAGCAGCGGATCCCACATGATGCCGTTGCGGCGCAGGATGTAGGAGAACGTTCCCATGGCCGGATTGAACATGAACAGCCACAGCATGCCTGCCACCGCCGGGGCGACGGCATAGGGCATGATCATCATGGTGCGGTAAAGACCCTTGCCGCGGACCACGCGGTCCGCCGCCGTCGCCAAAAGCAGCGCCAGCCCCATGGAAACCAGCGCCGTGAGGATGCTGAAGATGACCGTGACCTTGAGCGAGTTGAGGTAGCTCTCATCCGACAGGACGGCTGAGAAGTTTGCCAGCCCAACAAAATTGCTGCTGAGGCCGAAGGCGTCTTCGCGCATTGTCGACTGATAAAGAGCCTGGCTTGCGGGCCAGAAGAAAAAGATCACCGTCAAAATGATCTGCGGTGCGACCAGCAGATAAGGCAGGATCTTGTTTGGGAATACGACGCTTTGCACGGCGATCTCCTGGTGACATGAAAATACCGCCCGCACCTGTCGAGGCGCGGGCGGAGCAGGGGATCAGTTACTTGCCGGCCGCCTGCTTGATGGCGGCATCGCCACGCTGGACGATCTTGTCGAGCGCCGTCTTTGCGTCCTGCTTGCCGGCCAGCATCGCCTCGAACTCTTCGTTCATGATGTCGCGCACCTGTGGCAGGTTAACCAGGCGCACGCCCTTGGAGTTTTCTGTCGGGGGTTTGCCCATCATCTGGAGCAGCGGGGTCTCGCGGCCCGGGTTCTTGTCGTAGAAGCCGGATTTCTTGGTTTCCTCATAGGCTGCGATCGTCACCGGCATATAGCCCGAGACCTGATGCAGGCGAGACTGGATCTTTGTCTGCGAGAGGAAGTGGAAGAATTCCGCCACACCCTTGTATTCCGCATCGCTCTTGCCACCGAACACCCAGAGGCTGGCGCCGCCGGGAATGGTGTTCTGCGGTCCATGGCCCTCATAATAGGGCAGCTGGCCGATGCCGTAATTCATGCCGGTCTTGATGATGTCGCCCAGACCGCCGGACGATTCGGTCAGGATGCCGCATTCGCCGGACATGAACAGCTGCTTGGCTTCGGACGTGCGACCGCCATAACGGAAGGTGCCGTCCTTCGCGAGATCGGCAATCGCCTGGAAATGCTCAACGAAGAGCGGCGCATTGACCGCAAGCTTCACATCCGTGCCTCCCAGCCCATTTTCATTGCTGCCATAGGAAACGTTGTTCCATGCGGCAAAGTTTTCGGTCTGGATCCATGTCAGCCAGGTCGAGGTGAAACCGCACTGCGCGGCACCGCTGGTCTTGATCTTCTTGGCGGCTTCGAAGACTTCAGGCCAGGTCTTTGGCGGGTTGGCAGCGTCAAGGCCGGCCTTCTGGAAGACGTCCTTGTTGTAATAGAGGATCGGCGACGACGAATTATAAGGGAAGGACAGCATGGTGCCGTCGGGCTTGGAATAATAGGCGACGATGCCGGCCAGATATTCGTCCTTGTTAAAGGTGTAACCGCCTTCCTTCAGCACCTCTGCCACCGGCTTGATGGCGCCGGCAGCACCCATCATCACACCCGAACCGGCGTCGAAGACCTGAATGATCGCCGGCGGCTGTTTGGCGCGGAATGCCGCAATGCCTGCGTTAAGTGTTTCCGGATAGGTGCCCTTGAACACGGGCGTGATCTTGTAGTCTTTCTGGCTTTCGTTGAATTCTTTCGCCAGCGTATCCACGACCTCGTTATTGGCGCCGGTCATGGCGTGCCACCACTGGATCTCCGTCACGGCATAGGCATTCGATGTGACAAAAAACGAAAGTGCAGATGCCGCGGCAAGGCGGTAGCTGAGTTTTTTCAAGGCGATTCCTCCCATTATGAAAACAGTAAAAGATACAGCCCCTTATTGCAGCTTGTCCTCCACGACACGGCTGCGGGCGACCTCTTCTGTATTAGCAATGTCGATTAAAAGCGAACTCTAACGAAAATGCAAGAGAACGTGGAACGATTAAAACGAAAGTGAAGGGAACGGATTAATTATTCCATTTTTCTCTGTCGGCGGTTTTTTCGTACGCTCGTGTGGCGTTTTGCCAAGACGCACTGCCGCGTTATCACATTAGGCGATGCCAGCACTCATGGCGCTTCGCAGATAAAGGTGACATGTTATCACATGACGAGTCGATTGCTGTGACCTTGTTTAGCTGCCTGATTGCCGGCTGCTGGAAACGACGATTGTCGTTCTGTCCGACTTCGGCGATGTCAGGCAGATATACATCCACTAGGCGTTGCTCGCGGTGGATCATGACGATGTCGTGTGCGCCGATGCCGCGAATTCTACCTGAGAATCAGCCTCTACACAGCCGAGGCGCTTGACCACCGCCATCCTCATCCGCCACTTCAGAAACGGCGGCGGGATTCGACAGTGATGAAGGGCAGGGAATGGCCGATCTGGCGGTATATGCGGGCTTGTTTCTGACGGCGTTCATCGCTGCGACCATCCTGCCCATGCAGTCGGAGGCGGCGCTTGCCGGTCTCATCCTTCTGAAATCCCAGCCTGTCTGGCTGCTTGTGGCGGTGGCCAGCGTCGGCAATGTCGCCGGTTCTTTCGCCAACTGGCTGCTTGGGCGTGGCATCGAACGTTTCCGGCATGAGCGCTGGTTTCCGGTCCGGGAGGCGGCGCTGCAACGGGCGCAGAACTGGTACCGGCGTTATGGCAAATGGTCCCTGCTGCTCAGCTGGGCGCCGATCATCGGGGACCCTCTAACGGTTGCGGCTGGCATCATGAAGGAGCCGCTGCCGGTGTTTCTGCTGCTGGTCACCATCGCCAAGGTAGGGCGATATCTCGTTCTCGCGCTGCTGACGCTGAATTTTCTGTAGTGTTTCGCAAGAACGGTGCGGCTTGCTTCTTCTCCCCGCCGGGGAGAAGGTGGCCCGAAGGTCAGGTGAGGGGGTAAGCTTACCGCATATCGCTACACTCACCCACTCATGCCGCTGCCGCGACCTTCTCCCCGGCGGGGAGAAGGCGAAAGACGTATCCGCTCGCGTGAAATGCGGGCGGTGGAGACAATCAAGCCGCCTGTCGGTCCCAGCTTGCGAATGGATCGGGCAGGTGCCGCCATGCATCCGGCGTGAATGCATCCGTATCGATCAGGCAGGCATCGAGCAGGGAGCGGATACGGGCTTCATTCATTGGATCGGAACCGATGAAGACGATTTCCTGCCGCCGGTCGCCAAAGACGGGGTCGATATAAGGCTTCATCATATCTAAAAACTGCTTTTCGCGGGGCCATTGCTCTTTTGGAACGGCCGACCACCAAAGACCCATCTTCCCAGTACGGACCAGGGCGCCCGCCTGGCTGATCTCGCCGACATAACGCGGCCGCGTCGCCAGCCAGAAGAACCCCTTGGCGCGCACCACCCCCGGCCAAGGGCGATCGATGAAGCGCTGGAACAGCACGGGGTCGAAGGGCTTTTTGGCGCGGTAGACGAAAGAGCGGATGCCATATTCCTCGGTTTCGGGGATGTGATCCTTAAAACCGTGCAATTCCTTGAACCAGAGAGGGTGTTCTTCTGCCCTTGCAAAATCGAAACGGCCTGTGCCCAGGACCTCTTCCAGCGCCACCTTGCCAAAATCTGTCTCGATGAGTTTCGCATCAGGGTTCAGCCCGACGATAATCTTGCGGGCTGCGTCGCGCTCTTCCGCCGTTGCAGTGCCGATCTTGTTGAGGACGACGACGTCAGCGAACTCTATCTGCTCCACCAGAAGGTCGACGATTGTGCGGTTGTCGCCATCGACCGCCGTTTCACCCCGGGCAGCCAGAAAATCCGACGAACCGTAATTTTTGAGAAGATTGGCGGCATCGACCACCGTTACCATGGTGTCGAGGCGCGCGATATCAGACAGGCTGCGGCCGTTCTCGTCACGGAAATCGAAGGTGGCGGCCACGGGAAGCGGCTCGGCGATGCCGGTCGATTCGATCAGGAGGTAATCGAAGCGGCCCTGTTCGGCCAGCGCCCGCACCTCCGTCAGGAGGTCGTCGCGTAGCGTGCAACAGATGCAGCCATTGGTCATTTCCACCAATTGTTCTTCCGTGCGGGAAAGATTGGCACCGCCATCGCGCACCAATGCGGCATCGATATTGATCTCGCTCATGTCGTTGACGATCAACGCCACCCGCAGACCATCGCGATTGGCGAGGATGTGGTTCAGAAGCGTTGTCTTGCCGGCGCCTAAAAAGCCGGACAGTACGGTGACGGGAAGTTTTTTCGACATAAAGACCTCTTGGTGTGAGCAGAGCGCGCGTGGGCCACGGTGTTGGCGTCGAGGAGGAAAGATAACGACGCGGATCGCAGTTCTTTTTCCATATGCAGTAATGTAATAACATAACATACGTCGTGCATGTCAACAGGCAATGGGAAAATTGGAAGCTGCCTGAGTACCAAAGCTGCGCGAGCGGATGTCTAAGCGCGTTCCTGGATCGAGACGGTCTCCACGCTCGAAGCCATCCTTTGGCCTGACTTTAGAGCCGCAGCCCAGCATGGCCGTGGTCCCTCCAGTCAAAACCGAGGGTGACGACGGGCAAGCCATTTTCCAATAGTTAATGTTATTTCATTACATATTCGTTTGACGAATGTAATAACATTACATATCAAGGGCCATCGAATGTCATCCTGCCCCGGAGGGATCAATGGCTGATCCGTGCCTTGCCTTCAAAAACCTGACGCTTGGATATGCCGGCCGCGCGGCGGTGCATCATCTGAATGGGGATATTGCCAAAGGCTCGCTCACTGCGGTGGTCGGCGCCAACGGCTCTGGAAAATCGACGCTGATGAAGGGCATTGCCGGCATATTGAAGCCGCTCGGCGGTGAGTGCCGCGTGAGCGCAGATGTTTCCGTCGCTTATCTGCCGCAGCAATCGGAACTCGACCGGTCGTTCCCGGCTCAGGTGCGCGATCTCGTTGCGCTGGGTCTCTGGCCCAAGCGCGGCCTGCTTGGCCGCCACCGTTCTGAAGACAAGGCGGCGATGGGCCGTGCGATGGAGGAGGTCGGGCTTTCCGGCTTTGAAAGGCGCAATATAGATTCGCTCTCCGGTGGCCAGATGCAGCGTGCCCTGTTCGCCCGCGCCATGTTGCAGGATGCGCAGTTGATCCTGCTGGATGAGCCCTTCAATGCCGTCGATGAGCGCACCGTCACCGATCTTCTCGTGCTGATCAAGGCATGGGTTGCAGAAGGGCGCACGGTGCTTGCCGTCCTGCATGACCATCAGCTGGTGCGGCAGCATTTTCCCCAGACCCTGTTCCTCGCGCGGCGTCTCGTGGGCCTTGGTCCGACAGCCGATGTCCTGAAGCAGGAAAACATGCGCCAGGCGCGGCATTTCCACAAAGCATGGGAGGAAAATGCAGCGTGGTGCGCGCCTGGCGATGCGCCAATGATCGACGCATCAGCGACCGATGCGATCGATCCAGGCCCACGGACGGCTTCATCCCATTCTCACCTCCACTCCCACGCAAATTCGAATGCCCATGGCTGATTTCTTCATCGAACCCTTCGTTCAATATGTCTTCATGCAGCGGGCACTCGCCGGTGCCTTGATCCTCGCCATCAGCTGCGGGCCGGTCGGAGTATTCCTGATGCTACGGCGCATGAGCCTGACGGGGGATGCCATGTCCCACGCCATCCTGCCCGGTGCGGCCGTCGGTTTTCTGTTTTACGGGCTGGAAATCCTGCCGATGACTGTCGGTGGCCTCGCAGTTGGCCTTTTGGTCGCGCTCGGTGCCGGTGCCGTGTCGCGTTTCACCGTCCAGAAGGAAGATGCGTCGCTTGCCGCGTTCTATCTTATCTCGCTGGCGCTCGGCGTGCTGCTCGTTTCGTGGCGTGGCTCCAGCGTCGATCTCATGCATGTGCTGTTCGGCACGGTGCTGGCGCTGAACAACGAGGCGCTCGGCCTGATCGTCGGAATCTGCGTGGTAACGCTTGTGATGATGATCACCTTCTGGCGGGCGCTGCTGGCGGAATGCCTAGACCCCCTGTTCCTGCGCTCCGTCAGTAACTGGGGCAGCCCGGTGCACTTCCTCTTCCTTGCTATCGTCGTGCTCAATCTGGTCGGCGGCTTTCAGGCGCTGGGAACGTTGCTCTCGGTGGGGCTGATGATGCTACCCGCTGCCGCCAGCCGCTTCTGGTCCAACCGCGTGGCGCCCATGTGCTTCATCTCGATCGGCATCGGCATGGTGTCCTGCTTTGCGGGCCTCATCCTGTCCTATCACGCGTCGCTGCCATCGGGCCCGGCGATCATCCTTTCCGCGGGCGTCATTTACGCGCTCTCCATCCTCGTCGGCACGCGCGGCGTGCTCAGCGATCTTCTCGGTTCCGGCCGCCACACGACGGCCTGAAAACAGTTTCGAAAAAGGAGAACCCTCATGTTCAAAACCTTCCGTCTGGCAACCTGCGCCAGCCTTCTTTCCCTCTCCCCGGTTCTGATGGCGCAGGCGTCCGCCGCCGAACTCAAGGTCGTGGCCAGTTTCTCGATCATCGCCGATTTTGCCAAGAACGTCGGCGGTGACCGCGTCGAAATCACCACACTGGTGGGCCCGGATGGTGATGCGCACGTTTATGAGCCGCGCCCGGCCGATGCCGTCGCCGTCAGCAAGGCGGATGTGGTGCTGGTCAATGGCCTCGAATTCGAGGGCTTTCTGAAGCGGTTGATCGACACGAGCGGCACCAAGGCTCCGGTGGTTGAATTGACGAAGGGCGTTGAACCCCTCAAGCTTTCCGACGAGCCGGCCGGTCACGCCCATCCGGAAGCAGAAGAAGAAGGCCACGACCACAAAGCCGAAGAGGCTGGCCACAAACACGAGACCGTTGAGGCTCACGATCACAGCCACGAGGGGCACCATCACGGCGAGTACGATCCACATGCCTGGCAGTCGATCAAGAACGCGGAAATCTATGTGAAGAACATCGCCGGCGCATTTTGCGAAGTCGACAAGGCCGGTTGCGCAACCTACACCGCCAACTCGGATGCCTATATCGCCAAGCTTGCCGCGCTGAACGAGAAGGTGAAGACCGAGATTGCAGCCATCCCGCCGGAAAAACGTGTCATCATCACCTCGCATGATGCCTTTGGCTACTTCGAGCACGCCTATGGCCTGAACTTCCTTGCCCCGGAAGGCGTATCGACGGAATCGGAAGCCTCGGCCGCCGATGTCGCCAAGCTGGTGGATCAGGTAAAACACGACAAGGCCTCGGCGATCTTCGTCGAGAACATCACCGACAAGCGGCTGATCGACCAGATTGCTAGCGAAACCGGCTTGAAGGTTGGCGGCACGCTCTACTCTGACGCGCTTTCGACCGCCGACGGCCCGGCTTCGACCTATATCGACATGATCAACCACAATATGCAGACGATCACGGCGGCGGTTCTCAGCCAGTAAAATAGGCCTTCCGCAGGGGGTGGGAAGGCGGCATAGGCCGCCCTTCCTGCTTCTTATGACGCGGCTTCGGTTTTTCCGAGGAACGCAACACGGCATCGGAACGAAATAATTCTGTGCCAATGGCCTGTTCCTTTGGCGATCTCCAATTCGGTGCTACACACCCTCTTCATGGCTGACCCGCTTCACATCTTCACCGATGGCTCCTTCAACGATGCCTCCCGTTCCGGAGGGTGGGCTTTTGTCGTTCGTGAAGCAGGCAACCAAATCCATTCGGCCTCGGGTAAGGCAGGCGGAACATCCAACAATACGTTCGAGGTCCTCGCCGTCCTGAACGCAATGTCGTGGATCGCCGTTGAGGCGCCAACGCGTGCGGTCACGCTCTGGACGGATGCCGTTCATGTCATTGAGGGCTGCAATCGATATCGGGCGATCTGGCGCAACAATGGCTGGAAGCGCATCACGCCCAACCAGCACACACGCCGAAGACCGATCCCTGACAATGAAATCTGGCAGAAACTAGACACGCTGCTGGAGCGGCATCCCCTTGTAACCGTGGAATGGTGCAAGGGGCATTCAGGCTCTGTCGGCAATGAGCATGCCGACGCATTGGCGCGTCAGGCGGCGCGCGTGAAGACGCCGTAATCGGCCGCTCTCCGTCGCCTTGATGCGGCGCAATTATCTCTCCCCGTAAAGCTTGACCCTTTGACTTTTCAATGTCGAGGGACGGTGCGGTCTGATTTTTTGCTGGACCGGCCACCCACAAAGCCGGGTAGCTTATTCGATAATATCTATATTCTTCAGGTTCTTAAATCATTTCGTTGAGAGGTGTGTGCAACATGATTTGCCCGTTGACATTCCTTTTACCTTTTGGAATGGTAAGATGTCAGACCAATTTAGGGGATGCGTCTTGGACAGGTCCAGCCGGGAACTCATGCAGCCGATTCCGCCGAGCGACCGCGTGCGCCAGGTGGAGGCCGCGCTTTCCGACTATGTGGAGCGGGCAGGGCTGAAGGCGGGAGACCGGCTGCCAGCCGAGCGGGAGCTTATGGCGGCGCTGGGTGTGGGCCGGTCCACAATTCGCGAAGTCATCCGCAAGTTTCAGGCACTCGGCGTCATCGACAGCCGCAAGGGCAGCGGCAATTACCTCTTGAAGCCGATTTCCGCCGCCACCGTGCATATGCCGATTTCCATCGACGCGGAAAGCCTGCGCGATGCGTTGCTGATGACGCTGGAGGTGCGCCGCGGCATCGAGGTCGAAGCCTCCATGGCCGCTGCGCGCCGTCGCACGCCCGAGGACATCGCCACCATGGAAGCGCGGCTCGATGAGATGGAGAGGGTGCATCTGGCCGAGGGAACCTCTGGCAAGGCGGACCTCGCCTTTCACCTCTCTATTTACGACGCCACCCACAATACGTTGTTCAAGCAGCTGTTGGAGCAGATGCGCGAGGGTTTTGAACGCTTCTGGTCGAAACCCTTTGACCGGCCGGATTTCGCCAGTCGCTCCTTTCCCTTTCATCGCACCCTGTTCAACGCGATCGCCGCCGGAGACGCAGAAACGGCGCGGGAAGAAACACTGAAAATCCTCGCTGTCGTCGAGGAAGATATCAAGGACATGTCGAAATGAACCATGGCAACGATCTCTTCGATCCCGCTTCCCTGATCGTCGCCCATGACGACGTCCACGCCTTCGAGGCCGTGGTGCCGCCCATCGTGCAGACGTCGCTGTTCACTTTCTCCAGCTACGACGAAATGGTCTCCACCTATCGCGGCGAGAAGGTGAGGCCGGTCTATACGCGCGGACTGAACCCCACCGTTCGACTGTTCGAAGAGATGCTGGCGAAACTCGAGGGTGCGGAAGACGCGTTGGGTTTTGCAAGCGGCATGTCGGCGATCTCATCCACCGTGCTTTCCTTCGTGTCGCCCGGTGACCGGATCGTCGCGGTACGCCACGTTTATCCCGATGCTTTCCGGCTGTTCGGCACCTTCATGAAGCGCATGAATATCGAGGTCGTCTATGTCGACGGTCGCGACGAGGCGGCGGTTGAAAAGGCGATGCCGGGCGCGAAACTCTTCTACATGGAAAGCCCGACAAGCTGGGTGATGGAGGCGCATGATGTCGGTGCCCTCGCCGCCATCGGCAAACGGCATGGTGCGGTCACCGTCATCGATAATTCCTGGGCGAGCCCGGTTTTCCAGCAGCCGATCTCGCTTGGTGTCGATCTTGTCCTGCATTCCGCTTCGAAATATCTTGGCGGCCATAGCGATGTGGTCTCCGGCGTGGTTGCCGGCTCGAAGGCCATGATCGACCGCATTCGGGCAGAGGCCTATCCCTATCTCGGCGGCAAGATGTCGCCATTCGATGCGTGGCTGCTCATCCGTGGCTTGCGTACCCTGCCGTTGCGCATGAAGGCGCATCAGGCCTCCGCTATGGATATAGCGACGCGCCTTCACGCTCTCGATGTGGTGGAAACCGTCTGCCATCCGGGGCTGGCGAACCGCCTGCCGCCCGGCCTCAACGGCACCTCCGGCCTGTTCTCCTTCATCTTCAAGGAGGGGGTGGATGTGCGCGCTTTTGCCGACCGCCTCAAGCTTTTTAAACTGGGTGTTTCCTGGGGCGGGCATGAAAGCCTGATCGTTCCGGGTGAAGTGGTGCTCGAACAGAAGGCGCAGTCAAACTCCGCCCACACTTTCGGCATCAGCGCACGGTCGGTGCGCCTGCATGTCGGGCTGGAGGGCACGGAGGCTCTCTGGAACGATCTCGAACCCGCGATCAAGGCGGCCACCACCGCTTGACGTGTTTTAACTGACCACAAAAAGGGGAGAACGACATGAAAAAACTGGTAGCAGCAGCAATTTTTACCGCCCTGATGACCGGAACGGCGCTGGCGGACACGACCTTGAAGCTGGTGGAAGTCATCACCAGCCCGGAACGAACCGAAACGCTGAAGGGCATCGTCTCGAAATTCGAGACCGCCAATCCCGGCACCAAGGTGGAAATCATCTCGCTTCCCTGGAGCGAGGCCTTCCAGAAATTCGCCACCATGGTTTCCGCAGGTGATGTTCCGGATGTGATGGAAATGCCCGATACATGGCTGTCGCTCTATGCCAATAATGGCATGCTCGAAAGCCTTGAGCCCTATCTTGCCAAGTGGGAGCATACGGCGGGGCTCAGCGAGCGCACGCTTGAACTCGGCCGCGACGTGAAGAACACGGCCTATATGCTGCCCTACGGCTTTTATCTGCGCGCCATGTTCTACAACAAGAAGCTGCTGGAACAGGCCGGCGTGAAGGAGCCGCCGAAGACGCTTGATGAATTCGCGGATGCCTCCAAGAAGGTCGCAGCGCTTCCGGGCAAGTATGGCTACTGCCTGCGCGGCGGCCCCGGCGGCCTCAACGGCTGGGTGATGTTCGGCGCTTCCATGGCGGGTTCGAACGAGTTCTTCACCAAGGACGGCACCTCCACCTTCGACAGTCCCGGCTGGGTGAAGGGCCTGACCTATGTGATCGATCTCTACAAGAACGGACTGGCGCCGAAGGACAGCGTCAACTGGGGCTTCAACGAGATCGTTGCCGGCTTCTATTCCGGCACCTGCGCTTTCCTCGATCAGGACCCGGATGCCCTTATCGCCATTGCCCAGCGCATGAAGCCGGAAGATTTCGGCGTCATGACCATGCCGAAGGGGCCTGACGGCAAGACCTTCCCGACGATTGGTTTTGCTGGCTGGTCGATGATGGCGAAGTCTGAAAACAAGGACCTTTCCTGGAAGCTGATCGAAACGCTCGAAGGGCCAGAAGGCAATATTGAGTGGAACAAGAAGACCGGCGCGCTGCCGGTGCACAAGTCGGCGGAGAAGGACCCTTTCTATTCCAGCGAGCAGTTCAAGGGCTGGTTCGACGAACTGGCCGACAAAAATGCCGTGCCGACGAAAATGCCGACCTATCTTGAGGAATTCGCCTTCTTCAAGGACTCGCTTGTGATCAAGACCTCGCAGGAAGCGCTGCTCGGCGACATCACGCCCGAGGATCTGGCCAAACAATGGGCTGATTACATGACCAAGGCGCAGCAGAAGTTCCTCGCCTCGAAATAACAATATGACCGGCCGTGCGGGCGCAAATGCCCGTGCGACGGATCTTGCCGGCCTTCGCTGCGATAGGCCTTTTTCTTGCAATTTTTCGGATCGGCAAGCCGAGAGGCTGGAAAACCCGTCCGTTTCGTCGTCCGATCAGGGAGCGATACAATGTCCTATGCCCATGGCGCCGGGCCGGTGGCTGCGCGCAAACCGGCTGGCAAGCCCGCGATGCGGCGGTTTGCCGATTGGGCCGAACCCTGGCTTTACAGCGCGCCCGTGCTTGTGCTGATCGTCGCCGTGATGCTGGTGCCGCTGGTGCTCGGCCTTTCCTATGCTTTCCGTGATGTGCAACTGCTCAATCCGTTTTCGGGCGGTTTCGTTGGCCTGAAACATCTGGAGACGCTGTCGCAGGATGCGGCCTTTTACCGGGCGTTGAAAAACACGCTGTGGTGGACCGGCGCTTCGGTTTTCCTGCAATTTTTCTTCGGCCTCATTCTGGCGCTGCTGCTCGATAAGCCCTTTGCGGGCAGGGGGCTGGCGCAGGCTTTGGTGTTTCTGCCATGGGCCGTTCCGACATTTCTCGCTGGCCTCAACTGGGCATGGCTGTTCAATCCGGTCATTGGGCCGCTGCCGCACTGGATGGTCTCGCTCGGGCTTTTATCCGCCCCCAACAATATCCTTGCCGATCCGCAGCTTGCGATGTGGGGGCCGATTATCGCCAATGTCTGGTGGGGCATTCCCTTCTTCGCCATAACCCTTCTTGCCGCCCTTCAGGCGATCCCGCGCGATCTCTACGAGGCTGCGGAAATTGACGGGGCGAACCCGCTGCAGCGGTTCACTTCCATCACCCTACCGTTTCTGGCGCCCACCATGGCCATCACCATCCTGCTGCGCACCGTCTGGATCGCCAATTTCGCCGATCTCATCATCGTCATGACCAATGGCGGACCGGCCGACCGCACGCAGATCGTCGCGAGCTATATCTTCACGCAGGCCTTCAAGCGGCTGGACTTCGGTTACGCCTCGGCGATTGCGCTGGTGCTTCTGGCGTTGTTGCTCGCTTATTCCATGCTGATCGTCTTGCTGCGCCAGCGCCTGATTGAGAAGGACTGATCGATGACATCAAGGATTTTTCTCACCCTTGCCCATCGTCTGGCGATTCTCGCCTATATCGCCTTCGCACTGTTCCCGCTGTTCTGGCTGCTGAAGGTTTCCGTCACGCCGAATGACCTCCTTTACAGCGAAGGTGTCAGGATGTGGCCATCGCGGGCGACATGGGATCATTATCGTTTCGTCATAGAAAACAGTGCTTTCCCGACGTTTTTTAAGAACAGCGTTATCGTCGCGGGCTCTACGGCAATTGCCGTAACGATACTCTCGTCGCTCTCGGGTTACGCGCTGTCGCGCTTTCGCTTCAAGGGCAAATACTGGATCGTGGCGCTCATGCTGATCACCCAGATGTTTCCGCTGGTCATGTTGGTCGCGCCGATCTTCAAGATGCTGTCGCCGCTCGGCCTCACCAATAGCCTAACGGGCCTCGTCATCGTTTATACCGCCTTTAACGTTCCCTTCGCCACCTTCCTAATGCAGTCGTTCTTTGACGGCATTCCGAAAGATCTGGAGGATGCTGCGATGATTGACGGAGCGAGCCGGTTTACGGCCTTCCGCCAGATTATCCTGCCGCTGACGCTGCCGGGCATTGCCGCGACGCTCGGCTTCGTCTTTACCGCCGCGTGGAGCGAGCTTCTGTTTGCGCTGATGCTGATTTCCGGCAATCAGAGCGCCACTTTCCCGGTCGGGCTTCTGACCTTCGTTTCCAAGTTCTCCGTCGATTTCGGGCAGATGATGGCGGCGGGCGTCCTGGCGCTCATTCCGGCCTGCCTCTTCTTCCTGCTCATTCAACGTTATCTCGTGCAGGGCCTGACGGCCGGCGCGGTGAAAGGATAATCCCATGGCTTCCATCGAGCTGAAGAATGTCGGCAAAACCTATGGCGACCTCGCCGTGCTGCATGGCGTCGATCTTGATATCAGGGATGGCGAGTTCATCGTCCTTGTCGGACCTTCCGGCTGCGGAAAATCGACGCTGCTGCGCATGATCGCGGGACTTGAGGAGATAACATCCGGCGACCTCTCCATCGACGGTGAGCGCGTCAATGATCGTCGCCCGAAGGACCGGGATATCGCCATGGTGTTCCAGTCCTATGCGCTCTATCCGCATATGAGCGTTGCCGACAATATGAGCTACAGCCTGCGCCTGCGCCGCAGCCCCAAGGAAACCATCGCCGCTGCGGTCTCGGGCGCCTCCGCCAAGCTAGGCCTCGATCCCTATCTCGCCCGCCGCCCCAAGGCGCTGTCCGGCGGCCAGCGTCAGCGCGTCGCCATGGGCCGCGCCATCGTGCGCCAGCCGAAGGCCTTCCTGTTCGATGAGCCGCTCTCCAACCTTGATGCCCGGTTGCGTGAACAGATGCGTGCCGAAATCAAGCGCATGCATGCCGACCTTGGCGCGACCTCGGTTTACGTCACCCATGACCAGATCGAGGCGATGACGCTCGCCTCACGCTTCGTCGCCATGAATGCCGGCCATGTGCAGCAGATCGGCGCGCCGCTCGATCTCTATGATCGTCCTGCCAATCTGTTCGTTGCCGGCTTTATCGGCTCGCCCGGCATGAATTTTCTCGAAGGGCGGCTCGGGCAGGAGAGTGGCGACAGTTTCGTCGTGCTGGGTGACGGCACGCGCCTTGCGCTTGGCCGGGAAGTGGACCTCGCCGATGGCGAGCCGGTCACGCTCGGCATCCGCCCGGAACACGTCACTGTTGCGCCAACCGACGGGGGTATCGAGGCGACCGTCGATCTCGTCGAGCCTACGGGTCTCGGTGTCATCCTGCATCTGACCGTGCATGGATTGCCTTTCAAGCTGTTTTCTTCGGACCGGGCGCTATTGCAGCCGGGCAAATCCCTTCGGGTCGGGTTCCCGCAGGCGCGGCTGCATGTTTTTGACAGACATGGCGTCAGGATTGGCGCCGATAGCCCCTGAAGCGATCCAGCTTCCTTTATGACAGGAAAGTATAGTTTACGTCGTATCATGTTTAGGGTTCGAGCAGCCTAGGCAGCCGCCCTTTCGTGACAAGAAAGTGCGATGTAATCTATCCATGATTCTTTCATGGGGGCAGCATCTTGGCAAAGTCTATCAGAACGATGGAGGAATTTTCGGAGTTCGTCGGGCTCTCGCGCCCGACGGTGTCCAAATACTTCAACGACCCATCGTCGGTGCGTAGGAAAACACGGGAGACGATCGAGGAAGCGCTGAGGAAATCTGGCTTCCGGCCAAATATTTTTGCCGTCAATCTCAACCGCCGTCGCAGCAATATTATCGGTATCGTCATTCCGAACTATGCCGATCCTTTTTATATGGCCTTGACGAACCGTATCGAATCGATCGCCAACGAGGCCGGTTTTCTTGCCTTCGTGCTGTCTTCGGACGGAAAACCGGAAATCGAAGACCGGGCCATCCGCACTTTCAAGTCCATGAATGTGGCGGGCGCTATCATCGCGCCGCTCGGCGTCACATCGCACTGCTCGACGCTCGAACAGCTCGCCGCCACGATACCCATCGTTTATGTCGATTCGCCGCTGGACGGGCGGTCGGCGTTCGTCGGGACGGATAACCGGCAGAGCGTTGACCTGATCGTTGATTACCTCTGTCGCTCGGGTGATCCGCCAAGCTATTTCGATATGCCGCAGGTCAACACCAACTCCGTGACGCGGCGCATAGCCTACGAGGAGGCAATGCAGCGTCTTGGTCGCGAACCCCTATGCCTCGATGTTGCCAAGCAGGCGCGATGGGATTTCGAGCGGTTCGCATTCGATGAGGCGAGCCGGCTTTTTGAAAACATGGGCCAGTTGTCCTCCCGCACCATCCTGTGCGCGAACGACCGGATCGCCTTTGGCGTCATCGCCGCGGCCGCGCAGAAGGGCCTGAAGGTTGGTCATGGCGCTGGCTATGATCTTCGGGTGGCAGGGCATGACGACCATCCGCTATCACGTTACGCCAACCCGCCGATCACGACGGTGGCACAGAATTACAACGAGATCGGCCGACTGGCGATCGAGCTTCTCTTTCAGAAGTTGGATGAGGAGGAGGGTCAGGTGACCCGCATCCGCGATCGAATTCTCCTCAACGCCGATCTGATGTTACGAAAATCGGCTTGATGCGGGACGGCGGTCAGGTTTGAAGTGACCGCCGCTTTTGTCCAGCCCTATCGATGGCTCGGCAGTTTCGGCAGGAATACCGTGAGCAGGCCAAGCAGCGGCATGTAGGAGCAGACGCGGTAGACGAACTCGATGCCTTCCTTATCCGCATAAACACCCAGAACCGCAGCCCCGATGCCGCCGAAACCGAAGGCGAAACCGAAGAACATGCCGGCGATCAGGCCCACACGTCCCGGCACCAGTTCCTGCGCGAAGACGACGATGGCCGAGAACGCGGAAGAAAACACGAAGCCGATGACGACGACCAGAATGGCCGTCCAGAACAGGTTCGCATAGGGCAGCAGCAGTGCGAATGGAATGACGCCGAGGATCGAGAACCAGATGACGACTCGCGAGCCGAAGCGGTCACCGATCGGGCCGCCGAAGAACACGCCCAGTGCCGAAGCGCCGAGGAAGAGGAACAGCAGAACCTGCGCGTCCTGTACGCCCAGGCCGAACTTGTCGATGGTATAGAAGGTGAAGTAGCTCGACAGGCTGGCGAGATAGGCGTTCTTCGTCGCAGTCAGCACCACCAGCACCAGCAAAGTCATCATGACTGTGCCGCGTGCGAGCGGCAAGGTGCGGCTGGCGGCGGGCCTGCCGACCGTCGCGCGGCGGTGACGGGTGTACCAGACGCCGACCCACGACAGGACACCGAAGCCGAGCAGCGCGATCAGTGAGAACCAGCTGAGGCTCGTCTGGCCAAACGGGATGACGATGAAAGCGGCGAGCAGCGGGCCGATGGCCGTGCCCGTGTTCCCGCCAACCTGGAAAAACGACTGCGCAAGGCCGTGACGCCCGCCGGACGCCAGACGGGCTACGCGAGAGGCTTCCGGATGGAAGATCGCCGAACCGACACCAATCAGGCATGCACCGAGAACAAGAACGACGAAGCTGTGAGCAAAGGCAAGGGTAATGAGCCCAGCACAGGTGGAAAGCATGGCGACGGGCAGGGAGAAAGGCATCGGCCAGCGGTCGGTCACCATGCCGACGACCGGCTGGAGCAGCGACGCGGTCACCTGAAAGGCGAACGTGAGCAGGCCGATCTGCATGAAGTCGAGCGCGTAATTCGCCTTCAACAGCGGATAGAGCGACGTCAGCAGTGATTGCATGATGTCGTTCAGCATATGGCAGAAGCTCGCGGCTGCGATGATTGAAAACGCCGTGCGTTGCGGGTTGAACCCGGTGCTGGTGACGGTGGCCATGGTAAGTCCTCTTCAGGTCCCCGCTGGTGTCGCGGAAAACATGTCTTTATTTGCTCCCGCTTTTATTCATATTGTGTCTGGCCTGCATTTGTGTTCTGGACGATTTTCTTTGTGAGTGGGCCAAATGGCAAAAATCAAATCGCGTCAGGCGATGCTGGCGCTCGAAGAGCATGAGCGTAGCCTGAAACTGATCGACGGCACCAACGAGCCGGTGCTGGCGCTTCATCGCATCTATCCGACGGGGCATCGCACACCACCCCATAGCCATAGCCGTGTGCAGATATGGTGCGCGCGCCGGGGTGTGGTGCTGGTCAGCACCGCGGATGGACGCTGGATGATACCGCCCGGTCATGGTCTCCTCATTCCTGCGGGTCTGCAACACGAGGCCGAAGTCATATCCAATGTCGAGATGCACTCCATCTATGTGCATCCTGATCTCTTCCAGGCTACGTCTCCAAGGGTGGTGGAAATAACCGATCTGGCCTCGAGCCTTATTTCCGAATTGCTGGCGGAAGAGCATCAGCCCTCGGCGTTTCACAGGCAGGGGCTGGTGCGTGCTCTTTTGCTGGATGAAGTGAATCGGCTGCCGGAACGTCCGCTGGGTCTGCCCTTTCCGGACAACCAGCGGCTAGCGGCGCTTTGCCGGGAGTTCCTCAACAGGCCAGTGGCGCGGGTGGAGATCGACGACTGGGCGGCAGCCATGGGCATCAGCCGACGCTCCTTCACGCGTCTGTTTCGCAAGGAGTTGGGCGTCAGCTTCGTCACCTGGCGCCAGCAGGCGTGTATCTTCGCCTCGCTGCCGAGGCTTGCGGCGGGAGAGGCGGTGACTAATGTGGCGCTGGATGCCGGTTACGAAAACATTCCGGCTTTCACCACCATGTTCCGGCGCATGCTGGGCAGTTCGCCACGCGCCTATCGGCAGGCCGCGAGGCAGCGCAATGGTGCGACGTCCCTCCAAGAGGATGCCGTCTATTAAGCCGCCACCGACCGCGTGTCGCGGCGGAAATCGGAGGGAGACATGCCTGATATCTGGCGAAATGCCTTATTGAACGCGCTGACCGAACCGAAGCCGCTTTCCATCGCGATCTGCAGGATGTTGTCCTTCCCGGTCATCAGCATCGCCTGCGCGCGGGAAAGTCTGAGCAGCGTCAGGTATTTGATAAGCGTCATGCCGGTGGATTTACGGAACAGGTTCATTGCATATTTCGGATGAAGCGAGGCGGCGCGGGCAATATCGGTCGCGTCGATATCCTCGAGAAAATTGGCCGCAATGAAGTCGCACATGCGCACGACGCTGATGGAGGGCGCCGTGCCATCATCCTCTCTGCTTTTTCCAGACGAGGCGGAGGAAATAACGGAATAGGGTTCAAGGAACATGCGCTCCACCCTGAGCAGCAATTCCTCCACGGCATGCTGTGCTTTCGCGGGGTTACCTGATGTTGCATAGCGGAACCAGCGGCCGAAATTTTCCGGATCGGCCCCGTCGGTTTCGGCGCTGACCATCGTCGCGCCGCCCATCAACTGGCTGGAAACGGCGGTCGGCAGGCGCATCCGGAAGAAGTGCACAAGCGGCAGGTGCGCGCCAGCGTAAAAGGAATCGTCCGAGGAGCGGTCCATCTGGTGCGGCTGGCCGCCCCAGAAGATGCACATCTGCCCGGCGTCAAGCGACAGGTCGTGATCGCCCATGCGGTAATGCACCGATCCAGACATGATATAATTCACCTCCACCTGCGCATGCCAGTGCGGCCGGAGCATGATGGGTGGATGATTATGGAAGAGTTGAAGCGTGGTCGGCATGCCTTCGATGCTGCTGGCGCCCGGCTGGTAGAAGGCTCTTTCGGCAATCTTACTTTTCGCCAAATCGGTGTTCCCGTTTTACGAGACAGATTTCCTGCCCTCGCTAATGTGCCCATGTTCGCTGAAGAACAGCAATTGAAAAAGGGAGGTTTTCAATGTGCTTGAAATTTCTTGGCGCGTCTACGGCCCTGCTGCTTCTTGCAGCACCCGCTTTCGCGCAAACCGAGACCGTCACCATCTGGAGTTGGAATGTCGCGGCTTCCGCGTTGAAATCCACGGTGGAAGGTTTCAACAAGCAGAATCCGGACATCAAGATCGTTGTTGAAGACCTTGGAAACAATCAGGTTTTTGACAAGACGCTGGCGGCCTGCGCAGCCGGCGGAGATGGTCTTCCGGATATCGTCACGATCGAGAATTTCGAAGCGGAACTGTTCTGGAGCCGCTTTCCCGATTGTTTCGCCAATCTGACCGAGCTTGGCTATACGCCTGAGAAACAGGCGCTTTTCCCTGACTTCAAGCGCACCGAACTGGAGGTTGACGGCGTCGCCTATGCCGTTCCGTGGGATTCCGGTCCGGTGGCGGTATTTTATCGCCGCGACTTCTATGAGAAGGCAGCCGTCGATCCGGCAACCATCAAGAGCTGGGATGATTTCATCGCTGCCGGCAAGAAGATCATGGCCGCAAATCCCGGCACCGTCATGGCGCAGGCCGATTTCAACGGCGATAGCGAATGGTTTCGTATGATCGCGAATGAGCAGGGATGCGGTTACTTTTCGACCGATGGCCAGAACATCACCATCAACCAGCCCGCCTGTGTCGCGACCCTTGAAAAGGTCAAGGAGATGAAAGACGCCGGCATTATAACGGCGGCGATCTGGGATGAGAAGATCCAGGCCAACACGGCCGGCAAGGCCGCGAGCCAGATGTATGGCGCCTGGTATGAGGGCACGATCCGCTCCGGCTCTCCCGATCTTTCCGGCAAATGGGGTGTCTATCTGATGCCGAGCCTGACGCCTGATGGTCCGCATGCGGCCAATCTCGGCGGTTCGTCGCTGGCGATCAGCGCGACATCCGAACACAAGGAGGCGGCGTGGAAGTATATCGACTATGCACTGACCACCAATGAAGGCCAGGTGACGATGCTGAAATCCTTCGGCCTAGTTCCCTCGCTGCTTTCCGCCATCGATGATCCCTTCGTCAAGGAAAAGCAGGCCTACTGGGGCGGGCAGGCGGTCTGGACCGATATTCTCGCCACGCTGCCGAAGATTGTTCCGAGCCGCGGCACGGCGTTCCAGTCGGATGCGGATGCGATCTACAAGGCGACGCAGACGAAATATTTCGCGGGCGGCTATCCCGATGCGAAAGCAGCGCTTGACGATGCGGCCAAGCAGATCGAAACGGCGACGGGGCTGCCCGTCGCGCAGTAAGCCTTCGCTGGTTTAGGAACCGTGCGGGTGCCACGAATTTCTTCTCCCCGCCGGGGAGAAGTCCGCGGCAGCGGGATGAGGGGGCGAGGTTAGAGATATACTGAGAGCCAGCCCCCTCATCCGACCCTTCGGGCCACCTTCTCCCCCTCGGGGAGAAGAAATTGGCCGCACCGTTTTGCAAAGGCATTCCCCGCATAGGGGTGCGCTCTTTCTGAAGCTTTTCCATCTATCCGGCCACCGTCCGGCACATGGAGGTCGTCATGCCGTCCAGGAACAGGATCGCTTATGCGTTTCTTGCGCCCTATCTCCTGATCTTTGCCACCTTCTGGGTCTGGCCGATCATCAGTTCATTCATGCTGTCGTTCCAGAATACGCGCATCAACCCATGGCGGTTTGCGCCTTCCATGAACTGGGGGCGGCTGGTTTCCGATCCGGCCTTCTATAATGCGCTTTATAATACGCTGATCATTCTGGTCATTCAGGTGCCCGTGATGATCGCGCTTGCCACCGTCATGGCGGTGCTCCTGAATTCGCCGCTTCTCAAGGCACGCCCGCTTTATCGTTTTGCCTTCTTCGCACCTGTCGTTGTCGGCGAGGTGGCCTACGCGGCGGTGTTCCGGCTGATGTTCAGCTCCGATTTCGGCATCATCAACAAGCTCATCACGTCGGTTGGCCTTTCGCCCATCTCGTGGTTCGACAATGCCAATGCCGCCATGGCGCTGGTCATCATCGCGGTAACCTGGCGCTGGGCCGGGTATAACGCCATCATCGTTCTGGCCGGGCTGCAATCGATCCCCGGCGATGTCTACGAGGCGGCAACGCTCGACAAGGTGAGCAAACGCCAGCAGTTCTTTTACATCACCCTGCCGTTGCTTAAACCCATCATCCTGTTCTGCGTCGTGCTCTCGGTCATCGGCACCATGCAGCTGTTTGCCGAACCCTTCCTCATCACCAACAGGGGCGGGCCGGGCGGCGGCACGGAAACGCTGGGGCTGTTCCTGTATCGACAGGGCTTCACCTCGCTCAATTTCGGTTACGCCTCGGCCATTGCCTACACCATGGCGGCGCTCGCCATCGCCATTTCACTGCTCAATCTCTGGGTCGGGAGGGAGCCGAAATGAGATCGAAATCGAGATCGCTTTTCTGGCAGAAGATTGCCCTGCATGCGGCGCTGACACCGCTTGCCATCATCTGGCTGTTTCCGCTGTGGATGATGTTCGTGTTTTCGACCATGCCGGATTACGGCATTTTCAGCCCTGATATCGTTCTGGTGCCTTCCACCAATTTCGTCGAGAACTTCAACAACCTGCAGGCCGATACGAATTTCCTGCGAGCCATGTTCATCTCGATCACCGTCGCCGTCATCTATACGGTGCTCTCGGTAATGCTGACGTCAATGGCAGGCTGGGCGCTGGCGCGGTATCGTTTTGCAGGGCGCCGGGTGGTGATCGCCATCATTCTTGGCACCATCACCCTGCCTTTTGCCGTCGTGGTCATTCCGCAATTCATCATGGTGGCGCGGGAGTTCAAGCTCGCCAACACCTGGGTGGCCCTGATCGTGCCGCCGCTCTTCAACTCGCTCGGCGTGCTGTTCATGCGGCAATCCTTCTCGATGATGCCGACGGAGCTTTTCGATGCGGCACGCGTGGAAGGGGTCAAGGAATGGCAGATCTTCCTGCGCATCGCCCTGCCATTGGCGCGTCCCACCATGGCGGCGCTCTCCATCATCCTCTTCCTGGCCTCTTGGAACAACTATCTCTGGCCGCTTCTCATCAATTCCCGCCCAGGAATGATGACCGCACCCGTGGCGCTTGGCACCCTCATCGGGCTCACCAAGGTGTCATGGGGCGGCATCATGGCGGGGGCTGTGCTGCTCACTGCACCCATCATCGTGGTTTTTGTGGCTTTGCAGCGTCACTTCATCGCCGGCATCTCTGCCGGAGCAGTCAAGTAAGGGGAGGCCGCATGGCGGAACTTTCGCTCAAAAACGTGGTCAAGCGCTATGGTGCGCTGGAAGTGATCCACGGTGCCAATCTCGACGTGAAAGACGGCGAATTCGTCGTGTTTGTCGGCCCGTCCGGCTGCGGCAAATCCACGCTTCTGCGCATGATAGCCGGGCTGGAAGATATCTCCGGCGGCGATATCGTGATTGGCGGCAGGACGGTGAGCGATGCCGATCCGGCGGATCGCGGCATCGCCATGGTGTTCCAGTCCTATGCACTTTATCCGCATATGACTGTCGCCGAAAACCTCTCATTCGGGCTGAGGATGAACGGCAATCCCAAGGCCGACACGCAAAAACGGGTCAATCGCGCCGGCGAAATCCTGCAGATCAACGAGCTGATGGATCGCCGGCCAAAACAGCTTTCCGGCGGGCAGCGTCAGCGCGTTGCCATCGGCCGCGCCATCGTGCGTGAACCGCAGGTTTTCCTGTTCGACGAGCCGCTGTCCAATCTCGATGCGGAATTGCGGGTGCAGATGCGCGTCGAGATATCGCGCCTGCACAAACAGCTCGGCACGACGATGATCTATGTCACCCATGATCAGACTGAGGCGATGACGCTCGCCGACAAGATCGTCGTGCTGCGGGCGGGCAATATTGCGCAGGTCGGCGCGCCGCTCGATCTCTACGATGATCCGGCCAACCGTTTCGTCGCGGGTTTCGTCGGTTCGCCGAAGATGAATTTCCTCGACGCTACCATCATGGGCAGCGGCGCGGAGAGCGTTACGCTCTCGCTCGACAGCGATCCTGCGGTGCGGCTGAGCCTGCCGGTGAAAAGCCGTTTGAGCGAGGGAGCCAAGGTCTCGCTTGGCATCCGGCCCGAGCATTTTGCCGATGCGGGCGGGGCCGATGCCGATCTCACCGTGCACGTCGATGTCGCCGAACATCTCGGCAATACCAGCTATGTCTATGCCCGAACCGAAGGCGGCGAGCAGCTCATCATCGAGCGGCCGGAATCGCGCGATGTCGGCGATCGTGACCGGCTGACGGTCGGCCTTTTTGCCCGCAGGGCTTTCCTTTTCGACAGCAAGGGCGACCGCCTGCGCTGAACCCTTTCCCAAGCACCCAAGACTGATATGAAGGACGAGGATTTCATGACGACCGTACAACCGATCCGCTGGGGCATCATCGGCCCGGGCACCATCGCCAGAACCTTTGCTGACGGTATCGCCAATTCCCGCACCGGCAGGTTAGAGGCCATCGCCACCCGCAATCCGGACAAGCCCGGCCTTGCCGAAGCTTTTGCCGGCGCGCGCATTATCCATGGGTACGACGCGCTGCTTGCCGATCCCGATATCGATGCCGTCTATATCGCCACACCCCATACGGGCCATGCTGAATGGGCGATCAAGGCGGTCCGGGCCGGCAGACACGTGCTCGTGGAAAAACCCATCGCGCTTTCCGCCTATGATGCCGACGCCATTTTTCACGAGGCGAAAAAGGCCGGCGTCTTCGCCGGCGAGGCCTATATGTACCGCCTGCATCCGCAGACGGCGAAATTGCTGGAACTGGTGAAAGCCCGTGCCGTCGGCGATATCCGTATCATCCGCTCCAGCTTCGGTTTCAACATGGGCTCATTCAGGGCTGATCACCGACTTTTTGCCAATGAAACCGCGGGCGGCGGCATTCTCGATGTCGGTGGTTATCCGGTTTCGATGGTGCGGATGATTGCAGGTACCGTAGACGGAAAACCCTTTGAAGAACCGGAAAAGGTGGCGGGGGCGGCGCATCTCGGCCAGTCGGGCGTCGATGAATGGGCCTCCGCCGTGCTGAAATTTGCAAACGGCATTGTCGCCGAAGTCTCTTGCTCGATCATGGCGGCGCAGGACAATGTATTGCGCATCATCGGCTCGGAAGGGCGCATCGAGGTCAAGGATTTCTGGTTTGCCGCCGGCCACAAGGGTGGCACCGGACGGATCGATATCGTCAAGGGTGACAAGGTCGAAACCATCGAGTTGCCCGAGGATCGCTGGCTTTATTCCTTCGAAGTCGATGCGGCCGGTGAGGCAATTCGGCAGGGCAGACATGAATTCGCGGCACCCGGCATGACCTGGGCCGACAGCCTTGGCAATCTGCGTGTCATGGACCAGTGGCGGGCTTCCGTCGGGCTGGAATACAGCGTCGAAAAGGCGACGTCGCGCGTCGGAAATATCGCCGGTGGTAAGGTCACGGCCGGAAATGCGGTTCCCAAGCGGCAGGTACCGGGCCTTGCCAAGCCCACTTCCGTGGTCGCGCTCGGTTTCGAGTTCTTCCCCAATTTCGCTTCCGCATCCCTGACGCTCGATGCGTTTTACGAGGCAGGCGGCAATCTCTTCGATACGGCCTATGTTTATGGTGGCGGCAAGACCGAGGCGATTTTCGGTGACTGGCACACCAGCCGCAACGTGCCACGCGAAGAGATCGTGCTGATTGGCAAGGGCGCGCATTCGCCCCTCTGCTATCCCGATATGATCGCCAAGCAGCTCGATCAGTCGCTGGAACGGCTCAAAACGGAGTATGTCGATGCCTATTTCATGCACCGCGATAATCTCGATATTCCGGTCGCCGAATTTGTCGACGCCATGGATGCCGAAGTCCGGCGCGGGCGCATTCGCGGCATTTTCGGTGGCTCGAACTGGACGCGCGAGCGGATGGATGAGGCGGCCGCCTATGCCCAGAAGAACGGCAAGCAGGCTCCTGGCGCGCTTTCCAACAATTTCTCGCTCGCCGAAATGCTCGATCCCATCTGGGCGGGCTGCGTGGCGGCATCTGATGATGAGTGGAAGTCATGGCTGAAATCCCGCCAGATCCCGAATTTTGCCTGGTCCAGCCAGGGGCGCGGTTTCTTCACCGACCGGGCAGGGCGGGACAAACACGATGACGAGGAAATCGTCCGCGTCTGGTATTCCGACCGCAATTTCGTCCGCCGCGACCGGGCGATCGAACTGGCGCAGAAACTCGGGCGTCACCCGATCCATATCGCGCTTGCCTATGTCATCGCCCAGCCTTTCCCGGTCATCCCGCTGATCGGGCCGCGCACGATTGCGGAACTGGAAGACAGTCTTTCGGCGCTGAATCTTGCGCTGACGGATGAGCAGGTGAAGTGGCTGGAGGCTTGAAAGACGATGGGGCGGCAGAATTATCCGCCGCCTCTATGAGATAGGGAAGGCGGTGCGGCATATTTCTTCTCCCCGGCGGGGAGAAGAAACAAGTGGCATGCGCTCGCTCCAATTGACGACCGTTGGGGTCGAGATGTCATCTTCCACCTTCTTTCCTCTCCCGGTGACTGCTAAAGCGAAGGTTCACAAACCTGCCGCCAAACAACCACCGGAGTTCCCATGAGTGATATCGACCGAGGCCGCGCGCAGCAGCTGATGCGGGAAGCGGAGATCGACGCGCTGGTGCTGTTCCAGCCTGAAGCTTTCCTATATGCGGTGGGCGCTCACGCCGGTGTTGCGACCATGTGGGCAGGGCGGGTTCGGCGATTGCGCTCGTTCCGGCCGGCGCCGGAGCGGAGCTTGCCGCCATCGTCAGCGATCATGCCGTGCCGCTCGTTCGGCGCGCTGCGCCTGATGTCGACCTGCGTTGGCATCGTATCTGGATCGATATGGTTGTTCTTTCCGGTGCCGAAACCGTGCGCCAAGTGGATGACGCCTATCGCCGCACCGATACGGGCGGGCCGCGGCCGGAGACATTTGACCGCGCCGCCTGTTTCAACCTTCTCGCGGATTTATTGCGGGAGCGCGGTTTATCATCGGCCCGCATCGGTGCCGACCTCGAATTCATGCCCGCGGCCGATTTCCTGGCGCTGCGTCAGGCCTTGCCTGGCGTGGACTGGATCGACGGTTCGACGGTGCTGAAACGGCTGAAGGCAGTGAAATCGGAACGGGAAATCACGCTTCTGAGGCAGGCTGCGGCCGCTGCCGAGGCAGGGTTGGTCGCGATGGCGGCAGTCGTCAGTCCGGGAGCGGCGCTCGGCCGGCTTTCAGCCGCCTGGAAGACCGGCGCGCAGGCGCATGCCGCGACATCAGGTTTTTCGCTCAGCGGACATTGGGATTACATATCGGTCGGACCGGCCCTGTCGCATATGGCGGCTGTGGTAAGGCCGGGGGCATTGATCAAGGCCGATGTCGGCACACTGGTCGACGGCTATTCCTCAGATGGCGCAAGAACCTTCTCATGGGGCCCGGTCTCACCCTTGGCGGGGGATATCTTCAAGGCGCTGGAAGCGGCCTTCGCCTGCGGGCTGGAGGCGCTCCGCCCCGGCAATAGCTTTGGTGCGGTTCACGCTGCGATGCTCGCCTCCATGCGCCGGGACGGCTTCAGTGAATATTATCGCGGCCATTTTGGCCATTCCGTTGGCGGCGGTGTCGGTATCGAGGAATGGCCGTTCTTTTCCCATGACAATGCGGAAATCATTCTTCCGGGAATGGTGGTTGCGCTCGAAGCGCCGTTTTATGGTGAGGGGCTGGGGGCGCTGATGATCGAGGATCAGTTCCTCGTCACATCGACAGGCGCAGAATGCATGAACAACCTGCCACGCACTCTCAGGGATTTATCCAGAGGCTGAGTACCGGTTCAGAGGAAATCGTCGCGGCGCGGCGTAAAGCAGTCGATCAGCTCGCCCTCTTCCAGACACAGGCAACCGTGTTCTATGTGCCCGGGAACGACCAGGCTGTCGCCCTTCTGCAGATCATAGGCCTCGCCATCGCGGTAAAAGCGAAAGCTGCCGCTGGCGACGTAGGTCGATTGCACATGCGGATGGCTGTGCAGCTTTCCTTCGGCACCGGTCTTGAAGCGGAAGGATACGACCATCAGCTCCGGCGCTTCGGAAAGCACGGTCCGCTCCACGCCGTCGTCGGGCGAAACGGTGGGGAATGTCGGAAGCTTCTGCATGGGTTTTCTCCTCAGGCTTGCAATGTTTTTCAGCGTGGTGCGCGCAACATGGCGCGGTAACGCGTCTGACTGCTCTTCAGGTGATGGCGCATGGCGCTTCGTGCGGCCTCCTCATCGCCATCCTGGATGGCGATCAGGATCGCCTCGTGTTCACCGACCAGGCGCTCGAGTTCGGAGGGTGGAAGAACGTTTTCCGCGCCGTTTTCAGCAACGGCCCTGCGCGGAATGAGGGTGGGGCCAAGCACCTGCAGAAATTCGCTGAAGCGGGGATTGTTGGTCGCTTCCGCGACAGCGATGTGGAAGGCAAAATCAGCCTCGGCGGTCGGCATTCCCTTTGCCGCACTTGCGCGAAAGGCATCAAAGGCTTCGATGATCTTTTCTTCCTGCGCGGGAGACCGACGAAGGGCAGCGAGCCCGGCCGCATCGCCTTCCACGGCGGTGCGCAGTTCGAGCATTTCGATAAGGGAAGAAACGCGGGCAAGATCGACATTGTGGAAAGGTCGTCGCTCAGCTGGCGCCGGCTCCAGCACGAAGACCCCGGCACCCTGACGGGGTTCGACGAGGCCATCGGATCGCAGCGAAGCGATAGCCTCGCGAACCACCGTGCGACTGACACCAAACTCCTGCGTCATCTGCGCTTCGGATGGCAGGCGGTCGCCCGTTTTGTAGCGGCCTTTGGCGATCTGGACTCGCAGTTCCTCCGAAACCTTCACCACAAGAGTTCTACCCTGTGGAGCCGCCTGCTCGGAGGTTGATGCTTTTGTCATCTCTGTTCGCCGTTCTCGAAAATGTCGTTTACGTCTGCCGTTTCTGGATACGTCATTCCCGGCCCGGCACGCAATCCCGCCGCCGCGGCCAGACCGCCGCACATGGTCTTCAATCCTCCTTGAGGATCGGATTGTCGACAAAAACGCCGCCCTGGAAGCGGACCAGCGAATCAGTCGGATCCGGCTTGGGTGTGGTCTCCATAATATGGTGTCGGAAGTTTTCGGCGTTATCCTTCGGTTTCCAGCCGAGGAACCCGAGATGTGAATTGTCCCACCAGCCGGCGTCGTTCGCCGAAGCGCCCCAGATGATCGGACAGCCAAGCACCGGGGCACGAAACACGGCCTCGATCAGGGATACGAAATCATCCTGGGAGAACCAGGTCGATAACATGCGGATATTCTCCGGCTGCGGCGTGCAGGAGCCGATACGGACCAGCGCCGTCTCCTGGCCGAATTTCTCGAAATACATCCGGGCGAGGTTTTCGCCGAAACATTTGGAGACGCCATAAAGCCCGTCTGGGCGGAAGGGAACATCGGGGCCGAGCCGTTCTGTCTGCGGGTAATAACCAATCGTATGGTTCGAGCTGGCAAAGACGATGCGCGGCGCTCCATGGGCGCGTGCGGCCTCGTAAAGGTTATAAAGCCCGATGATGTTGCCCTGAAGAATCTGATCGAACGGACGCTCGACAGAAATGCCGCCGAGATGAACGATACCGTCGCAACCGGCGACCATAGCGTTGACAGCGTTAGCATCCGCGAGATCGCATTGAAGGCATTCTTCGCGCGGTCCTGGCGGATCGAGCGGGGCGATGTCGGCGATGCGCAGAGTTTCGGCCATAGGTGCGAGACGTTTGCGCATCACGCGACCCAGTTGCCCCGCCCCACCCGTGATGAGAAGCCGTTTCATTACCACTCCCCGTTTCGGCTTGCGCGTCCTTTGCACTTGAAAGAATACGAGCCCTTGACGTTATCATACATATAATCCACAAATCGCGTAACATATAATATGTGCATGACGCAACAATGATGAGGGAGAGGTTGGATGCTGACCGTCGAGACCAGACAGGCTGTGAATCCGGACTATGCTAAAACGCTGGATACCGACGGGCTCCGCCGCCATTTCCTTGCGAGCGATATGTTCCGGCCCGGTGAGATCCGGCTCATCTACACCCATTACGACCGCTTCGTGATGGGCGGTGCGGTGCCGGATGGCGCGCCGCTGACGCTGGACAAGGTCGAGGAGACAAAAACGCCGTCCTTCCTCGACCGGCGGGAGATGGGCATTGTCAATATTGGTGACGCTGGCACGGTTAGCGCCGGTGGCGAGACCTATTCGCTCAATCGCGGCGACGTGCTTTATCTCGGTGCGGGCAGCGGTGCGGTGACCTTTAATGGCGCGGGCCGGTTCTACATCACGTCATGCCCGGCGCATCGCAGTCTCCCGGCAAAACTCGTCAGCCTTGCCGATAGTAAGGAGGTCAAGCTCGGTGCGACCGAGACCTCCAACAAGCGCACCATCAACCAGTTCATCCATCCGCTCGTCATGGAAAGCTGCCAGCTTGTTCTGGGCTATACGACGCTGGAGGAGGGGTCTGTCTGGAACACCATACCCTCACACATCCATGACCGCCGCATGGAGGCCTATCTTTATTTTGGCATGGATGAAACGTCGCGCGTATTGCATTTGATGGGCGAGCCGCAGGAAACCCGGCACCTGTTCATTTCGAATGAAGAAGGTGCGATCTCGCCGCCCTGGTCGATCCATTCCGGTGCAGGGATCGGTTCCTACACCTTTATCTGGGCAATGGCGGGTGACAACGTCGACTACACAGATATGGACTTCATCCAGCCGGGGGATATGAAATGAGGAACCCCTTTTCGCTTGAAGGGCGTAAGGCGCTCGTGACGGGCGCGAATACGGGGCTTGGCCAGGCGATTGCGATAGGCCTCGCCGCCGCCGGTGCAGAAGTGGTCTGCGCCGCCCGCCGTGCGCCGGACGAAACCCTTGATATCATCGCAAAAGATGGTGGTAAGGCGAGTTCGCTGCTTCTCGATTTTTCCGATCCGCTGGCGGCGAAGGACAGTTTCACTGACGCCGGTTTCGATATTCTCGTCAACAATGCCGGCATCATCCGCCGCGCCGATTCCGTCGAGTTTTCCGAGCTCGACTGGGACGAGGTGATGGACGTCAATCTCAAGGCGCTGTTCTTCACCACGCAGGCCTTTGCGAAGGAATTGCTGGCAAAAAGGCGCTCCGGCAAGGTGGTCAATATCGCCTCGCTCCTCTCCTTCCAGGGCGGCATCCGCGTGCCGTCCTATACAGCGGCGAAACATGGCGTTGCCGGCCTCACCAAGCTCCTCGCGAATGAATGGGCGGCCAAGGGCATAAACGTCAACGCGATCGCCCCGGGTTACATGGAAACGAACAACACTGAGGCGCTGCGGGCCGATGTTGCTCGCAACAGGGCTATTCTGGAACGCATCCCGGCCGGGCGATGGGGCCGGTCTGACGATATTGCCGGCGCCGCCGTTTTTCTGGCCTCGCCCGCTGCCGATTATGTCCATGGCGCCATTCTCAATGTCGATGGTGGCTGGTTGGCGCGCTGATGCCCGGAAATTCATCTTACAAGTTGTATGATGAATTATTGACAAAGCGAGGCGGAGCGGTTTAGGTGATTTCAATCCAAGATGTCGCAGAGGAATTCCGGCCATGAACCCTGAACAGATCAAGAAAGCGCTGGGCTCCGGCCTCCTGTCCTTCCCGGTCACCCATTTCGATGCGGACGGTCGTTTCGCTGCCGATAGCTACAGGGCGCATGTGGAGTGGCTCGCCGGTTACAAGGCGCCGGTGCTGTTTGCCGCCGGCGGCACAGGCGAGTTCTTTTCGCTGAAGCCGGATGAGATTCCGACCATCGTTTCCGCCGCCAAGGAGGTCGCCGGCGAAACCGCCATCGTTTCCGGTTGCGGTTACGGCACTGAGATTGCGGTCGATATCGCGCGCTCCGTCGAAAAGGTCGGTGCCGATGGCATCCTGCTTCTGCCGCATTACCTCATCGATGCGCCGCAGGAAGGGCTTTACGCGCACATCAAGAAGGTCTGTCAGTCGGTCGGCATCGGCGTGATGGTTTATAACCGTGACAATTCCGTGCTGCAGGCGGATACGCTGGCGCGTCTTTGCGACGAATGCTCGAACCTCGTCGGCTTCAAGGATGGCACCGGCGATATCGGCCTCGTGCGCCAGATCACCGCCAAGATGGGCGACCGCCTGATGTATCTTGGTGGCATGCCGACGGCGGAACTGTTTGCCGAAGCCTATCTCGGCGCCGGTTTCACCACCTATTCTTCGGCCGTCTTCAACTTCGTTCCCGGCCTTGCCAACGAATTCTACGCGGCGTTGCGCGCCGGAGAGCGCGCTACCTGCGAGCGCATTCTTGTCGATTTCTTCTATCCGTTCATGGCGATCCGCAACCGCGCCAAGGGTTATGCTGTCTCCGCCATCAAGGCCGGTGTTCGCCTGCAAGGCTTTGATGCCGGTCCGGTGCGTGCGCCGCTGAAGGATCTGACAAATGAGGAAATCGGCATGCTCGAAGCCCTGATTGGCACGCACAAGCGGAAAACCTGAGAAGACATAACGGAGGGGGAGCGATGAAGATCACGGCGGTGCGCACGCATCTGCTCGAACATCGTCTGGACACGCCGTTCGAAAGCGCCTCCATGCGCTTTGATCGTCGCGCCCATGTTCTGGTGGAGATCGAGTGCGACGACGGAACGGTCGGCTGGGGCGAATGCCTCGGTCCGGCGCGGCCGAACGCTGCCGTGGTTCAGGCCTATTCCGGCTGGCTCATCGGCCAGGATCCTCGTCAGACCGAAAAAATCTGGGCCTTGCTTTATAATGCCCTGCGCGATCAGGGGCAGCGCGGCCTCAGCCTCACCGCCTTGTCCGGTATCGATATCGCGCTCTGGGATATCAAGGGCAAGCACTACGGTGCTTCAATCTCAATGCTGCTCGGCGGGCGCTGGCGCGAGAGCGTGCGCGCCTATGCCACCGGCAGCTTCAAGCGCGATGGCGTCGACCGCGTTTCGGACAATGCGTCCGAAATGGCAGAGCGCCGCGCGGAAGGTTTCCACGCTTGCAAGATCAAGATCGGTTTCGGCATCGAGGAAGATATCAGCGTCATCGCCGCGGTGCGCGAGGCGATCGGGCCGGACATGCGGCTGATGATCGACGCCAATCACGGTTACACCGTCTCCGAAGCGATCACTCTTGGCAACCGTGCGGCAGACTATGGTATCGACTGGTTCGAGGAGCCGGTGGTCCCGGAACAACTCGACGCCTATCAGCGCGTGCGGGCCGGTCAGCCGATCCCGGTTGCGGGCGGCGAGACGTGGCATGGGCGTTATGGCATGTGGCAGGCGCTTTCCGTCGGTGCCGTGGATATTCTTCAGCCTGATCTGTGCGGCTGCGGCGGTTTTTCAGAAACGCAGAAGATTGCCACGCTTGCCACGCTGCACGGCGTGCGTATCGTGCCGCATGTCTGGGGTACTGGCGTGCAGATCGCCGCCGCGCTGCAATTCATGGCGGCGATGACGCCGGACCCGGTGCGGGTCAATCCGATCGAGCCGATCATGGAATTTGATCGCACCCATAATCCGTTCCGCCAGGCTGTTCTGCATGCGCCTCTCGAGGCGGTAAACGGCATCGTCGCCATTCCCGATGGTCCCGGTCTCGGCATCGAGATCAACCGCGATGCATTGACAGAATTCAGGATGCCAGACCCATGAGCGAACTTGTCAGAAAACTGAGCGGCACTGCGCCGAACCCCACTTTCCCGAAAGGGGCGGTCGATACGCAGATGCACATGTACCTCCCCGGTTACCCCGCCTTACCGGGTGGTCCGGGGTTGCCGCCGGGCGCCCTGCCGGGGCCGGAGGATTATCGTCGCCTCATGCAATGGCTCGGCATAGATCGGGTCATCATCACGCAGGGCAACGCCCATCAGCGCGACAATGGCAACACGCTCGCCTGCGTCGCAGAAATGGGCGAGGCAGCCCGCGCCGTGGTCATCATCGATGCAAGCACGACCGAAAAGGAGATGGAAAAGCTTACCGCTGCGGGTGCGGTCGGCGCGCGTATCATGGATCTGCCGGGTGGCGCGGTGAACCTTTCCGAGCTGGAGGCGGTGGACGAGCGGGCGCATGCGGCCGACTGGATGGTGGCGGTACAGTTCGACGGAAACGGTCTTCTCGACCATCTGCCGCGCCTTCAGAAAATCCGCTCCCGCTGGGTGTTCGATCATCACGGCAAGTTCTTCAAGGGCATCAAAACCGATGGGCCGGAAATGGCGGCACTTCTCAAACTCATCGACCGCGGCAATCTGTGGTTCAAATTTGCCGGCGTCTACGAAAGTTCGCGGGAAAGCTGGCCCTATGCGGATGTTGCGGCCTTTTCCCGGGTGATTGCGGCCCATGCGCCGGAACGCATCGTCTGGGGCACCAACTGGCCGCACAATTCGGTGCGCGAGACGGCGGCCTATCCCGATGATGCCCGGCTGGCGGAACTGACGCTCGGCTGGTTGCCGGATGAGGCGGCGCGCCGTCGGGCGCTGGTCGAGAACCCGGAAGCGCTGTTCAAGCTGTCGCCCGTCGAGGCGACTTAGTTTCGTCGGGGATGGTTGGGGAAGGGCCCATCATCTTTTCAAGCGAAAGGTCTTTGCATGCCGGCCCGGAGGGGCGTCACAAAATCGGTCCGCTAGGCCTGGAGGGGCCGGGCCGTATCAACAACGGAGGAGGAAAGCATGAAAAAGATTGCAAGCATGATAAGCGTCGCGATGGGGCTCGCGCTGTCAGGCGTTCCCGCCGCGGCGCAGGAAATCACTCTGCGGTCGGCCGACATTCATCCGGATGGTTATCCGACGGTCGAGGCTGTGAAATATATGGGCGAGTTGCTGGCCGAACGCAGCAATGGCCGCATCAAGATACAGGTGATGAACAATTCCGTGCTCGGCGGCGAGAAGGACACTATCGAGCAGACCCGCTTCGGCGTCATCGACATGAACCGAGTCAACGCTGCGCCCTTCAACAACCTAGTGAAGGAAACCACGGTTCTAGGTCTGCCTTTCCTGTTCCGTTCGACGGAGCACATGCACAATACGGTGGACGGCCCGATCGGTGACGAGGTTCTGGCGGCCTTCGAACCGCACGGCCTTATCGGTCTTGCCTTTTACGATTCCGGTGCGCGCTCCTTCTACACCACCAAAAAGCCCATCGAGAAACTGGCCGATTTGAAGGGCCTCAAAATCCGCGTACAGCAATCGGATCTGTGGATTTCGATGATGCAGGCCTTTGGCGCGAACCCGACGCCGATGCCGATGGGCGAGGTCTATTCGTCCCTTGAAACCGGTGTCGTTGACGGTGCGGAAAACAACTGGCCCTCTTACGAGTCCGCCCGCCATTATGAGGTGGCGAAGAACTATTCGCTGACGGAACATTCCCTCAATCCGGAAATCCTCGTCATTTCCAAGATTTCCTACGATAAGCTTTCGCCTGAGGACCAGAAGCTGCTGCGCCAGGCGGCCAAGGATTCCGTCGGCAAGATGCGCGAACTCTGGAGCGCCCGCGAAAAGGCGTCGGAAGAGAAGGTCCGCGCCGGTGGCGCCAATGTCATCAAGGTCAACAAGGAGGAATTCGCGGCCGCGATGGGTCCGGTCTACGACAAGTTCGTGACCGATCCGAAGATGAAAGACCTTCTGGAACGCGTGAAAGCGGTCAAGTAACGCGCGGAAAACCGGCCTTGGAGACAGGGCCGGTTTTCTTTTGCCACCGTTGATGCGGGAGGAACAGACAATGCGAAATTTCATGCGGGCAATCCGCCCCCTTCTCGGCGCGCTCAGCCACGCGTCGCTCTATATTGCCGGTATCGGCATGATCGCCATGACGCTGATCGTCGGCTGGCAGGTTTTCGCGCGATATATTCTCAATAATTCACCCAGCTGGTCGGAGCCGCTGTCGCTGCATCTGATGTCATGGTTCATCATGCTGGGGGCAGCCGTTGGCGTGCGCGAAAGCGTGCATCTGGGGCTCGATATCCTGCGCTACATGATGCCGCCCCGGGTTCAGAAAGGCATGGACATGACCAGTCTTGCGCTCATCTTCTTTTTTGGCGCCGGCATGGCCTGGTACGGCACGTCGCTTTCAATGGGCACGTGGTCAGCGACCATTCCGGTTCTTGGCTGGCCGGGCGGAACGGACTTCTTTCCGTTGATCGGTGGGGGTTTCCTCATCGCGCTTTTCGCTGCCGAACGTTTCGTCGACCTTGCCATCGGTGAGGACATCGCGGCTGACGTCATTGTGCAGGAGGCCGCGTAATGGCTTACACCATTCTCTTCGGCGTCTTCACGCTGCTGATGCTGATCGGCACGCCGATTGCGTTCTGCCTCGGCATCGCCTCCTTCGCCACCGTTCTTTATCTCGGCCTGCCGCCAATCGTCGTCTTCCAGCAGATGAATTCGGGCATGAACGTTTTTGCGATGATGGCGATCCCGTTCTTCATCTTCGCAGGCGACCTGATGGTGCGTGGCGGTATTGCCCATCGCCTCATCCGCTTCGCCGCCGGCCTCGTCGGGCACCTGCGTGGTGGTCTTGGCCAGGTTAATATCGTGGCATCGACGCTGTTCGGCGGCATCTCCGGCTCGGCCGTCGCCGATGCTTCAGCTGTCGGCGGCTTGATGATCCCGCAAATGGCCAAGCGCGGTTATGACAGGGACTATGCCGTCAATGTCACTGTCAACGCGGCTATCATCGCCCTGATGATCCCGCCCTCGCATAACATGATCCTTTACTCGATCGCGGCCGGCGGCAACGTCTCGGTGGCCGATCTTTTCACCGCCGGCATCATTCCAGGCTTCCTGCTTGCTGCGGCGCTGATGGTGACGGCCTATATCGTTGCGCGGCGCAAAGGTTATCCGTCCGAGCCTTTCCCGGGTTTCTCCAGGCTGATGTATTACCTGCTGGCCTCGTTTCCGGGCATCCTCCTGATCGGCATTATCTTCGGCGGCGTCCGTTCAGGCGTTTTCACTGCGACCGAAAGTTCCTGCATTGCAGTGCTCTATGCGTTTCTCGTCGCCATGCTGGTCTACCGCGAGCTCAACTGGGAAGGTTTCGTGGACGCGGTGATGGGAGCGGTCCGTACCACGGCCATGGTTCTGCTCGTCATCGGGACAGCCGCATCGTTTGGTTGGCTGATGGCCTTTCTGCAGGTGCAGACGCTGATGATTGCCGCGATCAGCGCGATTTCGGACAATCCGATCATCGTGCTGCTGGTCATCAATGTCATCCTGCTGTTGCTCGGCACCTTC
Organism: Agrobacterium sp. DE0009; assembly: GCF_007680755.1. Taxonomy (NCBI): domain Bacteria; kingdom Pseudomonadati; phylum Pseudomonadota; class Alphaproteobacteria; order Hyphomicrobiales; family Rhizobiaceae; genus Agrobacterium; species Agrobacterium sp. DE0009. Next base: position 305,939 of record NZ_VEIU01000004.1, read on the forward strand.
ATGGACATGGCGCCGATGGTCATCATCTCCACGCCGGTGCTTCTGCCCGTCGTGAAGGCCTTCGGCATAGACCCCGTCCACTTCGGCGTGGTCATGATCCTGAACGCTGGTATCGGTCTCAACACACCACCGGTCGGAACCGTGCTCTTCGTCGGCTGCGCTGTCGGCGGCATATCGATACGGGAGGCGATGCGCACAATCTGGCCGTTCTTCGGCGCGAGTATCGCCGTGCTGCTGGCCGTGACCTATATTCCGTCGCTCTCCCTTTGGCTGCCTTCGCTTTTCCGCTGAAGCGGGATTGGCGGTTAAAAATCAATGGGCGCCGGATGTCGCGATCACCCGGCGCTTTTACAGTTGCGGCGAGGCGATTAATGAATCCCATCGACTATTTTGACCAATTTTCGAGCCGATACCGCCACTACAAGGGCGGAAGCTGGTGTTACGAGGACGGGTGTGTCTATCGTGGTTTGCAGCAGCTTTATGACGCGACCGGAGATCGTCGCTGGAATGCGCATCTTCATCGCCTTGCCGATCAACAAATAGCGCCTGATGGAACGCTCGCCGGTTACGATCCGCAGGAATATAATATCGACCACGTTTTAGCCGGGCGTGTTCTCTTTCCACTCTCGGCGGAAACGAACGATCCGCGTTACCTTAAGGCTGCAGAGCATCTGGCCGGGCAGCTCAGCACGCACCCCCGAACGGGAGCGGGGAACTATTGGCACAAGAAGCGCTATCCGCATCAGGTCTGGCTGGACGGCCTCTACATGGGTCTTCCCTTCCAGATCGAATACGGCCTTGCCAAAGGTCGCGAGGATTTGATCGGCGATGCCTTACGCCAGTTTTCGACCGCACTCGCCGTCACGAAAGACGGCGGTGACCTCTATGTTCATGGGTACGATGAAAGCCGCAGCCAGCTTTGGGCCAACAACGAAAGCGGCAAATCACCCGCCGTCTGGGCGCGCGCGGTCGGGTGGCTCGCCATGGCGCTGGTGGACGCGCTGACACTTCTTCCGGAAGACAACGCAACGCGAACGCTTCGGGATGCGGCACGGCACCTTCTGGCGGGCATCGTGGCGCGACAGACCAACAACGGCCTCTGGATGCAGGTTCTGGACGAACCGCACCTCGCGGGCAACTATGAGGAAACGTCGGCGTCTGCCATGTTCGCTTATGCATTGTTGCGCGCGGAGCGACTGAAGCTCGTGCAGGGGAGAGCGGCGAACGATGCTCTTTCAGCGGGTCGTCGCGCCCTTCAGGCGATCTTGCAAACGCGCCTCAAAGCTGATGAGCAAGGTGTGATGCGGCTGATCGGTATCGTGCATGTCGCCGGGCTTGGTGGCTTCGAGGGGAATTATCGCGATGGGACGCCGGAATATTATCTCACGGAGCCTGTTGTCTCCGACGATGCCAAGGGTGTAGGGCCGTTAATGATGGCCTATGCGGAGAGCCTGCGTCTTGCCGGGGTGAATGCCGGCCAAAGGGCCCCGACGATTGGATGAAATGCCAGGTTCAGGCTTTGTTTTTTTCAATAAAACGAATGGCGTCGCCGACAGTCAGGATGGTGTTGGCGGCGGAATCAGGGATTTCGACCCCGAATTCCTCTTCAATTTCCATCACGATCTGGACGGTCTCGAGGGAATCTGCACCAAGATCGTCTGCGAAGTTGGCGTCATCGACGACTGCGGCGGGGTCCGCACCAAGCTGATGGACGATGATGTCTCTGATACGTTCTGCAACGGTGGACATGGTAATACTCCGCAAGACTTGTCTGCCGGTCACCCCGACCCAGGTGAAATCGCCTTGAATTTCCAAGACAAAACCAAAACAGATTTCGCTGGGACAGGCAGCAGAGTCACCTGGTCGAAAGATGATGACATCGGGGCGTATCTTGCCTTTCGCAACCGCGAAAGGGCAGGGGGGCCAACATCATAGTCGAGGATAATGCGGTTTGCTCGCGATTCCGAACATATTTTCGCTGGCTAAGATGAACCTGCTCGCAGTAAAGCTCGTCCATTAGAACATCAAACTGTTCAGTCACCTCAGAGCCATAACCCATGATAAACTCATCTTCGGAACGGTTCATATTGCTCGACGGTATCAGGGGGGTGGCCGCTCTTTTCATCGTTCACCGCCATGCCGAGGACCTGTTTGGAAAGAGCACGGCGTCGAGTTATCTGGCCGTGGACTTGTTCTTTGCGCTCAGCGGTTTCGTGCTGGCGCATGCCTATAGCCGCAGATTGGGCGAAGGCGCCATGACGCCCAGCTTTTTCATGAAGGCGCGCTTCGCCCGGCTCTATCCGCTTTATGTCCTGGCGCTGACGTTGATGGCCGCTTATTTCATCTGTCTCTACGCGCTCGGCCTGCCGACGCCGATCGATGATCTGCACCGCCTCATCAATCCCGGCGAACTCGCTTTTGCCCTCGTCACGGGCTTGCTGTTTTTGCCAGCACCCTTCACACTGACGCTAAACGGCGCACTGTTTCTCGTTAGTCCGGCGTGGTCGCTCTTCAACGAACTTGTGGTGAATGCCGTTTATGCCCGTTGGGGTGTGCGGTTTTCGGTGCGGCAGACTGCTCTTGTACTGGGAATCAGTGCGTTTGTGCTGATGGTTGCGGCGGTCGAGTTCGGCCGTCTGCATGCGGGCTTTCGCTGGCACGAGATGTATGCCGGCATGGGACGCGTCTTCTTCTCGTTCTTTGCTGGCGTGCTGATTTATCGCTTCCGCGATCGCACACCGCAAATAAGACCCGTTCAGGCGACCCTTTGCCTTCTCTTTGTCTGTACCATTCTCGCAGCTCCGATGTCGCCCGAGCTTCGGCCCTTTTTTGACCTTGCGGTCGTTCTGTTCGTCTGGCCGCTGCTTCTGGTCGTCGCCAGCAAAACGGTGCCGGGGCGCAGCGTCGGCGCGGTATCGGTGTTTCTCGGAACGGCGTCCTATGCGGTCTATGTCCTGCATATTCCGCTTCTCGCCTGGACCGAATTTCTGATCCCGGCGGTTCACCGCGACGATATGGCCCTTCCGGCGGGCGTCGTTTTCCTCATTGCCACGACGTGCCTCTCCTGGTGGCTGACGGTCTATTACGATCAGCCAGTCCAGAGATGGCTGAAAAGCCGATTGAAGAAGCAACGCGACGTCCGCCAGCCGGTCTGATCCTGTCCTGTGTTCGCGCTGTCAATAATGCGCGAAAATCGGTGCCGTTATCACGAAGGCCGCAACAAGGCTGATGATCGTCAGTTTCGCCGCTCGCATGCGGCGCATTCTGCGACCGCTCCAGTCATACGTCATACCCACCTCCACGCAGACGCAAAACATATCGGCAGGGGCTGCATCCGAATAGCGGAGCCGTTATGGGATCCCACTCGTCAGACGTACATTCCATGCCTCAGCGTTCCCAAGCCCGCCTGATCGCAGGGGGGACGCTTAATATCAGTGTTGCCTGATATAGGGAGTTTGCCAAGCCATTATTTTCATCGGTGATTTTGGAGGTGATTTTGAACGCTGAATAACCAGCGCGTGTCCCGCAGAAAACAGAAAAGGCCGGGGCAATATTGCACCGACCTTCCACACATCGCTCTCAACACCAGTGCCAGTACATCCGTGGTCAAAAGTCTAAAAGCGACTAACGCAACTGCGAACGTCGATTTCATTCGCGCTCACCAGCAGTTGCTATGAGAGATATTTAGTTTGGCAATGTGGCCAAATCAAGTCCAGTATCTATATCGATGAATTTATTCGACTTGATACACAGGCCACAGGCCGCACTATTTCTTTTTGCCGTCCGCCGTGGTGGCGTTTGCGAACTTGACCTGCGAGCCAGCAGGGGCTGCTGCCGGCGCTTTCGTCTTGTCCTTTTTGGGTTTTCGGATTTCCTTGTTGCTGCGCAACTGACCCTTGGCCATGGTGTCCTCCTCCTGAATTCCATAGCCACTGGCGGCTATGGATGATCCGCTCCTGATGCAGTTCTCGCAGCGTTTCCGGAGATCCCGAACGGCTATCTCTTGCCGGATCGTTTTTTCGCGGCAACGGGAGCGTCGACAATAACAGTCGCTTCCTGTGCTTCACGAAGCTGACGAAGTCGTTCCGTTTTGCGGGCGCGCTGGTCAGCCTCGGCATTGATGATCTGCTTTGCGGCGCTATCCGTCAATGATGCTTTGTCCTGCGCGGATAATTTGCCGGGTTTGAAAAAAGCTTCTTTAGTCGCGGCCATGGCATTCTCCTTTGGGCAAGAGCAGTGTCGAGCGGCTTAGCGGGTGCGGGCAGCCTTCTTCGGCGCCGGCAGCAGGCCCTCACGCTGCATCTTCTTCTTTTCCAGCTTGCGATGACGACGCACGGCTTCGGCCTGTTCACGGACCCGCTTTTCCGAAGGCTTTTCATAGGATTCGCGTGCACGCATTTCGCGGAATATGCCCTCGCGCTGCATTCTCTTTTTCAGAACGCGAAGGGCTTGGTCTACATTGTTGTCGCGGACGAGTACTTGCAAGAAATTCTCCTTCAGCAGCCGACGCTGCTATTTTCTGACTTTGATGGAACTCAGGTTGATCCAGCTGGATCCCGCTTCGCGCACCGCCGTGTTCTCGCTGGTGCGTGGCGTCGGCGTGGTGGACGCTGACAAATCTATTTCGTCGATCGCAATACTGCGGTCGAAATTTTCCTGCTGGAAGCGCACCCTGAGACGAACGACGCCCTGTCCCTCCGGCATGACGGACATCACGCGCGCAGGACCTTTGGGCTGGTTGTTGCCGATGACACCGGGCTTCAGAAAAACTGTGTCGCCGGACTTATAGGAATTTTTACGCATAGGACCTCCATGGCCCAAAAACAAAAGGCCGGGCGTTGACCCGACCTCTCACAGTCATCCTAACCTGCAGCCAGTACATCCGTGGTCTGCGGTTTGGAAATGACGAATATCAAGCTGCCTGAAGGTTGTCAGCCGAGCTCTTGCCAGAACGACGGTCCTGGACGATCTCGTAGCTGATCTTCTGGCCGTCGTTCAGAGAACGCATGCCAGCGCGCTCAACAGCGGAGATGTGGACGAAAACGTCCGTGCCGCCGTTGTCAGGCTGAATGAAGCCGAAGCCCTTGGTGGCGTTAAACCACTTTACAGTACCAGTGTTCATAACGATTTCCTTTCGTAGAATCGTTGTGGTTCCCGCGATACCTTGCGGGATAAGATCGATTATTTGAGAGGAAATCCGACGGGGAACAGTCTGTTCCAGAACGACGTCACAAGCAATGGTCGATGAAGCAAATATAGGCTCAATTTTTGATTTTGCAATGACTGAAGCGGAGAAACAGGATTTTCGTCTCGTATTTGAAGGCTAAGCTGCTGTTAATGCGCCGAAATATAATAAAGGTATGATATTTCGGCGCTATTGGCGTCAACCGGAGCCCGGCGTGACATCCTTGCCGTCGCCATCCGGCAGGCTGCCGGCGCCAGGGGTCTTTTCATTGTCTGTTAGCGACGGTTTGGCGTGGGGACCCGCCGGCGGAATATCGCTGGCCTTGGAGGGCTTGTTCTCATCGCGTTTTGGCGTTTGCTCTTGCGTCATGAAGGTTCTCCTTTTGACGGGAAAACGCTGTTGCGCAGACGAGGTTCCGCAATCAAGAACGCTTCAGGAGAACGAGCTTAGCGTCGGGAACGCGGTTTTTTCTCTTCGCGGTTCATATCCCGTCCCACCCACTTGAAGAACACAATGAGGCAGAGGCCGATGACGATAAGCGGAACGATGGACTGCAAACTGGACATGACTCACTCTTTCTTCCCCCGGCAGTCACTCTACCGGTAGGAAAGAAGCGCGTAATCTGCGGAATATCGCCCGTTCTTTTTCGTAAATTGAGCAGCAACGACCTTGTCTGCAGATCGAAGACTAAAGCGGCAGCGATTTTATAGGCTGGGATCCGCCTTCACGGGCGCTTTTCAGGGCCGCTACGCCGGTCAGAACGGACATGGCGCCTGCGCGTGAGCCCGCCCGCTGCCGCAGCCGATCATTGGAGCCAGGCTTGAAAATCATGTCGCGCATACGGTTGTCCCCGCCATAGTGGCCGCCCGGCTCATGCGGCACCCATATGCGCTCGACACCGCCGCCAAAACTTTTGACGACGAGGATTTCGTCGGCAGGGGGTTCGGTCCACGGCTGCTTTTCATATTGGCGCATCTCGATGCGACCCTTGTGGCCATTGAAGGCGATGTGGTGGCCCTCTATCGGCATGTAGGTGTTGAGCGAATAGGAAACCTGCACGCCGCTCTCGTAACGGATCGAAGCGCTCATCGTGTCGGGAATGTCGATCTCCTCCCGGAAGACACAGGCATCACGCATGTAGCCGTCAATGCTCGACGGGTCTTCATAGAGCGCATCAAGGAAGGGATCGGCGCCGAGATCCATGAAATAATCACACTCATCCTTGTGCAGACAGGTGCGACAGCGCGTTCCGCGGAACGGGCCATTCTTGCCATAATGCAGCAGCTGTCCGAACCCCTTCACTTCCACGGGGTCGGAATCGAGATACCAGTTCAAGAGATCGAAATGGTGGGTGGCCTTGTGGACGAACAGACTGCCGGAATGTTCGGTGAAGGCGTGCCAGCGGCGGAAATAATCCGCGCCGTGGTGGTTATCGAGATACCAGTGGAAATCGACCGAGGTTACCGTGCCGATGGCGCCTTCGTCGATCAGCTCCTTGATGCGGGCGGCGGTGGGGGAGAAACGGTAATTGAACGACACGTCGACACGGCGACCGCTTTTGGCCTCCGCCGCGCGAATGCGATCGATCTTCTCCGGGGTGGTGGTCATCGGTTTTTCACTGATGACATCGGCTCCGCCTTCCAGCGCACGGATGATAATGTCATCATGCGTGTCGTCAGGGGTGCAGACGATTACCAGTTCCGGGCGCTGCTCCAGCATCATTTGGTCGAAATCATCGTAAAGCGGCGCGTTCGATCCCATCATGGCGCGGGCGCGTTGGGCGCGCATCAGGTTCAGGTCGCAAATGCCCACCAGCTCGACATAATCGCTCCAGCCGGCCAGCAACTCGCGGCCCCACATGGTGGTGCCGCGATTGCCGGTGCCAACCAGCGCGTAACGTTTGCGTTTCACCCTTTCAGGCATCGTCACTCTCCCGGATAATCAACAAACAGTCTTGAAACGCTCGACCACGGTGGACAGAACCTCATCCATCGGCCGCGCCTGCCAGCGATGCGAGAAAATCTCCACTTCCTGCGGGCCGTGGAAGCCGGCGGCCTCGATCATGGCGCGAAACGCCTTGAGATCAATCACGCCGTCGCCCATCATGCCGCGATCATTGAGCGGATCGGTGGTCGGCACCAGCCAATCGCAGATGTGGTGGGCGAGAATTTGCCCGTTCCTGCCCGCACGCGCCACCTGCTCTTCCAGTTCCGGATCCCACCAGACATGGTAGACGTCGATGGCGACGCCGGTTCCTGCGCCAAGCCTGTCACAGAGATCGAGCGACTGTTTGAGCGTGTTGAAACAGGCGCGGTCCGCGGCATAGAAGGGATGCAGCGGCTCTATGGCGAGTGGCACACCGGCGGCTCGTGCGTAGGGAAGAAGTTCGGCCATGCCGTCCTCCACCATCTGCCGCGCGCCCTTCAGGTCACGCGAGCCCGCAGGCAGGCCGCCCACGACAAGCACGAGGCAGTCGGCCTTCATGGCCGCGGCCTCATCGACGGCGCGTTTATTGTCCTCGATGGCGAGACGTCGGCCTTCTGCGTCGATGGCGGGGAAAAAGCCGCCACGGCAATGGCCGGAAAGGCGCAGGCCGTTTGCTTCGACGATGCGCGCGGCTTCGGTCAGCCCGATGCCATGAACCTGCTCGCGCCACGGCGAGATAGTTGTGATGCCGTGGGCGAGGCAGGCGTCAACAATGGCGCTGAAGTTAGCGCCTTGCCGCACGGTGGCGAAATTGATTGAAAGGCCTTCAAGGCTCATATCGATGTCTCCCCTGGTTCTGCTGCCTTAGCCGATGCCCCGGACCGAAAGGAACGCCTTCATGCGGTGCGTCGCCAGGTCAGGTTCAGCCAGCACGTTGGCCTTGTCCGCCAGCCGGAAAAGCTCGGCGAAATGCTGCGTGGAACGGGCGCTTTCCTGTCCGCCAACCATGGTGAAATGATCCTGCAATCCGTTGAGGTAGGCGAGGAACACCACACCTGTCTTGTAGAAGCGGGTAGGTGCCTTGAAGATGTGACGCGAGAGCGCCACCGTCGGCTCCAGAATGTCGAAGAATTCATTGTCCGCGCCGCGCTTCAGACTAGCGAGAGCTTTGGAGGCGGCGGGCGCAATGGCGTCGAAAATGCCGAGTAGGGCGTCCGAATGTCCTTGTGCGTCGCCGGCGATCAATTCGGCATAATTGAAATCGTCGCCGGTATACATGCGCACGCCCGCGGGCAGGCGGCGGCGCATGGCAATTTCCTTCTCCTTGGAAAGAAGCGAAATCTTGATGCCGTCGATCTTGTCGGCATTCTCCTCGATCATGGCAAGGCAGGTGTCCATCGCCACCATATGGTCGCCCGAGCCCCAGTAGCCCTCAAGCGCCGGGTCGAACATCTCGCCCAGCCAGTGGATCACCACTTTCTGGTCGGCGTGGCCAAGGACCCTGGAATAGGCCTTGAGATAATCATCCGGGGAACGAGCGGCAGCGGCCAGAGCGCGGCTCGCCATCAGGATAACGCGACCGCCTTCACCCTGAACAAAATCAAGCTGTTCAAGGTAAGAGTGGACAATCTGATTCAGATCGTAACCGCTGCCGTTCAGATGATCGGTGCCCACTCCGCAGGCAATCAGCGCATCCTTGCGACTGGCGGCTTCCTTCAGCGACCGGGAGATCAGCTCCTGCGCCTGCGGCCATGCCAGCCCCATGCCGCGCTGAGCCGTATCCATGGCTTCGGCCACGCCAAGGCCGAGGTCCCACAGCCGGTGACGGAAACGTAAGGTCGCATCCCAGTCGATGGCGGGTGTCAGCCACGGATCGTTGTCGGCAAGCGGATCGGCCACCACGTGAGCGGCGGCGAAGGCGACGCGGTTGAAATCCGCAGCACTTCGTTTTTCAACAGCGACCGGTGTGCCGGACAGCCTGTAGACCTCGATGCTGCGGTCGTCCTTCGGAAGCTTCAGTTCGCTCACGTCAGCCTCCTCAGGAAATGGCGGGAACGTCGAGCCAGCGGCGTTCCTTCCACGATCTCAGCCCCAGCTCGGCAAGCTGCACGCCCTTCACGCCTTCCATCAGCCCATAGGGCCATGGGTCATTGTCCACCAGATGGCGCACGAACATTTCCCACTGCGCCTTGAAGCCATTGTCATAGACGACATTGTCAGGCACTTCCTGCCAGGTCTTGTAGAAGTCGATGGTCTGTGGCTGGTCGGGGTTCCATACCGGCTTTGGCGTGTTGGTGCGGTGCTGGGTGAAGCATTTGGTCAGGCCCGCCACCGCCGAACCATGGGTGCCATCTACTTGGAAGGTGACGAGATCGTCGCGACGCACCCTCACCGCCCATGAAGAGTTGATGTGGGCGATAATCCCGCCCTCCAGTTCAAAGGTGGCGTAGGCGGCGTCGTCCGCATCCGCTTTGTAGGCTTTGCCCTGTTCATCGAAACGTTCGGGAATGTGCGTCGCGCCGAGGCAGCTCACGGATTTCACCGGGCCGAAGAGATTGTCGAGCACATAACGCCAGTGGCACAGCATATCGAGAATGATGCCGCCGCCGTCCTTCAGGCGGTAGTTCCATGACGGGCGCTGCGCCGGCTGCCAGTCGCCCTCGAACACCCAGTAACCGAATTCGCCCCGCACGGAGAGGATTTTGCCGAAAAAGCCGCTGTCGCGCAGCATGGCGAGCTTCCGAAGGCCGGGCAAGAACAGCTTATCCTGCACCACGCCGTGCTTGACGCCGGCGCTTTCGGCGAGCCTCGCAATTGCCAGCGCCTCTTCCATCGTGTCGGAAATGGGTTTTTCGCAATACACGTTCTTGCCGGCCTTGATGGCTTTCTCCAGAAGGCTGCCGCGCATCTGCGTGGTGCCGGCATCGAAGAACAGCGTGTCGTCGGGGTTTGCCAAAGCTGCGTCGATATCAGTCGTCCAGCGGGCAACATTGTGCTTCCTGGCGATTTCCTCGATCTTCGCGCCGTTGCGGCCGACCAGAATGGGGTCAAGCATGACCCTTTCGCCGTTCTTCAACAGCACGCCGCCCTGATCGCGAATAGCGAGAACGGAGCGCACGAGGTGCTGGTTGTAACCCATGCGGCCGGTGATGCCGTGCATGATAACGCCGATACGTTTCATGAATTTCCTCCCAAGGCGGCCTTTTCCCGAAAGCCGCTTCCGTCAAACATGGCTATTTGTAACCATTTGGTTATTTGTGATCGTGAAGAGTACGATCTGTCAAGGTGTTTTTGGCAGGAAAAGTTTGGATTTCAGAAGAGCAGCCGTCAGCCTTGCCCACCGCGCTGCAAAAGAAAAGGACGCGCTTCGCGGATGCGAATAGCGCGTCCTCGCTGTTGTTAAACGGGAATTCGGTTCTCTTGGTTCAGACTGGCCGCACTGCAGCAAGCAGGGTGTGGACGATATGCTGGCCCCAGCGTTCCAGTTCAGATGGGTCGGTCAGGTCACGCTGGAAGATCGTCGACAGCGTAAACCGGTTCGAAAGATAGAAAGCGCCGAGCGAAGCGATGGTCAGATAGACGTCGATCGGATCGAGGCCGTCGCGAAATTCGCCCGCCTCGCTGCCACGCCGCAACACGTCTTCAAGTTCCGAAATGAAATTCGAATGCATCGCCGTGATCGTCGGGGATTGCCTGAGATAACGGGCTTTATTGAGGTTTTCGGTGGCGAGAATGCTCAGAAATTCTGGATGGTCGAGGAAATAATGCCAGGTGAAAAGTGCAAGTTCCCGTAAGCCCTCCGACGGGGGCTTGCGGGTCAGGTCAAGCCGTCTTTCGGTGTGGCGGATGTGGCGATAGGCGTCTTCCAGAACCGCGAGATAAAGTGCGTCCTTATCGCCGAAATAGTGATAGATCATCCGTTTGTTGGTGCCGGCGCGACGGGCGACAACATCGATTCGAGCGCCGGCCAGGCCCTTCGCCGCCACCTCGCGGCGGGCCGCTTCAAGAATGGCTGCCCGGGTTCTTTCAGGGTTCCGCACCTGTGCGGTGGCGCGTTTGCGCTTGGGCGCTGGAGTTTCTTGCGGGGCCGCGTCGAGTGGCTGGTCCTTTGTCGTTTTTTCCATTTAAGCACCCGCTTGACAATGTTTGCGATCGGTGTTCCCATGTAACCAATTAGTTATAAAACGGCAAGTGTCGTTTACGCTCATCATCAATTTGGCAGTCATTAGGGAGGAGTTGCCAATGTCCGTGATGCTTCACAGGAGAAGTGTGCTTTCAGCGGGGCTTGCTGCCCTGTCGCTAGCAGCATTTGGAGGAGGGTCGGCGCAGGCGCAGGCCGCGCGACTTCGCATGTTGTGGTGGGGTTCGCAGGAGCGCGCCGATCGCACCAATAAGGCGATAGCAGCCTATAAGCAGGTTAAGCCGGATCTCGATATTGCCGGGGAATTCGCCGGCTGGAGCGATTACTGGCCGCGCCTTGCCACCCAGGTGGCGGGCCGCAATGCGCCTGACCTGATCCAGATGGATTATCGCTACATTTTCGAATATGGCCGCCGCGGCGCGTTGGCACCCCTCGATGACTATATTGGCAAGGGCCTGAAGATCGAGGATTTCGGCAAGATGAACATCGATTCCGGCAGGGTCGATGGCAAGCTTTACGGCATCAATCTCGGCGTCAATTCCAGCGCTGTTTTCTTCGACAAGGCGGCCTGGGAAAAATCCGGCGCGACACCGCCAGCGATCGGCCAGACCTGGGAAGAGTTTGCCGAGAACGCCGCCAAGCTCAGCAAGAACAAGCCGAAACCCGGTTATTATGCCACGGCCGATGCGAGCGGCGTGGAACCGAGCTTCGAAAACTGGCTTCGCCAGAACGGCAAGTCGCTTTATACGCAGGATGGTGGCATCGGCTTCGATCCTGCTGACGCGACCAAGTGGTTCACGCTCTGGGCGGATCTGCGCAAGAGCGGCGCCTGCGTGCCCGCCGATGTGCAGGCACTCGACCAGCTCAACATAGAAACGAACCCCCTGACGACGGGCAAAGCGGCAACCGCATTTGCTCATTCCAACCAGTTCGTCGGTTATCAGAAGCTCAACAAGGCGAAGCTGGCGATAAGCTCTTATCCAAAGAGCACGAAGGATGGCCCATCCGGCCACTACCTCAAGCCCTCCATGTTGATCAGCGTTGCCGCCGGCAGCGCCGGCATCGAGCAGGCGGTTGGTTTCATCAATTTCCTCGTCGCGGAACCTGAGGGTATCGATATTCTCGGTGTGGAGCGCGGTGTTCCTGCTTCGGAATCCATGCGCAATGCGCTGACCCCCAAGCTCGATGAAGTCAGCAAGAGCATGGTGGAATATATCGCCGAGATTACCCCCGGCGTCGGCGATCTGCCGCCGGCGCCGCCTCCGGGGGCGGGCGAGTTTGCCTTTGTCCTGAAACGTACGGCGGAAGAAGTCGGCTTCGGCAAGATCACCCCGGAAGAAGGCGGTGACCGCCTCGTCAAGGAATCCGAAACCGTTATCAAACGGAAGTGATGGTTTATGGCCTTTCGATCTGAAACTCTTGTGGGGGAGAGCCGTGGCGCGGCTCTCCCGAAGCGGGGCGGCATGAGGCGGATGTTCGACCGCAACATTCACGCCTACCTGTTTCTTCTGCCCTGGCTCATCGGCTTTTTCGGCCTTACCCTCGGCCCGGCGCTTGCGTCGCTTTATCTGTCTTTCACCAATTACGACCTGTTGCAGTCGCCGGACTGGGTTGGTGCGGCCAATTATGTGCGCATCGCCACGGCCGACCCGAAATTTGCCGCCGCCATGCAGGTCACCTTTACCTATGTGCTGCTGTCGGTGCCGCTGAAGCTGATCTTCGCGCTGCTGGTGGCGCTCGCTTTCAATCGCGGCATTCGCGGTCTCACCCTCTACCGGGCAATCTTCTATCTGCCGTCGCTGCTGGGTTCGAGTGTCGCAATCGCCGTTCTCTGGCGCCAGCTTTTCGCCTCTGACGGTCTCGTCAATATGATCCTCTGGCAGGCTTTCGGTTACGAAGGACCGAGCTGGATTTCCAATCCGGATTATTCTATCTACACTCTGGTCATCCTGTCGGTCTGGCAGTTCGGTTCGCCGATGATCATCTTCCTCGCTGGTCTGAGACAAATTCCGCAGGATATGTACGAGGCCGCCGAAATCGATGGCGCGAGCAAAGTGCGGCAGTTCTTCCGTATTACGCTGCCCCTTCTGACGCCGGTGATCTTTTTCAACGCTGTCATCCAGACCATCGACGCCTTCAAGGCCTTCACACCAGCCTTCATCATCTCCGAAGGTACGGGCGGGCCGATCAATTCGACGCTGTTCTACACGCTCTATCTCTACCAGGAGGCCTTCGGCTTCTTCCGCATGGGCTATGCCTCGGCGCTTGCCTGGATTTTGGTGATCATCATCTCGCTGTTCACGGCCTTCTCGTTCCTCAGCGCGAAATACTGGGTACATTACGATGACTGACGCTGTTACCGCCCCCCGGCCGGGACAAGGCCCGCAACGCTCGCCGCTGAAATCGGTGATGCTCCACACGGCATTGATCATTGCTTCCTTTGCGATGCTCTATCCGATCCTGTGGATGATTTCAGGTTCGTTCCGTCCACAGGATGAGCTGTTCGGTTCTTCGTCGCTCATCCCCTCGTCGGTCGATATCGGCGGTTATATCCGTGGCTGGACCGGGCTGCAGGTGAGTTTTGGTCAGTTCTTCTGGAACTCCTTCTTCATCTCGGTGCTCGCCACCATCGGCAATGTGGTCGGCTGCTCGCTCACCGCCTTTGCTTTTGCGAGGCTGCGGTTCGGTGGACGCAATTTCTGGTTTGCGCTGATGCTCGGCACCCTGATGTTGCCCTATCACGTCGTGCTCATTCCGCAATATATACTGTTTCTGGAAATGGGCTGGGTGAACACCTCGCTGCCGCTGATCGTGCCGAAGTACCTGGCGACAGACGCCTTCTTCATCTTCCTGATGGTGCAGTTCTTCCGCGGCATTCCGCGCGAACTGGACGAGGCGGCGGTCATGGATGGCTGCTCGCCCTTCCGCATCTACTGGAAGATCATGCTGCCCCTGTCGTTGCCGGTTCTGGCAACCGCCGCCATCTTTTCCTTCATCTGGACCTGGGATGATTTCTTTGGGCCGCTGATCTATCTGAACGACATCAACACCTACACCGTGCAGCTTGGCCTCAGATCCTTCGTGGATTCCACCGGCAGTTCGGACTGGACCTCGCTTTTCGCCATGTCCAACCTGTCGCTGGTGCCCGTCTTCCTGTTTTTCCTGTTCTTCCAACGGCTGCTGATTGAAGGCATCGCCACCACCGGAATGAAACGCTGAACGGGACCCGGATCGGGAACGCATTTTTAAGACAATCAACACTGTCGCAGCCGTCCCGCATGCGGCGCGACAGTCGGGAGAAACAGCATGGCAAGCAGCATTACGCTCGAAAAAATCGTCAAGCGGTTCGGCGCTTTTCCGGTCATCCACGGCATCGATCTCAAGATCGAGCCGGGCGAGTTCACCGTTTTTGTCGGCCCTTCGGGCTGTGGCAAATCCACGCTTCTGCGCATGATCGCCGGGCTTGAGGAAATCTCCGAAGGGGATCTTCGCATCGACGGTGAGAGGGTCAACGAAACCGCCGCATCGAAACGCGGCATCGCCATGGTCTTCCAGTCCTATGCGCTCTATCCGCATATGAGCGTCTACAAGAACCTCGCCTTCGGGCTGGAAACGGCGGGCTACAAAAAACCGGAAGTCGAGGCGAGGGTGCAGAAGGCCGCCGATATACTGCAGATCGGCCCGCTGTTGCAGCGCAAGCCGAAGGCGCTGTCCGGCGGCCAGCGCCAGCGTGTCGCCATTGGTCGCGCCATCGTGCGCGAGCCGAAAATCTTTCTGTTCGATGAACCGCTCTCCAACCTCGACGCGGAGCTGCGCGTGCAGATGCGTGTTGAAATCGCCAAGCTGCACCAGACGCTCGGGAGCACGATGATCTATGTGACGCATGACCAGGTGGAAGCCATGACCATGGCCGATAAAATCGTCGTGCTGCGCGACGGCCGGATCATGCAGGTCGGTCGGCCGCTCGATCTTTACAACAATCCCGCCAACCAGTTCGTGGCCGGTTTCATCGGCTCGCCGAAGATGAATTTCCTCTCCGCAAAGGTGGCTTCAGGCGACAGTTCCAACCGCACCATCGAAGTAGCGGGACAGCGCATCGTATTGGAAAAACCGGTCGCCGCGCAGCAGGGGGAACCGCTCACCTTTGGCGTGCGCCCGGAACATGTGAACCCGCAGGCGCCATCCTCGCTCGGCGAAGCCTCCATCCAGCTTGTGGAACATCTCGGCGGCTCGACGGTGGTTTACACCAACACCCCCGACGGCCAGTCAGCCACCCTCCTGCTGGACGGCCAGCGCCAGATCCGCATCGGCGAGACCATTCCCTTTGCGTTTGATCTTTCGAAGACTCATCTGTTCGGGGCGGATGGGCGGCGGATATAGCCCTGCCGGCAGCCGTCTTACGCCGCGTGTTTCGGGCGTCCGGGACGGCGTGGCCGGAAATGCGCATGCATGAGAAGCGGGTCGCGCTGGGTGGCCCGCAACAGCATCTTGACCGCGTGGCTTACGGGCGTGCCTGCACGATAGTTGTTCCACGTCCGTAACGTGACGCCGAGAAAATCCGCCGCCTCATTATTGGAAAGGCCGATTTCCTCCTGCCATTTGCGCAGGTCGTCCACATCGAAGTCCCGCTGGTCCTCAGCGATCTGGTAAAGGTGATAGGCATCGATTGCCAGGTCGTCTCCGTCCCATTCCACAGTCGCGCCATAGTCGGCGACTGTCGCGGTCTGCCAGATCTCTGCCGAATGGAGCGGATTGAGCAATTCTCCTCCGGTCGCTATCCATCCTGTCAGATCGGCGGTCGACTGGCTCCCGTCCGCCCAGTCGATGATGAGCGTGCAAGGCGGTTTGGGCAGGATGGTTTTGATGCGTGGTGTCATGACTTCTTTCCCCTTACTACAATGGGAAAACGCGGGTTCGTCCGATTCCATTCATTGACAATCAGGTTCCCATTGCTTCTCGCCCATGCCAAAGCTTCGGCTTCAGCCCTGCGGGATAGCTTGCCGCGCATGATTTCCAGAGTTTCGATGTTGACAAGGGCATCGGCATCCGGTGTTACGATGTGAAAATGCGGTGGCAAATGATCGTTCGCATAGACGCGTATGATGATGTTCCCAATCTGAACCAGCTTGCCCATGCAGCCTCCACGGCACCAATAAAACATAGTGCATAAATTTCACTATGTGAAGGGCGGCAAACAAGCATATCTCCGGTAAGTGGTAGTCGGGTTCTATATTCTATAAAGAATGTCGGTGAGAACCGCCGCATCTTCCGCGAACTGTCCGGCATCGTCGCCTTTGACGAATTCAAGCATCGCGAAAGCCGGTTTTTTCCAGTCGCTCTCCGGCAATGCATCCACGCACGCCCGCCAGTACTCTGCCCGGTCGGCAAGCGGCAGGCGGCTGGCGTCGGAGAGCCAGGCGAACACATGCAGATGGCAGATGCGTGGGCCGAGTGCGGATATTTCCGCGAGTGCCTCTTCCAGCGGCAGGCCGGGGGCGGGTTGCCAGTAGAAAAAGAGGTTAAGCATCGGCAAATCCTGCGCCAGTTGCTTCGCGGAGGGCAGGGTGTCGGTCAGCGAATTGGGGTGATACTCGAGGCCGATCGTCATCCCGTAGTCGTTCGCCCTGTTGGCGATTGTCGCCAGCGCCTGTGTTGCATCCCGTCGTTCGGCGGCAGAGTATTCCGTGGAAGGGCGTTTCCGTCGCCCCGGCCAGATACGGATATGGCGTGCGCCGAGCGCCCCTGCCGTTTCGAGCACAGCGGTCACATTATCAGATGTGAAATCCGGCGCGAAGATATAGGAACCGTAGGACGAAACCGAGAGACCGGTTTCTGCCGTCCGCGCCGCAACCTGCCGCGCATTCTCTAGGTCGCCCGGCGGCACATGGACATCCCCGCCCCATTCGATTGCCTTGATGCCATTGGCGGCGGCAAGGTCGATGACGGCCTGTGGCGTCAGGGAGCGGAAGGTGACAGAGCAGAGGCCCGGCTGCAACATCCTCATGCGATCAGTTCCAGATGCTCCGGCCGGACCTGCTGCTGCAAGGGCATGCCGAGGCAGAAGCGCTCGATCTCGGCGATGGCCATCTCTCCGAGCCTTGCCCGCTCAAGGCCGGTGGCGCCGGCGATATGGGGAGTGAGAAAGACATTTGGAAGCGTGTAAAAGGGTGAATCCAGTGGCGGCACTTCCGGGTCGGTGACGTCGATGATGGCTTCGATGCGGCCGGTTTTCAGTTCGGTTAGGAGCGCGTCTTCATCCACCAGCGCGCCTCGAGCGGTGTTGATCAGTGTCGCGCCGTCCTTCATGCGGGCGAGTTCCGGAGCGCCGATCATATGCCGTGTCTGCGGCAGCGAGGGAGCATGCAGGGAAATGACATCGCTCAGGGTCATCAACTGATCGAGTGGGACGAGACGCACGCCGAGTTTTTCCGCTTCCGCAGCGCCAAGAAGTGGATCGAACAGGATCAGGTTGAGATCGAAGGGCTGCAACAGGCTGATCACCCGACGCCCAATGCGTGAGGCGCCGACAATGCCGACCGTCAGACCGAGATTGCCGATCGCCTGCGCCTGCAATTGCTCGACGGGCCCGCGGCCACGATGTTCGAGATAAAGACGCCGGAAGCTGAAGGTTCTTTTACCGGCGAGCAGGATCATCGCCAGCGAAAATTCGGCAACCGGCTGTGCGTTCGCCTCGGCCGCGCTGCACACCGTAATGCCCCGATCAAACACCGCTTGCGACAGGAAATATTTGACCGTGCCGGCAGCATGGGAGATCAGCCTGAGCCGCGGCATCGAAGCGAGCTCCCTTACCCCGATCTCCGGGCAGCCCCAGCCGGTCAGAAGAATATCCGTCTGCGCGAGCTGCTCTTGCACCGCGGGATCGTGGAAGTCGCTGATCGGAAGAGTATCGAGTATATCGGCAATCTGTGAAAGCTTGGTCAATGCCTGCGAAGTCAGCACGTGCTGTGTTCGCTTGGTATCCATCGCCAGACTGAGACGTGGAAGCGGGCTTGTCATTGCGGCAGTCCTGCCATGGCGCTGACCGGAGCTCCCTCATCAGCAAACAGGCGATCAAGCGTTTCGAGGTCCGGGAGGCGCGGAACAGAAGCCAGTGCCTCCTTGCTTTCTGCCCCGCTGACACCGACAAAGACGGCACAGGCAAGCAGAGTGTCCCCCGCGGGAATATCACCCCGCAATTGCGGCACCGTGGTCTTGGCGTTGATGAGGTTCGTGTTGGGAAGCGCTTTCAGCGCGACGCCGTACCGGGTGATGCTCGAACCAAGATCGACAATGGCGGAAATATCGGTCCCGCAATCGGCCGTCGCCCGTCCGGTCTCTTCGCGCAAGGCATCGCCGTCGCCATCGTTGCGGTTGATTGCAAAGCCGCCTTCGATCAGGGAAAGGGGGCGTTCGGACGTGATCCGGTGCAGCCGGATATGCCAGTCGCCAGCCACAACCAGCGTGGTTTCAACGGCGACATCGGCAAACGGCTTCCATGTCGCGCGCAGGTTTTCCCCCGCCAGCAGAACCCTCTCGTTGGTTTCGCGCACGCGGTAATGCAGGCCGTCGTCGGAAAAGGCCAGAATATTGTCGAAGCCGTTGGTCTTGAAACCACGTTCATCCACTTCGACGCCGAAACCATAACGGGAGGAATAGGCGAATTTGGCATATTTTTCTGGGCCGCCGCGCATGGCGAGGTTTTCCTGCCCGCTGGAAAGTGCGGTCACGTTGCCCTTCGTCCGCATCATGACCATGCCGGGATGAACAAGCGGCTTAGGGCTTGCGGATGGTTCGGGCAGCTTTTCTTCCGCCAGCCAGAAGGGGTGGCTTTCCGGCAGGGCGAGCGGCAAAAACGCCTTGAAGGCCCAATAGGGCGAACCGGCCGAATTATAGCTTTCCGACATGGTAAGCTGCGGATAGGCGTAACCGATGGAAAGCACGCCGTCGCGACCCGCAATCGGCTTGTCCGCCCACCAGCGCAGATGGCTCAGATAAAGTCCCTTGATCTCGCCCCAGGGCAGCGCCTCCTCGTCGGCAAAGGCAAGGCCGGCCCAGAAACCGCCGCAGGCAAAACGGTAGGTCATGGAGCGACCAAAAGCCAGTGTTCCGCCATCGTTATCGAACCAGCTGGCGAAATCGCCAGCGAAAAGCCGTGCGCGTTCGCGGTAACGTTCGGCAAAGGCATCACCCGGCTTGCTCAGTTTCGCATAAATCAGGCCATAGAAATGCATGGCGAAGGCAATATAGTGATCGACGCGGCGGTAATTGCCATCGCGATACCAGCCGTCGGCTATATAGAAATCGTCGAGTTGCTTCTGGAAGGTTTCCGTCAGGCTGCGGTCGAATTCGATACCGAGATGGTCGAGCGCCATGTCGACCATGATGCGAAAAAACTTCCAGTTATTGTCGGCGTATTGGCGCTCGCGCGCTGCCAGGAGATAGCGGCGCACATTGTCTTTCTGTGTAGCGGACAGCGGCTCCCAAAGGTGCTGCGGCGCAAGGCGCAGCGCAAATCCGATGGCCGCGAGCTCCACAAGTCGCTGGTCTTTTTCGCGTACGTCGCCCCAATACTCAGGGTGGGAAGGGTCGGTGCCATTAGCGATGCCCCGTGCCAGAAGCGGCCAATGGTCGAATGGATCGCCGCCCATCGCCAGCGGCGCGATGCCCCATAGCGGCCGGGCAAAGCCTTCCAGATCAGCCGCGGCGCGGTCGAAATGTGCGGCGGTGCCGCTCAGCGTCACCCTTGCGCCGCCTGCCGAAAAATAGCGGAGAAGCGGCGCGAAACTGTCATCCAGCGCCCGGCGCACATCGGCGCGGCTTTTCAGCGGGTTACCGTATAGCGGATTAAATCTGGCCATTGCGGGTCTGGTCATGGTGTCATGCATCACGTGTTGCCTTCCGCGTCACTTTCGCCGCGCCTGCGGTTTGCCCCTCGACAAGATGAACGCCGAGCTGCACCTGACGGGCGTTGGCGGAAGGCTCGGTCAGACGCCGCCGCAGCAGGTCAACCGCTTCGCGGGCGATCTCGCGGCGTTCGACCCGGATTGTACTGAGACGAGGCGTGGAGAGTTCGGCAAAAGGAAGGTCGTCGAAACCGATGATGGAAAGATCCTCGGGCACGCCGAGGCCAAGCTCCTGCGCTGCGCCCAGCGCACCAAGCGCAATGGCGTCATTCATGCAGAATAGGCCTGTCAGTTCAGGGTTTTGGGCCAGCAGCTGACGAACCGCATCGCCGGCCTGCCCGAAGCCGCTATCCGCCGTCGAAAGCAGGAACTCCTCATAGGTCGCTCCCTCTTCCTCAAGAATCGTCTGCCGGAAACCGCGCATACGCTCCCTGATGGTGTGGCGATGATGTGGGCCTATATAGGCGACCTTGCGATGCCCCAGTTCCAGCAGTCTTCGTGCTGCCAGCGCACCCCCGTAAAAATTCGAAGGCGAGACGCAATCGAGGGCCATGGCGGGATCGGCGCTGTTGACCAGAACCGGTTGCACGACGCCCTGCGTGATGCGGTGGATGATCTCCTCCTCAGGATCGAGGCCGATTGCGAGGAGGCCGTCCACCTCGCAAACCCGCTGGATCAGCGCGTCGTCAATCTGCTTCTGGTGTAAAAGCCTGATATCGAGTTCGAATCCGTCCGTCTGCGCAAGGCTTCGCAACGTATCGAAAATGTCGTGGTAAAAGGCGCCGATATCGCCGGTTGCCCTTTCCGCGGACATGAGCGCAAGAATTGTCTTGCCTTCCAGCGGCACGCCGGTTGTCTGGTTCATCGCCGGTCGCAGAGGATAGCCGAGCTCCGCCGCAACGCCCAGAACCTTGGTCTGGATCGATGCGCTGATTCCTTTTTCGCCAGCCAAAACGCGCGAGACAGTGCTGATGGAGACGCCAGCGCGTTGGGCGATATCCGACTGACGCGGACGGCTGATGTCGGGCGTATCGTTCATATCGTCTCCTGCGCTTGCAAAAAAATCATTTGTAATGCAAATATTGCAACGAAAGAAAAATTGCAAGAAATTAAGCCGTATCTGAAAAATTTGCAAAACGCGGGAGGAGCAGATGCAAATGATCGATAGACGTGGATTTTTGGTGACCGCGGCACTGGCCGGCCTTGGCGTTGCCGCTGGCGGCTTGCGCGCGTCCGCAGCAGACACGCGCCTCCGTTGCGTATGGTGGGGATCTGCCGATCGCAGCAAGCGCACCAACGATGTCATTGCTCTTTACCAGAAGGCCAATCCGCAGACGGAGGTGAGCGGCGAAATGATCGCCGGTTCCGATTACTGGACCAAGCTTGCGACGTCGATGGCGGGACGCAACGTTGCCGATATCTTCCAGCTCGAGCCTTCCACCATTGCCGATTATTCGGGTCGAGGCGCCTGCATGGAGCTGGATCAGTTCGTCGGCAAGTCGCTTGATCTTTCTACCTTCGGCAAAAGCGAGGTGGATCTCTGCCGCATCGACGGCAAGCTTTACGGCGTCGGCCTCGGGCTGAATTCCTTCTGCATGATGTATGACGCCGATACGCTGAAGGAGGCCGGCGTATCTGTGCCGAAGGAGCAGATCACCTGGAAGGCGCTTGCGGAACTGGCGCGCGATTTCAAGAAGAACGGCCCGGCAAAACGCAACTATTGGGCCGTGCCCTATGGCGCGCGTTATCATTATGTCTTCGATGTCTGGCTGCGTCAGCGCGGCAAGCTTCTGTTCCAGGACGGCACCATCGGCTTTAACAAGGAAGACGCCAAGGAATGGTTCGCCTATTGGGAGGACCTGCGCGAGAACAAGCTTTGCGTTTCCGCCGATATCCAGACGCGCGACGACAATACCATCGAGTCCAACGCCTTGACGCTTGGCAATTCAGCCATCGGTTTTGCCTATTCCAACCAGCTTGTCGGCTACCAGAAACTCAACAAGCAAACGCTCTCCATCGGTATGCTCCCGGGCGAGGGGCCGGGGAAGCCAACCGGTCATTATTACCGGCCAGGGCTCATCTGGTCGATTTCGTCCACCTCGACCAATGGGGAAGAGGCGGCGAAATTCATCAACTTCTTCGTCAATGATCTGGAAGCGGGCAAGGTGCTCGGCGTCGAGCGCGGCGTGCCGCCCGCCAAGGTGGTGCGTGAGGCCCTGTTGCCGACGCTCAATGAGACCGAGCGCAAGACGGTGGATTACATTGAGAGCCTGTCGGGTAAGTTGGATTCCTACCCCGAGCCCGCCCCGATCGGCGCCAATGAGTTTGACCGCGGCGTGATGCGTCCTATCGCCGATTCGCTCGCCTTCGGCCGCGCCAGCGTGGATGAAGCAGCGCAAAATCTCGTCGACACCGGCACGCGGACCCTGCGCAAGCGCGGGTGACGACGAAAAGGCACCGCCGTGCCGTCTCGCAGCCGCATGGCGGTGCCTTTCCCTTGATATCTGGCGACGTGGGAAGGCTTTCTTTCCTTTGCGCCGGCATTATGACAAAGAGGGCTGGACAAGTACGGGTTATTTAAGCCAGAAATTCTGATCTGGATCGATAAATCTGAAGATTAGACTATGGCGCCCAATTTCCTGCTCGTTGATGCTGAAAAAGAGTTCGATGTTCTGAAGGCGGCTGCGTCTCTGATCCGCGTACAGATATTGAAATTGCTACATGAGCAAAGCGGCCTCAACGTCAACGAAATCGCTCAAAAATTAGAGCTGCCGCAGTCCACCGTTTCCGCCGGTGTGGCTGTGCTCGAAGACGCCGGGCTGTTGCGGACGGAGACACGCAAGGCCCGTAAGGGCAGCCAAAAAATCTGCTTTGCCACCTGCGACGAACTGATCGTTTCCTTCCGGAAACCCGAGGTGCCGGTGGTCTCAAATTACATTGCGGTCGCCATGCCGCTCGGCCTCTATACCCAGAGTTCTGTCACCGCGCCCTGTGGCATCTGCTCGCCCGATGGTATTATCGGGCTTCTCGATGTGCCTGATACTTTCATGGATCCAGACCGGATGAAGACGGCGCTGCTATGGCTGACGTCGGGTTTCGTGGAGTATCAATTCCCTAATAATGCCAAGATTCAGGGCCGTGAAGTCGAGGAAATCGAGTTTTCGATGGAGGTGAGTTCCGAGGTGCCGGGAACTCACAGCAATTGGCCCTCCGATATCACGCTGTCCGTCAATGGCAAGGAAATCGGCGTCTGGACCTCGCCAGGGGACTTCGGCGACAAGCGTGGCGTCTTCACGCCGGACTGGTGGAAACTGTCCGGCTCCCAATACGGGATGCTGAAAACGTGGCGCATCACCGCACAGGGAACCTATGTCGACGGAACCCGCATTTCGGATGTCACGCTTGCGGATATCGATCTCGCCAGCCACCGCTCCATTCGGTTACGCATCGAGGTCAAGGCCGATGCCAAACATCCCGGCGGGTTGAACATCTTCGGTCGTGGTTTCGGCAATTATGATCAGGACATAATCCTGCGGCTGCGAACAGCCGGCTGATCTCACAAAAGTCATAAGTATGATTTTCGCGGTTGACAGGCGCGAATTCCCTCGGCAACTATATCGATAAATATGGTTTATATCATGTTTTGAAATATGAATGCGCAGGGAGGAGAGCCTATGAAAGCGCGGGTTTCAGTCCACCGGGATTTCCGGATTGGGCGTATCGACGATCGCCTATATTCCGCCTTCATCGAACATATGGGGCGTGCGATCTATGGCGGGATCTATGAGCCCGGCCATCCGCAGGCGGATGCAAATGGCTTCCGCAAGGACGTTCTGAAGTTTGTTCAGGATCTAAAAATTCCAGCCATCCGCTACCCCGGCGGCAACTTCGTGTCCGCCTATCGCTGGGAAGACGGCATCGGCCCGCGCGACCAGCGTCCCATCCGCCTCGACCTCGCCTGGCGCTCCAAGGAAACCAACCAGATCGGCATCAATGAATTTGCCGACTGGGCGCAGATGGCCGGCATCGAGATGATGCTCGCGGTCAATCTCGGCTCCCGTGGTCTGGATGACGCCCGCAACTTTCTTGAATATGTGAATTTCCCAGGCGGTACTGCTCTCAGCGACCTGCGCCGCAGTCACGGCACGGAGAAGCCGCATGGCGTGAAAATGTGGTGCCTCGGCAACGAGATGGACGGCCCCTGGCAGATCGGCCATAAGACGGCGGTGGAATATGGCCGCCTCGCCAATGAAACAGCCAAGGCTTTCAAGGGCTTCGATCCGACCATTGAAGCGATCGTCTGCGGCAGCTCCAATGACGGCATGCCGACATATCCCGAATGGGAGCGCGAAGTGCTGGAAGAATGCTACGAGAATGTCGATCACATCTCGCTGCACAAATATTTCGGCAACAGCAGCCGCGACACGCTGAACTATTTCGGCAAGATCGAGGAAACCGGGCGCTATATCCAGACGATTGCAGGCGTCATCGATTATGTGAAGGCGAAGAAGCGCGCCAAGAACGATGTGTCCATCTGCTTCGACGAATGGAACGTCTGGTATCACATCCGCGAAGAAGACGGCAAACGCATCAAGAGCTGGGACTGGCCGGAAGCGCCGGCACTTCTGGAGGAAACTTACAATTTCGAGGATGCGCTGTTTGTCGCCGGTCTGCTCAACGAGTTCATCCGCCGTTCGGACCGGGTGCGCATCGCCTGTATCGCGCAGCTCGTCAATGTCATTGCCCCCATCCGGGCGGAAAAGAACGGGCCTGCCTGGCGCCAGACCATCTATTATCCCTATCAGTTCGCCTCGCTTTATGGTCGCGGTGTTGCGCTGAATGTTGCGGTTGATTGCCCGACTTATGATTGCAACGCGGCTGATGACGTCAAGTATCTCGATGTCGCCGGTGTTTATGATGAAGCCGAAGGCATGGTGACGCTGTTCGTGTTGAACCGGCACTTGACCGAGTCAGCCGATCTCGATGTCAGCCTCACCGGGTTCTCGTCGGCAACACTCGACCTGCATCTGGCCATGGCGGGATACGACCTGCGTGTCGGCAACGGGCCGGATCAGCCGGATCGCGTTGTGCCGACGCCGGGCAGCGGCGTTGGCGTCGAAGACGGAGCGCTGAAAGGTTCCGTGCCGGCGCTGTCCTATCACGTGCTGCGGCTGAAGGTTCAGTGAGGCGGCCATGGGTGTCCGTCTCAACAATATAGCCAAGTCCTTCGGGTCCTTTGCGGCGATCCGGGATGTCTCGATGGAAATCCCGACCGGCAGCTTTGCGGTCTTCGTCGGGCCTTCCGGTTGCGGCAAATCCACGCTGCTGCGAATGATCGCCGGTCTTGAGGAGACCAGCGGCGGGCGCATCGCCATCGACGACCGTGATGTCACGGCCGTCGAACCGGCCGATCGTGGTGTGGCCATGGTGTTCCAGAACTATGCGCTCTATCCGCATCTGTCGGTGTTTGAGAACATGGCTTTCAGCCTGCGGCTTGCGCGCCGCCCGAAAGCCGAGGTGAATGAGAGGGTGGGCGAGGCTGCCCGCATCCTGCAACTCGAAGACCATCTGCATAAAAAACCTTCGCAGCTTTCCGGCGGGCAGCGGCAGCGCGTCGCGATTGGACGCGCGATCGTGCGGCAGCCGAAAGTGTTCCTTTTCGACGAGCCGCTTTCGAACCTCGATGCGGAATTGCGCGTGCAGATGCGGCTGGAACTGACACGCCTTCATCGCAAGCTCGGCGCCACGATGATCTATGTCACGCATGACCAGGTGGAGGCCATGACGCTGGCTGACAAGATTTTCGTGCTGAAGGGCGGCGTGGTGCAGCAGGCTGGTGCACCGCTCACCCTTTATGACG
Source organism: Agrobacterium sp. DE0009 (assembly GCF_007680755.1). NCBI lineage: Bacteria > Pseudomonadati > Pseudomonadota > Alphaproteobacteria > Hyphomicrobiales > Rhizobiaceae > Agrobacterium > Agrobacterium sp. DE0009. Next base: position 331,954 of record NZ_VEIU01000004.1, read on the forward strand.
ATCCTGATAACCGGTTCGTCGCTGGCTTCATTGGCTCGCCGGCGATGAACTTCCTGCAGGCGCAGATTGTCGAACAGCGAAATGGCGTCGTGACGATTTCGCTCGATGGCGGGCAGAAGCATCTCGAAGCACGGCTTTCACAGCCTGTATCCGCCGGCCAGCGGGTCGAAATCGGCGTTCGGCCGGAGCATCTGACGATAACGCAGGAGGGTGCCTTGCCCGTCAATGTTGAGGTGGCGGAGGAGCTGGGCGATGTTTCCTATCTCTACACACGCGCGCCCTCGGGCAAGGAAATCATCGTGCAGCGGCAGGGCTCACGCGAGAGCCTCGATGGCCGGTCCGTGACGCTGAGCGCCGCGCCTCAGCACATCCTGGTCTTCGACAGCGAGGGCAGGAGATTGCGATAGGCGCGAGGAGGCGCCTTTCGATTGAGCAGACCACCTCTTCAAAGGGTGTTTCCACATAACGGGAGGAGTGAACGATGCGACTGATCAAGACATTGCTTGTTGGCACGGTTTTGGGTTTGACCGCCCTGCCGGCGCTGGCCAAACAGGATATCGTCTGGTGGGACTTTCTGTCCGGCGGTGACGGCGTGCGCATGAAGGCGCTGATCGATGCCTTCAACAAGGAACATCCGGATATCCAGGTGAAGGGAACAACGCTCGAATGGGGCGTGCCCTTCTACACCAAGGTGCGGACCGCTTCTGCCGTCGGTGAGGGGCCCGATGTCATGACCTACCACCTTTCCCGTGCGCCGCTGGCGCTCCAGGAAAAGGTGCTGAGCGAGATTACCGACAAGGACCTCGAAGATGCCGGTCTGAAGAAAGACGATTTCTTCAGCGCACCGCTTGAGGCGGCGACCCATGACGGCAATCTCTATGCCGTGCCTTTCGACATTCACGCGCTTATTCTTTATTACAATGCCGATCTTCTCAAAGGGTCGCCCTATATCGACGCCGAAGGCAAGTTGACCGGCATCAAGACGATGGATGACTTTGAGAAGGCGCTGGCCTGGGCGAAGGAGAATGGCGTTGAGACGCCGGTGACCTACCAATCCGGCGGCGAAGCCGGGGTCTGGCGTGTCTTCTACACCCTCTTCTCGCAGCAGGGCGGCGAGCTCGTCACCAATGGCGAGGTGCTTGCTGGCGACAATGCCGAAAAGGCCGCTAAGGCCATCGACACCATGTCGAAATGGCGTGAAAACGGCTGGGCGCCGGAGCAGGCGGAATATCCCGCCTCGGTTGCGCTCTTCTCCGCCGGAAAATCCGCCTTCCAGCTAAACGGCGTCTGGGAAGTGCCGACCTACAAGGATCTGGAAAAGAACAACAAGCTGGGCTTCAAATGGAGTGCGGTCGAGGTTCCGCCCTTCATGGGGAAACGCGCCACATGGGCGGATTCACACGCCTTTGCCATTCCCAACCAGGGCGACAAGACCGTTTCGGGTGAGAAGCGCGCCGCCGTCATGAAAGTGATCGGCTGGATGGAAAAACATGCCATCAGCTGGGCGGATGCGGGCCATATCCCGGCCTATAAGTCCATCACCGAAGGCAGCGACTACAAGGCGATGCAGCCGAATGCGACCTATGCATCTCTTGCGGAAGCGGCAGTATTCGATCCGAAAACCACGATCACCGGTGTTGCCTCGCCCGCCTATGATGCGGCGCTCAATGTCATCGCGCCGGCCATCCAGGGCTTCATGAGCGGTGCGGATGCGGTGGAGCAGATCAAGGAAGAGCTGCAAAGCAAGCTGAAGTGACAGGATACCAGCCCTCCGGTCTCTGGCCGGGGGGCGCCTGCAATGCGTGAAGTTCCGGAGACAGTCCATGGCAATGATTGAAAACCGGCGCAAGAAATCGCTGATCGCGCTGTCGATGGTGACGCCGTTCATCGTGGTCTTCGCCACCTTTTTCCTTTATCCGCTGATTGAAATGGTGCGCATGAGTTTCACAGATGCGCCGCTGATCGGTGACGGAAACTGGGTTGGGCTTGCCAACTACACCAAGCTGCTGAGCGACAAGCTCTTCGTAACCTCGCTGAAGAATAACGGCTATTTCGTGCTTCTGACCGTCGTGCCGACGACCGTCATCGCCCTGATGATAGCGCTCGCCGTCAGCCGTCTTTCGGGCGTCAAGCAGACGATCGCCATGAGCCTGTTCTTCCTGCCCTATGTGCTGCCCGTATCGGTCGTGACCGAAATCTGGGCTTGGATGCTCGATCTGCAGTTCGGCATTCTCCAGCCTGTCATTTCGCTGATTGCCGGAAAGCCGGTCGCCGTCTTCAAGAATCCATACTGGGTGATGCCGATGGTCGCCGTCGTCACCATCTGGTGGACGAATGGCTTCAACGTGTTGCTGTTCATCGCGGGTCTTCGCAATATTCCGACCGAGCTTTACGAGGCCGCCTCGCTCGATGGTGCGACAACCTGGCAGCGCTTCTGGCGGGTGACCTGGCCGCTTCTCTGGCCCGTGACGGCTCTCGTGCTCACTCTGCAATTGATCCTGCAATTAAAGATATTCGACCAGATCTATCTGCTCAGCGGCGGCGGACCCTTCAATTCCAGCTTCGTGCTTCTGCTCAAAGTCTATCGTGAAGCCTTCCAGCTCAACAATGGCGGTTATGCCTCCGCTGTCGCGACCGTGCTGTTCCTGCTGATCATGATCGTTTCCATTCTCCAGTTCCAGCTGCTGCGCATCCGGAGGAACTCATGAGCCTCACCAGAAGACTAGAAAACATTATCCTGACCGTGCTGACCTTTTCTGCGGCACTGGTCTGGATTTTCCCGCTCTACTGGACATTCGTCACCTCCATCCGTTCGGATGAGAATGTCGCGGGCAATACATCGCTGATCCCGGATGAATTCCGGCTGAGCGCCTATGTCAGCGCCATATTCAATACCAAATTGATGAACTGGTATATCAACTCCGTTGGCACGGCGGCGATCGTTACCGTGTCGGTCCTGCTGATTTCGATGTTGTGCGCTTATGCCCTGTCGCAAATCCGCTTTCCTGGCAGGCGGCTGCTTTACGGCATCGTGCTGGCGAGTTTCATGGTGCCGGCGCAGACGCTTGTGGTCACCCAGTTCATCCTGATGAAGAACCTCAACCTCATCAATACCTGGGCGGGCATCATCCTGCCGCAGCTGATCACGCCCATCGTCATCATCGTCTACAAGCAGTTCTTCGACAGCGTGCCGAAAGAGATGCGAGAGGCTGTGGTGCTGGATGGCGGCGGCGAATACACCATTCTGTTCAAGGTCTATCTGCCGCTCAACTGGGGCATCACGACCGCCATGGCGATCGTAACATTCATCACGGTTTGGAACGCCTTCTTCTGGCCTTTCCTTGTCGTCACCTCGGAAAACATGATGACCATCCCTGTTGGCATCACACAGGTCAACGACACCTTTGGTGTCGCTTATGCCAGGCTCATGGCCATCGCCATGCTGGCGGCGCTCCCGGTGATCATCGCTTACGTCATTTTCCAGAGACGCGTCACGGAGGCGATCATGATTTCTTCGGGGGTAAAGGGATAAATCCCACTTCTAGCCGGAGCGCGGCGGGCAGCAAGGAACACAGGTCTGCCCGCCGAAAGGTTCGTGTCAACCGCGTCGCGCGGCTTCGATGGCGGCGATGTCGATCTTCTTCATCTCCATCATGGCGTCAAAGGCTCGCTTGGCTTCTGCGCCTCCGGCGGCCAGGGCTTCCATCAGCACGCGGGGCGTGATCTGCCAGGAAACGCCCCATTTGTCCTTGCACCAGCCGCAGGCACTTTCGTGACCGCCATTGCCGACGATGGCGTCCCAGTAGCGGTCGGTCTCTTCCTGGTCGTCGGTTGAAATCTGGAAAGAAAAAGCCTCGCTATGTTTGAAGGCCGGCCCGCCGTTGAGACCGATGCAGGAAACGCCCGCGACCGTGAACTGCACGGTCAGCACATCACCCTTCTTACCGGAGGGAAAATCGCCGGGCGCATGGTTGACCCCGGTAACCGCGCTGTCGGGAAATGTCTCGGCATAAAATCTGGCGGCAGCCTCGGCGTCCTTGTCGTACCAGATGCAGATCGTGTTCTTTTCCATGTGGATCATCCTGCAGGTGAAATCAGTGCAGCAGGCGGAACGTGGAGCTCCAATGCATCCCGCATCGGGATGAAACGCCAGCGCGCGTCAATTGTTCCGAACGAAATCCAAGGCCCTGACGTTTCGCAAGATCAGAGCCGACACCGAACATTGGGCGTCTTTCCAGCGCTATACTGATGACGAAAGTCAATATTATTCTTAAATATTATTTAATAATGCAATGATAATATCATCGAACAATTCTTGGTGTGAATTTATCTTTTATGGAGGATGGCGCGTGAGTATTCTTGATCGTGGTGTAAATGCCGTTGCGGTTCTCGCCGCGCTTTCCAAATCGCAGGCCATCATAGAATTCGATCTTTCGGGGAAGATCCTGACAGCAAACGAGAATTTTTGTCGGGCATTGGGTTACGACCTTTCTGAAATTGTCGGTAGGCACCACAGCATGTTCGTTGAGCCGTCCGTCGTGTCTTCGCAGGACTATAAAGCCTTCTGGTCCAAGCTCGCTGCCGGTCAGTTCGATCAGCGGCAATATAAGCGCATCGGCAAGGGCGGACGTGAGGTCTGGATCGAGGCTTCCTATAATCCCGTGTTTCGGCGCGGCAAGCCCGTCAAAGTCGTCAAGATCGCCACTGAAATTACTGACCGAAAGTTGAAGTCGGCAGAAGATGCGGGCAAGATCGACGCGCTTTCGCGGGCGCAGGCCATCATTGAATTTTCTCCCGAGGGTGAAGTCCTGACTGCGAACGACAACTTTCTGGCAGCGCTCGGCTATTCTCTTTCCGAAGTGCAGGGCAGGCACCATTCCATGTTCTGCGAACCCGCCTATATCCAGTCGCCGCAATATAAACAGTTCTGGGACAAGCTGGCCGGCGGCAATTTTGTGGCGGATGAGTTCATGCGTCTTGGAAAAGGCGGCCGCAAGGTCTTCATACAGGCCTCGTACAATCCGATCTTCGATCTGAACGGCAAAGTGTTCAAGGTCGTCAAATTTGCAACTGACGTTACGGGACGCGTCGAGAATGTCGAGAAACTGGCGCAATGTCTCACCGACCTCGCGGATGGTGATCTGGCGCAACGCATCGACAAGCCGTTCATTCCATCTTTGGATCGCTTGCGCACGGACTTTAACGCCGCGTCTGAAAAGCTGAAAAGGGCGATGACGCTGGTTTCTGAAAATGCCGGCGCCATTTCGTCCGGCTCTAACGAAATCAGGTCCGCTGCCGATGACCTTGCGAGACGCACCGAACAGCAGGCGGCCTCGATTGAGGAAACGGCGGCCGCACTGGAAGAGATCACCACTGCAGTGAATGATTCGAGCCGCCGTGCGGACGAAGCAGGAAAGATCGTCGCCCGTGCCCGCGACCATGCCGAACATTCGGGCCAGGTCGTGCGCGACGCCATCAGCGCAATGGACCAGATCGAAAAATCGTCCCGTGAAATTTCCAATATCATCGGCGTGATCGATGAAATCGCCTTCCAGACCAATCTTCTGGCTCTGAATGCCGGTGTGGAAGCGGCGCGGGCAGGCGAGGCGGGCAAAGGCTTCGCCGTCGTGGCGCAGGAAGTTCGCGAACTCGCCCAACGCTCCGCGACGGCCGCAAAAGAAATCAAGAGCCTGATCAATGCCTCCGGCGCGCAGGTGGAGAACGGCGTGAGCCTCGTCACAAAGGCTGGCTCGGCTCTTCAGGAGATTGCCGAGCAGGTTCGGGATATCAATGGCAACGTCGTGGCGATTGTCGACGCTGCTCGTGAACAGTCCACGGCCCTTGCGGAAATCAATCAGGCGGTGAACACCGTCGATCAGGGTACGCAGCAAAACGCGGCCATGGTGGAGGAGCAGACGGCAGCAAGCCACAGCCTGGCGCGCGAGGCCGCAGCCCTGTTCGAACTCCTGGGGCAATTCAAGTTCGAGGATGCGTCTCGATCGGTCTCGTCTTCACGGAGCGTCCACCATCAGGCGTCGCCCGTCGCTCCGCGCCGTGCCGTCTCGCGTCCCCTTGCCACACGTGGCTCTGCTGCCCTTGCTGCCAACCAGGAGGAATGGCAGGACTTTTGAGGACTGGTCAGTCATCGCCCTCGGGCGGCAGGTGCTAAATCGAGTATTCTCCCGCTCTCATGCCTCGGGCCGGTCCCGTCGCAGGGGGCGGGATTTCTCGTTTTGCCAGCGCATCCTTTGAACGGGGCTTCTCGACCGGGGTGGCCACGTGATGACAAGGCTAAAGACAACGGATATGGTTGTGGATCGGCCGATACAACCATTTCCGCCTTAGCAGTCTGGGGACATTCGTTTGTCAGGACTATCGATAAGCCGCCTGGCTCTTGTCATCTGCCTGCTGGCCACGGGGGACGCGGTGGCGCAGGATCAAGGTACCGCTGATTCCAAAGCCATCTGCACCTATAGGCACGATGTCGCACCGGAATTGTGCATCCATGCAGCGACCTACAACAAAGATCTTTGCCGTGCCATCGAAGCGCTGGCTACCCGGCACGCGGTTCCGCCGGATTATTTCGCGCGTCTGATCTGGCGGGAAAGCCTGTTTCGGCCGAATGCCGTCAGCCCCAAGGGGGCGGAAGGCATTGCACAGTTCATGCCGGGAACGGCGCGGCTGCGGGGTCTGAACGACAGTTTCAACATTATTGCCGCACTGGAGGCGTCTTCCCGTTATCTGTCCGAACTCAATACGCGGTTCGGCAATTTCGGTCTTGCCGCAGCGGCCTACAATGCGGGCGAGGCAGGCCTTCGCAATTTTATTGCCAACGGTCGCCTGCCGACGGAGACACGGGACTACGTCTTTGCCATTACCGGTCATCCGGTGGAGACCTGGAAGGATAATCCGCCTGAAAAGGCCGCTCCGGCACTGGACGACAGCCGCCCTTTTTTCGATGCCTGCGTGCGGCTCGCCGACACCCGCACCATGAATGATCCCGTCCTTGTTTCCTCGGCAGACTGGGCGCCCTGGGGTGTGCAGCTTTCCGCGCACTATAATCCCGGCGTGGCGAACCGCCTGTTTACGCGCGCAATTGTTCAATTGCCCGAGCCGCTCAATGCAGAACGCGCACTGATCGTGCGCCAGAGAGGCGGAAATTTTGGCTCGCGCCCGCGTTATGCCGCCCGTATCGGCCGTGAAAATAGAGCCGAAGCCAACGCTCTCTGTCACGACATCAGGCAAGCGGGGGTACCCTGTACCGTTTTTCGCAACAGATAGCCGCGTGCTCCGTGACCAGTTCGCAAAGCGCCGCATCATCATAACAAGTTGATCTCGCAAAGCAGTGCTCGATCTTTTAGGGAGCCATGAACGTGCCTAGATTGGCGGCGATTGCCGGCCAAGGGGGCCGCTGTATCGTTGGGGATTGATCTGAAAATGAAATGGTTTGAAACCGCTTGTCTCGCAGCCGTTCTGGTCTTCGTAGCGGCCTGCACCACGACAGGAGAAACGCAGATTTCACGCACTGTCGCGGGTTTTGTTGGTCAGCCGCGTGAAGCCGCGATCGATCGCCTTGGCCGCCCGAACAAGGTTATCATCGAAAACGGCGAAACCGAATCCTATTGGCTGAAGGTCGATGTGGAAACCTATGCGGGTCTCAGCAACAGGCGAGAAATCAGCACTGTCGACGGAAAGGCGCAGGTGTCAGAAACGGAGGGCATGAAGATCAAGCAACATCGGCGCGACTGCATCATCAAGATGACCGCCGATGCAGCATCGGTCATCAAGACGAGCGAAATCATCGGTCGTCCCGCCAATTGTAAGAATGTCCTCAATCGCCAGACGTCGTAAAGCGTTCCCTTGTGGGTGAGAGGCGGTGGGGTCGTTCTGGGCAGGACCGGACTTGAGCCCCACTTCGTTCGTTGTTCCTGTGGATGAGGTTTCATGCGGTTGTTACCGTGAGCCTCTGAGCATATGTTGGGTCCCTTAATTTCGATCTTTCGGCAAGGCGGACAGGCCCCTAATGACCTCTCAGTTGGACTTCTTTGCTCCTGCCGCGGCGCGGCTTTCCCAGGCTGACAAGGGGCGGAAAGCGGTAGGGCGCGAGAGAGTTCAGCGCGCGGCGGCTGATGATGAATCGCTTGCGAACTACCTGGAGTCCACTGGCAATTATCGCGTCCTGCGCAGGCTGCAGCAGCGCGCGGTCGTTGACCGGCCGAGGCCGGACTATCCGCGGCGGGGCGTGATCCTCGATACGGAGACGACTGGCCTTGACCACCGCGCAGACGAGATCATCGAAATTGGCGTCATCGCCTTTACGTTCGACGACCACGGGATGATCGGTGATGTCACCGGCATCTATGGCGGACTTCGCCAGCCCGATATCGCAATCCCCGAGGATATTACGCGCCTGACGGGAATTACGGACGAAATGGTTTCAGGGCAGTCGATCGATATCGACGTCCTAACGTCGCTTGTCGCCGATGCGGATTTGATCATCGCCCATAATGCCGGGTTCGACCGGCCGTTTTGCGAGGCTTTTTCCCCTATCTTCCACGAAAAGGCCTGGGCTTGTTCCGTTTCCGAAATCGACTGGAAAGGCCGGGGCTTCGAGGGTAACAAGCTCGGCTATCTCATCGGGCAATCCGGCTACTTCCATGACGGACATCGCGCCGTGGATGATTGCTTCGCTCTGCTGGAGGTCCTTGAGCAGACCCGACCGGGCGACAGCATCACGCCGTTTGCCGAACTTTATGCGGCAAGCCAGCGGTCAAAAGTGCGCCTCTACGCGGAAAACAGCCCGTTCGACATGAAGGATCATCTGAAAAAGCGCGGCTATCGCTGGTCCGACGGCTCGGATGGCAGACCGAAATCCTGGTGGGTGGAATTGCCGGAAGAGAGTCTGGACGACGAACTGCATTTCCTGCGCACGGAAATCTATAGGTGGGAAGCTTATCCTGTTATCCAGCATCTCACCGCTTTCGAGCGGTTCAAGGCCCGTTAGAAGCTGCAAAATCCGCCAGTCAGGATTGCATACAATTTCTGCAATGGATCGAAAACAATCGACCTAAATTTGAGCATGTCCGAATTCGCCTTTTCGGGCAGCGGACAAATATTATTTTAGATCAATGGCAAAGCCCAACTGGCGCGGCTCCTGCATGACCAAGATGTCGCAGGAGAGTGTTTATGAGCAAAGCCGCAGCAATCGACATCGCTTCCGTTTCCAAGGTCTACGGCAGCACCACCGCCGTGCATGCGATCAGCCTCAAAATTCCCGCCGGCAGCTATTGCTGCCTTCTTGGTCCCTCGGGCTGCGGCAAGACGTCGACGCTGAGGATGATCGCCGGCCATGAGACGATTTCCGGCGGCGATATCAGGCTTGGCAATACGGTTGTGACGGACCTGCCGCCCGCCAGACGCGGCACGGCGATGATGTTCCAGTCCTATGCATTGTTTCCGCATCTCGATCTCGTCGACAATGTCGCCTTCAGCCTCAAGATGAAGGGCGTGGACAAGGATGCCCGCCGGGCGAAGGCGCTCGAGATGCTGCAACTGATGCAGCTCGAGGCCTATGCCAGCCGGCGCCCCGCCCAGCTTTCCGGTGGCCAGCAGCAGCGCGTCGCGCTGGCGCGGGCGCTGATTACCGATCCCGAGGCGCTGCTGCTGGACGAACCGCTTTCGGCGCTTGACCCCTTCCTCAAGATACGAATGCGCGCCGAGCTGAAGAAGCTGCAGACGTCGCTTGGCATCACCTTCGTCCATGTCACCCACAGCCAGGAAGAGGCAATGGCGCTCGCCGATATCATCGTCGTGATGAACGACGGACGCATCGAGCAGGCTGCCACGCCACGTGAGGTGTTCGAACGTCCGGCGACCGCTTTCGTCGCCCGCTTCATGGGCGATCACAATGTCATCTCGGGGCGTTTCCGGGAGAAGAGCGCTGATCTCGTCACGCTGGACGTTGTCGGCGGCGGCAGCTTCACCGCAAGTGGCGTCGCGCCTGACGATGACGCGGTCGATATTGCCGTGCGCACCGACCGCGTGCGCGTCGGCGAAGCGGATCAGCCGGGCCTCGGTTTCACCGGCATCGTTTCCAACGTCGAATATCGCGGCGCCAGCGTGAAGATTGCCGTCACCGGCGCGGGCATCGAGGACTTCAACGTCATCCTCAGCGATGCCGCCTTCTTCGAAAATCCGGTCAAGGCCGGTGATGCCATACCGCTTTCATGGAATGCGGCCGATGCCATCGTGCTCGGCCGGGTAGAGAAGTGACCCCAAAAAATAACCAGAGGAGAACTTTGAAATGACCGATACCATCAACAGCAAGAAGGGCTTGTCCCGCCGTGGCCTTCTGAAGGCAGGCGCGGCCGCGACGGGTGCGGCGATCGGCTCCGGCCTCATCACAGGCTTCCCGACTATCTGGGCGCAGAACCCCATCACCATCCGCCAGTTCGGCACCGGCGTCTCCAACCTCAATGCCATTGCCGAGAAGTGCAAGGCCGATCTCGGCATCACGCTTGAGATGACGGCGACGGATTCCGATGCAGCCGCCCAGCGCGCCGTCACCCAGCCGAATTCCTACGACATCGCCGATATCGAATACTGGATCCTCAAGAAGGTCTATCCGGCGGGTGTTATCCAGCCGATGGAAATCAAGAAGCTGAAGTACTACGACAAGATCGTGCCGCTGTTCAAAAACGGCAAGCTGAAGCCTGACAGCGTTGTGGCGCAGGGCACCGCGCCGCACACGGTCGGTTACGTCGAGAAGCCCGGCGACAAGACCTTCGCCAAGGGCGAAACCGATTATTTCACCATGGTTCCGACCATCTACAATGCTGACACGCTCGGCATCCGCCCCGATCTCGTCGGCCGTGATATCACCAGCTGGGCCGATATCATGGACCCGAAGTTCAAGGGCAAGACCTCGATCCTCAACATCCCGTCCATCGGCATCATGGACGCGGCGATGATCATGGAAGCCATGGGCAACATCAAATATGCCGACAAGGGCAATATGACGAAGGAAGAGATCGACAAGACCATCGAGTTCCTGATCAAGGCGAAGAAGGACGGCCAGTTCCGCGCCTTCTGGAAGAGCTTCGACGAAAGCGTCAACCTCATGGCCTCGGGGGAAGTCATCATCCAGTCCATGTGGTCGCCGGCCGTTGCCGCCGTCCGCTCCAAGGGTATCGCCTGCAAGTACCAGCCGCTGAAGGAAGGCTATCGTTCCTGGGGCGGTGGTCTGGGTCTCGCCAAGCATCTGTCCGGTGCGAAGCTCGATGCAGCCTATGAATATATCAACTGGTACACCTCCGGCTGGGTCGGCGCTTACCTCAATCGTCAGGGTTATTACTCGGCGGCGATGGAAACAGCAAAGGAGCACATGACCGCCGACGAGTGGGGCTACTGGGTCGAAGGCAAGCCCGCGCAGGGCGATATCATCGCACCAGACGGCAAGGTCATGGAAAAGGCCGGCGCGGTGCGCGATGGCGGCTCCTTTGAGGAGCGAATGGGCAAGGTGGCGTGCTGGAACTCTGTCATGGACGAAGACCGCTACATGGTCCGCCGCTGGAACGAGTTCATCGCCGCTTAGCACCCGAAAAGTTGAGATCGGTGGCGTCGGCTGCCGGTCTTGACAGGGACAGAGCCTCTAAACACTCCGTCATCCTCGGGCTTGACCCGAGGATCTCACGAACCACCACATCAGACGTGGTTGGATCCTCGGGACAAGCCCGAGGATGACGTCGCGTTTGAAGAGAGCTTTGCCTGACACATTGCCCGGTGCGAAGCCGCCGGTGCATCCGAAAATCCACCGAAAGGCTCCCCCATGGTGACGGTCAGACTCATCGGCGTCAGCGATAAAAATAAGGACAAGCCGCCCCGCAGCTTCGCGCTGCCGACAAAGCTCGTCTCCTATGTGCAGGCGACGCCGCTTTTCCTGATCCTCGGCTTTTTCCTGGCTCTGCCGATCCTGATGATCGCCGTCGTCAGCTTCTGGGATTATGACTTCGCCCAGATGTACCCCGATTTCGTCACTTTCAATTACCTGGAGACGCTCGGCTCCTGGGTCACCTGGCAGACCTATCTCAACACGCTGAAATATGCCGCCATGGTCTGGGCGATCACGCTTTTCTGCGGTTTCTGGGTAGCCTATTTCCTCGCCTTCCACATTCGCACCACCACCATGCAGATGGTCCTGTTCCTCGTCTGCACCGTGCCGTTCCTGACCTCGAACATCATCCGCATGATTTCCTGGATTCCCGTTCTCGGGCGAAACGGTCTCGTCAACAGCGCATTGGTCGGCACCGGCATCATTCCCGAGCCGATCGAGTGGTTGCTCTATTCCGACTTCGCCGTGGTGCTGGCCATGGTGCATCTCTATACGCTTTTCATGGTCACGCCCATCTTCAACACGCTGATGCGCATCGACAAATCGTTGATCGAGGCGGCGCGTGACGCCGGCGCGACCGGCTGGCAGACACTCACCAATGTCATCATTCCGCTCGCCAAGCCCGGCATGGCCATCGGCAGCATCTTCGTCGTGACCCTGGTCATGGCGGATTTCTCAACCGTTCAGGTCATGTCCGGTGGCCAGAGCGCCTCGGTGGCGCTGATGATGAAGAACCAGATGTCGCTGCTGCAATATCCGGCTGCGGCCGCCAACGCCGTCATCCTGCTCATCCTCGTTCTTCTGGTGGTCGCGGGCATCCTGCGCATCGTTGATATTCGCAAGGAGCTTTGATCCATGCACCGGGAAAAACGCAGCCGCGAATTCTATTTCCTTGCCTTCTTTTTCGCGCTCTTTGTGCTGTTTCTGTATGGCCCGCTATCGGCCATTCTCATCCTCGCCTTCCAGGGTCCGAATGGCGGCCTGACCTTCCCGCTGAACGGCATGTCGCTACACTGGTTCGGCAACCTCTTCGAGCAACAGGCAGTCGGCGACTTTGGCGGCTCGTTCCGCCGCTCCTTCGGCCTCGGGCTGATGGTGATGATCGTCACCGTACTTGTTTCGCTGCTGGCGGGCCTAGCTTTCCGTCGCAAATTCATCGGCGCGACACCGCTGTTTTACCTGTCCGTTGCCAGCCTCGTCGTACCGTCGATCATCATATCGCTCGGCATTGGTGTTCTTTTTCAGCAGCTTGGGTTGGAACCCTCATGGTATACATCAGCGTTCGGCGCGCATCTGACCTGGACGTTGCCCTTCGGCGTGCTCATCATGTTCGCCGTCTTCAACCGCTTTTCCCCGTCCTATGAAGAAGCGGCCCGAGATCTCGGCGCATCCTCCTGGCAGACTTTCGCCCATGTGGTGCTACCGATGATCGCACCGAGCCTGATCGGCGTCGGTCTTTTCGGCTTCACCCTGTCTTACGATGAGTTCGCCCGCACGTTGATGACGGCAGGCACTTACAACACTTTGCCGCTGGAAATCTACGGCATGACCACCAACGTCACGACACCGGTGCTTTATGCACTGGGCGCTGTGACAACCCTGTTCTCATTCCTGGTGATCGCGGCCACGCTCGGTCTGATCGTCATGCTCAATCGCCGCCATTCGCGCGGATAAAGAAACGGAAAATGCGCGTTCTCGTCATCAATCCGAATACCACGCAGTCCATGACGCAAACAATTGCCGATGCCGCCAATCGGATCGCTGGCCGCGACACGGAAATCCTTGCCGTCACCTCTTCCATGGGCCCTGTTTCCATCGAGGGTTACTATGACGAGGTTTTTGCCGTCCCGGGCCTGTTGCTGGAACTCGCAAAGGCGCCGCAGCTTGGAGCCGACGCCGCGATCATTGCTTGCTTCGACGATACCGGGCTCGATGCGGCGCGCGCTCTGGCCGATATTCCCGTTCTCGGCATTTGCGAAGCCGCGGTGTCGGCGACCGCTTTCATCGCCCAGAAATTCACCGTCGTCACGACGATGGAGCGCTCAAGATTGCCCGTGGAACACCTTGTCCATCGATATGGCATGTCCTCGCGCTGCAATGTGAGGGCCGCGGATATTCCGGTGCTGTCGTTGGAAGATCCCGGCTCCAACGCGCGCGAAAGGTTGCGCGAGGAAATCGCGCTGGCGATCAGAGATGACAGGGCGGAAGCGATCGTGCTCGGTTGTGCCGGCATGGCTGACCTTGCCGCCGAATTGCGCGAGGAATTCGGCGTGCCTGTTGTCGATGGTGTCGCGGCAGCCGTCAAACAGGCGGAATCGCTGGTCGCCATGGGGCTTTCCACTGCCAAGCGCGGTGCCTATGCCACCCCGCTCGCCAAACCCTATCTTGGATTGTTGGAAGCCTTCCAGCCGGACAGGCTTTCGGCGATGTCGGCAGGCTGAGTTAGCGAAACCGTTTTGCGGGTGCCACCCCTTCATATCCCTGTCATGATGGTGTTTGATATCGAGACCATTTCAAGACAGATCTGTGTTGACGACTAGCCGTTTGCACATAAGGGAGCTTCCGTGAAATCGTCAGCGCGAACTGTAGAGACAGAGGGGCGCAGCCTCCGGCGTGGCACACCGGGGGAGGTTTTTGCGGCGTTCCTGAAGCTCGGGGTCACGTCCTTTGGCGGTCCTATCGCGCATCTCGGCTATTTTCGCGATGAGCTGGTTGTCCGGCGCAAATGGATCGATGAGACAGCTTATGCCGATCTTGTGGCGCTCTGCCAGTTCCTGCCGGGGCCGGCCTCAAGCCAAGTCGGTTTTGCGCTGGGGCTGCTGAGGGCAGGGCCGCTCGGTGCGCTTGCAGCGTGGACGGCCTTCACCCTGCCTTCGGCTATTCTGCTTGTTCTCTTTGCCACGGTTGCGGCTTCCATCGATGGACCTGTCGGGACGGGCTTGCTGCACGGCTTGAAGATCGTTGCCGTTGCCGTTGTGGCGCAGGCGGTCTGGGGCATGGTGAAAAGCCTCACGCCGGACCGGGAGCGCGCAAGCATCGCGCTTGCCGCGATTGTCTGCGTCGTCTTTGTCGCTGGCGCCTTCGGACAGGTGTTGGCGCTCGCTGTCGGTGCCGTCGCCGGTCTGGTCTTTTGTCGTGCAGAAGCCGCTGGGCAGGCAAGCCATCTCTGTTTCCGGGTGCCGAAAACTGTCGGCTTTGTCTCGCTTGCCAGTTTCGCTCTCCTTCTTGTTTTTCTGCCCCTGCTCGCGGCATCGGATGCATCGCAGGGCCTTTCCCTGTTTGATGCATTTTATCGGGCTGGCGCTCTGGTTTTCGGCGGCGGGCATGTGGTCCTGCCGCTGCTGCAATCGGAAGTCGTTTCAAATGGCTGGGTGACGAGAGATGCCTTTATCGCCGGTTACGGGGCGACCCAGGCCGTTCCCGGGCCGCTTTTCACCTTCGCGGCCTATCTTGGCGCGGTTGTCGGGCCGCAGCCGAATGGTCTGGCAGGTGCTGCTATTGCGCTTGTTGCAATCTTCCTGCCGGGTATGCTTCTGCTTGTCGGCGCGCTGCCATTCTGGGAGGGGTTTCGCAAACGGCTGCTCGCGCAAGCGGCCATGCGTGGCGCAAACGCCGCCGTCGTCGGTATTCTCGGTGCTGCTCTCTATGATCCGGTCTGGACGAGTGCCATCTTTACGGCAAAGGATTTCACACTCGCGCTTGCCGGTTTCATCCTGCTGACGGTGTGGAAAACACCGCCATGGGCGGTGGTGTTGTTCTGTGCCGCCGGCGGCGTCCTGCTGGCTATCTCATCGGCTGCTTAGGAGGAACCAATCGTCTCAAACATCCACTCGGAAAACGCCTGCATCGCTGGTGTCGGCGGTTTTGATTGCAGCCGCGTGAGCCAATAGCTCCCGAGCGAAATCGTAACGGGAAATGGCTGAACGATCGCACCCGAGGCGAGATGCCGTGAAAACATCGATGGTGGCGCAAGCGCGACCCCAAGCCCCTGAAGCGCGGCTTCCATCATTCCAAGCGAGGTATCGAAGACAATACCCGCGTTGACCTGCGCTGCGGGCGTCACGCCGGCTGCTGCAAACCAGGTGCTCCATTCATCCGCACGGTAACTGCGCAGCAAGGTCGCTTCCATGAGGTCGGCGGGAGTTTTCAGTGTCTCTGCGAATTTCGGCGTGCACAGCGGGGAAAGCGGCGCCTCGAAGAGCCGGAATGCATCGGTGCCGTGCCATGAGCCCTGGCCAAAACGAACGGCGAAATCAAGGCCCTCGGCCGCCATATCCACTCGGTTGTTGTTTGTCGAAATCCTGACGTCGATAAACGGGTATCGCTTTTGAAAAGCCGCCAGCCGTGGCAGCAGCCAGCCCACGGCGAAAGTGCCGACGACGCCCAGAAACAGCAATTCGCGCACCTGTCCGGCTTCGATCCTGTCAAGCGTCGTCGCCATCTGGTCGAAGGAACTGGTAACCGTCGGGAGCAGTGCCTCGCCTTCGGCCGTGATTTTCAAACCGCGCGGAAGCCGTTGGAAAAGCGCCACGCCAAGCCGTCTCTCCAGCCCCTTCACCTGCTGGCTCACAGCCGCTTGGGTCACGCAAAGCTCGATGGCCGCACGGGTAAAACTCAGGTGCCGGGCGGAGGCTTCAAAAGCCCGCAGACCGTTCAGGGGAAGAAATTGGCGTACCATCCAAGACCTAGATTTTCTTGTGTCTCGTCCCAGATATCATGGTTTGTTCGTGCAATGTAGCGCGGTTACACGTTTTTCGCTGGGGTTGGCTGAGAGGCTGAAAATCCACCTGAGGTTTTGGAGAAAGCGAAACATGAAATTCACCCGCCGACATATCGCATTGGCTGCCTTGCTCTCGACGGGCCTTTCCGTGCAGGCATCTGCCGCCGCTGAGGCCGAGCTGAAAGCGGCAGCCGACGCCGCCATCAGTCCGATCATGGAGAAGAACGGCATTCCCGGCATGGCCGTTGGCATTACTGTTGACGGACAGAGCCAAGTCTTCACCTACGGCGTCGCCTCAAACGAAACGCGCGCGGCGGTTACGCCGCAGACGCTGTTCGAACTCGGCTCGATCAGCAAGACATTTACCGCGACGCTCAGCGCCTATGCCGCACTGAATGGTCAGCTTTCGATTGAGGGGAAGGTTGCGGATTATGTTCCGGCGCTGAAGGGAAAGCCTTTTGGCAACGTCCAACTTTATCATCTCAGCACCCATACGGCAGGCGGTTTTCCCTTGCAGGTGCCTGACGACGTGAAAACGGAAGAGCAACTGATGTCCTATCTGAAGGGGTGGAAACCTTCCTATAGGGCCGGCACCCACAGAAGTTACGCCAATCCCAGCATCGGCATGCTTGGATACATCACTGCAAAGGCGATGGGGCAGGGCTTCGATGACGCCATGCACAACACGCTTTTTGCTGCGCTCGGTCTCAAAAACACCTTCACCGTGGTGCCGAAAGCAAAAATGGACGACTATGCGCAGGGTTATAAAAAGAATGGTGACCCCGTCCGCCTGACACCCGGTGTCCTCTCTTCCGAGGCCTATGGTGTGAGATCGACAGCCGAAGACATGATCCGCTTCGTCAACGCCAACATGGCGCTCGAAAAACTGGATGCAAAAATCCAGCAGGCAGTTACGGCGACCCACACCGGCTATTTCAGCGTCGGTCCCATGACGCAGGACATGGTATGGGAGCAATTTGCCTATCCGGTTTCGCTCAACACGTTGAGTGAGGCGAATTCGGGTGCACTGGTGAAGACCGTCCCGGTCACGGCAATTTCCCCGCCTATGGCGCCGCGAAAGGATGTGCTGATCAACAAGACCGGATCTACCAATGGTTTTGGTGCCTACGTCGCCTTTATTCCGGAGCGTAAGATCGGCATCGTCATCCTGGCCAATAAATTCTATCCCAATGTCGAGCGGGTTCGCGCCGCCTATGAGATATTGGCGGCTATCGAAAAAAGATAAAGCTGCGATCCCGGCGCCGGCTACTGACTTGTAGGGCCGGCGCCGTCCGCAATTACGCTATAGCTAAAATAAAGCATTAACCCACACGTCTGAAAAAGCAGAGATCGTAACCGCTGTTAAACGCCGCAACGTCAATATGCCGTCTCCACAACATCAGGACGCCTATTGAAGATGCGCTCAACCCAATTCAGACTTGTAGGCTCCGCCGTCCTGCTCGTCGCGGTCCTTCTGATCGGTCTTGCCGCGATCCCGTACTTCGGGGTTGCCCGGCTAGACAGGGAAGTCCGCGAGCGTCAGGAGACGCTGGTATCCCGCAATATATCGATCTGGATTTCCGATGTAGAGTTCGCTTTGACGGCCTGGACGATATGGGATGAGGCCATCGCCAAGATCGACAATGCCTTCGATCTGGAATGGACTGACCGCAACATCGGCCGTTCGCTGATCGGGACGTCACGGACGCGCTTCGTCATGATCATCAACGGTCGTGGGGACATCGTCTACACCAAAACGGACGATGAATTCCAGGACCGGCCCTTTTTCGTACGCGGGGCGCAAATGATAGCCGCTGATGCGCGTCCGCTCATCGGTGCCGTCAGAGACAGGGAAAAGGCCGGCCGCCCAGCCGGTATCCCTCAGCCGATCGCCTTCAGCAAGATCGAAGTGATTGGCGATGAAGCAGTGCTGCTGTCGGCAAGCCTGTTTCAGCCGGATTTCAGCACCACCGTTCCACAAGGTACACATGCCCCCATCCTCGTTTCAGCAATCCCTATCGCCGGCAGTCTTCAGGAATTCCTTGGTAATCGTTTCCTGCTCGACGACGCGACCATGGGACCCGCAGTGAACGTTTCCGAAGGGCGCGCGAAGGTGGAGGTGGCAAGTGGGCCGAACGGGCAGGCGCAGGCATTGTCCTGGCGTCCAGCGACGCCGGCACATGATCTGCTAAGGCAATCGCTGCCGCTTGCAGTCGCCGTCATTCTGGTTCTCGTTGTCGTCTGTACGGTTGCGGCACGCATCTCACGGCGTGCCATTGTTTCTCTCGTCGAAGCCGAGCGCCGGATGAGGCATGCTGCCACGCATGATTTTCTGACTGGCCTCGCGAACCGATCGATGGTTTCCCCGGAATTCGATCGCATGTCCAAAACCGGAGAGGTTGCCGTCGTTTGCCTTGATCTTGACGGTTTCAAAGCGATTAACGACCTTCATGGCCATGCAGCGGGTGACGCATTGCTAAAGGAAGTCGCTGCACGTCTGAAAGCGGCCTGTCGTGCAGGAGACAGCGTCTTCAGACTTGGAGGTGACGAGTTTGCCCTCCTGATGTCAGACGTTTCTCCTGCGAAAGCCGAGTTGTTTTGCCGGCAACTCTGCTTGGAGATTTCCCAGCCTTATCTCATACAGGAAAAGCCCATGGTTATCGGAGCGTCGTTCGGGCTCAGCGTCGTGCCTGCCGGCGAGACGAGCTGTGACGCTGCGTTTCGAAGGGCCGATGAGGCGCTTTATCGCGCAAAAAATACGCTTCGGTACACACCGCCTACGCAGCAACCGGAGAGCGACCACGTGCGGCGTGTTGGCTGACAAAACACTGACATCTGGAAAACCGGCCGGAGCGGATGACAGTCGGGGTGAACCGCTGTACCTGACAATAATGCGCCGGCAACCGATTCGGCTTCGTGCGCAAGCGGTATGTCATTAAACGGCAGACGTTCTGTGAGGCGGCGAATCCAGGGGAGGAGCCTCGCGCATGCCTGCCGGTTGTTTCCTGGGGGACGAGAATGAGCGATACGGGTGGATATTTTCCGCGTTGGAGATTGAAAACCGAAGGGCGCATCCTGCCCGATGAGCGGTTGCCCGCCGGACAGACGGCTGTGCTTGGCCTGCAGCATGTCGTTGCGATGTTCGGTTCTACGGTTCTTGCCCCGCTGATCATGGGTTTCGACCCCAACGTCTCGATCCTGTTTTCCGGTATCTCGACGCTGATCTTCTTCATCGCCGTTGGCGGTCGCGTTCCAAGCTATCTTGGCTCGTCCTTCGCGTTTATCGGGCCCGTGCTTGTTGCAACGGGTGCCGCTGCCGGTGCCGCGAGCCCGAATATTGCCCTGGCGCTCGGCGGCATCATCGCAGCCGGTGTGCTCTATGCGTTGATCGGCGTTATCGTCATGATCGCCGGACACAACTGGATCGAGAAACTGATGCCGCCGGTTTTGACGGGCGCGATCGTCGCGGCGATCGGCCTCGTTCTCGCGCCTATTGCGATTGCCAGCGCTTCCGGCTCCGGTCCCGGTAATCCCGATGGCGACCAGCTCTCGCGTTGGATTGCGATCCTGACTGTCGCATCAGTCGGTGCCATTGCCGTCTACGCGCCCGGCATGGCGCGCCGCCTGCCGATCCTCCTGGGTGGTGCCATTGCCTATATCGCCTATCTCGTGGTGGCAAACGGCCTCGGTCTCGGCAAACCCGTCGACTTTAGCGGCGTCGCAGCTGCATCATGGTTCGGTCTGCCGACTTTCACTGCTCCGGTGTTTTCCGCATCCGCCATCACGCTGATTGCACCCGTGGTCGTTATCCTTGTTGCTGAAAATCTGGGGCATATCAAAGCGATCGGCGCAATGACCGGCCAGAACCTCGACCGTTATCTCGGGCGCGCCTTTATCGGTGATGGTCTAGCGACGATGTTTTCCGGCGCTTTCGGCGGAACCGGCATGACGACTTATGCCGAAAACATGGGCGTCATGGCGATCACCCGCATTTTCTCGACGCTCGTGTTCGTTGTTGCGGCACTGGTCGCCATCCTCCTCGGTTTCTCACCGAAGTTCGGTGCGCTGATCCAGACAATACCGGGACCTGTTATCGGCGGGCTGTCCGTTGTCGTTTTTGGCCTGATTGCCGCGACTGCGGGCCGCATCTGGGTTGAAAACAAGGTCGATTTTTCCGAGCCACGCAACCTCATCACGGTCGGTATCGCGCTTGTTCTCGGTGCCGGCAACTTCAAGCTCAACGTCGCCGGCTTCACGCTCGACGGTATCGGCACGGCGACGATCGGCGCGATTGCCTTTTATCATCTGCTGGGCCTCGGCAGATCAACGGGCGCGAAGTGACGCACAGATAATGTTGTCGCTTGGATGGTGATGAGATCATGAAAACCATCGGAATTCTCGGCGGCATGTCGGCCGCATCGACCCAGATCTATTATCGGACGCTGTGCGAGATCACCCGTGATCGCCTCGGCGGCCTTCATTCGCCCGAGCTTTTGATCCGCTCTCTCGATTTTGCGAAGATTGAGGCGCTGCAGGCGCTCGGACAATGGGATGCTGCGGCCTCCATTCTCAATGCCGAGGCGAAGGGGCTGGAAAAGGGCGGTGCAGACTTCATCTTGCTGGCGACGAACACGATGCATAAGGTCGCATCGGCGATGATGGCTGACGTGACCATTCCGTTACTGCACATCGCTGCTGCCACCGCGCAACGCATTTCAACCGCCGGGCTCAGTCGCCCGGGGCTGATCGCCACCGCCTTTACGATGGAGCAACGCTTCTATCGTGACCGGCTCGTCGAAGCCTCACTTCACCCAATTATTCCAGACGAAAATGACCGGGCAGAGGTGCATCGCATCATCTATGATGAGCTCTGCATGGACATCATCGGGAACGAGAGCCGTTCGAAATTCGAAGATGTTGCCCAGCGTCTGGTGGAGGTCGGGGCTGACAGCGTGATCCTTGGCTGCACGGAAGTATGCATGCTGCTGAACCAGGGCAATGTGGCGGTGCCCGTCTTCGATACGACACGGATTCATTGCGAGGCAGCCATCGATCTGGCGCTTTCGCCGTGACGGTATCCGCGCCGGCATTCTCGCGTCTTGCCGAGGCCAGCGCCTGCCACTTCCTGCGGTCCGAAGGTGCAATCCTGCCATTGAGGACAGCGAACGGGTGTTCGGCGGCTTCAGCACAGCTTTCGACATGTCCATCGAAACTATGTGGAGTGCATTTGCCGACGGCGCAGAACTGCTTGTCGCTCCCAGGCGCTTCACAAAGCTGGCCCCGACGCGACCGATATTGCCGAACATGATCTCGTGCGGATCGGCGACGAGGTCGTGCTCAACGAATATTCTAGCTTGCACCCCCACCTGTTCGAAGATCGCGTCATGAAAGTCGGCGGCGCGGCAGTTGCTGACCGCGCCGTCATCGGTTCTTATGCGATCGTGCTTTACGATGCCGAAATCGGCGAGGAGCCTAGCTCGGGAATCTCTCTGTCGTCATGAAGGGCGAGACGCTGCCGGCGGGAACGTCGTGGGAAGGGTCTCCGAGTTACGGCGCGACAGAGGTATTTCTGCGCGAAGGGGGGTGAGACGGTACAGGCCGCCGCCATTTTTGCAGCCAGACGCGTCGCTCCACCTTCAACGCCACATTGTCACGAGGCCGCCGATCGCGCCATGCACCGGGTCCGTCTCAGGCGTTGGCAGTGATCTGATCGCCTCCAGCATGTCTTCGTCAGGCGACGACGTCTGGATGTCCGCTTCCTGGCCGGGTGGATAGGCGCCGACGACCTGGAAGTCGGCGGAAGCCTTCAACCTCTTGTGGCCGGTTCCGGCTGGCAGAATCAGGCAGTCTCCCTGCTTGACGTCCACCGCCTCACCCTGTGGTCCGCCAATCTGCAATGTCGCTTCGCCACGCCCGACGCCTAAAACTTCGTGCGCTTTCGAGTGGTAGTGGTGGTAGTCAAACACGCCATTGCGCCAAATGCCGGTCCACCCGTTGCGGGAGAACAGCGCCTCAAATCCCGCGGAGTCGAGAGCCGGTCCGACGCCCTGATAGATCACTACCGAAAATCTCCCGTTGTTGGGGACTTGCTCGCTCGGGGGGAATGTTAATTCTTGGGTCTTCAAGGGACTGATCCTCATGCCTATGACCGCCATGACCGTCAGCGGATACGACCGTCATAATTCCTGCACGCGCGGGGAAGTTCCCTGCCCACGACTTTCTGATCACGCAGAAAAGGTAGTCTCAAGCCCGACAGGTCGAGCTTGAGACGTTTGGCATGGTCGGATTATTCGGCGGTTGCCTGAATATCCACCTTGTCGAGAAGAAGCATCGGATTATCAGAGGCCGCGATCAGGTCGAACATGCCGAGGCCGTTTGCACCTGTGGATTTCACGGTCACCGTCAACGTCCCGGGCTTGCTGATGAATTTGACGAGCGCGTCCACGGCATTTTGCAGCTTTGGCTGGTCGGCGGCCAATTGTGGCAGCATCATGCCGGCAACCAGCGTGAGCATTGCCCGCACCTGATCTTCCGACATGTTGTTTTCGAGCGCGTAGAGTTTGATCGCCTTCGCCACCAAGCCTTCGTCCTTGACGGTCAATGTCAGCTCGCGGCCGGCCAGACCGAAGAGAGCGGCCTGCGCGCGATTGATGTCGAAGGAGAAAAACTCCTCCGTAAAGCCGCTTGCCAGACCCGAGAACTTGATGCTGCCGATATCCTTGCTGCTAAGCGAGATGTCGCGGATCACGAGATTGCTGTTCGGCTCGTCCCAGCCCGCGGAAAGCCCATAAGAAACTGCGAGCGTTTCGAGACCAAGCTTGCGGGCCTGAACGAAAATGTCTTCTTGCGAGTCCGCTGGAACGGGAAGCGTCAGGTCTTCCTGCCTGATCTCGATGTCGGTCGGAATTCCGTTGTAGGGCTTCGTCAGTCCCATATCGAAATTCTTGAGCGAGAGCTTGATGCGTTCAGGCTTGGCGGGAGCCTCTTCATCGGGATTTTCCGGCGCGGCGAAATCGACGTTGATACCACCCAGATGCATCCGGCCGAATTCCGGTATCAGGCGGTTGAAGGCAAAGGTCTCCATCTCGCTTTCGTCAAGCCCGACGATGTCGGACATTCCCTTGAGCGTAGAGCTCCAGTCGAAACCTGTCAGGCTCGCTTCGGCGACTTCCATCTTTCCGTCTTCATCGCCGATCGACATGCCTTTCATGCCGATGTCGAGCTTGCGGCTATCCATCTTCATGTCCATGCGGTCGATGGTGGCCTTGACCCTTTTGCCGGCGGCCCCTTCTTTTTCGTCCGGCACGTCGATCTTGAAGCCGACCAGCTGGATGTTGCTGTTGCCGATCATGTCGATGATCGACACGGCCTTGGCGAAAAGCGCCTGACGCGCCTGCGGCGACAGTTCGTCAGGGTTTTGAGTTGCCGTCAGCGCTTTCAAGGTCTCCGAGAGCGGCTCTGCCGGCATGCGAGCTGTGAAACCGTCGCTGCGGATTTCGTCGTAGCTGAAATGAGCAGTCCCATCGGTGAGGGTCACGGCGCGGATGGAAAGCGGGCCATAGAGCGGCTTTGCTTCCTTGTCTTCAGGGCCGGCCTTTTCCGTGTAGAACCGGGCGAGATAAGCGACGTCGATGCTTTCGCCAGCTATGGTGCCGGTGGAGGCCACGATGTGGCTGTCTTTCATCGCGCCTTCTGCGTCGGGCAGCTTCATCTTGATGTCGTAGCTGCCGCTCTCGATGGAATAATGGCCAATGCGGCCGCCTGCGATGTCCGAAAGCGCGAGGTTCTTGTAAACGGTCGTCTGCTCGGTGGCCGCGACAGACTGGGTAAACGTCAGCGCGGGGGTGGAAATACGCGTCGCGCCGAAGCGCTCGAGGCGCCGGGGCAACGAGTTGCTGTCTCCGCCGGCCGGCGCCGGCTGAGGCCTTTCGAACACCGCGTTCTCGATGCGCGCATCGTCCATCGAGATTTTCCCGGTCGGCACCTCGATGTCGATCGATTTCACATCAAGCGCACCATCCAGAAACGGCAGCTTCGGGCGTCCGTCGATGGAGGCAATCTTGATGTTTTTGCCGTCTTCCAGCGGCAGCGTCAGGTCGCGAACATGGATTTTGCCAAGAAAATCGACCTCCACGGAGGCGGCCTTCGCGCCGGCGCGGGCAACGACTTCCTTCACCTTTGTTTCCAAAAAGATCTTGCCGCCGATGACGCCGGTGGCGGCCACCGCAATGATTGCAACCGCCGACCAAAGCGCCTTGCGCCGAGCCTTTCCAGGTTGGGTAGTTTCCTGTTCCATGACGTGGCCCTCTCTCACGAACTGATCATATTGCGCACCTTTTAAGCACGCGGAGGTTGCTTATCAAGTGGTCGCTTGAATGCTTGTCAGGAGCCGAAATATCGCCGTGGTTTCGGCGCTCCTCAGGCGGCTCTGCGGGGATTTGGCTATTTCCAGAACATCAGCGCCATCCCGGCCACGACCAGCGCGGCGCCGGCCCAGGCGCCGGGCGCCGGTACTTCGCGTGTTTTCAACCAGAGCAGCGGCAGGATGATCACGGGTGTCGTCGCCGATAGTGTCGAAACGATCCCGACCTTTCCGCCGGAAAGGGCAAAAAGAAGCAGCGTCATGCCGAAGGCCAGAGCAATGAGGCCCGTGGCCGCCGTCTGCACGAACAGGGCCGGGGTCAGCCTTGTCTTCGGTTTCACGGCTTGGATTGGCAGACTGGTCAGAGCGGTGAGGCAGATCGCCGCTATGCCGACGCGTAGCATGGAGGCCGCCAGAGGGTCGATCCCGGTCGCCATGACAGGCCTTGCGATCAGCGATCCCACCGCCTGGCTGAGCGCGGCGAGGAGCCCAAGAAGCACGCCGATCCAAAGCGGCCCTTTGACGTTTTCCCATTCGTGCAGCTGTGCCTTACGCTTGCCGAAAAGAATGGCGAGCAGCACGCCGCTCAGCGTCAGGCCGATACCCGCGATGGCCTTTCCGGAAAGCTGTTCGCCAAGCACGAGCCATCCCAGCAGCGCGGCCATCGGGGCGTTCAGCGCAAACAAAATGCCGGACCGACGCGGACCAACGCGATTGAGGCAGGTGAAAAGCAGCGTGTCACCGACAAAAATGCCGATGAAACCGGACAGGAGAAGCGACCATAGCGCCTCGGGCTGAAGCTCCCGCCAGCTGCCCGAGGCAAGTACATACACCCCGAGCAGGGCCGCGACGAAAAGCTGGCGCGTCCTGCTGAAGGCGAGCGCGCCCAGCCGACCCGCCGGGCCCGCCGAAAGCATGCCAGTCATAGCCCAGCACGTTGCCGCACCCAAGGCGGCCAGTTCATAAATCGGCATGGTCCCCCCAACCGCTTCCAGGCCGATTTCAGGCCACAGGCACAATTCGTCCGGCACTCATGGCAGATTCCGGCACTTCCTGCCACACCATAAGCGCGGTCCACGGCGTGCGGTCGGGCGGCTCGGTGCTTCGTGGGTCAGGCGCCCTTGATGATGTTGCAGATCCCCTCACGGATGACGTTCTTATCCGCGATCTGCCCTGCCTGAATATTGAAGACGGCGTCAATCCTCACGCCGGCGCCTTTCTGCCGGGCCACTACCCGTAAGGTCTGGATTCTGCCGCTGCCACTCGTTTCCTGATGTGCGTCGATAGCGGACAGTTCCTTGTTGATCTGGATACCGGAAAAGCCTTCCGCCGCCACGGCCTGTGCGAGCTTTTGCAGCACCGCCGGAGCCTTGGCCTTGGGCAGCTCCTGCCATGATTTGTAGGAAACGGCCGTGACCATCGGTACGCCTGAAACGGAGAAGTTTTTCTCGCAGGATGCCGCAAGGACAGGGCTTGAGAACGCAATCAGGGCGAGGGCTGCGATAAGTGATTTCATTGAATCTATCCAATTGCTGGTGAAGGTTTATCGGCTGTTGCCGCGTTAAAACGACGATCGCTTTCCTCGGTACGCTGCGGTTGGCGGGAGCGCCTCATGGGCTTGCGCCAGCGTTTCAAGCCATGTGGCAAGGCCCTCGGGCACGATCTCATTGCCGGCTTCCAACGCCTCAATCCACGAAAGCTCGCATTGCAAGGCAGAGGCAATGTTGATCGGCGTCCAGCGGATCACCCGCAGGCATTGATTAAACCGTTCCGGCGACATGATGATTGGTCGTTCCTCGTCGTTTTCGCGAAGCTCACTCACACTGACACGAGAGTCAATCCTTTTATGCAACCTTTGATCGCCGACGCGAGTTCTTGGGTTGCATTCACCTTGAGGGCATGACGTTCCGGATGTGTTTGCAACGCCGTCTCGCGTCACACGGCTCCAATCGTTGCCGCATCGCTGGATCGTTCTATGACGCCGCTTTCGTCGCCATCCCAGAACTTGATTGTATGCGCCGACACTTTGATAAGAAGAAGATGTGGCGTATCCGTTCCCTGTGGAAACCATCTGTCGAGTTCATTTACCCAATGGGCCTCGAACTCGGCCTTGTCTCGAATTAAGCTCGCCTGGCCGTCAACGGAGATGAATATCCCCGGCTTTCCCAGAATGCTGGGCGGCGCGGAAAACGTCAGTGTGACCGTAGAATCCCGCTCGATTTCCGCGACCTTAGCGGTGTCTTCATACGAAAAGAACCAAGAGTCGCCGTCATATTCCACATCGCCATTATTGCTCATCGGCCGAGTATTAATTCGCCCAGCGGCACCTTTGGTGTTAAACATGCAGAAGTCTATCTTGCTCAGTTTCTTAGAGAGCTCATCCATCGTCATTTGCAACTCCTCGCTTTCGACCGACGAAATTCAACCCTCACCGCGGTTTGAAGTTCCGCGAGTTGGGAAAGATCGTCAAAAAGCCCAATGGACGATAGGGAGAAAACAGGTTCATTCGATGAGACGGCACGAGTTATAAACGCTTTTCATCGACTGGCCGGTGAGCCTCGTGGAGGAAGGGATCAACTTTCGCGTGCGTATCGTCCATGCGCAAAGGCGCCACAATCTTGAGCGTCACCATCGCGATGTCATCACCGCAAGGGCATACGGACTACAGAGCCATATGATCCGCACGATCCTCGGCCGACAGAGCATCAATGCTTCATCCGGTTAGCGCTGCTTAAGTGTGGTGTCATACTGTAGAATCGCCGCCTCGATCTTGGCACCGTTGGCGGCGGCCCATAGGCACAATGCTTCAAAGGGCTCCCGCAACGAGTGCCCTAGCGGCGTGATCGCGTATTCAACTCCAATCGGCTGCGTGGGAAGGACTGTTCTGGTGACAAGTCCGTTTCGCTCCAGCCGCTTTAACGCGTCGGCTAAGGCCTTGTGAGTGATACCATCGAGGCGGCGCTTGATTTCGTTGAAGCGCGACGGTTTGGGACAAATCACTGTCAGGATCAGAATTGTCCATTTGTCCGCAATTTTATCCAGAACCGGGCGAACCAGCGGCATGTCGCAAAGTGCGCGATGAGAGAGGGTTTCGAGGTCGGTATACTCATCCATATCTAGGCTATTCCAGGTGCGTAATTGATATCAGATATCCAGCGTATATCATGAGTGGATCAACGAGTGAAAGGCTTTACGATGGATAGAATGAATAACAAAGTTGCTCTGGTGGTCGGTGGTGCAAAAGGGATTGGTCTGGCGATTGCAAGGCGTCTTTCTGAGGAAGGGGCCCGTGTCTTTCTCACCAGCCGGAGGGAAGAGGATGCCGAAAACGCGGCCGCGAGAATTGGCAACGGCACGACTGGACTTCGGGCTGACGCAGGCTCACCGGAAGACATGGTCGCTGCTGTCGACGCTGTCCGCAAGGCATATGGCCGCATCGACGGACTGGTCTTGAATGCGGGATTATCCGAGTACTCGCAGATACCTGAGATAACTCCGGAGCATTTTGACCGCCATTTCGACGTCAACGTCCGGGGGATGGTGTTCGGCTTCCAGGCGGCTCTGCCCGCCATGACGGAGGGCGGTTCGGTGGTACTCGTCGGGTCCATCGCCGGGACCGCAGGCTATAAAGGTTACGGAACCTATGCAGCCACGAAAGCAGCTGTTCGTTCCTATGCACGAACCTGGACAGCAGAACTTACCCCAAAAGGCATCCGGGTGAACGTCGTTGCGCCCGGCCCGACAGATACGGAGATGATGGCTGCTGTTGCGGAAGAGACGCGAGCGGAAATTGTTGCTCCAATTCCGATGGGACGTATGGCGCAGCCTTCAGAAGTTGCCGCAGCCGCTTTGTTTTTGTTGAGCGACGACGCGAGCTACATTGCCGGTGCCGAACTATGCGTCGACGGCGGCTTACGACAGGTTTAACGCGCCGCCGAAACCTTTCCCGGGTGTCAGATGAGTAAAGGTGCTCAATGACATCCGGGTTTGCGAAAGAATAATTCTATCGCCCTGCTTAGGTGTCTTAAAGCAATGCGCCGCGGATCGCCAAACCGGCGGCCGCAACGCTTCCGAGCCTGCCATCCAGAGCCCCAAGGACCATAGTAGTTTTTGGAAGTCGTCACTCATCATTGGTAGCCTGCCTCAGGATCGACCTTTCCGCGGAATGTGGAAGCGCCACAGCCCGTTCGTAATTGTCTTAAACGGGTTCGCTCATATCCAAGCATTTTCTTAAAGCTGAGATAAAGATGAGAGCAATACTCCTCTTTAACTTCTTCAGAACAGCCGGGCGCTGGTAGCGCTGAGAACCTAACGCGGGTGGCGGTGTTCTGGAATATCAGTGCGGATCTTGCATGGTTAAAATCAACGACGCGATCTCCGGTGACGCGGGCCGGACACCCACCTGCCAGTGGTCGTTGATGTATGTGCTAGGGGGGCTTTATCTCGCTCAGGGCATACCCACCTATCTGCTCTTGGTGGCGCTGCCGCCGATCATGCGGGAGAGCGGTGCATCACGTACGGCCATCGGGCTATTCTCTTTGCTGATGCTGCCGCTGATCCTGAAATTTGCGGTCGCGCCACTTGTAGATCGTTGGTCTCCATTTCCCAGACTTGGTCATCGCCGCGGCTGGGTGATCCCAACGCAGCTCCTTGTGAGCGTCGGGATCGCGTCCATGGCACTGGTAGAGCCAAGCGACGCCGCAATTTTGTTTGCGATCTGCATATCGATTACACTTGTCTCCTCCTTGCAGGATATTGCAACGGACGGTTACGCCGTCAGGCGCCTGACCGACAGTAATCGCTCTTTGGGCAACGCGGTGCAGGCAGGGGCTGTTGCGCTCGGCGTCATCATTGGTGGCACGGCGGCGCTCGTGGTGTTCCATATCGCTGGATGGCGCACGATGATTCTGCTGGTCGCTGTGCTGTCGTTGCTGCCGCTCTTGGCCGCCCTGGCGATGCAGCCGGAACCGCTCTCGGCAGGCAAAGATAAAAAGCGCGCCAGCCTTGCCGGCTTTTTTCTGCGCCCCAATGCCTGGCTGATCCTCGGTTTTGCGCTGACATACAGGGCGAGCGAAGGTCTCGTGCGGGGTATGGAAGGCACTTATCTGGTGGACAGCAAGGTGCCGACTGACTGGATCGGGTACCTTTCAGGCGGAGCGGCGGCTACGGCGGGCCTGATCGGCGTGGCGATCGCAGCATTCATCATCCGCAAGGTTGGCCTGACGGCAACGCTTATCCTGCTCGGTGGTCTCAGAAGCCTTTGCTTCCTCGCCTTTGCGCTCAATGCGTTTGGTATCTGGCCCGGCATGTGGGTGGCGATGTCCGCTTCGGCATTTCAGACGCTGATCCGTTACATGGAACTGGTCGCCATCTATTCCTTCTTCATGAAGAATTCCTCAGATGAGCAGCCGGGGACGGATTTTACAATCCTCACCTGCGCCGAACTGATCGTCTACATGGCGGGCGCTTCCGTAGCCGGTCTGGTGGCTGACCGAATGGGTTATTCCGCGCTGTTTTCGACGGCGACGCTGTTGTCCCTTGCCGGAATGGGACTGTCTGTCTGGTTCCTTCGACGGATCGGGCGCTGTCCGAAGGCACCTGTTATGGCAGGTGCCTGATACGGACGCGAATCCACAACAATTCCATTGGAGTTGATATCATGGACCCGTTCTCACGGCACGATAACGATTTTTACCTCAAGCGTCAGGCGCGTCGTGAATCGAACGCGCGCAGCTATCCGCGACGGTTTCCCCTCGCGCTGAAGTCAGCCTCTGGGTGCCTCGTCACCGATGTGGAGGGGCGCACCTATCTCGATTGCCTCGCCGGTGCCGGAACCCTTGCACTCGGACATAATCACCCAGAAGTCATTGCCAGCCTTCAGGACGTGCTGGCCTCCGGCCTCCCGCTGCACACACTTGATCTTGTGACCCCCGTCAAAGACAAGTTCGTTTCCGATATCTTCGAAACATTACCCGCCGGATTGCGAGAAGAGGCCAAAATCCAGTTCTGCTCACCGAGCGGAACCGATGCGGTGGAGGCAGCTATCAAACTTGCCAAGACCGCCACCGGACGCACTGATGTCATTGCGTTTCGTGGCGCCTACCATGGCATGTCGCAGGGATCACTGTCTTTAATGGGATCGCTCGGCCCGAAGGCGGCAATCGGCCAATTGGTGCCGGGAACACATTTCTTTCCTTATCCCTATGCATATCGATGCCCCTTTGGACGTGGCGGCGATGAGACCGCGACGCTAGCGGCAGACTATTTCGAAAAGGCGCTACGCGACCCTGAAGGTGGAATAAATCTACCTGCGGCCGTTATCCTTGAGGCTGTTCAGGGCGAGGGTGGCGTTATTCCAGCACCTGCCGAGTGGCTGCGGAAGGTCCGCTCTGTCACCAGCGAACTCGGCATTCCACTCATCCTAGACGAAGTGCAGAGCGGCGTCGGGCGAACCGGCACCTTCTACGCATTCCAGAAAGCGGGCATCGTGCCCGACATAATCGCCCTGTCCAAGGCGATCGGCGGAGGTCTACCGATGTCTGTCATAATTTATCGACAAGGTCTCGATCTGTGGAAACCGGGTGCGCATGCGGGGACTTTCCGAGGCAACCAACTGGCCATGGCAGCCGGATCGAAAACCCTTGAAATCATCAAGCGCGATGGGCTCGTGGAGCGGGCAGCGATTGCCGGTCGCAGGCTGCGGGCCAATCTGGAACGCATTCAGAGCCATACGCCCTATATCGGCGAGGTCCGCGGCGAAGGGCTGATGCTCGGCGTAGAAGTCATCGACCCAACGCGCAATCCTGACAGCTTGGGCCATCCACCGCATGGCGGCGATATCGCCAGGGCGATCCAGAGCGCGGCATTTTGCGACGGTCTGATCCTGGAAACCGGTGGTCGCCATGGCAGCGTTCTGAGGCTTCTCCCACCGCTGACCATTTCCGACGCGGAAATCGATCAGGCTTGCGATATCCTCTCCGACGCTTTCCTGCGCCTTGGACGCAACGCCGCATGAATGTTACCCTGCTACACAGTAAACAGGTCGACGTGGCAGAGGACGCGTTGTCTACCGCGATCCTTGGCCCAGGGGACCCCGCGCTCAGGGCTTATCGTCAGGCGATGATGACCGCGGTAACGATGATCACCGAAAACGCCATCCGGGCTGACATTCACTCCGGTGTCGAAGCCGACGATATCCGCGGCTTCCTGGCGACGCTTGATGTCTGCCCGAACCGGGGAACCGGCGTTTCCGCGGCGCTTGAGCATGTCGGCGTTCCGGCTGTGCGGCATGCGCTGGACGTGGGCAATCCCGCCACCATGGCACATCTCCATTGCCCAGTGGCGATTCCGGCTCTCGCAGCGGAAGTGCTGATTTCCGCCACAAACCAGTCCCTCGATTCCTGGGACCAGTCACCATTCGCGACGCTGGTCGAGGAACGGGTGCTTTCTTGGCTGACAGGATTTATGGGATTGCCAGAAACGGCAGGTGGAAGTTTCACCAGCGGTGGTAGTCAGTCCAACATGACGGCCCTCTATCTTGCAGCAGAGAAGCAGGGGCTCGCGGTTCGGCGGGATGGTGTCATCTTCACCTCGGAACAGTCGCATTTCAGTATCCAGAAAAGCGCCTCCCTTCTCGGTTTCGCGAAGGACGCGGTCGTGACCATTGCGACGGATGACGCAGGCCGCATGTCAGTTCCCGCCCTCCAACGCGCAATCGCTGAAACGGCTGCACGGGGACGGCCAGTGGTTGCCGTGGTGGCGACGGCGGGCACAACAGACCTCGGCGCGATCGACCCGCTCGAGGGTGTCGCCGATATAGCGAAGGAACACGGCTTATGGCTCCATGTGGATGCGGCCTACGGCGGGGGACTTCTGTTTTCAAATTATCGCCATCGCCTTCGTGGAATAGAGCGGGCAGATTCCATCGCGCTCGATTTTCACAAGATGCTGTTCCAGCCGATCAGCTGTGGCGCCCTGCTTCTTGGTCAGCGCATCCACTTTTCGCCGCTTGCGACGAAGGCAGATTACCTTAATCCCGAAGTGTCTATTTTCGGTGATGTCCCCAACTACGTGGAGTCGTCGGTGCAGACGACCCGCCGCAGCGACGCACTGAAGGTGCTTATGACGTTACGCTCTATCGGGCTTGACGGTCTCGACGAGCTGATCTCGAAGACGCTCGACAATACGAAGGCAGCAGCCGGGGCTGTGCGAAGGCGTGATTATCTTCATCTCGCGCAGGAGCCGGAATTGTCGACGGTGCTTTTTCGTTATGTTTCGCCACATGGGCCGGAGCGTTCCGACGAAGTGACGCTTGCCGTTCGCGCTGAACTTTTTCGAAAGGGCATTGCTGCTCTTGCTACCACCGTTCTTGGCGGACGGGTCCACTTTAAACTGACGCTTCTTAATCCCCATTCCACACCCGACGTCATTGGCCGCGTTCTGGACGCGGTTGGAGAGATGGCGCGCGAACTGGAGAACGACCATGTATGCCCGTAAAGCCGCAACCCTTGCGCTTCGATCCTTGCTCAATTGCGTGGCTCGCGAATATGCCGAGCAATGCATATGGGGGCACGACAGTGGCAGACAAAAACTGACGCTGGATTTTCCCGATAACGGCGGCAGCCTTAGGGTGCCGGTACTCTATCGCTCCGTGACCGGCCATCATCTCTTCGGCGAGCCGCTGGTGCTGAGCGATGACGCCGGTACGAACACGATCAGCCCGGAACGTGCGATCGACATCATCGTCGAGCGCATCGAGGCGACTGCCAGCGAAGAGGGACGCAAAGATCTTCTGGCTCGCACCCATTCCAGCCGTTTGTTGGTGGAGGCTGCGCTTCACGCCCGCGAGAATGATCTTTCAGAGCTTATTGGCGACCATGTCTCCTTCATCGAAGCGGAGCAGGGACTGATTGCCGGTCACGGAATACACCCTTGCCCTAAAAGTCGCGAAGGCATGACAGAAGAGGAGGGCAGACGCTACTCGCCCGAATTTGCCGCAAGCTTTCCGCTGCGCTGGTTCGCCGTTGCACGCGACGTTTATCACACAGGCCATTCAGATGGGTCGGCCGCTGCCGAAGAGTGGCTTGATGCCGTGGACGGCGAAACGTTGGCTGCTCTGCGTACCAGCCTGCCCAAGGGTGACTTCGCGTTCTTGCCGGTACATCCCTGGCAGGCGGACGCCATGCTCAAACAGGCAGATGTGGCAGCCCTGGTAGCCGCCGGTAAAATCGTGGACTGCGGCGAGGCGGGTAAACCATGGTTTCCTACCTCCTCCGTGCGCACGCTCTACCGGCCGGATGCACCCTTTATGTTGAAACTATCGCTCGGTATAGGCATCACCAATTCGGTGAGGGTCAATCTTGCCCGCGAACTGCTGCGGGGCGATGACATGTATCGCTTCCGGGCAAGCCATTTGTGGCAGGACCTGAAATCGGATTATCCGGGCCTGAATTTCATGCCGGACCCTGCCTATGTGGGTGTTTCGGTCAATGGCGGCGTGATCGACGGTCTTTCCGCCACGATGCGTGAAAATCCGTTCCATGATGACGACGTTGGCCGCAACGTCAGTTTGCTCGCCGCCTTATGCGAACACCTGCCCGAACGTGGCAGCAGGCTGGGTGCGTTGATCTGCAGGCGGGCGGCAATGGAGGGCCGAGCGGTGGAAGCTGTCGCTGCAGACTGGTTCTCACGGTTCCTGACGGTTTTCGTGACGCCGGTGTTTGCCCTTTACCTGCGTCATGGCATTGCCATCGAAGCACATCAACAGAACATGTTGCTCGAAATTGCCGATGGTTATCCCGTTGCTGCATTCTACCGGGATAATCAGGGCTTCTTCCACCACGATCGCGGCCATCTGGCGTTGAATGCTGCTATTCCGGGCATTGGGGTCCCAAGCGAATCCGTCTTCGGCGAGGAGCCGGTCGATGAGCGCATCCTTTATTACGCCTTCATCAATTCCGTTCTTGGCATGGTCGGGGCTCTGGGCCGCGAGGGCTTGATCGAGGAAGAGTCCTTGATTTCGCAGTTGCGCGCAGCGCTTGTCGAACTCAACGCGCAAGAAGGCGGGCAATCCCGCCTTGTGGAAAAGATGCTGGCGCCTGTTTTGCAGTGCAAGGCCAATCTCAAGACACGGCTTGCGCAGATGGATGAACTGGTCGGGCCGCTGGAAACGCAATCGGTCTATCTGCAAATCGACAATCCCCTGTTTCAGCATGCGCGGGCGCAGGCTCATGGATAACCTGACCACGACTGGCGCCGGCTTTGCCTATTCCCGATACGATCCGGATATCGGCAAGACGATCAGCTTCAGGCTGCTGGACAAGGGGCGCGACCTTGACCTGTTGTGGCGCTGGATGAACCAGGCCCATGTCGTGCCGCAATGGAAGATGGCGAAGCCGAAAGAGCATATTGCCGCCTATATTGACGCCAATCTGGCTGATCCGCATCAGGATCCGTATGTCGGCTTCATCGACGGCGCACCCATGAGCTATTGGGAGGCCTATTGGGCTAAGGACGATATTCTCGGCCGCCATTATGCCGCTGCCGACAAGGATCGCGGCTGGCACATGCTGGTGGGAGAGCCTTCCTTTTTTGGGCGAGGCATCGCGCCCGCGGTGATCCGCGCGTTTACGCGCTTCCTTTTTCTCGATGATCCCGCCACGGAAAAGGTCGTTGGTGAGCCGAGCATCGAGGCACGGCGTTTGCTGCGTTATGCGCCGGTTTGCGCCTTCGAGGAGCAGGGGGAAATCGACCTGCCAGATAAACGCGCCAAACTGATGTTCTGCCATCGACAGCGCTTCATCGAACAATTTGGACTATGACCATGACCACACTCGATCTTACCGGTATCGGTATCGGGCCATTCAATCTTGGCCTCGCCTCGCTTCTCTCCTCCCACCCGCAGGTTTCGGCGACGTTCCTGGAGCGCAAACCGGGTTTCCGCTGGCATGAGGGGCTCATCCTGCCGGGAACGACGTTGCAGGTGCCGTTTCTTGCGGACCTCGTTTCGATGGCGGATCCGACGCACCGCCTGAGCTTCCTCAACTATCTGGCCGCCCATGACCGTCTTTATAAATTCTACTTCTATGAGAATTTCCTGATCCCACGCCAGGAATATGATGATTATTGCCGTTGGGCCTCTCAGCAGCTCGATAGCTGCAGGTTCGGCGAAACGGTTGCCGACGTGCGACACGACGCTGTGACCGATACGTTCGTAACTGAAACCTGCGTTTTGGGCGGCACGACGCGCAACTATCGAAGCCGCAATATCGCCATAGGGATTGGAACGTCTCCCTACCTGCCGACGTGGTCAGGGTTGAATGCCAACTCGCCGGTTTTCCATTCCGCCGAATTTGCCAAGCGCAAGGCGGAGTTGATGAAAGCCCGTCGGGTGACCGTGATAGGATCGGGCCAAAGTGCCGCTGAATGTGTGCTCGCGCTCTTTAGCGAACTGACACCGCAGAGGGTGGCGGCAGGAGCATCCATTCGCTGGATCACCCGCTCGGCGGGTTTCTTCCCCATGGAATATTCCAAGCTCGGATTGGAATATTTCACGCCGGACTACATGCGCGAGTTCCACAAGCTGCCGCGCACGACACGACGGCAGACGGTGGCCGATCAAGGATTGCTATACAAGGGCATCAGCTTTTCGACGATTGGGGATATCTTCGACCTGCTCTACGAGCGCTCCATCGGTGGGCGAGATCCGGGCCTGTCGCTCGCGCCCAACTGCGATGTCACCGATATCCAGTCATCCGGATTTTCTGGTGGACTGAAGATCGGCCTGCGGCACAATCTTTCCGGCGAGGAAAGTACTGTCGAGGCTGATGCGGTCGTTTCGGCAACCGGCTATCGCCACGCGTGGCCGCAATGGCTGGACACGTTGAAGGAGCAGATGCTGGAAACCTGCGACGGTGGCGACTTGGTCGTCGACGCTGATTTCCGCGCCAGACGACGTGACGGCGGTGCAGGAGCGATTTTCGTCCAAAACGCCGAAACCTTCCAGCATGGCGTTGGCGCGCCGGACCTTGGTCTCGGTGCGTTCCGCAACGCTGTCATCATCAATCAGTTGCTCCAGAGAGAACACTACCGGGTCAATGCGCGATCTGCCTTCCAGGATTTCGCAATTCCGCAAGACCACGCCCCGTCCTCGACCATTTTAGGAGATGTCTATGCCCGCGCCGTTTGACACGCTTTATCACCCCGCCTTTGCGCCGTCCCTTTGGAAAGAAACTTCCCGCCGACTGCTCGCCAAGGTTATCGAGGAATTCGCCTATGAACGTGTTTTCCCGGTAGCGTCCGACAAGCCGGGTCACTATCGGATCGACTTTTCGGCGGCTTCCTACAGCTTCAAGGCCAAGCAATATGTGTTCGATAATCTGTCGGTCGAACCCCAGAGCATTGTGAGACATGCTGATGGCATCAGCACACCGGTTCATGATCCGCTGGCCTTCTGCGCAGAGGTACTGCCGGAACTGGGCGTCAAGCCCATGACGACAGCGCATTTCATCCGTGAGCTTGGCAATACCCTCGTCTCCGATGCTCACATCGCCGCCCGTGCCGGCAAGACGGGTGCGGAGCTCGCCGAGCTCGATGATATCCATATGGAAGGCGAGATGACCGGGCATCCTTGGGTCACGGTCAGCAAAGGTCGGATCGGCCTCGGTTACGCGGACTATCTCGCCTATACCCCGGAAAACCGGACGGCGTTGAAGATCGTCTGGATCGGGGTAAGCCGCGAACGGGCGTCCTTCGTTGGTGAGGCGGGGCTGACAAACGAGAGGCTGGTGGCCGAGGCTATCGGTGAGACGCTCTACGCGTCATTTGTTGGCAGGCTCAATTCTGCGGGGTTCTCGACCGAGACCCATCATATCATGCCGGTTCACCCGTGGCAGTGGGACCATATGATCTTGCCGCACTTCGCAGCCGATATTTCGTCCGGGCATATCGTGCTTCTGGGGGAGGGCGACGATCTCTATCTGCCGCAGCAATCCGTCCGGACCCTTTCGAACGTCAGCACCCCCGCAAAATCGACACTCAAACTGTGCATGACGATCCTCAATACGGCGGTCTATCGCGGTATCCCCGGCAAGCGGGCGCTGACGGCTGCGCCGCTCACGACCTGGCTTGATGACCTCTTGGAGAATGACGATTTCCTGTCGAAAGATTGCGATCTCGCGCTTCTGGGAGAGCGGGCAGGCATGCACTATGCACATCCGCAATTTTCGAAGGTTCCCGGCGCGCCCTACCAGTTTAACGAGATGCTTGGATGCCTGTGGCGCGATAGTCTTCAGGCACATCTGAAGCCCGGTGAAACCGGCATGCCGCTCGCCGCATTCATGCATGCCGGTAGCGATGGCAAGCCGGTGGTGCAGGCGCTGGCGGAAAAAGCAGGGGTCAGCGTCGAAAGCTGGCTGGGGCGCTTCTTCGATGTCGTGCTGCCTCCGGTTTACCACCTTCTTGCCCGTCATGGCCTTGCCTTTTCCGCCCACGGGCAGAACGCGACGGTTATCCTGAAAGACGGTTTGCCGGTGCGGTTGGCGTTGCGCGACTTCATCGACGATGTCATCGTCTGCGATATTAATTTCCCTGAAAGCGACAGCCTGCCGAAGGAGGTTCAGGATGTGCTGCTGCGCCTGCCGGCTGATTTCCTGATGCACTTCATTCAGACAACGCTGTTCATCTGCGTCTTCCGTTACATGTCGGTGCTGCTGGAC
This sequence comes from Agrobacterium sp. DE0009, assembly GCF_007680755.1. Lineage (NCBI taxonomy): Bacteria > Pseudomonadati > Pseudomonadota > Alphaproteobacteria > Hyphomicrobiales > Rhizobiaceae > Agrobacterium > Agrobacterium sp. DE0009. The sequence continues at coordinate 370,641 of NZ_VEIU01000004.1, forward strand.
AAGAGGTCAGGCCTGTCGGAGGAGGCGTTCTGGGCGCTGGCTGGAGACAGCGTCAGGCGCTATCAGGCCCGTTTCCCGGACATGGCGGCACGTTTCGCAATTTTCGATCTGTTCACAGATGAGTATCCCCGCCTTTGCCTTAATCGCGTGCGCCTGTTTACCCATGGTTATGCCGACGATGACGAGCGGCCGGTGCCGGATTTCCAGGGCATGGTGAAAAATCCTCTCGTGCATTTCGACCGGAAGAAAGACGCAGCCTGACGAGCCGGTAACCGGTTTGACTGTCTCAACCTATCAAACGGTTTGCGCCGTCATGCGGCGCAAATCCGTCGGGCGTATGCCGTAGCGGCTGCGGAACGTACGATTGAAATAGGACAGGTCGTTGAAACCCACGCTGTAGACGATCTGGCTGATCGGCGTTGCGGCAGTATCGGCAAGAATTCGGGTTTTTGCGAGCACCAGCCGCCGCTCCAGCACGTAGCGTGAAAAGGTGGTTCCCGCCTTGCTGAAAAGCTTTTGAATCGCGCGCGGTGTGATCCCCTCGGCCTGTGATACATCGGCAATGGAAAACGAGCCATCGGCCAGATTTTCCTCGATCATCCCTTTGATTGCCTCAAGCCGGCTCTGCGGCACTGCCGAAGGTGCCGCCTCGGCCACGTATTGGGCGAGAACGGGCAGGAGCGAATAGAAGTGAGCCACCATCATGCTGGCGTGCTCCTTGTCCTGATGGTCCTGGCGCAGCAGATAACCCGCATAGTTGGTCAGGAGCTGTAACGGCAGGCATTCTGCTGAAAACGGCCGCAACAAAATCCGGTCGACGGATTTCCGCGCAAGCGTAATGCCGGCGTGGGGAAGATGCGCGCAGTCGAGGCGCCCGCCTTCGGGCAGAACGATTTCCGACATCATGTCGGAGGGAAGGAGGATGACATCACGCGGTGCCATCTCGAAGCTCTGTTTGCGATGATGAACGATCAACGGCCCGTCCGTCGCCCTCAACATCACGATATCAGGCCTGCCCACCCCATGTGCAGTCAGACGCAATGCGGTCCTTGGCAGGTAAACGGTGGCCAGCGACAGTTCCTGATGTTTCCAGACAAGGCCGGTCACGCCTGCCAGATCACCGTCTTCGACGGTTATCGTTGCTTCCCCCAGCATATCCAGAAGTATCGTGCGGCAGACCAGCCTGCTTTCTGAATCGGGCAGGGTAAGGGTTCCAAGTTTCAAGGGTCGGATCACTTCCATGAAAAATCAAACCTGTCTTTTCTGTTGATGTTCGCATCTATCCAAATCGGGTTCGTCCCCATCCAAGCCCGGCCGTTTCATAGCGCATAAAACATGATAAAAATAGTCTTGTATTTTTCCCGGTTGGACGAACCGGGAGGTATTTTTTTCGCATTGGGGGCGACATGATCGGAAAGTGGAATGTCGGCGTTAGTCTTCTGGCTATCGCCGTTGCAATTGGTGGCGGCAACAGCGCCGCGCAGGCGCAGGATGCATCGCAGAGCGCGCAACCAAACAGCGGTTCGACGGTGCTGGAGCCGATCGTCGTCACCGGCAGCCGTATACCCCAGCAGATTTCGCGAACGGCGCGAACGATTTATGTCGTCGATGCACAGGCCATCGAGACTGAGGCCCGCTCGGGCAAGTCGCTACAGCAGATTCTCGCCGAGAAAGTTCCAAGCTTCGATCCCGCGAGCGAAGGCGCGCGCACGGCTTACGGCCAGAACCTGCGAGGACGCACGGCCCTCATTCTTATCGATGGTGTTTCGATGAACTCGGCTCGCTCGCTCAGTCGCCAATTCGATTCCATAGACCCCTTCAATATCGAGCGCGTGGAGGTCCTGTCCGGTGCAACGGCGATCTATGGCGGCAATGCGACAGGCGGCGTCATCAACATCATCACGAAGAAGGGCAAGGATGCGCCGGAAGGTCTGCATGGCGAAGTGACGGCTGGCCTCGGCAGCGGCTTTGGGCACACCCGCGACATTGACCGCAATGGTGCGGGTGCGGTGACCTATAACAGCGAAAACTGGGACGCGCGTTTCGCCATTGCCGGTAACCAGACAGGTGCCTTTTACGACGGCTCCGGCACGATGCTCACGCCTGATATCACCCAGACATCCACCGCTTTTAACAAGCGCGTCGATTTCATGGGTACTGTCGGCCTTCAGTTTGACGACAACAGACGCCTCGAAGTATCAGGCCAATTTTACGACAGCGCACAGGATTCGCCATTTGGGCTTTATCTTGGCGCGGGGCTTGCCGGCATACGCAATTCCAAACTGGTCGAAACGCGGGATGGATACCGGTCGGATTTCAATCCCCGAACGCGTCGCACGATGGTCAACGCGACCTATACTGACAATGACTTCTTAGGCCAGGAGCTTCTTCTGCAGGGCAGCTTCCGACGGGAAGAAATCCGGTTTCACCCTTTCCCCGGCAGCGCGATTTTCTCTCCCTTCGTCTATTTCGGCGGCAGCTCGCAGGATACCGATTATTACAGCCTGAAGGCAGCGATGATCTCGGAGCCTCTGGACGGGCTGAAGGTTACCTACGGCATCGACGCCGACCGGGATTCACTGAGTTCCAAACAAAATGTCTTCGATTTCCTCAGCGTTGCAACGACTGGGGCCATGGACTTCAAGACACGCGGCATAACGGGACTCTACCCCGATATTGATGTTTCGACCGTTGCCGGTTTCATCCAGGGGTCTTATGAGGCGACAGATCGGCTGACGGTCAACGGCGGGGTGCGTTATCAATATGTTACCACCGATGTCTCCAGCTTCGCCGGAGCGGCACAGCAGGTCGCCGTCCTGAACAGGGTCGGTTCCTCCGTTGATAGCATCCCCGGCGGCGACGTCAGTTACGATGCCGCTTTGTTCAACGCAGGCGCGACCTACGAATTGACCGACGCGCAGCAGATCTATGCCAATTTCAGCCAGGGCTTCGAACTGCCTGATCCGGCGAAATATTACGGGATCGGCAGCTACAGGCTCGTCGGCGGCCGTTATGTCCTCTTGAACAGCGTCAACGTGGGCGACTCGGCACTCCAGGCGATCAAAACGAACTCCTTCGAAGTTGGTTATCGCTTCAATGACGATACATATAGCTTCGAAACGGCGGCATATTATTCGCTCTCCAACCGATCCATCGAGCTTAACCGCACGACCTTGGCCGTTGATGTGGTTGATCGTGAACGACGCGTCTATGGTATCGAGGCGAACGCCAGCGCGAAACTGGATTACGGCTTCGACTTTGGCACATCAGCGCATTGGGTGAAGTCGGAAATAAAAAGCGACGGTCAGTGGGAAAAGGAAAGCATCGGCAGTGCCAGTGTTTCCAAACTTGGCGGTTATGTCGGCTGGACGAAAGATAACTTCAACGTCAAACTTGCCGGGCAGCATGTCTTCAGCCTCAGTGACGATGACAGCCGGACGATCGATGGTTACACCCTGTTTGATCTAACCGGCGCCTATCGTTTCGAAGCTCAGGAGACGACGCTGCGCTTCGGCGTGATGAACCTGTTCGACAAGGATTACTCGACTATATGGGGCGCTCGCGCCAACGCTCTTTACGGGGCTTTAGCAAATGAGGCTGTGTTCGACTACAAGGCGCGCGGACGCACTTTCGCCGTGTCGCTAACGAAAGTTTTCTGATGAATTGGCAGGGCGACATGCGGCGGGAGATCGTCACTCCCGTCACACCCCGCGACGTGGGCGGAATGACCAGTCCTGGTGTCTATCTCGCCTTCAATCTCCATCGCCGCGGACCAGTTGGGGTCTATCGAGACGGTCAGCAGCTTCTGGTTTCTGATGCTCATGGGGCAAAGGCAGCCTTCCATCTTTCAACGGATGACAGTGCTGGAAAGATCGAGGTTTCCGACCTGTCGGTCGCGGCGTCTGGTACTTGGCGTCTTGCCGCCGCAGCGTTCGAATGCCTGTTTTCCTCGTCTCCAGCGCTTCGGTTTATGACGCTGTCGGGCAATGGTTGGGCAAGTTTCGAAGAGGAGTTTGCGGCCCACGGGCTTTATCTGGACGCGGCATCCACCTCGTCACTTCCTTCCGTGTGGGCAGATATGTTCTGGCAGACGCAAGGTCTCTGGAATGCACCTGCCACCGGGTTGTTCCCCCGCCACGAAATCCATGACGGCAGGGTGTCGCATCCCTCACGTCCGCGCAAACCTGTCGGGACGGTCTATGCCCGCTATATCCCCTGGCTGGGCGGCGTCCTTTCTTTTGATGTGGCGACCCTAGACGACCTGCCGGAGGTGCACCGCTGGATGAACAGTCCCCGTGTGAACGAGTTCTGGCATGAAGCTGGAGACGAAGATCGCCACAGGCACTATCTGGAAGGCATGTTCGCAGACCCACATATCATGCCGCTTATAGGCCGGTTCGGTGGCAGGGCGTTTTCCTATTTCGAGGTGTACTGGGCAAAAGAAGATGTCGTCGGGACCTTCTGCGATGCGAACGACTATGACCGCGGTTGCCACGTTATCGTGGGTGACGAGGCATGTCGTGGCCGCGAGTGGTTCACCGCCTGGCTGCCTTCCCTTCTGCACTACATGTTTCTTGACGATCCGCGTACAGAGCGCATCGTGCAGGAGCCAAGCAGCAACCATCACCGGCAATTGAGAAATCTGCAAAAGTCCGGCTTTTCACATCTCAAAAGCGTTGATCTGCCGACGAAACACGCCGCCATCATGACCATTGGCCGACAGCGCTTCTTCTCTGATCGGCTGTGGCATCCGGCCGATTAGTGGCTGGAATTTTGGACTAGCATTCTTGCCGCATGAGAAAGATTGATATGCGCACCGGCGGTGAATGGGGTCATTGATATGCTCGGCCTGGTGGCGCAGTTTTCCCGAGCCGTCATTGTCATGTCGTCAACCGTTCCGAAATGAAGATTTCCTGTTGGCTGTCGTTATTCAAGAACGGCCCGCTATGTGTCGACACCTAATTCGAAGAATGGGGTGGGACAAGAAAAAATGGGGCGACAAAAGCGGCGCTGGGCGCTGTGGCGAGCATGCAAGCCGAGTTTCGGCAAGCGGAGTGTCTTCGCGCGGCTTGGTCAGTCAGCGCATGTCAAACGTCAACCTATGGCCAAGGCGCTTTAGATGTGGCGCACCCCTAATGCTCGTGCAGGTGTTTCGACACTCGCCTTGTATCCAGGCCATCAATCAGTCGCAACCGCTTTGCGCGGTCGGATCGTCTTGCCGGTCCCGCTGTCCTTTTTGCCAACTATACGGTTATCTCGGATGACTGGGGCGTGGTACAGAAAAAATCCCTAGATGCATCACTCTCGTATCGAATGGCAGCAAGCCATTGTCAGCTTATCTTAACCCATGGTGCAGGCTGATCGGACACAATAGAATTGAAATCGCTGATGGAAGCGTAACGTGCGGCTCGCACCTTGGTGAACTTGCTGCTGTCCACGACAAGATGCTTTTGGACCGAGCGCTGCATAACGATCTGCTTGATTGGCACTTCATGGAAGTGCGAACAGGTCACGCCATGCTGTTCGTCTACGCCGCCGGCAGATAAAAATGCCTTGTTAATGTTGATGCGCTTCAGCACCTCGATGCCCTCATCACCTGAAAACGAGGCCGCTTCCGGGTGATAAACCCCTCCAAGCATGATCAGGCGGACATCGCTTCTTCTCGCCAGCTCCTCTGCAACATTAAGGGAATAGCAGATGACGGTGACATGGGCATTTGCCGGAATCTGCCGCGCCAAATGCGGCATCGTCGTTCCGCAATCGATGAATACAGTATCATACGGTTCGATCAGAACCGCCGCCTGCGTACAGGCCCGCGCTTTTGCAGTTGCGTGACTGTCCTTCTCCTGCTCCAGCACATAGTCGCTGCTAACGGTGCCGTCCTGAACCGGAACAATATATCCGCCAAGACAGCTTAGCCGCTCGCCATCGGCAGCAATGTCGCGCCGAATGGTAATTTCTGAGACGCCAAGCCGGGACGCGGCGTCGCGCAGCCTCAGGATACCCGTCTCCTGAACCAGCCCAGCCAAGGCATCCAACCTGGCATTGTGTGCACTTATTCTACTCACCTTGTCTCCGCTTTCCGCTTGTCGCTGCGCTTCAAATTTCGGTGTTATTTTGCTCGCAATCGCACTTCTCTGCGCTTGACAGGAGAATAACAAACATGAAACGATCGAAACATAATGATCGGATTGTATCATAATAGTTCGCATTATCGGGAGAGGAAAACAACAGGTTTCTAGGCCACATCGAGGCCAGTGCACTGGGGCATAGGAGGCCTTTCCGGGAGAATGAGGAGGCGTCGGACGCGTGAGAAGCGGTTTCCGGCGTTAGGGATCAAAACATTGTCGCGTGCTGCGACTGGAATAGGTCCGGCACATCGCGGTTTCAAAGGGAGGAGATATTCGTGAACAAGATTTTCACTACCATCGCGCTTGCTGCAACGCTTTCGGCCTCGGCTGTCTTTGCGCAAAGCGCCGTCGATGCGTCGAAGGTCAACAAGGAGCTGATCACGACGGCGAGCGGCAAAAAATACACCATTGCAACCGTCGTGAAGGTGGATGGTATTGCGTGGTTTGACCGCATGCGCGATGGCGTCGAGCAGTTCAAGGGCGATACCGGAAACGATGTCTGGATGGTTGGCCCGAGCCAGGCTGATGCCGCCGCTCAGGTGCAGATCGTTGAAAACCTCATCGCACAGGGCGTTGATGCGATCGCCATCGTGCCGTTCTCGGTCGAAGCGGTAGAGCCGGTGCTCAAGAAAGCCCGAGATCGGGGCATCGTCGTCATCAGCCACGAGGCTTCCAACATCCAGAACGTCGATTTCGACATCGAAGCCTTCGACAACAAAGCCTATGGCGCCAACCTGATGAAGGAACTTGGCAAATCCATGGGCGGTAAGGGCAAGTACGTCGCCACCGTTGGCAGTCTGACGTCCAAGTCGCAGATGGAATGGATCGACGGCGCCGTCGAGTACCAGAAGGCAAACTTCCCGGAAATGTCGCAGGCGACCGAGCGGCTAGAAACTTATGACGACGCCAACACCGACTATACCAAGCTCAAGGAAGCAATGACCGCCTATCCGGACATTACCGGTATTCTTGGCGCGCCGATGCCGACATCCGCAGGCGCTGGCCGCCTGATCGCCGAGGGCGGCCTGTCTGGCAAGGTTTTCTTTTCGGGAACGGGCCTGGTTTCCGTTGCCGGCGAATACATCAAGAACGATAATATCCAGTACATCCAGTTCTGGGATCCGGCCGTTGCTGGTTATGCCATGAACATGCTGGCTGTCGCGGTTCTCGAGAAGAAGAATGAGCAGATCAAGGCGGGTCTCAACATGGGTCTACCCGGTTACGAAAGCCTGCTGGTTCCTGACGCCTCCAAGCCACACCTGCTCTATGGTGCAGGTTGGGTCGGCGTGACCAAAGAAAACATGGACAAGTACGACTTCTGATCCGAACCACGGAGGGAGGGGCAACCCTCTCTCCGTGCACCAACCGTGTTTTCCAGCCTTGCACGAGGCCATTATGACTGAAAATCTGATCGAGCTGCGCCACATCGGCAAGCGGTTTGGCGGCGTGAAGGCGCTCGACAACGTATCGCTGAGCATTCGCCCGGGCGAAATCCATTGTCTTGCCGGTGAAAACGGTTCCGGCAAATCCACCGTCATCAAAATCATGTCTGGGGTTTACACACCCGAGGACGGTGAGATTCTGATCGACGGTAAGCCTGTCGGCAAACTCGATCCGGTAAAATCCGTTCACCACGGTATTCAGGTGATCTATCAGGATTTTTCGCTGTTCGGTAACCTGACGGTCGCTGAGAACCTGGCTATCAATACCTTTCTGATGGAAGGTCGCAAGACGGTCGACTGGCGGCATGTCCGTGAGCTGGCCCAGAAGGCGTTGGACCGCCTCGGCGTGAACATCGATATTGATACGGATGTCGAAACCCTGCCGACCTCGGGAAAGCAGATCGTGGCGATCGCCCGCGCCGTCATGGCCGATGCACGCCTGATCATCATGGATGAGCCGACGACGGCACTTACACGCCATGAGGTTGATGCCCTCTTCAAGATCGTGCGCGATATTCAGGCGCAGGGCATCGCCGTGCTCTTCGTCAGCCACAAAATGCGCGAGATGCTCGAAATCAGCGAGCGCCTGACAGTTTTCCGCAATGGCAAGAAGGTGGCCGAAGGACCGATCGCCGAATTCGACGAGCCGGCAATCACGCGTGCGATGACCGGGCAGGAACTGACAGCTCACAGCTACCAGTGGGTACCGCACAAAGGCGCCGATACACCGGTGCTGGACGTGCGCAACCTCTCGGTTCCAGGTTCCGTAGAAAACGCTGACTTAACGTTAAGGCCGGGCGAAATCGTCGGTATTTCAGGTTTGATCGGTTCGGGTCGCACCGAACTTGCGCTGGCGCTGTTTGGCATGCGCCCCGATTTTACCGGTTTAGTGCGCCTCGCAGGCCGCGAGGTTCACCCAAGGACCGTTCAGGAGGGTATTGCCTGCGGCGTCGCTTATGTGCCGGAGGATCGCCTGACCGAGGGTCTATTCCTGACGCAATCGATCGAGCGCAACATCATTGTTACGTCGATTGAGAAATTCGTCCGCGGTCTTTTCATCAATCGCAAAAAGGCGGACGAGACGACGCGCGAAATGTTCTCGGCCATGCAGATCGTGGCACCAGGACCGCACACGCCGGTCAACCATTTGTCCGGTGGCAACGCACAGCGCGTCGTTCTGGCTCGCTGGCTGTTGACTGGGGCCAAGGTGCTGATCCTGAACGGCCCGACCGTCGGCGTCGATGTCGGTTCCAAAGCACAGATTCACACCATCATCCGCAAGCTGGCCGAAAAGGAAGGTCTCGCCGTGCTGATGATTTCCGACGATGTGCCGGAACTGGTGCAGAACTGCAACCGCGTGCTGGTCATGCATCGCGGCCGTTTCGTTGACGAGTTGTCTGGACAGAGCATGACCGAAGACGCCGTTAACGACCGGCTCAAGATGCTGAATTGAGGGGCCGCAAGACATGAAATTCCTGAAAAGCACAGAATCCATAATCGCCTGCGTCCTGCTCGCGGCCATGGTCATCATCGGTCTCATCAATCCAGCCTTCTGGTCGCTCGACAACATCTTCGGCCTGTTGCGCTCCAATGTCGTGATCGGCATCATGGCGCTCGGCGTATTGCTGGTGATGATTTCCGGCGGTATCGACGTATCGTTCACGGCCTTTGCCATTGCGGCGATGTATCTGACCGTGCGCAGTATGGTCTACCTCGGCTACGATGGCGTGCTCATTCCTTTCGTTGCGGCAACGCTGATTGGGCTCGTTCTCGGTGCGTTCAACGGTTTCATCATCCATCGGTTCAAGATGATCCCGCTGATCGTGACGCTCGGGACGGGTTCGATTGTGCGTGGTCTGGTTCTCGGCCTCGTCGGTACCAGCATCGTCAACATCAACAAGATGCCAAAGGAGCTGATCGAGTTTGGCAAGACCGATGTTATCTCGCTGACGTCGACCACTGGATCGACTTTCGGCCTGACCGCGATGTTCCTGGTCTATCTTGGCCTGGCATTGGTCATTCATCTCGTCCTTACCTACACCATGATCGGGCGCAGCGTTTATGCCTATGGCGGCTCTCCTGAAGCTGCCAAACGTGTTGGCTTCAATACAGGTGCGACAATCTTCTTTGTCTACTGCATCGCCGGTGCGCTGGCGGGCTTCTCGGGCCTTCTGCATTCCTCGATGATCTGGCTTGCCAACCCGCGTGATTTTGTCGGTCTCGAACTCGACGTGATCGCGGCGGTGGTTCTGGGCGGTGCGTCAATCTTTGGCGGACGCGGCACGGTTCTCGGAACATTAATGGGCGTGTTCATGCTGGTGATGGTCAAAAACTCTCTGATCATCATGAAGGTGGACACGACCTGGCAGCGCGTCGTCGTCGGCCTGATCATCATCATTGCCACTGCCATCACGGCATGGCGCGACCGCAAAAGCATAGCGTGACGGGAGAGCGCATCATGAAAAATTCGTTCGACATGCGTCGGCTTTTCGGCAACGACAACAACATCGTTCAGCTGCTTGTTATCACCGTCATCGTCTTTGCCCTGATGACCTGGATGAACCCCGGCAAGTTCTTGAACTATTACAACTTCGAATCCATCAGCTACATCATGCCCGAACTGGGGATCCTCTCCATCGCCATGATGATTGCCATGCTGACCGGTGGCATCGATCTTTCCGTGGTGGGGATTGCCAATCTGGCCGGTATCATCGCCGGCGTCTATTTCCATTCCACAATGGTTCAGGCGGGGCAATCCTCCACTTCGGGCGTTGTGTTCTACACCGGGCTCGGCATCGTCCTCGCCATGGCGGTCGGACTGCTGGCCGGTCTGATCAACGGCCTTTTGGTCGCGAAGCTGCGAATTACCCCGATACTGGCGACACTCGGCACAGGTCAGGTGCTGATGGGGCTGGCGCTGGTATTGACCGGCGGCCCGGCAATCGTCGGCTTCCCTGACGCGTGGAACTGGATCGGCAACGGCAAGATCTTGGGTATAGCGACGCCGTTTCTGCTGTTCATCGGCGTCTGCATCACCGTCGCGATCCTGCTGACGCGCTCGACGCTCGGCATTAACCTGATGCTGATCGGGACCAATCCGCGCGCAGCCGTCTTTGCAGGCATCCGCAAGGATCGCATGATGCTCTATTCCTACATGCTGACCGGCGTTCTGGCGTCGCTGGCGGGCATCATTTTGTCCGGGCGAACCAATGCAGCGAAATCCGACTACGGCGCGTCCTATTTGCTGCAGGCGGTGCTGATTGCCGTTCTCGGCGGCACAAATCCGGCAGGCGGGAAGGGTCGGGTTCTTGGCATCGCCATTGCGCTGATCGCCCTCATGCTGCTTTCCTCCGGTTTCCAGATGATGCGGTTCTCCAACCACCTTATCGACTTCATCTGGGGCGCATTCCTCATTCTCGTCATCGCCATCAATGCATGGCGAAACCCGGGCAGGTGATCCCATGCAGGCGACAGAATTTCATCTTCGCAGGCAGGACTTCGCCGATCTCCCGCATCTTCTAGCCGTAACCGATGGGCTGAAGGTTACCACCTTCCGCTACGCCACCGGCATTGAGGCGCTGCAATTGGAGAACCGCTACGGCCGGATCGTCATATTGCCATTCATGGGGCAGATGATCTGGAGCGTTGAGTTCAACGGTGTGGACCTGACTATGGGAAGTCGCTTTTCGATGCCGCGACCAGCCGGTTCAATCGTCGAGACATACGGATGTTTTGCATTCCATAGCGGCATGTTGCGCAACGGATGCCCTTCGCCGCAGGATAATCATGCGCTGCATGGCGAAATGCCCTGTGCCGCCATGGACAAGGCGGGTTTCGTTATCGGTCACGATGCGCGCGGCCCCTATGTTCGGGTAACAGGCGAAGTCGAATATGTCATGGGCTTCGGCGCCAATTATCTGGCCCGCCCCAGCGTGACTTTGCATGCTGAGGATACGCTTTTTGACATGGTCATGGACATCCAGAACCTGTCTTCAGCGTCCATGGATCTCATGTATATGTGCCATGTAAACTTTGCCTATGCCGAGGGTGCGCAAATCGTTCAGCCGGTGCCATACACGCCGGAGCAGGTGAAGGTGCGAACGGCCGTACCCGGCCACGTCACACCAAACCCCGATTACCTTTCCTTGCTGGAGACGCTGGCAAGGCAGCCTTCGGCCATGGAAGTGCTCAACGAACCACAACGTTACGATCCCGAACAGGTGTTCTACATAAACGGCCTGACGGCGGACGGTGAGGGGCTGACGCATCTGATGATGCAACGACGTGAGGGCGACGGCTTTGCCATCTCCTATCCGCTCGCCGCCTTCCCCAAGACAGTGCGTTGGATCCTGGTCAACGGGGATTCGCAGGTTGCCGCATTCGCCCTGCCATCCACCTGCGAGCCGGAGGGCTATCTGGCGGAGAAGGCCAAGAACAACGTGCAGAGACTATCGCCGGGTGAACGCAGGGTCTTCCCGGTACGGCTGGGCTACCTCGACCACGCTGCCGCCGATCGGTTCGGCGCCAGGATCAGCGCCCTTTAAAACAGATAAGTAGGGAATATCGGCATGAGTAAGAAAATCGGGGTCGTCGGCTCCAACATGGTCGATCTTATCACCTATGTGGACCGTATGCCTGGACCGGGCGAGACCCTTGAGGCGCCCACTTTCGAGATGGGGTGCGGCGGCAAGGGTGCCAACCAGGCGGTTGCCGCGGCGCGCCTTGGTGCTGAAGTAATGATGGTCACACGGGTCGGGGACGATGTCTTCGCGGATAACACCATTCGCAATCTCGCAAGCTTCGGCGTTGATACGCGTCATGTGGTGAAGGTTGCCGGCAAATCCAGCGGTGTCGCGCCGATCTTCGTCGAACAGTCGGGCGAGAATTCCATCCTCATCGTCAAAGGAGCCAATGCCCACCTTTTGCCTGTTGAGGTCGACAAGGCTGCCGCTGATCTGAAAGAGTGCGGCCTGATCCTGATGCAGATGGAAGTGCCAGTTGAGACCGTCTACCACACTATCGAATTTGCAGCCCAGAACGGTATCGAGACAATCCTCAATCCCGCGCCTGCCGCTGCCAATCTCGATCCTGAGCGCATCCGCCAGGTAACCTTCCTCGTGCCGAACGAGAGCGAGCTTGCCTTGCTGTCGGGGTTGCCGACCGACACCGACGAAGACATCGTCAACGCCGCCCGTTCGCTGATCGCACGTGGCATTCGCACCGTCATTGTGACGCTCGGCGCGCGCGGTGCGCGCATGATTACGTCAAACGAAATCGTCAACATCGAGCCCGTCAAGGTAACGCCGAAGGACACCACGGGTGCCGGCGATGCCTTTATTGGCTCCTTCGCCCGCTTTTACGCCGAAACGCGCGAGGTCGTATCCTCCCTGAAGAAGGCCTCGCTTTACGCGGCGCATTCCATCACCCGTCCCGGAACACAGAAGGCTTATGCCAGCATCGACGAGTTCGAGGCATTTTGCCGCGACCATGCCAATGCTGCAGGCTGACAAGAAGAATGGACAGAAAATGAGCGAAGCATTTCCCAGAAACAACGGCACCGCTCTCAAACCGGAATGGTTCGAAGATGTGTCGGTCAATCGCAGCGCGTCCGAGCGGCGTGCAGCGACGATCACCACCCGGCGCTCGGTCAAGAAGGAATACCAGGTCGCCTGGCAGATCAAGGCCATCACCTGCATCGATCTGACAACGTTGTCCGGTGATGACACGCCCGGTCGCGTGCGCCGGCTGTGCGCGAAAGCGCGCCGCCCGGTCCGGGAAGACATTCTCGAAGCAATAGGCCTTGCAGATGCCGGCATCACCACCGGCGCCGTCTGCGTTTATCCGACCATGGTGCCCCACGCCGTCAAGGCGCTGGAAGGCACGGCTATTCCGGTCGCATCGGTGGCAACGGGCTTTCCGTCCGGCCTTACGCCGCTGCCGCAACGGCTGGCTGAAATCCGCTATGCCGTCGAGCAAGGCGCCAAGGAGATCGATATCGTCATAACCCGCGAGTTCGTTCTGACGCAGAACTGGACAGCACTTTACGACGAGATTTCCGCGATGCGTGAAGCCTGCGGCGACGCCCATATGAAGGCTATCCTGGCGACGGGCGATCTCAACACCCTGACTAACGTCTATCGCGCCTCGATGGTGGCCATGCAGGCGGGCTCGGACTTCATCAAGACGTCGACCGGCAAAGAGGAGGTCAACGCCACCCTGCCGGTCAGTCTGACCATGGTACGGGCACTGCGCGATTACGGCGAACTGACCGGCCAGATGGTCGGCTTCAAGCCTGCAGGCGGGTTGAAGACGGCGAAGGACGCACTGTCATGGCTGACGCTGATGAAGGAGGAGCTGGGCAATCGCTGGCTGGAGCCGGACCTGTTCCGCATTGGCGCCAGTTCGATGCTCGGCGATATCGAGCGGCAGCTCGAACATTTCGTAACCGGCCGCTATTCCAGCGCTCACCATCACGCTGCCGCATAAGGACTGAAAAATGCGACCCATTAAGGACATTTTGGAAACCATGGAATATGGACCTTCCCCCGAAGCCAATGGTGATGTGAAGCAGTGGCTCGACACTCACGGACGCATCTTCGGTCACTATATCAACGGCCGGTTCGTATCGCCTGATGGCCGAAAGACGATTGCCGTCTCAAACCCCGCAAACGGGGATAAGCTGGCGGAGATCGTTTGCGGCAATGAGGAAGACGTGGATCAGGCGGTCAAGGCCGCCCGCGCGGCCTTCGGAAAATGGTCAAAACTGTCGGGTCACGAACGCGCCCGTTATCTCTACGCCATTGCCCGCCATGTCCAGAAGCGCGAGCGCTTCCTTTCCGTTCTGGAGACGATGGACAACGGCAAGCCGGTTCGCGAAACCCGTGATATCGACATCCCACTCGTCGCGCGTCACTTTTACCATCACGCCGGATGGGCCGAAATGGTGGAAGACGAGTTCCGTGGTTTCTCGCCCGTCGGTGTTTGCGGTCAGGTGATCCCCTGGAATTTCCCTCTCTTGATGCTGGCCTGGAAGATCGCGCCAGCGCTTGCGGCCGGCAATACCGTGGTGCTGAAGCCTGCCGACCTGACACCGCTGACAGCTGTCGCCTTTGCGGAAATCTGCCACGAGGTCGGCCTTCCAGCCGGTGTCGTCAACATCGTGCAGGGCGATGGCTCAACAGGCGCTGCGATCTGCGGCCATGCAGGCGTCGACAAGGTCGCCTTCACCGGTTCGACCAAGGTTGGCCGCGTTATTCGCGAGCAGATTGCCGGTTCGGGCAAAAAACTGTCTCTGGAACTGGGCGGGAAGTCACCCTTCATCGTTTTCGAGGATGCCGATCTTGATGCAGCGGTTGAAGGTGTTGTTGACGCGATCTGGTTCAATCAGGGAGAAGTTTGCTGCGCCGGTTCCCGCCTGTTGGTGGAGGAAGGCATTGCCGAGAAATTTTATGCACGCCTGAAAAAGCGGCTGGAAACCCTGCGGGTCGGCGATCCGCTCGACAAGTCGACTGATGTCGGTGCCATTGTTTCCGCCACGCAGGTAAAGCGCATCACGGATCTTGTCCGCAAGGGGGTGGAGGAGGGTGGTGAACTCTGGCAGAGTACCAACCCGTTGCCGTCTACTGGCAATTACGTCGCTCCCGGCTTCTTCACCGATGTTGATCAGGCCTCGACGGTCTGCCAGGTGGAAATCTTTGGCCCGATCGCCGCAGCAACCACATTCCGCACGCCGGATGAAGCCGTTTCGCTGGCAAATAACACCCGTTACGGTCTTGCCGCCTCGATCTGGTCTGAAAACATCAATGTCGCGCTTGATCTGGCTGCCCGGGTCAAGGCAGGCGTGGTCTGGATCAACTGCACCAACATGCTGGACGCCGGTGCAGGTTTTGGCGGCTACCGTGAAAGCGGTTTCGGCCGTGAAGGTGCGCGCGAAGGGCTTTACGAATATCTGGCGGCAGACTGGGAAAAGAACCTGTCGGTCAGTAAGCCCGCTGAAGCCTTCACGCCATCCGCATTACCGAATGCTGACAGCAAGATGGCGATCGATGGCCTTGATCGGACCATGAAAAACTATATCGGCGGCAAGCAGGCCCGCCCCGATGGCGGCTACAGTTATTCTGTCATCGGCAAGGGCAACGCCGTGATTGGCATGGCCGGAATAGGCAATCGCAAGGACATCCGCAACGCTGTGGAAGCCGCGTCCAAGGCTGGAAGCTGGAGTTCCGCAACCGCCCATAATCGCGCGCAGGTGCTCTATTATCTCGCAGAGAACCTCGATGCGCGGCGTGGTGAATTTGTCGCCCGCATCATCGATAGTACCGGTGTGAGCGAAAAGAAGGCGTGGGACGAATTCGACGCATCTCTGCGCCGCATTTCCTATTACGCCGCCCAGGCCGACAAGTTCGATGGCGCCGTACACTCCACCAAGTCGCGTCACGTCACGCTAGCCATGAACGAGCCGTGGGGTATCGTCGGTATCGTTTGCCCTGATGAGGCGCCGCTCCTCTCGCTGGTGTCGCTGGTGCTGCCGGCAATTGCCATGGGAAATCGCGTTGTGGTCATCCCGTCGTCGCGCCATCCATTGATTGCCGGTGATTTCTATCAGGTGCTGGACACGTCGGATGTGCCCTGCGGAGTCATCAATATTGTCACCGGCGAACGCGATCTGCTCGCAAAGACGCTGGCCGAGCATGATGAGGTTGCAGCCATCTGGTATTTCGGATCGGCTGACGGAAGCGCGATGGTCGAGAGGGCTTCAGCGGGCAACCTGAAGGCCACCTGGGTCAATAATGGGCGTCAGCCGGATTGGCTTGACCGTACCCAAGGGCAGGGCGGCGACTATTTGCGCAGGGCGATTCAGGTGAAGAACATCTGGGTGCCATACGGAGCCTGATCGGCATCTTGGCGGATCAATAACTGACAAGTGTGTCTAGGGGGGCCAGGCACCTCCGTAAGGTCTTCGCGTGAGATCACCCCTGGGACCGCATCTGCGCGTTGCTGCCGCCTGTCGTTGCTGACAGCTGACTCTTCCTTGGACTCGAAGCCACGTTACCCTTGCAGCTATGCCGCATTTCGAGTGCGGTGCATTCGACCACTCTGCCACCTCTTCGCAGTCTGGTCGGCGCTGTGATGCGCGGGGTTCTCTTAGCGATGAAATCAGAGGCTGGGAACTTGGCTTACGGATTCATTCCTGTGGCCGAGACGTGCCGGCTGTCATCTCTGCAACGACATCCACTAAGCAACTCCAACTTGCACTCGACATCTGAATGCAAAAGAATGCAATCAAGATTTCGAGTCATCAGATTGGGCGCAACGAATGACCATTGTAATTGCGTGGACGAGGAAAGTTGGCCCCGCGACGGAGCTTATCATTGCAAGTGACAGCAGATTAACAAGTGCCGGTCACGTCGACGTCTGCCAGAAGGTTTTCCCACTGGCACGAGGCGATTCCTTTTTTGCCTTTTGCGGCGATACAGCGTTGGCCTTTCCGTTGATCTTCCAGGTCAACTCCGCGATCGCTAACTATCAGCCAGCCGCGGATCGAAGAGAGGATGTGCCCGAGCTGTTGAACCGCATCCTAACATTACTGAATGCCTATCGTGAGGCATGGAAAGATACCGATGCGGCAGATCATGCCGATAGCATTCGAAAGACAAGGTTCTTGTTCGGGGGATGGTCTTGGCGAGCAAACAAGTTCCGAGTTTACCCAATTCACTATAGTCCAAAGGCGAAAGAGTTCAGGTCTTTTACCCACTCAAAGCAGACCCGCCGACTAGGTCTGCCCGAGGGGGAGCAATGCTACATGATCGGTGATTACACCGCAGAGTTTCGAGCCAGACTCCGAGACTTCTGTCGTGATTCTGAACCTCAGTCCCTGAACTATCAACCCGCTCTGATATTGGCTGAGATGTTGAAGGAAGACCGTTTTGTCAATCGGCGGAGTGATGGGACATTCTATAAGAAGACAGAGTGTGCCGGAGCAATAGGCGGATCCCCTCAAATTCTGAAGATCTATCAGCACGCCAATTTTCGCCCGATTGCAATCCGCTGGTCTTCGCAGGACGGGAAGCAAGGTGTATCGCTATTTGGCAGACCGCTTTTTGACTGGGAGAAAACGTTTTCGCCCATCCTCGATCCGGAAACGGGTGAGTTGTTCTATCCTCTTGCCACCATCAAGAATTAGGCGGGCGGGGCACTGCTGACACAGCTCAAGTGCCTTGCGCCTGCTGACAGGGATGGTTCAGTTAGCCTCGGTTTAAGCCTTCGCTTTAATTGCAAAAATCGGACTAAGCCACTTAAGCGAAATCGTCTGCCCGTCCTTTACGGTTCAATTCGCCGCCGCACCTACGACTTCTTTAACGGTGAAACCGTCCTTCATCCGCTTTCTATGCGGGATGATGTCGAGACCCCAGTTTTTGAACTTCTTGATCTCGTTCTGCTCGTCGCTGACGACAGGCGCACGCGCTCTGATGGAACAAGCCAAGCCTAGCTTCGAGAAACGCTTCCTAGTGCCGAGAGTGTGGCCCTCGCCGATTTCGGCAACGGAATTGAAGACTGACAAAACTAACAAAATTGCTGGAAAACCTTACGGTCCAAGATCCTTTATGGCGGAGAGGGTGGGACTCTTCCCCAATTGCAGCAAATCCAAGGGTTTCCGCCAATACACTGACAGATAAGCCCGATTTCGATACTTCGAGCGATACATTGAACGATACATTTTGGCAAGTCGACGTTTTCGGAGCGTCAACTGACCTTGATTTGATATCGCGCTCGGGATGATCGTGGAGTCTGTCCGGTCCAGGCCGGTGGCCCTGTTCGTTTGCTGAATGCTGCCTTGACCTGCGGCGGGTGCCACCTGCCCTTTGCCAGCCTGGAGCGCACGACGGACGCATGTTTGGCCGCGTCCAGGGCATGCTTCGCCTTATGCCGCGTTGTGTTGCAGAAGAGGCAGGCGGCGACGATGTTCGGTGCGACGTCCTTGCCGCCATCTCTTCTCGCTTCGACATGCTCGGCCGTGCATTGAAACCGCTTCGCCAGACCCGGCGAAATTCCATAGCGCACGATGAACTCCTGTGGGCTGTCGCCCCACATCGGCAGTTCACAATAGAAGCATAGCCCGCCTTGGCGCTGCGCAGCCTGCGTTCTCAGATTCTTCAGTTTGTTTGATGTCATGAGTCCACGTCCTTTGCTTCATTGCTGAAGCGGACGTGCAATGGCCGTGAAAGCGGCCACCCCTCAGTTGGGAGGATGTTCCTCGCACAAGACGACGTAAATCTACGTCACTCCGCAGTCTTTGAACGGTACGAGCGCCTATTGGACGTTTCGCTGACGAGTTTGTATAAAGCTCCAGGCGAGCAACGTGTCTCGCCTCCATCCATCGTCAGCTTACCAAAACTTCTATGGTGATCAAGCTCGGGATGTTAGCCTTCCCGATCGGGATGATTTTCTACGTGGATGTGATTCCTTCCTCTTCGGTAAGTTTTCATGGATTCTTACAAATTCTTCCTGTACGGTAAGCTCCACATTAGGAGGGCGTATCATGATCCGTTCGGCCGCGGAATTCGGCGCACTTGTTCGAGAACACAGGAAAATGCAGGGCTGGACGCAGACCCAGCTTGCGGAACGCTGCGGGACCGGTGAACGCTTCATCGTCGACCTGGAGAACGGCAAGCCCAGCTGCCAACTCGAGAAATCCCTCATCGCGGCCCGAACGGTCGGCATCGATCTCGGCGACCTGAAGACCGCAGCATCTCCTCCTAGCCCGGAAGCCGATGACGATCTCGGCTACCTGCCCCGTTTCTCCTGATCAGGCGTCGCCGTGACCACGATCTTCTACGAGACCTGGCCCGTTGCCAATCTCATCGACCGCGATGGGATTTCGCTCGCCTATGAGCCAAGCTGGGAGCAACGCGCCTCGGCCTTCCCGATCTCGCTGACCATGCCCTTGCGATCCGGTACATACGGTGCTGAGCAGGTCATGCCCTGGCTTGCCAATCTTCTTCCGGAAACACACCTTTCCGAGATCGGTCAGCAGTTGAAGGTCTCGCCTCAGGACATTGTCGGTCTTCTCGCGCGTCTTGGCCGCGATACCGCCGGAGCCTTTTCGATCGGGGAACCACGCCGAGACGGAAATAATTTCCGCGTCGTGCCGGACGAGGCAGCGCTTGAGCGGATTTTAAATGAACTGCCCGAGCGACCCTTCCTGGTCGGAGAACAGGGCGTGTCGATGTCCTTGGCGGGGGTGCAGGATAAGCTGCCCGTCTACATTGCTGAGGACGGCAGGATCGCCATTCCCGTCGACGGCACGCCATCCACGCATATCCTGAAACCCGACATCAGACGCCTGACCTGCAGTGTTCAGAATGAAGCCTTCTGCATGACCCTCGCCAGGTTATGCGAACTGGAGGCCGCCGAGGTGACGATCGGTCGTGCCGGCAGCCGAGACTACCTGCTGGTCAAGCGCCATGACCGTATAGCCGACGCTCAAGGAACCATCCGCCGCGTTCATCAGGAGGATTTCTGCCAGTTGCTCGGGCTGTTCCCGGCAGAAAAATATGAACGCACCGGCCTTGGCCCGCGAGGCGGCGCGTCGCTGGTTCACATGTTTGAAGCCCTGGCGCGTTATGTGTCGCCCGCCGAAAGACTGAAGCTGTTGGACGCTGTGATGTTCAACATTTTGATCTGCAACTCCGACTCCCACGCCAAGAACTATTCCGTTCTCGTCGGAGCCGCCGGAACAGCCAAACTCGCGCCGCTCTACGACCTGATGTGCGCGGCAGTCTATAAGCAGGTTGACCAGTCGCTCCCACAACAGATCGCGACCAAGAGCAATGCCAACGACCTTCACGGCAATGACTGGCGGCAGTTCGCATCGGCCGTCGGCCTCAGCCCTGCTGTCGTGACAAAACGGATACGGGAGCTCTCCGACAGGGTTGCCTCAAAGCTCGAAGAGGCACTGGGGGAGACAGAGCGCTATCCATCCTTTCATCGAGATTTTGGGGAGAACCTCAGGTTCCTCATTCGCAAGAGGTGCCAGCGGATCGGGCGACAGGCTGTCGGGTAGTCGATATTCGCCCTGCTCCGCGCTTCGACGTCGATTGGAGGCAAGACGGTGTGCGGACTAATCTTGATGGCTCCCAAAAAGCTATTCCGCGCATGCTGGGGTGGAACCGGAATTCTCCGCAGCAGCGGTGAAAAACAGGTTGCTTGATCGTTGTCGATGAAAAGGTCTCGCGATCAATCGCAAACACGGCATTTGGGACGTGCTGCCTGGCTAGCGGAGGCGTCAGCACCATATCCGAGAACACGGATAACAACTATTTAGTGTATTAGAAATTCATGTATTGAAAATAATTTCAGAAAAAATGCACACCGGTTTCATTGAATAATTTCCGTCTCAAAATGGGAATAAATTTGGAAACCTTCAGTTTTACTATTGTTTTTCAATGTGTTGACAATGTCGGTTGTAACGACTTTCGAAATTTCATGTCACCATTATCTCACGGTCGCTACTGAAGACCGGATGAAACATGGAGATAGGAAGACATGGCAAAATACACGCAGAAGAAGATCGCAGCCAAGCTGGCGGCGAAGGCCGCGACCAGCGCTGACGAGATCAGCCCGGAGCAGGAAGGCGAACTGAAAGCACTCGGCGAAGGCATCCTGTCGCTCGGGCGCCGAACGACCGAGCAGGCCGTCGAACTCGGCGGCTACCTCGCGCGCGCAAAATCCATTCTTCCGGAGAGGGCGTTTGGCGCATGGGTGAAGGCAATCTGTAAGTTCACGTCGAAGACCGCGCGCAACTACATTGCCGTTCATGCGCACCTGTCCGAATACAAGGATCGGCTCGTGACCGCTGCCGTCGCACCGACCACTCTGTTTGTGCTGGCCTATGCGGAACAGGCGAATGTCGAACGGGTCATCTCGGCAATCGAGGCTGGCGAGCAACTGACCGTCGCCCAGGTGAAAACCATGGTCGGTGCGATGCCCGCGAAGAAGGCGAAGAATGAAGCGGTCCTCGACGTCGGCGGAATGGCCGGTCTGCGCAGGATAGCTGAGCTTAAAGTAGAGGAGGACTCGGTGAAGTTCCTGCAGCTGACAACCGGCATCCTGAAACGCGTCGAGAAGGCCATGGAACCGCTGGCGCAGAACCGTGCGGGGTTCAAGGGGCCACTGCAGAAATTGATCATGGACGACTGCAGGCACGCGCACGATCTGATCAACAGCATCGCGGCCCCCTTGCAGCCGGCGATGGTTGCGAGCTTCAACTGGCGGCCGGCCAGGCTTACGGAAGGCACGACCTGGCGCAAAGTGCAGGAGCTTTTGTCCGCCATGGGCGGAGATAACGGCTGGCCGGGCAGGGAAGACTTCGTCACCTGGCTTCAGGCCGAGGTCATTCCCCTGCTTCGCTTCGTCGTCCACGGTGAGGCCTTGCAGGGCGACGCTGACGGGGAAGATCGTGCGGATGCCGCCGCTGCGCTCGACAAGGAGCCTGACGATGGGCTCGCATTCGAAGACATGCCCTCCAAGGTACAGGCAACCGTCGAAAATGCCCTGGATATCGCGTCACCCGAACGCCGCGACGAGATCAGGAGCCAGATCGTCTTCGATCCCAAGCCCATGAAACGCCAGTACAGGAAGCTGGCAGCTTGAATATGACCTCCAGGAGCCCCGCCACCGTGCGGGGCCTTTGCGTTCACCACTTCGGCGGACGCGTCGTCCGTTAACCATACCGGAGCTCTGTTGTTCCGGGTGTGTTCCAACCGGCTTGCCGGACCCGATTCTCCGGGCTATGTCGTCATGGTCAGCAGAAATTGAATATCTGCAGACACTTAGCGGCCCCCGCCGGTGCTGTAACACCAACGAGGGCCTGACCCGCAACCTTCATGTGAAAGGCCTTGGGCTATGTCGACCCTTACCTGCTTCGCTTCCGAACGGGAAGCTTCTCCGTCTCCTGATCCTGTTGATGAGCGCATGTCGCCGCGGCACCGGTTGGCATGCTGTGCGATCGCCCACGCCTCTGGGCTGGCACTCGCCTGATCTCATTCAACTGATCGTCCCTGACTTCGGACACGGCTTCGTTTGAAGCCGGCCGGCCACCTGATGCGGAAATCATTTCCGCGACGGAGGTCGTGCGCCTGAAGTTTGCGGGCCGATCGCCACAGTCAGCAGGAGCAATATCATGACGACCATTCTATCCGGTGGGCCTGGCGCGCCAGCCTATCCGCATGCCGTCGATCTCGACGCTCTCCAGCCGCGCTTCGAGGTCCTCATCGACGAGCTTTCGACGCAACCCTTCTCCGCCGGCGCTCTTTCCAGGGCGCTTGCCGGCGGTGTCTCTGAAGCCGCCGCGATCCTGCGCGCCATTCCTATCCAGGAAGGACGGCTGCTCGAGCGTGGCATTGGCATCATCGCCGACCTTAACCCGGACCTCGTGGTGCTGACGCAAAATCTGCGGCTGCCAGTCACCAAGACGGCGCTTGAGCTGGTCGAGAAAAACGATCCGAAACACTTTCGGTCCCTGACGCTCGATGCCGACACCGGCGGGCGCAAAACCTATACGCCGGACCTGATCATTGTGAACCGCAAGACGAAGCTCGCCCACGTCATCGACGTCAAGCGCAGCCTCGGCTCGTACGAGGTGTCACGGATCAACGAGCTGAAGAGCCGCATGTTGGCCGCAGCACTCGTCGTTCCCGATCTCCTTTACCGCGATCATCATCGGCTGGTGGCCGAGGAAGTTCGCGTTGTCATCCTCAACGCGGAAAACCAGCGCTCCGACATTGCCGGCGGCGTCTGGCCGCTGAGCGATCTCGATCATCTCGTCGAGGTTGGCAGGGCGGGGAAGGCGATCGGCATGTTGCGCGAACGCTTCCATGGTCGGATCGACGAGAACTGGAAGCTGGCTCGAAATGCCTTTGCCGGACCGATGGGTGAACCCGCTCGTCGCGTTGCCTCGGCGGACATCACTGACGCGAACGGAAACGAGGTGTGTGACCCGGGCTCGATCACCGAGGTCCGTCAGCCAGCCGGCCGTGGCCAAATCCGTGTCGGCTTCGCCCGCATCCCACGGACCGGCACGGGCTGACCGCCCCGCTCACGTTCCTATCCGCTTTCTGTTCCATTCGTTCGCGCCGAACTGCCCTGTTCGGCGACAGGAGACGTCTGTCATGAGTCGACACCCTTCCAACGTGATCCCTTTCCCCAACAACCCTGCGCCCAAGGTGCCTTCGACGCCGAAGCCATCCGGCCGGCTGAAGCGACTGGCGAAGTTGCAAGAGGCGAGCTGCGCGGCGACTTCCAGGTCACAAGCCATTCCTCAGGCCATGGCCATGTGCGCGGCAACGCCCGCGGCCTTGCCCGATCCGGCAATCGTCGCCCAGGTCGTGATCGGCTTTGCCAGGCGCAAGGGTATCGCCATGACCAGCGTCCCGAAAATCTTCCGTGAGCAACTCTTCACGCTGTGTGCGGCCGGTGATCCGACGGCGCTGATGTTACGCGATTGGCTCGAGGGCAATCGCAAGCTGCTGGCCGTCGATGGGATGCACACCCCTCACGGTATTCATGGAACCGAGGAAGACGTGTGATGGAAACCCTGACCGATCGCATCACGCGCTATCTGCTTGCCCGCATCCGTCGGCTGGCTATCCTCGATCTGTACGAGCGCGCCGCCGTCATCGGCTTGCTGGAGGCGGACTTCATCGTCGAAGGTGATGAGACGTCCGGCACGATCTGGCGGGTCCCGGAACAGTCCTTGCGCCTACTCGACGCTGAGCCGGTCAAGGCGCGTGCCGAACTCGAGCGGCGTCTCGGGAAAGCGCCCTACAAGACGACGACGATCGACATCGTGATGTCGGACCTTCCAGGAGAGCCGCCGCGTGACAAGGCTCGCTCTGTCGGGAAGGCCAAGAGCAAACAGGATACCTCTGCTGTCGGCACCCGCCTGAAATCGACCTCGGTCGTTGCAACGTCTATGCGGGAGAAGTCGCCATCGATATCCAGCACATTCCTGGCGCTGCTTCGCGAGCACATTGCTCCCTCAAACGTCGCCCATGTCGCGGTCGCCTTGTTGGTTGCCCGTGCTGTTGGTTCAAGTGTTCCCGACCTGTCGGCGCTATCATCTGTCCTTCGGAACCCGGGAGCGTTCGTGCTGATCAAAGCGCCGGTTGGCCGCTTCGAACGCCGCTTCGGTCTTATGCTCGAAGATGGCTTGATCCTGCCCTACTGGACGAAACTCGAAGATGTCCATCGCAGCAGCCCGCTCTCGGACGGATATGGTGATCGCCGCCGCGGAAAGACCCGTAAGACGATCAAGACACTCGCCGGCAGCGATGTGCCGAAGGCCGTCGAACGGTCGCTGAGTCGGTTCCTCGTGGATGTTCTGCTGGAGCGGTCAGCGCCCGTGGTTCTTGCCGATGAGACAAAGACCGCGCTTCCGCCCTTTGTGTCCATGACGGCCGATCTCGTGCTCGAGTGCCGTGGCCTCGATCATGAACTGATCGCGGAACTCCTGCAGACGTGTTGCGGAATCGCGCCGAAGCAGTCGCTGCGACAGATGGAGAAGATGGCGCTTGATCTGGAGGGTCTCTCGATCGACGCGCTGGCGTTGGCAATTCGTTCCGGGCGTGGTCTCGAACACATCTTGTCGATTCTCGAAGTCCTCGGCGAACGGGCGCGCTCCTCCGACAAGTCGGGCGATGACGATGACGACGGCCGCGGCTCCGGGCGTGGCAGTGACCGGTCGGGGAGGCCGAAGGTCAAGAGCCGGTTTTTGATCAAGGACGGTGATGACCCACCAAAATCCGTGGATGGGATCGATGTCGTTCAACCGGAGAAGCCCGCGGAGGCATCCGGGAAGGAGGGTGGCGGCGGCGTATCCGTTGATCCGGAACACAGCCGGCTGCGTCAGCTGCGGGTCGAGACGCTCTCTGGCTATGGCGACGCGCGCGACTGGGCGCTCGACCTCAAGACAGACCTTCAGCTCTGGCGCGACGGAGGGCTGGCCTGGCATGAAATGAGCACCAAGCTGATGCTGTCCGGGCCGCCCGGCACCGGCAAGACGACCTATGCCCGGGCGCTCTGCAATACGTTGCAGGTTCCGCTGCTTGTGACATCGGTGGCGTCTTGGCTTGAACCCGGCTATCTCGGTGATGTCCTGAAACGCATGTCCAGGGCCTTTGAGCTGGCGCGGGAAAATGCGCCCGTCATCCTGTTCGTCGATGAGATCGACAATATCGGCAGCCGCTTTGGCGGAAGACGCGAGCAGCATGATGACTACTGGCGCTCGCTGATCAACCGGCTGCTCGAGCTTCTTGACGGGACTTCAAAACCGACGGCGTGATCGTCGTTGCGGCGACGAACCTCCCCGAGAAGATCGATCCGGCCCTGCTGCGATCCGGGCGACTGGAAAAGCATGTCGCCATCCCCATGCCGGATATGGAGGCGCTCACCGGCATCCTCGCTCATCATCTCGGTGACGATCTGGCCGGTGTGTTGGCGTCTGCGCCGTCAGGCCTTCCCAAAACGATCGAAACAGCACGGCAGCAACAGCCTCATGTCGGCGGTGATGCAGATGTCATCGACCAATCCAATCGCGGAGTATCCCAAGATGCCTGAAGCCAGCCAGACGATTGCACCTGAGCAGCACCCCGATCTTCGACGGCTGGTCTTGCTGGCGACCGGTAGCACCGGAGCCGACATCGAACGACTTGTTCGTGACATCAGACGAAAAACCAGACGGGAACGGCGGCCGCTGACCTGGAGCGATCTCGAGCAGGCCCTGCTTGCCGGTCAGATGAAACTCTCCGACGATGTGCGCTGGCGTACTGCCATTCATGAAGCCGGTCATGCCATCGCGTTCTGTGACATGGGGATCGCCGAGGTCATGACTGTCAGCATCGGCATCGGTGGTATGGGGCAGGTCGTCAGTCGGCAGCATCACCATCTCCTTCAAACCCAGGACTGGCTGATGCGCAGTATTGCCTGCATGCTGGCGGGCCGAACGGCAGAGCTTCTGGCATTTGGCGATACCGCCGCCGGAGCGGGTGGCTACGACGACAGTGATCTCGCCAGGGCGACCGACCACGCGGTTGCCGCCGAGACCAGGCTCGGGTTCTCCGATCATCAGCCGCTGCTCTATCGGTCTGCGGCGGGAAGCATCAATGACCTCAGTCTTGACCGGCATCTGGCCGACCGGGTCAACAGTCGCCTGATGGAAGCCGAAGGGATGGCCCGCAGTCTGCTGGAGAACAGGCGGGACGCGCTGGTCACCATCGCCACGCAGTTGAAGGATGTCGGGGTCATGACGGGCGAGGAGATCACGCGCGTGCTCATCGCGTCCCCTGGTCCACCGGCCTGACGAAACCCGACGGAGAGCTCTGAAACCGCGATTCCTGACGGCGCCACTGCGATTCACCGTTCCCGAATGCCGATTCCGAAGTCGCGGAAGTCGATTCCGATTTGCGGAAATGCGATTCTGGCGCCGGTAGCGGCGTCGTTTAGACGAGGTCGGGTGACCTGCCGTCGTGATGCGTTCTCCTGACTTGACGACAAAGAGCTTTACGTCGGATCAAATCGACTGCACGTCAACTCCCGTCAGATCAAAGCACTACGCGTTGGTCTACGTTCCGGACAACTCGAAACACATCATCTCAATTTACCCTTCCGCGATTCCTATTCCAATTTTGTCGTTGCCAAAGTCGCGATCGGCGATTCCGGCAGACCGTGTGCACAGGCCGGAGGCCGTCTGGCTGGCGATTGGAGACGATCCCGCCCTCCCTGCCGAAATGCCAACACAGGCAGTCGCGCTTGTTCCTTGCATGGCCGACACCGAGGCTAAGGCTCCAAACCAAGGAGACAATGCAATGGCCAGGAAATCGAAGAAGCAGCGCAACGCGGAGCAGGCAGTTCGTCAGCAGAGTGTCAGAGACGAGGCCAAGGCCCGACGCCGGCCGTCGCGGGATGATCTGGCGAGGGTGTTATTGTGGCAGATGATAACAGCTGCCCAAGGGCGGAAAGATGCGCGGCTCGCTCTGGACAAGCTGTCCGAAGCCATCGTCATTGACCTGGAGCGCCAAGGCTTCGATGTCCGGGAGAGCGAGATTGTCTTCGAAGACCTTGCCGATCGGTACTCTGATGGCCTGTTTCCGTTCCGGCCCAAATGGCATCTCAAGCCTCGACCTATCGTCTCCCAACCGGGATGTTGATGGCGCGAGTGCGGGGATGTCAGCTCACACTTCCTCTGAAGGCTTGCAGCATCATTCCGCAAACGACGTTCCATTATTCCCAACGTCTTCACCCCATTACTCCTGATCACGCCGTTTGCATGGGAATCGAAATATCGGTGATCTCGAAAAAATTTGTCTGACGAAAAATCTGAGGTAGGGCTTACAAACTCTTGAGTTGTGTTGGCCAGCATTCTAAAAATTTGGGTAGGTGATTTGAAGTTCGCGTTAAAGCCTAACTCGAGCATGGTTTTCGAGCATCAAAGATGATTTGATCAAGAGGCCGGTTGAGGTGTCAATACGGTTATGTACTTCATCATTTTAAGATTTTCATTGCTTGCAGTTTCGTGGCAATCACGGACCGGGGCGTCAAATAACCTCGAAGGTCTTTTCCTATGCCTAAACGATCCAGTCACAAAGTCGGAAGCGAGCTTTTCATCGTGGACAACAGCGAAGACGATTGGAAGGTCGTCCGCTACCTGAAGGACTGGTGCGCACTATCCAAGGGATTTGACATCGCTACCGGTTACTTTGAGATTGGCTCCCTTCTCGCGCTCGAAGACGAGTGGATGAAGGTCGAAAAGATACGCATACTTATGGGCGATGAGGTCTCGCGCCGGACAAAGAAGGCATTCGAGAAAGGTCTCGCCGATATCGGCAAAAAGCTGGATGAAAGCCTTGACCGAGAGAAGAGCAAGAATCACTTCCTAAAAGGGGTGAATGCCATTTCGGACGCGATACGGACAAAGCAGATCGAGTGTCGTGTTTACCGCAAAGACAAGTTTCATGCGAAAGCTTACATCACGCATGCCCGTTTGGAGGTAATTGGCTCGTCGGCTCTGGTAGGTTCTTCAAATTTCACGCATCCAGGATTGACTCAGAATATTGAGCTTAATGTTCAGGTGACAGGTTCTCCGGTCGCTGTGCTCCAGGAGTGGTTCGAAGAACACTGGGATGAAGCGGAGGATGTGACGCCAGAGCTACTTCAAGTGGTCGAGAAGCACACCCGCGATTACAAACCCTTTGAAGTTTACGCTCGATCTCTCCAGCAATACTTTCTGGGCCACGAGGAAACAGCCGGCGAGTGGGAGAAGCGGAATTCGCGCATCTTTCCGATCTTGGCCAAATACCAACGAGACGGTTATGGCGGCCTGCTAAAGAGGGCGGAGAAGTATGGAGGCGCATTTCTTTGCGATGGCGTCGGTCTGGGCAAGACATTCGTCGGCTTGATGCTGATCGAGCGCTTCGTGGTCCATGAAGGCAAGAATGTAGCTCTTTTCGTTCCGAAAGCGGCGAAGGACGCTGTCTGGGAACGCGAACTGAAGAAGCGCCTTCCTCACCTTTTCAAAGGTTTTGCCAATCTTCGAATTTACAGCCACACGGACCTGATGCGTGGCGCTATGCGGGAAGAACTCGATCAGATCGCGAAGCAGGCGGACGTCATTATCGTCGATGAGGCGCACCATTTCCGGAACACAGGAATTCGCGGAGAGGATGCCGAGGAGCGAAAATCCCGTTATTGGCGTCTGCACGACATTGCCGAAGGGAAGCAGGTTTTCCTGTTGACTGCGACGCCGATCAATAACCGTTTGACCGACTTCCAGCACATGGTCGAGCTCTTTTCTCGACACCGCGCCGATTATTTCGCCGGTGGAACCCTTGGGATTCACTCGCTGCCTGGCTACATCCGCCAACTTGAAAAACAGATCGAGGCCGAAATCTATGGCAAGAGCGGCGATGAGCCCCTGGAGCTGAATACCGCTGATGTTTCCAAACGACTCTACGCCGACCCTCTCATGGACGCATTGGTCGTCCAGCGTAGCCGAAGCTATGTAAGGGAAAGCATGAAGCGGGAGGGCGATGGTGATGTGATGTTCCCGGAACCACGCGAACCCACTGTGGCCGACTACTCAGTGCGGCAAACCTATGGGAAGCTGCTGGAGATGGTCGCAACCGCGTTCAACAAGCGCGAACCACTCTTCGTGCTCGGAATTTACAACCCATATGCCTACTACAAAGGTGACACCGAGAATGTCGCAACGGCCCTGGAACGCGGACGCCTGAAGCAGGTAGTCGCTCTTATCAGGACCAGTTTCTTGAAGCGGTTTGAAAGCTCTGCTGAGGCATTCAAGCAGTCTTGCTGGCGGCTCCTGCAAAAGCTCCTTGCTTGGCTGGAGGTTCATTGCGAGACGGATCACGAGAAGTCGCAGTTGGAGCGTTGGAAGCGCAAACATTCGAAGCTGCTCGGTTACAAGCCTGACCGGGACCTGTTTGATACCGAGGCCGATGAAGACCTCGTGCCGGCTGAACTGATCGAGGATGTCGAAAAGGACAAACTGGATCGACGGGAGTTCAAAGTTGAGGAGATTATCGCTGACAGCATCGCTGACCTGGAGCAAATTGCCGACTTCCTGAACGAGCTGGAGAAGTTCAAACCGAGCCAGGATTTGAAGCTGAAAAAGCTAGTACAACTTCTTACCAAGGACGCCGTGCTTTCAAAGCACAAGGTGCTTATTTTCAGTGAGTTCGGCGATACCGCGAGATATCTTGCCGCCCAGCTCAAGGAGAGCGGGATTGATGGCGTTGAGCAGATTGATAGTGGCACCAAGGGCGACAGAACAAAGATCATTCAGCGCTTTGCTCCCTACTACAATGACAGCAGCAGCAAGGAGCAGGGCGACCGCGAGATCAGGGTGCTGATTTCGACTGATGTACTCTCAGAAGGCCTGAACCTGCAGGATGCAACCCGGCTAATCAACTATGACCTCCATTGGAATCCTGTCAGATTGATGCAGCGTATCGGCCGCGTCGATCGCCGCATGAACCCCGAAATTGAGGCCCGGATATTGAAGGACCATCCGGAGCAGAAGGACCTTCGCGGCACTGTCGCCTATTGGAATTTCTTACCGCCCGAAGACCTGGACGAGCTGCTGCGCCTTTATGGCAAGGTCGCACATAAGACCCTGCGTATTTCGAAAACGCTCGGCATCGAGGGCAGAAAACTGCTTCGCGAAGACGATGACTATGAGGACCTACGAAACTTTAACGAACAGTATGAGGGCCAGCAAAGTCCTGACGAAAACCTTCATCTTGAATGGCAGGATTTGCTCAAGGAGCACCCAGGTCTTGAGGAGATGCTGAACGCCTTTCCCAATGCAGTCTTCAGCGGAAAGCGGAACCTCAAGCCCGGTACCCGCGCCGTCTTTTTCTGCTACGCACGCCCGGCGCATGACAAAACCGCCAGCGAGCAAACCGGCGAAGATATTTGGAGCACCGAAGCAGGTGACGTGCAGTGGTATCTCTACGATGTCGCGAGCGGAAAGGTCCTAGAAGAGGCACCATTGATGGCGGACGCCATCCGCTCCGATCCTTCTACACCGCGCCACCTTGAGATCGAACGCCTGCAACTCTCGGATATTCGAGTAGCGGTAGAGAAGCACATCACCAAGACTTTCTTACGAAAGGTTCAAGCGCCTGTCGGTGTGGGACCCGTTCTGAAGGCTTGGATGGAATTGAATTGATTTGAAGGGGAAACGATGGCTGGGATATCTGCGGCTGAGCTTGCGAAAATAAACAGCTTTCCGAAGC
Organism: Agrobacterium sp. DE0009; assembly: GCF_007680755.1. Lineage (NCBI taxonomy): Bacteria > Pseudomonadati > Pseudomonadota > Alphaproteobacteria > Hyphomicrobiales > Rhizobiaceae > Agrobacterium > Agrobacterium sp. DE0009. Next base: position 402,024 of record NZ_VEIU01000004.1, read on the forward strand.
TGGTCGATCTGCTTCGGGACCATCTCGAATGGCCCATCGAGGAGGACTACGGCTTTGAAGACGTGGTGTACGAATACGAGGCCAATGAGCTTGGGCTGAAGCCCGATGAGGTCGCGAAGATACGGGAGATTCATCAGTTGCGGCCGCTGGCCACCAGCCAGCCGTGGGGTATCTTCTTCATCTCGTTCGAGGACAAGGCTCTCTCTGTTACGGTTCTGCGCCGCATCCTGAAAAACCTGATCTTGAAGAAGCGGTTGGGGGCCCAGGCGTCAAACCGGCAGGCCTGGCAGAAGAACGACCTCATCTTCGCCGCCAACTTCGGGAACTCAGGTTCGCGTGAACTCGCCTTCGTCCATTTCTCCGATGGCGTGCAGTCACGCGATTTGCCGGTCATGAAAGTACTTGGGTGGAATGCCAAGGACACCCAGCTTCATAATGATTATGTCGGCCGCACCCTTGCTGAAAAGCTTCGGTGGCCAGATGACACGAAGGACCTCAAAAAGTGGCGCGAAGATTGGTCCTCTGCGTTCGAGCTTCGTCTCAACGAGGCGATCCGAACCTCCAAGGACCTCGCTCTAAGGCTGGCGGGTTTGGCAACCGAGATAAGAGCGCGCGCAAACGAGCTGCTCCGTGCGGAAACAGACCGCGGCCCGATGCGCACCATGCTCGAAGCCTTCCGAAAAAATCTCATCCATGATCTGGATGAGGACGGCTTTGCGGACATGTTCGCCCAGACCATCGCCTACGGCATGCTCGCCGCACGTATCTCACGTCCGGCGGGGATCGTCGCCGACAATCTCGCCGACATGGTGCCGAAGACGAACCCTTTCCTGAAGGAACTCTTCGCGAACTTTCTGGCGATCGGCGGCCATGACAAGCGCCAAAGCCTGGACTTCGACGAACTTGGTGTCCGGGATGTGGTGGACATGTTGAACGCGGCCAACATGGAGGCGGTTCTCCGCGACTTTGGCGACCGCAACCCCAAGGAAGACCCGGTCATTCACTTCTACGAGATGTTCCTGAAGGAATATGACCCGCAAAAGCGGATGCAGCGCGGCGTGTTTTACACCCCACGTCCTGTGGTGAATTTCATTGTTCGCGGCGTCGATGAAATCCTTCGCACAGAATTCGGATTGCCGCTGGGGCTGGCCGACACCAGCACGTGGGCGGAGGTTGCGGCGAAAAATAATCATATCGCCGTCCCAAACCATGTGCAGCCTGACACACCCTTTGTGCAAATCCTTGATCCCGCCACGGGCACCGGCACTTTTCTGGTGGAGGTCATCGATCTGATCCACAAGAGAATGGTGGAGCACTGGCAAGAACAGGGCAAGTCGGCAGCTGAGATCAAGGCCGCCTGGAACGGCTATGTACCCACGCATCTGTTGCCGCGGCTGACGGCGTTCGAGCTGATGATGGCACCCTATACCATCGCCCATATGAAGGTGGGGCTGAAGCTGTCTGAGACGGGCTATACATTCGGTTCGGAAGAGCGGGCACGCATCTTCCTGACCAATGCGCTGGAACCGGCGCGTAAAGTGGCTCATGAGTTCAGCTTTATGTCAGAAATTCTGGCTCATGAGGCTCAAGCGGCTAACCTTGCGAAGTCTTCAATTCCCTATACGGCGATTGTCGGAAATCCACCTTACTCAAATTTTGGCCAGTTGAATAAGTCAGATTTCATCGCAAGTCTTCTATCTGAATACAAGAAAGAGCTGAATGAGCAGAAGCTGAATCTTGACGATGATTACATTAAGTTCATTCGATATTGCCAGTATAAAATAACTGAAGCAGGGCAAGGGTGCCTTGGTCTAATCACCAATAACTCGTACGTTGACGGCGTTACGCATCGTCGCATGCGCGCCTCATTGATGAGCGTCTTTCAAAGCTTATCATCGATAAATCTTCACGGTAGCGTTCGCCGCGCTGGTGAGATTTCAGATCAATCTGATGAGAATGTTTTTGATATTCAGCAGGGCGTATCATTATTTCTCGGTAGCTCCATTGGTTCAATGCCGCAAGTGTCGATGGTGCACTCTGGCGATCTTATTGGGTCTCGCGAAAGTAAGTTTGAGAGGCTGCTGTCTACAAACGCAAAACAGCTTGCACCGGTGGCGCTGGATGCCGCTGCTCCACTGTTCCTTTTCTGTCGCCGTGATTTAAGTAATCAGAAAGAATACTCAAGATTTTTTGGAATTGAAAGAATTTTCAATTCTAAGGCGACAGGAATCAAGACTCACCTAGACTCCGTTTTCGTTGGCTTTGACTCAAGCGCGGTAATGAGGTCCATAGAGGATTTCGCAGCGAGCTCTCATACTAGCGATCCTTCGGAGCGTGCCTCACTTGCGAAGAAGATACAGCTGGTTGGTGGGGCTCTCACCCGTGGTGACTATCACGTCACCAAATATTGCTATCGGCCGTTTGATGACCGTCAAGTCTTTTACTCAAAGACGGCAATTCCGGCTGGTGATCATAGATATCCTGTGATGCAGCATTTTGAGATACCTAATGTTGGCCTTGCAACTGTAAGGCAGACTAGCCAAGGGGTGTTTGAGCATGCGCTGGCTTTTGAAGGCAATGCGGATATGTGCATCCTCTCAACTGCAACAAAAGAATGTGCCTATTGCTTTCCTTTATGGCTAAAGCCTTCGCTTGGTGAGAATTTCGCTCGTCCAAACATAGATCGCACCTGGTCTTTGGGCTTCGGTAAGGTCCTCGGCCTGACCTACGAAGAAGGCATCTCCCGGGGCGTACACGAAAGCTTCGGCCCCGACTTCAAGCGTCAAAAAACCGAACAGCTTGGCCTGCTCGACCCCTCCTGGGACGGCCGAGGCGATCTGCAAAAGACCTTCGGGCCCCGCGACCTATTCGACTACATCTATGCCGTGCTGCACAGCCCCGGCTATCGCAGCCGCTACGCCGAGTTCCTGAAGTCGGACTTCCCGCGCATCCCAGCGCCCGCGACCCGCACCACCTTTGCGGCGCTGGCGGCACTGGGCCGCGAACTCGTCGGCCTGCACCTGCTGCGCCCCGAGGATTCACCAGTCCTGAAATCCCCCGACATACGCTTTGCCGGCAGTGGCGAGGCTCGGGTGGAAAAGGGCTACCCCGAGTACAAGAACGGCAAGGTGATGATCAACGCCAGTCGCTGGTTCGAAGATGTGCCCAAGGCGACATGGGAGTTTCAAGTCGGCGGCTACCAGGTCTGCGAGAAATGGTTGAAGGACCGCGCCGGCAAGGGCGGCAAGAACCCTGGTCCCGGCCGTGTGCTGACTGATGAAGACATCCTTCGTTATCGCCGCATCGTCGTAGCCCTTACAGAAACCCGCCGCCTGATGGCCGAAATCGACGTGGAGATCGATAAACACGGCGGTTGGCCGGATGCCTTCGTGATGGGAGCAGGAGCAAACTGAACATGGATGCGTTCCAGTTCGAGATTGCCAGGGTGATTGCAGCGAAGGCGAAGCGGCAGCAGCGGGTCACCTATCAGCAGGTCGGCGAGGCGGTCGGATGGAGACATCCGACCGGACGCGGTCTTGGGCCGCATCTCGAAGTTATCCTCCACCATCTCAAGGATCGGGGGCTTCCGCCGCTGACGACCATTGTAGTCAAGAAAGGACATCGCCATCCGGCAGAAGACGCGATGGCCTATATCCGGAGCGCGCTCGGTGACATCGATATCGAGACGGCGCAGCAGGACGTTTTCTCTTTTGATTGGAGCACCATTTTGGAGCTGGCCCCAACAAGGGATGACCTCCCAGAAGATCGTGGCGCTTGGCTGACGTCGTTCTGGGGGTTCGATCCAGCAGGTTGGGGGTGTATTGGATTCGCGGACGAGTGGCGGCGCAATGCATATTTGCGAAACTCTCAGCCTGGCGGATTGGTCGCCATTTATGTCACCAAAAACAAGGGCTCCTTGAACATGCGGGGCAAGGTGGTCGGAGTGCTCGAAATCTCGCACGAGACCGGACATGCAAAGGATTTCATTTCTGGTGAGCACTGGGCGGCCAAAGAACGCAGCCCGGAGCGGAAGGGTAAGTGGCTATATGCGATAAAGGCGACACGCGCGTGGTGCATTGTGCCGGAAGATTGGAAGCCGGTAGAGGAGCTTTTCCCCGAGACCTATCGAAGTACCAACGCGGAATTGATCGGCGCGAACGGTGTGCCCCTCAACGAGCATGAAACGGCAGCTCTTTATGGTCTCGATGTCTACGAAGTTCCCGTCTACGGGCAAGCGGGACAGGTCGATCCTACGATCCAAACATTGGAATCGGCGCTGAAACCGAGCCGCGCGGTGAAGCCCGCGTCTAGCCCCTACTGGGTTGGCGAAACGGACGGTCCCAAGCATCTGTACATACTCAAGCTCTCTGGAAATATTTCCGTTTACCTCGGCCGGTCGGCGAAGGAGCTGGAAGAGAAGGCCATTATCAAAGTCGGCTTCTCGAAGAGTCCGCTTGCAAGGCGCGACCAAATTCAGAACGCCTATCCCAAAGGCACCTTCAACTGGGAAGTATTCAAACCGAGTCCGCAACCAGACACCCCGCCCTATGCAAACGCTGAGATTGCAATCGTGGGCGAAGATGCCATGAAAAAAAGGCTTGTCGACGAGAAAGCCGAAGTGCTTGGCGGCGAGTTTTTCCTCGCCGACGACTGGCTCATTCATAACGTTTGGACCGCTGGCAGGGTCGCTGCGGAAAAGGCTCAGGCCGCGGCGGAGAGTTCAATCACGCAAGAGCAACCTGGTCAGGTTGTCAGCTCAGCCTAATAGCAGTCGGGGGGTCAACATGCCGAAGCGCAGCATTACCGATCCAGAAATTGGATTGATCAAGGCCATGCTAGCGCGAAATATGAAAAACAAGGACATCCAATTCTACTTCAACCGGCAGGAGCGTGCCGTCAACTCGGGCCGAATCACGCAAATTCGGGACAACACCTATGGCCCCGAAGTTCCTGTAGCCTCTGAACAAAAGCTGGACCTCTTTCTTTCGACCTTCAAGCCCGCAGCTATTGGAGCGGTTTTCAAGTCTCCCGGCCCGCCTGCTCAGGAGACTGCGGAGGAACGCGCACGCGCGTTATTTGAACTGCGCGGCCGATCTGGCTGGTACCTGAAAACACATGAATCAGAATTGACCGAGTGCAAAGAGGGTTTTTGTCTCAAGCCCGAAAACCGGTTCGCTGACCCACTTCGATCAATAGCGGGGCTCGCAAACAACAGGGGAGGCTTTGTCTTCTTTGGTGTTAAAGAGCTACCAGATGGCAGTCTGCAAGTTGTGGGTCTGCGCGACGAAACCTTTTCACTTACGGACCCCGCCGACCTCAATCGGTGTCTGGCAGGTTCGATGAGCCCAGTCCCCATCTTTTCCATGTTCAGTCTTGACTTCGACGGCCTCAAGGTTGGGGTGATCAACGTTGATAAACACGATCTTCCGCCGATCGTTGCGATCAAGAACGTTAACAACGAATTCAAAGAGGGAGCGATCTATTTTCGTTATGTTGGCGAAACTCGGGCGATCAAGCCCGGGGAGTTGCAACAGATCATCGCCTATCGTGAACAGCGCGCAATCACTGAATTCTCCAACCGTATATCGCGGGTTGCTATGGGAGCGGCGGCGACGCTTGATTTAGATACCGGCAAGGTGGAAGGCCGGGTCGGAAGCTTTATGATCGGTGAAGAACTGTTGCCAAAAATCCAATTTATTCGAGAAGGTCAGTTCACCGAAAAAGTAGGATCGCCGACGCTCAGGCTAATAGGGGACGTCGAGGTGGGCTCCGGCAAGGGTACGGTGGTGCGGGACAATGTGACTTCTGACGCAGTAATCCGTAACTTTCTGAACAATGTCGAAGTTAGCGAGCCGCGGCAGTATTTTCTTCATGCTGCACACTCAAGCCGAGAATGGCAGCCAATCTGGTATTACCTACGTCAGGCTGGCCTTTCGGCAGAAGACGGACTTGAGCTGATGAGGAAAGAGGAGGCGAGCCACCGCAGTCATAGGGACGGAGTGATCGCACGCCTTGCCGGCAAGAAAAGTGCGTACAATGTCAATCAAGGGAAGCCTAAACAGCTTGTCTCTGCTTTCGCCCGGGGCGAAATAGATAGTCCTGTAGATATTTCGAGCGCGCATAAAATTGCTCTCGCTGTACAGGGAATTTCAGATGAACAGAAAGATGTCCATCTATTCGAAAGCCTTCTTTTGAAGTGCTACGATCTTTCTGTTGGGGACACTTCTCAACATCGCAACCTGCGAAGTGCGGTATTCAGGGCTGCATGCCGTGTCGACGAAATTTTGCATGGAAACAAGTGAAGACGCATCTTCGTGACAAGGAAGGCAGTAGAGATACGATGCGGCAGCGTGAGGCTGCCGCGGAAATTATTTCCTCATCGATGTTATCTGACCTTTCCACCTTTAAAAGAACACTACTCATCTTTCAGTGTCGCTACTTCGGCTGACCTTACAAGTCTCTGCGCTATCAGGCCCACGCTCAGTACCTGGCGTATGGCTGGCATAAGCGGAAATGATTTCCGCTTTCGGCCGATTTCATGGAAAAAAGTCGGCGTATTGCTTCCGAGTGGGCGAACATTAAGCAACCCAGCCTATGCGGCCTCCAGCGCCGAGGTCACCTTCATGCCGTCCGGCAGGACGCACCATCGAGAATCACATTGATTGACTATCAATTGGTCATCGTTACGAATGTAAGCGATCAGCGCCTCGAACTCCTGTACAAAAACGTCCGCCTTAGCTCCCGTCTGCAGGCGTTCCATAAGCGTTCTGCCGAGCGGCCCTCAACGGGTATCAATCGTGTCGATGGTCTGAAAAGGTCATATTCAGTCGTGGCGGCAATTGCTCGGCGACATCTGGGAATCCAGGCTCCTAAGTTGAGCTCTATTTAACTTTCGGTGTGCGCCCGCGCGCGCGTTTGGCTGCGGCAAGCTTGTCGAAATCCAGCCCCCGATACATTGAGAGATCAATCTCCGGATTGAGAGGCAGGTTGGCGAGCAGCCTCGCCTTCTTTTCCGTCAACGTGCGGAAGCCATACTTGTCATGTTCATCGTCACCGACATCATGACCAACCTGCAACATGCGATCGCGCTTCTCGATATTTTGGTCACCTGTCTCGGAGATATACCCGCCTCGCAATGAGTGGAACACTTCCCCACGCGCCTCTTTGACTTTGGCCTTCACGAGCAGGCGGCTCATATAGGATGATGCGCTCTTGCTTGGATCGGCAAGCCTCATCAACTCACCGAACAGAAACTCGTCGCCTTGTTCCTGCGCCCATTGAACAAAACCGATTTCGGCGAGGAAATTGTGAATGACGAAAAATGTTGCACTGGCGTCGGTCTTGATCGGAATGCGTTTCCACACTCCGTCAACCTGCACAATACCGCTGGTCTGCGCGACCCATACGCCTTTGTATTTTTCTCGAAAATCCGTGCCCTTGAGATGGATAAGAAGACCCAGTCGTCGGCCGGTCATGAAGGCCAACAACGGCAGCATGGCGTTGTCGAGCAGCCCCGTTCTCACTCCCGTATCAAGGAGCTTTTTGGTTTTTTCGTAACCGAGTGGCTCGGTCGGAACGGACGAAGCTGCAGAATCCGGGTAGGTAAGATTGGCTCCGATGGAAGGGCTGTTATAGCTGTGGGCCTTCTGGCCCGAATTCATGACGGCTCTCACTGCCGTGACATAGCCTTCTTCCATGGTCTTGCGCGACAACGTTTTGAAGCGGGGCGGTTGGTTTGCGGCGATAATCTCGCGGGCCGACAGATGCGCTGGGCGGTACTTCGGGTTGGATGGCCAATGCTTCAATAGCTCGATAAATGCCTGGAGGTCTGTAGCAGTATAGGTATCGACTGGGTGATCGCCGATGAGCTCCACGAACAGGTTGAGGCGGTTTTCGGCAATGGAAATGTCTTTATTCTTACCTGATTTTGATGATGTCCTGACTGCCAGATAATTCGACGCCAAATCGCTGAACAACGGCTTGTTCGACGGTCGCCGATCGACAGTGCGCCGATCCAGCATGAAGTCAGCGACAAAGGATGCGGAAATCCGGGGTGTGATCGGTTTCCTGTCGCGAGGCTCCGGGTTCGGAGCTGGAATGACCGCAACGGTTTGCGGCAAAGGGGCATCGGATAGCTGAGTCGAGGAATAGTAGCGATGACTTGATGTGCCCGACTCTGCAGGCTTGCCGTGCTTGGCAACATTGCTCGCAGCAAGCATTTCGGCATTGTCGGCAATCATTTCGTCGTACGGCCGGCCGTCCAGTTTTGCAGAAACCTGCTGGCCGATCCGCACCAGTCCGCGCATGAGTTCCAGTCCTTTGGCTTCCTCCGGCGTCGGCGAACGCGTCGGCTCCCTCGCGTCGAACAGGCCAGCCTTCAAGATCAGGCTGACAAACCCATAAGGCCAGTCGTCTTCCGCGTCACCTTCGGCTGCGCCGCCGACGATGTGGGCCAGATCAGCTCCGTTGTCCTCTGCCATTCTCTTTTCAATCTCCTTGAACACCATCCGCGCCAATGCCGCCAACGCATCGGCAAGTTCCCTGGCTTCCTGATGCGGCAGAGCACCGAGGCTGATGCGTATCGGTCGCGAGCCTGGGCCGCCGCCGATGCGTTTCGGCAATCTTATCTGAAAAAGGTAGATGCCGCCGCTTCTGACCAGATAGAGCCCGGACGATCGCCTTTTAAGCTTGCGATTCCGTTTCTTCGCGGAAATCATTTCCGCATCCGGCGATACATCGGACTGTACATGGAGCGATACAATGCGCGATACATTCATGACTGAACTTCCCTTTTGAGGGCAATCGGTCAGGAATTTACGAGGAAACCCAAGGGTTTGCGGGTAATTGGGGAAGAGTGACCCAAAAAATGGCGGAGAGGGTGGGATTCGAACCCACGTTACCCTTGCAGCTATGCCGCATTTCGAGTGCGGTGCATTCGACCACTCTGCCACCTCTCCGGCGCGCTGTGGTAAGCGTCGTGCGGGGGTTCTCATAACCAGCAATGGGAATGTGTTGCTCACCAAAGTGTGTCGGTGTGCGGTAGACGGCGTTCATCTTGCGCCGACAGTGTGCCGCAACCTTCACGAGGAGATCCTCCCTTCTTCAATTATTGGTATTGATACGCGACGACTTTTTTGCTCCATTCCTCCATGATTCCGTAAGGGAGCGGAGACAGCATGAGTTTCTTTGACAAGCCGATCATAAACACGCCGTATGCGCTGCCGACTATCCCTCGCGGCGACGACTGTCGTTTTTGCTCAGCAATTTGCAGATTTGCGCCCGGGTAAAATTGTGCGAGAAATCAATAAGCTGATCGTAGGGCAGGCGCGGAAATACGTTTATGCTGTCGACGGCGCTCATCTGGCTGATGTCCGGCGCGAAATGGGAAAACAGCCCCCACCTACCATTCTGAGCCCTATGCTTAGGGCCCCCGAAAACAGGGAGTGATCCACGGACGAATGAAGCCTGAAAAGACCTTATTCTAACAAAAAATCTGAGTCGAAGGTTCATATTGGTTCAAGGCGATATGTATGAACGGATAGATCATGGGTCCGTAAAATCAATTTCACGTCTTAAAACTCTGGTCGTATCGATTTTCGTTCGGTCTTCTGGAAACTCATCGCCGCGATAGCTGATTAACATCGTGAAAAGGTCGTTGCGCAGAATTTTCTGAGGTTCGAGCGTGGTTTGGATCTGCTCGGTTAATATGTTCTGCACGGCAGCAAGCGATTGAACGGATTCGCCTTCGGCGATTACCACCACGTTGACAGTGTCCGGGTCGGTCTTCTCGTCCTGCGAAAAAACCTCGTAAATCTGGTTTGGTTCGGCAAGAGCCACTCTGAAGCTAATTAGGCGGGACTGCTTGACCAAATGGTACAACAATGTCTCGAGTGCGCGCACCGTTGCTTGCGCTTTGCCACGATTTACGGAGTAAGCCTGAACGTTCGCGGCTCCACCAATTCCTTTTCCTCCAGTTGCCGCGATCTTGCCTGGAATTCTAAGGACCTTTGAGAAATTTCGACGCATCTTGAGCGACCAGGGGGTGGGGTTGCGTACGAGGTCGATATAAGCGGGGTGTTCAATCACGCTAATATCCTCAAGATCGTAGAGCGTGAAATAGGTTTCGACTTGGCTGGCCGACACGTAACGGCGTGCGGCCTCCATGCCTGGTACGGTCAAACGCTCGGGCACGTGCTCGAACGTGTGCCATGATGCGTACTCTTCGGCGAGGTCTGCCGGATAGTCGTTCCAGAGCGCGAGAATGGCTGCGGCCATCAAATTTCTCCCATACGTAAAATCACTTTGGAGGCGACATGGTCATGCGCAGCCTGAAAGCCGATAAGAGCGTCGGTTAGTGGCAGGGTGTGGGAAATCAGTTGCCGCATCAAATCCTGATGGCCATCAAGAAAGGCGATGACGCCGTCCCAATCCGCTGCAGGGGCTCGATAGGATCCACGTATTTGCTGGTGCATGCGCACAAGTGTTGTAAGATCGATTTCGGCGGGTCTGGGATGGATGCCGACGACGGTGAAAATTCCGCGCTTCTTAAGAAATGGCAAGGTAGCGGCGACCAGCGTTGGCACACCTGCCGCTTCGATGATCGCATCGAACGGAGCAAATTTGGAAAGCGCGGTTTCCATGTCGACATCGCTCGTATCGATCAGATGCTGAAAACCAGCAGCGGCAAGGTTTTTGAGACGTGGCCCATCATCGCGCCCCATGATGACGACTTTCGCGCCGCGCGAGCGCGCCAGGATTGCTATACCCTGGCCGATAAAGCCCGGCCCAATGACGAGTATGGTCTGACCTGCCGCAACCTCGGTCGTCGCGACGGCCTCTGCGCAGACAGTCATCGGTTCCGTTAGCGCAGCGATATCCATATCGAGACTGTCCGGCAGCGTGTGACAATTGCTGTAGGGAACGCAGACATAGGACGTGAAGGCACCGTTTCGGCCAATGCCAACGCCCTTGCGTGAAGTGCAATTATCTTCGTCGTCTTTCAGGCAGGCCTCGCAATGGCCGCATGTTGTAGAAGGTCGGGCGGTAACACGGGTTCCGATGACGTCGGCTGGGACGTTTTTTCCGACTTGTTCTATCGTGCCTGAAAATTCGTGGCCGAGCGTGACGGGCATGGCACTTTCCATCGACTCGTAGCCCGGCGTCCAGTGGGCGATATGCAGGTCGGTCCCGCAGATGCCAGCGAAATGCACATAGATCAACACCTCGCCAGCAGCAATGTTCTCAGGTTTGGCTATCGTATTGAAGTGCACGCCACTGCCGGGCCGGACTTTTTGCAATGCCAGCATATTCAATCTCCATTGATGAGGTGCAGGTATTAGCCGCGCCAGCTCAAAAAGCGCTTCTCGACCAGTCCGATTGCGAAGTTCACGATCAGGCCCATGACAGAGAGGATCGTGACACCGGCAAACAGCTTTTCGAGATCATAGAGCGAGCCTGCCTCGAGAATGTAGGAGCCGACACCATATTGGGCACCAAGCATTTCGGCCGCGACGAGGAGGATAATGGCAATCGAGATCGACACCCGTAGGCCCGACAGGATGGCAGGGAACGCACCGGGCAGGACGATCTTGCGGACGATCGACCACCAGCTTAGCCCGAAACTCTGGCCCATACGGATCAGGGTGCGATCGACATTGTCGACGGCGCCGTAAGTCGCGACCACCGTCGGCGTGAATGTGCCGAAAGCAATCAGGGCGTATTTCGACGTCTCATCGATGCCGAACCAGATCACGAAAAGCGGCAGAAGCGCAATCTTCGGGATTGGAAACAGGGCCGCGATCAGCGGCACCAGCCCTGCGCGAACGTAGCTGAAAAGGCCGATCATCACGCCGACCGATATACCAACAGCGATGCCCATGAATGCGCCGATGAACAGCCGCTGAAGCGATGGCAGGAGGTGTTTCCAAAGCAATCCAGTCTGCCAGAGCTGCACGAATGTATCGAGGACGGCGGAGGGCCTCGGCAGTGTCAGATTGGAAATAAAACCGCTGCGCGTTCCAATCTCAGCAAGAGCGATCAGGACGATGAACACCGCAATGCCCATGCCGCGCACTGGGATCGGCGCAAAGCCGCCGCCACGAAATGCGACAGGGCGCACAGGCGCAGTTCTCGTTTCTGTCCTGTTGTCGCCGGATGCTCCAGCGGGGTTTGCAAGTGTGGTGATGTTAGACATTGACCAACTCCTTGTCGGCAGCCATGGCCTCTTCGCGCATCAGGTCCCAAAGCTGCTTCTGCTTGTCTTCCAGCACGGGATCGCCAAGGTGGCGTTCGGACAGAGGGATATCGATATCGACGATTTCGCGAATCAGGCCTGGGCGACGGGAAAGAACGACAACGCGGTGGCCAAGCCGAACCGCTTCGTTGAGATTGTGGGTGACGTAGACGGATGTGAAAGGCTGCCGTGTCCACAGGGCGACAAGATCATCCATCAAAAGTTCGCGCGTCTGGCTGTCGAGGGCCGAAAGCGGCTCGTCCATCAGCATCAGCGCGGGGCGCACTGCCAGTGCCCGGCTGATCGCGACACGCTGGCGCATGCCGCCCGAAAGTTGCTTGGGAAGTGCCATGCGGAAATCCGTCAGGCGGGTACGGTCAAGAACGTCTGTGACGATCTCGTCCATTTCCCGCCGACTGAGATTGTGATCTTCGAGCACAAGGCGAATATTGCCTTCGACTGTGCGCCAGGGCAGCAGGGCGAAATGCTGGAAGACGTAGGTGAGGGGATTGAGGGAGCCGGATGGAGGATTCCCGATCTGCAGCACCTCGCCTGAACTTGGCCGTTCAAGGCCGCCGAGAAACCGAAGCAAGGTCGATTTGCCACAACCGGATGGCCCGATCAGACAGATGATCTGCCCTTGCGGGATATCGAGTGAGATATCTTTCAGAACCTCTACGGCTCCGTAGGAATGGCTGATGTTTTTCAGCTTCAGATCCATGGTTCCTCCATGCGAAGGCCCTGAGGCCTCCGCGACAATAGCTGGCTGATCAAATGGTTTTTACGAAGGACGTGTCGAACAGCTGTTCGTTCGTAATCGCGTCCTTGACCATGCCTTCTGCCTTGAACCATTCAAGCTGCTCGACACAGCTGCCAAGCGACAGTGCCAATCCCGCATTGATGCGCATGGCGCCGTCGATCAGATTCTGTTTGGCAGCGTCGAACGGGCTATCGCTTTCGACATATTTGTGGACGATCTTCGCCAGAGCGTTGCGTTCGGCATCGTCCGCCTTGTTGTCTACGAAGGCGGCATTGTAATCGTCAATAGCGCGCGAATAGGCTTTGACGAACGCTGCCGTCATCTCGCGTTCACTGGCCGCATTCTTGGTCGAGGTGAAGGCGGTAGTGACCTGATAATCCGGCGCGTAATCAGATACCAGACCGATCTGCTTGGCGGCACCCTCGCGGATCATCTTCTTGGCGACATTCGGCTGGATCGCCCACGCATCGATCTGACCTGTGGTCAGGGCTCCGGCGATGGCGCCCAACTTCTGCAATGGGCGCAGTTGGATATCCGACAGCTTAATCTTGTTAGCAACGGCAATCTTGTGGGCCATGAAGTGGAATGACGAGCCAGCGGTCGTGATGCCGAAGCTTTTGCCGGACAGCTTAGACGGATCGGTCAGACCGGCCTCATAGGCTTTGTTGGATGCCAGAATGATCGCACCGGTGACACCCTTCTCCTCGGTCAGCGCGCCGCCGATAACCTTAATGGCGTCCTTCTGTGCGAGGCTGATAAGACCACCGCTCATCGAGGTCACGCCGAAGTCGGCATCACCGGACGCAATTGCCACGGCCATAGGCTGGGCGGCCTCGAAGAACTTCAGCTCGATATCGAGACCGGCGTCCTTGTAGTAGCCGCGCTCAAAAGCAATGAAGCTTGGCGCGTGGCTGGCAAGGTGCAGCACTGCAAGATTTCGGGCTGCTGCGCGGGCAGGCAGACCGAAAGCAGCGGCGCTGCCAAGTGCGCCCATGCCGATAAGTGCCTGACGGCGGCTCAAAAATACATTCATTCCGATTCTCCTCCCAAAGATGGCTGTCCGAGACGCCATTCGCTTTTACTGCCACCGGCTGAAGAGGAAGACAACGAACAATGATTATGCCTCCCATGCCCTTAAGACATGCAGATAGTTATTTGCAATCAGGCGAGCGGCGGCAGGTCGGCCAGTCTGCGAGACAGAATTTCAGTGAGTTTACGCAGATTGGCGGAATGCGACCGGCGGCGGTTCCATAGAACCGATATCGAGAATTGTGGGGCATTTTCGATGGGCCGAACGACGAGGTTGCTGCCAACGGGTCCGAGCGTGGTGACGTAGTCAACCAGCACGATGCCCATTGCTTCATTCGCCAGCGCCAGTGCGGTGTCGGAAAAACGGGCGACAGCGCGCGTATTGACCTTCAATTTTTCGCGACTGAGAAATCGATCGACAACTGTCTGATGAGCGCCGCCCGGGGCGAAGGCTATGAAATCCATATCCGCCAGATCGGCCGCTCGTATGACAGACGTCATTGCAAGGCTATGATCCTTATGAATGACCGCGACCAGATCGACCCGCCCCACATGCTCGACAGCAATGAGCGGATGATCTGGCGAGGCGATCGTCACCACCGCTTCTCCGCGCCCGGTAATCAGGTATTCCTCGATCTGGTCTACCGGAAGTACGTCGAAGAAAAGCTCGATACCGGGCACCTCGACGGACAATGTTCTTAAAGCCTGTGGCACGAGCGCGCGCGCGACACTGGCTGTCGATCCAACCCGGAATACAGCCGTTTCACCGCGTGCGATGCGGCCTATCTGGGTGCCGACGCCGGTCAGTTGCCGTATCAGCGGGTCGATCTCGGCATAAATCTCAAGTGCTTCAGATGTAGGGACAAGACCGTTGCGGTCGCGTGTGAAAAGCGCAATGCCAAGCAGGTCTTCGATTCGACGGATCGTACGGCTTAGCGCTGGTTGAGAGACATTGAGAACCTTTGAGGCACCAGTGATGGAGCGCGCCTGCATGACCGCATGGAAGACTTCCATCTGCCGAAGGCTGAGGAGACCGTCATCAGGCCGTTGGGCCATCGAAGTTTCATCATTGTCCTGGGACATCGATCGCCTTTTCAAGAAATGGCAAGAGCTCTTCGAGCATTTCGCTGGCGGCGGTCTCCGGCAGCAGATGGCCACCACCAATGCCCTTTCCTTGGACCTTGGATGCCCAGTCTGCCCATATATCGAGTGGTTCGCGACCGCCGCCATAGAGCCTGTCCTTCTCCCAGAATAAAAGGACAGGTACCTCGATTTTGCGGTCTGACATGCGATCCGCAAGATCGTCAGTTTCGTCTGTCGTGGCACCAGCCCGATAATCCTCACACATGGCGTGGCGAACATCGGGATTGTCGAATGCGAGCCTGTAGTCTTCCAGCGCCAGCGGATTAATCCGTTCAATATTCTCAGCCATCTTGCCGAGCGTGAGATCGACGAGAAAACGCGGATCCGCGGCCATCAGTGTTTCAGGCAGGGGCGCGGGCTGGGCCATCATGAACCAGTGCCATGCTCCCATGCCGAAGGCTTTGCTGGCACCTCCCCACATTTCCGGTGTGGGCACGACGGTGACCGAGACGAGTGCCGTGACCGTTTCTGGAAAATCAAGCGCCATGCGATAGGCAACCCGGCCCCCACGGTCGTGACCAACGACAGCATACCGCCGATGTCCTAGCGCCAGCATCATTTCTCTCAGGCTTTTCGCCATGCGACGTTTAGAACCCATTCCTTGCGAGTTGCCGGTGACGCGGCTTTCACCATAGCCCGGCAGGTCTGGAACAACGACGGTATAGGTCTTAGCAAGTACCGGCGCGAACCGGTGCCATGCCGAGCGGGTTTCTGGATAGCCGTGCAAAAGCAGGATCACCGGACCGCTGCCGGCTGTCAGAACGGCGAAATTGATGTCGGGCGTTTCGATGCGGTATTCTTCAAAACCCGGAAACAGCTCGTTAGCGCGTCTATACATCGATTGGCTGTCCCATTTGAGCGTTTGTGGTCACTGCGGCTATGTCCCTCAGCGCCTCGATCAGTCTGTCTACGCCTTTCTGTCGCGGGCGAAGATGGCAGATATGGACGTAGGCGGAAACGCTGACACTGTTTTCGATCGGTATTGCCACGAGCCCGTTTGCTTCGCAATCGATAGCGGAAAATGCGTCGAGTATGGTGATGCCAATGCGTTCTGTGACAAATGACAGTGCGGCCTCAACAAAATGCACATAGACCGCCGGGTTCCTCGATACGCCCCAGCGCCGAAAGGTTTCATCAATCAGAAGACCGTGCGTGGTGGTGGTTGCAAAAGAGATCAGCGGTTCACCGGCAAGCGCCAGCGGCGTTACGGATTTGTAGCCAGCAAGAGCGTGATCATTGGGGACGACACAGACGAGACCGGCGCTGGCTATTTTTGCCGTTTCGATTACCGGATCGTTGACCTCTGCAATCGTTGCAACACAGGCACCTTGGCCGAACAGCAGGTAGTCGCGAACATCGCGCTGCGATAGTGAGTCACTGTAGTAGGTGCCCGCAGCCGCTTCCAGTTGCAGGCGTTTCAATGCCTTCGGCACCAACCGCATGCCAAGACTTGGCGTCGAGCCAAACCGAAAGACAGAGGCGTCGCCACGGACAATCGAGTAGATGACATCAGACAGCATTTCGGATTGCTGGTGGACGCGCTCGACCTCGGCAAAGATCAGTTCCGCTTCCTGAGTCGGCACCAGTCGGCCGGAAATGCGCGCAAACAGCGCTATACCAAGCTGGTCTTCGAGACGCTTGATGGCAATCGATAGGCTCGGCTGGGAAACGCCGAGGTGACGGGCTGCTGCCGTCAACGAATGCGTCGCCATGATCGTTCGGAAAATTTCGATCTGCCGTTCTCTGAGTTTCGGATTTGGCATCCGTGCTCGCATTCTTCCTATAAATCCAAGTTATAGCATGGGTCGAAAGGTATATTGGCGTCAATAGGTATTGGTCCCATATCGTCGCTCCAAAAATGGGAGGTAGCTTTGTGATTGGAAGCGAGACACGGCTGGTGGCGATTATCGGATCACCCATTGTCCAAGTGAAATACCCAGATAACTTCAACCGCTATTTTGCCGATGAAGGTGTGGATAGGGCAATGATGGTCATCGATCTCGTCCCGGAGCGCGTTGCCGATTTCGTCACAACGGTGCGCGGCTGGCAGAATATGGATGGCTTCGTCGTCACCATTCCCCACAAGGCCGCAGTCGCCGCGCTGGTCGATGAACTCAGTGCAAAAGCGCATTTTCTCGGTGTTGCGAATGTGGTGAGGCGTCACCCAAATGGAAAGCTTTGTGGCGACATGACGGACGGCGAGGGTTTCCTCACAGCCTCAAGGCCGCAGGGTTTCGTTCCCAACGGCAAAGTCGTTCTGGTGGTCGGGGCAGGGGCTGCCGGCAGTGCAAGTGGCTACACGCTTGCAGGCGCAGGCGTTTCGCATCTGGTTATCTCCGATCGCAACAAGGATCGTGCAACCAGTCTCTGTGCTCGTCTGTCCAACGCTTTCCCAGCCGTTTCCATCTCGGCAGGAGCAGTACCCCAGCGCGCCTTCGATCTTGTCGTCAACGCGTCTTTGTCGGGTATGCAGTATGACGATCCGCTGCCGGTACCTCACTCGACGCTGGCATTGGTGCCACCAGAAGGTCTGGTGGCTGATGTCGTGACAAGCCCGAAAATGACGCCGCTGCTCACACTTGCGAAAGCTCGTGGCCTGAAAATTCAGACGGGTGAGGAAATGGCCAAATCACAACTTTTGCGCTTGGAAAAGTGATGGGCATATTCAGGGGAGTACCAGTTGATGTCTAAAGCCCGAGGTGGACGATACGACGTCGTGGTGGTTGGAGGCGGCGCGGCCGGAATGAGCGCGGCTGTAGCTGCTACCCGCATGGGTGCGAAAGTCGCACTCATCGAGCGATACGGTTTCCTGGGCGGAGCGGCTGCCAATTCGCTGGTTTTAGCCTACTGCGGCTTCTTCCTGAAAGGTCCTGAGCCTGTTTTTGCGGTAGGAGGAATCGGTGTCGAACTGCTGGCTACGCTTGCGAAGATTGGCCAGGATATCGCTCCGATACGATCTAGCAGCGGCAACTGGATTGTCATGCTGGACCCTGAGGCGGTCAAGTTTGCGTTCGACCAAATGACCGACATGACTGGCCTCGAAATCCTGTTGCACAGTCGTGTCACTGCGGTGTCCACGAAGCCGAGCGGAATTGCGGCCATCACGGTGACTGACCATGCCGGTAGCTACGGGATCACTGCAGCCGCATTTGTAGATGCCAGCGGTGAAGCTGCTGTGGCGTCGCATGCGGGACTTGAGATGACGACCGACAGCCGCGCTGGTGATCACGTCCAACCTGCGTCAATGCCGGTTCGTATCGGTGGCGTAGGAGCGGAGATAACATTCGACCGTGGTCGGATGACGCAACTGATTATCGAGCACAACGCAAGCTCTGAAGCTCCAATCCACCGAACCGACGGTGGCGTCATGTTGAGGCTGCCGACGTCGAACGATTATTGGTGGATGATGATCGATCTTGAAACCAATGGTTTGAGCGGTGCCAGTCTGGGCGGGGCGGAGCGTCAGGCGCGGCGGGAAGCCTGGCGGAACCTGCAGTTGCTACGGCAGATGCCGGGCTTTGAAAACGCGTTCATCTCATCCACGGGGCCGCAGATCGGTATTCGCGAGACACGCCGTCCGCGCTCGCGAAACGATTTGACCGGTGTGGCTTTACATGGAGGTGACCGTCGCGAAGATGGCATCGGGCGCGCTGCATGGCCCATGGAGGTTCACGAAGCACCCGGTCGGGCACATTTCGTCGATCTTGGCGGCGACGGCTTTGCTGATATACCAATGGGAGCCATCCAGGCTGTCGGCGCGGATAATCTGTTCCTCGCGGGTAGGGTCGCTGGCGCAGATGCTGCTGCCTACGGTTCTTTGAGAGTCATGGGTACAGCCTTTGTCACCGGTCAAGCAGCTGGAATTGCGGCCGCCTTAAGTGCTTCATCAGCGTCTGTTTCGGCTTACAGCGTCAGAAAGCATCTTTGCTTTCAAAATGCGATAATTTGATAGCCTGAAGAGCGAACAATGAGACCCGAGAAACAAGTTAGCGTCACATTCGACCCATTCGGTCTACCGAAACGCATCTATTCTATAGCGTTGCCGAAGCGGGATTGATATCTGCAACACGCGCTATACCAGCTATTGGCGTAAGTCGATCTGACGGCCCGTCGATAAGTAATTTTAGTGTGTTAGCTCCATTCCAATGGCAGTGTCGACGGTCCGGATCCTTTCAAGAGCAAATATCAATCTATTTGACTCCGCCCGTCGATAACTTGGAATCTCGAAATTATGCGCTTCGGCTCGCTTTTACATAAAAATATCGATTTATTTCCAACGATAAAGCAACGTCTCAGTGGCATACCGCCCAGCTTATTTGGCTCGGGGGCACAAAATGATTTTTGTTTCATGGTTCTATAGCAAGCGGCGTGTAATCCTCGATATTTGGCAGAGGTTCGCATCCGGTTGCGGAACGTTCGTGCTTTTGCTTTTCGCGGCCTCGGCCGCTGATTATGCATTCTCGCAACAGGGATATTGGTACGGTCTGTTTCTCTCGCATGTGGGGATTAGTTTCGTTCTACTGACCCTCGCATATAATTGCTTTCAGTCATCGATCGGTGTTCTCGATTCTCGATTCGATGAACGACGTGCGGAGGGTTACGCTAGTGACATCCTGCCAGCGGTGGCGCCGTATGGAAAGCTCGTCGCGGTTGGTGCGATTGCCTGGCTGTTGGAGGATAACCGTGTGGCAATTGTTCTAATGTCTTACGCTGGAGCTGTTATCCTGCTGGGCTTCGTCTTGCTCGCGGTATTTCGATATTGCGGACATAAAGCTCCTGATTTTGTAAGGTTTATGTGCTTTCTATCTCTTAGCTTTCTCGGGTATGGTGCAGTTATTTCCGCCCTGAAAATTGCTGCAGGCCCGAGTTAGCAGACGTAAATTCAGAAAGCGAAGGAGTTTCTGAAGTATATGGGAAGTTCGTCGGGACTTTTCGTCCAATTATTCCCTTCGTTTACGTGCGTTTGCTTGGTTATGCAATTAGGGTTGGTTTGGCGGAACAAGAAGTAACGACTAGCATCAACTCGGTTTCAAGCGGCTAGGGTTTCTCAAAAGACTGAATATTTGCGTCGCTGGGTCAAATTGGCCGCCGATCAGGCCGCTGCGGCTTTGTGAAAGTTGAAGGGCAGCAGATCGGAGATGTCGACGTTCAGAACATGGCGCAGGTCGGCCAAAGGTTCGACGTCGTAGGCCCGACAAATCAGCTATCGTTCCGTGCCCCTATTATCGGCTCAATCCAAGCCCGCGAGACTGATTGAGTTGCTGTTTCAGCGCATAGTCATGGCTAAGCTCGGCATGGCGTGTCCGATCCACCATGCGGGCGATTGTCTGGATCTGCTCGGCCTGTTTTGCGATCTCGGGACGTGTCTCCAGCTCCTCGGCAAACCTGCGAGGATCAGAACTACCAAACCGCCGCGTGAGCGCGTCGGCCACCAGCTTTGCCTCATCAAGCGCGGTCCGGCCCTCAGGCGAAGATCGCAGCTCTTTGATGAACTTGCTTCTCCGCTCGACCGGCATCTTCTCCACCTGGGCAAGGATCTCGGCACTACGCGGCGTGAGGCCTGGCACCTCGATCACGTCACGCTTGTCGCGCTGCCATTGTTCGCTTTGACGTTCTTCGCCAAGCCGGCGCTCCCATGCCTCGGAGACATAGCCGATATGGGCAGAGAGAGGCCTGGCATATTGCAGCGCCTCCTTCCGCTCCTTGTTGTTTCCGAACAGACCTGACTTGCCACGCAAGTCACCGAACCGCTCGGGTTGCTCGGCCATGGCCTTTGCCATGATCTTGCCGTTGCCTTCCTTCTCGGTCATCGCGGTGCGCAATCTTGCGGCGACCTCGGCCGGATCACGGAACACGCGGCGCACGAGAGATTCTACAGTATCGAATTGCTGCTCGATGACGGACATCGCCCTTTGCTGCGCCACCTGTTCGATGCTGCGTTGGTATCGGGTAATCGCCGGCACAAGCGGAGTGAGCTTGCCAGTCTCCAGAGCCGATCGCTGGCCGACAGCTTCTGTGGGGGCAGGGAGGATGCTTTCTTTCGACATGAGGTCGGACCAGCGGATGCGGCGATATCCTTTATTGTCATCTGTCCGGTCGTCCCGCTGTCCGTCATCGATATCTCGGGCGAACGGATTGCGAGGATTTTCGCGGTGAGCAGGACCGGCCAGATCGCCGGCACGTTCCTCGTCAACCTGCTGACGCTCTGATGGCCGGCCCTGTTGTTCCCGCACTGGATGGGCCGCGCGGGACAAAACCTGCTGACGCCAGTCTCGAGCGGAAGCAAGTTCGATCTCGCTTTTCACACCAAACTCTTGCCCGACCGATCGGTCGCTGGCGATCCCGCGCCGCTCGGCAAAGTCGCTGACATAATCCAGCGTGGTTTCCTTGGCGCCGGAACGCGATAGTCGGTTTGTCAGTTGCTGGTAGGCCAGTTCATCGCCCTTGATGACACGCCATGCATTTCGCTCGGCCTTTGTGCCGTCCGGAAGCGTGACAGGCGTGGCGCCTTCATGCTGCAGTCCAATCCTGTCTCCGATCTCTGACGATGCATCTCGCATGGCCCGCTTGAGATCGACGCCCCACACCGTGCGCTGATCGCCCTTGTCATTCTCCAGCGTCACAAAATAGCTGTCGCGTGATTGCGGATTATGCTCGTAAGGCGCGACGCCGTGATCAACCAGCCGGCCCGCATTGGTGAACTCCGTGATGTCGGCATAGAGCTGCACGCTGTCGCGATGCCTTGTCATGGCGACATAGGTCAGATGCCGGTCCATGGTGCCGGACGCCAGCACAAAAGCGCGATCGACTGTCGCGCCCTGGTTTTTATGGATCGTCGTCGCATAACCGTGGTCGATCGCCTGGTAGCTGTCGGTCAGAATGCTGACACTATCGCCACCCCGATTATCGAGCCGCGCAACGATCCGACCCTTCTCGACATGTTCGACCGTGCCAAGCATGCCGTTTTTCACGCCGAGGTCGCGGTTGTTTTCGAGGAAGATGATCCGGTCACCGGCGGCGAAGGCGCGTTTGCCGTTATTGGTCTGGAAGGTGAGTTCTCTAACATTCTCACTGTTCCCACGGTCCTCAACATCCCCACGGTCTCCTCGGTCCGCACCGGCGTTCTGCCCGTGGCCGCGCTCGAGCCTTTGCCGGTTCTGAAGTTCGGAGCGAATGGCGGTATTGAGGGCGCGTACATCAGCGCGGCGATGCGCCATGGCAACCCGGCTGCCATCCGGACGCTCAGCATTATCGGCGACATAATCACGCACGATCTCTGCCATCGCCGCGTCGCGGCTTTCGGCAAAATGGATATCGCCGTGATCGCGATAGGCAGCGAGGCCCTCGGCCGTCTTGTGGGTGGCAAAGGCAATCGATGCTTCTCGCTGCCAATCATGGCGCTGGCGGCGAATGCCGGAAAGCTCGACGTGGCCAATCTGCTCGGCAATCGCCCTGAAGGGTGCACCGGCCCCGATTGCCTGCAGCTGCTCATGGTCACCGACAAGCACGATCTTTGCGCCGCGCGCTTCCGCTTCTCCGATGAACCGGGCAAGCTGCCGGCTGCCGACCATGCCAGCCTCGTCAATGACGAACACGTCACGTTGGCCGATCAGATCCCGGCCACGGTCCCAACTGTAAGACCATGACGAGAGCGTGCGGCTCTCTATGCCGGAACTTTCCTCAAGCCCCTCGGCTGCCTTTCCGGCTAATGCCGCACCATGGACCTGAAAGCCTTGAGCCTCCCAGGCCTCACGAGCCGCTGCGAGCATGGTGGACTTTCCGGCACCGGCAAACCCGACCACGGCCGTAATGCGTTCTCGCCCGGTAATATGCTCGATCGCCTGACGCTGTTCGTCCGACAATCCCGCTGAAGGGTCGCTCGCGGCCACCATTCCGCCAGAGCTTGTCCGAAGAGCGTGATCTTGTTTTTCTATCGCACGCTCGACATGGCGCGGATCGACACCGTGGGACTGCGCCTGATGCAGCCGCTCCGCCGATCGCGCCATTGCGAGTTCGAGATCGATCATCTCCCGCGTCGAATAGCGCGCATTGGAGACGTCGCCATTCTCAGGATCGAGGTGCTCAGCCTGGAGTTCGACAAGCGCTGGCGACGCCATCACAGCGGCAAAGGCGTTCCGGAATGTCTGGGCGTCATCGTTGATATAGCGATGCAGGGTTTTGGCAATATCGTGCCGATCAAACACGCTCTTCTCATGGCTGATCAGTGACAAAACCTGCTCCGGTTTTTGCCGGATCAGTTCGGCATTTTGCCGTGCTGCCTCGTCATCCAGCCTCCCGCGCTCGACTGCCATGCCTTGCTGCAGCATCTGCGAGGCGTGCACGCCCATGTGCTCGGTCGGCGACAGTTCAAGACCGCGCTCCATGTGCGAGCGATGATCGATGCGAACATCAAGGCCTTCGCGTTGAAGCTGACGGTTGGCGATGCCTTCCCACGCTTGCCGGATATCGCGAAGCTGCATGTCGGTTGTCGCCATGCCATTTGCCAGCAGCCTGGCGTTCTTGTGCTCGAGATAAGTCTTCTCGCCAAGGCGGGTTATGCCAAGCTGTCGCGTCGTCATCAGCACATGCGCATGGTGGTTCCTGATATCACCATGCTCGCTTGGCGAATGGATGGCAAAATCCACGGCCGCGCCATAGCGGTTTGCCAGATCCTGGGCGAAGGCGCGTGCAGCCTTCAGCCGCCCTTCTGGCGACAGCTCATGCGGAAGCGCGATTTCGAATTCGCGGGCGACGCGGGCATCCCTGCGCTTTTCTGCAAACTCGGCAGCATTCCACAAAGCCGAACGATCCAGAGCCCAATCGGCAGAAAGACCGTCCGGCAGCACGATCTCGATATGCTCGACGCCCTCTTTGCGGGTGAAGTCATGCACGGGACCATCGCGGTGATTGGTGAGGAGAACCGCGCAACGGTAGGCGGCAGAAGCGACGGCACTTCGGCCGGATGAGCGCGAGACAGGTTTGGTGCTGAGATGATAAATCGCCAAACGAAATCTCCGATCCGCAAACGGGGAATTCAGCGCTCTGATGCGGTGCAAGTCGTAAGTGCGCCCTTGTCTGTTTACCGGTGGCGAGGTTAGCAACATCAAACAGGCATTTCGACTACTAAAAGTAGTAGTCGCCAAGTGGCAATTGCTCGTGTTTGAATAGGGAAACAAACGCATCAATCAGGGGATGACGATATGCGCAAGCCGATCGCAGAACGTATCAGTCAACTGGAAGAACGCCGGAAGGCATTGCAGGCGCGGCTGGACAGGCAGGGGCGAGCGCAGGCGACGCGTCGCAAGATTTTGCTTGGATCGTTTCTGCTGGAGCAACTGGAGCGGAATGATCAAACCCGTCATCATGACGAACTGCGGCAGTGGCTGGCAAAGGAACTTCCGGCCTTTTTTACGCGTGATGCAGACCTTGCCTTGTTCGCAGATATTCTGGAGCCCGCATCATTGCCGGATGTGCAGGATAACAGCGACGACAATGATCAGCGATGATGTTCCGAGTTCTGAAGGAACTCGTCACGGTACTACTCCCTGTCATGGCCTGAAACGGTGCAGGCGAAATGTCCGGCAACTGTTCAGGTCATCGGTCACCTGACGCCTTCTTATGATGTCAGCCTAACAAGCTCTCAGCCGGTCGGCTTGGCAATGCGTATTCCGGTTTTGCTGCCGAGTACGATATGAAGATCACGGATCATGCCAGCTGCTTGCAGAAGAGCACTGCGCACGTCGTCATCCGAGCGCCAGCCACGCTCAATCGACAAGGCCACGGTGTGAATGTCCACGACACAGTCACGGCCGGGTCCGGAGGGAATTCCGATTGTTTGACGCATGTCGCGGATGGTCGTAACAGCCCGCTCAAGCAGGCGTCGTTTTTGATAGGCATCCAGACGATCCAACCGGTTGGCGTCACGGACAAGCTCGGAAATGAAACTGGTCGTCCGGGTCATGTTGAGAGGCTGACGGGTTGGCAGAAAAGTGTCAACGCCTGTCGCGCGCAGGTTCGATATCGGCCAACGCATCAAGGTCGAGGAGTGCTGTTCGATGTGAGACTGCCGGAGAACTTCGACAATCATCTGTCAGGTGTCGATCTCGTTGGCCGCTGAAAGCTTTGGCTAATATTGGCCCACGGTGGCGCACGGGTCCGCTGCTCAATATCGTCGTCAGGATTTGGTTGCCTGCTTCAGTTTTATGATCTGCTCCCGGCAGAGTGCCTCGATCAGGACGTGAAGTTCGGCCGTGCGCTCCTGAAGCCACGCAAGCGCTTCCTCGGAAATCTCGAAATGCTTCGAATAGCGCGCCTTGACGTAAGCCTCGTTGAGAATGTTGTACCATGCGGTGAACCGCTGATGGTCTCGTGGCCAGATGTCGACCAGACGGCGATCACGATCCTCGGAAAGTCCGCGCAGGAATTTCAGGTTGTGCGAGGGCGGAGAGTAGTTGGTCAGCGTCAGGAGGTAGCAGGAGTAAGCCGTCTCGACCGCCTGATGGAGCGTGAAAGCCGCATGGTTGGGTTGAGCATCAGTTATCGAATAACGTGCGAGCTGGAGGAAATATTTCGCACCGTTGAACTGCTTTTCAAAATGCTCCTCTGCCACCCTGAGTGCGTCTGCAGGGCTGAGCGGTTTCGGTTCGGCCAGCGGCCGGTCGTCGAATTCGTAGAGGATGATGCCTTCGCGGGCGAGATCGACAAAGAAGTATTGCCCGTCATGCAGGAAGTTGCTGATCTCGCGGGCACCGTGGACGATGAGGCCAACGGGTGTCTCGATCTCCTTGTCCCACATCAGCCGGTCGGTGGCCTTGTCCCAGTATTTGGGGTCGGCCAGTTCCTTGTTACTGACGATGACGAGAATGTCGAAGTCCGAGCGGTAGCCTTTCGACGTATGCGGCTCATCCACCCATGTGCCACGCGCGTAGGAACCGAACAGGATGATTTTATAGATCCGCCCGTCCTTTTTGGTGTCGGACTTCGAACGCTCGACAATGCCGGCGAACTCCTCATGGATGATCCGGACGACCTTTTCCAGTTCGCGCTGCTTTGTCTGCGGAAGATGTCCGATATCCGTTTTCATGGCCTCACCTTCGATTCCTCTGAACAGATATCCTAGCCGCGATCGGCAGGCTATTGCTACTCCACATTCTTGCAGGGGTTGTGAGGCCATGCCTCTCGCATGCCGGTCTTCCGTACCGGGTTCCTCTATAGACGGCCTCTCCTTAGCATGTGATTGATCAGGTCCTATGTCTTAGCCTGAAATGATGATTTCTCGCCGCATGGCCCGATGAATAGTTTGCGCGGTCTTTTCTGTTACTCCGGCCTGTTCCGCGAAGGCTTGCCAGTTTTCTACCTCCGTATGCATTTCGCGGATAATTTCTTCGGCCTTTTTGGGCTTGAGGTCGCAGAAAACGCCAAACTGGATAAGATCGGACAGCTCGAAATGATCGCGTTTACCGTTCAGGCTCATCTGGTGCTGATGGGTCCAGCTTCCATCCGGATTGTAGGCGTAGCTGACGTCGAACGCTGGTGACAGCCGCCATTCGCCTCTTCGATTCATGAGGAAGGCGATGTTCTTGACGTGGTCATCCTGATTTCGGACGAGAATGTTGAAAACCGCTCGGCGAAACTGCTGCTCAATGTCGTAAGCGGGAAGGCCGAGGAGCCGTATCGTCTCGACGGCCTGTTCGTAGGAATAAGCTCCTGCTGCGTTGAAATCATAGTGGCGCAAGGCTGCGAGCGACTGCATATGGAGCTTCTGGCCGTTGGCGGTGCGATCGAAGCGTTGTGTCATGAAATGCGATCGGCCGCCTTCATGGTGGAGGCGGCATTCGGTCATGTCGATGCCGGCGGCGCGGGCCAGGAGAAAGAAGCCGTACTCGATAATGCCAAAGCCCTGTGGATCGGCCAGCTCCTTGTCACGATTGTTGGAGATACCGTCGAACTTCATGAGCCAATAGGTGAAACCTTCACCGGCTTTGACCTGACCGGATCGGAATTCCCCGGTTTTTTCATTCCATGCAAGGATAGCCTTGGCGCGTGCGCCGCCTGCGGACGTCCCGACGCGCAGGATCTCCTGCAGGGTTTCGTGGTCGTCATCGCCCTTGAGGATACCCGTAAGGTTGGCGCGATTGTTGAGGACTTCGTTGGCGAGTTTGGTCAGCGCATCGATCTCAAGGCGCTGGGATTTGCGCGGCCCTTTGAGGATCGTGGGATGGAACTCGAGCGCGCCCATGCCGCGCGTACCGATATAACAAAGGCGCTCGACCGGATTGAAGCTGCCGGCCGATCGTCCCTGGGTCGCGAGCCATGTATCGATCAGAGCGTTGCCGAATTTATCAGGGAGGGAGTCGGCGATCATGCCAGGCAAACCCTTGAAGGCGTCACGGGGCAAACCGGGGAATTCGTATGGGTCGTGGCGCAGCGGCATCATGATCGGCGCCAGTTCTATGGTGCTTTGGACGAACTCAGGCATGTATTGGAATACGCCGATCGCTCTGTCGTCGAGCCAACTAACTGCACCGATATCTCTACCCCATAGCCGGACGGTCGCATCCGTCATTGCTCATCCTCCTCGGCCCACGCCCAATCGCTGGCTTTTGGGGCTTCTGTCTGCGTTCGTGCGCGCCGCCGCTCGTGGCCGTCATGCTGGACTCGCTCGACCGGTCGAACGTCCGGGTTGGGGAGGATGTCGAGAATGCGATCGCCTAGGTTAAGTGCTCTCAATACACGGAGAAGGGTATCGAGCGAGCTGTTCCGGCCAGCCTCCAGCCGCTTGATGCTCGGAAGCGAAGCTCCGGCCTCCTGCGCCAGTCGTGCTTGGGTCAGGTTGCGACTAAGGCGAACCCGAGCCAATCGGGTGCCTAGATCGCGCATAGTTGTCTCGATGTTACCTATTGGAGGTTTTTTATTAGGAATCATACATGATCCTTTATGGGAAAATTTTCGGCAATAGTATCATATATGATCTGTTACTGCTAGGCATTTTATCAAGAAATTATAGGATCAAAAATGATCCCTAACCGATTTATACGGCAAATAAAGAATCATTTGTGATCCCTTATTTTTTTTGGATAGTGAAGTCAGAAGATCGAGAAACCTGAGGTGATGGGCTGCGGGCAGGCAACTGGTTGAATGTTCGTCCGCCCGATCTTCTGTGGCCCACCGCTGTCCGTAGGGGTGGATTTCCTCAGGCGTGGATGCATTGAAAGGTATTCACGGCGGAATATTTTTCCTACATAATTCTGGATTAATACATATATTTGTATATTTATACTTTTTATGTGGAATAAATTACCTCTTGGTGATTAATGGTGGGCGAAGGTGGTAGTGATTGAATAGGGGTGAGGAAGGCGCCTGCAAAACGTATACTTTAATAAGAGTGAGGCCCAAAACATATAAATAATTGTAAATGTATCCTTGTTTGAGGAGGTGCGGGATTTGACTGGTATAGTTTACTGGTTTGCGCGCAGACAATTTACTGCTGTATAAACAGGTGATTTTATATAGGTTTTTGCAGTGATGTGGATTTATTTATAGGTGAATCCGGAGGGGCATGGTTGGGAAGTGGATTGAAAAGGCGATAGAAATTGGTGGCGATCCATCATAATAACAATATCATGATATTGTTATTATGATTGATCGCCACCAATTTCTAT